>NZ_JBOZRA010000005.1:0-349576 GCF_050847465.1 Endobacterium panacihumi | reverse complement strand
CCTTGCGGGGCGCTCGACTTGCATGTGTTAAGCCTGCCGCCAGCGTTCGTTCTGAGCCAGGATCAAACTCTCAAGTTGAGAATTCAATCATGACTGATCACTTTGTTCTGAATCGACGAGAACTCTTCTGTACACTCGGCGCTTCACAGCGCCAATTTCCATGGTTCTCGTAATCAAAACGTGACCGTCATTTTCGTCTTCCAACGATTGAAAATCTTGCGATTTTCAATCCGCGAGACCGCCGACCACGTTTCTCTTTCTTCTCATATTCAATTGTCAAAGAACAGACGACAAATGCCAAAACACCGCCGTCACAAAAACCCAAAGACACAAATTCGAGGACCAAACCGAAACTCGGTCCCAACCAGCATTACGCTAATCTGTCGTGGCTTTCTTTAGAACGAGAGGCTTCGTCGCCAGCAGCGCCGCCGCCCTCGTCAGTGACCGGGTTATAGTCCGAGCCCCCCGAAAACGTCAATGGGCCAATTTCATAAAAATGCAAAAATCGAATAAGTTACTGAATTTAAAGAATATAATCTGCGATCTGGCGTTTTATCGCTTAAATCCCGCATCGTTTCCCAACCCACACGCCCAATTTGGCCCTCACCGTCATCCATTCATTAAGAAACTGTGCCCTGCCTTCGTCCTGCCCCGACAAAATCACAATCTGATGGTCTGCATAGATCAGGGAGCGGGTCGATCATCCGGCATGCTTCGCTCAATCCTCACCCTCTATAAAGGGTCTTACCCTCTATGGAGAAACTGACCTTCCATAGAGGGCTTCACCTTCTATAGAGGGGAAGAAATACCCTTTATACAGGAAGCCAGTATCAGCTTGTCCGGCAAAGGCCGCCGGTGGTTTGACTCAAGGCTTCGAAAAGGGCACATCTTGCGGCCAAGCGGCCTCATAGAGAATGGCGTAAAAACAGGACGGGCCCGTTACGGCGGGAAATTTGGTTTAG
Source organism: Endobacterium panacihumi (assembly GCF_050847465.1). NCBI lineage: Bacteria > Pseudomonadati > Pseudomonadota > Alphaproteobacteria > Hyphomicrobiales > Rhizobiaceae > Endobacterium > Endobacterium panacihumi. The sequence continues at coordinate 348,614 of NZ_JBOZRA010000005.1, read as the reverse complement.
ACGTGGCATGATGACACCCCGCAACATGATCCGATCGCTCGGCAACGATGCGCCTATCCTCGCGGATGGCCGGCGCGCGCCCGACCGTCGCGAGATTTCCATGCGCTGGCTGTCCGGCACGTTTCTGACCGGCATCACCTCCTCCATCCTCATGGGCGTCGCGCTGTTTGCGGCCCTAGACGGCCGCCAGCAACTCGCCATTCCCGCCGAAGCCTATGCCTCGGTCCCGGACGCCCATGACGGTGATGGCGTGACCCGCGGCAAACGTCTGCTCGGCGCCAACATCGTTGCCATGCCGACGGACCGCAAGGTCATGGATGTGGCAACCGTCGTGCATGAGGGCTCCAAGGAAATCATCCGCCGCCAGCCGTTTTCGCACGTGAAGATGCAGCTGGCCGCCAATCACGTCACGACCGAGGACTATCCGTCCTTCAACCCGCTGACGATCTTCTCCACCGGCGAAAAAGGTGGCGACGACGATGCGCCGGTCAACCGCACCGGCCTGATCTATGGTTCGCAGGTCGATACCGATGTCAGCCTGCAGAGCATCCCTTTCCCGTCCACGCGCGGGTCCTATACCTATGCACCCGGCATGTCGCTCGACGAGGTCGAAGAGAACGTGCGCACCAACGGCTCGCTTTTGACAGCCGGCAACAGCCAGGTCTCCGGCCTCGCTTATGTCGATCCGCGCCGTTTCGACAATGAAGACGACCACCTCGACACCACCAATCTCGTGTCCGCCCGCGTGGTCGAGGAAAACATGACCGTGTCGGAACCCGAACCGGTCACCCCGAAAACCCGCGATTATGCCGACGACGTCATTCCGGTGCGCCAGGACCAGACGATCGTCGCGGCCATGACCGCCGTCGGTTATCCCAAGGCGCAGGCAACCGAACTTGCCGGCAGTCTTTCCGACTATCTCGGATCGGACCGGCTTTCGCAGGGCGAAGTGTTGCGCATCGGCCTGATCCAGGAGGGCGAGATGGTGCAGATCGTCCGCGCCAGCATCTACAAGCGTGGCAGCCACCAGATGACGATCGCGCTCGACGATCGCGGCCGCTTCATCGAGGGTCAGGAGCCGATGAAACTTGACGCCGTCGATACCGCCTTCGACGATTCAGCGCCGCCGATGATTGCCGGCCGCGAGCTGCCGCGCATTTACGACGGCATTTTTCGCGCAGCCCTTTCCTACGGCATGACCTCCGAGATGACATCGCTGCTCGTCAAGCTGCTGGCCAGCAATGTCGATCTGCAGGCGCAGTTGCGCCCGACCGATACGATCGAGGCCTTTTTCTCGGTGGCCGACCAGAGCGGCCAGGCCACGGCCAATTCCGAACTGCTTTACGTCAATGCGAAGTTCGGCGACAACAGCACGCGCTTCTACCGTTTCCTCAATACCGACGATAATTCCGTCGATTATTTCGATCAGGATGGCAAGAGCATCCGACAGTTCCTGCTGCGCAACCCGGTTCCGAACGGTCGTTTCACCTCGGGCTTCGGCATGCGCCGCCACCCGATCCTGGGGCGCTCGATCATGCATACCGGTTCCGACTGGGCGGCACCGCGCGGCACGCCGATCATCGCCGCCGGCAATGGCGTGGTGGAAAAGGCGGGATGGGCCGGCACCTACGGCAACCAGACAATGATCCGCCACGGCAATGGCTATGTCTCCTCCTACAACCACCAGAGCGCCATCGCCAAGGGCGTGCGCGAAGGCGCGCGGGTGACGCAGGGTCAGGTGATCGGTTATGTCGGCACCACCGGCCAGTCGACCGGCGCGCACCTGCATTACGAATTGATCGTCAACGGCGCCAAGGTGGATCCGCTGAAAGTGCGACTGCCCGGCGGAAAATCGCTGGACGGCAAGGCACTTGCCCGTTTCGAGCAGGAGCGCAAGCGCATCGACACCCTGCTGGGGCCGAACGGCCAGCCGGCCGATCAGGTTGCCAGCCGATAGTCTCACCGGCTGCACCAATGCACCAGTCCATCACGCTCAATATCGACCCTTATCTCTCGGCCGAAGATTGGCGCAAGGTCGCGGACATTTATCGCGGCATGGACGGCTGGATTGAAGGCGCCAAACACCCATGCTGGTACGGCACAGAAAACGACGCTCGCTGGATCAGCGTATCGTCTGAACCGAGCGGACTGTTGTTCGTGGGCGATATGGACTCGGACGTGTGGACCGCGTGGATGACGACGATATGTGCCCGCCTGACAATGGCGCTCGGCAAGCCGGTGCATGACGCCGAAATGTGAATGGCCGGCAGGCAGGCTTTTCAAAAATCCGACAGTTTAGCATAATCCTGTCAGGCACCTATGCGTGGGGATTGATGACATGAACGATGCTAACGCCGAATATTATTCCAGCGATGTCGCCTTCACCCCGGCGGTGAAGGCCATCCAGGCGCGAAAGGGCTCGCGGCGCGCCTATGCGCACATGGAGGAAGGCGGGTCCTGGCAGACAATAATCCCGGAAAACCTGAAACTGTATATCGAAAGCCGGGTGAGCTTTTATCTCGCAACGGCAAGTGCTGAAGGGCAGCCCTATATCCAGCATCGCGGCGGTCCACCGGGCTTTTTGAACGTGCTCGATGAACGAACGCTCGGTTTCGCGGATTTTGCCGGCAACCGGCAATATGTCACCCAAGGCAACCTGACGGAAAACCCGCGGGTACAGCTGTTCCTGATGGATTATGCCCACCAGCGGCGTATCAAGATCTGGGGCACAGCCAGAGTGATCGAAGACGATGCCGAGCTGATCGCGACACTGAGGCCGAGCGACTATGCCGCGCGCATCGAACAGGCAATCCTGATCTCCGTCAGCGCCTGGGACGTCAACTGTCCGCAGCATATTCCGCAGATGTTCGAGGCGGCGGCGGTGGTGGAAGCGCTGTCGGCGAAGGACAGGCGGATTGCCGAGCTGGAGCGGGAGGTGGAGAGGTTGTCGGTGTGAGTAACTTTTCCAAGAACTTTTACGCAGCCAATACTTCCGCCGTAAATTTCATGGTTTCTGACCTTGAGCCGGAAGCACCGCCGGAGCACCTGCAAGCGGTAACGCGCTAGCTCCGGAAAGAATCTGGCTGCGCGCCTGGATGATTTGGGATTTGACAATCTGGGAGTTCGGTCCGGCAGGAAGCCCTGCGCCAATCTGATCGGCCCTGGCCAGATGCTGGCTAGCCAGATCGAAGGAATTGGTACTCGCCTCCGCCATTGCCCATGAGATTTCGGTAAAAATATTGGTTGAAGCGATCGTGAAAGGATCGAAGCCTTTATATTTACCGAATACGTCGAGCGCTCTTTGAAAGGTCGCTCGGCCATCGCCTATTCTGCCGGTTACGAACATGAGGCCCGCCAGATTCCTCAACGCGCCGACTTCGTCGTCAAGGCCATTTGCCACTTCAAGGGATTTATAGAGAAATTTGGTGGCCGAATCATAATTTCGAGCGATGCCGAGAGCATTGGAGACGGCATAATAATCAGTCGAAGAAATCTGACTCTCAGGGAGTTTATTGAGCAAGTTCTCCGCCTGCTTTGAGAGTAGATTATTTTCCTGGTTTATAAATCCAGAGACGAGTGCGAACGACATCGGGTCGTCAGCGTATTTTTTCAGAGCTTCGAGGTTTTCTTTCGGAAGCGCAGCAAGCCTTTGAATAAGAACCCGAAGTTCCCCTCTCAGCGCGAGCGTGTCTTGCTCTACTGTTCTTTTGTAAGAAACAAATGTCGTCCCGAAAGAAAATATCAATGCAAGGACAGATATGAGAACAGGCACAATCTTGAACCAGATGGAATCTCTTCCCGCCACATTGGTTTCGACGCGCTCAAGGCGCTCCTCGATATCCGAAAACTTCGAAATCGTAGACTCCACAGCAGCTTCTGGCATATAGATACCTAGATGTCCGTCAAGAATACATGATTTAATATCATATATAAAATCAGTTTCCCAGCTGATTGTATGTCCTGACCCCGGCATTTCGGACGGAAGAACAAAGATCCTTGGTAAGATAGTTTTTTTACCGGCCCAAACAAACCTGATGCCGCCAGCCGACAAAAAAACCGCGCCAGTCACCCGGCGCGGTCCATCTCATTCACTCACACTGCGCAAGCCTTACGCCGCTTCGCTCAAACTGCCCTTGACGCGAAACAGCAGCCTGTCCGAACCGGACGTCACCTTGACGGTCGATCCATCCGGGATCTTGCCGCCGAGAATGTCCTCGGCCAGCGGGTCCTGAACGAACTTCTGGATCACCCGCTTCAACGGACGCGCGCCATAGACCGGATCATAGCCCTTGTTGGCCAGCCAGATGCGCGCATCATCGTCCAGTTCCAGTTCGATCTTGCGATCGGCCAGCAGTTTCAGCAGGCGCTGCAACTGGATATCGACGATCGCACCCATGTCATCACGCTTCAGGCGATGGAACAGGATGATATCATCGACGCGGTTCAGGAATTCCGGCCGGAAATGGCCTTTCACCACGCCCATCACCAGTTCGCGCACGCTGTCGCTGTCGTCGCCGTCCTTCATCTGGGTCAGGAACTCCGAACCAAGATTCGAGGTCATGATGATGATGGTGTTCTTGAAGTCGACCGTGCGGCCCTGCCCGTCCGTCAGGCGGCCGTCATCCAGCACCTGCAGAAGAACGTTGAACACATCCGGATGCGCCTTCTCGATCTCGTCGAACAGCACGACCTGATAAGGCTTGCGCCTTACCGCCTCGGTCAGCGCACCGCCTTCATCATAACCGACATAGCCCGGAGGGGCGCCGATCAGCCGCGAGACGGAGTGCTTTTCCATATATTCCGACATGTCGAGCCGCACCATCGCGGTCTCGTCGTCGAACAGGAAACGCGCCAGCGATTTGGTCAGCTCGGTCTTGCCGACGCCGGTCGGACCCAAAAAGATGAACGAGCCGATCGGCCGGTTTGGATCCTGCAGGCCGGCACGCGAACGGCGCACCGCACGCGACACGGCCTGAACTGCATCACCCTGGCCGACAACCGACAGAGCCAGTTCGTCCTCCATGCGCAGCAGCTTTTCGCGCTGGCCTTCCAGCATCTTGTCGACCGGAATGCCGGTCCAGCGGGAAACCACATGCGCGATCGCATCCGGATCGACCACTTCCTGCACCATGGCATTGGCGGAGGTATCCTGCGCTTCGGCCTCGACAAGACGCTTTTCCAGATCCGGAATGACACCATAGGTCAGTTCACCGGCACGCTGGAACTCGCCCTTGCGCTGGGCAATGGCCAACTCGTTGCGGGCGTCGTCCAGTTCTTTCTTCAGGTCGGCGGCAAGGCCAAGCTTCTGCTTTTCCGCCTGCCAGCGGGCCGTCAGCGCATCCGCCTGTTCTTCGAGCGAAGTCACTTCGGTCTCAAGACGCGCCAACCGATCAGCGGAAGCCGTATCGGTTTCCTTCTTCAAGGCCTCGCGTTCGATCTTCAGTTGCATGATGCGGCGGTCGAGTTCGTCCAGTTCTTCGGGCTTCGAATCCACCTGCATGCGCAGCCGCGATGCGGCTTCGTCCATCAGGTCGATCGCCTTGTCCGGCAAAAACCGGTCGGTGATGTAACGGTTCGACAGCGTTGCCGCCGCCACAAGCGCCGAGTCCGAGATGCGCACCTTGTGGTGCTGCTCGTATTTTTCCTTGAGGCCACGCAAAATCGAGATCGTGTCCTCGACCGTCGGTTCCTCCACCATCACGGGCTGGAAACGACGGGCAAGAGCCGGGTCCTTTTCCACATGCTTGCGATATTCATCAAGCGTGGTCGCGCCAACGCAATGCAGTTCGCCGCGCGCAAGTGCGGGCTTCAGCAGGTTGGAAGCGTCCATGGCGCCATCGGATTTTCCGGCACCGACCAATGTGTGCATCTCATCGATAAACAGGATGATATTGCCGTTTTCAGACTGCACCTCGTTGAGCACAGCCTTCAGCCGCTCCTCGAACTCGCCGCGATATTTTGCACCGGCGATCAGCGCGCCCATGTCGAGCGCCATCAACTGCTTGTCTTTCAAACTTTCCGGCACGTCACCATTGACGATGCGCAGCGCCAGACCTTCGGCAATCGCCGTCTTGCCGACGCCGGGTTCACCGATCAGGACCGGGTTGTTCTTGGTGCGGCGCGACAGGACCTGGATCGTGCGGCGGATTTCGTCGTCACGACCGATCACCGGGTCGAGTTTTCCGTCACGCGCGTCAGCCGTCAGGTCGCGGGCATATTTCTTCAGTGCGTCAAAACCCTGTTCGGCATTGGCGCTGTCGGCTGTACGGCCTTTTCGCAATTCGTTGATCACCTGATTGAGCCCCTGCGCCGTCAGCCCCGCCTTCTTCAGGCTGGCAGATGTCGAGGCCGAACTTTCAATGAGAAGCGCCAGAAGCAGGCGTTCGACGGTGACAAAACTGTCACCCGCCTTCTTGGCAGCGTCCTCGGCGGTAGAAAACACGCGCGCAAGCGGCTGCGAAAGATAGATCTGACCGTCGCCGCCGGACACCTTTGGCAGCTTGGCAAGTGCAGCATCATTGGCGATCTTCGCTTCCTTGGCGTTGCCGCCGGCGCGTTCGATCAGCGCGGACGCCATGCCCTGGTCGTCGTCAAGCAGCACTTTCAGCACATGTTCGGGGGCGAACTGCTGGTGGCCGTCGGAGAGAGCCTGCGTCTGGGCAGACTGCAGGAAACCGCGCACCCGTTCGGAATATTTTTCGATGTTCATGCTTATTACCTCCTGAAATCGCCTCGCCCGAAAAGGCACGAAACGACGGTTGGGATCGGGCTCCCGATTGCGGCAAGCCCCAAGGCCGGATCAGCGGCCTCGACAAAAATATGGGAGCGGCTTTTGCGGTTTTAAAGGTGGGCAAACAGGCATTTCGACGATCTCGTCTGGAGGAGAGCGCACCCGCTTACGCTTAATCAAATCGCAACCGAAAATTGAAAGAATGGTTCCTTAACAGGGGACGTGGGGGCACATCCAGACATGCGGCAGACCTTGAAGCCGGCAGCCAGCCAACAGAACCAGTCGCTTGCACGGCCAGCCGCCGAACCTATGGTTTTCGGAGACACCATCGCGCTGTTTGAACCGGCGCGCGATAAGCCCCGAGATATCGCCGTGCTGTTTGCCGGCTCCTTCGGCGTCGAGGACCTCTGCAGTCACCGTTTCTTCCGCATTCTGGCCGAACGTTTCGCCGATCAGGGCATTGCCAGCCTGCGTGTCGATTATCCCGGCACCGGTGACGCGCTGACTGCCGGCGAAGCCGATCTCGACAGCTGGGTAAACACGCTGAGCGCTGCCGCCTTACATTTGAAAAGCCGCACAGGCATCCGCCGCATCGTCATCGTCGCACAGGGTATCGGCGCCCCGATCGCAACCCTTGCCGCCGCCGCCATGCCTGACCTCGTGGCGATGGTGCTGATGGCCCCGGTCGTGTCCGGTCGCCTGCATGTGCGCGAACTTTCCGCCTTCCTCGCCGTTGCGGCTGAAAAGCTGCTTCTGCGGCCGGAGACCGATGCCGAGGCGATCGCCCAGGTGTCATTGCCGCCCATGGTCGCGGCAGGCCTGCGCACCATCGATCTCCTGAAACTCGAAACGCTGCCCGCCGCGGAAATCCTCGTTTTCACCCGGCCGGAGCGTCCGGCCGATGCACAGCTTGCCGACCATCTGCAAACACTCGGCGCCACCGTCACCACCAAAGTCTTTGAGGGGTATGACCGGCTGACGGTAAACCCGCTCCTCGCCGAAGTACCCGAAACCGTGACCGAACAGGCCGTCGACTGGGTCAAGGCACTGGCCGGCGAACCTGTCGACATAGTCGAGCCGGCTGTCGCCACGCCTTCTCCGGCCCGCCAATCCACCTCTCACAGCGGCGACGGTTATCGCGAAACCCCGCTGCGCTTCGGCCGCAACGACCGGCTGTTCGGCATCATCAGCGAGCCAATCGAGGCCACAAGCCACCGGAATGCACAGGTGCTGCTGCTCGCCGCCGGTTACGAGCGCCTGTCCGGCTGGGGCAGTTATTCCGCCCGCCTCGCGCGTGATCTGGCTCGCGCCGGTATTTCGTCGCTGCGGTTCGATTGCTCCAATGTCGCAGACAGCCCTGCCCTGCCCGGCCATGAAGGGCATGTCCTCTACGGTGAGATCCAGGTGGTCGATGCCATGGAAGCGATCGCCTTCATGGCCGCCCGCAACGATGCCCCCGTCATCGTCGCCGGCCGCTGCACCGGCGCCTATCTCGCCTTCCAGATCTCGGTACGGGATCCGCGCGTCACCGGCATGGTCGGCATCAATCCGGAAATGTTCATCTGGCCGGAAAATCGCCCGATCGTCTCGGCGCTGACCAACCAGACCCAGACCCTGAAACATTACGGCAGCCGGTTTCTCGATATCGCCACACTGAAAAAGGCCCTTCGCGGCGAAATCAATCTGGCCAGCAAGGGCAAAGCCATCGGCTCGCGGCTGAAACAGCACGCCATGCGGCCGCTCTCCAAGGCGATCGGCGGCGTGTCCGCCCGCGAACGCGCCGTCTATGCCGCCTTCGACAACCTGCAGCGCCGCAAGATTCCGGTCACCATCCTCTACAGCCCCGGTGATATCGGACTGGAAGAACACGCGCATTTCTTTGGTGAAGGTAAAAACCGCTACCCGACCATCACCACAAAAACCATCCCGGGCACATCGCACACATTCCAGCACGCCCACGCCCGCGCGGCCTATCTGCAGGCGATCGTGGAGCTTGCGGCATCCGTGGCGCGGTGAGATCCAGCCCGGTCGCGGTTTCGTGAGCGCCTATTCAGAAAACCGTGAATGCCATTTTGTCGCAGCATTTCCGTTCCCACATGACAAATGTGAGGTTCGACATCATGTCCGCGTGGTGCCGGGGGTGAACGTCACATGTATCATCAAGAGGTAACGACCATGTCGGAAGACAAGACCACCCAGCTTATCGATATCTTCAAGACCCTGATCCACGACCACGGCCTGCCGCAAGGCGTCGAACACATCAGCGATCCTGAATTCCAGGCCTTTGCTCAGGCCCATGTCGATGAATTCGATGAAGCGCGCGACGAATGCGAAAGTCACTCGACGCTGTTCTGATATTTATGCCCGGACGGAATCTCCTCCGCCCGGGCACTGCGTTTTCGCAAGGCATATGGAAGTCGGCATAACGCCTCCTCCCCCTTAAAAAATCCTATTCCGCAGCCGCTTCCAGCACTCGCGCAGCATAACCTGCGGCGAGCTTGTCCACTTCTGCCTTGGAGCCAAAAATCACCGGCACACGCTGATGCAGGCCAGTGGGCTCGATGTCGAGGATTTTGGCATCACCGATGATCGCCTCGCCGCCTGCTGCTTCCACCAGAAGACCGATCGGATTTGCCTCGTAAAGCAAACGCAGACGGCCGCCGGATGCCGGCTTGTTGCGGTCTGCCGGATACAGAAACACACCGCCGCGGTTAAAGATGCGATGCGTATCGGCAACCATCGAACCAACCCAGCGCATGTTGTGGCCGGTGTCGATCGCCTCCTCGATATAGGCGGCAACCACATCATCCCAGGAGGCGCGGCGGGCGGCATTGATGGCGAATTCCTTCGCTTCCGGCACGATTTTGGCATCGGCCGTGGTCAAGACATAAGTGCCCTCGGCATTGAGGGTGAAGATCTGCACTCCCTTGCCGGTTGTTAGAACCAGCGTCGTCTGCGGGCCGTAAGCCGCATAACCGGCGATCAGCTGATGACGGCCACTCTTCAGGATATCGGCGGCGGTCTTTGCCTCGATGACCGAAAAGATCGTGCCGACAGTCACGTTCACGTCGAGATTGGAAGAGCCGTCGAGCGGATCGAAGATGACCGCATATGTTCCATTCGCATGAATCGCCACTTCCGCATCAAGTTCTTCTGACACGGCAAAGGAAACAGAAGGCAGCGCGCGGCAGGCCTCCAGCAGGATGTCGTTGGACAGAATGTCGAGCGGCTTTTGTGTTTCGCCCTGAACGTTGGTTTCTTCGGTCGCGCCGGTCAACCCTTCCAGCGATGAGGTTTTCAGCGTGTCCGAAATCTTTCGCGTGGCCTCCGCGATCTCGCGCAGCACGGCAATCAGATCGTCGCCGAGCCCCGCTTCCTTCTGGCCTTCGAGATAGGTTTCGAACGTCGTCATCGGCAGCGTCTCCTGAACAGATTGGGTTGTGCAACAGCGTAATGAAATTGCGCATCGCGGTAAATATCGATCGTTACTCGGTAAATCACATAGCGCACTGCAATATGACGGAAATGGGAGAACGCAGGATTTTACCGAAGCGCTGCGGCTTGCACGCGTGAGGGCAGCGGCTTGTCTCGTGGCGGATGTCGGTGGCCAACCGAGGATTGCCGGAGAAACCATCGTGGCAGCAGCGACATCGTTGTCGTAACCGTTATCGGTCAAATGCCATCCGTGAACGCGGAAGACTTGCCCTTGATCGGCACGACCCTAGAAACAAAAGGGCTCGCTGGCCGTTCCCCTTTGCTGCCAGCCGGATGCGACGACAACACAGATGGAGATATTGATGAGTGCCAAACTTGGCCCACACGTGCAAATGGTCAAACTCGCTCGCGAGATGGCACTGAGATATGAAAAGGATAAAAACCTCGCCCTGGAGCCGCTTCTGGCCCACTATCTGGACGAGGTGGAGATCAATATCGCATCGGATACGTTCGACCACCTGGGATTCATGACAAAAATCCGGGATGACCTGCAGCCGGGGACAAATAGCTCTGCCGATGGCCGCCAGAGCGCGTTTCTGCAGGCCGCCGTCGCGGCGCTGGATGAACGCGCCGCAAGGCATGAGCCGCGAGGTTGAACCGGCTGGCCGGCGCGCCTAAAAAACTGTCGGCAGGAATGCACTCCCTGCCGACAGTTCACGAAAGCACGCGAGAAATCAGTATTCTCCGCGTTTCCGTCTGATTTCCCTCAGCATCCGAAGATTTTCACGCGCCTGTTCCGCATTGATCAAAGCCTTTTCCTGATTGATGCGTTGCTCGCGATCGCGGCGGTGCTGCTGCGTGTACATGCATCTGTCATAATCTCCAGATCCCGAACACCACCGTCTGTCACCATGATCGTCTGCCCCGGCCGTCGAGCAACCGCCGAGCGTCAGGGCCAGCAGCACTCCGCCGCTGATCGACATGAGGTTTTTGGGCGCAAGATTGCCTATCGTCATGTTTGACCTTCCTTCTTTTGAAGCGGTTCATCCGGTGGGATTGAGCTTCAGCGCGTGCAAGACGCGCCGCAGGCTCGCCACGGAAAAATCCGTAAGCTCAACGGACCGGTCGATGCCGCCGGATGTCAGTTCTTCAATTTGGCAGCTTCAGCCAATGCGTGGTCCATCTCCGCCTTCGAAAGGAAACCGTCCTTGTCGGTGTCGAGGGGGTCGAAATAGGTCTCCAGGATCGTATTCGCCTTGGCTTCCTCGCGATCGATCTTGCCATCCTTGTTGACGTCGACCTCAACGAACCCGGCATCGAATTCCTCTCGCTGCTTGTCCACGATCGCCTGCATGTAGACACCGAGTTCGGCACGGTCGATCTTGCCGTCCTTGTTCGTGTCCATGCCATCGAAAGCCTTGTCGATCATTTCCTTGTCCGCCGGCTTTTCCTGGGCAAGAGCAGGCAGGCCGGCAATGGTCATGACAGCCAGTGCTGCCGCGAATGTCTTGTTCATGGTCTTTTTCCTTGTCTTTGAGATTGTCCGGGGATGATCAGCGCCAGTCGCGATAAACCGGCCGCCGGCCCTCCCCGCGCCGCTCGTCCCAACGCCGCTCGTCACGCCAGGACCGACGGTCCTCTCGGCGGTCTCGACGGTCCTTCTCAGCCACGCTGCCGATCAGGCCGCCGGCAACGGCCCCGCCGAGGATGGCGCGCGGATCGCCCTTGGAAGCGAGCGCACCTCCGAGCATGCCGATCCCGACCCCAAGCGCGATGGCCCGTTCCTTCTTTCCAGCCTGCGCGACGCCGGGCGTCATGGCCGCGAAAGCCAGCGCAATGGCAAGGGCAGGCGTGCCAAGTGATGTCCTGAGTTTTGTCATATCGTTCTCCTGTGCAACGTGAGCCATCGGCCTCGACGCCACACCAGACTCGGCACCTGACGTTGCGAGAACATTACGTCCGAGAATTTTTGGGGGTTGTGCGATCAGGCAACCGTCGACGGCATGGCGAACAACCTGACGGAGATCTTGCCGATAGCTTGCAGCCCATGGAACATGTCAGGCCACGGATCGAGGTCCCGCGCAACCGCCCCGGGGGGATGCTCGAGGTGAGGAATGCGTCCGCAGTCTTATCGACACCGCCAGGCGATTATCGCATCGCGACTTCGGACCAGACACCACCGCGGCTGCACGACCATTGTCGGCGCAATCCCATCCGAATGAATGCGGCACCAGCCAACGGGTCGGAGCGGTTCATTGTAAAATGGAGCAGGTTCCTCGGGAGCGGTGGCGATTGGCGCCCGCATGCGAGAGATGCATGCACGCCAATGACCGCTGTTTCCGGCAGAGAGACACCTGCCCTTCTGACTGAATTGCAGCCGGCTGAGCAGTGCCGGCTGATCGCATCAGCGGTTCGGTCGTATGATTTCCCGCAAACGAAAAAAGGCCGCCCCTCGCGGAACGGCCCTTTTTCATCTCATATCGGCGAAAAACTTATTCGCCGGCAACCTCTGCCATTTCCGGCTTGGCGTCGCCGTCAGCACCTTCGGCAGCGTCAGCAGCCTTGCGTGGCTGGCGGCGCGGGCGGGCTGCGGCGCGGCGGCGCGGAGCCGCTGTCGCTTCGGCCTCTTCGGCGGCCACTTCGGCCGGCACGCCTTCGATCACCGGCTGCGGGCCGGTGCCATCGTCAACGGCTGCGGCGGCCGGCTCGCGCGGCTCACGCGGCTCGCGGCGCGGACGACGCTCGCGGGTTTCGATGCGCGGCTGGTCGTCCACTTCGGCAGCGGCTTCCGGCGCAACACCTTCTGCAGCGACATCAGCCTTGGCTTCGGCCACAACTTCGTTGCTGCGCTCCTGGCGGTTGCCGCGATTGTCACGGTCCTGACGCTCGCCACGGTTTTCACGATTGCCACGATCATCGCGATTGCCGCGTTCCTGGCGGTCACCCCGGTTGCCCCGGTCGTCGCGATTGCGGTCACGATTCTGGTTCTGCTCGCGATTTTCACGCGGCTGCTGGTCCATGACCGGCTGTGCGCCCGTCGCATCGTCGTAATCGTTGCCGTCGATATCGTCGCCGTCACGATCGTCCTGGCCATTGAAGTCCTGGCGATCCTGATGCTGGAAACGTTCCTGCATCTGCGCCTGTGCGGCGGCAATGATGCGGTTGTAATGTTCGGCGTGCTGTAGGTAGTTTTCTGCAATGACCCGGTCGCCGGAGCTCATGGCATCACGGCCGAGCGTCGAATATTTTTCGGCAATATGCTGCGCAGTGCCACGGATCTTCACGTCGGGACCGGAGCTGTCATAAGTCCGGGTCAGGGGGTTCTGGCCCTTGCGGTTGAAGTTGTTACCACCACCACCGCCGCCGCCATTGTTGTTGTTACCGCGCCCTCGACCACGCTTATTCTGCTGTTGTCCTGGCCTCATCGATCTTTCACCTGAATTCTCTAGTTTTGCTGATAAAAGGGCCACGCTGGCCGTGCCGGCCACGCGCCGGACCAAGGCTTCACTGGCGGCATGCAGACATCATCGTCGCTCTGCTGCTCGTGAAGGTCGGTTTGTCTGATCACGCACCGGGAAAAGCTCAACCCTCGAAGCTCCCGAAAAAAGAGCCGAACTCCGGTTGATCAGTCTTTGAACGTTAACCGTTCATTCCCAGCCGCCCAATGCGTGATCCGAACCTAGCCCGCTTCAAGCGGAATTCCAAGCCTTTTCTTTCGCTTGTGCAAAACGTCCTAAAGTCTCGCACAAGCTTTGTTATTTGGCTGTCATGCTGTTGCTTGGGTCTGGTCTTGCGCAATGTCACGAAACACCAGAACACGATCGTTTCCGCCGTAGTCACGCACGGCATCGATCAGTGTAAAACCCCGTTGTTCAAAGATTGCCGCGACCGTTTCCTTCTGGTCGAAGCCGATTTCCAGACCGATCACCCCACCCGGTTCAAGAAACCTTCGGGCACCGTCTGCTATGTCACGATAAGCGTCGAGCCCATCCGGGCCACCATCCAATGCAACAAGCGGGTCGAAATTTCGGACATCCGGTTGAAGCTCGGGGATAACATCTGATCGTATATAGGGAGGATTTGACACGATTATGTCGAAACATCCCTCAATCTTGTCGAACCAGCGGCTTTCCCTTGTCGAAAACCGGTCCGCGATACCATTCAGGTGGGCATTGGCGGCAGCCGTATCAAGGGCATCGCGCGAAATATCGCTGCCGACAGCCGATAATTGCGGCACGGCCTTCGCCAGGGCCAGTGCGATCGCACCGGTCCCGGTGCCCATGTCGAGCAGCCGAACAACGCCTTTCGCCGCCGCAATCGCCTGCGCATGCGGCAACAGCGCTTCCACCAGCGTTTCCGTATCCGGTCGCGGCTCCAGCGTTTCCTTCGAAAGTTTGAGCGTCAGCCCGTGAAAATCGCGGGCACCGATAATGCGGTGAACCGGCTCATGCCGCAGCCGCCTTTCGATCGCATCTGAGATCGTCGCCGTCTCGGCCAGGGTCAAAAGCCGTTCGCCACCGGTAAAGACGTCCGTATTCGAAAGCCCCAGCAATCCGCCGATCAGATACCGCGCTTCAAACGCCGCATCGGCAAGACCAGCCTCGGCAAACCGGCGCTTGGCGGTCATCACCGCCTCGGCAAGGTTCTTCATGACGTTACCCTTGCCGCTCGCCCAGTTGCGCCAGCTGTCCGGCCTGATAATCGGAAATCAGCGCATCGACCATTTCGTCGATTTCGCCTTCGATCATCCGGTCGAGCTTGTAGAGCGTCAGGTTGATACGGTGATCGGTCACCCGCCCCTGCGGAAAGTTGTAGGTACGGATACGCTCGGAACGATCACCCGAACCGACCTGGCTCTTGCGATCCGCGGAGCGTTCATTGTCAGCCTTCTGGCGCTCCATGTCGTAAAGCCGCGTGCGCAGAACCTGCATCGCCTTGGCGCGGTTCTGGTGCTGCGATTTTTCGGCACTGACGACGATGATGCCGGTCGGCAGGTGGGTGACGCGCACCGCCGAATCGGTGGTGTTGACGTGCTGGCCACCGGCACCCGAAGCGCGCATCGTGTCGATGCGGATGTCTTCGGCCTTGATCTCGATATCGATCTCTTCGGCTTCCGGCATCACCGCAACGGTCGCGGCGGATGTGTGGATGCGCCCTTGCGTTTCGGTATCGGGCACACGCTGCACACGGTGCACGCCGCTTTCGAACTTCAGCTTGGAAAACACGCCGCGTCCGGTCACGTTGGCGATGATTTCCTTGTAACCACCGGCTTCGCCTTCGCTGGCGGACAGCACTTCCACCTTCCAGCCATGTGTCGAGGCATAACGGTCATACATGCGAAAAAGGTCGCCGGCAAAAAGTGCCGCTTCGTTGCCGCCGGTGCCGGCGCGGATTTCGAGGATGGCGCTGCGCTCGTCGGCAGCATCCTTGGGGAGAAGCAGGATCTGCATCTCCTTTTCCAGCGCCTCGACCCGCTCTTCCGCTTCCGGCAGTTCCATTTCGGCCAGCTCGCGCATCTCGCGATCCGTGGCCTTGTCGGACAGCAGCGCGCGCAGGTCCGCCTCTTCCGAAACGGCCTTTTCATATTCGCGGATCTTGCGCACCACCGGCTGCAACTCGGAATATTCCGATGCCAGCTTCACATAGACGTCGGCCGCCGGGCCTTCCGACATGCGTGCCTCGATCTCGGCGAACCGACGCTCCAGTTCGCGCATCTTTTCGACAGGCAGTTTTGCCAATTAGAAAACTCCAGATATGCCGGCTTACTCTTGGGCGCCATTTCCTCTGTCGTCATCCTCGGGCTTGACCCGAGGATCTAACCACTTCGGAGAGGACAGCAGATCCTCGGGTCAAGCCCGAGGATGACGATGGAGAGCGTTTAGCCCGACCAAAGACCACCATTCAAGGCTGAAGCTTGGATCAGACCGGAATGTTATGCTCCGCCGCAAAGCGCAGCAGGATCTCGCGCGTCGTTTCGCCCGACAACGAACGGTCGTCAAGGGCCGCGTTCAGCGCATCGGCCAGCTTGCCGGCATCCAACCCCAGAAGCATCGCCTTGACCGGACCGATCGCCGTCGGCGACATGGAAACGGAGCGGAAACCGAGCCCGATCAGCGCCATGGCAGACAGCGGCCGTCCCGCCATCTCGCCGCACAGCGTCACCGGTGTGTTGTTGCGCTCCCCTGCCCGCACGATATCGCGCAGCACACGCAGGAAGGGTTTGCCGAGATTGTCGAAACGATCCGACACCCGTGTGTTCCCCCGATCCACCGCCATCGTGTACTGGAACAGATCGTTGGAACCGACCGAAACGAAATCGACCGCCGCCATCAGTTCGTCGATCTGCCACATCAGCGACGGCACTTCCAGCATCGCCCCGAACTGCAACTTCTTCGGCAAAGCATGGCCATGCTTGGAAAGATGCTGGACTTCCTTGAGCAGAAGTTCGCGCACCGCATGGATTTCGGAAACCTCCGTCACCATCGGCACCATCATCTTCAACTCGGAACCGGCGGAAGCCCGCAACAGGGCACGCAGCTGCGTGCGCAACAGGCCCGGCCGGTCGAGCGACAGGCGGATCGCCCGCCAGCCCAGCGCCGGATTCTCCTCGTCATGGGCGCGAAAATACGGCACGACCTTGTCGCCGCCGATATCGAGCGTGCGGAACGTCACCGGACGCCCCACCGACTGTTTCAGCACGGCGCGGTAAAAGGCCTCCTGCTCCTCCAGCTTCGGCATGTTGGAGGCGATCATGAACTGCAATTCGGTGCGGAACAGGCCGATGCCTTCGGCGCCGGATTCGGCAAGCTGCGGCAAATCCACCATCAGGCCGGCATTCATCTGCAGGCCGATGCGCTGCCCATCCCTGGTCACCGGATCGACCGACCGCAAGGCCCTGAACTGTTCCTGCCTTTTAGCGCGCAGTTTCACCTTTTCCGCATAGGCGTTCTGCATGTCGATCATCGGGCGCAGATGCACCTGGCCGTCGTCGCCGTCGATGATCACGGCATCGCCGTTTTCGGCCAGCGCCACGATGCCCGCCGCCTGCCCGACCACCGGAATGCCCATCGCACGCGCAACGATCACCACATGGCTCGTCACCGCACCATCTTCCAGCACAAGACCGCGCAGGCTCTGGCGCGGATAATCGAGCAGTTCGGCAGCGCCCATGGCGCGCGCCAGAACGATCGCATCGTTCGGGAAACCGTTTTCGAAATCGCGCCCGGCAAAGCCGGTCAACTGCCGCAGCAGCCGGTTGGCGAGATCGTCGAAATCATGCATGCGTTCGCGCAGGTAAGGATCGGTCAGGCGCATCATGCGCGCCTTGGTGTCGCTCTGCACCTTTTCGACAGCCGCCTCCGCCGTCAGGCCGTTGCGGATCGCCTCTTCCATGCGCCGCACCCAGCCCTGATCGTGGGCGAACATGCGAAACGCTTCCAGAACCTCGCGGTGTTCGCCTTCCTGGCTCACATCACGGCGCTGCAACATGTCGTCGATGGAGATACGCAGCGAACCGAGTGCATGCACAAGGCGCTCGATTTCCTTGTCGGCATCCTCGTTGAGAAGATTGGTCACGACGATGCGCGGCTCATGCAGAACCACGTGGCCGAGCCCGATGCCCTCGTTATAGCCGTCACCATCGATCGACACCGCACGGGTCAGATCGAGTTCGAGACCGGGGGCTGTTATCTTTTTCAGTTCTCCGGTCGCGATCATCTCGGCGATTACCATTGCAGTCGTCTCGAGCGCTTCCGTTTCGTCTTCACGGTAATTGCGCTGTGCCTTGTTCTGGACGACGAGAACGCCCAAAGTACGGCCGGCCCGCAAGATAGGAACGCCGAGGAAGGAATGGTAGATCTCTTCACCGGTTTCCGGCAGATAACGGAAAGCCGGATGCGACTGGGCATCGGAGAGATTGAGAGGCTGCGCCGAAGCGGCAATCGTGCCGACCAGACCCTGGCCCATTTTCAGCTGGGCAAGGTGGACGGCATCCTTGTTGAGGCCTTCGGTCGCGTAAAGCTCCAGCACACCATCGGAGCGCAGGACATAGACGGAACACACTTCCGCCACCACATTGCTGGCAATCTGGCGCACGATACGATCGAGCCGATCCTGTGGCTCGAGCGGTTCCGCCATCAACTCACGCAGGCGCTTCAACAGAACCCGCGGACCTGCCGATAGATCTCGCGTCGGCATGCTTGCTCCCGAAAACAGGTACCCCACCCCCGGAAGCGGCCGCGCCTCAAATGTCAGGCGCGGCGAACCGGTTCACGATCAATTCTTATCGAGACCGTAAGCGGAATGCAAAGTGCGAACTGCAAGTTCGGAGTAAGCGCCGTCGATCAGGATGGAAATCTTGATTTCTGACGTCGTAATGGCCTTGATGTTGATGCTTTTTGCGGCAAGTGCCTTGAAGGCAGTGGCTGCAACGCCCGCATGGCTGCGCATGCCGATGCCGATGACCGAAACCTTGGACAGGCCTGATTCGGTCTGCACGACGTCGAAGCCGATCGCGTCCTTGTTCTCATTGAGGACCTGCATCGCCTTGTCGACGTCGCCCGAAGGCACGGTGAAGGTCATGTCAGTGCGCGAACCGTCTTCGGAAATGTTCTGCACGATCATGTCGACATTGATATGGGCCTCGGCCAGCGGGCCAAAGATCGCTGCCGAAACGCCCGGACGGTCGGCGAGCCGACGCAGCGAGATCTGTGCCTCATCCTTGGCATAGGCGATGCCGGTAACGACTTCCTGTTCCACGATTTCTTCCTCTGCGCAAATCAACGTACCGGGCGGATTGAGAAGGTCACCCATGCCCGGTGCATCGGGATCCTCGAAACTGGAGCGAACGAAGGTGCGGACCTTGTGGACCATGGCAAGCTCGACCGAGCGAACCTGCAGGACCTTGGAGCCCAGCGATGCCATTTCGAGCATTTCCTCGAAGGACACCTTTTTCATGCGGCGCGCGGCCGGCACGATGCGCGGGTCGGTCGTGTAGACGCCATCGACGTCGGTATAGATGTCGCAACGGTCGGCCTTGACGGCTGCGGCAATCGCCACGGCCGACGTGTCGGAACCGCCGCGGCCAAGCGTGGCGATGCGGTTATCGGGCCCAAGTCCCTGGAAACCGGCCACCACGGCCACCTGGCCCTCGCCCATGCGCTTGATGATATCGGCACCGTCGATTTCCTCGATACGCGCTGCGCCATGGGCGCTATCGGTGCGGATCGGGATCTGCCAGCCCTGCCAGGAACGGGCATTGATGCCCATCGACTGCAGCGCGATGGCGAGAATGCCGGACGTCACCTGCTCGCCGGATGCAACGATCGCATCATATTCGCGCGCGTCGTAGAAGGGCGAGGTGGCGCCAGCCACTTTCGGCATGTCCTGAACCCAGCCAACCAGCTCGTTGGTCTTGCCGGACATGGCGGAAACGACGACCGCGACCTCATGGCCGGCATCGACTTCACGTTTCACATGGCGGGCAACGTTGTGGATGCGTTCGAGGTTGGCGACGGATGTACCGCCGAATTTCATGACAATGCGCGCCATTTTTAAGAACCAATACCACCCGTTCGCGCCCCATATGGCATCGGCTAGGGATGCCGGCGGACGCGTCTCCTGTCGAACGGACTTTTATTTGAAAAGCCCGAAGTTGCCGGGTCTCTTAGCGAAAAGCGGGATGCGGCGCAATGGTCGGTTCAAGCCAAAGCGGTACGCCTCACTCAGGAAATCGACGCCGCCTCACATGCAAGACACGAAAAAGGGCCACCCAAAGGCAGCCCTTCTTCCCGCGCAGCCCGAAGACAGGCCGGACCGGGTGTTCGGTGATGTGCATCGCCGCGCTGACGATGCACGAATTTTACTGGCCCGGAGGCGGCAGGATGCGGTTGCCCCAGCCCCCCGGAGGCGGGGCATCCGGATCGCGATTGTTCTGGTTCCAGGTCGGAGACGGTCCGCGACGGTCGTCGTTATTGTTCCAGCCGGGAGGTGGGCCGCGACGGTCATCGCCACGATCGGCACCCGGCGGCGGGCCGCGACGGTCGTCACCCGGAGGCGGGCCACGCCGATCATCACCACGATCCCAGCCCGGAGGCGGATCACGGCGGTCGTCATTGCCGCGGTTCCAGTCACCCCGATCGCGATCACGGTCACGATCCCTGTCCCGGTCCCATCCCGGAGGCGGACCACGGCGATCATCACGGTCCCAACCCGGCGGCGGCGGTGGCGGACGACGATCGTCACGCGTCCAGCGCGGCGGCGGCGGCGGCGGGCGGCGGTCCCAACGGTCGCGATCCCGATAGAAATCGCGGTCGCGGTAATAACGGCCCCAATAATTGTCGACCTCGAAGGTGACGGTCGGAATGCCGAGCGGGCGATAATAGTCCGGCGCGACGTAAACGCGGTTCTGACGGTAGGTGGTGCTGATATAGCTGCCCGAAACCCAACCGCGCCCACCCGAAAATTGCACATCACACCAGTTGACGTTGCTCATGCAGCCATGAATGGTGATCGGCGCGCCGACAGGCACAACGGTGACCGCCGGGTAACCGGTGCTCGGGCCTGAACGCATGTTGACGTTCGCGGTCGCATAACCGCGCACGGCAGCTTCTGCGAGCGTCGGCGCTACCATCAGCGCACTGGTCGCGGCCGCAGCGAGAATAAATTTCTTCACGTGTTCCTCCTTGAAGAACATTGCCTGATACCTCGGTCGTCCGGACCAGGGGTCGGCTTGCCTGCTCAGATGCGGCAGACAATGCCGAAGACGTCCCGATAGTTCCACCATGGCGGTGAACCGGGCATGAATGCGGCGTTTAGCTGATGTTTAGTCGCTTGCCCCAACTGTCGAGATGATTGGCCCAGCTCCTTCGCCTGCGAAAATTGACAAAAGCCCGGGGACGTTTTGAAGGGTCGATTCAATGATATCAATATCTTGACTTCGAGTTCATCCCCGCATTTCGGGATTGTGCGATACTTCACGCGTTCTGTTTCGGCTACACCGGTCCGCATTGCCGGCGAGATAGAGCCGGTGATCGCATGGGACGCCCTGATGCAGGTGATCCATGCGGGGCTGCGCAGAAAATGGTCTTCCTCTCGCCTGAAAGATGGCGGGGCGTGCGTGTGTCGCACACAAACCGGCCCGACGGTTATAAAAACGAGAACAGGGCCGCCGCAGAAGGACCGGAGTTGCGCGGAAATCCTCGGGTTTAACCCGAGGACCCGAACGGGGCACGTCGAGTGTCATTTATAAATTTCAGTCAGAGGCACCCGACGTGTCCCGGCCGAAATTTAAAAAAGGCGATCCGCACCAAGGGAGGACTCTGTCTACTGAAATCGGCACGCATGAAGCCGCAGCAGGAACCAACGGCAGTCACGATCCACGATCTTTTGAGGAGATGAGCAATGGCGACCGACGATCTCAGCGAATACGAACAGACCCGCGCCCGCCTGCACGAAGTGCAATGCCGGCTGACTGCGGCGATGGTCAATGTAAGACAGGGCTTTTGCCACCGCAGGGCATGCCGGCGCAACCGATATTGCATTGGCCCGATGTTGCCCTCTCCGCATCAGGAAGGGGTCGTGAAACTGCACAAGGAGCTTGGCCTCAGCGGCAAGGCAAATGCCGATCTGCCAGCCTGCATGGCCTTTCAGCAAAAAGACATAGTCGACCTTTTCAAACGAACCATGGATAAGGTTGGCACGATGCAGGGGACCCTTTCAGATAGTGAGATACTGCGTCTCTCTCTCAGACACCTGAGAGACCGCGGCGAAATCGGCATCTATGCACACTTGACTTCGTTTGCCGATCATCCGACTTCAGTCGCCAAAGAGACGGCCTTGAAAACCGCCGATGAAAAAGGAAAGACACCATGAGCGAAGCCAACAAAACCACCGTCGATCCGAGCCAGGTCGAATGGTTTTCGAAGATGGCCGCCGAATGGTGGAGCCCGACCGGCAAATTCCGGCCGCTGCACAAATTCAATCCGGTGCGCATTTCCTATATCCGCGACCAGATCTGCGCCCATTTCGGCCGTGATCCGCGCGCCCACAAACCGCTCGAAGGCCTGCGCATTCTCGATATCGGTTGCGGCGGTGGCCTGTTGTCGGAACCGATCGCCCGCATGGGCGCAATCGTCGTCGGTGCCGATCCGTCGGAAAAGAACATCGGCATCGCCTCCACCCATGCCGAGCAGACCGGCGTCGAGGTCGATTACCGCGCCGTCACCGCCGAGCACCTGGCCGAGACGGGCGAACATTTCGACGTCGTGCTGAACATGGAAGTGGTCGAGCACGTTGCCGACGTGGAGTTTTTCCTGCGCACCTGCGCCTCGATGGTCAAGCCCGGCGGCCTGATGTTCGTCGCCACCATCAACCGCACGCTGAAGGCCCGCGCGCTTGCCATTTTCGCGGCCGAAAACGTGCTGCGCTGGCTGCCGCGCGGCACGCATCAATATGAAAAGCTTGTGCGCCCGGAAGAGATCGAAAAGCCGCTGACGGCGGACGGGCTGGAAATCATCCACCGCACCGGCGTGTTCTACAACCTGCTCGGCGACAGCTGGAACCTGTCGTCGGACATGGATGTGAACTACATGCTGCTCGCACGGCGTCCGGGGTGAAAGACGGCCCCTGAAAAGGAAGGATCCCTGCGGATGAGAAATCTGCTATGATAGGATTAAGCCTGAGAACTTGGGCTTGCTTGAGGAAACGCCAATGTCGCAGATGGCCATGATCACCGTGACGCTTGAACCGGAGATGGAAGACTTCCTTCTCAAGGAAGTCCGGCGTGGCGCTGCGGCCTCGCCCGAGGATCTCGTGCGAGATTTGATCCGCAATCGCCAGGAAACTGAGTTGGCGCGGGAAAAGCTCGACGCGGCAATACAAAGGGGTATCGACGACATAGAGGCGGGACGTTTCCTGCCGATCGATGAGGCTTTTGCGGAAGTGCGCACCCGGCTTGGCATCAAGGCACGATAACGATGAAAATCATCTTCGCACGCGAGGCAATCGAAGACCTCGTTGCGATCGGTGAATATATCGCGGAATCGAATCCGCAGCGGGCTGCAAGCTTCGTAACCGACCTTGAAGAAAAGTCGCTCGATCTCGCAAACAGGCCATTCGCTTTCGCACGCCTCGCGCGCCCTTCGGCGAGAGAAATACGCAGGCGCCGATCCGGGAAATATCTGATCTTTTATGAGGTCGGCGAGGAGCGGATCGAAATCCTTCACATCCTGCACGGCGCGCGGGATTACGATAGAATTCTATTTCCTGAAGATAACGGCTCTTCACTCGAACTGGATCGTGAACCAGAGCAAAAATAAAACCGTCCGCATTCATCCCCCTGCCCCAAACCCGCGTTACACTCCCATCCCACGCACGGCCGCCAGCAGGTCCTCATGCCTCTCGGCATTCACCTCTGACAGTCTGCGGATACGGGCGCGGTCGAGGAGCACTTTCTCCCCATCCGGCCCGTATGGTTCTTTGAAATGAAAAGCCGACGGCCCCGGCCCGTGGTCGTGCAACTGCTCGAAGCGCGAGACCGCCTCCTGCCAGTCCGGCCGGTGATCCGTCCACCACAGAACCAGCGCTGGCCAGCGCCGGGGAAGCTGCCAGTTGCGCGCATGTTTCAGCGCATCCGCATGCACGCCGGAATAGGAAAACGCCATCAGACTTTCGATATCAACCCAGAGCGACAGGCTGGACGGTGCCGTTGCAAACCCGCTGCCCTCGATAAATCGCGGAAACACCTGCCTGCCCCAGCATTCCGGTCCGGGTTCGCCATCATAACCTGAACGTCCGACAAATCCTTCCGCGCTTTCGGCGGCGGCAAAATTCACAGGCTCGCGAACGCGAAAACCTTCGACTTCGGAACTGTCGTAAGGACCAACGAAAAGACCGAAATTGTAGATCGCCAGTCTTTTCGCCACGCCCGCCATCTCAGTTGGCGTCGTCGGGGATGACCGGGATCGGCGCGATCTCGATGCCTTCGTCCAAAAGGTCGCGCACATCGGTCAGGCTGGCCTGCCCTATAATACCGCGCGCATCCGCTTCGCCGTAGTGGATTTTTCGAGCTTCTTCGGGAAACCGCTCGCCGACATCCTCGGAACTGGCCTTGATCTCGGCGACGGCCGCCTTCAGTTTGGCCATCGCCTCGGCACGTGCCACATCCATGGCCACCGCCTGCCGCTTTTCCTTGGCGCGCGCCGTCGAAACAGACGGCGCCATCAGGCTCTTGGAGATCGCACCGGAGCCGCAGACGGGACAGGTCAGAAAACCGCTTGCAAGCTGCCGGTCGAAATCGGCACTTTCCGAAAACCAGCCCTCAAACGCATGCGCACTGTCGCAGCTAAGCGAATATTTGATCACGCCGCAACCTCGCCGGACTTTGCCGGCGCGACCGTGTCGAGGGTGAAGTCGCGGGCATTTTTCAGGTTGGGAATTTTTCCACGCGCCGCCGGCACGTCGGCCACGTCGATCTCGGCAATCACCACGGCCTCGCCGGAACCACCGGCAGAAGCCAGCACCTTACCCCACGGGTCGATAATCATCGAATGCCCAAAGGTCTCGCGGCCATCCTCATGCACGCCGGCCTGGGCTGCAGCGATCAGAAACGCGCCGTTCTCGATGGCGCGGGCGCGCAGCAGAATTTCCCAGTGCGCCTCACCGGTCTGTCGGGTAAAGGCGGCTGGAACAGTCAGAACCTCTGCACCGGCAAGCGCTTCGGTCCGGAATAATTGCGGAAAACGCACATCGTAGCAGATGGCGAAACCAAGCTTTGCAAACGGCAGTTCGGCAACACGCGCCTCCTCACCCGGCCGATAGACGGCGCTTTCGCGCCAGCTTTCGCCATTGTCGAGATCGACGTCGAACATGTGGATCTTGTCATAGGTGCAGACCCGCGAACCGTCCGGCGCGAACAGAAAACCGCGATTGGCGATCTTGCCATCCTCAAGCGCAATCGCCGTGGAGCCGACATGCACATGAATGCCGAGTTCCTTCGCGAGATCAGCCGCCGTCGAAACGATGATATCGCCATCCTCGTCCTTCAGCACGGCGCGCAACCCGGCGCGATCCTTCTGCACCGCCCCGGTCATTTCCGGCGTCTGCACATAGATCGCACCTTTCGCGGCTGCTTCACGCACCAGCCGCGCCATGTCGGCGGCATTTTTCACCGGGTCGACACCGGAGCACATCTGGATGGCGGCAGCCTTGAAAGCCATGGTTCCTGTTCCTGCTTTTCAGATCGTGAATATCGTGATCAGGCCGCCAGCAGCGGATCGAGCTTGCCGGCGCGTTCCAGCGCATGCAGGTCGTCGCAGCCGCCGATATGCTGGCCATTGATGAAGATCTGCGGGAAAGTCGTGCCGCCATTCGAAACGGCGATCATCTCGGCACGCGCTTCCGGGCGCTGCGTCGCATTATGCTCGACATAGTCTGCCTCCTTCGATTCCAGAAGGGATTTTGCACGCGAACAGTAACCACAGCCGTCGCGAGTATAGATGATAATGTCTGCCATAGGGTCTCCATAGGGCTCACACACACCCTGCATGAAGTCCTTCGGGATCGGATGCTCCCATTGGCACCATGAGGGCCTTTGGGCCGTCTCGTCTATCGTCTTGTCATATAGGCCCGGAAATCGCCAGTGCAAAGGTCAAAACAGTGACCTCGACGGCACCAGCCCGCTTGAGCACCGCGGCGGCGGAAGACACGGTCGCGCCCGTCGTATGAACATCATCCACCAGCACCAGCCTTTTGCCGAACACATCCGGTTCATGACCGGGCACAATGGCAAAGGCGGCGCGCACATTGTCCTGCCGCCCCTTCGCCGTCAGCCCCACCTGCCGGCTGGTGCGTTTCACACGTTTCAGTGTCGAGGGCAAAAGCGGGCGGTCGGAAAGCCTTGCCAGATGCCGCGCCAGTTCGGCCGACTGGTTGAATTTTCGCGATGCAAACCGGGTCCAGTGCAGCGGGACCGGCAAGATGCCGTCGCAGGCGGCCAGATAATCGGCCCCCGCCCTTTGCATCCAGGCGGCCATCATGATCGCAAGCTCGGTGCGATCACGATATTTCAGTCCATGCACGAGCTTACGGGCCACGCCATCATGAATGGCGACCGCCCGCAGCCGGTCGTAACGCGGCGGATCGGCAATCGCCCTGGCCGAAACCAGCCGCCCGCCGTCGCCCGGCCTCCCCGCCTCGTGATCAAAGGCGAAGGGTATGCCGAGAATGTCGCAAAAGGGCCGCTCGATGAAGTCGATCGATTGCCAGCAAATCGGGCAAAGCGCACCATGCCGGCCGATCGTCACGCCACATCCCGCACAGACCGGCGGATAGACAAGATCCGCCATACGCCCGAAGATGGCACGCACACCATGCCCGATAGACGCAACGGCATTTGAACCGCACGATCCATCGCCACCCTCATCGATCTCGTCTTCCATGCCAGCCCCCGAACACGGTTCCCAATGGAAAAAAGGCTGCGGTGCGACCGAAGTCAGTTCGCCGGCAGACAGCGTTTGGTCTTGACTTTAATCGCTCACCGGCGCCTTTGCGATCCGGAATTCTTGGGGGTTGAACCACTTGGGGGATTGTTTCGCGCCCACCATATCAGACCGATCCCGCATCTGGAGTGCCTGATGGACATCCTCTTCGATCTCGACCTGATCGCCGCCCGCCGTGAACGTGCCGCAAGCCAGCCCCTGCCCGGTGCCGATTTCCTGCTCGATCTGGCCGGCCGTGAACTGGCCGAGCGGCTCGAAGTGGTCGAGCGCGTGTTTGAGGAAGCGGTGGAACTGCATGGCGGCACTGGCACGGCAGCACGCTTGAGCCTGGAGACGGGCAAGGTCACCAATCTGACCCGTGTCGAAACCGACGCCGTCTTTTCAGGCGCAGGCGAGCGGACATTCATCACCGCACCACTTGAAGACGTGCCGCTCGAGCCGCAATCGACCAATCTTGTTCTATCACCGCTCGCCCTGCATCTCACCAATGATACGCCGGGCGTGCTGATCCGCATTCGCCGCGCGCTGAAACCCGACGGCCTGTTTCTCGCCGCCATCCCCGGTGCCGGCACACTCGCCGAATTGCGCGATGTCCTGCTTGCCACGGAAGCGGAGGTTTCCGGTGGGGCGAGCCCCCGTGTCATTCCCTTCCCGGATGTGCGCGATGTCGGCGCCCTGCTGCAACGCGCCGGATTTGCCCTGCCCGTTGCCGATGCGGAAAGTTATACCGTGCGTTACGATTCGCTGTTCGATCTGATCCGCGACCTGCGCGCCACCGGCATGACCAATCCGCTTGCAGGACGCAGCCGCAAGCCGCTCAATCGCGCCTTCCTGATGCGGGCAGCACAGATCTATGCCGAACGCTACAGCGATCCCGACGGCCGCATCCGGGCAACCTTCGCGATGATCTATGTGTCAGGATGGGCACCACACGAAAACCAGCCGAAACCACTGAAGCCCGGTTCGGCTACGGTCAGGCTGGCGGATGCGTTGAAGGGAAAAGGCGGCTGAAACTCAGTAGAACGTGTTGGTCAACGTGTTTCCCACCAAGTTGAACAGCTTTCCAAGCTCCGTGCCGTAAGCGCCCATGCCGCCGATCAGCGCCGTGCCGATCAGAGCAGCGATCAAGCCGTACTCGATGGCCGTCGCACCGCTTGTGTCGTGCAGGAAGGAGCGGATCAAACCCATGAACAAGGCCTCAGCAACCGGTCTCGGAACTATAACCCTGCACGATGCAAACCGAACCCGGCGTCTCCTGCAGGACACTTCTGCGGATGGTATAATGCTTATTCTTTTCTTTTGTGTTATCAGTATCGCGCTTAATTGAACCAGTCGAGATCATGTCGAAATCTTGCTGGATATGCGCCATGCGATCCTGCTCGCCACGTTTTGCGAGCATCGGCGTCACGATCAGCGACAACGCAATCGCGGCCGTACCGAAAAGAAGTGCAACATTGAGCGCGCCAGTCCGGCTCGACCGGAACGCCGGCCGCTGCCGCGTCCGCACAGTCTTCCAGATTTCGTCGTCCATCACCTAAAGCCTCACACACGCAGTTACTTGCCCGCCGAAGCCTAAACTTCGCATGATCGGTTAAAGGATCTGTTAATGCCGTTGTCATAACTGCGACGAACGCAAATGACCTGTGGACAATCAGAGAAGGTCTTGCAGGAAGGGGATCAGCGGTTCATCGGCCGGCGGCATCGGGTAATCGCGCAGCGCCTGCGGTCGAACCCACTTGATGGCCTGCCCTTCTTTGCCCACCGGAATGCCTTCGTAACGACGGCAGACATAAAGCGGCATCAGAAGATGAAACGTCTCGTATGTGTGGCTGGCAAAGGTCAGGGGCGCAAGACACGGCACCTTGGTTTCGATGCCGATTTCCTCCTGAAGTTCCCGCACCAGTGTCTCTTCCGGCGTTTCTCCGGCCTCGACCTTGCCGCCGGGAAACTCCCACAAGCCGGCCAGCGACTTGCCTTCCGGGCGCTGCGCCAGAAGAATGCGGCCATCGGTATCGATCAGGGCGCAGGCGGCAACCAGCAGGATCTTGCGTTCGGGATTGTTCACGCGGTCTCGTCCTTGCGCCAGTAATGATATTGATAGGCCTCGCGGAAACCGAAACGTCTGTAGAGCGCCATGGCTGCCGCATTGGTATTGACAACCTGAAGCCATGCAGTGCGTGCGCCGCTGATGCGGGCCCAGCGTAGGGCCGCAGCAAGAAGCTCCGTGCCAAGCCCCTGCCCGCGACGCTCCTCGGCGACGGCGAGATCCTGAATACCGGCAAGATCATTGTCCTGCACGCAAATAGCCACCGCAGCCGGCCCCTCGCCGGGGTTTTCCATCAGAAACAGGCCGGTCGCCGGCTTGATGGCGCTGACGATCTCCGCCATTGCCGGCTTGATCCCCGGATCGGCGCCGTGCACGGCAAGGCTGGCATCGATGAACCGCCCGATATCATGGGTCGGCAGATGCGCCAGCGTCTCGGAAAAATCTATGGCAGCAAGATCCGCTGTCATCACCGAAACCGTCTCGAAACAGCTCCAGCCATTCTCGTCCAGAGCATCGATCAGAGGCCGCGGCGAAAGCGGCGTTTCGCGAATGACCAGCTGCCGTCCGTAATGGGCAAAACGCTTGCGCGCCTTTTCCAGCCGGATGTCGGCATCATGGTAATCGGAAGGATCAAGCGGCACCACGCAGTTGAGCCGTTTCGACGGATGACCACCGGTCAACCGCACCTGCCAGCTGCCGTCATACACCACGGAGGCCGCCGGCCATGCCCGGAAGCCTACCGCTTCCAGACGTCGGACCATCGGCAGGTCGCCATGGGGAGAATTCGCCAGCATCAACACATCAGCTCCGGTAATCGCCATTGATGGCGACATATTCCTTGGTGAGATCGCAGGTCCACACCGTCGCCTTGCCCGAGCCGAGACCGAGATCGACGCGCACCGGAATGTCCTGGCCCTTCATCACGTTCGAGGCCGCCTCTTCCGAATAACCGGCATCGCGTTCGCCGTTGACGGCAACACGCACATCGCCGAACCAGATCGCCAGCTTGTCGCGATCGGCGGCTTCACCGGCCTTGCCGACAGCCATGACGATACGGCCCCAGTTGGCGTCTTCACCGGCGGCGGCGGTCTTGACCAGCGGCGAATTGGCGATCGACAGCGCGATCGTTTTTGCAGCCGCATCGCTTTCGGCGCCGGTCACAGTGATTTCCAGCATCTTGGTGGCGCCTTCGCCATCGCGGGCAACCTGGATTGCCAGATCCTTCAGGAGCGCGTTGAGCGCATCACGGAAGGGGCTAAGCGCCGGATCCTTGGCGTCAGTGACCTGTGTCTGGCCATCCTTTGCCGCAGCGCCGGTGGCAAACAGCATCAGCGTATCGGATGTGGACGTGTCGCTGTCGACCGTCATCGAATTGAAGCTCGGCTCGACACCGGCAGACAGCAGGCTCTGCAGCACAGGAGCCGCGATATCCGCGTCCGTCACGACGAAGGAGAGCATTGTCGCCATGTCGGGCGCGATCATGCCGGCGCCCTTGGCGATGCCGTTGATCGTCACCGTCACGCCACCGATCTCGGCGGTGCGGGTCGCGACCTTCGGATAAGTATCGGTGGTCATGATCGCCTTGGCAGCTTCCAGCCAGAAATCGCCGGTGGCGGTCTTGTGCATGTCACCCAGAACGCCTGCGAATTTGGTGGCATCCAGCGGCTCGCCGATCACGCCGGTCGAAGCCAGATAAACCTCGTTTTCACCGCACCCGACAGCCGCGGCGGCAGACTTTGCAGTGAGTTCGGTCGCAGCCTTGCCCTTCACGCCGGTAAAGGCATTGGCATTGCCGGAATTGACCACCACCGTGCGGGCAACGCCATGCGAAAGGTTGGAACGGCAGAAATCGACCGGCGCCGACGGGCATTTGGACTTGGTGAATACGCCCGCCACGGCAGCCGGCTCATCGAACACCATCATCAGCACATCGGTACGGTTCTTGTACTTGATGCCGGCGGCAGCCGTTGCCATGCGCACACCGCGCAGCGACGGCATGTCCGGATAGGATTTCGGGGCGAGCGGAGAAACGGTGGTGGACATGGTCAAACCCTGGATCTTAAAAATACCGGACAAAGAAAGGCCCGCGTGAGCGGGCCTTTTGGAAAAGCAGGTTACTGCTGCGGCTGCTGCTGTTCCTGCTGTTCCTTGGTGGCTTCGTCGTAAGCCTTCTTCAGCGCTTCATCGGTGATTTCCACCTTCTGCTCTGCCTTGGCCTTTTCGAGAAGGGCCGAATACTTTTCCTGCATCACGAGCTGGCGAACCTGCGGCTCGACCTGTTCGAATGCCGGCGGAGCGGCTTCGCGCTTGTCTTCGACCTTGATGACGTGGAAACCGAACTGCGATTTGATCGGCGTCTTGGTGTAGGCGCCCTTTTCAAGGGTGAAGGCAGCTTCTTCGAACTCGGGAACCATGCGGCCCTTGGTGAAGTAACCGAGGTCACCACCGTCCGACTTGCTGGAATCTTCCGACTTGGCCTTCGCCAGTTCGATAAAATCCTTGCCTTCGTCGAGCTGCTTGATGATGTCCTTGGCCTCTTCCTCGGTCTTTACGAGGATATGACGGGCATGCACTTCTTCTTCCTTGGGAAGCGAAGCGATTTCCTTCTCGTAACGGGCCTTCACCTCTTCGTCCTTGACGGCGTCAAAAACTTCCTTGCGGAGGTAAGCATTGTGCAGCTCGCGTTCCTGAAGGAAAGCGAGACGCTTCTTGAAGTCGTCGGTCTTGTCGAGGTCCAGGGCCGCGGCGTTCTTGGCCAGCAGCTTCACGTCGATAACCTGCGAGAGAGCGGCAGCCTGTTTCTGGTCGTCGGGCAACTGCTGGTATTGCGGGCCGAGGCTGGAGGCAGCCATGTCCAGATCGGACTTGTGGATCTCGACGCCATCGACCTTCGCGACGACGGCATCTTCCTGCGCAAAAGAGGCGGAAGAGAAGGAGATCGCAGCAATCAGGGCAGTCGCTGCAAGAAGCTTATGGCGCAACATATAGAAACCTTTCGGGTTAGGCACCGGTATCTGCATGTCTTGATTCCGGCCGGGAACCTTCAAAAACACCGGATTGTGGCCATTCTGTATCGGCCGGAACCGTTGACATCATTCGGCCCCCCTCTTATCTGTCACGCAACTTCGCGTCCAGAAGAGTTTCAGGCGCAGCGGAGCATTTTGTTTGGTTTGAAGACCTTGCAATCAAGCGGTCCGCAACCATGGGACATGATTGAGAAAGGACCATTTGAATGGTCAGCTTCGGCGGCATCGCCCGCAAACTGTTCGGCTCGGCAAATGACCGCCGCGTCCGCTCCTACAGCTCCCGCATCCAGGCCATCGCCGCCCTCGAGGAAAAGACGAAAGCTCTGACCGACGAGCAATTGTCCGCCAAGACCGTCGAATTCCGCCAGATGCTGGCCGAAGGCAAGACGCTGGACGACATTCTTGCTCCGGCCTTTGCTGTTCTTCGCGAAGCTTCGCGCCGTGTTCTTGGCATGCGCCCGTTCGACGTTCAGCTCACCGGCGGCATGATCCTTCACGACGGCGATATCGCCGAAATGAAGACCGGTGAAGGCAAGACGCTGGTCGGCACCCTGCCGGTCTACCTCAATGCCTTGTCCGGCAAGGGCGTACACGTGGTCACCGTCAACGACTACCTCGCCAGCCGCGACGCCGCCACCATGGCGCGTCTCTACAGCTTTCTCGGCCTTTCGACCGGCGTCATCGTCCACGGTCTCGACGACGAGCAGCGCCGCGAGGCCTATGCCTGCGACATCACCTACGCGACCAATAACGAACTCGGCTTCGATTATCTGCGCGACAACATGAAATACGAGCGCGGCCAGATGGTTCAGCGCGGCCACAACTATGCGATCGTCGACGAAGTCGACTCGATCCTGGTTGACGAAGCCCGCACGCCGCTGATCATCTCCGGCCCGCTGGACGACCGCTCCGATCTCTACAACACGATCGACGCCTTCATTCCGATGCTGTCGGCCGAAGATTACGAGATCGACGAAAAGCAGCGTTCGGCCAACTTCTCCGAAGACGGCACCGAAAAGCTGGAAAACCTGTTGCGCCAGGCCGGCCTGCTGAAAGGCGAGTCGCTTTATGACGTCGAAAACGTCGCGATCGTTCACCACATCAACAACGCGCTGAAGGCTCACAAGCTCTTCACCCGCGACAAGGACTATATCGTCCGCAACGGCGAGATCGTCATCATCGACGAATTCACCGGCCGCATGATGCCGGGACGCCGTTTCTCCGAAGGCCAGCACCAGGCGCTGGAAGCCAAGGAAAAGGTGCAGATCCAGCCGGAGAACCAGACGCTCTCCTCAATCACCTTCCAGAACTATTTCCGCATGTACACGAAGCTTGCCGGCATGACCGGTACGGCATCGACGGAAGCGGAAGAATTCGGCAACATCTACAGCCTCGAAGTTGTCGAAGTGCCGACCAACCTGCCGATCCAGCGTATCGACGAGGACGACGAGGTCTATCGGACCGGCGAGGAAAAGTTCACGGCAATCATCAAGGAGATCCAGGAGAGCCATAAGCGCGGCCAGCCTGTTCTCGTTGGCACGACCTCCATCGAAAAGTCCGAACTGCTGGCAACCATGCTGCGCAATGACGGCTTTGAAAACTTCCAGGTCCTGAACGCCCGTTATCACGAGCAGGAAGCCTATATCGTGTCGCAGGCCGGTGTTCCGGGTGCCGTCACGATCGCCACCAACATGGCCGGTCGTGGTACCGACATCCAGCTCGGCGGCAATGTCGACATGCGTCTCGAGCGCGAGCTTGAAGGCATTGAGGACGAAGCCGAACGCAAGTCCATCGAAGCAACGGTTCGTGCCGAAATCAAGGAACTGAAGGCCAAGGCGCTGGAAGCCGGCGGTCTTTACGTCATCGCTTCGGAACGCCACGAAAGCCGCCGTATCGACAACCAGCTGCGCGGTCGTTCCGGCCGTCAGGGCGACCCGGGCCGTTCGAAATTCTACCTGTCGCTTCAGGACGACCTGATGCGCATTTTCGGCTCCGACCGCATGGACGGCATGCTGCAGAAGCTGGGTCTCAAGGAAGGCGAAGCCATCGTCCATCCTTGGATCAACAAGGCTCTGGAACGCGCCCAGAAGAAGGTCGAGGCCCGCAACTTCGACATTCGTAAAAACCTTCTGAAATACGACGACGTCACCAACGACCAGCGCAAGGTCATTTTCGAGCAGCGCCTCGAAGTGATGGACGCCGAGGACCTCACCGAGATCGTCGATGACATGCGCCAGGACGTCATCGACGCACTCGTCGGCAAGCATATCCCCGAGCGCGCCTATGCCGAACAGTGGGATGCCGCCGGTCTTCAGGCAGAAGTCGCCCGCCTTCTCAACCTCGAACTGCCGATCGTCGATTGGGCGCACGAGGAAGGCATCGGCGAGGACGACCTGCGCGAACGCATCACCGAGGCGGCCGAAAAGGCCAATGCGGAACGCACGGAACGCTTTGGCGCCGAAATCATGACCTATGTCCAGCGTTCGGTGACTCTGCAGACGCTCGACCACCTGTGGCGCGAGCACATCGTCAACCTCGATCACCTGCGCTCCGTCGTCGGTTTCCGTGGTTACGCCCAGCGCGACCCGCTGCAGGAATACAAGGCCGAAGCCTTCGAACTGTTCCAGGCGCTGCTCGCCAACCTGCGTGAGGCCGTCACCGCACAGATGATGCGCGTCGAGCTGGTCCAGAATCCGGAACCGCCGCAGCCGCCGGAAGTGTACGGCGAACATCATATCGACGCCTCGACCGGTTGGGACGAAGTGGCGAACCGTGATGGTCAGGATTTTGTCGCCGCGCCGCAGGACCGCCGTCCGGAAGACCCGTCCACATGGGGCAAGGTTGGACGCAATGAAAATTGCCCCTGCGGCTCGGGCAAGAAATACAAGCATTGCCACGGCGCCTTCGAAAACGCCTGAGCGACTTGAAACACTGAAAAAAATGCCGCCTCCGGGCGGCATTTTTTATTGGCTGGAAACCTGTGGAATTTAGAATTCCTGTTTAGCAGACATTGCTAATGGAAACAGTTTCTTAACGCTGTTCTGACAGTCTACACAGCTGTATATCTGCGTCATTGCGAGTATTGCGTGTCCCTGGTGACGGTCATCCAGTTTGCGGAGCGTCAGCTCCCGCATGTCTTGCGTCGGCGGGCCGCACCGGTCCTGTCCCGGCTGCAATCCGTGCTGACCGACGACAACGACACCGCTCGCTCGCAACGCATGGCGCTCATCGCCTTCGTGATCCGCGTGATCAGTGCCGGCATCGCCTTCCTCTCCCAGATCATTCAGGCCCGCCTGATGGGCGAATTCGAATACGGCATCTTTGCCTTCGTCTGGGTTCTGGTCGTGGTGTTCGGCAATCTCTCCTGCCTCGGCATGCACACGGCGGTCATCCGCTTCCTGCCGATACACCATTCCGAAAACGACCACAGTCTGGTGCGCGGCCTGACATGGACCGTGCGCGTCTTTGCCATGGTTTCAGCCAGCATCCTTGCCGCCATCGGTTTCGTCCTGCTGCATTTTGCCGGCGAAAAGATCGCCGAATACTGGATGATACCTCTGTTCCTCGCCCTGTTCACGTTGCCGATGATCGCGCTCGGCGACGTGCTCGACGGCACTGCCCGCGCCCATGGCTGGACGGTGACGGCGCTGTCGCCCACCTATATCATCCGCCCCGTCCTCATCCTCGCCTTCATGCTTTTGGCCGTCTGGATCGGCGAGCCGCGCACGGCAGTGACCGCGATGACGGCAGCGCTCGCCGCCACCTATGCGACAACGCTGTTCCAGTTCATCCGCATCACCTGGCGCCTGCGCAAAAATTACGGTCGCGGCGCATTGCGCTTCAGCATCCTGCCCTGGATGAAGTTCTCGCTGCCGATCTTCCTCGTCGACGGCATCGGTTTCCTCCTCACCAATTCCGATGTCGTCGTGGTCGGCCTTTACATGCCGCCGGATCAGGTCGGCGTCTATTACGCGGCAGCCAAGACAATCGCGCTCGTCCAGTTCGTGTACTTCTCCGTGAAGGCGGCGGCCGCGCCGCGATTCTCCGCCATCATGGCCGCCCACGACGATGAGGCGCTTGCAACCTTTGCCGGTCAGGCAGCCCGCTGGGCCTTCTGGCCGGCGCTCGGCGTCGGGCTGTGTGTTCTGGCGCTGGGAGAATTCCTTCTCTCCCTGTTCGGCTCTGCCTTCACGTCAGGCTACATCCTGATGGTCATTCTGTTTGCGGGTATCCTTTCGAAGGCATCGATCGGTCCGGGCGAGATCCTGCTCACCATGGCCGGAAAACAAAAACTCTGCGTCGCGCTTTATGCCGTGACACTGGCCGCCAATATCGGCCTCAACCTGACCCTCATCCCGCATTTCGGGCTGGTGGGCGCGGCATCGGCAACGGCCGGCGCGATGGTGGTGGAAGCCGTGCTTCTACACATCGCCGTGCGCCGCGTCCTCGGCATCGTGCTGTTTGCCTTTGCCGATCCGCGCCCCGCCCATAAAATCGCGAAAGCCAAATCATGACCCTGCCACCGATCAGCAACGATGTTTATCAGCAGGCTCCGGATGCACGCGAACTCACCCGCATCGAGCGACCGGATGCAGAAGTCACGGTCGATGTCGGCCGGTCCGGGCGCCACATGTCCATCTATCCGGCCGCGCTGGGCTACGATCTGCAGGAAGAACTCGACTTTCTCTCCAACCGCGTGATGGAGCCGAACATCTTCTTTTCCGGTCGCCTTCTGGCACCCGCCATGCCGCGTGTGGAAGATCGCGACGTCCGTCTGGCGCTGATCCGCGACGACCGCGATGGCCGCAGCCGCATGCGCCTGCTCATGCCCTATTCCGTCGAAAAGCCGGGCTTCTCCATGGGGCCGCCGATCATCCGCGTCTGGGCAAACCCGTTCGGTCCGCTTGGCACGCCGCTTGTTGATGCCGAGGATGCAGCCGAAACGATCGACAACCTGCTCGAGGCACTCGGCTCGCGTCAGGCAAAACTGCCGTCCATCCTGGTCCTGCCGGACCTGCGCCTCAACGGGCGTTTTGCGCAATTGCTGCGCGCCGTCGCCATCAGCCGTGAACTGCCGGTCAGCATTACCGGCCAGTACCAGCGCCCCATGCTGGAAAGTCTGCTCGACGGTGATGCCTATCTGAAACAGGCGATGACGTCAGGCCATCTGCGCGACATGCGCCGGCAGTGGCGCCTGCTCGAAAAGGAAGGCGCCCTCTCCTACAATGTCGCGCGCCAGCCGGCTGAAATCCGCAAGCGCACCGAAGAGTTTCTGTCGCTGGAAGCGAAAGGCTGGAAAGGCCGCAAGCGCACCGCCCTCATCAATGACCGCTACCGCGCCGCCTTCGCGCGCGAGGCGATCAGCAATCTCTCCGAAGCCGATGCCGTACGTATCCACACAATCGATTTCGAGGGCCGCGCGATCGCAAGCCTCGTCGTCTTCGTCATGGCCGGCGAGGCCTATACGTGGAAGACAGCCTATGACGAAAGCTATTCCCGCTTCTCGCCGGGCAAGCTCTTGATGATGAAGCTGACCGACTGGCATCTCGACGACGCCAACATCATGCGCACCGACAGCTGCGCCGTGCCGGATCACCCGATCATGAGCCGTTTCTGGGAAGAACGCGAGGAGATGGGCACGGTCCTGATCGGCCTGCGCTCGAATGTCGACCGCGACATGCGCCAGGCGGCCAGCCAGCTGCATTTTTACCGCAACACCCGCAACGTCGCCCGCATGCTGCGGCAGAAGATCATGGCGATCGCCGGCCGCCACGGCTGAGGCATCCAGGGCGGTTCTGCCGATCGCATTTTGCGGGCATAAAAAAACCCAGGGCCGAAACCCTGGGTTTTTCGGGAGGTTATTGTTTAGCGCTTGGCGCTGGCGTTCAAAAGCTTGCAGAGCGAAACCAGCGATGCGTCGTAGCCGCCGCCGCTCAGCACGCCACGGCAGGTGATCAGCAATTTCTTGCGCTCGGTGCTCGACATCCGGTTATAGGCCTGCAGAGCAGCCGAGGGTGTTCTCGGGCCGGTGCTGGTTCCAGGCGAGGTCACACCGGGGGTCGTCCCGCCGGGGGTCACGCCACCCGGGGTCGTTCCACCGGGAGTCGTGCCGCCTGGGGTCGTGCCGCGGCCGCCGATACCGACGCCGACATTGGCACTGGTTCCGCCAACCGAAGCATTGACGTTGGCGTTGATACCACGACCGCCGCCAATCGCGGCGCCGACACCGGCATTCACGCCACCGGCACCGCCGATCGACGCCGTGGTGCTTGCATCGATACCGTCTCGACCAAGAGCAGCACCGACACCGGCACTCAAGCCGCTCGTACCGCCGACATTGGCGCCAAGGCCCGCATTCACGCCGTTCCCGACATTGGCGCCGAGGCCCGCATTGACGCCGTTGCTGCCACCGACCGATGCGCCGACACCGGCGCTCACGCCATTGCTGGTGCCGACACCGACGCCGGCATTCACACCGTTTGCACCGCCGGCAGACGCGCCGACGCCAAGGCCGCCGCCGCCAACACCCACGCCGGCATTGATGCCGCCAACCGATGCACCGATACCAAGACCGCCATTGCTGCTGCCAACGCTGACACCGCCGAGACCGCCAAGCCCCAGCCCGCCGCCGTTACCACCGCCCAGACCACCAAGACCGCCGCCGCCACCAAGACCGCCGCCACCACCACCGCCAAGCGCTTGCGCAAAGGCGCCAGATGCAACCGGAAGCAAGAGACATACAGACAGAACCAGAACTTTACTCGACTTGCGCATGTCATTCTCCTCTCAATACCTCGGCGTTTGCGAGGCTGTGAGTGTAGTAGAGCATGTTTTTCGATTTCTGTTTTAGCTTTACATAATTCAACCAAAGCAAGAATTAATTGCTGCAACGCACCCGGAAAATGCGTTTCAAATCGAGACATTTTTCGGGTTTTAGGGTGCGATGATACCTCTGGCGACCTTCGATGACACACCAACAGATATTGGGGAATGACCGCTGCAAGAACCAGATAACGGTATTTCGATGGCTCGGCACCCGAGGAACAACCCGTCTCTTGCGCAAAGCGGATCAGGCGAAGGCTGTCATGCCAAGGTTTTCCCGCCACAGGCGCTTATACGATGAAAGCCGGGTTTGCGGGAAAGGCTCGGCCCGCCGAAATGCGGTGGGCAGCAACCGCACGCCTGTCAGAAGTGCCGCTCCGGCACTCGTTCCCGTCGAACCGGAGACGGCCAGGACGTCGCGAGCAGTCAGGGCCGCAAGCAGCCGAAGATAGATTGCATTCCCGGCAAAAGGCCCCTCGACAATCGTGTCCCCACCGGCACCCAGCAGATCGAGGCAGGCGTCGGTCATCAACGCAGCATACAGCGATGCCAGCGCATGCGCTTCGGCAGCGGTTTCGACCCGCCTGCCCACCATTTCGTGTTCCCTGTCAGGAAACGGGCCAGTCCCGTGAACAATGCTCGGCAACAGCATGCGGCCGGATCTCAGCAGGTCCGCAACCGCGGAGGTGACATCATCGGACGCAGGTTGCGGCCAATCCGAGGTGAGCATTTCGAATTCACGTCCGCCCATGAAACGGGAGGATGGAACGGCACGACCGTGGGCATCGACATTGGCAAGCGTATCACGCGCGGGATCGAGCCCGGCGATCTGACCACCGACGGCAAAGCTGACGACCCAGGTACCGGTAGAGACTACGGAGAACGGAACCTCGCGCTCAAGCAGATGCGGCAACAGCGAGGCATTCGAATCGTGAATGCCGCAGAAAACCGGCACAGCCCCGCCGAGCCCCTGCTTCTGCGCGATCTCAGGCAGGACAGGACCGATAGCGTCGAAAGCCGATCGGACAGGCGCCATCAGATGGCGGATGCCAAGCGCATCGACCAGTGCCGAATATTCACCGCGGCTTGGCTGCCAGAGATCGGTATGGCAGCCGAGCGAGGTTACCTCGTTTGCCGCAATACCGGTCAACCGAAAGGCCCAGTATTGTGGATAGGTCAGGATCGTCGCCACGCGGGCGAATTTTTCCGGAAAGTTCGCTTTCTGATAGTGAAACTGTGCGCCGAGATTGAGACCGCCGGAGAGCGGTGGCGACGCGGTTTCCGTAAAGGGGGGCCGCAACGATGCGTAAGCCTCACGGATCGGTTGCGGATAACTGTGCTCATAATCCAGAACCGGCAGCGCCAGTGCTCCATCCGCATCCAGCAAAGCGGCGCAGGCACCATGCGTGGTGATGGAAATGGCATCGTAACCCGGCTCGATAGCGAAGCGCGCCAGAGCCGCAAGCATGAAAGACCAGATGCCATCGACGTCATAATGCGGATATGGCGGGCCTGCGACAACCCGGTTCGGCATTTTGACCGCCGCCACTTCGCCACCGCTCGCGACATCGACCACAACGACCTTGGCATTGGTCTTGCCGATATCAAGAACCGCAATACGTCTGAAATCACTCCCCCCAAAATCACTCATGGCAGATGAAACACCGTCACGAGATCGCTCTCGACCGGCGAATTGTCCGGGTTGCTCTCCATGATATCGGCCATATGCGCCCACCAGCGTTTCATCACCGGATGCTCGGGCAGGCTTGCCATGGAATGATCGACCGGACGCGACAGCACGCCAAAGAGAATGTTGGTTTCGCGGTCGAGATGGATCGAATAATCACGCACCCCCGCCTCCCGCAACAACGCGCTGAGCTCCGGCCAGATCTCGTCATGACGCTTGCGGTATTCCACCTCCATGCCCGGATGAAGTTTCATCTTGAATGCGTGTTTTTCCAAAATCATGTGTTTCTCATATGCCTGATGCGCCGGGCCACGATGGGCAGCGCGATGGTGATGATCAAAAGAAGGCCGACAAAAATCGACATGACGATGCCCGGCACATTCAAAAGGCCAAGGCCGAACGTGACGAAGCCCATGACGAAAGCGGCAATCACGACACCGGCAATCGTGCCGGCACCGCCAAGAATAGAAACACCGCCAAGCACCACCATAGTCACAACCTCCAGCTCCCAGCCCTGAGCAATAGACGGTCGTGTCGAACCCAGCCGTGATGTAAGACAAACGGCGGCGATGCCGGACATCAGACCGGTCAGCAGAAAGAGCTTGAACTTGATGCGCTCCACTGGAATGCCGGAAAAGCGCGCGGCAAATTCATTGTTGCCGATCACATAGATCTGGCGGCCGAAATTGGTGGCGTGCAGCAGAATGCCGAAGATGACGGCCAGCACGATGAACAGCACGAATTCGAACGAAAACACCCAGACAACATAACCCTGCCCGAAAAAGGCAAAATCTGCGGGATATTTGCCATAGGCCTGATCACCCAGCACGATATAGGAAATGCCGCGAAACAGGCTCATCGTACCGATGGTGACGACGATGGACGGCAGTTTCAGCACGGAAACCAGCGTGCCGTTGATGGCGCCGCAGGCAAGCCCGACACCGATGCCGATCGCCACCAGCCCCGGCGTGCCGATACCCATCTGCGCCGCCGCCCCCATGGCGGTGGAGGCCAGCGCAATGATGGCGGCAACCGACAGATCGATCTCACCGGCAATGACGAGCATCGCCATGGCAAAGGCGATCATCGCCTTTTCGGTGAAATTGAATGTAGCGTCGGACAGGTTCCAGGCATTGAGGAAGTATGGCGAGGCAAACGAGTTGGCGACAAAAATCACCACCGCCACGCCGAACAACAGCACTTCCCAGCTGCCGAGCAGACGGCTGACCGGCGTGCCGAGACGATCGGGAATTTTTTGCCGCGCGCGCGGCTCTTCACTCTGGTTTTCGATGATCGCGTCACTCATGCGGAAACCTCCTTGGCGCCTCGATCGCGCAGAATGATACGCCCGGCCCGACGTTCGGCGCGAGCGTTGAAGACGACGGCGAGCACGATGACGATGCCGGAAATGGCCATCTGCGCAAATGGTGAGATACCGATGACAGGCAGTGCATTCTTGATGACGCCAAGAAACAGCGCGCCGAGCACCGCACCGGCAACCGAACCGATACCGCCGGCAATGGAAATGCCGCCGATGACGCTCGCCGCCACCGTATCAAGCTCGAAGCCGGCCGCGACATCGACATAGGCGACCGCATAACGCGACACCCAGAGATAACCGGCAAGGCCCGCTAAGGCTCCGGAAAGAACGAAGGCGAAAAACCGCGTCTTGCCGATATCGATGCCGGCATAAACGGCAGCGGTCGGATTGCCGCCGGAGGCATAGGCGGCCCGGCCGAACGGCGTGCGGGTCAGCCCCCCCCACATCAGAAGAACGATGACGATGGCAATCCACGACAGGAGCGGCATGCCGAGCACCGAGACACGCGGGAAATTGAGAAAACCGGGCGTCATCTGATGCGAATTGACCCAAGCGCCACCGGAGAGAACGAAGGCCATGCCGCGATAGATGGTGAGCGTGCCAAGCGTCACCACGATCGGCGGGATCTGCAAAGCCCAGACGAGATAACCGTTGATGGCGCCCAGCACTGCACCGATGCCGATTGCCAGTACCACCAGAAGCGCCAGCGGCAGGCCCGGATAGGCGGCATCCAGCATTGCCACCGCCATGCCGGTGAAGGCGAGATTGGCAGCGACCGAAAGGTCGATCGATTTCGTCAGGATCACCGTCATCTGGCCAAGCGCCAGAATGATCAGGATCGAGGTGTCGTTAAAGATATTGGCGAGATTGCCGGGTGTCGCGAAACCGGGCGCACGCGTGGCAAAACCGGCCACCATGATGGCGATGATGCCGACCAGAAGAAGTTCGCGGTGTTTCAGGAGTTTTTTCATCGTCGCGTCCTCACGCATTTCCGGTGGCGGCGCGCACCAAAGTCTCGGCGCTCAACTGATCACGATCGAACATGCCGGCCATCAGCCCCTCGCGCATGACCAGAACACGATCCGACATACCGAGAATTTCCGGCAGTTCCGACGAGACCATGATGATCGACAGACCTTCCGAGGCGAGTTCGCTGATGAAGCCGTGGACGGCGGCCTTTGAGCCGATATCGATGCCCTTGGTCGGTTCATCGAGGATGATCACTTTTGGCAGCGTCGCCAGCCATTTGCCGATCACCACCTTCTGCTGATTGCCGCCCGAAAGCGTGCCGACCGGCACGGAAAGGGCAGCAGCGCGCAGATCCAGCCGCTCGGCATATTTGCGCGCCAGAGCCAGCTCGTTGGCAGCCTTCAGGAAACCTGACCGCGAAGTGCGGGCAAGCGAAGGCAGCGACATGTTCTGAAAGATCGGCATGGGCAGCGCCAGACCATGACGGCCACGCTCTTCCGGCACATAAACGATACCGGCGGCAATCGCATCGCGCGACGAACGGATCTTGAGATCCTCTCCTTCTAGCGCAAGACGCCCGGAAGACGGTTGCGACACACCGAACAGCGACTGGCAAAGCTCGGAGCGACCGGCACCGATGAGCCCGTAGACACCAAGAATCTCGCCACGCTTCAGATCGAAGGAAATGTCGCGATATTCGGTCGGGTGACAGTAGTTTTCGACGGACAGCACCGTCGCACCAATCGATACCGCCACCTTGGGAAAGATGTTTTCGACATCGCGACCGACCATCATCCGCACGATGGCATCCTGCGGCGTATCGGCCAGACGGCCATGCCCAACAGCGCGGCCATCACGAAACACCACGAAATTTTCGGCAACTTCATAAAGCTCATCGAACTTGTGGCTGATGAACAGGATCGCCTTGCCCTGTTTCTTCAGGCCCTCGACGATACGAAAGAGGTCATCGATTTCCTTGCGGGATAGGGCGGCTGTCGGCTCATCCATGATGACGATACGCGCCTCGACCGACAGCGCGCGGGCTATCGCCACGAGGTGTCGCTGCGCAATCGACAGATCCTTGAGCCGGATGGTCGGGTCGATCTCGCTTTCCAGCGCATGCAGCAATTCGCCGGCACGCGTATTCATGGTCTTCCAGTCGATCAGACCGAAACGTTTTTTCGGCGCATGGCCGAGAAAGATGTTTTCCGCCACCGTCAACTCGTCGAACAGCACGGTTTCCTGATGGATGGCCGTGACACCGGCATCGATCGCATCCTGCGCACTGGCAAAAGCGACCGGCTGGCCGTCGATGACGATCTCGCCTTCGCTGGGCCGATAGATACCGGTCAGGATTTTCACGAGCGTCGATTTGCCGGCACCGTTTTCACCAATAAGGGCGGTGACTTCGCCGGCATGCAGTGAAATGCTGACGCCATCCAGCGCCTTCACGCCCGGAAAAATCTGCGAAATGCCGCGCATTTCCAGAACAGGCATTGGCCTGACGGGCGTTGCATCCCCAACAGGAAAAGTCTCCGCGCCGGTCTTTTCGACTGCAGTCATCATCACATCTGCCATTTGAAAATCATGGTCGGCCCGGCGCCAGAAATGACGCCGGACCTCGAAGTCCCGGGAGGGATCAGAAAATCTTCGAGAACTCGTCGATATTCTTGGCGTCGTAGATGAACGGATCGGCCATGGCGGCTTCGCCCTTGTCGTCGATCTTGATCTTGCCCATGCGGCCGGCCTCGATTTCCGAACCCGGCTTGCCGTCGGCATCACCCTTCACGAGGTGATAGGAAATCTGGGTGGCGGAATAACCGAGGTCGATCGGGTTCCAGATCGCAAACTCCTTCGTCGCACCCGACTTGATGGCACCCGCCATTTCGGACGGAAGGCCGAGACCGGTGACAAACACCTGGCCGATCTTGCCGGCATCCTTCACCGCCTGCGATGCAGCCAGCACACCAACCGTGGTCGGCGCAACGATGACCTTGACGTTCGGCTGCGAGGTCAGAAGCCCCTGCGCTTCGCGATAGGATTTGTCGGCAAGGTCGTCGCCATAAACCGTCGTGACGAGGTTGAGCCCGGCAAAATCCTTCAG
The DNA here is from genome assembly GCF_050847465.1 of Endobacterium panacihumi. NCBI lineage: Bacteria > Pseudomonadati > Pseudomonadota > Alphaproteobacteria > Hyphomicrobiales > Rhizobiaceae > Endobacterium > Endobacterium panacihumi. Next base: position 303,977 of record NZ_JBOZRA010000005.1, on the reverse strand, counting down.
CTGCTTTTTCATCTCGCCGATCCAGATATTCTGGTTGGTCGAGGTGGTGGTGGCTGACAGGATGGCGAAATCGCCCTTGCCGCCTTCAAGATGGCTGGCGGCCAGCTGCAGGCACATCTTGCCGATCAACTCGTTGGACGACGGGTTGAGCTGCAGGATACGGCCTTCCGGTGCAACGCCCGAATCCCACGAGATGACCTTGATTCCACGCTGCGCCGCCTTTTTCAGCGCCGGCACGACCGCATCCGGGTCATTGGCGGAAATGGCGATGGCATCGACGCCTTGAGCGATCAGCGAATTGATCACCTCGATCTGGCCTTCCGCCGTCGTCGAGGTCGGGCCGGTATAGATGATCTCGACACCGCCGAGTTCCTTGGCGGCTTCCTGCGCGCCCTTGTTGGCGGCTTCGAAAAAGCCGTTGCCGAGCGATTTCACCACAAGCGCGATCTTCATGTCGGCGGCGGACGCCGCGGACGACATCATCACCACGGCCAGTGCCGCGCCCAAAGCCAGTTTTTTCGCAAGTTTCATGTCAATTCTCCTCCCAAAGATTGAACCGGTTTCCATTTCCTCCCGCGCGCCCTCAAGCGACCGACGGGGTATCCTCCTCATCCGCCTGAGCGGCATTGCCCGCCCCTGCAATGATCAGTCGCACGCCGGCATCCTCCACCATGCGCATCGATTCTTCCGAGATACCGTCATCCGTGATGATGGCCGTCACCCGCTCCAGCGGGCACAGGATCATGCTCGAGCGCCGCTGGAATTTCGACGAATCGACCAAGACGATCAGCTCTTCCGCCTGTTGCATCAGCTTCTGTTCGCTCTGGATCACCAGCGCATCCGGCTCCATGATGCCGAGCGGGCCGATGCCCTGCGCGCCGATAAAGATGCGGCGGGCATAAAAATTGCGGATCGCGTCATTGTCGAAAGGCGACAGGATCAGGCTCTGCTCGCGATAGATCGTGCCGCCCGGCACGGTCACATTGTTCTTGGAATGCTTGACCAGATGTTCGGCGATCGCAAACGAATTGGTCATCACCTGCATGCGCCGCAGCGCCATGTAATGCACCATCTGGAAGGTCGTCGTGCCGCCATTGATGATGATCGACTCGCCTTCCTCGCACAGTTCGACGGCCTGACGCGCGATTGAGCGTTTTTTATCGATATTGACCGATTCCGACACCCGGAACGAACGCGCAGCCAGCTGGCCGATCTGCGGTGGATGCATCGCTTCCGCCCCGCCCCGCACACGACGCAGCTTGCCCTGAACATGCAGGGACGCGATATCGCGCCGGATCGTCGCCTCGGACGCGTCCGTCAGATCGGCAATATCCTGCACCGTGATCACAGGCTTTTCCTGGATCGCGCTTAAGATGATGCGATGGCGTTCGCGTTCGTGCATGAGGTCCTCCTGATGCCAACTATTGTCAGTTTCTGAAACTTGTCAATCATCATCGATCACGAATATTCCTGTTGCGACGCAACATGATTGATTTTGATCGAACACGATTGACAAGCGCCAAGCGAGTGCGCGATATCCTGTCGCACACGCCGCGCCGGAGGACTAGCGCTGCCAGGAGACAACGTCAGGGAGGACGACATGTCGGGCCAGATCCGCCTACTCGATAACCGCTGGGATGATGCTTACGCCGCAAAGCTCGATGAGCCGGGCAAACTGCTCTATCGCTCCAACCTTCTGGGCAGCGACAAGCGCATCACCAATTACGGTGGCGGCAACACCTCGGCAAAAGTGCTGGAAACCGATCCGCTGACCGGCGAAAATGTCAAGGTCATGTGGGTGAAAGGCTCCGGTGGCGATGTCGGCACCATCAAGCTTGACGGTTTCTCCACCCTCTACATGGACAAGCTCGAAGCCCTGAAAGGCATCTACAAGGGCGTGGAAGACGAAGACCGCATGGTCGGTTTCCTGCCGCACTGCACCTTCAATCTCAACCCGCGCGCTGCCTCGATCGACACGCCACTGCACGGTTTTGTACCCTTTGCGCATGTCGATCACATGCACCCGGATGCGATTATCGCAATCGCCGCCTCCAAGAATTCCCGCGAACTGACCCAAAACATCTTTGGCAGCGATATCGGCTGGCTGCCCTGGCGCCGCCCCGGTTTCCAGCTCGGCCTCGATCTCGAAGCCTTCGTGAAGGCCAACCCGACCGCCAAGGGCGTGGTTCTCGAAAGCCACGGCCTGTTCACCTGGGCCGATGATGCCAAGGATTGCTACCTGCTGACGCTCGAAATCATCAACAAGGCGATCGAGTGGTTTGCCAAGGAAACGGACGGCAAGGCCATTTTTGGCGGCGCCGTCGCGAAAAGCCTGAGCGCAGACGAACGCCGCGCCATCGCGGCAAGACTGATGCCGGAAATCCGTGGCCGCATCGGCAATTCGGAGCGCAAGCTTGGCCATTTCGATGATCAGGACGCCGTGCTCGAATTCGCCAACTCGAAGAACCTCGCGACCCTCGGAGCCTTGGGCACCTCCTGCCCCGACCACTTTTTGCGCACAAAGATCCGTCCGCTGATCGTCGATTTCGATCCGGCGAAACCGGATACGGATGCCGTGATCGCCGGCCTCGACAAGGCGTTGGACGATTACCGCGCCGATTACACCCGTTATTACGAGACCTGCAAACACGACAACTCACCAAAAATGCGCGATCCGAACCCGGTCATTTTCCTGGTTCCGGGCGTCGGCATGCTGTCCTTTGCCAAGGACAAGGCGACGGCCCGCATCGCCGGTGAGTTCTACGTCAACGCCATCAACGTCATGCGCGGTGCCTCAACCGTGTCGGAATATCAGGGCCTGCCGGAACAGGAAGCTTTCGATATCGAATATTGGCTGCTGGAAGAGGCAAAGCTGCAGCGCATGCCCAAGCCAAAGAGCCTTGCCGGCCAGGTCGCCTTCGTCACCGGCGGCGCCGGCGGCATCGGCCGCGCCACTGCGGCGCGCCTTGTCGGTGAAGGCGCCTGCGTGGTTCTGGCCGATATCGACCAGACCGCGCTCGACGAAGCCCATGCCGATTTCGTAAAACGTTTTGGCGCTGACGCAATACGCGGCGTACAGCTGGATGTGACGTCGGAAAACGCCGTCGAGAAGGCGTTCACGGAGGCCACCGTCGAATTCGGCGGCATCGATATCCTCGTTTCCAATGCCGGCATCGCCTCTTCGGCACCGGTGGAAGACACGACATTGGCCATGTGGAACAAGAATATCGACATTCTGGCCACCGGTTATTTCCTTGTGTCGCGTGAAGCGTTCCGCCTGTTCCGTCGCCAGAAACTGGGCGGCAATGTCGTTTTCGTCGCCTCGAAAAACGGCCTCGCTTCCTCGCCCAACGCATCCGCCTATTGCACGGCCAAGGCCGCCGAAATCCACCTCGCCCGTTGCCTGGCGCTGGAAGGGGCCGATGCCGGCATCCGCGTCAACACGGTCAACCCGGATGCGGTCCTGCGCGGCTCAAAAATCTGGAGCGGCGAGTGGCGCGAACAGCGGGCCACCTCCTCCAAGATCGACGTCAGCGAGCTGGAGGAACATTACCGCAAGCGCTCGATGCTGAAGCTCAACGTGTTCCCGGAGGACATTGCCGAGGCCATCTATTTCCTCGCCTCCGATCTTTCCGCGAAATCGACCGGCAACATCATCAATGTCGATGCCGGCAACGCGCAGAGTTTTACGCGCTAATATAGGCACATTTGCACCTGCCTTTCCTCCAGACACGGGAGTTGAAGGAAGACGGAGAGAGCGCGGCATAGCCCTTCTCCCCGCCTGCGGGGAGAAGGTGGCGGTAGCCGGATGAGGGGCAGCCGCAGTTCACAGCATTTCGGGAGGATTTTTTTGACATGACCACACTCAAGATCGCCGCCGACACCGTCGACAAGGACAATGAAGCGCGCCTCACCGCCCTCACATTCGATTATGCGGCACTCGGCGACAACCTGTCCCGCCGTGGTATCGATATCGAAATCATCACCCAAAAAGTCTCGGAGTTTTTCGTGGCCGTCCCCTCCTGGGGTGTCGGCACCGGCGGCACCCGTTTTGCTAGGTTCCCCGGCAAGGGCGAACCGCGCGGCATTTTCGACAAGCTCGACGACTGCGCCGTCATCAACCAGCTGACCCGCGCGACGCCAAATGTCTCCCTGCACATTCCATGGGACAAGACCGATCCGAAGGATCTCATCGCCAAGGGCGAGGAGCTTGGCCTCGGTTTCGACGCCATGAATTCCAACACATTTTCCGACGCGCCGGACCAGAAACATTCCTACAAATACGGCTCGCTCAGCCACACCGACGCCGCCACCCGCGCGCAGGCCGTCGAACACAACATCGAATGTATCGAGATCGGCAACGCGATCGGCTCCAAGGCCTTGACGGTCTGGATCGGTGACGGTTCCAACTTTCCGGGCCAGAGCAATTTTACCCGCCAGTTCGAGCGCTACCTGTCGTCGATGGCGGATATCTACAAGGCGCTGCCGGATGACTGGCGGCTGTTTTCCGAACACAAGATGTACGAGCCGGCCTTCTATTCCACCGTCGTGCAGGACTGGGGCAGCAACCTGCTGATTGCCCAGACGCTCGGCGAAAAGGCTTTCTGCCTTGTCGATCTCGGCCACCACGCGCCCAATACCAATATCGAGATGATCGTCGCCCGCCTCATACAGGCGAAAAAACTCGGCGGTTTCCATTTCAACGATTCGAAATACGGCGACGACGACCTCGATGCCGGTTCAATCGAGCCCTATCGCCTGTTCTTGGTGTTCAACGAGTTGGTGGACGCCGAAGCGCGTGGCGTAAAAGGTTTTCACCCGGCCCACATGATCGACCAGTCGCACAATGTCACCGACCCGATCGAAAGCCTGATTTCCAGCGCCAACGAGATCCGCCGCGCTTACGCGCAAGCTCTGATCGTCGACCGCGCGGCGCTCGACGGCTTTCAGGAAGACAATGACGCACTGATGGCAACCGACACGCTGAAACGCGCCTACCGGACCGATGTAGAACCAATCCTCGCCGAAGCCCGCCGCCGTACCGGCGGAGCGATCGACCCGATCGCCGCCTTTCGCGCCAGCGGGTATCGCGCCAGGGTGGCGGAGGAGCGTCCCGCAGTCGTGGGCGGCAGCGGCGGCATAATCTGATCAGACAGGAAACGAACCGAATGGCGGCGCGTTGCAAGACGCGCCGTTTGTCATTTGAGGCGGAAAGCAAAATTGAGACGCAGCGATGATGGTGCGCATAAGCGACCAAACAATCACAGCCGCAACACCAGACTAATCGGCCTCCACGATGGACCATAACCATTCGAACAGCTGAACAAAGTCCTGACCTGTCCGCCCGAAATCATCAATCATCATGGAAATCTGATGGTGGGCATAGATGCCCGCCAGCACCAGGACCAAAATCACGATCCACGGCCAGATCGGCGGCTTTCGCTTATCCGGCTGGTTTTCATGCTTGCTTGACGCGCTGTCGTCCAAAGTTGAAGGTCCTATATCCCAAGAGATTTCCGAATCCTGTCCCTGCCCAACAGTTCACAGATGTCGGCAACGAGATCGCGCAGATAATAGCGGAGATTTCGGAGGGTCAACTGAAGACAAACGATGGCGTCTTCCATGCCTGACAGCAGCAGATAAAAATCTGGCACGCCGAACATAAATAAAACTTTGAATTACTTAAAGATTTCTGGTGCCCCGTGCCGGAATCGAACCAGCACTCCTCTCGGAACCTGATTTTGAGTCAGGCGCGTCTACCAATTCCGCCAACGGGGCATTCCAAGTGAGTGATCGGCCTCTAGCATGAGTGCGCCGACGCGGCAAGACGCCTTCGCCACCTCTTGGCAGCACCACCGAAAAAATCTCTGCCGTCTTCAAGCCGCCGCAAGGGCGCGCTTCACGAAACTGTGCCATGCGCTAAGCCAATCTGCGACGGCATGCCGATTTACAGCGATCACACATAAGCTTAAAGCAGCGGCAAGCATCGCCATGCCATGATGGGCACGATGCCGCGTGACACACAGCAGGAGACGCCCATGGCGCATGCAGCATCCAGCGGTTCCATCCGCAGCATTCCGCAGATCGCGTTCCCCCTTCTCCTGACCTTCGGTATGGCCGTCGTCATTCTGAGTGCGCTCGCCTTCCAGCATATCGGCGGCTACATGCCCTGCCATCTCTGCCTGATCCAGCGCGATCCCTATTATTACGGCATTCCGGTCGGCATCCTTGCCATCGGCACCATCGCCTTCAAGCTGCCCTCCTGGACCGGACGCGTGCTGTTGGCCCTGATCGGCCTGATGATGCTGGTCGGCGGCGCCATCGCGGTTTATCACTCGGGCGTCGAATGGGGCTTCTGGGCCGGTCCTTCCAGCTGCACCAATCCGGCCGGTGCGGTCACCACCAACGCAGCCGGTCTTCTCGATGACCTCAACACCATACGCGGCCCTTCCTGCGATGCCGCAGCGCTGCGTGTTCTCGGTCTCTCCATGGCCGGCTGGAACGTCCTGACCAGCGCCGCATTGGCAGTGCTTGCCTTCGTCGGCGCCTTCCGCAAAACGGCTTGACCCGTTCTTCCCCGATGAATTGAAAAGACCGCCAAAACGCTGATCGCTGGCGGTCTTTTTCATCAGAACGGAAAACAGCTTTTTCGTGCCTCTGCCTTACGGCTGCAGTTCCGTATCCCAGTAGAGATAGTCGACCCAGCTTTCGTGCAGATAGTTGGGCGGAAACAGCCGGCCATTGTTGTGCAGGTCCTGCACGCTCGGGGCATAGGGTTTCTGGTGCGGGAACATGCCGGCCTGTTTCGGCAGCTTGCTTCCCTTTTTCAGGTTGCAGGGCGAACAGGCGGCCACGACATTCTGCCATGTCGTTTCGCCGCCATGGGCGCGCGGAATGACATGGTCGAAGGTCAGGTCGTTGTGATCGCCGCAATACTGGCACTCGAACTTGTCGCGCAGAAACACGTTGAAGCGGGTGAAGGCCGGATTGCGGGTCGGCTGCACATAGGTTTTCAGGCTGACGACACTCGGCAGGCGCATCGAAAAGCTGGGGGAAGACACCGCGTGGTCGTATTCGGCGATGATGTTCACACGGTCAAGGAAAACCGCCTTGATCGCGTCCTGCCAGGACCATAACGACAAGGGATAATAACTCAGCGGCCGATAGTCAGCGTTCAGGACGAGCGCCGGCAAGGCCTGCGGGGAGACTGCAATCGTCAAGTGACGCTCCTACCCGATTCGGCATCTATCTCCTCTATATTAGGACCGTTGTTACAGGAATGTGAAGCCAAGAAATGCAGGCACTTGGCTGATAGGCGAATCAGTCACAGCCAATCTCGCAAACATGTGCCGAATCAGAGCGTCGGCAGGGCATCTCGGCGCATATGGGTGGCGTAATAAGCCCAGAACAGCCTTGCGGCGACCGAACGCCAGGGCGACCAGATTGTGGCCATCTGCCGCAATTGTTTGGACGATGGCCGTGCCTCGAGCGCAAAGGCATGCGCCACCGCCGCCTGCAAGGCCACGTCACCGCTCGGAAAAACATCCGGGTGCCCGCCGCAGAACATCAGATACACTTCCGCCGTCCACGGTCCGATGCCCGGCAGCGCCGTCAGGCCGGCAATGGCCTCGTCCGGCGGCAGTTGCAAAAGCGCGTCGAGATCGACACGTTTTTCCGCGATGGCTTCGGCCAGACCGGCCAGCGTTTTCGCCTTGGCGCGCGACAGGCCGAACGTGGCGGAAATTTCTGGCGAGATCGCCAGATAACCGGCAGGCGTCACCATGCCTTGCGCCAGAATGCGGTTCCAGATCGCGGCAGCACTGGCCTTCGACACCATCTGCGAGACGATGATGGAGGCAAGGCTCGCGAAACCCGGCTCGCTCAGCCGCAACGGCACGGCGCCGGATGCGGCAACAACCGTTTCGAGACGCGGGTCGAGCTCGACCAGATAGGTCAAGCCGGTTTCGATATCGCTCATGTCTCGGATGGTTGTCATGAAACCCTGTGGAATGAGTTTTTATGCGCGGACTTGACCAAGTCCCCCGAACGCAAGCAAATCGCGCATGCCTTCGAATGTCCACCCAAAACCTGTCTTTCGTTTCGCGCCGAGCCCCAACGGGCTTCTGCATCTCGGCCATGCCCTGTCCGCCATCCTCAACCACGACATGGCGCAACAGGCGGGTGGGCGCTTTCTGCTGCGCATCGAAGATATCGACCTCACCCGCTGCACGCCGCAATACGAACAGGCGATTTTCGAGGACCTGGCATGGCTAGGCCTGACCTGGGAAGAGCCGGTCCGAAAACAATCGCAGCATTTCGATGCCTATGCCGAAGCGCTGGCGCGGCTGGATGCCATGGGGCTGATCTATCCCGCCTTCCTGACACGAGGCGAGGTCAAGGCGATCGTGGCGGACCACGAAAAGACCGGCAGACCATGGCCTCGTGATCCCGACGGTTCACCGCTTTACCCTGACAGGGACAAGCTGCGCTCCGCCAACGAGCGTCAGTCGCTGATGCAGCAAGGCATCCGCCATGCATGGCGGCTGGACATGGCAAGGGCGCTGGCGACGATCAGTGAACCGTTGACATGGCAGGAGACCGGCGACGGAGAACGCGGCAGCATTCCCGCCGGCCCTGCCGCATGGGGCGATATCATCCTGTCGCGCTCGGATGCGCCTTCCAGCTATCACCTCTCAGTGGTGGTGGACGACGCCCTGCAAGGCATCACCAATGTGGTGCGCGGGCTGGATCTGTTTCACGCCACATCCGTACACCGGCTTTTGCAGACATTGCTGAACCTGCCGCAACCGCTCTACCATCACCATCGGCTATTGCTGGATCAAGACGGCAAAAAACTCTCGAAAAGCAGCGGTTCGACCGGGCTTGCACACTTACGCGAAAACGGCCGCTCAGCGGCCGATATCCGCCACCTTGTCGGCCTCTAGAGTTTGGCTCGACCCGGCGTCGGCCGGATCACGGCCACCGGCGCCGGTCACCTCCCCCGGCATTTCGCCCGTGCGCAGATGATGGGTCACCACGGAATAGACGCGGTATTTCATCAGCGCCGCATTCACTTCCGCGCCGAGCATGAAGATCACGCCGACCATGTAGAGAAACACCAGCACGATCATCACCGAGGCAAGGCCGGCGTAGGTGGCCGCGTAAGTGGCGAAGGTAGACAGGTAGGAGGCAAAGGCAAAGGCGCCGCCGGCCCAGAAGACAATGGTCAGCAGCGCGCCCGGCAAAATATCGACCAGCCGCCGGCTACCGGCCGGCAGCCATTTGTGCGAGGCGATCAAGCCGATCACCACAATCGCCACCGTGCCGTAGATACCGTAAGTGCTGTAGTTCATCAGCCCACCGAGCCAGTCCTGCAATTGCGGAAACCGCGTGCCGGCAAAGCGCAAGGCGATGGGAATGGCAACGAGCAGAATGCTGATCGCCGCAAACACCACGACAACCACCACGATGTAACCAAGGCTGGCCAAACGGGTAACGTACCAGGCGCGGGTTTCGCTGACGCGGTAGGCGCGATTGAGCGAGATGCGCAGCGCCTCCACGCCATTGGAGGCAAAATAGGCGGCCGCCAGAACAGATACCGTCAACAGGCCGCCGCGCGGAATTTCGAGCACACGCTGGATTTCGGCCTGCAGCGGATCGGCGATATCCGCCGGCCATGCGTCAAACAGCAGATGGATGGAGGTCGATGAAAACGTGCTGGCGCCGAGAAAACCGGCAAGCGCGGTCCCGAAGATCAGGAACGGGAAGAGCGCCAGCAGACCGGACAGCGCCACATGGCTCGCCATCGCCCAGCCATCGTCCTCGTGGAAATGGTTATAGGCATCCGACAGGACCGTATAGGCAAGGCTGTACCAGGCGGTTTTGCGCATTCTCTCCGGACAGGTTTTTTGGCACCCGCCGCTCCGTTGTTTTCCACCCTGAAATATGGGAAATCCCCGGGCGTTGTACAGGATCTATAGTTCCGAATGAGCATGAAGGTTTGCAGAACATGACCGAGCGGCGCACCATCATCGTCACCGGCTGTTCATCCGGCATAGGCGCTTATTGCGCGCGGGCATTGAAGGCCGAAGGCTGGCGTGTTTTTGCGACCGTACGCAAGCAAGAAGACCTCGCGGCGCTCGAAGCCGACGGTATCGAAGCCCTGCTGATGGATTACACGAAAACCGAAACCATCGCCGCGCTGGTAGAGACAGTCACAACGCGCACTGGCGGCCGCATCGACGCACTGTTCAACAACGGCGCTTATGGCCAGCCGGGCGCAGTGGAGGACCTCACCACCGATGTGCTGCGCGTCCAGTTCGAAACCAACGTCTTCGGCTGGCACGAACTGACGCGGCGGGTCATCCCCATCATGCGGGCCCAGGGCCATGGCCGCATCGTCAACTGCTCCTCCATCCTCGGCCTCATCCCCTATCGTTATCGCGGCGCCTACAATGCCTCCAAATTTGCGCTCGAAGGTCTGACGGTGACGATGCGCATGGAACTCGACGGTTCCGGCATCCATGTCAGCCTGATCGAACCCGGCCCGATCGCCTCGCGTTTCACCGCCAATGCGCTCGAGGCCGTGCGAAAAAATATCGACCTCGAAAATTCCGCCCATGCGCAGGAATACAAACGCCAGTTGGCGCGGCTGGATGGTTCAGGCCCGGTCAATCGCCACAAGCTCGGGCCCGAAGCCGTTCACAAGGTGCTGATACACGCCTTGACCGCACAGAGGCCAAAGCCACATTATCTCGTCACCAAACCGGCAAAACAGGGCATGTTGTTGAAATGGTTTTTGCCCGCAGACCTTTTCTACCGGCTGATGCGCAAATTTGACTGAACAATAACGACAAGAAAATCCGGGAGGCGCCAAAAATGTCCAGTTTCACCACCGTTCTCACGGTGATCGTCATGGGCCTCGTGGCGCTCGTGCTGATCCGCGGCCTGTTCAACATGGTCAAGGGGCAGGATGCCAACCGTTCCAACAAGCTGATGCAGCTGCGCGTGCTGCTGCAGGCTGTCGCCATCGGCCTGATCATGCTCACGTTGTGGCTGTCCGGCGGTGGCCGCTGATGGTCAAGCTCAACAAGATCTATACCCGCACCGGCGACAATGGCACGACCGGCCTCGTGGATGGCCCGCGCCGCTTCAAGCACGATCTGCGCGTCGAAGCCTATGGCACGGTGGACGAGACCAATTCGCTCATCGGCATCGCACGCCTCCACACCGGCGCCATGTCCGCGCTCGACCCGATGCTGTTCCGCATCCAGAACGACCTGTTCGACCTCGGTGCAGACCTTGCCACACCCGATACCGGCACGCCGCCGAAATACGAACCACTGCGCATCGTGCAGTCGCAGGTGGACCGGCTCGAGGCCGAAATCGACCGCCTGAACGAAAGCCTTGATCCGCTCACCTCCTTCGTTCTTCCCGGCGGCAGCCCGGCCGCGGCCAACCTGCATGTCGCGCGTGCGACATCACGGCGAGCCGAACGCATCATGGTGGCGCTGGCGCAGCAGGCAGACGAGGTCGTCAGCGAACCGGCACTGAAATACATCAACCGGCTCTCCGACTTCCTGTTCGTGGCCGCCCGTTATGCCAATGGCAACGGCAAGGCCGATATTTTATGGGTGCCGGGGCAAAATCGCTGAACAGCTTTGCCATCGCGCGGTACTCCGGGAGGATGGAATGGCGTTATGACAAATCGACACGCCCGATGTCGGGCAAGCACATTGTGTTCGCTCAAAAAAATGCTTACCCATGTCGTCAATTGACAACTGAACGCGTGGGAGACGTCGCATCTTGCGGCGGCGTGATGTCCAAAGGAAGGAAGCCATGAAGATCCTTGTGCCGGTAAAACGTGTGGTCGATTACAACGTAAAAATCCGGGTGAAACCGGACAATACGGGTGTCGAACTGACCAACGTGAAGATGTCGATGAACCCGTTCGACGAAATTTCCGTCGAGGAAGCGCTGCGTCTGAAGGAAGCCGGCAAGGCGGAAGAGATCGTCATCGTATCGATCGGCCCGGCGAAGGCGGAAGAAACCATCCGCACCGCTCTTGCCATGGGCGCCGATCGCGGCATCCTGATCGAGACCGACGAAGCCGTCGAGCCGCTCGCCGTCGCAAAACTGCTGAAGGGCGTGGTCGAGGCTGAACAGCCGGGCCTGGTCATCGTCGGCAAGCAGGCGATCGACGACGATTCGAACCAGACCGGCCAGATGCTGGCAGCCCTGCTCAACTGGGGGCAGGCAACGTTTGCATCCAAGATCGACCTCGGTGCCGACAAGGCGACCGTGACCCGCGAAGTCGATGGCGGACTGCAGACGATCGACGTCAAGCTGCCGGCCATCGTCACCTCCGACCTGCGCCTCAACGAGCCGCGTTACGCCTCGCTGCCGAACATCATGAAGGCCAAGAAAAAGCCGCTCGACAAGAAGGCGCCGGCCGATTTCGGCGTCGATGTCGCGCCGCGCTTGAAGGTTCTGAAGACGGAAGAGCCGGGCGGCCGCAAGGCCGGTATCAAGGTTAAGTCGGTTGAGGAGCTGGTGTCCAGCCTCAAGACCGCTGGCGTGATCTAACGGTAGGACAGGAGCAAATCATGACCATTCTTCTTCTCGCCGAACACGACAATGCCAGCCTCAACGACCAGACCGCCAAGGCCCTGACCGCAGCATCCCAGATCGGCGGCGACGTGCATGTGCTGGTGGCCGGTTCCGGCGCCAAGGCTGCCGCCGACGCGGCTGCAAAGCTTTCGGGCGTAACAAAGGTTCTGCTGGCTGACGATGCGGCTTATGCCAACAATCTCGCCGAGCCGCTGGCCGACCTGATCGTCTCGCTCGCCCCTGCCTATGACGTCATCCTCGGACCGGCCTCCGTTTCGGTGAAGAACGTCCTGCCGCGCGTCGCAGCCCTGCTCGATGTCATGCAGATTTCGGAAATCGTCGAGGTCGTTTCGGCCGACACGTTCAAGCGTCCGATCTATGCCGGCAACGCCATCCAGACGGTGCAGTCCAGCGATGCCAAAAAGGTCATCACCGTGCGCACCGCGTCCTTTGCGGCAACGGCGGAAGGCGGTTCGGCCTCAGTCGAGAACGCAACGGCAGCCGGCAATGCCGGCCTGTCGACCTTCGTGTCCGACGCACTGGCTGAATCCGAACGTCCTGAACTGACTTCGGCCAAGGTGATCATTTCCGGTGGCCGTGCGCTTGGCTCCTCGGAAAAATTCCAGGAAGTCATCCTGCCGGTGGCCGACAAGCTCGGTGCCGCCGTCGGTGCCTCGCGCGCCGCCGTCGATGCCGGCTATGCCCCCAACGACTGGCAGGTCGGCCAGACCGGCAAGGTCGTCGCACCGCAGCTTTATATCGCGGTCGGCATTTCCGGTGCCATCCAGCATCTCGCCGGCATGAAGGATTCGAAGGTCATCGTCGCCATCAACAAGGACGAGGAAGCGCCGATCTTCCAGGTCGCCGATTACGGCCTCGTCGGCGATCTGTTCGAGATCCTGCCGCAGCTGGAAAAGGCGCTTTAACCGAGTGCATCAAAAGGGGCTGGCTAAATACCACCCGCATGGCTAACAATCTGCCGGACCCGACAAGGGTTCGGCATTTTACATTCGACTGGGCAAACCAGACAGAAACGCAGGAGCGAACATGTCCACCGCCATCAAGAACATCGGCATCATCGGCGCGGGCCAGATGGGCTGCGGCATCGCACATGTGTCCTCCATCGCCGGCTACAAGATCCAGATCTACGATCTGGCCCAGGATCGCATCGAGGCAGCCCTTGCCACGATCAACGGCACGCTCGCCCGTCAGGTCGGCGCCGGCAAGCTGACGGAAGAAGAACGCAAGACGGCTCTTTCGCGCATCAGCGGCTCGACGGATGTCAACGACCTTGCTTCGATGGATCTCGTGGTCGAGGCTGCCACGGAAGACGAAGCGATCAAGCGCAAGATCTTTGCGACCGTGTGTCCCGTCCTGCGCCCGGAAGCCATTCTCGCGACCAATACCTCGTCGCTCTCCATCACCCGCCTTGCCTCCGCCACCGACCGCCCGGAACGGTTCATGGGCATCCACTTCATGAATCCGGTGCCGGTGATGAAGCTGGTGGAACTGGTGCGCGGCATCGCGACGGAAGAAAAGACCTTCAACGCCGCCAAGGAATATGTCTCCACTCTCGACAAGACCTTTACGGTCGCCGAGGACTTTCCGGCCTTCATCGTCAACCGCATCCTGCTGCCGATGATCAACGAGGCGATCTATACGCTTTATGAAGGCGTCGGCTCGGTCGAGGCGATCGACACCGCCATGAAGCTCGGCGCCAACCATCCAATGGGCCCGTTGCAGCTCGCCGATTTCATCGGCCTCGATACCTGCCTGTCGATCATGCAGGTCCTGCATGATGGACTGGCCGACAGCAAATACCGCCCCTGCCCGCTTCTCGTAAAATATGTCGAGGCCGGCTGGCTCGGCCGCAAGTCCGGTCGCGGTTTTTATGATTACCGCGGCGAAGTGCCGGTCCCGACGCGGTAGTTCGAAGCGCGCACTGTCTTGCACAGTATGCCGTCAAGGCGTATATTTCGGAGTGAGAGGCGAGCTTGCGCCCGCCTCTCTGGTCTATTTTCGGAATTCAACCCGCACGCTTGCCTGCCAGCTCGTGCGGGTTTTCCGTAAGATAAACGTGATTCTAAATGGCATAGGCCACATAGATCACCCTCCGGTTGGATGACGAGGCCTTCGCCTAGGTCGGAGTGGCCACCCTCCCCGAGACGCCTGGCAGAGCGCATCTGCTTCCGTCAGCGCAACCATACCGAGAATAACAAAAAGACTTTGGCCGTAAAGTCTCTGGACGCAGGCCGACGTGGATCACCCGCCTTTCACGCCCGTAATCAGCTTCTTGGCATCCTCGCTCGCCCACTCGGCCGGACCGTTCATCGCGCCGATCAGACACCCCTTGTCATCGAACAGCAACGAGACCGGAAGGCCAAAAGCCAGGCCTTCCTTCTTCAGCGCATTGAACACGCCCATCGAACTGTCGCGATAAAACCCGAGCGCATCGACGCCGGTATCGGTGAGAAAATTCTTCGGCTTCTGGGCGCTGCCGGTATCGATATTGATCGCGACGACTTCGAAATCCTTACCGCCCATTTCGTGCTGCAGCGTGTTCAGCGCCGGCATTTCCTCGCGGCAGGGCACGCACCAGGTGGCCCAGAGATTGAGCAGCACCGTCTTGCCGGCAAAATCGGTCATGGTGAGATCAGGCGCGCCCTCGCCTTTCGCCGCGTCCTTGAAGACGAGAGTGTCGATCGGCCGTGGGCGATCGACGCCGCTCATTGCCGCCACTTCGCCCTTCGACAGCTCGTTGACCGTCGCCACCCGCTTGATCGCACCCTCACAGGCGCCACCGGCAACCTCGGTGGCATTGCCAGACCCCATGTTCGTCACGTATACCGCCACGGCTCCCGCCAGGATCCCCGCGGTGGCAGCAATGGCAATCAATCTGGCAGACGGTAGGCCGAAAGGTCGTTTCTCTGTCATAACTACTCCAGGACGGGCATCATGGCTGACGGCACGAAGGACGCACTCACCTCCAACCAGATGTGGGGCGGTCGTTTTGCTTCCGGGCCGGACGCTATCATGGAGGAGATAAATGCCTCCATCGGTTTCGACAAGAAGCTCTACGCCCAGGATATTCGCGGCTCGATCGCGCATGCGACCATGCTCGCCGAAAAAGGCATCATTTCGAGCGAAGATAAAGACAAGATCATCACCGGTCTGAACACGATCATGTCAGAGATCGAGCAGGGCTCGTTCCAGTTCTCGCGCAAGCTCGAGGACATTCACATGAATATCGAGGCGAAGCTGGCCGACCTGATCGGTCCCGCCGCCGGCCGCCTGCACACCGCCCGTTCGCGCAACGACCAGGTAGCGCTCGATTTCCGCCTCTGGGTGAAGGAAGAGCTTGCCAAGACGGAGAGGATGCTGAGCGACCTGATCGCCGCCTTCCTCGACCGCGCCGAAGAACATGCCGATACCGTCATGCCCGGCTTCACGCATCTGCAGACCGCCCAGCCGGTCACCTTTGGCCACCACTGCATGGCCTATGTCGAAATGTTCGGTCGCGACCGCGCCCGCGTGCGCCATGCCATCGACCATCTCGACGAAAGCCCGATCGGTGCCGCAGCGCTTGCCGGCACGCCCTACCCGATCGACCGCCACATGACGGCAAAGGCACTCGGTTTCCGCGAGCCGACCCGCAACTCGATCGACACCGTTTCCGACCGCGATTTCGCGCTGGAATTCCTGTCGGTCGCCGCCATCTGCGCCATGCACCTGTCGCGTCTCGCCGAAGAAATCGTCATCTGGTCGACGCCGCAATTCGGTTTCGTGCGCCTGTCCGACGCCTTTTCCACCGGCTCGTCGATCATGCCGCAGAAAAAGAACCCCGATGCCGCCGAACTGGTGCGCGCCAAGACCGGCCGTATCAACGGCTCGCTGGTGGCGCTTCTGACGGTCATGAAGGGCCTGCCGCTCGCCTATTCCAAGGACATGCAGGAAGACAAGGAACAGGTGTTTGACGCCGCCGAAAACCTGGAACTGGCGATTGCCGCCATGACCGGCATGATGCGCGACATGACCATCCGCACCGACCGCATGCGCCAGGCCGCCGGCGCCGGTTATTCGACCGCCACCGACCTTGCCGACTGGCTGGTGCGCGAAGTCAACCTGCCCTTCCGCGAAGCCCACCATGTCACAGGCCGCGCCGTCGCGCTGGCGGAGAGCAAGGGCTGCGATCTTTCCGAACTGTCGCTGGCCGAACTGCAGGAGATCAACCCGGCGATCACGGAAAACGTCTTCAACGTTCTCTCGGTCGATGCCTCCGTCGCCAGCCGCACCAGTTTTGGCGGCACGGCACCGGCAGAGGTCAGAAAACAGATCGCCTGGTGGCGCGCGCGCAACTGATTGCCATGAAGCGGCGGGCGCGCTGCCCGACTTCGCGAATGTGACTGCACAAGGGCGACGAAACCCTCTATGACATCGTCGTCCGCCATGCTGATTTAAGGGAACGGGAATGTCGAAATCGCTGCTGAATTTGGGGCGCAATGCTGGCCGCATCACGGTCGTCGCTGCCGTTGCCGGCCTCGTTCTTGCCGGCTGTGGCCGCAAGGGTGATCTCGACCGCCCGAGCACGCCGATCGAAATGCAGAACAAGCGCAAGGACACCAACGCGCCAAAGGAACAGGCGCCGGAAAAGCCTTTCGTCCTCGACTCCCTGCTCTGATCCGGGCTGAACCGTGAACCATTTTCAATATATCGACGGCGTGCTGCACGCCGAAAACGTACCCGTAACCGAAATCGCCAAGGCGGTCGGTACGCCGTTCTACGTCTATTCGACGGCAACGCTGGAACGCCACTACAAGGTCTTTTCGAAGGCCTTTGACGGCCTTGATGCCATGGTCTGCTACGCCATGAAGGCGAACTCCAACCAGGCCGTCCTGAAGACGCTCGCCCGCCTCGGCGCCGGCGCCGACGTTGTTTCGGGCGGTGAGTTGCGCCGCGCGTTGGCTGCCGGTATTCCGGCCGAACGCATCGTGTTTTCCGGCGTCGGCAAGACGGCAGCGGAAATGGATTTCGCGCTCGAAGCCGGCATCTACTGTTTTAACGTCGAGTCCGAACCGGAACTGGAAGTGCTGAACCTGCGCGCCGTCAAGGCCGGCAAGAAGGCACACGTCTCCTTCCGCATCAACCCGGATGTCGATGCCCGCACGCATGCAAAAATCTCGACGGGCAAGAAGGAAAACAAGTTCGGCATTTCCTACAAGCGCGCCCGCGAGGTTTACGCGCATGCAGCTCAGCTGCCCGGCATCGAAGTCGCCGGCATAGACATGCATATCGGCAGCCAGATCACCGATCTGCAGCCATTTGCCGATGCCTTCAAGCTGATGCGCGAACTGGTGGAAACGCTGCGCGGCGATGGCCACACCATCACCCATGTGGACGTCGGTGGCGGCCTCGGCATTCCCTATCACGATGACAACAATCCGCCGCCGGAGCCGACGGCATATGCGGAAATCGTCACCGATGGCCTCAAGAGCCTCAACTGCCGCGTCGTCACCGAGCCCGGCCGCCTGATCGTCGGCAATGCCGGCATTCTGGTGACCGAAGTGCTGTACGTGAAGGATGCCGGCGAAAAAACCTTTGTCATCGTCGACGGTGCCATGAACGACCTGATCCGCCCGACGCTCTACGAAGCCCATCACGGCCTTCGCCCCGTCGTTCTGCCGGAAAAGGACGCCGTCCACATCAAGGCCGACGTGGTTGGCCCAGTCTGCGAGACTGGCGACTATCTGGCACTCGACCGCGACATGGCGGTGCCGAAGCCGGGCGACCTTTTTGCAGTCTCTTCCGCCGGCGCCTATGGCGCCGTGCAGGCCGGCACCTACAACACCCGCCTTCTGGTTCCCGAAGTGCTGGTCAAGGGCGACACGTTCCACGTCATCCGCCCGCGCGGCACCTATGAGGAGCTGATCGCGCTCGATTCCGTGCCCGACTGGCTGGCCTGATCTCACGCTGATACGGGCGTGAAGCCCGTTCACGATTGAGCGATATATCGTAAAATGCGGGGGCTTAGGCCCCTGCCCCCTCGTCTTCGCCACAAAGATTGCTATCCTTGCAGTTTGAAGGATTGCGCCTCAGAGCGCGCCGCGCCACCGATTTGCGCCGCCACGACGACGGAGACGGACCGCATGAGACCGGAAAACACGGGCAACAAAGCCGGAGACAGTGGCGCCAAAGGTGCTTTCGCGCTGAAGCCGGATCTGGCACGCCGCGTGGCGCTGAAGCGTGGTGTCGCCCGCCTCGTCCTGTTTTTGGAACGCCTTCTGCCGCTGTCGCTCGCACCGCTTTGCGTCGTTGCGCTGTTCCTGTCCATCTCGTGGTTCGGCCTCATGCGCCTCTCGCCGGACTGGCTGCGCTGGGCGCTGAATTTCCTCTTCACCTTCGCCTTCCTCGCCTCGCTTCTGCCACTGGTGCGCATGCGCCTGCCGGGTTCGGCCGATGCGGACCGTCTGCTGGAAGACCGCAACAACCTCCCGCACCAGCCGGTCGGCGTGCAGGATGACGAACCGGCCTTCGAAACGCCGTTCTCACGCGCCCTCTGGCGCGAACACCAGACCCGCATGGCCGAGCGTATCGCCGCCCTCGATGCCGGCCTGCCCCGCCCCGGCATCGCCAATTACGACCGTTATGGTTTTCGCGCACTGCCGGCTCTCCTCCTCGTCGCAGCCTTCGGTTATTCCTTCTCCAATGGTGGCGGCTCTACAGCTGACGCCCTCATCCCGTCAGCACCGGCCGCCCGCGTCAATCCCGATCTGCGCATCGACGCGTGGTTGACGCCGCCGAGCTATACCGGCAAGGCACCGGTCTTCCTCACCGGCCGCCAAGCGACCGGCGCACAGGCCGTGGAAATCCCGGAGAACTCCGAACTGACCGTCCGTGTCACCGGCGGTGAAGGCGAGGAAACCGTTCGGTTTTCGCCGCTCGAAGGCGGAGAGGCCCGTGTCTTGGCTGCCAACGAACCCAAGCCGCAGGATCCTGCCGCTCCGGGCACGCCGGCACCGACAGCACCGGCACCAACAACCGCTTCCGAAGACGGC
This sequence comes from Endobacterium panacihumi, assembly GCF_050847465.1. Classification (NCBI taxonomy): domain Bacteria; kingdom Pseudomonadati; phylum Pseudomonadota; class Alphaproteobacteria; order Hyphomicrobiales; family Rhizobiaceae; genus Endobacterium; species Endobacterium panacihumi. The sequence goes on along the minus strand of NZ_JBOZRA010000005.1, from coordinate 284,316 downwards.
GACAAGCCGTTAGCCCCACGCACCTATGCGATGAAAGTTGCACAAAGCGGCGACCTGAGCGTCAACGGCCAGCAATGGATGTTCGACGTCATTCCCGACAAGGCACCGGAAATCGCCTTCGACAACCAGCCACGCCGTGCCGTCAATGGTGCGCTGGAAATCGGTTTCCGCGCCAAGGACGATTACGGGATCACCAAGGCGCTTGCCTTGATCGAGCCGGTGGAAAAAGCCGACGACAAGGCAAAGCCGCTTTATCCGCTGCCGGACTACAAGCTCGACATCCCGCGTCAAAACAATCGCGAGGCCAAGGGGCTTTCCAGCCGCAACCTGACCGAACATCCGCTCGCCGGCAAACGCGTGCGCATCACGCTGGTCGCCACCGACGGTGCCGGTCAGGAAGGCCGCAGCCCGTCGCTGGAAATGGTTCTGCCCTCGCGCAATTTCACCGAACCGCTGGCCGCAGCCGTCGCGGAAGAACGTCAGGTGTTTGCGCTCGACACTCGACAGATGCCGAAAGCCATCGCGCTCAACGAGGCGCTGACCATCCGCCCCGACGAGACCATTCCGAACCTCAGCCACTTTCTGCTGATCCAGTCCGCCAAGGGCCGGATGGAACTGGCACGTGGCGAGGAACAGCTGAAACAGACCGCCGAATATCTCTGGGAAATCGCCCTTGGCATCGAGGACGGCGACCTTTCGGCGGCGGAAAAACGCCTGCGCGATGCGCAGCAAAATTTGTCTGACGCCATCGAAAAGGGCGCGAGCGACGAAGAAATCGCCAAGCTGACGCAGGAACTGCGCGAAGCCATGCAACAGTTCATGAACGAGCTTGCGCAGCGCATGCAGAATGCGCCGCAGGGGCAGCAGAACATGCAGGCCCAAAACATGATCCGCCAGCGCGACCTGCAGAACATGATGGACCAGATCGAAAATCTGGCCCGTTCCGGCAACCGCGACGCCGCCCAGCAGATGTTGCAGCAATTGCAGCGTATGATGAACAACCTGCAGGCCGGACGCCCGCAGCGCGGCCAGCAGGGTCAACAGGGCCAGCAGCAGAACAGCCAGATGCGCCAGCAGATCGACAAGCTCGGCGAGATCATGCAGCAGCAGCAGCGGCTGATGGACGAAACGTTCAAGCTCGATCAGGCCCTGCGCGACCGCCTGCAGCGCGGCGACCCGGAACAGCAGGGCGAAAGCCCCTATGAGCAGGGACAAAATCAACAAGGCAACCAGCAAGATCAAAATCAGCAAGGCCAGAACCAGCAGGGTGGCCAGCAGCAACAGGGCCAGCAAGGTCAACAGGGACAGCAGGGCCAAGGGCAGCAGGGCCAGCAATCGACCGATCAGATGACCGCCGAACAGCTGCGCGAGGCGCTAAAGAATCTTCGTGCCCAGCAGGAAGGTCTCGGCAAGCAGCTCGGCGAATTGCAGAAGGGCCTGAAGGAACTCGGCATGGATCCCGGCCCCGGCTTCGGTCAGGCTGAACGCGAGATGGGCAATGCCGGTCAGGCACTGGGTCAGGGCCAGGGCGAACAGGCCGTTGAAGGCCAGGGCAATGCGCTCAACGCGCTGCGTCAGGTTGCCCAGAGCATGATGCAGCAGATGATGCAGGCCATGCAGGGCCAGCAGCCCGGCCAGGGTCAGGGCGAAGGGGAAGGCATGGCCAATCAGGGAGGCCAGAACGGCCGAGACCCGCTCGGTCGCTTGCGCTCCAGCTCCGGCCCCGAGTTTGGCGATCAGGTGAAGGTGCCGGACGAGATCGACGTGCAGCGCGCCCGCGAAATTCTCGATGCCATCCGCGAAAAGCTTGGCGGTGCGCTGTCAGGTGAGGCCGAGCGGCGGTATCTCGAGCGGCTGCTGGAAATGCGCTGACCTGCAAGTTGACGCAGAGAGACCGCATTTACGTGTCGAATCGCCATCAAAACAGCCAGAAGGCGGCTGCACCACCAAAATCAACCTTTACGGGCAATTCAGCTTCCGCCATCCTCGGGCACATGCGCAAAGGGTATGTCTACATCCTGGCATCGAAGCGTAACGGCACGCTCTATACCGGCATGACCAGCGACTTGCCGGGGCGCCTCTATGATCATCAACACGAACTGACGCCGGGTTTCACCAGCCGGTATGGCGTAAAGACTCTTGCCTGGTTCGAAGAACATGACCTGATCGTTGATGCCATTCGCCGCGAAAAGACGATCAAGAAGTGGCCGCGCGCGTGGAAGCTCAATCTGATTGAGACGATGAACCCGGATTGGCAGGATATTGCGCATTATCTACACGGTTTGTGACCCCATGCAGCCTCTACCGATTATTTAAGGCACTACCTCTCCTCCGTCATTCCTATGCTTGTCACAGGAATCCAGCAGCGACGCGTCTGCGGCGCGATAGACTCGATGACGGCCACATCAGGGAAAGAGTTCTCTCACCGCGCAGATGCGCGGTGGCTGGATTCCGGCTCAAGGCCGGAATGACGGAGAAAGGAGAGCGTGTTGCCACCCATTCATCCCCGAAACTGCCAAAAGCCCGTGGACGTTTTGAGGGGTCGATTCAACGATATCAATACGTTGACTCCGAGTTCATCCCCACATTTCGGGGTCGTGCGACACTCATCGCGTTCTGTTTCGGCTACACCGGTCCGCATTGCCGGCGAGATAGAGCCGGTGATCGCATGGGACACCCTGATGCAGGTGATCCATGCGGGGCTGCGCAGAAAATGGTCTTCCTCTCGTCTGAAAGATGGCGGGGCGTGCGTGTGTCGCACACAAACCGGCCCGACGGTTATAAAAACGAGAACAGGGCCGCCGCAGAAGGACCGGAGTTGCGCGGAAAAACCACCGAACGGGGCACGTCGTGCGCCATTATAAAATTAAATTAGGAGGCACGCGACGTGCCCCGGCCGCATAACCCGCAACGACAGCGGGCGTTTTTTGAAAATCGAAGATCGCCAAGGGACGAGTCTGCCCTGATACCAGCGCAGGTCAATGACCGCCCATCAGCGTCTCAGGCCGCCCGCGTCTCGCGCTGCGCTGCCAGCGCCTGCGCCACCGCCTTGCGGATATCCGGCAGGGCAAACGGCTTGTCGACCACATCGATGACCTTGGTCATCAGGTCGTCGGCGCGTTCGCGCTGTTCGGCATAACCGGTCATCAGCAGGATACGCAGGTCGGGAAATTTGGCAGACGCCTGATGCGCAAGCTCGATACCGTCCATGACCGGCATGCGGATATCGGAGAGGAGGAGATCAAACGGACCTTCATCCAGAAGCGCCAAACCTTCGGCGCCATCGGCAGCCTCGCAGGTTTCATGACCATCCAGACGCAATGCGCGAGCCACGAACCGGCGCAGGGAATCCTCATCCTCGGTGATCAGGATTTTTGCCATGGCTGTTTTCTCCGTGCTTCAATTCGGCACCCAATTGACCGGTCTTTCCTTTTTAAGGAGTAAACACCGGTCACAGGGTCAAGCAACGTGGTTAACAGGCCGTGTCATTGTGTCAGGTTGCGACACCTGTCAGCCTTCCGATGCGGCCTCTGCATCGCCGGTCACAACGCCGACGAACGGCAGTTCGCGGAAGGCATAGGCCACGTCCATGCCGTAACCGACCACGAAATAGTCCGGGCATTCGAAACCGACATAGTCCGCCTCGAGGTCTTCCTTGCGCTTGACGCGCTTGTCGAGCAGCACGGCGATGGTGACGTTTCGTGCACCACGTTCGTAAAGCAGTTCCTTGGCAAATTTCAGCGTGCGGCCGGATTCGAGAATGTCGTCGATCAGCAGAACGTCACGGCCATGCACGTCGCTGTCGATATCTTTTACGATGCGAACGCCCTGCGAGACGGTACCCGTGCCGTAGCTGGAGAGCGTGATGAATTCGACCTCAGGCGCAAGTTCCACATCATGCATGGCGCGCAAAAGGTCGGCCGCGAAGATGAACGAGCCCTTGAGGATGGCGATGACCAGCAGGTCCTTGGTCGGACCCGCAGCGATCCTGGCTGCGATATCGTGGTTGCGCTCGGCAATCTGCTCGGCAGTGTAGAGCGGTTCGATAGTCTTTCCGCGGACCACGGGCATATGCTTCTCCTTGGGCCTGTTGGGCTCGGGTTTAAAGCGGGGCCGATAGCACAATCAGGGGCGCGGGGCACCCTTATCGACGAAGGAAAGCCTGATCTCCGGCTTTTTTCCACCGGCATAGGCCATACGAGCCGAAAACCCGCGACTTTCCTCAGGTCCGATCGTCGCCGTCGGCGGCGCGATCAGCGTCTGCGCCACCACCCGGCCGCCGGACACCAGTTCGGCGCGCATTGGCGAAAGCTGGCGAGCGACGGCATCGGCGTTTTCGATAATGCCGGTCACCAGCATCGCCTGCATGCCATTGGCATCCTGCGGCGTCAGGTTGACATGGGTGATGCCGAGACCCCGCACAGGTGCTGCATCCGCCTGCCCGCCGCCGATCAGGGAAAAGCCACCGGAAAGACCAAAGACCAGCACGAAGACGAGCGCCACGATGGCGGAGAAAAAATCCGCCGACATGCGCATCAGAGCCTGCTCAGCCCGCTCCACCAACCGCGTGGCAAAACCGGCCTGTGACACCGGAGCAGCCGCAGTTTTGACCGGAGGACGCACATTTCGGCGATTATCATTTCGGGGCGACGCCTCGAAATTTTGGCGAGGCCCCCTATCACGGACCGTCACGAATTGCGCATCGACAACCTCATTATGCGCATTTCGGCTCTGTGTCTGCGACCGACGGCTTGGCGCGGGCGGCAGGATATCGTAGGCAGCGGTCGTGTTCTCTTGGCGTGAACGGAATGCGCTCATGGCTTCTCCGGCCTCCTCCAGCCCCGTTATCCCCGAGAGTTGAAAAACACGAAGAAGCGGGGGCATTGAAACGAATCCCGCCCACTAGTAAATTTAAATGGTTAATGCTTCGCAAAGACGGCCGTTAAGCCACCTCTTTCCGCGGAAGATTCATGCTCCGTAAACCTTCGATGTTTACGCACGCGGGAAACCAAAACCTGATGGACTGGACGATCGGTTGATCCATTTCGAAAATGTCGGTTTGCGGTATGGAATGGGTCCGGAAATTCTCCGGGACATGACGTTCGACATTCCGAGCGGCTCATTCCAATTCCTCACCGGCCCTTCCGGTGCCGGCAAGACCACGCTTCTGCGCCTGCTGTTCCTGTCGCTGCAGCCGACGCGTGGCCTGATCCGCATGTTCGACCGTGACCTGACGCAGATCCCGCGCAGCGAAATGCCGATGCTGCGCCGGCGCGTCGGCATCGTCTATCAGGATTTTCGCCTTCTCGATCACCTGACGACCTACGAGAACGTCGCCCTGCCGCTGAGGGTGCGCGGCAAGGAAGAGTCTTCCTACCGCAATGACGTCATCGAACTGCTGAAATGGGTAGGCCTCGGCGAGCGCATTAATGTTCTGCCGGCTGTCCTCTCCGGCGGTGAAAAGCAGCGTGCCGCGATCGCACGCGCCCTGATGGACCAGCCGGAAATCCTGCTCGCCGACGAACCGACCGGTAACGTCGATCCGCCGATGGCGCGCCGCCTGCTCAATCTGTTCCTCGAACTCAACCGGCTCGGCACCGCCGTCGTCATCGCCACGCACGATCTGGCCCTGATGGATCAGGTGGATGCGCGCCGGATGATCCTCACCGAAGGGCGGCTCGATATCTATGAATGAGTTCGAGCGTATCAGGCGGTCCCGCCTGCCCAAGACGGAATCGAAGCGGTCCATCCCCGCCACCGACGATCTGCCGCAACAGCAGCCGCGTCGCGCAGAAATGCAGGTGCGCCCAACCGGCCCAATCCTGCCGCCCTCCAACATTCAGGGCAATGCGCTGATGGTGGTGATCGCCATCATGTCCTTCCTCGCCTGTCTCACACTCGGCGGCGTCAGCATGGTGCGCGCCACCGCCTCCAGCTGGGAAAGCCAGATCTCCCGCGAGATCACCATCCAGATCAAGCCGGATGACGGGCTGGACATGAACGCCACGCTTGCCAAGGCGCGCGATCTGGCGCTCAGCTTCGTCGGCACCAAGGGCGGCACGATCATGGATGACGGCGCCACCGCGCGCCTGCTCGAACCCTGGCTTGGCAGTGGCCTCGACCTCAAGGAACTGCCGGTGCCGCGCCTCGTCATCATCACTATCGACGAAAGCAATCCGCCGGATTTCCAGGCCATGCGCGACCGCCTGCATGCGGAAATTCCGCAGGCGTTTCTGGATGACCATCGCACCTGGGTCGATCGTCTGGTCTCCATGGCAAAGACCACGGTGATGATCGGCGGCGGCATTCTCATTCTCGTCTTCACGGCGATGATCCTGACCGTTGTTTTTGCCACCCGTGGCGCCTTGTCGAGCAACCGCCACATCGTCGAAGTGCTGCATTTCGTCGGCGCCGAAAGCGGTTTCGTGGCCCGAGAATTCCAGAAACACTTTTTGATGATCAGCCTGAAAGGCTCGGCCGCCGGTGGCGTGCTGGCGGCATTGTTGTTCGCCATTGCCAGCTTCTGGCAAAGCCGCTCGCTGGCGACGCCGGAAAGCGATCAGGCAACCGCACTGTTCGGCACCTTCACCATCGGCATGGGTGGTTATCTCGGCATCATCGCCACGATCGCCATCATCGCGCTTCTGACCACCCTGACGGCTCGTTTCACGGTGATGCGCACGATCGACGAGATCGATCTGGTCCGCTCCGATCCTGCCCGCTCCGACGGGCTTCCCTCGTCCTGACCGGCAGTCGTTGATCCGCTCTCAAATATGGCCCTGTTCTTGCCGCGAATCTCGGGCTAAGGACAGAGCATGAGACCCGGGATGACCAGCAACGAGCAGGAACCGCAGCGCAAGCCGGAACGCCGGAAACGCAGCGGCTGGCTGTCACGCAGCAGTCCGCTTCGCCGGTTTGGGCGCTGGGTAATCTTTTGCTGTCTGACCCTGATTGCCGTGTTCTGCGGTGGTTTTTTATGGTTTGCCAACGAGGTGACCTCGCTCAAGGCACCCGACGGGGTGAAGGCCGACGCGATCGTTGTGCTGACCGGCGGTTATCAGCGCATCGATCAGGCGGCCGGCCTGCTGCGTGATGGCGCCGGCAAACGGCTGCTGATTTCCGGCGCGCACCCGTCCGCCACACCGAACCAGATCCGCAAGACCACGCAGGTCTCCGCCGACCTGTTTTCCTGCTGTGTCGACATCGGTTATGACGCGATCGACACGATCGGTAATGCCAACGAAATCATCCGCTGGATCCATGACCACGACTATCGCTCGGTACTGGTGGTGACCAGCAACTACCATATGCTGCGCAGTCTGCATGAACTGCGCCGGCGCGATGGCGAAACGAAGTTCATCCCCTACCCGGTGATCAACTCCGATCTGGCACGCAAGGCATGGTTTGCCGATCCAGATGCGCTGCGCATCATGCTCGCCGAATACGGCAAGATGGGCGCAGCAATGGTTCGTGATTGGGCAGGCATGACGCAGGGCAGCGGGTTGCGAACCGACGAGGACGACACGACGCCGAAAGACAATTGAGGTCGATTTTCATCGGCACCACAACAATACACGAGCTTTCCTCACCCACGGATATCGTGTAGGCACCGCATGTCTCTCCATCCGGATATGCATTCATGCTGCTCTTGCGTTCGATCCTGTTCAACACCGCGTTTTACGTCAACATGATCACGCGGATGATCATCTTCGCGCCCGTCTATTTTCTGATGCCCCGCAAGCCGGCCTTTTTCGTGCCAAGGGGATGGGCGTCGTCCTCGAACTGGCTGATGGAAAAGATCGTCGGTGCAAAATTCGAGATCGAGGGAATGGAGAATATTCCCGAAGGTGGTTGCATCTTCGCACCAAAGCACCAGTCGGCCTGGGACACGTTTGCGCTCCTGCCCTACCAGCGCGATCCGGTCTATATCCTCAAGCGTGAACTGATGTGGATCCCGCTCTTCGGCTGGTATGTCGCTAAGCAACGCATGATCCCGGTCAACCGCGGCGCGCGCGGCAAGGTCATGGTCGAGGTGATGAAGCGCACAAAGCAAGAGATGGATGCCGGCCGCCAGTTGATCATTTATCCCGAAGGCACACGCCGCGCGCCGGGCGACACGCCCGATTATCGTTATGGCATCGCCCGCATCTACCGCGACATGCAGGTACCGGTCGTGCCGATCGTTGCCCATTGGGGCCTGTTCTGGGGGCGCCGCAAGCTGGTCAAATATCCCGGCCGTTTCAAGGTAAAGATCCTGCCGCCGATCCAGCCGGGCATGGAGCCGGACGCTTTCTTCACCCACCTGATCGCCACGCTGGAACAGGCAAGCGACGAACTGCTTGTTCAGACCACGATCGACAACCCGAACCTGCCGCTTCCACCGACTGCTGCGAAACGGCTTGCGGAACTGCAGGCGCAGACCGTTTCCTGATCATTGATCGAGCGCTGCTGCCCCCTGTCGTTGCAGCGCTTCCACCCGGCTGCCCACGCCTTCTAGCCATAGGTCACGGATTCCCATCTCGCGCAAATGGCTTAGCGTGCTGAGCACATAGGCATCGTTCGGGCCGGACTGACCGACGGAAGCGTGAACAACACGGGACGCTTCTTCCACCCCAAGTGCACCGGCATATTGCTGATGACTGCGATCAACGACATAACCGACCGCTTGCAGCTTGCGCCCATCCGCAAGCATCAACGGCAACATGCGTTCCAGATAAACATTCGTCACAAGTTCGCGTTCACGTAAATAAGCCATGACGGGTTCATGGAGCTCTGCCCGCACCTTGAAGGCGACACCGCGGCAGGAGCCACCCCGATCGAGCCCCAGCACGAGCCCCGGATTTTCAGGCGTACCGCGGTGGACGAAAGAGCGGATACAAAGCGACCTGCGGTATCCGAACGCACGCGCGGCCAGCCGCTCTTCATACTCAAAGCCCGGATTCCACATCAACGAGCCGTAGCCAAACACCCAAAATTCGTCCATATCCGACGCAACACCTCTGCAATCGAAGCACCATTGGAGAACATCATGGCAGCGTCAAGCCGGCGGAGCGTCAGCGGCAAAATTTGGTTTCTCGCAGCCCTGATCATTCTGGTGATCGGCGTTTACACGGGCGGCTGGTTTTATGCCGCATCGCTCCTGAAGGAACGGACCCTCACCCTGCTCGGCAGCCAGCAGCAGGCTGGCGTCAATGCGGAATGCACGGATGCCGAATATCGCGGTTATCCATTCCGCATCGGCCTGTTCTGCTCAAAGGTGTCGGTCGATGACCGCAACAATGGCGTATCGGCCGTCTTCGGCAGCCTTCGTTCGGCGGCGCAGGTCTATGATCCCAAACATGTCGTCTGGGAACTGGACGGCCCGTCGGAAATCCGCACCAGCCATGGCCTGAACATTTCCTCGCAGTGGGAGAGCCTGCAATCGAGCCTGACCGCCAAGGGCCGCGGCGTCGAACGTTCGTCCACGATCATCGGTGCGCTACAGTCGGCGATTGTGTCATCGGCCACCGGCCAAACCTTCAACTTCGCCGCCGCCAACACCGAAATGCATCTGCGCCAGAATGGCGCGGATCTCGATGCGGCGATGACGGTGACCAATGCCAGCCTGACCGGTGGCAACCTGCCACAAGGCCTGCCTGCGCTGACAACAAGCGCCGATGTGAGCTTGACCGGCAAGGCCGGGCTGATCGATGGCAGCGACCGCAATGTCTCGCTTTACGGTGCCGAAGGTGAGATTCGCAATCTGTCCGCCGATCTCGGCGAAGGCCGCGTCATTACGCTGTCCGGCCCGTTCAGCTTCACCGCCGACGGCCGCATCAACGGCAAGATGAAGCTGCGGGTGGAAAAGCTGGAAGCGTGGAAGGCAAGCCTGGAAACAATCATTCCCGGCATCGGCCCGATGCTGAACAACGCCACAAACATGCTGTCGGCGCTCGGTGGTGGTGATCGCGCTTCGATCGATTTCACCATCAGGAACGGGAAAATTCTGGTCGGCGGCTTCATCGCAATCGGTGAAATTCCGCCGATCTGATTATTTTTTCGGGTCCAGCGCGTGGCGTCCGAAGTCCGGTGCGTCCACGTCCTGGCCGGCCTGAATGATGGAGCGGCGAACATCGCGGGTGCGGGTGAAAAGCTCGAACAGCTTGTCGCCCTCACTCCAACGGATCGCCCGCTGCAGATAGGCCAGGTCTTCCGAAAACCGCGCCAGCATTTCGAGGATCGCTTCCTTGTTGTGCAGGCAGATATCCCGCCACATGGTCGGGTCGGACGCGGCCAGACGCGTAAAGTCGCGGAAACCGGAGGCCGAATATTTGATGACTTCCGATTCCGTTACCGTCTCCAGATCATCGGCCGTGCCGACGATATTGTAGGCGATGATATGCGGCAGGTGCGAAACGATGGCGAGCACCTTGTCATGGTGCTGCGGATCCATGTCATCGACACGCGAACCGAGTGCGATCCAGAAGGCCTTCAGCTTTTCCAGAGCCTGTGCATCCGTATCCGGCAGCGGCGTAAAGATGCACCAGCGATCACGGAACAGACCGGCAAAACCGGCATCCGGGCCAGATTTTTCCGTACCAGCCAACGGATGGCCCGGAATGAAATGCACACCTTCCGGCACGAACGGTGCCATTTGGGCAATCACGGACGCCTTGGTCGAGCCGACGTCCGTCAGGATCGCGCCCGGCTTGAGGTTCGGCGCGATCTGTTCGGCAACGGCGCCGGACGAACCGACCGGCACCGATACGATAACGAGATCGGCATCCTTCACGGCCTCGGCAGCGGAAGAAACGTAATGTGTGCCAAGCTCCAGCTCTTCCGCGCGCTTCAGCGTTTCAGTGCTGCGCGAGGAAATCACCACCTCATTGGCAAGACCAAGCTGTTTCACATCACGGGCGATGGAAGAACCGATCAGACCGATACCGATCAGGGCAATACGATTGAACTGCGGATCACTCATACGCTTTTCGCCATAAACTCGCCGAGCGTTTCGATAACGCCGCGGTTTGCTTCTTCCGGACCAACCGTCATGCGCAGAGCATTCGGCAGACCATAACCCTTCACTGCACGCAGGATGTAACCACGGCTGGAGAGAAAGGCATCCGCATCCGGCGCACGCTTGCCATCCACATCCGGGAAGTGAATGAGGATGAAATTAGTGACCGAAGGCGTGACCTTGAGGCCGATCGTCTCGAAGGCGTGGGTCAGCTTGTCGAGCCACAGCTTGTTGTATTCAACGGCATTGCCGATGAAGGCCTGGTCGCGCATGGCGGCAGCACCGGCAGCGATGGCCGGAGCGTTGAGGTTGAACGGGCCGCGCACGCGGTTCATCGCATCGACGATTTCCAGCGGGCCATACATCCAGCCGATACGCAGCGCCGCCAGACCATAGACCTTGGAGAAGGTCCGACACATGACGACATTGCTGTTGGACGACACCAGTTCGATACCGGCTTCGTAATCGTTCTTGCGGACATATTCCGCATAGGCCGCATCGAGAACCAGAATGACGTTTTTCGGCAGGCCGGCCTGCAGGCGGCGGATATCGGCAACCGGCGCATAGGTGCCCGTCGGGTTGCCCGGATTGGCGATGAAGACGAGCTTTGTCTTCGGCGTCACGGCCGCCAGAATGGCATCGACATCGACCGTATAGTCCTTCTCGGGCACGGTCACCGGCGTGGCGCCGGCACCCATGATCTGGATCTTGTAGACCAGAAAGCCGTGCTCGGTGATGATGGCTTCGTCACCGGCGCCGAGATAGACGTGGCAGAGCAGGCCCAACAATTCGTCGGAACCGTTGCCGCAAAGAATATTGGCGGCGTTCAGGCCATTGATCGAGGCAATTGCCTCACGCAGGGCATGCGCCTGACCGTCCGGATAAAGCTCGAGATTGCCGGCCGCCTCGCGGAAAGCCTCGATGGCTTTAGGGCTGGCGCCGAGCGGCGTTTCGTTGGACGAGAGCTTGTAGACGCGAGCCACACCTTCCGCATGATCCTTGCCGGGCACATAAGCGGCAATATCCAGGATACCCGGGCGCGGAGCGGGCTTCATCATCTCGGTGCTCATCAGACAGACCTTCCAGGGAATACGCCGGAAAAGCCGGCGAAAGATTGCCCAGAGGCAATAAAACGGAAGCGCCGTCTTGTCGAGTGGAAGAGTTAGTCGCGGTTGCGCGTGGTCGGCACGCCCTGCGGCGCCAGAACCGGCACGAAGACACGGCGGGACGCGCGCGCTGCCACCGGCAGGCCCTGATACAGCCGCTTCTGCGCCTCCACCACGATCACACCCGAAAACACCGGCCAGAAACGCCGCCCGCCCTGCTCGAACAAATGCCGCAATTTCAGCAGGAACCGTAGTTTCGACGGCGGAAAAAACAGGGCTTCAGCACTAGCCGACGGCGTGAAATTGCTCTCCCGCAGAAGCGATGTCAGCTGGCTGCGCGAATAGGGCCGGCCGGAACCGAAAGGTGTATGCTCCATGCGCGCCCACACACCGCGACGATTGGGCACGACGATGACCAGACGCCCACCCGGCGCCAGAACGCGCCAGATTTCCTTCAGTGTCTCGCGAGGATTTTCGGCAAACTCCAGCGAATGCACCATGAGAAAACGATCTATCGAGGAATCCGGCAGCGGCAGCTCCTCATCGAATACCAGCGCCGTCGAGGAGAGTTCGCCTGGCGGCCAGTTTACTGCGCCCTGTCCCGCCGGCATGAAGGCGAACGTGCGTTCGGTATCCTTGCGGAAACGGTCGAGATAGGGAACGGCATATCCCATGCCGACCAGGCGTTCCTCCGGCAACCGCGCCCAGAGAGACGACAGCGCCATGGCAATCGACTGTTCGGCCACGCGGCCGAGCGGTGTCTGATAAAATTCACGGAGGTCAACGATATCGGCGTGCATGGTAATTTTGCTATCAAACGGCTGTTGGACTTCAAGGCCCCAATCTCTACATTGTTCTGAAAGCCATTCAAACAAGAGAGGCCGATTGATGAAATCCCTGGAGATCGAAGTCTTTTCATGCCGCAGCGATAACTATGGCGTGCTGGTGCACGATCCCGAGACGGGCCTGACCGCCTCGATCGACGCGCCGGAGGAAAAGCCGATCGTGGAAGCCGCCGAACGGCGCGGCTGGAGCATCAGCCACATCTTTACCACCCACCATCATACGGACCATGTGGAAGCCAACCTAGCGCTGAAGGCGCGTTTCGGGCTGGAAATCATCGGCCCGGTCAATGAGGCCGTCGCCATTCCGGGCCTCGACCGCAGCGTCGAGGATGGTGACGAGTTCCTGTTCGGCGAACATCCCGTGCGGGTGATCGAGACACCCGGCCATACGGCGGGCCACATCTGTTTCCATTTTCCCGAAGACAAGATCCTGTTTGCCGCCGATACGCTGTTTGCACTCGGCTGCGGCCGCCTGTTCGAACGTCCAGCCGCCGACATGTGGCATTCTCTACAGAAACTGGCCGTCTTGCCGGATGAAACCGCAATCTATTTCGGCCACGAATACACGCTATCCAACGCGCGCTTCGCGCTCACCATCGATCCGGACAACGAGGCATTGCAGCGCCGAGCCGCGCAGATCGAGGAAATGCGCGCCGAGGGCCGGTTCACGATACCGACCATGATGGGACTGGAGAAGGAAACCAATCCCTTCCTGCGCGCCACCGATCCATTGATCCGCCGCAACCTGATCATGGAAGGCAAGACCAATGAGGAAGTGTTTGCCGAAATCCGCAAGCGCAAGGACAATTTCTGAATGACCGGCAGCGTAGAGGAGATCATCACCACACTCGGCATGCAACGGCACCCGGAAGGCGGCTGGTATGTCGAGACGTTTCGGGATGACCATGGCGCGCCACGCGGCCACTCGACCGCGATCTATTATCTGCTGCAGGCAAGAGAGCGTTCACATTGGCACAGGGTGCGCGATGCCGCCGAAGTCTGGCACTTTTATGCCGGCGATCCACTGCTGCTGAAAATCTCGGCCGATGGCCATGAAATGGAAACCGTGACGCTCGGCACTGACCTTGCCGCCGGCCAGAGACCGCAAGCTGTAGTGCCTGTCGATGCATGGCAATCCGCAGAACCGCTGGGCGCCTTCACACTTGTCGGCTGCACGGTGGCACCGGGCTTTGATTTTGCAAGTTTCGAAATGGCGCCGCCTGATTGGCAGCCGAAGAAGTCTTGAACGCCGGCCTTATTCGCCGGGATGATACTCGCGTTTGTTCTCGCTATGGCGAACCCAATAATACGCGTAGGCCCAGCCGCCTGCTGCGATGCTGAGCGGCAATACAGTGAATGCGTAAATCTGCAAACCGGTCATAGCAGACCTCGTAAGGTGTACTTGACGGATAACTGCAATACAGCGGCGGCAAAAAACCAACAGGAGCCGACAACCACCACAGTCACCGTGCTGGCCACCGCCCCGACAGGCGCATAAAACGCCGCCGCGATCGGCGCAAACACGCCGACCGTCAGGCAGGAGGTCGATGCCCGGTCAAATGCATTGGCGATATATTTCGTCTGCTCGTTATGGAAGACCGACATGTCCCAACTCTCCCAAGTCGGAATGCATATTACCCCTCACCCACCGTATTTCGTCGCCTTCACGTAGAGCGGCCCCATACGGGTCGGGATATAGGCATAGACCGGCGCATAGACATTGGCACCATCCGCCTTCGCGAACCAGACTTCCATCGAAACCGTCTTTAGATATTCGATATCAGAACGGCCTTTTCGATAACCCGATTTCGGTACGTAGCGGATCGAGCAGACAATGGCGTCACCCTTGAAGCCGCTCGTGGAAAATTTCTCCGTGCCCTTTGCCGTCAGCACCAGATCAAGTCGAGACTCACCATCATAGATCGGCAGCTTGTTCGGGCAAACCTTTGCGTCGGCCGGAAAAATCATGCCGGACAAAGGATCAAGCACCGAGCGCAGGTCGGCATCCCGGATGGGGACCCACGTCGAAGGCCGTGCCTTGGGCTCCGGCTTCACTGTCGTCGAGACGACATTGCCGTTGCGATACTGAACGTCGTAAGTCTGAGTTTTCTTCTTTGTCGTATAGACCAGAGAATAGGAATTGGCTTGCAGCCGATCTCGGCGCATGGACCCTTTTACCGTCGTTTCCGCGGAGGTTTTCGCAATCACATCGACGATACCCGCAGAACTGAAACGACCATTGATCGTATAGGACTTGTCGTCGAACGAGCTAGCGAAGGACATGCGAGCCACCGGCAGGATGCCGAGAGAGACACTATACTCACTCGTATGGCTGATTTCGGCGGCGCCGACAGGTAAGGCCGCAGAAAAAGCGGTGACGGCGGCGGCGAATGCGACGGAAGTCTTGGCGACCATGAACCAGTCCTGACCTGAGAAATGTTGACGTCATATAGACGTGCCACTATGGCAAGAAAATAGCGCGATGCGCAGCCTGAACCGGGATTATCCCGATTCGGTTGAAGGTTTGGCTTGACGCGCGCGGCCCTACTGACTATAGAACCGCAACTTTCCAATCAGGACCAGTTGGATCGGCTTGTCAGGCGTTGCCCGAAAGTAGCCTCCAATTGCAGAAGAACAAAGGTGTACTCATGTCCCGTGTGTGTGAACTGACCGGCAAGGGCGTAATGACCGGCAATAACGTCAGCCACGCCAACAACCGTACCCGTCGTCGCTTTCTGCCGAACCTGTGCCAGGTTACGCTGATCTCCGACGCACTCGGCCAGCGTTTCCGTCTGCGCGTTTCGGCTCACGCCCTGCGCTCGGTCGAGCACCGCGGTGGCCTCGATGCATTCCTCGTCAAGGCTGACGAATCCGAACTGTCGATGCGCGCCCGTCTGCTGCGCCGCCAGATCGTCAAGAAGACTGCCGAAGCCGCTTAATAAGCTTCAGCATTATACATCATCGGTTCTGGTGAAGGCTTGGGCGTTTTTCGCACAAGCCTTTTCCTTTGCTTTATTCCAACTGGTGGCATCTCCCAGGATAAAAAAATGCTGACGCAACGTCATACCCTCATCTATGCCCTCGTCATGGCCGCCATCGTGGTCGCGTCCAATATTCTCGTCCAGTTTCATCTGACGGGAGTGCTCTTCGGCATCGCCCTTGGCGATCTTCTGACCTGGGGGGCATTCACCTATCCGGTCGCCTTCCTCGTCACCGACCTTGCCAACCGCCAGTTCGGCCCGGCAATCGCCCGAAGGATCGTGTTTGTCGGCTTCGTCGTCGGCGTGGCTCTCTCTTTCTGGCTGTCGGACCCGCGTATCGCGATTGCTTCTGGCAGCGCTTTCCTGATCGGCCAGCTACTCGATATTTCGGTGTTCAACGAACTGCGCCGCAAGACGTGGTGGAAGGCACCGCTGGCCGCTTCAATGGTTGGCACGGCGATTGACACCGTTCTGTTCTTCTCGCTCGCCTTTGCGCCTTTCTTCGCTTTTATCGGCCCGAACATCGACTTTGCAGTCGCGCCGGCTCCGATCCTTGGCGTGATGGCAACGGAAGCACCACGCTGGATCTCCTGGGCACTGGGTGACCTCGTGGTCAAGATCGTGGTCGGCGTCGTGCTGCTTTTGCCTTATGGCGCGCTGATGAACGTTTTGAAGCCAATGCCGCAGGTTAGCGCCCGCTAAGAGCAGCCTTTGCCTGAACAACAGGATGGCGGAGAACAGCCTCGGCAAGCTCCGCCACTGAGTTTATCGAATCCAGCCGCAGAACAGGTGTCGCCTGAACTGACAGCCAGGCCTCATGCGCAGCAAGGCTACGCTGCTCGGGGCCCGCCGTATCGTAACTTTCCGCCCATTGCAGAAACTGCCGGCTTTTCTCAGCCATGTCGCCACCCGGTTCGATCCGTGCGCCATAACGCTGCCGTTCGCGATTGTAGATGCGATCCATACGGATAGAAGGCTGCAGCCGCAGAAAAACGATCAGCTGATAGAGTGGCTCCACCGCCAGTCCCCATTTCAGTGCGGACCCGGACAGGACCCAGCCCCTGTCATTCGTCGCCTGCGCGCGTAACATCGAAATGCGCGACACCATTTCCCTCGGCGTCGTGAACGGTGGATCGGTCGGCATCCAGTAGAAATTGTCGGAATCGAGATGGCGGATATCAAGTCGCTCCGCCAGCACGGCGCCCAGCGACGTCGTGCCGGAACCGGATGCACCCGTCACATGAATACGGAGCATGTTCCCTGTCCTTCAAACGGTGAGCAAAGAGCTTAAGGCAAGCCACATCAGGGCTTCAAGCGAAATTCCAGCATCAGGTTGCGCTGGAAAATCGAATGGTTGTCATCGGACACGACGATCAGATGCGGCACACCGTCCGGCCCCGCCACCACATCTAGGCCTTCCATATTGTCGATCTGCTGGCCCATATCGGCCTCGATCAACATCTCGCCATCCACCAGCGCGCCCGGCTTCAGACTATCGCCATCGATGCGCCGAATGCGCATGCCGACGCCACCAAGCACGCTGAACGAACGCTCAAGCAGAACGAAATCGCCATTTGGCAGAAAGGCGCCATCGGTAATATCGAACGGGTGATGACGCTTCACCTTGAACTGGCCCTTGCGCGGTCCTTCCAGAATGGCGGCGTAAAAATTGCCATCGTCATCGACGCTCTTTTCCGCCACCACGACAATGGCACCGGCCAGCGGACCGGATTTTGGCGCGGCGACGACCGTTTCCAAACCATCATTGGCACGCAGTTCCCGACGGGGAATGAGGAAATCCAGCGTCTTCTTCGGGCGAGATGTTTCGAAACCGGGATCGGGATAGACGTCCACACGATGGCGGCGCTCGAAACTGACGATGACCTCCCCATCGCGAAGCGTCACACCCTCGGCATCGATATCACCCTTGGACCGCGGCTCACGCCCACTCGCGTCGACCATGGGCAGGATGCGCACATCACGCATGCCAGACAGGCGCCCCTGCCCATCGCGCTCGGTCGCACCCGTCATCCAGTGTCCGGTATCGAGCACCGACACAAAGCTCTTTCCATCCGGCCGGAAACGGATGCCGGAGACTGCGCCGACGAGATCGTTGTCGGACGTGTATTCGATGCCACCGACAAATTCGAGCGCACCGAATTGATTGTCCGGCTGGCCGGCCTTGAACTCATGGAAAGCGCGCGCCTTGATCGGCGCCTCGACCTCCGCCGCCGTCAAGGGCAGCGGAGACACCGTCATCAATAACGACGCGACGAGAAAGGTGCGAAGACCCGAAAACCTGTGGCGCATACGCGGGATGGCTTTCACCCCGCGCGACGACCGCGGCCGGTGCCGGTGTTTTCCTCGAAGAGCGAAGCCAACTGCTCGGTCATGGCGCCTGCCAACTCGTCGGCATCGACGATGGTGACGGCCTTGCGGTAATAACGCGTCACATCGTGGCCGATACCGATGGCCAGAAGCTCGACCGGCGAACGTGTCTCGATCTGTTCGATGACGGCGCGCAGGTGCCGTTCCAGATAATTGCCCGGATTGACCGACAGCGTCGAATCGTCGACCGGCGCGCCATCGGAAATCATCATCAGGATCTTGCGCTGCTCACGGCGATTGATCAGGCGGTTATGCGCCCACATCAGCGCCTCGCCATCGATGTTTTCTTTGAGCAGACCCTCACGCATCATCAGGCCGAGATTGCGGCGCGAACGACGCCATGGCGCATCGGCCGACTTATAGATGATATGGCGCAGGTCGTTCAAGCGGCCGGGCGTCGCCGGCTTGCCGCTGGCGAGCCAGTTTTCACGCGACTGGCCACCCTTCCACGCCTTTGTGGTAAAGCCGAGAATCTCGACCTTGACGCCGGAGCGCTCCAGCGTACGTGCCAGAATATCGGCGCAGGACGCAGCAACGGTGATAGGGCGGCCACGCATTGAGCCGGAATTGTCGATGACGAGAGACACGACCGTATCGCGGAATTTCGTGTCGCGTTCCTTCTTGAAGGATAACGGCTGCATGGGGTCGATGACCAGACGCACGAGACGGGCCGGATCGAGATAACCCTCTTCCAGGTCAAAGTCCCAGGAACGGTTCTGCTGCGCCATCAGACGGCGCTGCAAACGGTTGGCGAGACGGCCGACTGCGCTCTGGAGATGCGCCAGCTGCTTGTCGAGGAAAGCGCGCAGGCGATCGAGTTCGGCCTCGTCGCACAGTTCTTCGGCAGTAATTTCCTCGTCAAATTCCTTGGTGAAGATCTTGTAGTCGACCTTCTCGTTGAAATCGTCGAACGGGCTGTTTGGGCGCTTGGTCTCACCCGGCGTCTCGGAATGTTCTTCGCTCTCTTCCGACATGTCGTCGTCGGAGATCTCGGCGCCGTCCATCTCGCCGTCGTCCATCTCGTCTTCAGCGGCCTGGCTCTGTTCGGCTGGCGCTGCGTCCGATCCCGCCTCTTCCTCGACCTCTTCGTTTTCGGTCTCGTTGCTGCGGGCCTGGTCTTCCTCGCTCTGGTTTTCGAGTTCTTCCGGCTCGCTCTCGTCGTCGCCGTAATCCTCGGCCATCTGCATGGAGGACAGCATGTGGCGGATCAGTTTTGCAAATGCCTGCTGGTCCTCGATCGCACCCTTGAGGTTATCGAGATCGGCAGAGGCATTCTGCTCGATGAACGGGCGCCACAGATCCAGCACCTTGCCGGCACTTTCCGGCGGCGTCTGGCCTGTCAGCTTTTCGCGCACCAGCATGGCAACCGCTTCGGCGATCGGTGCATCATCCTGACGCTCGATCCCGGAGAAATTCGCCTTGGCATATTTTTCGGCATTCATGCTGCCGATATTCTGCGCCATGCCGGCCATGCGCAGCGAGCCGATGGATTCGACGCGCGCCTGCTCGACGGCATCAAAAATGGCACGGGCATCAGAACCCTGTGGTGCCATCGTGGCATGAACATTGGTGTCGTGGCAGGCAAGCCGCAGTGCCATCGAGTCGCCGAGACCGCGAGTGACCGCCAGTTCATGGGCGGTCGGACGTTTCGAAATTTCCGGCAGGCGAATGCGTTCGCCGGCCATGCCGGGGCGCTCATTGGCGAAGGTGATCTCCACCTCGCCATTGCCCGCGACCGAACGCACGCAACCGGTGATCGCCCGGCGCAACGGTTCGGTATCGACCTGACCGCCAGCCTTGGGCTTCGAATTGTCTCCGCGACCTGCCATGCTTGCTGCTCCCGCGCTCTTAAGCCCCGAGAACGATGTTGGCGGCGCTTTCCTTCAGCTCGACACCAAAAGCGCGCTGGTACTGTTCGGCCACCAGCGTGCGCTCAAGCTCGTCGCACTTGTTGAGGAAGGTGACACGGAAGGCGAAAGCGACATCACCGAAGATTTCGGCATTTTCCGCCCAGGTGATGACGGTACGCGGGCTCATCACGGTCGACAGGTCCCCGTTGATGAAGGCCGAACGGGTCATGTCGGCGATGCGGACCATCTTGGAAACCGTCTCGCGGCCTTCTGTCGTCTTGCCAAAGGATTTGACCTTGGCGGCAACGATATCGACTTCCTTTTCATGCGGCAGATAGTTCAGCGTGGTGACGATCGACCAGCGGTCCATCTGCGCCTGGTTGATCTGCTGCGTGCCGTGATAGAGGCCAGTCGTGTCGCCCAGACCAACAGTGTTGGCCGTCGCGAACAGGCGGAAGGCGGGGTGAGGACGGATGACACGGCTCTGGTCGAGCAGCGTCAGGCGGCCGGAAGATTCCAGCACGCGCTGGATGACGAACATCACGTCCGGGCGACCGGCATCGTATTCGTCGAAAACAAGAGCGACATTGTGCTGGTAGGCCCAGGGCAGAATACCGTCCTTAAATTCGGTAATCTGCTTGCCGTCCTTCAGCACGATGGCGTCCTTGCCGACGAGATCGATACGGCTGACATGGCTGTCGAGGTTGACGCGCACGCAGGGCCAGTTGAGGCGGGCGGCAACCTGCTCGATATGGGTCGATTTGCCGGTACCGTGGAAACCGGAAACCATGACGCGGCGGTTATGGGCAAAGCCGGCGAGGATGGCGAGCGTGGTGTCGCGATCGAAAAGATAGTCGGGATCGAGATCCGGAACATAAGGGTCGCCATTGCTGTAGGCGGGAACCTTCAGATCGGTATCGATGCCAAAAACGTCTCTTACGGAAACGGTCGTGTCGGGAAGATTGGAAATATCAAGATCAATTTTGCTCATCACCACTCCATGCCGGACGGTCCGTAGCCCGGCAGCAATCCTTGCTGCATCCTGTTCGTTACGGCTTAGCAGAAACCAGACTGTTTCAACAACTGATATGCTTGAATTACCGCGCGAAAACGTTCTTCCGATCCGCGGTCGCCACCATTGGCATCGGGGTGATGCTTCTTGACGAGTTCCTTGTAACGGCGCTTGATATCCTCAGACGTTGCGCCTGCGGTCAGCTCCATCGTGTCGAAAGCCTTCTGTTCCAGCGTCTTCAGCTTGCGTTCCTGCGGGAAACGCGGGCCACCACCGGCACGCCCCTCGCGCACGAAGCCGAAGGGATCCTTGACGCGGTTATGGCTGGCGGCGCTGCCGGAACGCACGGTCGCGTGCAAAGGCGCGTCCTTGACGTCCTTGTTGACGCCGACCGACCAGGTCGGGCGATGACCGGTGATCGCCTCCTTCTGGTAACGGGCAATCTCGCTGTCGGACAGGCCGGAGAAATAATTATAGCCCTTGTTATAGTCCTTCACGTGCTCGAAGCAGAACAGGAAGAACTGGCCCTCGGCATTGCGGCCGACGGGGGCACGATGCGCGCCCGGCTTGTCGCACCCGTCCCATTGGCAGGTAGGTGCCTGCGCGGGCTCCTCCTGCTTGCGGTTCCGGCGCGTCCGGATACGGTCGAAATATTTTGAATCTAGGTTCATCAGACGCACATTATGGGCTGCACAAAGGGAGAGGACAAGAATTGACAATTCCCTTTGCTGCTGGTTTGTGGAGTGCCCTTTCACACTGCTTCGGAGCAAAATCATGACTGCAAAAGCCCGCATCGAAGCGAGCCTCACCCATGCCCTTGAACCGGAGCGGCTGGACGTGATCGACGAAAGCCACCAGCACGCTGGCCACAAGCCGGAGTTTGCCGGGCAGGACGGAACCCATATGCGGGTTCGAATCGTGTCGAAGGCGTTCGAGGGGAAGAGCCGCATCGAGCGGCACCGCATCATAAATGATATTTTGAAGCCCGAACTTCAAGCCGGTTTACATGCTTTGGCCGTAGAGGCTTCGGCACCGGGCGAGCCGACCCGCTGGTAACAATTGCGCGAGCGCGAATTACTGAATTTGCGCAACCGCAGGCCGGATACGCAAACGGGTGATGCGATTCTTCTCGCGCTTCAGCACGATGAAACGC
This sequence comes from Endobacterium panacihumi, assembly GCF_050847465.1. Classification (NCBI taxonomy): domain Bacteria; kingdom Pseudomonadati; phylum Pseudomonadota; class Alphaproteobacteria; order Hyphomicrobiales; family Rhizobiaceae; genus Endobacterium; species Endobacterium panacihumi. The sequence goes on along the minus strand of NZ_JBOZRA010000005.1, from coordinate 261,985 downwards.
TTTTCGTAGAATGTGAAAGCCTGCCGCTCTTGCGGGATCAGTTTCGATTCGTGGATGACGAGGCCGGCAATGGTTGTCGCTTCCGTATCAGGCAGGCTCCAACCGAGGGCACGGTTGAGGTCGCGGATCGGCACTGCGCCATCAACGACGATCGAACCATCCGCATCCTGCCGCACGCCCTGCAGCGACGGATCGTGCTCATCAGCGATATCGCCGACGATTTCCTCGATAATATCTTCCAGCGTGACGATGCCCTGCATCTCGCCATACTCGTCGACCACCACAGCCATATGCACCTTGCGACGCAGGAAGGCGTTGAGCTGATCCTTGAGGCTGGTTGTATCCGGCACGAACCAGGGCTTTTGCGCGACCTTGACGATATCGACCGTTTCAGGCCGCACATCCGGCTCCGACAAGGCTCGCAACAAATCCTTGGCATGGATTACGCCGACAATGTTTTCGGTCGAACCACGCCAGACCGGCATTCGTGTATAGGGGCTTTCCAGCACGGTGCGGACGATCTGCTCCGGCGGATCGGCGGCATTGACGGCGCGCATGGCCAGACGATGCACCATCACATCGGACACTTCGAGTTCTTCGAGATCGAACAGACCGCTCAGGCGGTCACGATCCTGTTGCTCAAAATTGCCGTCGCGATGCACTTCGTCCAGCGCCGCGTGCAAATCGTCATGGGAGGCGGTTTTCAGCGTCGAAGGGGTCAGTGTCGTGCCCGTCGCGCGCAGCGTGCCGCGCACGAAAGCATTGACGAAGCGTGACAAAAGCCCCTTGTTTGACGTCATCTTGCCTTCTGCAGCTCCAGGAATGTGAGAACTTCCGACGCCGCCACATCATCAGCCACATAGGACTGGCCGACGCCACGCGTGAGGATGAAGGTCAGCTTGCCGCTTTTCACCTTCTTGTCCTGCGCAATCGCTTCCATCAGGCGCTCGACCGGCAGCTTATCGCCCGGAATATCGCTGATGCGGGTCGGCAGGCCAACAGCCTTCAGATGCGCCTCGACACGCTCCGCATCATCCGGGCTTGCCAGATTGAGGCGCGCGGAAAAGCGATAGGCAAGCGCCATGCCGATGGCGACACCTTCGCCATGCACCAGACGGCTGCTGTCATACTGGGTCGCCGCTTCCAGCGCGTGCCCAAATGTATGGCCAAGATTGAGCAGAGCGCGACGACCGTTTTCGAATTCGTCTTCGACAACGACATCCGACTTGGCCTGACAGCTGGTGGCAATAGCCTCGGCGCGGGCCGGGCCACCGGAAAACACATCCTTCCAGTTCTTTTCCAGCCACTCGAAAAAGTCCGGCTTGTCGATCAGACCGTATTTGGCGACTTCGGCATAACCGGCGCGGAATTCCCGTTCGCTCAGCGTGTTGAGCGTATCGGTATCGGCAAGCACCAGATCCGGCTGATGGAACACACCGAGCAGGTTCTTGCCGTGGCGGGAATTGACGCCGGTCTTGCCACCGACGGAACTGTCGACCTGCGACAGAAGCGAGGTCGGGATCTGCACGAAGCGCACGCCACGGCGCACGATGCCGGCAGCAAAACCGGCGAGATCGCCGATCACGCCGCCACCCAGCGCGATGATCGCATCATTGCGTTCGATACGGGCCGCCAGCGCCATGTCGCAGACGGCGGCCAGATGATCGAGGCTTTTCGTTTTCTCACCGGCCGGCAGGGTCAGCGAGGCGACCTCGATACCATCCGTCTGCAAGGCATCGGTCAGGGCTTCGAGATAAAGCGGTGCGACATTTTCGTCGGTGACGATCGCTGTTTTGCGTCCCTTGATGCGACTAGTGATCTCGCCGCCCGCACGCCCGATCAGGCCGGGACCGATCAGGATATCATAGGCCCGCTCACCGAGGGGGACATGCACCAGCCGTTCGGCCTGCGAAGAGGACTTCGTCATTTCAATCACTTTCCACCATCGAATTGCCGGCCGCCGGCGGGAAGTCCCGCAATCGCAGCCAGCACATTATGCGCCATGGTTTCCTTGCGGACATCCGCCGATTCGACCGTCAACTCGGCTTCCGCATAGATCGGGTAACGCTGGTTCATCAGGTTTTCGAGCGTCTGCTTCGGGTTTTCGGTCTTCAGCAATGGCCGCGTATCGCGCTTGCGAACGCGCTCCCACAAAAGGTCGAGATCGGCGCGCAGCCAGATCGACAACCCGCCATCCTTGATATGCCCACGTGTCTGTTCGTTGATGAAGGCACCGCCACCAGTGGAGACCACACGTTGCGACTGATACAGAAGGCGCTCCATCACTCGGGCTTCGAGTGCACGAAATTCCGTTTCGCCATAGGTGGCGAACAGTTCGGAAATCGTCATGCGCGAAACCTTTTCGATTTCGGCATCGGTGTCGACAAAAGGCAGGGAAAGCTGTTGCGCCACCAATCGGCCGATCGCCGATTTGCCAGCGCCCATCAACCCGACAAAGATCAGGTTGCGACCACCGAGTGCTTCACGCGCCCGATCACTGAGCGACGGAGCCACGGTGAGCGCCTCGGGCATAACAAGATCGGTCATCACCGGGTGTGCCTGTTCCTTGGGGTCTTCCATAGAAAACCCTATCGACAAATGCACCGGCAGCGTCAAGGCTTGTCATCCTCGAAAGATGCAACCGGCCTATTCCGAGGAAGCGACGCAGCAGACCTGCAACGCCGACAGAAAACCGCAGGTCGGATACCGGAATGTCAGCGAAAGTCGGCTTGCACTGGCCGAAGGCTTTGCTCATAAAGGGGCCAATCAAACGGAGCCTCGCATGCCCACACTCTTCCGGTTTCTCTTCATCCTGGCCGTCATCGCGGGGGTGATCTACGGAAGCATGATGGCGCTGGTTCTGCTGGTGGAGCCGAAGGAGCGCGACGTGACCGTGCGCGTACCGTCCGAACGCCTGAATCCGTCGGCACCGCCCGCCCCGGCAAGGCCATGAACAAGATGGACCGGACGTGATGGACCTGTCTGGCGCACATCTCGAATCCTTTCTGGAAATGATGAGCGCGGAGCGCGGAGCCGCCGCCAACACGCTCGCCTCTTATGAGCGTGACCTCACCGACCTGCGCGACTTTCTGGGCAAGAAACAGACGCTGACCGAGGCGCAAAGCGATGACCTCTCCAGCTACCTCGCCCATCTTGCGCGCCAGGGCTTTGCCGCCTCGTCGCAATCACGACGGCTGTCGGCCATGCGGCAGTTCTACAAGTTTCTTTATGCCGAAGGCCTGCGCACCGACGATCCGACCGCCATTCTCGACGCTCCTAAAAAGGGCCGCCCGCTGCCGAAGACGCTGAGCGAGGATCACGTCGGCAAGCTGCTCGCACAGGCGGCAGCCGAGGCGGAAGACACGTCGCCGGGCCGTTTGTCACGCTTGCGCATGCTGGCCTTGCTCGAACTTCTTTATGCGACCGGCATGCGCGTCAGCGAACTTGTGTCGCTTCCAGCGCGCGTGCTTGACCAGCAGGGCCGCTTCCTGATGATCAAGGGCAAGGGCAATAAGGAAAGGCTGGTGCCGCTGTCGCGTGCCGCCATCGAGGCCATGCGGATCTATGGTGCGGCCAAAATGGAAGTCGCCCGACAGAAGGAAAAGACGGAGGAAACCCCATGGCTTTTCCCCTCCTCCGGCAAGGGCGGCTTTCTGCCGCGCCAGGTGTTTGCCCGCGACCTGAAGGATCTCGCCATCCGGGCCGGTTTGCCGGCACCCGCGATCTCGCCGCACGTGCTGCGCCATGCTTTTGCAAGCCATCTTCTGGCCAATGGCGCAGACCTGCGTGTCGTGCAGGAACTGCTTGGCCATTCAGACATTTCCACCACTCAGATATACACACATGTTCTGGAAGAAAGACTTCGTGAACTGGTGGAAACGCATCACCCTCTTGCAAAACAGGCCAAAAACCGGGATTAGAGCGGTCAAACGCGCGGCCAGCCATCAGCCAGCAAGATCGGAAAACGGTTCTTATGCAGACTTATCTCGATTTCGAAAAACCCATTGCGGATCTCGAAGGCAAGATCCATGAGCTGAAAAAGCTCGCTTCCGAGGACGAAAGCATCGACACCTCGGATGAGATCGGGCGCCTCGAAGTTCGGGTTCGCGAAGCGATCCAGGACATCTATTCAAAGCTCACCGCCTGGCAGAAGACACAGGTCGCGCGCCATCCGCAGCGCCCGCATTTCGTCGATTATGCCGCAAACCTGTTCACCGAATTCACGCCGCTGGCCGGTGACCGCACGTTTGGCGAAGACGCCGCCATTCAGGCGGGCCTCGCCCGCTTCCGTGGCCAACCCGTTGCCCTGATCGGTCAGGAAAAGGGTCACGACACCAAGACCCGTATCAAGCACAATTTTGGCAGCGCGCGACCGGAAGGTTATCGCAAGGCCATGCGCGTCATGGAAATGGCGGACCGTTTTGGCCTGCCGGTCATTTCGCTGGTTGATACGGCAGGCGCCTATCCGGGCGTTGGCGCCGAAGAACGCGGCCAGGCGGAAGCCATCGCCCGTTCGACGGAAATGTGCCTTGGCCTGAAAGTGCCGATGGTCTCGCTGGTCATCGGTGAAGGCGGCTCGGGTGGCGCGATCGCGATCGCCACCGGCAACAAGGTCTATATGCTCGAGCATTCGATCTATTCGGTCATCTCGCCGGAAGGTGCAGCTTCCATCCTGTGGCGCGATTCCACCCGCGCCCGCGAGGCCGCCACCAACATGAAGATCACCGCCGAAGACCTCAAGGGTCTCGGCGTCATCGACGAAATCATTGCAGAACCACTGGGCGGCGCCCATCGCGAACCGGAAACGGTGATCACCGCCGCCGGTAACGTCATCGAAAAGGCGCTGGCCGAACTCGGCCAGCTGTCGGGCGAGGAAGTGCGCAATGCCCGTCGCCAGAAATTTCTGGCGATCGGTCGCAATCTCTAAAAGTCGAGGCGGCCGGAAAACCGTCGCCCCGAAAACCGCCACATTGACAGTCACATTGCTATGCTAGACGATGCCGGTCGCTTGATTTGCAGCCGGCATCGTCGTATGCGGTTAAGAAGATGTAAAGATTACCATTCTATTGAGAATGGATAGGAAGCTTGGCTCTGCCTGCTTTATTCGTATCGTCAGCAATACGTGGTTGTCCGTGATGCGCCTGAAACACATCGCTCTCGCCCTTCTCGTCGGCACGGTTTTGACCGGCTGCAACGACACGCTGGATTCGGCGTCGAGCATCGACATCTCCAAGGTCAAGAACAAGGTCGAGCAACCTCTGTCCTCGCGCATTGTCGCGGAGATGCAGAAAAAGGACATGCCGCGCACCTCGCCGATCATGATCCGCATCTTCAAGGAAGAAGGTGTTCTGGAGATCTGGAAGGCGAAGGCCGACAATCGCTTCGACAAGCTGACCAGCTACCAGATCTGCGCCTGGTCCGGAAAACTCGGACCCAAGGTGAAGGAAGGCGACCGTCAGGCGCCTGAAGGTTTTTACGGCCTGACGCCGGCCCACCTGAACCCGAATTCCAAATATTACCTCGCCATCAACACCGGGTTTCCGAACCGTTATGACGCTGCCAACGCGCGCTCCGGTTCGAACCTGATGATCCATGGCGCCTGCTCCTCGTCCGGTTGTTATTCGATGACCGACGAACAGATTCTCGAAATCTATGGTTTCGCCCGCGACGCCTTCAAGGGCGGCCAGACGTCCGTGCAGATGCAGGCCTTCCCCTTCCGCATGACGGCGGAAAACATGGCCCGCCATCGCAGCAGCGAACATTTCGAATTCTGGAAAATGCTGAAGGTCGGCTACGACAATTTCGAAGTCACCAAACGCCCACCGGAAGTGAATGTCTGCGAGAAGAAATATGTCTTCAACCAGCAGGCCAGCGGCGGCTTTACGCCGGGCGGTGCTTGCCCGACCATGTCGACGCCTCCGGCGCTGAACGTAGCGCTCGCATCCTATGAGAAAAATTACGACCTCGCCTACACCAAGGCCGTGAACAAACTCGACGGCATGGTCTGGTACGAGCCGAGCGAAGCAGAACGCAAGGCTGTTGTCGCCGATAAGCGCAAGGGCCGCGAACTGGCATTTGCCCCGACCGGCACTTCACTTGAAGCCGGCAAGCTGATGAAGCAAGCCGAATTCGAAAAGATGATGGCTTCGCGCATGGGCGGTGGCTCCAAGCCGGCTGGTCCGATGGTTGCGTCCGCTCCGGCAGATGGCTCGGCAGGCGCACAGGCAACGCAGCCGCGCACCAGCGCCGCCGCCGTGATGGAAGCCGATGCCCAGAAGCGCCGTGGCGCACCGGTTGTTGCAGACACTGCTACCCCGCAGACCAACACGGCGGCAAAGACCGACCGCGACGGCACGACCTCCACCGGCGCCATTCCGGTGCCCGCCCAGAACCCGCTCGCTTACGCGCAGGCACCGGCCCCCGAGCCGGAATCCAAAAAGCCGTTCTGGAAACTCTGGTAGTCGCCCGCATGGGCGATACCGCGACCATTTACGATCTCAGAGGCCTGAAATGTCCGCTGCCGGTGCTGAAAACGCGCCGACGCCTGAAGGACATGCACACGGGTGAGGATCTTCTCATCGAGACCAGCGATCCACTCGCCGGCATCGACATCCCGCATTTCTGCCGGGAAGACGGTCACACCGTCCTGTCATCGGAAAAGACTCAGGACGGCCACCGTTTTCTGATCCGCAAGGGATCGGTGGCCTGAGTTTCAGAGTTTCAGCCCGGGCACGGCGAGCGGATTATCCTCCAGCGCCGCACGATCCGGACGATCCACCCTTGGTTCGCCGGTAAAGGCGGCAAACAGGTCTTTCACAAAAGCTTCCGGCATGCCTTGGGTGATCAACACCATGCGGGTACGGCGGTCACTGCCATCAGGCCATTTCGCCAGCCGTTCCGGACGATGAAAGATGCTCTGCACGCCGTGCAGAACCAGCGGGCGATCCGGATTATCCGACAGCGCCACGACCGCCTTCATTCGTAGCAGTTTCTCGCCATGCGCCGAACGCAGCAGGTCAACAAACATTTCGATCGCCATCGGCGAGATCGGTTTGTCATGGATCATCGAGAAGGAACGAATGTCATCGCCATGGCGATTTACATCGTGATGGTGGTGGTGACCGTGGTCTTGATGCGTATGTCCGTGATCGTGGTGATCATGGCTGTGGTGCCCGTGTTGATCGTGCCCATGGTGATGATCGTGATGCGCATGATTATGCGCGTCCGCCGCCATCTCGTCACGCAGCCAGCGACCAACATCGGCGATCTTGGTTTCCGGATCATAGAGACCATTGGCGAGAATGACGGCCGTGCCGGCATCGGCGCTGTCACCGTCGATCATCGGCGCACGCGGGTTGAGCGTCGCCAGCCGTGCCTTCAGCGCCGACACGACACCGGCTTCGGCCATGCCCTGTTTGGAAATGATCAGCCGGTCGGCCACCGCCGCCTGTTTCACCGCTTCCGGGTGACGATCCAGCGTGGACAGACCATTGACGGCATCGACCACGGTAATCACGCCATCGAGCTCGAAATTCTGGGCGATGACCGGATTGCCCATCACCGCCTGCATAACCGGGGCCGGATCGGCCAGGCCGGTGGTTTCGATCACCACGCGGCGGATCGGCTGCAGTTTTTTCGTCTGCACCTGATCGATCAACGTCGCCAGCGTATCGACCAATTCACCGCGAATGGTGCAGCACAGGCAGCCATTGGAAAGCTGTAACAGCGTATCGCCGGAGGATTCGACGAGCAGATTGTCGATCCCCACCTCACCGAATTCATTGATGATGACCGCCGTATCCTTGGTCGCCGGATCCTTCAGGATACGATTGAGCAGGGTCGATTTGCCCGCACCGAGAAAGCCGGTGAGGATGGAAACCGGAATGCGGTCACGCAAGGGGGACATGGGCATACTTTCTGGCTTGCTTGTCAGGCCGGACCAGATCGCCGCGATCAAAAACTGCTTGGACGCGGGATCGGGATCGGCACATTGGCGAACTGGCCGGCACCACCGGTCGCGGCAACCGTTTCAGTACCCGCCAGAAGGCCGGCGAACGTGTAGGAAATCGGGTGCGACAGTTCGCGGATATAGGGTGAATGGGTGATCATGCGGCCGGCATCATCGCGCGTTTCGCTGCGCATCTTTGCCGCCTTGGGGTTACAGATCTCGGCGCTGATGTCGTTGACGGCAACCGTGTCGCCGTAAGGCGCCAGCGAGCCGAGCGGCGTGCCCTGATTGGAACCGGCAGTCAGGCCAGCCTGCAGCAGATTGGCCGTATCGTCGGCGCGACCGGCAAGGCTGTCCGAGCCGAGCACGACGGTGACGACAGAGCGTCCATTGCGGGTTGCCGAACCGATCTGGTTGAAACCGGAGGCGCAGATAAAGCCGGTCTTCATGCCATCGGCACCGTCGAAACGGCCGATCAGCATGTTGAAATTGGCATATTGTTTCTTGCCGACGTCGATGCCCTCGATCGAGAAATAACCGGCAAATTCCGGAAACTCCCGCTTCAACTGCACCGTCAGGATCGCCAGATCGCGTGCTGTCGTGTACTGGCCCTTGCCCGGCAGACCATGTGGATTAATGAAGCGCGTCGAATTCATGCCGAGCCGGGCGGCTTCGGAATTCATCATCGCCACGAACTGCTCGTGCGAACCGCCGACAGTCTCGGCCACAGCGACGGCCATGTCATTTGCCGATTTCACCAGCGTCATCTTCAGGGCATTGTCGAGCGTCAGGCGCGTGCCGGCCTTGAAATACATCTTGCTTGCCGGCTGGTCGGCCGCCCGCTTGCTCATCGTCACGACGCTGTCGAGGCTCAGCCGTCCGCTCTTGATGGCACGGAAGGTGACATAGGCCGTCATCAGCTTGGTCAGCGATGCCGGGTACCATTTGCGAAACGCTTCCGTGTGGCTGATCACCCGGCCAGTGCGCACATCGACGACCATTTTCGGATTGGCGGCGGCCACCGATGCGAAACCAGCGGAAAACACCGAAAAAGCCATCATGGCACCGATCGATTTCGAAACGAGCGGCAGAACAGTCTTTGCTTTATGCAAGGGGTTGTCCTCGTACAATCCTGAGCGTGACGAGCATGGCCGTTATCCGACCACTATGACCTAGCAATGGCAAAGATCGTTGATTCCGTCAATTCCGCGGCGCAATATGGAACCGAACACCACATACCGTGCAGACAAGCGAAATGGATACCGGATGCCGATCTTGAACAGAGCCGCCGAAATGCAGGATGAAGTTGCCGGCTGGCGCCGCCATATCCATGAAAACCCCGGCATTCTCTACGAGGTCGAGCATACCGCCGGTTTCGTGACGGAAAAACTGAAAGAATTCGGCGTAGACGAGGTGGTGACGGGCATCGGCCGCACCGGCGTGGTCGGCATCATTCGCGGCAAAAATCCCGGCAGCCGCACGATCGGCTTTCGCGCTGATATGGACGCGCTGCCGTTGACCGAGATCACTGGCGCCGACTGGGCCTCCAAAACGCCCGGAAAAATGCATGCCTGCGGCCACGATGGCCATACCGCCATGCTGCTGGGCGCCGCCAAATATCTGGCCGAAACCCGCAATTTCAACGGCACGCTGGCCGTCATCTTCCAGCCGGCCGAAGAAGGTGGTCGCGGTGCCGAGGCCATGGTCAAGGACGGCATGATGGAGCGTTTCGGCATCCAGGAAGTCTATGGCATGCACAATCGCCCTGGCATTCCGCTAGGTCAGTTCGCCATCCGCAAGGGCGCCATCATGGGCGCACCGGACAAGTTTTCGATCAGCATCACCGGCCGTGGCGGCCATGCCGCCGAACCGCACAACACGGTCGATCCGATCGCCATCGGCGCCCATATCGTCAGCAACATCCAGCTGATTGCTGCACGCAACATCAATCCGCTGCGCTCCGTCGTCGTCTCCGTCACACGCTTTCAGTCGGGCACCACCCACAACATCATCCCCGAAACGGCAGAACTGGAAGGTACGGTGCGCACGCTCGATGAAGCTGTGCGCGATTTCACCGAACAGCGCCTGCGCCAACTGGTGGAAACCATCGCATCCGCCCATGGCGCAACAGCGACATTCGAATACGAACGCGCCTGCCCGGTAACGATCAACCACGACAACGAAACGCTATATGCGGCCGAAGCCGCCACCGCCATTGCCGGACCGAAAAACGTTGATGCCGATACCGATCCGATGATGGCCGGTGAGGATTTTTCCTTCATGCTCAACGCCCGCCCCGGTGCTTTCATCTTCATCGGCAACGGCGACAGCGCCGGCCTGCACAACCCCGCCTATGACTTCAACGACGAAGCGATTGCCCACGGGATATCCTTCTGGGCAAAGCTTGCGGAACAGCGCCTGATCGGCTGAGGGCATAGGAGGCGTTTGCACAGGAAAAGGGGCTTGGCTTGCCGCCCGGCCTTTTGTATGGATGGCTTTAGTGGTTCCGTAGCTCAGCAGGATAGAGCATCAGATTCCTAATCTGAGGGTCACGCGTTCGAATCGCGTCGGAATCACCATTTCCCTTTTTCGACTGACGCAGCTACCGCCGCCGCACATGTTCCATGCGGAAGCCAAGCCCGATCAATCGGCCCGCCAGATGCGCCAGCAGCGGAAAACGCGCAATGCCGCGAATGAAGGCCGGCGGGCCTTTGCGTTTTTCCTCGTTTCCCTGACCCGTGCGACGTGAACTGCGCATCATCAGCTGCAATTTTTGCGTGGCACGTGTGGGAAAGCTGCGGCGGGCTTCGACAGCCGCCAGATCACTCTCAGTCAAACGGGCGGATTTCAGCGGTTCGGCCAAAAGATTTGCCGTCGCCACTGCATCCTGAATGGCCAGATTGACACCGACGCCGCCGATCGGCGACATCGCATGCGCGGCATCGCCGATACATAACAGGCCCGGCCGCCACCAGCGTTTCAGCCGGTCGATCCTGACCTGCAGCAGACTGACATCGTCCCAACCGGCGATCTCCTGCATCCGCTCGGCCGGCAGCGGCGACACCGCAATCACCGCCTCGCGAAAGGCCTCTATGCCGCGCGTTTTCATCTGCGCAAACGTGCCGCGCCGGATGACGAAACCGCATTGCCAGTAATCACCACGATCGATCAGCACAAAACCCTGCCGTGGCCCGGCATGGCCCATGGTTTCGTTCGGATCACCCGGTTGTTTGGACAGCTTCATCCAGACCACTTCGCTCGGAGACCCGAAACTCTCGACCTCCAGACCGGCCTTGGCGCGGATGACGGAATTGCGTCCGTCCGCGCCCACGACGAGGCGGCAGCGGATGTCGATCCGACCTTCCGGCGCCGAAGCAGAAAGGCCGACGACCTGCCCCTGTTCCTCGACAAGCGCATCCACCTGCGCCTGCATGATAAGCCGGAAATTCGGATATCGCTTTGCCTCACGGCTCAAGAAATCCAGAAACTCCCATTGCGGCATGAAGGCGATGAACCTGTGCTTCACCGGCAATCTGGAAAAATCGGCAATGGTGATCTGTCTTCCGCCAATGTCAGCGGACAGTTTTGGCGCCTTCGTATGCGGCAATTGAAGGAAAGCCTCATCGAGGCCGAGTTCGCGCATCACTTCAAGCGTCGACGGATGGATCGTGTCGCCGCGAAAGTCGCGCAGAAAATCGCCATGCTTTTCGATAACCACGACATCGACACCGGATCGCGCCAGAATGAGACCAAGCATCAGCCCGGCCGGGCCACCGCCGACGATGGCGCAGGATGTTTCGAGCTGTTTGGAAAACGCGGAATTGATACTGGTCATGCCGCACCTTCTACCGCCGGCGTGATCCGATCAAGCCATTGCTTTGTCACACCCGCTTGCGGCGCGGAAAACTGGCGGGACTTGTGACCTCAGGCATTCAAGGCTAGACCGGCGCTCTCAGAAGCAGGCGGACAATTCATGACATCGGTGCAGCATTCGCGTTCCATCACCGTTCTCGGTTCCACGGGTTCGATCGGCGTCAGCACGCTGGATGTTGTCAAACATCTGGGGCGAGAAACGTTCGAGGTCGCTGCGCTGACGGGTAGCAGCAATATTGCCCTGCTGTCCGAACAGGCGCGCGCTTTCAATGCCAAACTTGCCGTGACCGCCGACGAAAATCGCTACAACGATCTCAAGGATGCGCTCGCCGGCACCGGCATTCAGGTCGCGGCCGGTCGTAGCGGCCTGATCGAAGCAGCCGACATGGATGCCGGCCTGGTGATGGCAGCGATCGTCGGCACGGCGGGCCTAGCCCCGACGCTTGCGGCGGCAAGACGCGGCGCTGATATCGCGCTTGCCAACAAAGAATGTCTGGTGTCCGCCGGCGATCTTTTTGTCGAGGCGGTGAAACAGGGCGGCGGCAAGCTGCTGCCGGTGGACAGCGAACACAATGCCATCTTTCAGGTTCTGGAGGAAAATCAGCGCCACGCACTGGAGCGGGTGATCATCACCGCCTCCGGTGGACCTTTCCGCACCTATACGCTCGAACAGATGGCTGGCGTAACGGCAGATGTCGCACGCGCTCACCCCAACTGGTCGATGGGACTAAAAATCTCGATCGACAGCGCTTCGATGTTCAACAAGGCGCTGGAAATGATCGAGGCCAAACATCTGTTTGGCCTTACCCCTGAACAGGTGGAAGTGATCGTGCATCCGCAATCGATCATCCATTCCATGGTGGGTTATACGGATGGCTCGGTTCTGGCACAGCTCGGTTGCCCGGATATGCGCACCGCCATCGGTTATGCCCTGCAATATCCGAAGCGTGCCAATTTGGCTGTCGAAAGGCTGGATTTCGCAAAGCTGGCGCGACTGGATTTCGAGGCCCCGGATGAGACCCGTTTCCCGGCTCTGCGGCTGGCGCGACTGGCGATGACGCGCGGTGGCGTTCAGGGTGCTGTTCTGAATGGCGCCAAAGAAGTGGCGCTCGAAGCCTTTATCGCCGGCCGCATCGGTTTTCTCACCATGGCTGAGATCACCGAAAAGGTGATGACCGAGCTTTCAACCCTGCCGCCCGCATCCAGCATGAACGATGTTTTTGCCGCCGATATCGAAGCACGCCGCCTCGCCGCCCAGCACATCGGCTGAGCTACGAACGCACATGGCATCAAAGAAAAAGGCCTGATCGGAAGCGATCAGGCCTTTTGTGTTTTAGCGATGCAATATCGATCTTATGCGACGTGGCGGGCAAGCGCACAGCGCGACCACAGTTGATGCAGCGAATCGACCAGATGTTCAAGATCGGCATCTGTATGCAGCGGCGTCGGCGTGATGCGCAGACGCTCGGTCTTGCGCGGCACGGTGGGGTAGTTGATCGGCTGCACGTAGATGCCGCAATTGTCCATCAAGAGGTCGGAAATCCACTTGCACTTGGCGGCATCGCCGACCATGACCGGCACGATATGGCTGGGGTTCGGCATATGCGGAATGCCCTTTGCATCCAGCATGGACCGCAGCTTGCGCACGCGCTCCTGATGACGTGCCCGTTCGAACTGGCTGTTCTTGAGGTGGCGGATCGAAGCGATCGCACCGGCAGCCAGAGCCGGCGGCAAAGCCGTCGTGAAGATGAAGCCCGAAGCGAAGGAGCGTACGAAATCGCAAAGCGCCGTCGATGCGGTAATATAACCACCCATCACACCAAACGCCTTGCCGAGCGTACCTTCGATAACGGTGATGCGATCCATCAAGCCTTCGCGTTCGGCAATGCCGCCACCGCGCGGGCCGTACATGCCGACGGCATGCACTTCATCGAGATAGGTCATCGCGCCGTATTTGTCGGCGAGGTCGCAGATTTCCCGGATCGGCGCGATATCGCCATCCATAGAATAGACGCTCTCGAAGGCGATCATTTTTGGCGCATTGGGATCGGCGGCAGCGAGCTTGGCTTCCAGATCGGCGAGATCGTTGTGCTTCCAGATCACCCGCTCGCACTTGGCGTAACGAATGCCCTCGATCATCGACGCATGGTTCAACGCATCGGAGAAGATGATCATGCCGGGGATCTTCTGGCCGAGCGTGCCGAGGGCCGCCCAGTTCGACATATAGCCGGAATTGAAGATCAGGCCGGCTTCCTTGCCGTGCAGGTCTGCGAGCTCGCGCTCCAGAAGAACGTGGTAATGGGTGGTGCCAGAAATATTCCGGGTGCCTCCCGCACCCGCGCCACAGTGATCTATGGCTTCGTGCATGGCGGCAAGAACGGCGGGGTGCTGGCCCATGCCGAGATAGTCGTTGGAACACCAGACGGTGACATCCTTCGTACCATCAGGCGTATGGTGCGTCGCGCGAGGAAAACTTCCGCGCTGGCGCTCAAGGTCTGCAAACACGCGGTAGCGGCCTTCCTGATGAAGTCCATCCAGCTCGTTCTTGAAAAATGCCTCGAAATCCATGTCAAACTCCAGAACCTGCACTTTTGTGAGTTCTGCCTTTTCTTCCGTCAACCCCAGCGATCTCTAATAGAGGCTCCTGCGGCAAATGGCCCACTTTTTTGAACTGTTCTAGTCAAAAGATAGAGAGGCCATACGCCCCCGTGTTGATCGATGTCAAATTTTGACGAATTGCATTTTTTCCAACTCGTATGCCGTAGAGAACCGCTTGGCGTAACCAAAGCCGACCTGCACCACAGTATGGACATATGGATATGGAACCCTATCCTCTGTCACGACGATGCTGCTTGCGGTATGTGGTGAGAGGCGAGATCACGACCTGCGGCCGTCTTCAATGAATGGAGAGTGTTATGAAAAAACTGATGGTTCTCGCTCTGGCCGGCCTGTCGCTGGCGGGCTGCACACAGACTGAAAAAGGCGCCGGCATCGGCGCTGCATCCGGTGCCGTCATCGGCGGTCTGGCAACCGGCAATGTCCGTGGCGCTGCAGTTGGCGGTGCGATCGGCGGCGTAGCAGGGGCCGTCATCGGCAACGTTTCCGAACAGCCCGGCCAGTGCTATTATCGTGACCGAAATGGCGGTCGTTACATCGATAGCTGCCCACGCGGCGGGTACTGACGCAAGTTTCAGGGCCGCACTGCCGGCCTGGCTGACAAAAAGCCCACGGATAACGTCCGTGGGCTTTTTTTGTTATTGGCGCGTATTTTCCTGGGATCATTTCCCATAGCCCTCTGAGACCTATGGCCGCAGATTGCGGCAGATCAATCCTCCGATGTCCGCACCTGCTTAGCCAGCAGCCACCACCAAGCGCTGCACATATCCATCCGGATTGGCAGCTTTCATTGCGGCTCCAGTCACGGATATCAGATGAACGCCAACACGCCCCCCGATCAGGTCATCACGGCAGAACCTGCCACGCGCAGTCATGGAACACACGGCAATCCGGCCGTCGTGGGCCTTGCCGGTTTCGGCATGACCACCATTCTGCTACAATTCCACAATGTCGGCTGGGCTTCGCTTGGTCCTGTGATCTGGACCGGCCTCATCTTCGGCGGCTTGGCCCAGCTCATCGCTGGCCTGCACGAAGGCAAGATCGGCAACAATTTCGGCTACACCGCTTTCACGTCCTATGGCTGCTTCTGGATCGCGCTGTGCCTGATACAGATCGGTAATGCCACAGGCCTGTTTCCGGTCAGCCATGAGGATTTGGGCTGGTTCCTGGTCATCTGGACAGGCTATACCGCGATCATGACACCCGGCGCCATGCGCGCCAATACGGGGCTTGGTCTGGTCTTCATCACGCTGCTGGTCGGCTTCGGCCTGCTCGTTGCCGGGCATTTCGGCCCGCCGGTGTTTAATGTGATCGCCGGCTACGAGCTGATGGTGTGCGGCGCCATCGCGCTCTACGTCATGGCGCATACGATCTACAAGGATGCCTTTGGCCGCGATGTGCTGCCTGTCGGAAAGCCCATGATCGGCTGAGCCACGCATTCCACTTGGGGGACCGGGCGGCGCGCCAAGGCGCCCGGTCTTTTTTGCGCCGACTTGCGCGGCTCTGAGGCAACACCTGGATGCGAAAGCCCTTGCTTTTTTACAGAAAGATTCGACCTGGCTCATTAAAAGACATATGTTGCCCCTGTTTTTGCGAATAAATTAGCATTCAACACAACGAGCAAAGACCGGCGAGGGCGGACACATCCTAGTATTGCGGAAACGCCTCCATACGGCACCGGTCATTCGATTCGCGCAAAGAGGTGCGACGGCTCTGACCCTTGCTTTGGCGACGACAAGCTTTCCCGGGTTCGCGCCGGAAGCGCATGCGCTCAAGATTTTTGGGCTGACCTTGTTCGAAAGCGACAAGGATGAGGTCGAAGTGATCGACCCCGTCAAATATGACGTCACCTTCCAGGCCGGAGACGCAAACAGCGATCTCGAAGAGCGGCTTGAGAATGCAGCCTCGCTGGTGGCAGACAAGGATAATCCGGTTTCCGGCGATCTTGGTATCGTCATCAAGGCGCGCGAGGACCGCGATCGCCTCGTGGCCGTACTTTTCGAGGAAGCGCGCTATGGCGGCATCGTCAACATCACGATTGCCGGACAGGATATCGACAGGCTTCCTCCCAATCCGACATTCGACCGCAGCAAGCCTATCCCCGTTACCGTTTCGGTAGAGCCCGGTCCTGTCTTCACGCTCGGCAAGATCACGATGCTGGGCGACGCCGCCGGCCGTGATCCGGCAAAATATGATCTCGTTCCCGATGGAAAGGCCGGTTCGCGCCTGATCATCAAGGCTGGAGAAACTGTCGTCCGCGATCTGAAGAACGAAGGACGACCGCTGGCTGAACTGGCGACACGGGACGTCGTCGCCGATCACGCGACCAACAAGGTGGATGTGACACTCGACGCCCGTGGTGGTCCCGTCGCGCCCTTCGGCACCGTTACGGTCAAGGGTGCACGCGCGGTCGATCCGGATTTCATTCGCCGTTATTCGCGCCTCGATCAGGGAAAGCAATATTCACCTGACCAGATGAAGAAGGCGGGAGACCGCTTGCGGGAACTCAGCGTGTTTTCCAGCCTCACCATCCAGGAGGACAAATCTCTGGCGCCGGACGGTTCGATCCCACTTTCGATCGAAGTGTCCGAAGGAAAATTCAGGTATTTTGGCTTTGGCGCCGAATATTCCTCGCTCGATGGTGGCGGTCTTTCCGGTTACTGGGGGCATCGCAACCTGTTCGGACAAGCGGAATCGCTGCGTGTCGAAGGCGAGGTTTCCGGCCTGGGTTCGACCGAAGGCACCGATGTTGCTGACCTCAATTATCGTGCCGGCGTCTATTTCAAAAAGCCGGGCATGTTCCTGCCGCAGATCACCTTCGATGCAAGCGTGGAAGCGAAGACCGAAAACTACGATAGTTATGACGCAAGATCGGTAACTGCGCTCGGCCAGTTCACCTACGAACTCACAGATCAGGACAAATTCACCGGCGGCGGCGAAATCGCATATACCCAGACCCAAGACGTCTATGGTGACAACGATTACCTGACCTTCAGCCTGCCGATCGGTTATGAGCGCGACGCCCGCGACAACAAGCTGGATCCGACGGAAGGTTATTACGGCACGCTTTCCGCCAAACCGAGCTATGAGGCGTTGAACGGCAGTGTATTCTCCTCTTTCGAAGGCTCCATTTCCGGCTATCTTGGACTTGGCCAGGAGGATCGCGTCGTTCTGGCCGCAAAGCTCGCTGCGGGAACGCTCATCGGTGGTGATGGTTTGGCAAGCATACCGGCAACGCGACGTTTTTATGCGGGTGGCGGCGGATCTGTACGCGGTTATTCCTACCGCGAAATTTCGCCCTACAACGATGATAACGAGGCGCTTGGCGGGCGCTCATACATGTTAACGTCTTTGGAAGCGCGTATAAAAATTACCGACTCGATCGGAATTGTGCCGTTTTTGGATGTCGGTACAGTTGCCACCGAAATCGTGCCCGATTTCTCCGATATCCGCATGGGCGCCGGGATCGGGCTTCGATACGCAACCCCGTTCGGTCCTTTGCGTATCGATTTCGCGCTACCGCTTGATCGATATGAAGGCGGCAGTTCATACGGCATCTATGCAGGCATAGGGCAGTCGTTCTAAGAGAATGCAGCGAGCCCGAAGGGCAAGTGGAAAGGTCTGATCGCGTTCGATGACAGTATTGTTTCGCCTGATGAAATGGATCACGCGCGCCCTTGTGGGCGCCGTCGCGATTCTGCTCGTCCTGGGCATAGTCGTCGTCCTGTTTGTCGGGCTTGTGCCGGCCGGCGGACGCATGGCCGCCGACACCATTTCCTCCCTCGTTTCCACACCTGACCAGACTATCAAGATTTCTCGCCTGAAAGGTGTCCTGTCCGGCCGCCTGCGCATCGAGGGAGTGAGCCTCTCCGACCGTGACGGCACGTTTGGCGAAATCCGCAATATCGCCGTCGACTGGTCTCCGCTTTCCCTTTTGACAGCGACATTCCACGCTGAACGCATTGCAATCGGTTCCATCTCCCTGACGCGTGCGCCGACCGAAGGCGAAACACCGACTGAGGCGACCAACAGCAGTGGTAGCGGGTTTTCGCTGCCCGTCGAACTGAAAATCGACCGGTTCGAACTGCCGGATATTCGCCTTGCCGAAGCGCTGGCTGGCCGGGACTTTTCGATTGCTGCCAATGGTGCGGTCGATGCGACATCGGAACGTGTTGGCCTGAACTTTGCCGCCCATCGGCAGGACCTCCCCGATGCGATGGCGCAAGCCGATCTCGTTTACGCGCCTGAGCAGAATGAACTGAAACTGCAGGCTTCCGTCGCCGAACCACAGGGCGGATTGATAGCCCGTCTCCTGAGGTTGCCCGGCAATCCGGCCGTGGCCATGGCGCTCGACGGCAGCGGACCGCTTTCCAACTGGACCGGTCAACTCGACGGCAATGTGGATGGCGCACCTGTCCTCAGCATCAATGGCAAGCACACGCTTACCGAAAACGGCCGCCATCGTCTCGAATTGACGGGCGGCGGGCAGTTGCAGGAAATGCTGCCTCCGGCCGTACGCCCCTTCTTCGCTGGTCTGACCGCCATCGATGTCGCAGCCCGCTTCGGGAATGGCGAGCGCATCGATATCGACAAGGGCAATATCAGCACGGGCGCCGTGAAGGTTTCCGCAGCCGGCGCTCTTGATCAGAAGGGCGACAACAGCCTGACGGCCAGCGTTGCCGGCGCAAACGGTCCGATCGCCATCAACTGGCCCTTGGCTCAAAACCAGCAGGCCCGCCTTTCGATCGACAACGTCAATTTCACGCTGACGGGCGCTGCGACCTCGGCCCGCTTCAACGCCACTGCCGCCATCCGCTCAGCAGACCTGCCGCAGGGCCGGTTTGAGCAGGTTCGCCTGCAAGCGGAGAGCGAGGATCTCGATCTCATCGAGCGCGCCGGCAGCATTCGCAGCCGGCTTACGATCGCCCGCTCAGCTTTTGCCAATGCCGATCTCGACCGTGTGATCCGTTCTCCGTTCACGCTGGATGCGCCAATCCGTCTGGCACTCCCGGCAGTGGGTCTTGATGCAGCCACGATCGAAAGCGCCAACCTGAACGGTACGATCAGCGGCGCGTATGATCTGTCAAAACAGGCCGTGACCGGCAATATCCGCATGACCGCCAACCCGGCTGTCCTGCCACCTGCCGTTGCTGCAAAATTTTCCGAGGCGATCGGCGTCGAAGCCTATGTCAACGCTGTTATCGGCGGGCGCATGGCGCTGGAAAACCTGACGATCCGCTCCGGCACTGTGGAGGGCCACGGCAATGCCGTGGTGGAAAACCAGACGATCAATGCACGGCTGGCCGGCCGCTTGCCCGATATCGGCAAGCTTCGGCCGGATGCCAAGGGTGCTGCCGGCTACGATATTTCCGCGACCGGTCCACTGTCCGCCATCACGTTAAAGGGCGTGGTCAATTCGGCCGAGGCCCGCATTGCCGGCAGAATGATCGAAGCCTTCAGCGTCACCGTGGATGGTACCGCCGATCCCAACGCGCCGCGTGGGCGCGTCGGCCTGACCACCAGGATTGATGGCAAGCAGATCACCGCCGGCTCCGATGTCGCTTATGTCAGCAACCGTCTGTCGACGTCGAACCTGCAACTCAATGTCGGGCCCAACCAGCTGACCGGCGCGCTGGATTTTTCCGAACAATTCCTGCCACAAGGCAATCTGGACTTTGATTTTCCAGATTTGGCCCTTCTCGCCTCCTTCGCCGGACAGCAATTGCAGGGCGACCTGAGCGGTACGGTCACCTTCGTCAACGCCGACGCAACGCCCTCCCTCGCCGTCAAGGCGACCGGTAATGCGTTGACGCGCGGTGGTCTCACCGTTGCGTCGCCGACGGTCGACATGCGGCTGCCTGATCTTCGCGCCCTGACCGCTGAAGGCACGATCCGCGCCGCCAGCATCGGCGTTGGCGCACAGGCATTGACCGACGTTGTGCTCGGCGTGCGCAGGCAGGATGCCGCAACGCAGTTCGATCTTGCCGCCCAATTCGATTCGGCACCGCTTTCGACTGCTGGATCGCTGACCCAGAATGACCGCGGCATGGCCGTCACGATCGATCATTTCACGGCCAAACCGCGTGGCATTGACGTGGCTCTGTCGCGGCCATCACGCATCGACATTGCCGACGGCGGCGTCACACTGTCCGAACTCACACTCAACGCCGGCAACGGCCGGGTGGTGCTGGACGGGCAGGCAGGCGATAATCTTAACCTCACCGCCACCGTCACCACTCTGCCCGCAACGCTTGCCAACGCTTTCGTTCCCAATATTGATGCGGCCGGGGCCATCAGCGGCAAGATCGTCGCGACGGGCACGACGGCGGCACCGGTCGTGCGCTACGATCTTCAGTGGAGCGATGCGCAGCTTCGCCAGACCAAGGCCGCCGGCATTTCTCCTTTCCTGATCGAAGCCAACGGCCAGCTTCAGGATAACGTCGTCACGCTTGGCACGACCCGCATCACCAATCCGGACGGCCTGTCACTGGCGGCAAACGGCTCGGTCGGTTTGAAGGATGGCGGTCCCGGACTGAACGTGAATGCCGAGATCGGCTCATTACCGGCAAAACTCGCCAACGGTTTTCGACCCGGGCTTGATGCCGCTGGCAGGATTTCAGGTTCGGCCAGTGCAAAGGGCACGATTACGGCACCAGTCGCAGACTTCAATCTGAAATGGACTGATGCGGCGACGACAGAAACGCGCAAGGCAGGCCTCTCCGCCCTTCAGATCGAGACCGCTGGCAAGTTCGAAAACAACACGGTCACGATCGCCGACGCTCGTATTGCAGGTCCCGGCCAGCTCGGTCTTTCCGCACGCGGCTCCATTGCACTCGGCGAAGCGCAGACAGTCGATATCGACGGCGAACTGACCGACATCCCTGCCGCGCTGGCCAATGCCTTCGTGCCCGATCTGGATGCCGGTGGCCTGCTTTCCGGCCGCATCGGCGCCAAGGGCACGCTTGCGGCTCCTTCCGCGACTTTCGATCTCGCCCTGCGTGACGCAGCCGTTCGCCAGACCCGCGATCCCGCCGTCGGCCCGCTTGCGATCACGGCGCGGGGACGGTTTGAAAACAATCGCATCACGCTCGACACGCTTTCAGGCTCCGGTGACAATCTTGGCCTGTCGGCCAAAGGCTGGCTTGATCTCTCAGGCGAACGTCCTCTCCTGATGGATGCCACCATTTCCGCGCTTCCGGCCAAGCTTGCAAACGCGTTTCGCCCCGATCTGAATGCGGCCGGTTCCTTCGCCGGGACCTTGAATGCCAGCGGCAACCTTTCGGCACCCAATGCGGTTGTCGATCTCACCGGCACCAACCTTGCGGTTGGGCAGGGTAACGTTGCGCTCAGCGGTCTTCAGGCGCGGCTAAAAGGACGCCTCGATAATCAAGCGCTCACGCTTGAAGCAGCGGATCTCACCGGACCTCAGGGCCTTTCCCTCACGGCGCACGGCAATGCAGCGCTGTCCGGTGACCGCAAACTGGACATGACGGCCAATCTGGCGTCGGTTCCTGTCGCACTTGCCAACGTTTTCCGTCCCGATCTCGAAGCCAGCGGCTCTATCAACGGTTCAGTTGTCGCCTCCGGCACGGTTGACACGCCCGTCGTTCGCTACGATCTCGGCACGACCGAAATCGCCACGCGCCAGACACGACAGGCCAACGTTTCCGCCTTGCAGATGAAGGCCAAGGGCAATTTTGAAAACGGCATCGCGACCCTTGAGGAAACCACGATCACCGGTTCCGGCGGACTTTCCGCCTCGGCGGCAGGTCGGGTTATCCTCAATGGCCCATCCGGTGCGCCTGCACTTGATATCAACGCCGATATTGCCGCGCTACCGGTCAGCCTCGCCAATGGTTTTGTGCCCGGCCTTGATGCCAGCGGCATAATTGCAGGCAAGATCACCTCCACTGGCACAGCCACATCACCCGCCATTCGCTATGACCTGCGTTGGGCAGACCTTGCCCTGCGGCAGACCAGGGCAGCCGGTCTGAATGCCCTGCAGCTGAACGCAGCGGGCACGTTCGAACAGGGCGTAACCAATCTCGAAGCCGTAAGACTGTCCGGTCCTTCAGGTCTCTCTGTCGATGCCAAGGGTTCCGTCAGCCTTGTTGGCGACCGTCCGATCAGTGTCACTGCCAATGTTGCTTCATTGCCGGCAAGCCTTGCCAACAGTTTTCTCCCTGGCGTCCAGACCGGTGGTGAGATTACCGGCTCGGTGACAGCAAGCGGCGCAATGGCGACCCCCGCCCTCCGTTACGACCTGCAATGGAATGACGCGGAAATCCGCCGTCAGGGCGCGGCCGGCATTTCCGGCATGAACCTTAAGGCAGCCGGAAATTTCGAGAACAACACGCTGAACCTGGCTGAAACGCGCCTCACCGGCCCGCAGGGCATGTCGCTGACAGCAGGCGGTCGCGTGGTACTGGGTGGCAAGGCTGGCCCCGTTCTCGATGTCAATGCCGATATCAACGCCCTGCCGGCTAGCCTCGCCAACGGTTTTGTGCCCGGCCTCGATGCGGGCGGCAAGATTACTGGCAAGATCACCGCACTCAACAACGCCTCGACCCCTGGCGTGCAGTTCAATCTCGCCTGGGATGATGCAGCCGTCGCCCAGACACGCTCTGCCGGCCTTGCTCCTTTCCGCATTGCTGCCAATGGCCGTTTCGAGAACAACACCGTCACCGTCGATACCCGCCTTTCCGGTCAGTCCGGTCTGGCCATTTCCGGCAGCGGCTCCGTCGGTCTTGCCGGCAATCGCCCGCTGAACCTCAAGATCAATGGTGGCGTGCCTTTCGCGCTTCTTGGCGCACAGCTGGCCGGTCAGGGCTTTGTGCTCGAAGGCAATGGCAATATCGACGTGAATG
Organism: Endobacterium panacihumi; assembly: GCF_050847465.1. NCBI lineage: Bacteria > Pseudomonadati > Pseudomonadota > Alphaproteobacteria > Hyphomicrobiales > Rhizobiaceae > Endobacterium > Endobacterium panacihumi. Next base: position 238,681 of record NZ_JBOZRA010000005.1, on the reverse strand, counting down.
TCGGCGGCACGGCGACGGCGCCACTGATCACCGGCTCCGCGAACACATCCGGTGCCCGACTGATCGACGTCCGCCGCAACCTCGCCCTTGAAAATCTTGCTGCCAACATAGCTTTCAACCGCGATCAGGCGACGCTCTCGTCGGTCACGGCAAATCTGTCGACCGGCGGCACCGTTTCCGCACAGGGCACGATCGGCATCAATCCGGCAGCCGGCCTGCCGGCCGACCTGACCGTGACGCTTGCCAAGGCCACTTACGTCGACGGCCAGTTGCTCGCCTCGACCGCCGACGGCCAGCTGACGGTCAAGGGTCCGCTTCTGACCAATGCCATCCTCGGTGGCCGCCTCAGCCTGTCGAAGACGTCGATCACCGTCCCCGCCAAACTTCCATCCTCTCTGGCGGAACTCAACATCAAGCAGAAGAACGCACCTGCCGATGTCCGCCGCCAGATGGCGGAAATCCAGCCCAAGGGTGGCAGCGGCAACTCTTCGGCCTTGGGCCTTGATCTCGTCATCAGCGCGCCGAGCGGCATTTTTGTGCGCGGCCGTGGCATCGATGCGGAGCTTGGCGGCGAGTTGAAGGTCACCGGCACGTCGGCAGCACCGAACGTCTCCGGCGGGTTTGAAATGCGCCGTGGCCGCATTATCATTCTCACCAAGCGTCTGGACTTTACCGAAGGCAAGATCACCTTCGGCGGTGGCCTGATCCCCGTTCTCGACATGGAAGCCAATACCAGCTCGCAGCAGACGACCATTACAGTCAATGTTGTGGGCGTCGCTAACGATCCGGACATCAGCTTCTCCTCCTCCCCTGCCCTGCCGCAGGATGAGGTTCTGGCCCGCCTTGTCTTCGGCCAATCCATGTCAAAGCTGTCGCCGCTGCAGATTGCCCAGTTGGCGGATGCTGTCAGCCAGCTGGCCGGTGGTGGTTCGAACTCGCTGCTCGACACACTGCGCGCCAATCTCGGCGTCGACGATCTCGACATCAATACCGATTCGAGCGGCCAGACGACCGTTTCCGTCGGTCGTTACATCAACGACCGCACCTACCTTCAGCTTGAACAGGGCGGCAAGGCCGGCGCCCGCGCCACCATCAATCTGGACGTCGGACGCGGCGTGAAGCTCAAGGCCGGTGCCGGCGGCGATGGCGGTTCGGCCGGTGTGTTTTACGAAAAGGAATACTGATCGGAACAGGCTGTCCATCAGTATCCGCTAACCGGCTGATTCCGCGCCGCCTTTTGGCGATCGGTTTAGATTTAAGAAATACTCTTCCCCTACAGTAACCTTCGAATCGATCGACAGCACATCCCGTGCGATCGGCGAGAAGGTTTTTCGGCAACGGTCGCGAGCACATTTCAAGGTGCGTCCGCTCCCGTGCAGCACAGGGCAATGGGGTAGAGTTTCAGATGGCTACGATGGTGAATTCCGTAAGCTATGGCGATGAGAACCTGGAGATCATCGCGTTCCGTCTGCACGATCAGGAATTCTGCGTGAAGACCACGACCATCCGCGAAATTCGCGGCTGGGCACCGTCGACACCGATCCCGCACGCGCCAGCCGACGTCATCGGCGTCATGAACCTGCGCGGTTCGGTCATTCCGATCATCGACCTTGCCTACAAGCTCGGCATGAAGAGCACCGTTGCCAACGAGCGCAGCGCCATCGTCGTTGCCGAAGTACACAACATGGTCATCGGCATGCTGGTCGATCGCGTCTCCGACATCCTGACGATTTCCGCCAGCCAGGTTCAGCCCGTTCCGGAAGTTTCGGCGTCCTTCGACAAGTCCTTCTCCGAAGGAGTGATCGCCAACGAGAACGGCATGATCTGCTTCCTGAACCTTGCAAAAATGTTCAAGGGCACCGAGGCGGAAGACCTCGCAGCCTGATCCCCTTCCAGACAATACAAGACGAAAAGGCCACCCATTGCGGTGGCCTTTTTGATTCATGGTCCGAAAAACCCTTTGTTCACGTCTCGCGAAATATTGTGAGTCGGGTTCACTTTATTTCAATTTATTATTAAGTTTTAAATGTCTAAAGTAACCATGAGATGAATCGCCGGTTGTATTCGCCTGCCATCAGACGAACCGACGAGAACGCATAGGCCCTTGGGAGCGAAGAATGTTCGGACTTGGCACGTCAGGCGCACAGCAGGTTGTCGACGCATTATCCAGATCGCAGGCGATTATCGAATTCGACCTCCAAGGCAACATTCTCCATGCCAACGAGAATTTCTGCCGGGCGCTCGGTTACCGGCTGGAAGAGATCAAGGGCCAGCATCATCGCATCTTCTGCGATCCGGCCTATGCGGCAACGGCGGAATACCGTCAGTTCTGGGCCAATCTCGGCTCCGGCAAATTCGATGCAGGCGAATACAAGCGCCACACCAAGGCCGGTGAAGAGATCTGGATCCAGGCCTCCTATAATCCGGTCATGCGGGGAGGAAAGCCGATCAAGGTGGTAAAGATCGCCGCAGACATCACGGCAGCGAAGGCCAGAGCCACCGAGGACGCAGCAAAACTCTCGGCCATTTCTCACTCCCAGGCAGTCATCGAGTTCACCGCGCAGGGCGAAATCCTGGATGCCAACGACAATTTCTGCCAGGGCCTTGGCTACGCGCTTTCCGAGATCAAGGGCCGGCATCACCGCATGTTCTGCGACGCAACCTATGCCGCTTCGCCCGAATACACCGCATTCTGGCAGAAACTGGCTTCAGGAGAATTCATCGCCGATGAGTTCGTGCGCTTCGGCAAGGGTGGCAAAGAGATCTGGATCCAGGCGGCTTATAACCCGATCCGCAATCTCAAAGGCGAGGTCTACAAGGTGGTGAAATTCGCCACCGACGTGACCCCCCGTATGAGCGCCATCAACAGCCTCGGCAATGGTCTGAAGGCATTGGCCGATGGCGATCTCGAGCAGCGCCTCGACATGACATTTGTGCCGAGCATGGAAGCCACGCGCCAGGATTTTAACGAGGTGGTGGCGAAACTGCGTGCGGCCATGCAAACGGTGGCAGAGAATGCATCCGGCATCGCTGCCGCTTCGGGTGAAATCGCCGGAGCATCCGACGACCTTGCTCGCCGCACAGAGCAACAGGCAGCCTCATTGGAAGAAACGGCAGCCGCCCTTGAACAGATCACCACCACGGTATCCGACAGCAGCCACCGCGCCGATGAAGCGGGCCGTCTGGTCACGCTTACCAAGCAGAATGCCGAGCAATCAGGCCAGATTGTTCGTGATGCCATCGCCGCCATGGACCAGATTGCCAAATCGTCTGGCGAGATCACCAATATCATCAGCGTGATCGATGAGATCGCTTTCCAGACAAACCTCCTTGCGCTGAACGCTGGCGTGGAGGCGGCACGCGCCGGCGAGGCGGGCAAAGGCTTTGCGGTCGTGGCACAGGAAGTGCGTGAACTGGCACAGCGCTCTGCCACTGCGGCCAAGGAGATCAAGACGCTTATCAACGCGTCCAGTGGCTACGTTTCGAACGGCGTCAATCTCGTTGGTCAGACCGGCTCGGCACTGGGTGAAATCGTCGATCAGGTTGCAGCGATCCACACCAATGTGGCGGCAATTGTCGAGGCATCGCGCGAGCAGTCGGCCAGCCTCAAGGAGATCAATCAGGCAGTCAACGTCATGGATCAGGCAACCCAGAAAAACGCCGCCATGGTTGAAGAAACCACCGCCGCCAGCCATTCGCTTTCTTCCGAAGCAGAAAATCTGCGACGTCTGCTGCAGCAATTCCGCATCGGCCGCACATCAGGCCCCGCGGCAGCAACATCCATGCCCCGGCACACAGCTCCTGCGCCTCACACCCGCGCTGCAGCCACGCGGCCGGCAGCACGTGTCGCTCAGGGCGGCCAGGCGGTTGCCATTGCGGAAGATGGCTGGGAAGATTTCTGATCCTCCCCCATCTCCGGAAACGACAAAGGGCAGCCGAAGCTGCCCTTTTTAGTATCTGCATCAAAAGGTGCCGGTCTTAGCCGAACAGCGCGAAGCTGCTCTTCACCGTCGTCCAGACACCCCAAAGAAGCGGAATACCGACCACGGCCCAGGCGAATGCCGCCTTGGCGTCGAGACCACCGGTGCCGATACCGAACGAACCGGTCGGGCCAGCATTTGCAGCAGCCGTCTTGGCCTGCAGCGAGGCAACTTCTTCATCCGACATGAACCACTTGTCACCAAGCGGACGCACCAGGAAGTTGGCGACCAGGCCGAGAGCCAGCATGCCGGCAAGGATGTACATGGTGCCGGTATAGAGTTCCGGACCCGGTGCAACGCCAGCGCTGATCTGCGCTTCACGGATATAGTTGACGACGACCGGGCCAAGAATGCCGGCGGTTGCCCATGCGGTCAGCAGACGACCATGGATGGCGCCGACGAACTGCGTACCGAAGATATCGGCGAGATAAGCCGGCACAGTGGCAAAACCACCGCCATACATCGACAGGATGATGCCGAAAGCCAATACGAACAGCGCCTTGTTGCCCATATCCGCAAAGGTCGGTGCCAGCGTGTAGAGGATGATGCCGAGGATGAAGAACGTGTAATAGGTGTTCTTGCGACCCAGCTTGTCCGACAGCGATGCCCAGACGAAACGGCCACCGATGTTGAACAGCGAGATCAGACCGGTGAAGCCGGCGGCGATTGCTGCGATCTGTGTCTTCTGCGCGGCATCGAGCTGCGAGAAGGTCAGGTCAGGCAGGCCGATCAGCGAACCGGCAAAGATTTCCTGCAGCATCGGCGAAGCCATGCCGATAACACCGATACCTGCCGAAACGTTGAGGCAGAGAACGGCCCAGATCAGCCAGAACTGCGGCGTCTTGTGCGCATCGCGCAGGTGGACGTGCTTGTGGGTGATCATGGTCGACTTGGAAGCCGGGGGCGTCCAGCCTTCAGGACGCCAGCCAGCCGGCGGAATGCGGTAACCGAAGGCGCCGCCCATCATGAAGACAAAATAGATGACGGCCATGACGACAAAAGTCTGCCAGACGCCGATCGAAACATCCGTCTTGAAGAAGTTCATCAGAAGGTTGGCGAGCGGAGCACCAATCATGGCGCCGCCACCAAAGCCCATGATGGCCATACCGGTCGCCATGCCGCGACGGTCCGGGAACCACTTGATCAGGGTCGAAACCGGCGAGATGTAGCCAAGGCCGAGACCTATACCACCGATGACACCGGCGCCGACCCACATCAGCCAGAGCTGGTGAGTGGCAACACCGAGAGCAGCAACAAGAATACCACCACACCAGCAAAGCGCGGACACAAAACCTGCCTTGCGGGGGCCGACTTTCTCCAGCCAGCCGCCCCAGATGGCAGCCGAGCAGCCAAGCAGGACGAAGAACAGCGTGTAGATCCAGCCGAGATCGGCAACACGCCAGTTGCACTCGGTGCTGAAAAGGGCCGAAACAAGAGTCATGCTGGCGCAGGCGGCGTCCGGCGTGCCGGGAAGTGCCTTGGTCAACGGCAGCCAGAAAACACTGAAGCCGTATGCCATGCCGATGCAAAGATGGATTGCCAATGCTGCCGGCGGTACGAGCCAGCGGTTAAAACCTGGTTTTGCGATAATGCGTTCGCGGTCGAGAAGACCGGCATTGCCTGCGGACGCTTCGCCCGCAGCTGATGCAACTGCCATGCGCATTCCTCCCTCTGGGAAAATAAGTGTTTCAAGTCACGAACGCGACCGGCTCTCTCCCACCCGGCCGCATGACTTCATGCGGTGTCCCCCGGTGTTCGGGATTGAACGGGCGCCTTATCGTCGCACCCCGTGCGACGGATCAGCGCAGACGCGTCCTTGACGATTGCCAATAGACCGTCTCCGCCCTGATCGATATGGGCAAAAAGCCGGCGACGCATCCCAGGCTCCCAAAACTTGTTGATATGTCCCGCGACCCCCTCAATTTGGGTGTTTTTCGGCTGGGACAAAAAGAAAGTACCTATCTGATTTGCCATACGAATCAGTTTCTCGGGTTTTTGGTCGCTCAAATCTGCCTCATGAGACATCGGGTTCAGCCTCGAATCGAATACGGTTGGGATGCGTAAACACTTCAAAATCCTCGCCGCGCGAGAGAGCAACAAGCGTCATGCCGGCAGCATCGGCGGTACGGATCGCAAGCGCCGTCGGCGCGGAGATGGCGATCAGGATAGGTGAACCGAGAATGGCCGCCTTCTGCACCATTTCCACAGAGATGCGGCTGGTAACAACAACCACACCTTCCCGCCCCTGACGGCCCGAGCGCAAAACGGCGCCGGAGAGCTTGTCGAGTGCGTTGTGCCGGCCGACATCTTCCCGTACGGCGATCAGGCCTTCGCCGGGAATGAAGAAACCTGCCCCATGAACCGCCCGTGTTTCCGCATGCAGCGGCTGCGCCTCGTTCAGCGCCGCACTGGCGGTCGCGATATCCGCTGAAGACAAAAACATCTTCCCGGCGGAAACATCCGGCACCGGCCGCATGGCCTGCTCGATGGATTCGATGCCGCAGAGACCGCAGCCGACCGGCCCCGCCATATGCCGGCGACGGGCGCGAAGTGCGTCCTCCTTGTCTTCGGCGAGCGTCACCTGGACATCCAAACCATCGCCCTCCTGCAGCACGTCGATGCTCTCGATCTCGGCAAGCGACGAGATGATGCCCTCGGTGAGGCTGAAGCCGGTCGCAAAATCATCCAGATCCGCCGGTGTGCCCATCATCACCGCATGACTGGAACCACCATAGGAAAATGCGATCGGCACTTCCTCGGGGACCGACCGGACAGCCGTGCGAACCACGCCATCACGGCGGATCGTCTGCGGCGCGGCAGCGGTCGTTGCGATGCGAATATTCGAGGTTTGTTCGGTGGTCGACATGAGAGGCATCCTGTGCGCGGAAATGTGCCGTCTTTCGACCACCACTTCCTGTTTCTTGATGCCGGTCAAAATAGTCATCGGCGACGCCCACGCAACGGGCGGCGCATGATTGATTTTTCGTCGGTCAAAAGCAGACACGCCCAGCTCATTCGGCGGCCTCCAGCTTGCCGGCAATACGGCGTGAGCGACGGGCCAGTTCCTCGTAATCCTCCTGCCATTCGCTTGGTCCGTTCGATGGCGATACCTGCACCGCCGTTACCTTGTATTCAGGGCAATTGGTCGCCCAGTCCGAAAAATCCGTGGTGATGACGTTGGCCTGCGTGTCAGGGTGATGGAAGGTCGTATAGACTACACCCGGGGCGACACGATCGGTGATCAGCGCCCGTAGCGACGTATCGCCCGAACGGCTGGCAAGCTTAATCCAGTCGCCATCCTTGATGCCGCGCTGCTCTGCATCGTGCGGATGGATTTCCAGCCTGTCTTCCGCATGCCAGGCGACATTTTCGGTGCGCCGCGTCTGTGCCCCGACATTATACTGGGAAAGGATACGCCCGGTCGTGAGGAGTAGCGGGAAGCGCGGGCCGGTGCGTTCATCCGTCGCCACATATTCCGTGCGGATGAATTTGCCTTTGCCACGGACAAATCCGTCGACATGCATGATCGGTGAACCGACCGGATGTGCCTCATTGCACGGCCACTGAACCGAGCCCATCTTTTCGAGATAATCGTAGGAAACCAAAGCGAAGCTCGGCGTCGAAGCGGCAATCTCGTCCATAATTTCGGACGGGTGCTGGTAGTTCCAGTTCAGCCCCATAGCCTGCGCCAGTTTCTGAGTCACTTCCCAATCGGCATAACCATTCTTCGGCGTCATCACCTTGCGCACACGGTTGATGCGGCGTTCGGCATTGGTGAAAGTGCCATCCTTTTCAAGGAAGGTCGAACCGGGCAGAAAGACATGCGCGTAATTGGCCGTTTCGTTGAGGAAAAGGTCATGCACGACCACACATTCCATCGCGGCAAGGCCGGCTGACACGTGTTTGGTATCCGGGTCGGACTGCAGAATATCCTCGCCCTGAATATAGATGCCCTTGAACGAACCTTCGACGGCGGCATCCAGCATGTTGGGAATACGCAGGCCCGGTTCGTTGTTGAGCGTCACGCCCCACAGCTTTTCAAAGGTTTCGCGCGTGGCATCGTCCGAGATATGGCGGTAACCCGGCAACTCGTGCGGGAAAGAGCCCATGTCGCAGGAGCCCTGCACATTGTTCTGGCCACGCAACGGATTCACACCGACCCCGGGACGGCCGATATTACCGGTGACCATGGCGAGATTGGCGATCGCCATAACCGTCGTCGATCCCTGGCTGTGTTCGGTGACACCAAGGCCATAATAGATCGCGCCATTGCCACCGGTGGCAAACAGCCGGGCCGCACCGCGCACCAGATCAGCAGGCACACCCGTAAACCTTTCCGTTGCTTCAGGGCTATGCGCTTCCTCCGATACAAAAGCTGCCCAGTCTTCGAATTCCGACCAGTCACAACGTTCACGGATAAACGCTTCCGCGAACAGCCCTTCGGTGACGATCACATGCGCCAACGCCGTCATCATCGCCACATTGGTGCCGGGCAGAAGCGGCAGGTGATAGGCCGCCTCGACATGCGGCGTCTTGACGAGATCGATACGGCGCGGATCGATGACGATCAGTTTTGCGCCCTGGCGCAATCGCTTCTTCAGCCGCGAGCCGAAGACCGGATGGCCATCGGTCGGATTAGCGCCGATGACGATCACCACATCCGTATGCTCGACGCTGTCGAAATTCTGCGTGCCGGCCGAGGTGCCAAACGCCTGGCCCAGACCATAACCGGTCGGAGAATGGCAGACGCGGGCACAGGTATCGACATTGTTGTTGCCGAAGCCGGCGCGGATCAGTTTCTGGACGAGAAAGGTTTCTTCATTGGTGCAGCGCGACGACGTGATACCGCCAATCGACTCCCGACCGTACTGATACTGGATTCGTCGAAACTCCGAGGCAATGTGCGAAAAAGCCTCCTCCCAACTGACTTCCCGCCATGGATCGGAAATTTTCTCGCGGATCATCGGGTTGAGAATGCGGTCCTTGTGGCTGGCATAACCATAGGCAAAACGGCCCTTCACGCAGGAATGGCCGCGGTTCGCCTGCCCATCCTTCCAGGGCACCATGCGCACCAGTTCCTCGCCGCGCATTTCTGCCTTGAACGAGCAGCCGACGCCGCAATAAGCACAGGTGGTAACGGCGGAATGTTCCGGCTGGCCGATTGTGATCACCGACTTTTCCGTCAGCGTCGCGGTGGGACAGGCCTGCACACAGGCACCGCAGGAGACGCATTCGGAATCGAGAAAATGTTCGTGCATGCCGGGCGACACACGGCTCTCGAAACCACGTCCCTCAATGGTCAGCGCGAACGTACCCTGCACTTCCTCGCAGGCACGCACGCAGCGCGAACAGACGATGCATTTCGAGGGATCATAGGTGAAATAGGGGTTGGACTCGTCCTTCGGCATCCATTTGGCGTTCATCTCGCCACTGTTGCGGGCGCGGACATGATTGTCGCCCTCGTAACCGTAGCGCACATCGCGCAAGCCCACCGCGCCCGCCATGTCCTGCAATTCGCAATCGCCATTGGCTGCGCAGGTGAGACAATCGAGCGGATGGTCGGAAATATAAAGCTCCATCACCCCACGACGGATATCCTTCAGGCGGCCGGTCTGGGTATGGACGACCATTTTCGGCGCAACTGGCGTGGTGCAGGAGGACGGCGTGCCGTTGCGGCCCTCCACCTCCACCAGACAGAGCCGACAGGAGCCGAAGGCATCCACCATGTCGGTGGCACAGAGTTTCGGAATCTGGATGCCGGCCTCCATCGAGGCACGCATGATCGATGTGCCCTCCGGCACGGTGATGGCGCGGCCATCGATGGTCAGTGTCACCTGTTTTTCAGAACGGGCGGCAGGCGTGCCGTAGTCGATTTCATGAATGAGGGACATGATGTTACTCCGCCGCTTCGATCAGGGGTGTAGGCGCGAAATCCTCCGGGAAATGCGTCATTGCGCTCATCACCGGATAAGGCGTGAAACCGCCAAGCGCACAGAGCGAACCGAACTTCATCGTGTTGCAAAGGTCAGCCAGCAGCGCCTTGTTCTTTTCCGGCTCGATACCTTGCGCGATCCTGTCGACCGTTTCGACACCACGGGTGGAGCCGATCCGACAAGGCGTACACTTGCCGCAGCTTTCGATGGCGCAGAATTCCATCGCAAACCGTGCCTGTTTCAACAGGTCGGCCGTATCATCGAAGACAGTGATGCCGGCATGACCGATCAGACCATCTTTGGCAGCAAAAGCTTCGTAATCGAACGGCGTATCAAACAGCGCACGCGGAAAATAAGCCCCGAGCGGACCGCCCACCTGCACCGCCTTGACCGGGCGTCCGCTCGCTGTGCCGCCGCCGATATGATCGACAATCTCGCCAAGTGACAGACCGAAGGCGGTTTCGAACAGACCGCCATATCTGACATTGCCGGCGATCTGGATCGGGATAGTGCCGCGTGAGCGGCCCATGCCAAAGTCTTTGTAGAATTCTGCGCCCCTATCCATGATGACCGGGATGGAGGCCAGCGAAATGACATTGTTGACCACAGTCGGCCGCCCGAGAAAACCCTGCAGCGCCGGCAAAGGCGGTTTCGCCCGCACGACACCGCGCTTGCCCTCCAGCGAGTTCAACAGCGAGGTTTCCTCGCCGCAGACATAAGCACCCGCCCCCGATCGGATTTCCAGATCGAATGCATGCGCGGACCCCAGAACCGATGGCCCGAGAATACCGGCCTTGCGGGCAATCGTGACCGCTTCGCTCATCGTGGCGATCGCATGCGGATATTCTGAACGGGTATAGACATAGCCCTTGGTGGCGCCCGTCGCGATGCCGGCAATCACCATGCCTTCGATCAGCACGAAGGGATCGCCCTCCATGATCATCCGGTCTGCAAACGTGGCGCTGTCACCCTCGTCGGCATTGCAGACGATGTATTTTTGCGGCGCCTTCGCCTCCATCACCGTCTTCCACTTGATACCCGTCGGGAAACCGGCGCCGCCGCGTCCTCGTAAACCGCTGTCCGTCACCTGCGCAACGATCTCGGTCGGCGCCATGGCAACGGCCTTTTCCAGCCCCTTCAGCCCCTGGTAATGACGATAGTCATCCAGAGAAAGCGGATCAGTCACACCGCAGCGGGAGAAGGTCAGGCGCGTCTGCTGACGAAGGAAGGGGATCTCCTTCGTCAGCCCCAGACAGAGGGGATGATCTTTGCCGGTCAGGAACCCGGCATCGAAAAGTGATGCGACATCCGATGCTTTCACTGGCCCGTAGGCCATGCGCCCACGCTCGGTGCGCACCTCGATCAGCGGTTCCAGCCAGAACATGCCGCGCGAACCGTTGCGCACGATTTTCGCATCAAGGCCACGCGTTTCGATTTCATGCGCAACGGCCTTCGCGACCTTTTCGGCACCCAATGCCAGGGCAGCGGCGTCGCGGGGAACAAAAACCGTGACCGTCATCGGCGTGCCTCCGCAACGATGTCGGAAAGACAGTGGTCGTCCACCCGGCCGTAAACCTCTCCATCCAGCATAGCTGCGGGCGCGCAGGCGCAAAGACCAAGACAGTAGACCGGCTCCAGCGTTACAGCGCCATCCTGTGTCGTCTCGTGAAAATCGATGCCCAGCATCTGCCGCACCCGGTCGGCAACCCGATCGCTGCCCATCGACTGACAGGCCTCGGCACGACAGAGTTTCAGCACATGCCGACCGGCCGGATGATCGCGAAATTCGTGGTAAAAGGTGACGACACCGTGCACCTCGGCACGCGACAGGTTGAGTTCGCCGGCAATCACCGGCTTCACATCCTCCGGCACATAACCGAATTCCGCCTGTATCGCATGCAGGATCGGCAGCAACGGACCTTCGAGATGCTTGTGTTCGCGTACGATTTCGCGAGAACGCGCGGCCATATCGGCCGCAGCGAGATTCATGTTCATTCGTCAGCCTCCCAACCGACTTCAGGTCATGCAAGCCCGATGTCTTTTTGCCGGAGCAAACAGACATCCTCCTCCACTTACATTTGCAAAGTTTCGCAGCAGGTTAGGGCAAGGGTCAATAACGTCATCGCATTACGCGATAGAACATTTCTATCAATCCGGATCGATCTCACCGAGATTTCGCGCTTCGTGCAGCAGTGCTGAAACCAGTGGTGTGAACGGTTCGCGATGCGTGGCGACAAGGCCGACGATGTGACTCGCCTTCGGCTCAACGATCGGAATCGTGCGGATTCGCGCGGAAAAACCAAATGAACGTGCAACGTTGCGCGGCATGATGCTGGCCCAACGGCCAGTGCCCACATGCGCCAGAAGCACGACCATGGAATTGGATTCCAGCATGGTGCGCACATCCACTCCGGCATCGGCCAGATGCTGATTGATAATACGGCGGTTCTGGTTATCCGGCGTCAGCAGGCAGAGACGAAGACCGGCCATGTCCTTCCAGGTTACTTCCTTGCGAGCGGAGAGCGGCGTGCCCTCTGACGTGACCAGCGTATAATGTTCGGCATACAGCGGAACGCTGGTAACGCGACCAAGCGGTTCATTATCGAGATAGGTCAGTCCGGCATCGATCTCGAAATTTTCCAGCTGGCTCAACACCTGCAGCGAGGTGCGAGAAACGACGGAAAATGTCACTTCTGGGTGCTTCGCCTGAAATGGTTCGGTCAGTTTGGGGATCATGGCCAAGGCTGTCGGAATGGCGGCCAGCCGGATATGCCCGGCCAACCCCTTACGGGCAGCGCGCATTTCTTCACGCATGGTGCGGGTATCGCCAACGATGCGACGTGCCCATTCCAGCACGCGCTGGCCTTCGGGCGTCAGCCCTTGGAACCGCGAACCGCGCACGACCAGACCGACACCGAGACTTTCTTCAAGCTGCCGGATCGCCGCCGAAAGCGTCGGCTGGGAAATGCCACACTCTTCCGCGGCACGTCCAAAATGCTGCTCGCGCGCCAGCACGATGAAAAATTCCAGCTTGTCGATCATGGCCACTCCCTTGATGACAAGGGCTAACCGGTTCTGCTTCTCAATTCAACAGCTTGCAATTGCCAGACGATCAGAGTTGCAGCGCATCCGTAATGCGTTTGAGGATATCGGCACTATTCTTCAGTGCTTCATTCTCCGTCTGTGAGAGATCAGGAAGCATGTCCGCAATCACACCATCGGTACCAATGACGCGCGGCAATGACAGCGCCACCTGTTCAAAACCGGCAACATGATCTGTCACCAGCGATACGGTCAGCACCGCACCTTCATCACGTGCGATCGCGCGCACAATGCGGGCGATGCCGGCGCCGATACCGTAATAGGTGGCACCCTTGCCCTCGATGATCTTGTAGGCGGCATTGCGGACATTATCGTCGATCTCGGCCCTCACCTTTTCGGTCAGCGGCGCACCGATCTGCTCCGCAAAGGAGGCGAGATCCACCGAACTGGCGCGCGCACTTTCCCAGACAAGGACCTCGCTATCGCCGTGCTCGCCGATGACATCGGCATGGATCGACTGCGGTGAGATGTTCAGGTGTCTGGCAATCAGGCTGCGGAAACGGGCAGTATCGAGAACCGTGCCGGAGCCAATAACCCGCTGCGGCGGCAAGCCGGACAGACGCTGGGTGATGAAGGTCATGGCATCGACCGGATTGGAGGCGACCAGCAGGATGGGGTTGCTGACAACAGCCAGAACCTGCCCGACGATCTCCCGAAAGACTTGCGTGTTGCGACCGAGAAGCTCAAGCCGTGTCTCGCCCGGCTTCTGGCTGGCGCCGGCGGCGAGAATGACGATACCGGAACCATCAAGATCGGCGTAGCTGCCAGCCCTCACCCGTGTTGCCGACATAAAGGGCACGGCATGGGCGATATCTTCGGCCTGCGCGACCGCCAAGGGCTCATTGCGGTCGATGATGACGACCTCGCTCACATAACCGGTAATGGCGAGCGCAAAACCCACCGAACTGCCGACCATGCCTGCACCGATGATACCAACCTTCATGAAAAACACTCCGTAATATCTGCATCCGAACTTAGGGCAGGAAGCGACAAAGTCTTTGATATTAGGTGGTGCACGGCATGTGCCGCACCAGACGTTATGCCGTCTGCGTTGCCTGCAGCCGGTCTTCATCCAGCACGATGCCAAGCCCCGGAGTTTCCCCAAGCTCAAGCCAACCCTGTCTATGAGAAAGTGGCGCGATCAACGGATAATCCCGCCGTGCCTCGCTCCATTCCGGGTTGTCGTAAGGATATTCGAGGAAAGGCGCATCGCCAACGCCGGCCGTCAGGTGCGCATTGGCAAGCACACCGATCCCGTTCGTCCAGCTATGCGGAGTGAAGGTCACGCCCGCCTCCCGCGCCTGATAAACCAGACGCCGGCAGCCGGTAATGCCGCCGACCAAAGCCGCGTCCGGCTGAATGACATCGAAGGCGCGCTCTTCGATGATGTCGCGGAATTCGTAGAGTTCACGGGTCATCTCTCCGCCGGCGATACGGATAGAGGTCGCCTCTCGCAATGCCTTCATGCCTTTGACGTCTGATCGATGCAGCGGTTCCTCCATCCAGTAGATACCGAGCTGTTCCAGTTCCTTCGCGACAGTCAATGCGTCCTTGAAGGTCCATGGCAGCGTCGTATCCCAAGGCATGCGCCAACCCTGATTGCAGTCGACCATCAGGTCCAGCCGGTCGCCGACGCGCGCCCGGATCGCCTCCAGCGCCTTGACGTCCTCGCGCCAGCTTGAGCGCCCACCCGCCGAAGACGAGAACCGCACCTTCATCGCGGTAAAACCTTCGTCGAGATACTGCTCGGCCTGTTCCGCCATGGCAGCCGGTTCTCGCAGCACGCCGGAAGACGCATAAAGCCGGACACGATCAGCCCGTCCGCCCAGCATGCGCCAGACTGGTTCACCCATAATCTTGCCAGCCAAATCCCACAAAGCGAGATCGAGCGGCCAACAACGGCCATAGTGAAAATTGATATGCGACAGGACTTCGTAATGCCGCTCCAGATGGCGCGGATCATGGCCAACGAAGAGGTCTTCGTGCCCCTCGAAACCCTTCATCAGGTCTCCGGAGCCGATCCCCTCGCGCCCGTCCTCATCACGGACACGCACGATGGTGGCATCGAAATGATGCCGGGGGCGGCCATCCCAACTGGCCTTGAAGGGCGGATCGAGCGGCAATCGGTGGTGCGAGATTTTGATCGATGCGATGCGGCTCATCTGCCCTCACCCGAATTGCTGCCAGATCGTCTTGTAGTCGCAATATTTGTCGATCGCATGCACGGACCTGTCTCGCCCGAAACCGGACTGCTTGAAGCCGCCGAACGGTGTGGCGAAATTCGACATGTCATAGGTGTTGATCCACACCGTGCCAGCATGCAGACCTTCCGAAAACCAGTGCGCGCGGTCCATGTCCTTTGTGAAGACGGCCCCGGCTAACCCGTAGATCGTGTCGTTGGCCAGCCGCAGCGCCTCCTCCTCGGTATCGAAGGGAATGGCGGCCAGCACCGGCCCAAAGATTTCTTGGCGGGCGAGGCTCATGTCGTTGGTCATATCCACGAACACACCGGGCGAAACGTAATAACCGCCAGTTTCCGACAGCACCTGTTCGGCACCGAATGCCCGCCTTGCCCCTTCCCTCTCGCCCTCCGCAATCAGCCCAAGCACCTTTTCCATATGCGCCTGTTCGATCAGGGCACCGATCTGCGCCGAGGGATCGAAGGGATGCGCAACCGTGATATCGCTTCTCGTCACCGCCTCGATCTTATCGATCAGCTGCACCTGCACCGAGCGTTCGACAAGTAGCCGTGTCGAGGCATGGCAGGTCTCACCGGAATTGTAGAAACATCCCCAGGCGACGGCAGAAGCGGCGGCATCAAGATCGGCATCGGCAAACACCACGAGAGGCGACTTGCCGCCAAGTTCCAGCGCCACGCGCTTGATGTTGGATTGCGCGGCATAACCCATGATCAGCTTGCCGACCTCGGTGGAGCCGGTAAAGGCAATCATGTCGACATCCATATGCAGGGCTAGCGGTTTGCCTGCCTCCTCGCCATAACCGGTGACGACATTGAATACACCGGGCGGCAGACCGGCTTCGACAGCCAGCGAAGCCAGACGGATGGCAGAGAGCGAGGATTGTTCGGCCGGTTTCAGCACCACCGAATTGCCGGCAGCGATCGCCGGGCCGAGTTTCCAGGCGTCGATGATCATCGGATAGTTCCAAGGCGTAATCGCCCCAATGACCCCGAGCGGCACTTTTCGAACAAGCGCACGCGCGTTCGGACCGGTTGGCGCGATCTCGTCGTAAAGCTTGTCGATCATCTCGGCATAATACTGGATGCCATCGGCACAAAGCCGCACATCGACATTCAGCGAGGCAAGCACCGGTTTGCCGACATCGATAGTTTCCAGAAGCGCCAGTTCCTCGGCATGGGTGCGAATGAGGTCGGCCCAGGCGAGCATGATGCGCTTCTTTTCGAGCGGTTCCTTATTTCGCCACACGCCGCTTTCGAACGCCTTGCGAGCCGATAGGACAGCGGCATCGATATCCGCCGCCTCACCGCGTGCCAGCACAGCACCCCGCTTGCCGTCCATCGGGCGCGTTCGCGCAAACGTTTTGCCGGAAGCAGCATCACGATGTTGCCCATCGACAAAACACCGGCCTTCGAGCTTCAGGGCCGCCAGCGCATTTTCCCAATGCTCCCGTGTGTAGCTCTTCGTCATCAAAGCGACCTCGGCAGCGACATGATCATCGCCGCAAAGCGATCGACGTCATCATCCGTGACATCCCGGATTGTGGCTCTGCGCATCGGCCTGTTCTCTGTCGCGCGCATTTCGGCGGCAAGATCACCGTCGGAATAGGCGTCAAAGGCAGACGGCACTGCACGAAGGATATCGCAGCGATCCATCAGGTCGCTGACGAAGGCGGGTAATTGCTCTGCCGAACCAAGGCCAAGTGCCCTGGCTGTAGCCTCCAGTTCGGTTGTTCGGGCAGATACCAGCCATGGCAGAGTCGTTTCGAATGCAAGTGCCGTCGCAAGTCCATGATGGACCGGGGCCAATCCTGCCATCGCATGGCTGATATTATGCGCGATTGCCGTGCCGCAATTGTCGATGGCGATACCGGCATAACACGACCCAAGCAGAACCTTGCCACGCGCATCCAGATCGGATGGCGAACTTACCGCGGTTTCGAGAGAGCCTGCCACAAGCCGCAGTGCCTCATGGGCGTGGAGCTGCGCGCCGGCATGTGTATTGCGATTGGTGGCAGCCTCGAACGCATGGATGAAAGCGTCCATGCCGCACCACGCCGTCAGGTGCCGTGGCAATGTCATCGTGAGAGCCGGATCGAGAATGACCAGATCCGCCTTGGTCTCCGGCCCCCAAATCCAGAGTTTCTTACCCTCAGGGCCGGCGAAAATATTGGTGGCCGAAGTTTCGGAACCGGTACCGGCCGTGGTCGGCACCATGATCTTCTTCAATGGATTTTTTGGCAGTGGATTGGCGGCAAGCGCGTAAAACATCGGATCCTGAGCCGAAGCCGCACAGCAAGAGGTGATTTTGGCGATATCGAGCGCCGAACCGCCGCCGACGCCGATCACCAGTTGTGCCCCACGTGCTGCCCGCATCGCCGCCTGTAGATGCGTTAGTTTCGGCTCACCGGCAAAGTCTGCGAATAACGAGGCGATGATGCCATGCGCCCTCAGGTCATCGATCAGCCTGTTCGCCAGCCCGGACGCTGCCAGAAAGCTGTCCATGACGACCAGTGTCCGGTCGATCGTGCCAAGTGCCGCTGCAGCCGCTCCGATTTCGGAAAACGAGCCGGCACCGAAGCGCATGTCTGGAATGAAGGAATTGGAAAACATCAATGCTGCCCGCCCCCATGAAGTGACGGTATCAGCATGCCTGATCGGCCAAGATCTGCAAGCAGGCAAATCCTGGAAATGAAAAAGGCGACCCGAAGGCCGCCCCGATCATTGGAATTGCTGTCAGCTTTAGCTGGCGGCAACCGTGTTGTTGAGATGCGTCAGGTCCACCAGGAACTGCTCGAGCTTGGTCTTGTGCTCGTCGCTGTCGACATTATCGAGTTCCTTCTGCGCATGCTCGATGCGAGCTTGCAGCTTTTCGCGCGTCAGCGCCTGAAGCGGCAATGCGGCTTCGGCGAGCAGCGTGCAGCCGGTCGGAAGGATATCGGCAAAACCGCCGAGAACGGCGTATTTTTCGACCTGGCCCGAAGCGAGCTTCACGGAAACCACGCCCGGCTTGATGGTCGTCATCGTCGGTGCGTGATTGACCAGCACCGTCATCTCGCCGAGGGTCGCCGGAATGACAACTTCCGTCACCTGTTCGGAGACGAGAAGACGCTCGGGCGATACGAGTTCAAAATTGAAGGTGTCGGCCATGACGGTCCACTTTCAGATGATGTTTCAGGCAGGAGCCGACGGCGCGTTTCTCACGCGCCGTCGAGGCATCGATCAGATCAGGCAGCAGCCTGCAGCTTCTTGGCCTTTTCCATGGCTTCTTCCATCGAACCAACCATGTAGAAGGCAGCTTCCGGCAGGTGGTCGTACTCGCCGTTGACGAGGCCCTTGAAGCCCTTGATCGTGTCTTCGAGAGCAACCAGCTTGCCCGGCGAACCGGTGAAGACTTCAGCAACGAAGAACGGCTGCGACAGGAAGCGCTCGATCTTGCGGGCGCGGGCAACCGTCAGCTTGTCTTCTTCCGACAGTTCGTCCATGCCGAGAATGGCGATGATGTCCTGGAGCGACTTGTAGCGCTGCAGGGTCGTCTGAACCTTACGGGCGACTTCGTAATGCTCTTCGCCGACGATCATCGGGTCAAGCATGCGCGAGGTCGAGTCGAGCGGGTCAACGGCCGGGTAAATACCCTTTTCAGCGATCGAACGCGACAGAACGGTCGTTGCGTCCAGGTGGGCGAACGAGGTTGCAGGTGCCGGGTCGGTCAAGTCGTCCGCGGGAACGTAAATGGCCTGAACCGAGGTAATCGAACCGGTCGTGGTCGTGGTGATGCGTTCCTGCATCTGACCCATGTCGGTGGCCAGCGTCGGCTGGTAACCAACGGCCGAAGGAATACGGCCGAGCAGAGCCGACACTTCCGAGCCAGCCTGCGTGAAGCGGAAGATGTTGTCGACGAAGAACAGAACGTCCTGGCCCTTGTCGCGGAAATCTTCAGCGATGGTCAGACCGGTCAGTGCGACGCGAGCGCGAGCGCCCGGCGGTTCGTTCATCTGGCCGTAAACGAGAGCAGCCTTGGAGCCTTCACCACCGCCGTGCTTGTTCACGCCCGATTCGATCATTTCGTGGTAAAGGTCGTTACCTTCGCGGGTACGTTCACCCACGCCGGCGAAAACCGAGTAACCACCGTGCGCCTTGGCGACGTTGTTGATCAGTTCCATGATCAGAACTGTCTTGCCAACGCCAGCGCCGCCGAACAGGCCGATCTTACCGCCCTTGGCGTAAGGAGCGAGAAGGTCGACGACCTTGATGCCGGTGACGAGGATCTGGCCTTCAGTGGCCTGATCGACGTAGGCAGGCGCTTCCTGGTGGATGGCGCGCAGATGGGTGCGGTCCAGCGGACCGGCTTCATCGACGGGCTCGCCGATGACGTTCATGATACGGCCCAGCGTATGGTCGCCAACCGGAACCGAGATCGGTGCACCGGTGTCGGAAACCGGCTGACCGCGAACCAGACCTTCGGTCGAGTCCATGGCGATCGTGCGGACCGAGTTTTCGCCGAGATGCTGCGCAACTTCGAGAACGAGGCGGTTGCCGTTGTTCTCGGTTTCAAGTGCGTTCAGGATCGGCGGCAGTTCGCCTTCGAACGATACGTCGACGACGGCGCCGATAACCTGGGTGACCTTGCCGGCAGCGGCAGGCGCGCTCTTGGCGCGGGTCTTCAGGGTAGCTGCTCTAGCCATGTTTCTTACCCTTTCTAAGGACTTCAGAGCGCTTCCGCGCCGGAGATAATTTCAATGAGTTCCTTGGTGATCTGTGCCTGACGCTGACGGTTGTACGACAAAGTCAGCCTGTTGATCATATCACCGGCATTGCGGGTCGCGTTATCCATTGCGGACATCTGCGCACCGTAGAAGGAAGCGTTGTTTTCGAGGAGCGCCCGGAAAATCTGCATGGCCACGTTCTTCGGCAGCAGTTCTTCGAGGATTTCCTGTTCGCTCGGCTCGTATTCGTAAAGTGCCGCGGAAGCATTGTCGCTTGCCGAAACCTCTTCGAACTTGGCCGGAATGATCTGCTGGGCAGTTGCCACCTGCGAGATCACCGACTGGAAGCGTGCATAGAACAACGTGGCGATATCGAACTCGCCGGCGTTGAACATGGTCAGCACCTTGGACGCCACCTCATCCGCCTGAACGAAGCTCAGCTGCTTCACTTCACGGAAGGTGATGTAGTCGACGATGTTCTCGCGGAAGGAACGACGCAGGATGTCGTTGCCCTTACGGCCGACCGTCAGGATCTTGACCGTCTTGCCTTCCGACAGAAGCTTCAGCGCGTGGTCGCGGGCAAGGCGGATGATGGAGGAGTTGAAGCCCCCAGCCAGACCGCGCTCGCCGGTGGCGACCACAAGAAGATGAACCTGGTCCTTGCCGGTGCCCGACAGAAGCAGAGGTGCTTCCGCGTTGCCGGCATTGGCAGCCGAAAGGCTGGCCAGAACCTTGCCCATGCGTTCCGCGTAGGGACGTGCGGCTTCGGCAGCCTCCTGGGCGCGACGCAGCTTTGCCGCGGCGACCATTTTCATCGCCTTGGTGATCTTCTGCGTCGCCTTGACGGAGGCGATCCGGTTTTTCAGATCCTTAAGTGAAGGCATCCGTTATCGGTCCTCGGGCTAGTTCCGGTTTCAGGCGAAAGACTTGGCGTAGGCGTCGAGCGCAGCCTTGAGCTTTGCCTTGGTGTCGTCGGAGACCTGCTTCTCGGTGCGGATCGCATCGAGAACCGGCTTGCCTTCGCCACGCATGTAGGACAGCAGGCCCTGCTCGAACTTGCCGACGTCGGAAACCGCGACCTTGTCGAGGTAACCGTTGACGCCTGCGAAGATCACGGCAACCTGTTCTTCCGTCTTGAGCGGCGAGAACTGCGGCTGCTTCAGGAGTTCCGTCAGGCGTGCACCACGGTTCAGCAGGCGCTGGGTCGAGGCGTCGAGGTCGGAACCGAACTGGGCGAAGGCGGCCATTTCGCGATACTGGGCAAGCTCGCCCTTGATCGAACCGGCAACCTGCTTCATGGCCTTGATCTGAGCGGCAGAACCAACGCGCGAAACCGACAGACCGACGTTAACGGCCGGACGAATGCCCTGGTAGAACAGGTCGGTTTCAAGGAAGATCTGGCCATCGGTGATCGAGATCACGTTGGTCGGAATGAAGGCAGAAACGTCGTTACCCTGCGTTTCGATGACCGGCAGAGCCGTCAGCGAACCATTGCCGGCTTCGTCGCCCATCTTGGCGGCGCGCTCAAGCAGACGCGAATGCAGGTAGAAGACGTCGCCCGGATATGCTTCGCGGCCCGGCGGGCGGCGCAGCAGGAGCGACATCTGACGATAGGCAACAGCCTGCTTGGAAAGGTCGTCGTAACCGATCAGGGCGTGCATGCCATTGTCAC
The DNA here is from genome assembly GCF_050847465.1 of Endobacterium panacihumi. Classification (NCBI taxonomy): domain Bacteria; kingdom Pseudomonadati; phylum Pseudomonadota; class Alphaproteobacteria; order Hyphomicrobiales; family Rhizobiaceae; genus Endobacterium; species Endobacterium panacihumi. The sequence goes on along the minus strand of NZ_JBOZRA010000005.1, from coordinate 217,091 downwards.
GGAAGTATTCGCCCATGGCGCAACCGGCGAACGGTGCGAGGTACTGCATCGGAGCCGGGTCGGAAGCCGTGGCAGCAACGATGATCGAGTACTGCAGGGCGCCGCGCTCTTCCAGAACCTTGACGAACTGGGCAACGGTCGAACGCTTCTGGCCAATAGCAACGTAGACGCAGAACAGCTTTTCGCCGTCCGGGCCGTTGTCGTGGATGGCCTTCTGGTTCAGGATCGTGTCGAGAATGATGGCGGTCTTGCCGGTCTGGCGGTCGCCGATGACGAGCTCGCGCTGGCCACGACCAACCGGGATCAGGGCGTCGACAGCCTTGAGGCCGGTCGACATCGGCTCATGAACCGACTTGCGCGGAATGATGCCGGGAGCCTTGACGTCAACGCGCGAACGGCGCGTAGCGTTGATCGGGCCCTTGCCGTCGATCGGGTTGCCGAGCGCGTCAACGACGCGGCCGAGCAGTTCCGGACCAACCGGAACGTCAACGATGGCGCCGGTCCGCTTGACGGTGTCGCCTTCCTTGATGGCACGGTCGGAACCGAAGATAACCACGCCGACATTGTCGGCTTCGAGGTTGAGGGCCATACCGCGGACGCCGCCGGGGAACTCGACCATTTCGCCGGCCTGAACGTTGTCCAGACCGTAGACGCGGGCAATACCGTCACCGACGGAAAGCACCTGGCCGACTTCGGAAACTTCGGCTTCCTGGCCGAAATTCTTGATTTGATCTTTCAGAATTGCGGAAATTTCCGCGGCGCGGATGTCCATCAGCCAACCTCTTTCAGTGCAAGCTTAAGGGTGGAAAGTTTGGTGCGAAGGGAAGTGTCGATCTGGCGCGAACCAACCTTGACGATCAAACCGCCGAGAAGCGACGGGTCGACAGTCACATTGATGGTGACATCCTTGCCAGTGACGCCCTTCAGCGCCGTCTTAAGTTCTTTGTCCTGCGCTACGGTGAGCGCATGCGCCGAAGTGACTTCGGCAACAACTTCGCCGCGGTGAGCCGCAGCAATGTCTCGGAATGCACGGATCATGCCCGGCAGCGCGAACAGGCGACGATTACCGGCAACGACTTTCAAAAAGTTCGATACAACCGGACCGAAAGCAGCCTTTTCGGCAATAGCAGCGATCGCTGCCTTCTGCTCCTCGGACGAGAAGACCGGGCTCGCCACGAGGCGTCGCAGATCTTCACTTTCGTCAAGCATCACCTGAAAACGGTCAAGATCACCAGCAATCTGTTCGATCGCATTGGTCTCGACAGCCAGCTCGAAGAGCGAGGATGCGTAACGTTCGGCAACGCCGGAAACACGCTGGGATGTGTCAGCCACGGGCACAAGTTCCCTGATTGTCATTCAGGCGCATCACTCATTTTTGAGGAGCTAAGCAAACGCCTGAAATCGTTTCATTTTCACGAGACGAACAGGGAACCTCCCCCCGCCGTTCTTTTTAATTCGCGGTTCGTCTAGCATACGACGTTTGGACTCGCAACACGCGCGGGACCGCAAATCACCCTCTCTGCGATGGGTTTGCGCGTTTTTAAGCGCTTTCAACAGGTCCGGCCAGCGCGACCCGTGGTCACAGAGCAAATCCGCAGCTCAGAAATACCCGAGGGAATAGCCGAGAGGTCCGGCAGCAAGCAGAAGCTGCACCACCAGAAAAGCGAGATTACGCGCAACGACACCGCGATCGAGGAACAACGACAGGAGACGTCCCAGAGCGGCGAAACCTAGCGTGACACCGACGGCGAGATAATAGAATTCCTGCGCGAACAGGAGAGCGCAGAGCGGCAGGCCGACATAGAGGCCGCCGGTCGAACGAGTGGCGCCATAACCTTCAGGCGTGATCTGCCCGACCTGAAAGCCGCCAAGCCGCAACGCCGTTGCCGGAGACAGGAGGAGGAGCAGGCCGATCAGCGCGGTAAGCGCGGAGGCGATAAAGGCAATCTGTTCGGGCAGTTCGGTCGGAAAGTAGAATTCCATGAGGGCTTCCGCTCCATGCATGCATAAGGTGAGAGTGTGTAGCAGCTAACCGGTTATGGTTAAAGAAAGCTCTGCGGATCGACGTCGAGCTGGACTTGAACGGAACCACGCTGCTTTGGCCCGGCACTCAGCATGACGCGCAAAAACGCCTGCATGTCGGAATTGCGCCGCCCATGCACGAGCAGGCGAAAGCGATGGCGGCCACGCACAAGAGCCAAAGGCGCTTCGGCAGGACCGAGCACAGAGATACCGGTCACTTTTGGCGCGGCTGCACGCAGACCACGCGCATGCGTTTCGGCATCGGCGCGCGTTTCGGCGGATATGATGATGGAAGCCAGTCGACCGAATGGCGGCAGAATGGCCTTTTCCCGCTCGTTGATTTCACGCTCATAGAAGGCTGAAGCATCACCGGATACGATCGCCTGCATGACGGGGTGCATGGGCTGATAGGTCTGCAACAGGCCAAGGCTCTTCAGGCCGGTACGACCGGCACGGCCTGTTACCTGGCTCAAAAGCTGGAACGTACGCTCGGCGGCGCGCGGATCACCATTGGCCAGACCGAGATCCGCATCGACAATGCCGACCAGCGTCATCAGCGGAAAGTTATGGCCTTTGGCGACGAGCTGCGTGCCGATGACGATATCGGCCTCACCATTGGCGATCGCCTCCAGTTCCAGCCGCATGCGCTTGACGCCACCGAGAATGTCGGAGGACATGACGATGGTACGGGCATCGGGAAAATGTTTCTCCACCTCTTCGGCGATGCGCTCTACACCCGGCCCGCAGGCAACCAGATGATCGAACGTGCCGCAGTCCGGGCAATGTTCCGGCGTGTGCTGATGATACCCGCATTGATGGCACTGCAGCTGGCTCTTGAACCGGTGCTCCACCAGCCAGCTGGAACATTGCGGGCACTGGAACCGATGCCCGCAGACACGGCAGAGCGTCAGCGGCGCATAACCGCGGCGATTGAGGAAAAGAAGCGCCTGTTCCTTGCGCTCGATCGTGCGCTTCATCGCCCGCAATAGAAGCGGCGAGAGAAAACCGCCACGCTCCGGCGCATGCCGGCGCATGTCGATGAGATGCAGGTCCGGCAGGGCCGCATCGCCGAAACGCGTCGGCAGTTGCACGAGATTGTAACGGCCGGAAAGACCGTTGACCTGACTTTCAACGGAGGGCGTGGCAGATACCAGCACGACCGGAAAATCACCGATACGGCCGCGCACCACAGCCATGTCGCGGGCATTATAAAAGACGCGGTCTTCCTGCTTGTAGGCCGGGTCGTGCTCTTCATCGACGATGATCAGGCCAAGCTCTTCGAAAGGCAGGAACAGTGCCGACCGCGCGCCGGCCACCACTCGCACCTCGCCCGTCACCACACCGCGCCACACTTTTTCGCGCATACGCGGCGAAAGATCGGAATGCCATTCGCCGGGCTTGGCGCCAAAGCGATCCTGAAACCGCTCAAGGAAGGCAGGCGTCAGCGCGATTTCCGGAAGCAGGATCAGAACCTGCTTGCCGCGTCGCAGCGTTTCAGCGATCGCTTCAAAATAGACTTCCGTCTTGCCCGAGCCGGTAACGCCGTCGATCAACGATGCGGAAAACTCGCCTTCACGGATAGAGGCGACGATTTCGGCTGCTGCTTCCTTTTGCACGCCTTCGATACGCGGCGCGGTATAATCCGGCTCCGGCTTCGCGACGACAGGCGGCGGAGGAAGGAAGACGGTTTCAAAAACACCCTGCGCCGTCAAACCATCGATCACGCTCATGGATACGCCGGCAGCATGTGCCAGACCACTACGTGTCCATGGAATGTCCTCAGCCTTCGCGATATCCAGCACGCGCACGCGCGCCGGGGTCAAACGCTCTGGCTGACCTCCGACATAACGCACCGCCTCGACCATAGGCTCAGGGTCAAGCGCGGCCGGAGCCCTGACCGCCATCCTCGCCACCAGACCGGGAGGCGACAATGTATAAGCAGCGACCCAATCGACGAAATCACGCATTTCCTTCGATAGCGGCGGGCAATCGAACGCCAGCGTGATCGGTCGCAGCTTTTTCGGATCGAGCCCGTCCTGACTGTCGCCATCCCAGACGACGCCAATCAGTTGACGCGGACCGACCGGCACCTGCACTACGGAACCGGGCTCGACATGCATGCCCTCCGGCACGGCGTAACTGTAAGGCACCGGCACAGGCAAAGGCACAAGCACGGGCACCACACGCTTCAGCGGCGGCGCCTCAAACAGTGAACCGAAAAGACTGGAATTATCTGTGCCCAAATTACCTATGCCCATGTGCGGCAACCATGCCGAAAGAGAGAACAAAAGTGAACCCTCCACCGATCATTCGTCCTCATCATCTTGCATGACACCCGTCAGCAGCCGCATGCCTTCGATCCAGGTGGCACCTTGCTGACGGATCACCCGCTTCGGCCGCACACCGCATCGCTCCTGAATGGCAGACGCCAATTGCTGCGAATGGGTAACGACCCAGATCTGGCTGTATCGTGATGCCTGCGCAATCATGTCGGCCAGCGGCACCAGCATATCCGGATGCAGGCTAGCCTCCGGTTCGTTGAGCGCGATCAGCGGCGGCTGGCGATAGGACATCAAAGCGGCGGCAAGCCCGAGAAAGCGGATCTGGCCATCGGACAGTTCGCGCGGGTGAAATGTGCGTAAGGGAAAATCCGGGAAGACCAGACCGAATTCCGCATATTCGCCCGGTGCCGGCACGGAAAGTTCGGCTCCGCCCAGCGCATCGGCAATCGCCCGGTCAAGCTCCACCGTGTCGCCACGTGTATGAACGAGCGTTGCAAACACCGCCGCCATGTTGCGGCCATCCTCTGCCAGCAGAGGCGAAGTGACGGCAAGACAAGGCTGACGCAATGGCGAGTCGCGATCGGTGCGAAATCCATGAAAGAACCGCCAGTTGTCGATAGCACGTCGGAACGTGCCGATCTCGGGATAGTGGCCGGCATTTCCGAGCAGCGAGATCGCCGTCTCCGATGTCAGCCCCTGTTCCGGATATTCCTGCATGCGCCCGCGCTCGCCGCGCACCATGATGCCGGGGCCGTCGCGCTTCATCATCGTCACCGACCGCGAACCGGTATCGACCCAGAACTCTTCCGCCTTGATCTGTGGCTCGAAGGCAAAACCGGCAGCGGCCTTGGGCGGGCGCAGGCCCGCCTCGACGCGGTAACGGAAGCTGATGGCCCGCTCTTCATCCAGCACCTCGATTTCCAGCCGGATACGGAAATTCTTGTCTGTCGGTGAGCGCCGGCCGGACCACAGCACGGAGGCCATGCCGCCCTCGGCAGCAATCTCATGCGCCAGAGTGCCACGCACCGCCGCCTGCAACAGTTGCAGCGCGCGGTAGAGATTGGATTTGCCGACACCGTTTTCGCCGACGAACACGTTGACGCCGGCAACATCCATATGAATGGAGCGCAGGGACCTATAGTTCTTGGCAAACATGGATCGCAGCAGCATGACCTGATCCTACATCGCCGGACAACGAAAACGGAAGAGAGGTTCAGGCCGCAGCCGAACTGTCATCCACCCCGAAAGCAAAACGCGCATCCGCATCGGCGGCCAGATTGTGCACGGTGTGCCGCTCCAGCGCCTGCGTCACCTCGTTGATATCACCATCCAACGCTTCCGGCGGAATGAGATGACCAACCGTCATGTCAAAACGGTTGCCCTTCTTGTTGAGCAACTCGTAGAAAACAGTCATGTCACGCAGCTCGGTCGACCATTTGGCAAACCAGTAGAACAGACCGGAATTGCGCGCCGTCATGTGGATCGGCAGGATCGGCAGATTGTATTTGCGGGCAAGGCCGACAGCAGACGTTTTCCACGGACGTTCATTGAGCTTGCCGTTTTCCCAATAAGCGATGCGGCCGGACGGGAAAAGAACCATGACCTTGCCGGCTTCTACCGCTTGATTGGTCAGGATCAGCGTCTCGCGGGTCTTCAGCTTGCTTTTGTGCTCTTCGCGCCATTCCACCGGAATGATGGTTTCGGCAAAACGCGGATTGACGCGCACGGCATCGCGGTTGGCAAACACCATGATATCCGGGCGCTTCGGCTTCAAAAGATCGAAGACGGCGACGCCATCAGCAATACCGGTCGGGTGGTTGCTGACAAGGATGAAACCGTCGGAAGCCGGAATGCGATCCGTGTGTTTCGCCTGCACATCGAGATGCAGCAGGTCGCTCATATATTCGAAGGATTCGAAACCGCTCAAGGTGGCGACATCATTGGCAAAGCCGATGGCGCGGTCATAACGCAGCAGCGAATAAAGAAAGGGGCGCATCAGCGGCCACAGCGGATGTTTGACGATGCGCTGGCCGCGTTCGGCAATCAGGGTATCAACGATATGTCCGGGGCGGCCTTGGGAGACGAGCGCTATCGTTTGAGCAAAGTGACCGAGTGCGGTCGAATTATCACGGCGCGCCATACAAACTCCATTACCACTTGCCGTATATCGCAGTCCCTCGCGATGTCAAAACGACATTGTGCCGGCTTTAGGGAATTCGTAACGGAACCATCGGCAATGTGGGATTTTGGCACACGAATTCAACAGGCCTGTGATGAACGAAATCCTGATCATTGCGGTTCCCGAACTTCTGGAGAAGCGTCGCGAGTGGCTCGCAAGTCTGTCTGACGAGCGCCGGCTTTCCGAAAACACACTGGAAGCTTATGAGCGCGACACCCGCCAATTCCTGAAGTTTCTGACCGGCCACCTCGCTGAGCCGGCCCGGATGAGCGATATCCATACGCTCCGCCCGGCGGATCTGCGCGCTTTTCTGGCCGCGCGCCGCCGTGAAGGGTCCGGCAATCGTTCGCTCGGGCGCCATCTGGCGGGCCTGCGTTCATTTTTGCGCTATCTGGAGCGCAAGGGGCTGGTCAACGCCGCCGGCGCCTCGGCCATCCGCACGCCAAAGCAGCCGAAATCACTGCCGAAACCGCTTTCGGACACACAGGCAATCACCGTCGTTGGGTCGGACGCACAATTGCACGAGACACCATGGATCGCTGCTCGCGACGCCGCCGTGCTGACGCTACTCTACGCCTGCGGCCTGCGCATTTCCGAAGCGCTCGATCTGACACCGTCAGACCTGACGCCGGGCGCGACTTCGCTGCGCGTCACCGGTAAGGGCAACAAGATGCGCGTCGTGCCGCTTCTGCCGGCTGCACTTGAAGCAGTCGAAAACTACAGGAAGCTCTGCCCCTATCACTTGCCCGACAACGAACCGCTGTTTCGCGGTGCTCGCGGCGGCAAATTGCAGCAAGCGATCATCCAGAGCGAGATGCGGAAGCTGCGCGGCGCCCTCGGCCTGCCGGAAACCGCAACGCCGCATGCGCTACGCCATTCCTTCGCCACGCATCTTCTGGCCGGTGGCGGTGACCTGCGCACCATTCAGGAACTGCTCGGCCATGCCAGCCTGTCGACGACTCAGGTCTATACCGGCGTCGATGCCGCCCGCCTGCTGGACGTTTATGACCGCGCCCATCCTCGCGCCTGAACGGCGATCAAGCATTGCTTAACCACGCCTGTTAAGGGCTTTTCGAGACCAAGGCGGTAAACCGAAGCCATGACAAGATTCGCCTCGCACCCGTCCAGACATCCTGCTTCGCATCAGCCCGGCGATATCGCCCTTTGGCTTCTGGCGGCGCTGCATGTCGTCGTCTTCCTTTCATTCATGGCGATCATGGCGTCGCTTTCGCCGGCGCATGCGCAGGATGCGGCAGCACCCGTCTGCACTGGCAAGAACGTGCTGGACGAGTTGAAGACGCAGGACCCCGACCGTTACGCGGCCGTGATTGCGGAGGGCGAAAAGACACCGAACGGCAGGGGCATCTTCTGGAAGATCGAAAAGGAGGGAGTCGCCCCCTCCTATCTGCTCGGCACCATGCATGTGACCGATCCGCGTGTTCTGGCCATGCCGGCGGGCGCGGCTGACGCGGCAAAGGATGCCAAGGCAATCGCCATCGAATCGGACGAAATTCTCGACGAAAAGAAGGCCATGGCCGGTCTGATGACCAAGCCTGACCTTCTGATGTTCATTGACGGCAAGACCATCAAGACCTTGCTGCCGGAAGATCAGGTGGCAAAGCTCGAAGCGGCCCTGAAGGAACGCAACATTCCACTGGCAGCCGTACAGAGCTTCAAGCCCTGGATGATTTCCGGCATGATCGCCCTGCCCGCCTGCGAACTGGCCCGCAAGGCCAATGCCGCCCCTTTCCTCGACAAGAAGATTGCACTGGATGCCATCGCTGCCGGCAAGCCGGTCAAAGGGCTTGAGACCATGGCAGAACAGCTTTCCGCCATGGCCGCCCTGCCCATGGACCTGCATCTTAAATCGCTGACGGAAACGCTGGATCTCGGCTCACGCATGAACGATGTGACCGAAACGATGACGGAGCTCTACCTTTCCGGTGATATCGGCCTGACTGTGCCGATGCTGCGTGCGCTGACGCCGGAAGAAGACGCCAAGGATGCAGACGAAGGTTATGCTGCCTTCGAAGAGATGATCGTCACCAAGCGTAATCACATCATGGCGGAACGGGCAGCGCCGCTTCTCGCAGATGGCGGCCTGTTCCTGGCCGTCGGTGCACTGCATCTGCCGGGCGAGGAAGGCGTGATCGAACTTCTGCGCAAACAGGGCTACACCGTCACGCCCGCCATCTGACGATTTGTCAGTTATTAAACAGCCTCTTGGCGAACGAAAGCATGGCTCCATATCCGCTCATGCGATCAGGCTAATAAGACGATGCCTGACGCAACATGCAGATAGTGTCAGGGGCGTACATGGCAGAAACAAACGAGACACAGACCTCTCGCAAAGTCGGCTTGACGGAGGGCGTCAACAAACCCGTATTCCTGTGGTCGGCCGGTATCACACTTCTCTTTGTCCTGAGCGGCGTGATCGCGCCTGAAGCATCTGCGGCGACATTTGCCGCCGTGCAAAGCTGGATCGTACGGGAGCTGGGCTGGATCTATCTGCTCGCGGTCGCGATCTTCCTGATGCTGATGCTGTTTCTCGGCGCGTCGCGCTATGGCAATATCAAGCTCGGCCCCAATCACTCCGAGCCGGATTTCAGTTATCCCGCATGGTTTTCCATGCTGTTTGCAGCCGGCATGGGCATCGGCCTCGTATTCTTTGGCGTTGCCGAGCCCGTCAACCACTTCACCAAGCCACCGGTCGGGGATGCGGCCACCATTCAGGCTGCCCGAACGGCAATGGAAATCAGCTATTTCCACTGGGGCCTGCATGCCTGGGCGGTTTATGCGGTTATCGGCCTGTCGCTCGCCTATTTTTCCTATCGTCACGGCCTGCCGCTCACCATGCGCTCGGCGCTCTATCCGATCATTGGCGACCGTATCTATGGACCCATCGGCAACGCGGTGGACATCTTTGCCGTGATCGGCACACTCTTCGGCGTCGCCACGTCGCTTGGCCTCGGCGTACTTCAGGTCAATGCCGGATTTGCCCACGTTCTCGGCTGGCCGATGGATTTCTGGGTACAGTTGCCTCTGATCATCGTCATCACCGGCATGGCCACGATCTCCGTCGCCACCGGCCTCGACAAGGGCATCAAATTCCTGTCGAACCTCAACATGTTCATGGCGATCGCCCTGATGGCCTTCGTCTTCATCATGGGACCGACGACCTTCCTTCTGCGTGCCTTCGTGCAGAACCTCGGCACCTATCTCGACAATTTCGTCCTGCGGACGTTCTACATGTATGCCTATGCGCCCAACGAGCAGCCTGCCGAATGGCTCGGAGACTGGACGTTGTTTTACTGGGGCTGGTGGATTGCATGGTCACCCTTTGTCGGCATGTTCATTGCCCGTATTTCCCGCGGCCGCACCATCCGCCAGTTCATCCTCGGTGTGCTGCTCGTGCCGGCAGGCTTCAGCTTCGCCTGGATGACGGTGTTCGGTGATACGGCGCTTGCCATGCACCTGACCGGCCAGACCACGGCCGTTTCAGATGCTGTTGCCAAGGATGTAACGCTGGCGCTGTTCGTTTTCCTCGAACAGTTCCCGGCCGGCGTTTATGTCTCTTGGTTCGCCATGGCGCTGATCGTGTTCTTCTTCGTTACCGGTGCGGACTCCTCTGCTCTCGTTATCGACACATTGACGTCCGGAGGTCGCGAGGATGGCCCAGTCGCCCGCCGTGTTTTCTGGGCCATCACCGGCGGCGTCATCGGAGCCGTCCTACTCGCCACCGGTGGGCTCAATGCCTTGCAAACGGCCTCGATCGCCGGCGCCCTGCCGTTCACGTTCGTCATGCTGTTGATGTGCTGGGGCCTTTTTCAGGGTCTGCGTCGCGAAGGCGTGCGCCAGAATGCTCTGGTGCAAAGCCTGCGGCCCCGGAAATCGGTCAGTTGGCAGCGGCAGCTGCACGGCATCATCAGCTATCCGACACGCGAGGAAATCAAACGGTTCATGCAGGATATCGCTGGCCCGGCGCTGGAAGATGTTGCGGAAGAACTGCGGAAAAAATCCGTGGAAGTGGAAGTTCGGCGCAACGATTACCGCGTGACGATGGTCGTTACGCCCGGCAGTGAGGAAGAGTTCTCCTACGGCATTCGCACGCGCCCCTACACGATGCCGACCTACAGCTTCATCGACACACCCGATGAACGGGAAACTGCGGGAAAATACTATCGTGCCGAAGTGTTCCTGTCGGATGGCGGACAGGATTACGACGTCATGGGCTTCACGCGCGAAGAACTGATCCAGGATGTGCTCGTACAATATGACAGGCACTTCCAGTATCTCCATGCCGTGAGAAGCTGAATACCCACCAAAGAAAAACCCGGCCTGTTTCCAGACCGGGTTTTTCCTTTTTCAGTTTTGGCGATCGATCACATATGGATCGGCTTGGCGAAGGTGGAAAGTGCCGCTTCCTTCACAGCTTCCGACATGGTCGGATGCGCGTGGCAGGTGCGGCCGAGGTCTTCCGACGAGCCGCCGAATTCCATCAGCACGGTGATCTCGTGGATCATCTCGCCGGCGCCGAAACCGACGATATGGCCGCCGAGAACGCGGTCGGTTTCCTTGTCAGCCAGGATTTTTACAAAACCGTCGGTAACCTGCATGGCGCGGGCGCGACCATTGGCCGTGAACGGGAACTTGCCGACCTTGTAGGCGATGCCTGCGGCCTTCAGCTCTTCCTCGGTCTTGCCGACGGAAGCGACTTCCGGCTGGGTGTAGACCACGCCCGGAATGACATCATAGTTCACATGGCCATGCTGGCCGGCGAGGATTTCAGCAAGCGCCACACCCTCGTCTTCAGCCTTGTGGGCCAACATCGGACCCTTCACGACGTCGCCAATTGCATAAATGCCGGCAACATTGGTCTTGAAGCCGTGGTCGATTTCGACGCGGCCACGGTTGTCGAGCGCCACGCCAGCACCCTCGAGGCCGAGACCTTCGGTGTAAGGCTTGCGACCGGTGGAAATCAACACGACGTCAGCTTCGACGGTCACGGCATCACCGCCCTTAACCGGCTCATAGGTAACCTTGGCGCCGGTTTCGGTCTTTTCGACCGCCGTCACCTTGGCTTCGGTGCGGATGTCCATGCCCTGCTTGGCAATCATGCGCTGGAACTGTTTCGACACGTCGGCATCCATCGCGCCGAGCAGCTTGTCGAGATATTCGATGACGGTGACCTTTGCGCCGAGACGCATCCAGACCGAACCGAGTTCCAGGCCAATGACGCCGCCGCCGACGACGATCATGTTCTGCGGAACCTTGGAAAGCTCCAGTGCGCCGGTCGAGGACACAATGACCTTCTCGTCGATCTCGACATTGACGCCCGGAATGCCGGCAACGTCCGAACCTGTGGCGATGACGATGTTCTTCGTCTCAAGTTCCTGCACCTGACCGTCTTCGGCGGTGACGGAAACCTTGCCGGCGGCAACGATCTTGCCGGTGCCGATAAAGCCGTCGATCTTGTTCTTCTTGAACAGGAAGGACACGCCTTCGACGTTCGACTTGATGGTGGCATCCTTGTGCGCCATCATCTTTTCGAGGTTCAGCACCGGGGCGGACACCTCGATGCCGAGCGAATCCATGCCGTGGGCTGCGTGATGGAACATTTCCGAAGCGTGCAGCAATGCCTTGGAGGGGATGCAGCCGACATTGAGGCAGGTGCCGCCATAGGTGGCGCGCTTTTCGACGACCGCGACCTTGAGGCCGAGCTGCGCTGCCTTGATGGCGCAGACATAACCACCGGGGCCGGAACCGATAACGATCACATCATAGGACATTGTTGCTTTTCCTCTTGAGATTGTCTGTTTAGTCCGCGGCACGGGTCAGTGCGAGGCGGAAGCCGAAGCCGACCAGAGCGGCACCGGTAATGCGGTTGAACCATTTGCCGCTGGCGATGAAACGATCGCGAACGGCCTTGACGGTGAAAAAGGTGGATACGCCGGCGAACCAGGCGGTCAATGCCGCCGCCATGCCGATGCCGTAGCTGAACTGGATCAGTGCCGGCGTGTCGTGATGCACCAGCGTCGAAAACAGCGACAGGAAGAACAGAACCGGTTTCGGATTCAGCGCGTTGGTGATGAAACCCATGCCGAGGCATTTCAGCGCCGAGATCGGTTTGCGGTCCGCTTCCGTCACCTGGATTTCGGCGACATCAAAGCCGGACGCGCGAAAAGACATGATGCCGAGATAGATGAGGTAAGCGACACCGGCCCACTTGATCAGGGAAAACAGCATCAGCGACTGCGAGACGATCAGCCCGAGACCGAAAATGGTATAGCTGATGTGAAACAGCAGCGAAAAACCCATGCCAAGGCCGGTCATGATCGCCGCGCGTCGGCCATGCACGATGCTCTGGCGCAAGATGACGGCAAAGTCGGCGCCGGGAACGACGATGAAAATGGAGAGGACGGCCATCAGGCCGAGAAATTCCAGAATGTACTGCATGTTCACACCGCCATTGGGGTCATCGACCGCCGCTCACATTGAGGATCGAGCCCGTGATATAGGAAGCCTCAGGCGACAACAGGTAGAGCACCGCATCGGCAATTTCCTGCGCCGTTCCCGCACGCTGCATCGGGATGCTCGGCGCCATGTCGCGCGCCCGGTCCGGCAGGCCGCCGGAAGCATGGATCTCGGTATCGATGACGCCCGGCCGTACCGCATTCACCCGAACATTTTCAGCCGCGACTTCGCGGGCAAGACCGATGGTAAACGTGTCGATCGCGGCCTTGGAGGCGGCGTAGTCGACATATTGCGAAGGAGAGCCGATGATCGCCGCCATCGACGAAATATTGACGATCGCACCGCCCCTGCCGCCGTGACGCGTCGACATGCGGCGCACGGCTTCGGCGGCGCAGAGGATGGAGCCGGTCACATTGATGCGCATCATCCGCTCGAGGCGTTCGACCGACATCTCGTCCACCCGCGCCGGCGCATCGACAATGCCGGCATTGTTGGCAAGTCCGTCCAGCCGTCCGAAATGTTTGTCAACGGCTTCAAACATCACGACGATATCGGTGGCATTGCCGACATCGCCCCTGATCGCAAAAGCCTCGCCACCACCGGCCTCGATCTCGGAGACGACCGCGTCCGCCGCAGCCTTGTTGGCGGCATAGTTCACGGCCACTCGCCAACCCTTGGCGGCGGCAAGCAGGCAGATCGCAGCGCCGATGCCACGGCTGCCGCCGGTTACGAGAAGGACGGGTTTGTCAGTCATGACAGCGCACTCCGGCAGCTCACTCCAATTGTGATCAGCCGTGCCGTCACAGGAACAGCCCGATCATCATCAGCAACAGCCCAAGCAGGCTGACCACCCAGACCAGCGAGCGCACATAGGCGATACCGCCGAGATAAAGCGGAATGTAGACGATACGCGCAATCAGCCAGACCCAGCCGCCGATAAGGCCAAGGCCGGACGGATCGCCGGTCAGGATCATCGCCAGCAGCAGGCCGATAAAGGCCGGATAGGTTTCCTGAAAATTTTTCGAGGCGCGAGCCGAACGTCCGGCAAGTGCGCTCTTCGGCTCGTTATCGCCGTCACGCGGCCCGGCATTCCATTGCAGGCCGCGTTCCTTGGTCGCAAAATTCCCCTGCAGGAGGATATGGACCACGAGCAGGACGACGCTCAGGCTGAGCAGCACCAGAAGGGTGGTGGCATTGGCAGAAGCGGCGTCCATCGTGGTCTCCTCCCATCAGGATGGCATAATCAGAGGTCCAGAACCAGACGTTCCGGATCTTCCAGGCTTTCCTTGACGCGCACGAGGAAGGTCACCGCTTCCTTGCCGTCAACGATACGGTGATCGTAGGAGAGCGCCAGATACATCATCGGACGGATGACGACCTGACCGCCGATGGCGACCGGACGCTCCTGGATCTTGTGCATGCCGAGAATACCCGACTGCGGCGCATTGAGGATCGGCGAGGACATCAGCGAACCGTAAACGCCACCATTGGTGATGGTGAACGTGCCGCCCTGCATGTCGGCCATGGAAAGCGAACCGTCGCGGGCTGCCTTGGCAAGACGACCGAGTTCCTTTTCGACGCCGGCGATCGAGCGCTGGTCGGCATCACGGATGACCGGAACAACGAGGCCCTTGTCCGTGCCGACAGCCATGCCGACGTGGCAGTAGTTCTTGTAGATGATGTCGGTGCCGTCGATTTCGGCGTTGACGGCCGGCAGTTCCTTCAGCGCGTGCGTGACGGCCTTGGTGAAGAAGCCCATGAAGCCGAGTTTCACGCCATGCTTCTTTTCGAACACGTCCTTGTAGCGGTTGCGCAGATCCATAACAGCCGACATGTCCACCTCGTTATAGGTGGTCAGCATGGCTGCGGTGTTCTGAGCATCCTTCAGGCGCTTGGCGATGGTCTGGCGCAGGCGCGTCATCTTCACGCGTTCTTCGCGCGAAGCGTCGTCAGCCGAAGAGACCGGGCGCGGCGCAGCCGAAGCGGCGGCAGGCGCTGCCGGAGCAGACGTGCCCTTGGAAATGGCAGCCAGTACGTCGCCCTTAAGAACCTGGCCACGCTTGCCGGAACCATCGATATCCGAGGTCGAGATATTGTTGTCGGCAGCAACCTTGGCGGCAGCCGGAGCGGCCGGCATGGCAGAGCCACCAGCAGGTGCGGCAGCAGCAGCCGGTGCAGGTGCGGCAGCGGGTGCAGCTTCAGCAGGCTTTGCAGCGGCAGGAGCCGCAGAAGCGGAGCCTGCGGCACCTTCGGCGATCTGGCCGAGCAGGGCATCGAGGCCAACGGTTTCGCCGTTCTGGGCGACGATCTCGGTCAGGACGCCGGATGCCGGGGCCGGCACTTCGACGGTGACCTTGTCGGTTTCGAGTTCGACCAGCGGCTCATCGGCCTTGACGGTGTCGCCGACCTTCTTGAACCAGGTGCCGACGGTCGCCTCGCTGACGGATTCGCCGAGGGTGGGAACGCGGATTTCGGTGGCCATGACTTGTTTCCGTTTTTGTCAGGTGTTCGTTGAATTTGCGAAAAGGCGGGAGACTGAATGATCAGCCGCCCAATGCGTCTTCGAGGAAGGCTTCGAGCTGCTGCAGATGCTTCGACATCAGACCCGTTGCCGGAGAGGCGGCGGCCGGACGGCCGGTATAGCGCACGCGCTGATACTTGGCGTCGATATGCGCCAGCACCCATTCCAGATAGGGGTCGATGAACGACCATGCGCCCATATTCTTCGGCTCTTCCTGGCACCAGACCATTTCGGCATGGCGGAAGCGGGAAAGCTCGTTGATCAGAGCCTTGGCCGGGAACGGATAGAGCTGTTCGACGCGCAGAAGGTAGACATCGTCGATGCCGCGCTTTTCGCGTTCTTCGAGCAGATCGTAATAGACCTTGCCGGTGCACATCACGACGCGGCGGATCTTTGCATCCTTCTGGAGCTTGATCGGGCCGTCCTTAATCACCTCGGCATCATCCCACAGCAGGCGGTGGAAGGACGATTCGCCGGCCATTTCGGCAAGCGTCGAGGTGGCGCGCTTGTGACGCAGCAAGGACTTCGGCGTCATGAGGATCAGCGGCTTGCGGAAGTCGCGCTTCATCTGACGGCGCAGGATATGGAAATAGTTCGACGGCGTCGTGCAGTTTGCGACCTGCATGTTGTCTTCCGCACACATCTGCAGCCAGCGTTCGAGACGGGCGGAGGAGTGTTCCGGACCCTGACCTTCATAACCATGCGGCAGAAGGCAGACGAGACCAGACATGCGGAGCCACTTGCGTTCGCCCGACGAGATGAACTGGTCGAACACGACCTGCGCACCGTTGGCGAAATCGCCGAACTGGGCTTCCCAGAGCGTCAGCGCGCTCGGGCGGGCCAGCGAATAGCCGTATTCGAAACCGAGAACGGCTTCTTCCGAAAGCATCGAGTTGATGACTTCGTATTTGCCCTGGCCGGCCTGCAGGTTGGCGAGCGGGATGTACCGCTCTTCGCTATCCTGATCATAGAGAACAGAATGACGCTGGCTGAACGTGCCGCGCTCGCAATCCTGACCCGATAGACGAATCTTGGTGCCTTCGACGGCAAGCGAACCGAAGGCAAGCGCTTCTGCCATCGCCCAGTCGATGCCCTCACCCGTCTCCACCATCTGCGCACGGTTTTCCATGAAGCGCTTGATGGTGCGATGAACGTTGAAGCCGTCCGGAATGGTCGACAGCTTGCGACCGATTTCCTTGAGGCTCTTCATCGGCATGGCAGTCTTGCCACGACGCTGTTCGTCGGCATTGTCGGCCGAACGCATGCCCGACCACTGACCATCCAGCCAGTCGGCCTTGTTCGGGTTGTAGGACTGACCGGCCTCGAATTCGGTTTCCAGATGCGCGCGCCAATCGGCCTTCATCTTCTGGAAATCGCCGTCGCTGATCACGCCTTCAGAGATCAGGCGCGAAGCATAGATCTCGGAAACCGACTGATGTGCGCGGATGACCTTGTACATCTTCGGCTGCGTGAAGGACGGCTCGTCGCCTTCGTTATGGCCGAAGCGGCGGTAGCAGAACATGTCCACAACGACCGGCTTGTGGAACTTCATGCGGTATTCGGTGGCGATCTTGGCCGCGTAGGTGACCGCTTCCGGATCGTCGCCGTTCACGTGGAAGATCGGCGCTTCGATCATCTTCGCGACGTCAGACGGATACGGAGACGAGCGCGAGAAACCGGGATTGGTGGTGAAACCGATCTGGTTGTTGATGATGACGTGCATCGTGCCGGCAACACGGTGACCGCGCAGGCCCGACAGGCCGAGAATTTCGGCAACCACGCCCTGACCGGCAAAGGCAGCATCGCCGTGCAGCAGCAGCGGCAGAACCTTGGCGCGCTCGGAAAGCGGGATGATGTTGTCCTTGTCCCAGACCTTGGTCAGCATGTCCTGCTTGGCGCGGGCCTTGCCCATGACGACCGGGTTGACGATTTCAAGGTGCGACGGGTTTGCCGTCAGCGACAGGTGAACCTTGTTGCCATCGAATTCGCGGTCGGAAGAGGCACCGAGATGGTACTTCACGTCGCCTGAACCTTCGACTTCGTCGGGCTTGAACGAACCGCCCTTGAACTCGTGGAACACGGCGCGGTGCGGCTTGTGCATGACGTTGGTCAGAACGTTCAGACGGCCACGGTGGGCCATGCCGACGATGACTTCCTGCAGGCCTTCCTGGCCGCCACGCTTGATGATCTGTTCCAGCGCCGGGATCAGCGCTTCACCGCCATCAAGACCAAAACGCTTAGTGCCCTTGTACTTGACGTCGATGAACTGCTCGAAACCCTCGGCCTCGACCAGCTTGGACAGGATGGCCTTCTTGCCTTCCGGGGTAAAATCCACGCCCTTGTCCGGACCTTCGATCCGTTCCTGAATCCAGGCCTTTTCGTCCGGGTTGGACATGTGCATGAATTCGACGCCGATGGTCGAGCAATAGGTGCGCTCGAGAATATCGATCATTTCGCGCACGGTGGCATATTCCAGCCCGAGCACGTTATCGATGAAGATCTTGCGGTCATAATCGGCTTCGGTGAAGCCGTAGGAGGTCGGGGACAGTTCGTTATAGTCATCGACGGGGCTGGCGATACCGAGCGGATCGAGCTTGGCATGCAGATGGCCGCGCATGCGGTAGGCACGGATCATCATGATGGCGCGCACGCTGTCGCGGGTCGCCTGATGAACGTCTGCCGGGTTGGCCGGCTGGCCGGTTGCGGCAGCAGCCGCTTCAGCCTTGGCCTTCACCTTGGTCTCGACGGCCTTTTCGACCACGATCGGCCAGTTGCCGTCGAGCGCATGAACCAGATCGCCACTGGCAGCCTGCGGCCAGTTGGCGCGCTTCCAGGAGGCGCCCTTGGCCGCCTTCTTGACGTCATCGGAACTATCGGCCAGCGCCTTGAAGAAGGCCTGCCACTCCTCGTTCACGGAGTTCGGATCTTCCTCGTAACGCGCATGAAGCTGCTCGATATAGGGAGCGTTCGCGCCGTCGAGGAAGGAAGTGATGAGAAACTGCTCGTTGGCTTCTTGCCGTGCCATGATGTCCCGCGGGCGCCGCGCCCGCCTCCTCACGTAATTGAGGGCCGGGAAAACAAAGCGCCGGCCGCCGCTTGGGTCTTGTCTCTATTCGCCGTTCGAAACGGCAGCGCCTTGAAGCGCCGGATCGGGAGGCGGAAAAGGCCGCCTGCCCGATTTTTCAGACCAACTCCGGCTTTCCTCGCCGGAGATGGTCCCTATGTGGTCTCAGCCCTTGAGGACTTCAACCAGCGTCTTGCCGAGGCGTGCCGGGGAAGGCGAAACCTTGATACCGGCTGCTTCCATGGCAGCGATCTTGGATTCCGCGTCGCCCTTGCCGCCGGAAACGACAGCGCCGGCATGGCCCATGGTGCGGCCCTTCGGAGCCGTACGACCGGCGATGAAGCCAGCCATCGGCTTCTTGCGGCCCTTCTTGGCTTCGTCGATCAGGAACTGGGCTGCATCTTCTTCAGCCGAACCACCGATTTCGCCGATCATGATGATCGACTGGGTGGCGTCGTCTGCAAGGAACATTTCCAGCATGTCGATGAATTCGGTGCCCTTGACCGGGTCGCCGCCGATGCCGACAGCCGTCGTCTGGCCGAGGCCTTCGTTGGACGTCTGGAACACGGCTTCGTAGGTCAGCGTGCCGGAGCGCGAAACGATACCGACCGAACCCTTGCGGAAGATCGAGCCCGGCATGATGCCGATCTTGCATTCTTCCGGCGTCAGGACGCCCGGGCAGTTCGGGCCGAGCAGGCGCGACTTCGACTTGTCGAGCTTTGCCTTGACGCGCACCATGTCCATGACCGGGATACCCTCGGTGATGCAGGTGATGAACGGCACTTCGGCTTCGATCGCTTCGATGATCGCGTCGGCAGCACCTGCCGGCGGAACATAGATCACGGTCGCATCGGCGCCGGTACGCTCCTTGGCTTCGGCAACCGAAGCGAAGATCGGCAGTGCCGTACCATCGACGCCCGACGACCAGGTTTCCCCACCCTTTTTCGGGTGGATACCGCCGACCATCTTGGTGCCGTAATAGCCGAGCGCCTGTTCGGTGTGGAACGTGCCGGTCTTGCCGGTCAGGCCCTGAACGAGGATCTTGGTGTCTTTATTGACGAGAATAGACATGTATCAGGTTCCTCAAATTAGGCTTTGATCGCCGCGACGATCTTCTTCGCCGCGTCATCGAGATCGTCGGCAGCGGTAATCGCCAGACCGGACTCGTTGAGGATCTTCTTGCCGAGCTCGACATTGGTGCCTTCGAGACGAACCACGAGCGGAACCTTCAGGCCAACTTCCTGCACGGCAGCGACAACGCCTTCGGCGATGACGTCACAACGCATGATGCCGCCAAAGATGTTGACGAGGATGCCCTCAACCTTCGGGTCGGCGGTGATGATCTTGAAGGCTGCAGCAACCTTCTCCTTGCCGGCGCCACCGCCGACGTCGCAGAAGTTAGCCGGCTCTTTGCCGTACAGCTTGATGATGTCCATCGTCGCCATGGCGAGACCGGCACCGTTGACCATGCAGCCAATGTTACCGTCGAGGGCAACGTAGGCGAGGTCCCACTTGGAAGCTTCGATTTCCTTGGAGTCTTCTTCGGTCTCGTCGCGCAGCGCCTTGACGTCGTCGTGGCGGAAGAGCGCATTGCCGTCGAAGGACATTTTTGCGTCGAGAACACGCAGATGACCGTCCTTCATAACGATCAGCGGATTGACCTCGAGGAGCGCCATGTCCTTTTCGCCGAACGCCTTGTAGAGCGCCGGGAACAGGGCCTTGGCATCTTCAGCAGCCGCGCCCGAAAGCTCGAGAGCCTTGGAGATCTTGGCAACGTCGTCAGCAGTCACACCGGTTTCCGGGTCGATGGCGATCGTGTGGATCTTCTCAGGCGTATCGTGGGCAACAGCTTCGATGTCCATGCCGCCTTCGGTCGAAACGACGAAAGCAACCTGACCAACCGAGCGATCGACCAGCAGCGAGCAATACAGTTCGCGCTCGATGTCCGCACCGTCTTCGATGTAGAGACGGTTGACCTGCTTGCCGGCATCACCCGTCTGGGCGGTGACCAGCGTGTTGCCGAGCATGTCCTTGGCGTGCGCCACGACTTCCTCGATCGACTTGGCCAGGCGGACACCGCCCTTGGCGTCGGGGCCGAGTTCCTTGAACTTGCCCTTGCCGCGACCGCCAGCGTGGATCTGGCTCTTGACGACATAGAGCGGGCCGGGAAGCGACTTGGCAGCAGCTTCGGCTTCCTCGACCTTGAGGATGGCCACACCTTCGGCGACCGGAGCGCCAAAACCCTTCAGGAGAGCCTTGGCCTGGTATTCATGAATGTTCATGGGGCGATGTCCCTGTTTGAATTATTTCGGGCCGATTACTTGAGAGTCGGCGCGATAGCGATGCAGGCTTCGCAAAGACCGGCGACAGCGCCGACCGACTTCTGGAAGGCTGCTTCTTCGTCCTTGTTGAATTCGACTTCGATGATGCGCTCGACGCCGCCGGCACCGATGATCGTCGGAACGCCGACATACATGTCGTTGACGCCGTACTGGCCCGACAGATGGGCAGCAGCCGGCAGCACGCGTTTCTTGTCCTTGAGGTAGGATTCAGCCATCTCGATCGCCGAGGCGGCCGGGGCGTAATAGGCCGAACCGGTCTTCAGGAGACCGACGATTTCGGCGCCGCCATCACGGGTGCGCTGAATGATTTCTTCGAGACGCTCGGCAGTGACCCAGCCCATCTTGACCAGATCGGTGAGCGGCACGCCGCCGACGGTCGAATAACGGGCAAGCGGCACCATCGTGTCGCCATGACCGCCGAGAACGAAGGCAGTGACGTCCTGAACGGAAACGTTGAATTCTTCGGAGAGGAAGAGGCGGAAACGAGCCGAGTCGAGAACACCGGCCATGCCGACAACCTTGTTCTTCGGCAGGCCGGAAAACTTCTGGAGAGCCCAGACCATGGCATCAAGCGGATTGGTGATGCAGATCACGAAGGCGTTCGGGGCATATTTCTTGATGCCGGCGCCGACCTGTTCCATGACCTTGAGGTTGATGCCGAGCAGATCGTCGCGGCTCATGCCCGGCTTGCGGGCGACACCGGCGGTGACGATGCAGACGTCGGCACCTTCGATGGCAGCATAGTCGCTGGCGCCGGTGAGCTTCGCGTTAAAGCCTTCGACCGGGCCGGACTGGGCGATATCGAGGCCCTTACCCTGCGGGATGCCGTCGGCAATATCGAACAGGACGATGTCGCCCAGTTCTTTCAGGCTGGCGAGATGCGCCAGCGTGCCGCCGATCATACCGGAACCAATAAGTGCAATCTTCTTGCGTGCCATCGAGATGCTTCCTCTCCATTCAAATCCATGGCCGGCACGGACAGTTGTCGACCGATGTGGGGAGAGGACATAAACCGGCTGCGACAAATTGGCAACCGGTTATTACTGCAATTAATTCGACGCTATATTTTTCAATCGTTTAGATATCAAAATTCTTACGTAAACGTAAGAATTTTTGTCATCAATGTGTTAGATATCAGCACGTTCGCTTTTGTGCAGTGCGAGATAATCGGGTGAACGCATTTCGAAAAGACGGGATACGGTACGGTCGAATTCGAACCCCTCGGTGCCGCGACGCTCGGTCAGAAGATCCTCCGCAGGCGCCGCTGCCGTTGCATAAAGACGGACGGATTTATCGTAGAGTGCATCGACCAGCGTAATGAAACGCTTCGTCTCGTTGCGTCTCTCCGGGTTGAGTTTTGGAATGTGCTCGATGAATATGGCATCGTAACGGTCGGCAATGGCCAGAAAATCGCTGGCGCCGAGCGGTCTCTCGCAGAGGTCAGCAAAATTGAAGCGCGCCGCGCGTCCGGCGGCAATCGGCACATGTATGCTGCGGCCTTTCATCGGGATCTCGTCCGGCGCGGATTTTGCGCCATCGGTGATGTGATGCCAAGCCGCTTCCATCGCGGCGTCCGCATGTGCATCCGCCGGGGTCATGTAGACCGGCAGGCTTGCGAGTTTTTCCATACGATAATCGGTCGGCGAGTCGAGCGTGATGACGTCGACATTCTCCTGAAGAAGCGCGATGAACGGCAGGAAGAGGCTGCGATTGAGCCCTTCCCTGTAAAGATTCTGCGGCTCGACATTGGAGGTAGCGATCAAGACGCAGCCAAGCGAAAACAGTTCGGTGAACAACCGGCCGAGGATCATCGCATCGGCAATGTCGGTGACGGTGAATTCGTCGAAACACAGAAGCTCGGCTTCGGCGAACAGGGCGGCGGCAACTGGCGGCACCGGGTCGGCCTGCTTGGTCTCGCCGTTTTTCAGCTTCTGGCGATGCTCATGAATCCGGCCATGAACATCCGCCATGAATTCATGAAAATGCAGGCGGCGTTTGCGCTCCACGGGAGCCTTCGCAAAGAACATGTCCATCAACATGGTCTTGCCGCGGCCGACACTGCCGTAAACATAAAGCCCGCGAATGTGCTGGGGCTTGGCACCACGTGCAAAAAGCCAGCCGAGCGCGCTTTTCTTCTTGGCGGGGCGCATGTCCCGCAGAGAGGAAAGCACGTGATCGAGCCTTGCGGCGACTTCAAGCTGCGCGGCGTCCGCCTGCAGCTTGCCTGCCGAGGTCAGCGACTTGAGTTCGTCGCCGACGCTCAGCTTATAATCCGGTATGCGTTCCAATCAGCCCTCCCCGCCGATACCCTGCGGGTTTTAGCGGCTGAGGCTGACCGGTTGGCCGGAATTGGTGGTGCCATCGTAACGGTTGTCGGCGCTCTTGTAGACGCGGCCGATGACATCGCCATTGCGGTTCTTGAACTGGACCATCTTGCCGGACACTTCCCACGAGCCCATGGCCGTGAGTTCGCCGGCGCAACCGCGCGTACCGCCACGCGAACCGCTGCCGAGATTGGTCAGCGTCAGGAACATGTCGCAGGACGCGCCGCCATTGGAAACGCGCCAGTTGCCCACCATGGATTCCTTGGTGACATCCATCGCATTGGCAGGCGTGGCGCCCGGATCGAGCGACGCCATGTTCTGATTGCCCATCGGCGCGTTCGGGAACTGCTGGCCACCGGCGCCCGGAGGCGGCAACTGGCCGGACTGCACGGACGGCACCGGCTGCGCCTGAAGCGGCGGCGGCGACTGCAGATTGTTATAGGGGTTGTTGGACGTTCTCTGGCAGCCAGCGAGAGCAACGGCAACCACAAGTCCTGTCACCACGTATTTCAACTGCATCATTCCACTCCTGCGTTCAGTGCGCGCCGCACCATGCCACTGGCCCAGGGCCACTGAATTTAAGCCCGATTATCGTAAAGCGATTTGGTTAATCAAGTCGTACCACAACAATTTGACGAGGCTTTGACCTTGCCCGACCGTCAGCCGCCCTGATCGATTTCCCTGATAAAGAAGGCATCTGCCTGCTGTTTCATCGTTTCGTTTTCAGAAATCTCGGCAGGATCGAAGGTTTTCGAAAGCCCGCCGAATGCCATCAACGCTTCCTGAAGTAGGGCGGCGATCGGTGCCGGCACAGGCCCCTCGCCCATTTCTCGCGTCACCTTTTTCAAGGCGACCAGATCGACAATGGCCTGACGTTGCTCATCCGGCACACGACAGCCATCGAGGCACTCCATGATGTTCATTGGCGGAAGGGCGTCAAAACCCCGCTCGCTCATCCACCGCAGGGAAATGGCCGGACGCACTGCATAAAGCAGCTTCTTGAGCTTTGATTGGGCGAAATTGTCCGCCGGCACATGCCGATGCAGCAGCCCGACATAATGCAGCGCCACCTTGCGCGGCACCATGATCTCGTCAAGCAGCAGCTTCAGCCGGTCGCGAAAACCCGGCTCTTCCTCATAGGCAATCGGCGACGTCACCCATTCCACCAGCGCCGCATTGCCCTTCAATGCAAGAAGCAGCGCCTTGCGCAGATCCCAGCCGCCGGCGTCGACGTCCCCGACGATCGGAAATTCGATGACATCGCGTTTGGGAAACAGGCTGAGATAATCGTTACGGGAACGCACATAGATAAAACGGCAGTCGTAATCGCTATCGGGGGACGGGAAACCCCAGGCGCGACTGCCGCTTTCAATGGCAAAGCCGATGCGGATACCGGATGCCTTGACGGATTCGAGCCGCTTGCGGATTTCGGCAACGGCAAGCGGATCGAATTCGCTCAGTGACATGTCTATCCTTCGAGCGCCTTAAACGCGGCGCTCGACCATCATCTTCTTGATTTCGGCAATTGCCTTGGCCGGGTTCAGACCCTTGGGGCAGGCCTGGGCGCAGTTCATGATCGTGTGGCAGCGATAAAGACGGAAGGGATCCTCGAGATCGTCGAGACGCTCGCCCTTGGCTTCATCGCGGCTATCGATCAGCCAACGATAGGCCTGCAGCAAAACAGCCGGACCGAGATACTTGTCGCCATTCCACCAATAGCTCGGACAGGAGGTCGAGCAACAGGCACACAGGATGCACTCATAGAGACCGTCGAGCTTGAGGCGATCCTCATGGCTCTGCTTCCACTCCTTGGCCGGCGTCGGCGATACCGTCTTCAGCCACGGCTCGATGGAGCGGTGCTGGGCGTAGAAGTTGTTGAGGTCCGGAACGAGATCCTTCACGACCGGCATATGCGGCAGCGGATAAACTTTTACCGTACCATTCACGTCGTCCATGCCCTTGGTGCAGGCCAGCGTGTTGGTGCCGTCGATGTTCATCGCGCAGGAACCGCAAATGCCCTCGCGACAGGAACGGCGCAGCGTCAGCGTCGGGTCGATCTTGTTCTTGATGTACAAGAGACCGTCCAGCACCATCGGGCCGCAATCGTCGATATCGATGTAATAGGTATCGATCCGCGGGTTCTGGCCGTCATCCGGGTTCCAGCGATAGATGCGATATTCCCGAACGTTCTGGGCACCTTCCGGCTTCGGCCAGACCTTGCCTTCGGTCATCTGGGAATTTTTGGGGAGAGCGAGTTCAACCATGGTCCAATTCCCTTCAGATCAATAGACGCGCGCCTTGGGCTCGATCTTGTAAGGATCGATGCCGTCGGCGATCAGGTCGGTGTGGACCGGGCGATAGTCGAGCTTGACGTCGCCGGCATCATTGACCCAGGCGAGCGTATGCTTGCGCCAGTTGACGTCGTCACGTCCGGCGAATGCACCCTCGGTATAGTCTTCGCGCGCGTGCGAACCGCGGCTTTCCTTGCGGGCTTCCGCGCCATACACCGTGGTGATCGCGTTGGCCATCAGGTTGTGCAGTTCCAGCGTCTCGACGAGATCGGAGTTCCAGATCATCGAACGGTCGGTGACCTTGATATCCTTCATCTCGCCCCAGATCTGGCTCATGCGGCGACAGCCGGATTCGAGCGATTCCTGGGTACGGAAGACGGCAGCATCGTCCTGCATGGTGCGCTGCATGCGATCACGCAGAACCGCCGTCGGCGTGCCGCCGGAAGCGTGACGCAGACCGTCGAAACGGTCCATGATCTTGTCGCATGCGGCCGTGTTGAGCGCCGGGATCGGCGAGGCGCGGTCGATGACCTGACCGGCGCGGATGGCGGCGGCGCGGCCGAAAACCACAAGGTCAATCAGCGAGTTGGAGCCGAGGCGGTTGGCACCGTGAACCGATGCGCAACCGGCTTCACCCACGGCCATCAGACCCGGCAGGATGCGTTCCGGATTGTTGGCATCGGCGTTCAGCACTTCGCCCCAGTAGTTGGTCGGAATGCCGCCCATGTTGTAGTGAACGGTCGGCAGGACCGGAATCGGTTCGCGCGTCACGTCGACGCCCGCAAAAATCTTGGCGCTCTCGGAAATGCCCGGCAGGCGTTCGTGCAGAACGGCTGGATCGAGATGGTCGAGATGCAGGAAGATGTGATCCTTGTTCTTGCCGACGCCGCGGCCTTCACGGATTTCCATCGTCATGCAGCGCGAAACCACGTCACGCGAGGCTAGGTCCTTGGCCGAAGGCGCATAACGCTCCATGAAGCGCTCGCCTTCAGAATTGACGAGATAACCGCCTTCGCCGCGTGCACCTTCGGTGATCAGGCAGCCCGAACCGTAAATGCCGGTCGGGTGGAACTGAACGAATTCCATGTCCTGCATCGGCAGGCCGGCGCGCGCCACCATGCCGCCACCGTCGCCGGTGCAGGTATGGGCGGACGTTGCTGAGAAATAGGCGCGGCCGTAACCACCGGTCGCCAGAACCACCATCTTGGCGGCAAAACGATGGATCGTGCCGTCATCGAGGTTCCAAGCAACGACGCCTTCGCAGCGGCTGCCATCGTCCGACATGATCAGATCGAGCGCGAAATATTCGATGAAGAATTCGGCATTGTTGCGCAGCGACTGACCATACAGCGTGTGCAGGATGGCGTGACCGGTACGGTCGGCGGCAGCGCAGGTGCGCTGTACCGGCGGGCCGGCGCCAAAATTCTGCATGTGGCCGCCGAACGGGCGCTGATAGATCTTGCCTTCCTCGTTACGCGAGAACGGCACGCCGTAATGCTCGAGTTCGTAAACGGCCTTCGGCGCTTCCATGACCATGTACTGCATGGCGTCGACATCGCCGAGCCAGTCGGAACCCTTGACGGTGTCATAGAGGTGCCACTGCCAGCTGTCCGGCGTCATGTTCTGCAGCGAGGCGGCAATGCCGCCCTGTGCCGCGACGGTGTGCGAACGCGTCGGGAAAACTTTTGTGATGCAGGCGGTTTTAAAGCCCTGTTCGGCCATGCCGAGCGTGGCACGCAGGCCGGCGCCACCGGCACCAACGACGATCACGTCATAGGAATGGTCGACATAGGTATAGGCCTTGCCGTTCTGAGAGGCCGATGGGGCGATAGGGGTAACGGATGCCATGGCGGGTTATCCTACGAACGCAATCTTCAGAACGGCGAAAAGACAGAGACCACCGATCAGCATTGCAAAAAATGTATTGAGCATCAGCACGAGGAACTTCAGTCCTTCGTGATGGACATAGTCAACGATGATTTCCTGAATGCCGATGCGCATGTGCACGAGACCGGCAATGATCATCATGCCGAACAGGACGGCAACGATCGGGTTCGACAGCGCGCCGACGACTTCCTCGTAAGGAGCGCCCGCGTAGCGGATCAGGAAGATGATGAAAAAGATGGCCAGCGGCACCATGGCCACGGCAGACATCCGCTGCACCCAGAAATGCTCGGTGCCTTCCTTGGCCGACCCGAGACCGCGAACTTTGCCCAGAGGCGTACGCATATCCATGATTTTTCCCCTCAGATCGCCAGACCGACGATCCAGATCACCACGGTGAGACAGATCGAGACGATCGGAAGCGCAATCGCCAGCTTGGTGGTGAAGTGCTTGTCGAAGCCGTGGCCCATGTCCCACATGAAGTGGCGCATGCCGCCGAGCATGTGGTGAACCAGCGCCCAGGTATAGCCGAACAGCACGAGAAGACCGATCCAGGTGCCGAGCAGCCAGCTGATCCAATCGAAATACGGCTTGCCCGAGGCTGCGGCAATTAGCCACCATGCCAAAATAATGGTTCCCACAGCCAGTGCTCCACCGGTAATACGGTGAACAATCGACATAACCATAGTGGGAATGGGCTTGTAGATTTGCAGGTGCGGCGACAGGGGCCGCTTATTCGTCACATTCGCCATCATATCCTCGCGGCGTATCACGGGGCGCGCAAACCTCCTGGCGCTTTCCCGGCAATGCACGATGCCGAAGAAATGTGCATTGCATCATGCGATGCTTTAATCGCCGATTGCCGCGACGACAAGCTTATTTCAGAGCGATTCCGAATTTAATCGATTGGGAAGCGGCACTCTCATGCCGCATTTTCTCCGCCGCAAAAGTTAACCATTTCAGTCAGTTTTCGGAGAAGATAAAAACTACTGGCGTTTTCCCGATTCTTATGTGTTAACGATTGATTAACCGTAATGCGTTCGGAGGATCCGCCATGATGGCGAAAAGCATCTGCCGCGGCATGACTGCCGCTCTTCTGTTTGTGTGCGCCGCACCTATCGCCAATGCCAATGATCGTTCTCTTGGCAGCGGCAACGGGTCTCTTGGCAATTCTATCGGGGCACGTTCCTATAGCGGCCAAGATCAAGGCAGATACTATTCCGGCGAGCGCCATTATCCTTCGCTGTTTATTGTCAGTACATTTATCGACAAGCGTGAAACCCGCGAAAAGCGCAAAAGCGCCAGATCAACCACAGCCCTCGCGCCCAAGGCGAAGATCATCGATGTGGATGCCGTAGCCTATGACGATGCGTTTGCACCACGTAACGGCTGCGCCATGGAAGCTGGTGTATGCGTCATTCGCGGCGATCGCTGATTAACAGGGTTTACGAGCTTCAGGCGAATTGCCAGACGGTGGTTCGCTTGACCTCGCTATCTTCCAGCGCGCGTGTGACCGGCACTTCATAAGTTGCCAAAGCGACTAGGCTTTCCTTCGGGCAATAGCTGCGGCCGGGATCGCCAACGATCACCGACTTACCTTGCGCGGAAAGCCGTCTGAACCACGGCACAAGCATTGCTGCGAAATCACGGTCGTAAAAGACGTCGCCCGCGAGCACGACATCGGCATCGACCGCTTGGTCGATCAGATTTTCGCGCATGAAAACCAGTTCGATACCGTTGGCTTCGGCATTGAGCGAAACGGCCGTTTCCACCCAGGGATCGATATCGGCAGCCAGAACATCCGCCGCTCCGGCCTTCATCGCCGCAATCGCCACCAGTCCCGAGCCCGTGGCGAAATCCAGCACCCGCTTGCCGGCCACCAATTCGGGATGATCGAGAACATGTCGAGCAAGCCCCTGCCCGCCTGCCCAGGCAAAAGCCCAGAAGGGCGGCGGCAGACCGATCTCCTGTAACTCATCCTCTGTCTTCAGCCAGAGATCATGCGCTTCACTGGCCAGATGCAACAATACTTCCGGCACATGCGGCGGACGCATGAGATCGGTATTTTCGAGGATGAAGGTTTTGGGATCGGTCTTCACACCGCACCAGCCCTTTGGATCAATCCGGCGACTTCGGCGGATTGTCGAGACCGCCGAGACGGGAAATCTCAAGATATTCCTCGTCCGTCACCGGCTGCACCGAAAGCCGCATCGATGTCACCAGCGACATCTTTTCGAACTTTGGATTGGCCTTGACGTCCTTGAGCGTGATCGGTTTCGGCATGTCCGTGACGGCGCGGATATCCACGCAATCCCATTTGGGATCGCCCTTGGCCGAACTATCCGGATGCGACAGCGCGCAGACCTCAACGATACCGACGATCTCCAGTCCCTCGTTGGAGTGGTAGAAGAACCCCTTGTCGCCGATCTTCATGGCCCGCATGTTGTTGCGTGCCTGATAGTTGCGCACGCCGGTCCATTCTTCGCCGGCGGCGCCCTTCGCCTTCTGCTGCTCCCAGGACCAGACGTCAGGTTCGGATTTGAAAAGCCAGTAAGCCATATGCGATCAAGCCTTCGGCGGGTTGAAAACCCAGTTGAACGGTTTCACTTCGACCTTCTCGAACAGGCCGGCCTTTGCGTAGGGATCGGCATCGGCAAGCGCTTTCGCTTCCTCGATCGTGGCTGTCTCGACGATCACCAGGCTGCCATTCGGCTTGCCATCGGCATCGAGAAACGGGCCGGCCATTTTCAGAATGCCCTTTTCGTTGAGCGCCGTCAGATGCTCGACATGCGGCGGGCGCGTCGCCATGCGCAATTCGAGAGAATTCGGCTTGTCGGTGCAGAGAAAGGAGAAGAGAGGCATGGTGTCAGAACTCCCGTGACAAAAATCATTCCGTGGTGATCGGCCGCGTCATCAATGCTTCCATGGCGTCGCGAACACCGAGCCGGCCATCGATAATGGCCGCAACCGCTTCCGCGACCGGCATTTCGACGCCGTTCTTTCGCGCCAGCCTGACAGCAACAGACGCAGTGTGTGCGCCTTCGACAAGCCCGCCCGCCGCTGAATCCGCCGGCACACCTTCACCGAGCGCGATGCCGAAACGCAGGTTGCGCGACTGGTGGCTCGTCGCCGTCAGCACGAGGTCGCCAAGGCCGGACAGGCCGCGCACCGTGTCGGCGGAGCCACCCAGCGCCACGACCAGACGCGACATTTCCGCAAGGCCGCGCGCGATCAGCGCCGCACGGGCGCTATCGCCAAGACCGGCGCCCTCAACGACGCCGCAGGCAATCGCCAGCACGTTTTTCAAGGCGCCACCCAATTGCACGCCGATGCGATCGGACGAGGCATAAAGACGGAAGGTCGGGCTGGAAATGGTTTGTGCCAGATGTTCGGCAACGCCTAAATCTTCCGCGGCAATCGACATGGCCGTCGGTAGGCCGCGCGCGATATCGGCGGCAAAACCGGGACCGGAAAGAACCGCCACCGTATTGTTCGGCAGCGAGGCCTTGAGCACATCCGTCAGCATGCGTCCGCTCGACCGTTCGATGCCCTTGGCACAGGTGACGACCACGACGTCACCGCGCAGATAAGGACCGTAATAGTGTGCGGCGGCATCATGCGCCTGCGCCGGCATGGCGAAAAGAACGAGATCGGCCTGTTCCAATGCATCCGGCTCTGCCGAAAACTGCAGACCATCCGGCAGCGGCACACCCGGCAAAGCCGCATCATGCATGCGGTCATCACGCAGGTCGGCCATCAATGCCAGATCACGTCCGACAAGCGTGACATCCGAGCGGCCATCCAGCGCCATAACGGTGGCGAGCGCGGTGCCGAAAGCACCGGCACCGATGACGGCGATCTTCTGGCGTCCGCTCATGCCTTCGCTCCCCTCTTGCCAGAACCGAGCAGGGTTTGCACAGCCGTATCGAGCGGCCAGCGCGAACGCGGCGCAACTTCGAGCGTATCGGGCGACACATCCCTGGCCATCCGCTCAAGTCCGGCCCATGCGATCATCGAGGCATTATCGGTACACAGATTCATCGGCGGCGCGATGAAATTGAACCGGTGTTCGGAGCACAACGATTGCAGCGTGCGGCGAATTTCCTGATTGGCGGCAACACCACCGGCAACGACAAGCGCAGGCTCGTCAACATCCGAATATTCGGCCTTGAAGCGCGCCAGACCACGGCCGATGCGGTCCTTCAGCGTGCGCGAAATCGCCTTCTGGAAGGAGGCGCAGATATCGGCGACATCCTGATCGGAAAGAGGCGCGATTTCGGTCGCCGCCTGACGTACGGCCGTTTTCAAACCGGAGAAGGAGAAATCGAGACGGGCTTCGCCGACCAGCGGACGCGGCAGGACAAAACGATCCGGGTTGCCGGAAAGCGCCGCCTTTTCCACCGCCGGACCGCCGGGATAAGGCAGGCCGAGCAGCTTAGCCGTCTTGTCAAAAGCTTCGCCGAGCGCGTCATCGATCGTCGTGCCCCAGCGCTCGTATTCGCCGACACCCTTGACCAGAATAAGCTGCGTATGGCCGCCGGAAACAAGCAGCATCAGGTAAGGGAAGGACAAACCGTCTGTCAGCCGCGCCGTTAGCGCATGCCCTTCGAGATGGTTGATCGCATAAAGCGGTTTGCCGGTGGCAAGCGAAATCGCTTTGCCGGTCATCAGGCCGACCAGCAGGCCGCCGATCAGCCCTGGACCCGACGTCGCGGCGATGGCGTCAATATCCGACAGCGACAGATTGGCGCGGGCAAGCGCCTCGTTGATCAGCCCGTCAACGGCTTCGACATGGGCACGCGCGGCAATTTCCGGCACGACGCCGCCATAGGCGCTATGCTCCTCAAGCTGCGAAAAAACAACGTCGGAGAGGATTTCGCCACGACCGTCGTCGTGACGTGCGACCACCGCCGCGGCGGTCTCGTCGCAGCTGGTTTCGATGCCGAGAATACGCAGAAACGGTGCCATGGGTCTGTCGGATTGATTGCGATGGGGCTAGAAGCCGGTTACGAAGCTACCGCCTAACAATGGATGACTGCGGATGCAAACAAAACCTTTCCGGATCGGCACGCGTGGCAGCCCGCTGGCCCTCGCCCAGGCCGCCGAAACTCGTTCCCGTCTGATGGAAGCCCACGGCCTGCCCGAAGAAATGTTCGAAGTCGTGGTGCTATCGACCAAGGGCGACCGCATTACCGACCGCGCCCTGAGCGAGATCGGCGGCAAAGGCCTGTTCACAGAGGAACTGGAGCAGCAGCTGTTGTCCGGCGAGCTGGATTTTGCCGTTCACTCTTCCAAGGACATGCCCACATGGCTGCCGGAAGGGCTGGAAATTTCCGCCTATCTGCCACGCGAGGATTTTCGTGATGCCGTGGTCGGCCGCACCGCGCCGAGCCTGACCGCCCTGCCCGACCGTGCTGTTGTGGGTTCCGCTTCGCTGCGCCGACAGGCACTGATCCGCCGCATGCGCCCGGATATCGAGGTCATCGTTTTTCGCGGCTCGGTGGAAACCCGGCTGCGCAAGCTCAATGAAGGGCAGGTCGATGCCACGCTTCTCGCGCTCGCCGGCCTGAAACGCCTTGGCCGCGAAGATGTGATCACCGAACTGCTCGACCCGACGGAGTTTCCGCCGGCGCCGGCGCAGGGCGCGATCTGCATTGAAAGCCGGATCGGTGACCGTCGCGTGCTTGATCTGCTCGAAGGCATCAACCACAAACCGACCTTTGACGCGGTTTCCTGTGAACGCGCCTTTCTGGAAGTTCTGGATGGCTCCTGTCGCACGCCGATCGCCGGTTACACGGTCCTGGATGGCGACCACCTGAAATTTTCCGGCCTGATTCTCACGCCGGACGGCACAAGGGAACATGCCGTCAGCATCGACGGTTTGCGTGACGACGCCGTCAAGCTCGGCAAGCAGGCGGGTGAAACTGTACGCACCGCCGCCGGTCCCGGCTTTTTCACCAGTTGGAGCTGACCGATGCGGGTGGTGGTAACACGGCCGCTCAACAGGTCTGAAGCCACCGCCACCCAGCTTCGCGGCATGGGGCACGAACCGATACTGCTGCCTCTGAGCGAAGCCCGACATCTGACAGATGCCGCAGAGCGGGCGCTTGCCCGCCCCTACCCTGCTATCGCGCTAACAAGTGCGGAAGCGCTTCGAGCATTGGCTGGTTTCGATCTCTCATCGCATCTGGAAACGCCATTCTTTGCCGTTGGCCGCAAGACAGCGGCAGCAGCGGAACATGCTGGCTTCAAAAATATCCGCATAGCCGATGGCGACGGCGCTTCGCTGGCAGAGCTGATTGTCCGGCATTCCCCGGCCCATGTTATCTACCTGACAGGACGGCCAAGATCACCAACGTTTGAAAAAGCTCTCGAGACAGCCGAAATTCCGCATTCCATCGTCGAATGTTACGAAATGATGCCGCTTCAGCCGTCATCTGCAGACATCGATACACTGCTTGCCTCACCGCCCGGCGCCATTCTTTTCCATTCGCGCGAAACAGCCTGTCTCTTTTTCGCGCTGCCGGCGATTGCCGAGAATCTCTCGGCATGGCGCTCCAGCGCAATCGCCTGCCTCGGCGCGCGTATTGCCGACGCCATACCTTCCGTGTTGCAGGACCGGGTAAAAATTGCCGAACGGCCTGACGAAGCAAGCCTGCTGGCACTTCTGTAACTATCACGTCGGATAACAAGGCACTTGCAGCAGCCTAATTGGGCTTGCGCCCCTTCCCTTCGCTGGTCGCGCTGTCTACTTTTGTATTGAATGCCAAGAAATGAGGTTGCCATGGTTTCGGACAAGCCCCCACGCCGCTCCAAATCGGACAAGTCTCCCGTCACGATCGATCTTGCGGCCGAAGACGTCAGCATGATCGCGACACCCGTGCGCAGTGACGACAGCGACGTTCCGGTGGCTGCAGCAAAGACGGACGCCAAGGCGGCTGATACCAGCAAACCCTTATCCGCCAAGGAAGACACGGTGACATCTAAGGCCGAAACGGCAAAGCCGGCAGACACCAAAATCGCCGATGTAAAACCGGCGGCGGCAGGCAGCACGGCAACCGGCAAGGTTGAACCGACCAAACCAGCTGAGCCGCTCAAGACCGGGACAAGCTCCGGACCGGGCACAAGCGCGCCGGCATCAACCCCGACACCAGCAGCGACCGCTTCGCCCGGCAGCAGCGCGTCCACATCCGGGAGCAATAGCGCAAGCGCCAATACGGTCGACGGCTCTGCCAACGCAGGCGCCCCGAAAAACTTCGGCACCAACACGACCAGCGCAAGCAGCACGGCCGGCGCGTCATCGACGACAGCAAAATCTGATCCGCAGCCGAAACCGGCGACATCAGGCGACGGTGCAACATCCGCCGCAAAAGCACCTGCCCGTCCGGCGCCGGCAACCTCATCGCTGATCGCCGCAGGCATCTTTGGCGGCATCATCGCATTGGCGCTGGCCGGTAGCATGTTTTACGCAGGCGTCATTCCCGGCGCATCCGGGGGCAACACAACGGAAACTGGCGCCCTGCAGCAGCAGATCGACAGCCTCAACCAGCAACTGGCATCCAGCACATCCGCCATCGAGGCTCTCAAGACGGCAGCGACCGCAGGCACTGGCAATGTCGGAACCGAGATCGCCGAACGTCTGGCGGCCCTGGAAGCCCGGATTGCCGAAGCCGGTTCCAACAGTGCGGCTTCAGATGCCCTGACACAGCGCCTCGCTGCGCTGGAAAGCAAGGTGGATCAGCCCGGCCGCGAGGAAGCCGTTGCCAAGGCACTTGCGGCTTCGGCGCTCAAGACGGCAATCGATCGCGGCGGCCCCTTTACCGGAGAACTTCAGACGTTCTCAGGAATTTCGGGCAATGAACCGGCTGTGCAAACGCTGGAAAAATTCGCACAAAGCGGTGTGCCGTCGGCATCAGACCTCGTCCAAAAATTTCCGCAGACGGCCACGACCATCCTGAACGCCGCTCATCAGATGGACGAGCAGGCAGGGGTCGGTAGCCGGCTACTGTCCAGCGCCATGCAGATGTTCAAGGTTCGTCCCGTGGGCGATGTCGAGGGTGATACGCCGGAAGCAGTTGTCGCCCGCATGGAAGACAAGCTGCGCAAGGGGGACCTGAAGGGGGCGTCAACAGAGTGGGAAGCCCTGCCGCAACCCGCCAAGGATGCCTCGGTCGCCTACAAGCAGACGCTCGATGCCCGTATCGAGGTCGATGGCCTTGTCGACAACACGCTCAACCGCGCCATTTCAGGCGCCAGCAATGCAGGCTGAGGTTCATCGATGATCCGTTTGTTTTTATTCGCCATCGTTGTTCTGGCCTGCGGCTGGGGTTTTTCCTGGCTGGCTGACCGACCGGGGCTGATCGCCATCACCTGGCAGGGCCAACTGATCGAAACCAGCCTGATGGTAGCCGCCACGCTGTTGGTCGCCATCGTGGCCGCCATGATGTTTGTCAGCTGGCTGGTACGCATCATCTGGAGCTCGCCGCATCTGGTGCAGCGCCATTTTCGCGCCCGCAAGCGTGACCGTGGTTATCAGGCGCTGTCGACGGGCCTCATTGCTGCCGGTGCCGGCAATGCCAATCTGGCCCGCAAGATGAGCCTGCGAAGCCGCAGCCTCATCCGCGCCGATCAGGAACCGCTGATCCTGCTGCTTGAGGCGCAGACGGCACTGATCGAAGGCAAGCATGACGAAGCCCGCACGATCTTCGAATCGATGTCGCAGGACCCGGAAACCCGCGAAATCGGCCTGCGTGGTCTCTATATCGAAGCCCGCCGTCTCGGTGCCGACGAAGCCGCCCGGCAATATGCCGAGCGCGCTGCCGAAAACGCGCCTTATCTGCCGTGGGCCGCGCAGGCGACGCTTGAATATCGCTCGCAGGCCGGTCGCTGGGAGGATGCCATCCGCCTGCTCGACCAGCAGCGCGTGGCTGGCATTATCGAGCGTGACAAGGCCGATCGTCTGAAAGCCGTGCTCCTGACCGCAAAGGCTGGCGAAAAGCTGGAAGGCGACCCCCGTGGTGCCCGCGACGATGCGACCGCCGCGCTGAAACTGGCCAAGGATCTGGTGCCGGCCGGCGTGATCGCTGCGAAAGCGTATGCGCGCGAAAACAATCTTCGCAAGACGGCATCGGTTCTCGAAAGCCTCTGGAAGATCGCGCCGCACCCGGAACTTGCCGAAGCCTATGTTCGTGCTCGCAGTGGCGATAGCACGATCGACCGCCTGAAGCGCGCCGAAAAACTGGAAGCCCTGCGCCCCAACAACGTCGAATCGCTGATTACCGTTGCCCGCGCCGCGCTGGACGCCAGGGATTTTGCCAAGGCTCGTGCCAAGGCGGAAGCTGCGGCTCGCATGGATTCGCGTGAAGGCGTCTATCTGCTGCTCGCCGATATCGAGGAGGCGGATACCTGTGATCAGGGACGTGTGCGTCACTGGCTCGGTCAGGCACTGCGTGCGCCGCGTGATCCGGCCTGGGTGGCAGACGGCATCGTTTCCGACCATTGGCTCGCGGTGTCGCCGAAAACCGGCAAACTGGACGCATTCGAATGGAAGGTGCCGTTCGGCCAGCTGGAAAGCCCGGTGGAGGAAGGCAGTCTGGCCGAAAACGCGATCGCCAGCCTGCCGGCTGTTCACACCGCGTCGGAACAAACCAACGTGAAAGTCACGGAGACGAAACCGGAGGAGAAAACCTCCATTGTGACAGAGCAAAAACCTTCTGCGGCACCTGCACCCACACCGGCCGAAACGCAAAAATTTTCGCCCCTGACCTTTGCCAAAGTGGAGGAAAAGCCGATTGCCAAACCGGCCCCGGCACCGGCACCGGCCCCAGCGCGGACACAGACACCTGCACCGGTACCGGCAAAAACCGAACCCGTGGCAAGAGAATCAGAACCCGATCCCTTCAACGGCCGACCGCCAGATGACCCGGGCGTAAAGGATCAGGCTGCCAGCAACGAAGCGCCGACACGGCTGAGGCTTTATTGATGCTGGAGAGGATTCAGGCTTTCCTCCAGACGCTCACGGCCGACCGACCGGAAAACGAGTTCTCAGGTGATGACCCGCGCGTCGCATTCGCGGCCCTCTGTTTTCAAGTCATGGAAGCGGACGGCAAGGTTTCGAAGTCCGAGATGCAACGCCTGAAGGACCTGCTCGGCGAGCGTTACGGCCTGACAAGCGGTCAGTTGCAGGTATTGATCGAGGCAGGTCAGGAAGCCGGTCTAGAGGCGGTGGATTATTACCGCTTCACCTCGGATCTGAAACGCCATCTGTCGCCGGAGGAATGTACCGAACTGCTCGGCATTCTCTGGGATCTCGTTTATGCCGATGGTGACCGCAGCGAAATGGAAGACCACGTCATCTGGCGGGTTGCCGATCTGCTCGGTGTATCGTCGCGTGATCGGGTCTTGCAACGCCAGCAGGCCGCCTCGCGTGCGAAAGCGCAAAACCTTGCCGAGGAGATTGAGGAACAGGAATGATCGTCTCGCCTGACCGTCGTACAGATAAGGCACCGGTTCTCGTCGTCCTGCATCAGGAACGGTCCTCCCCCGGTCGCGTAGGGCAGATGCTGGTTGAAAAAGGTTATCCTCTCGATGTAAGGCGTCCGGCCCTTGGCGACAGCCTGCCTTCGACACTTGCCGGCCATTCAGGCGCCGTCATTTTTGGTGGACCGATGAGCGCCAATGACGAGCATGATTTCGTCAGGGACGAGATCGACTGGATCAAGGTGCCGCTGAAGGAAAACAAGCCCTATCTCGGCATCTGCCTGGGCGCACAGATGCTGGTACGCCATCTCGGCGGCAAGGTGCATGCGGATAAACAGGGCCTGACCGAAATCGGCTGGTACCCGCTGCGCCCGACCGAGCATGGCCGCCTGCTCATGCACTGGCCAAAGATGGTCTACCATTTTCATCGCGAAGGGTTTGACGTGCCGCGTGGCGCGCAACTGCTGGCCGAAGGCGACGCCTACCCGCATCAGGCCATCCGGTACGGCGACAATGCCTGGGGTGTGCAGTTCCACGCCGAACTGACCCGCGCAATGATGCAGCGCTGGGTCGTGCATGGTGCCGAGCGATTTACGATGCCGAATGCGCAGGTCGGCAGTAGGCATCTGGAAGGCCGCATGCTGTTCGACCAGCCGCTCAGGGAATGGTTGTGGAATTATCTGGATCTGGTTTTCGAGCCGAAAAAGCAAGAAGCCGAACTGCCCAAATACAGCCCGGCGCCGAAATCGGCGAACGCCTGAGCGTTACCGTTCCGTCCGGTCAGGCGCCTGCAGGCTATCGATCTTGCGCAATTGCGGAAAACCGAGTGACCAGATCACCGCCACCGCCAGCGTTCCGAAACCACCGATGACGACGGCCGGAACCGCACCGATGATATGCGCCATCGTGCCGGCGCGGAATTCGCCCAGTTCGTTGGACGCGCCGATGAACACGCTGTTGACGGCGTTGACGCGGCCACGCACTTCATCCGGCGTCCACAAGGCGATCAGCGTTTCGCGCACATAGACGGAAATCATGTCGGACGCGCCCATCACCGCAAGCGCTGCAATCGATATCCACGGTGTCTGCGACAGGCCGAAAACCGCGGTGCCGAGACCAAACAGGGCAACACCAACGAACATGGCAATCCCGGCATTGTGCTGGATCGGCCGAAAAGCCAGCCAGATCGCCACGATAATGGCGCCAACGCCCGGAGCCGAGCGCAGCAGGCCAAGCCCCAACGGACCGAGTGCCAGAACGTCCGTTGCGAAGACCGGCATCAGCGCCACCGCCCCGCCCAGAAGCACGGCAAACAGATCGAGCGAGATGGCGCCGAGCACCACTTTTTCACGGCGGATGAAACTGAAACCGGCCAGGATTTCCGTCCAGCTCGTCGCCTTCGACGATGTTCGCTGCGCAGGCTTCGGAATGATCGACACCAGAAGCGCGCCAATCACGAACATGGCTAGTGCGACCGAATAGGCAACCGATGCGCCAAGGCCATAGAGCAAGCCACCGGCCACCGGGCCGATGATCGATGCGGTCTGCCAGGACGAGGAATTCCAGGCAATGGCGTTTGCGAGATCCTTTTCCGGAACGAGATTGGGCGCCAAGGACTGCACGGCCGGCCCCATGAAGGCGCGCTCGATGCCGAACAGGACAAGGATGATAAAGACAGGCAGCGGCTCGAAGGCACCCACCAGCGTCAAGCCCAGAAGCGCTGCGGCGGAGATAGCGGCAAGTACCATGCAGGCCGAGACGATGACACGGCGATTGTAGCGATCAGCCACCGAGCCGGTGACGAGGATGAGCAGCAGCGCCGGCAGAAACTGCACGAGCCCGATCAGGCCGAGATAAAGCGTATTGCGCGTCACCTCATACATCTGCCAGCCGACGGACACGCTGACGATCTGGATGGCGAAGGCGGCAAGGAAACGCGAGGAGAAAAACAGGGCATAGGAGCGATGCCGGAAAGCGGCGAAACGATCTCCCGAAGTCGAGATGCTCATGGGAAACGCACTTTCAGAAAGCCAGAGACGGCAGGACTGTTACGAGCGCCCGTTAAACATGTTTCATGGCAGCCAACGGCGCGGCACTTGCTCGTTAAGGCCCCAATGTCTACATGTCTGTCAACCACGAAATGGAGAACTCGATGGCGGGCATTATTTTCGCTCTGATCCAAGTCATTCAGATGGCACTGACGCTGTTCGTCTACATCCTTATCGCCAGCGCCATCTTTTCCTGGCTCTATGCGTTCAACGTCATCAATTCACGCAACCAGTTCGTGAATTCGATCGGTTCGTTCCTCTATAATGTCACCGAGCCGGTCCTGCGCCCGATCCGCCGCGTGATGCCGAACCTTGGCGGCATCGATATTTCGCCGATCGTGCTGATCCTGATCATCTACTTCCTGCAGATGATCATCGCCAACCCGATTGCACCGGCGCTGATCTCGGCTGTCTCGTAAGAGGCCAGCTTGAACAAGCCCTACAATTTGCATTCAGATCATCTGCGGCTCTCGGTCCGGCTCACGCCGAACGGGGGCCGCGATTCTATTGAAGGCATGGAAGTGGACGCCGAAGACCACGCCTATCTGAAGGCGCGGGTTTCGGCCGTGCCGGAAGACGGCAAGGCCAACAAGGCGCTGATAGCCCTTCTTGCCAAGAAACTCCGTGTGCCCAAAAGCACGATCAGCTTCATTTCAGGCGAAACAGCGCGTAAAAAAATCCTCCGGATCGAGGGCGACCCGGAGGATTTGAAAGCGAAACTCGAAGGCCTGATGGCCTGATTACTTCTGGGCGTTGTAGCGGTCGATGGCTTCGACGATCAGCTTCTTGGCAACGTCGACATCCTGCCAGCCGCCGATCTTCACCCACTTGCCGGGCTCCAGATCCTTGTAGTGCTCGAAGAAGTGCTCAATCTGCTTCAGCGTGATTTCCGGCAGATCGGTGTAGTTCTTGATCTTGTCGTAACGCTGGGTCAGCTTCGGAACCGGTACGGCAATGATCTTCTCATCCTTGCCGCCATCGTCTTCCATGATCATGACGCCGATCGGGCGAACATTGATGACGCAACCCGGGATGAGCGGACGCGTGTTGCAGATCAGCACGTCGCACGGATCACCGTCTTCCGACAGGGTGTGCGGAATGAAGCCGTAGTTACCCGGATAAGTCATCGGCGTGTAGAGGAAACGGTCGACGATCAGCGCGCCGGCATCCTTGTCCATCTCGTACTTGATCGGCTGACCGCCGACCGGCACTTCAACGATGACATTGACGTCTTCAGGCGGGTTTTTGCCGATGGAAATGGCGTCGATACGCATTCTGGTCCTCGAAGTAATTGAACATTCGGGGATTTGGATATCGGGATTTCAGGAACATGGCAACCTGCCATTTACCAAACCCGACTGAAGATCGGGTATCACCACGGGCGGCATCAGGGCCAGACGAAACCGATCTTGCGCAGGTTCGCACCATCGAAATCTTCCATGCCTTCGGCGAGGTCATGGCCACCGTGGCGACGGAAGAAACGCGTCGCGTTTTCGCTGTCTTCCAGGCACCAGACAACGAGACCGTTGCAACCCAGCGACTTCAGAAGCCGACGTGTTTCGCTGAACAGGCGACGACCGAGACCGATG
The DNA here is from genome assembly GCF_050847465.1 of Endobacterium panacihumi. NCBI lineage: Bacteria > Pseudomonadati > Pseudomonadota > Alphaproteobacteria > Hyphomicrobiales > Rhizobiaceae > Endobacterium > Endobacterium panacihumi. The sequence continues at coordinate 175,592 of NZ_JBOZRA010000005.1, read as the reverse complement.
CCCTGATATTCAGGACGCAGGTAAATTTCGTAGATTTCGCCATCCTGCGGCAGCGCTTTGGCACGATTGAGACCAACGGTCGCATAACCGGCAATGGTTCCGGCGACATCCAGCACCAACAGCGTTGCCGGCCCACGGGCAGCCTTGCGCCACCAGCCTTCGTTGCGGCGCTCCAGCATCTGCGTGAGCGATCTGTGAGGAATAAGGCCGGTATAGGCCTGCGCCCACGCGGCACGGTGCACCTCGGAGATCTCCCGGGCATCATTGGGCTCTGCTCGCCGCACATCTATGGATAACGTCTTCATAACGCCACTCTGGTCTCGCAGGGGCTGATTCGCCAATCCCGGTAGTGACTCCGGGTTGCGTTGCCCACAGCCTAATCGGCCATTAAATTTCCGTGAAGGTTAACGCTTTTTTAATGAGCTCGACAAGCCTGCGCCGATGCAACGCACATTAAAAAACCCGGCACGAAGGCCGGGTTCTTTTGTCTTGGTTAAAACGCTCGATCAGAGAGCGGCCTTCGACTTGTCGAAACGCTTGCGGTCGTTGGCGTCGAGATAGATCTTGCGCAGGCGGATCGACTTCGGCGTCACTTCCATCAGTTCGTCGTCCTGGATCCAGGAGAGAGCGCGGTCGAGCGTCATGCGGATCGGCGGGGTCAGGCGAACGGCTTCGTCCTTGCCGGCCGAACGGATGTTCGTCAGCTGCTTGCCCTTCAGAACGTTGACTTCGAGGTCGTTGTCACGGGTATGGATACCGATGATCATGCCCATGTAGACCTTGTCGCCCGGCTCGATAATCATCGGACCGCGGTCTTCCAGGTTGAACATGGCGTAAGCAACAGCTTCACCAGCCTGGTTGGACAGGAGAACGCCGTTGGTACGGCCGGAGATCTCGCCCTTATACGGCTGGTAGTCGTTGAACAGGCGGTTCATGATCGCCGTACCGCGCGTGTCGGTCAGCAGTTCCGACTGGTAGCCGATCAGGCCGCGCGTCGGAGCGAGGAACTTCAGACGAACGCGGCTGCCGCCCGAAGGACGCAGTTCGGTCATTTCTGCCTTGCGCTCGGACATCTTCTGAACGACGACGCCGGAATGTTCTTCATCGACGTCGATGACGACTTCTTCGATCGGCTCCATGGTCTGGCCGGTCGTTTCGTCCTTGTGCATGACGACGCGCGGACGCGAAACGGCAAGCTCAAAGCCTTCACGACGCATGGTTTCGATCAGAACGGCGAGCTGAAGTTCGCCACGACCGGACACGTAGAACGAATCCTTGCCTTCGGCTTCTTCGATCTTCAGCGCGACGTTGCCTTCGGCTTCCTTGTACAGGCGGTCACGGATAACGCGCGAGGTAACCTTGTCGCCTTCGGTGCCGGCCAGCGGGCTGTCGTTGACGATGAAGGACATGGTGACGGTCGGCGGGTCGATCGGCTGGGCCTGCATGGCTTCGGTGACCGACGGATCGCAGAACGTGTCGGCAACGGTGCCCTTGGAAAGACCGGCAATGGCGACGATGTCACCGGCAATGGCTTCTTCGATCGGCTGACGCTCGATACCGCGGAATGCGAGGATCTTGGAGATACGACCGGTTTCAACCGTCTTGCCATCCTGCGACAGAACCTTGACGGCCTGATTCGGCTTGATCGAGCCGGAAGCAACGCGACCGGTGATGATGCGGCCGAGGAACGGGTTGGCTTCGAGAAGCGTGCCGATCATGCGGAACGGACCTTCTTCGACCTTCGGCTCCGGAACGTGCTTCAGCACGAGGTCGAGCAGCGGTGCCAGACCTTCGTCCTTCGGGCCTTCCGGGTTGACGTTCATCCAGCCATCGCGACCGGAACCGTAAAGGATCGGGAAGTCGAGCTGCTCGTCGGTAGCGTCGAGGTTTGCGAACAGGTCGAAAACTTCGTTGATGACCTCTTCGTGGCGGCCGTCCGGACGGTCGATCTTGTTGATCGCGACGATCGGACGAAGACCAACCTTCAGCGCCTTGCCGACAACGAACTTCGTCTGCGGCATCGGGCCTTCAGAACTATCGACGAGAACGATCGCGCCGTCCACCATCGAGAGAATGCGCTCGACTTCGCCGCCGAAGTCGGCGTGGCCGGGGGTATCGACGATGTTGACGCGGACGCCCTTCCATTCAACCGAAGTTGCCTTCGCGAGAATGGTAATGCCGCGTTCCTTTTCGAGATCGTTCGAGTCCATGACGCGTTCTGCAACGCGCTGGTTTTCGCGGAACGAACCGGACTGTTTCAGGAGCTCGTCGACAAGCGTCGTTTTGCCATGGTCAACGTGCGCGATGATCGCGATGTTGCGAAGTGCCATATTTGGGGTTCTCTGAAGTTGGGGCGCAACAATCACCGGGCCACGCCAATTTCGTTGGCGCGCTCATACCCCGTTTTTTGCAATCGCGAAAGGGGGGCCAAGCGCAAGGGCATTTTCACTGCCTGTCGATCGGCCTATTCGGCCACCAAACCGCTCCTCCTCAAGAGGGCAATCAAGGCCAGCGGCAGAAGCGTGGTGATGAGAATAGCGATAAAAGCCATCGCCATGCCAAGACCTATGGATCCTTGCTCGAACTGGCGCCAGATAAAAGTAGCGATCGTCTGCATGCCGACCGGCGCAATGACGACGGAGGCCACAAGTTCGCGCGAAGCCAGCGCGAAGACAAGCAGCATGGCAGAGGCGAGACTGGGGAAAACCAGCGGCAGCAGGATGCGCCGGAAGGCGGTAAAACTGGACGCTCCGAACACGCGCGCCGCCGCTTCCAGATTGTCGCCGATCTGCTGGAAGGCTGCCGTGGTGTAACGCATCGGCTGTGGCAGAAGAATGCAGCAATAGGCCAAAAGCAGGATGAACGGCGTGTTGTAGGGCGTCAGCGGCAGCCACGGCATGTTCCAGGCGAGGATCAGGCCGACGGCAACGACGATGCCGGGAAGCGCATTGGGAATGATCGTCAGGCTGTCGATCGCCAGACGCCCGCGGATTTTCGTCTTCACCACGGTATAGGCGGCGGTGACGCCGATCAGACCGGTGATGAGAGCAGCACCGATTCCGAGCGAGAAGCTGTTGGCAAGAGCACCGAGCGCACCAGCGCTGTTCTGGAACACCGAAAGAAAATTTTCGAAGCTGATATTGTCGATTGCCAGACCGCCGGAAATCGTTCTCGACAAAGCCGTCGCCAGGATCGACAGAAGCGGCACGCCGGTTGCAAGAAACGACACAACGATAAATGCCAGCATGACCGGCAGTTTCATGGCCCCGAGCGGACGTTTGTCCTTGGCAGTCGGCTTGCCGTTGACGGTCTGGTAGGACCGGCGCGACAGGATCCAGCGCTGCCCGAGAAAAGTGATCAGCGACAGGCCGACCAGCAGCAGCGACATGATGGATGCGCCCGGTAGATCGATCGGCCAGTCGGAAATGCGAAGATCAATGCCAGTGACGAGAACCTGAAACCCGGCGCGGCGGCCAAGCGCTGCCGGCGTGCCGTATTCCTCGATTGCTGCGGCGAAGACCAGCATCAGGCTGGCGGCCAGCCCCGGCGCAGACAAAGGCAGCGTGATGCGCCAGAACGCCTTTGTCGGCGTTGCCCCGAACACACGCCCGACATCGGCATAACGTGCGCCGACGGCTTCCACCGTACGCGACACGGCAAAGTAGACGACAGGGAACGTATTGAACGCCATGACCATGGTCATGCCAGCCAGCGAAAACAGGAAGGGCGCAAGATTGAAACCAGCAATCTGCTGCAGATAACCGCGCGGCTGCAGCGTCATGATCCAGCCGAGCGTGGCGATATAGGGCGGGATCATGAACGGCACGAGCAGCAGCACATCGAACAACGAAGCGCAGGGAATACGGTAAAGCGCGCGAAAAACGCCGAGCGGCACGGCAACCAGCGCCGAAGCCAGCACGACGCAGGCGCCGAGCAGGATGGTATTGCCGGCCATGCCGATCAGCGCGCCATCATTCAGCGTCGAGACAAGCGAGGAGAAAGGTGCTGCAAACGAACCCTGCCCGAGATTGGGGAAGATGCCCTGCATGACGACCGCAGCAAACGGAATGGCGACGACGAGGACGAGGCCCGCAATCGCCAGCCAGGCGGCCGGAGCCGATCCCCCCACGCTTTTCGCCGTCATCCTGCAGTCCTATCGCCTGTCGCAACATTCATCAGATCACCGATGACTTGAGGAATGCCGCGCAATTTTAAAAAGGAATGGCGCCGCATGCCCCGAAAGACATGCGACGCCGCGAGAAAAATTACTTGCCGCCAAAAATCTTGGTGACTTCGGCCAGCGTTTCCTTGCGCTTGCCGTAAACGGCAGCGTTATCGAACTTCAGGAGCTTCAGGTCGCTGATCAGCGGACGGTCAGCCGGGACGTCGGAGCGGGCCGGCATCAGCATCTGGGCGGCAACCATCTTCTGGCCTTCGTCGGACAGCATGTAGTCGATGAACTTCTTGGCATCGTCCTGGTTCTTGGACCAGTTGAGGATCATCGCCGGACGTGGCGCGATGACCGTGCCGGAAGCCGGGAAGACAACCTCAACGCTTTCGCCTTTCTTGGCAGCAGCAAGCGTGATGTAGTCGACAGCGCCGAAGACGGCGGCCTTGGCACCCTGCAGAACCGGGTTCAATGCTTCCGCATTGGCGCCGGCAATGATCGCGCCGTTGGCCTGAAGGTCCTTGAACAGCTTGAAATCGTCCTGGCCGGCAAGAGCAGCCGTCAGTTCGAAGGACGAGCCGGACTGTGCCGGGTCGGGAATGTTGACCATGTCCTTGTATTCCGGCTTGGTCAGGTCAGCCCATTCGGACGGCTTCGGCGTGCCGCTCTTGGTGTTCCAGGCGATGCCGAGAGCCGAGATGCCCTGTGCAACGGCATAGTCGGACTTGAGGAAATCCGGAACCTTGGCGGCGTTGGGGCTCGAATACTTGACCAGCCAGCCGCGCTTTTCGAAATCGGTCGCGGTATCCCACGAAGCAGAGATCAGAACGTCGACGACCGGGTTGGAAGCTTCGGCTTCGATACGGGCCATGACCTTGCCGGTCGTTGCCTGGAAGACGTTGACCTTGATGCCGGTCTGCTTGGTAAAGCCTTCCGACATTTTATCGATCAGGCTCTGCGGGCCGGCGGTGTAAACGGTGATGTCGGCGTGGGCGACGCCGGCCATCAGGACAGCGGCAGCAACGCCGAGGGTGATGCTCTTCAGCGACTTAAGCATGTTCCAGACTTTCCTTTTGGGGTGAATGCATAAAATTTCCAAACCAGCGGAGCTGGTCGAGATCGATGGCGAGCCCGACGCTTTCGCCGGGTCGCAATTTGGTGCGGCTCAGAACCTGCAGCTCGATCTGGTCGGTGCCGGTGAGCGATACGGTCGCCAGATGACCATCGCCGCGGAACTGCGAGCGAAGCACGGTTGCCGCCAGGTGGCCGGCTTGAACAGGGCCGGGTGTGATGGCCGCAACCGGAATAAGCACCTGAACCTGATCGGCAACACCGGACGGCGCCTTCATCAGCACCGTATCACCGCCTTTGAAGACAAGATTTTCACCACGACGCTGCAGCTCCGCGATACCGCCAAGGCGCAGGAAATCGGCAACTTCTGGTGTGGCCGGCGTCGCGATCAGCGCATCCGGCGATGCCAGCTGCTCCACCAGACCTCCGCGCATGACGGCAACCTGATCGGCCAGTGTCAGTGCTTCCGAGTGATCGTGGGTGACATAGATGGCCGTCAGGCCAAGCGAGGCGATCAGTTCCACCAGTTCGCCCACCATGTTTTCACGCAGTTCGCGGTCAAGATTGGAGAGTGGTTCGTCAAACAGGATCAGCTGCGGTTCGGCAACGATGGCGCGGGCGATCGCGACGCGCTGCTGCTGACCACCGGAAAGGTCGCTCGGTCGGCGGTCGGCATAGGCGGACAGGCCGACACGCTCCAGCGCCCGCATCGTCCGACGATCACGCTCAGCACGACCGAGACCGCGCATTTCAAGAGGAAAGGCAACATTGCCGCCGACCGTCATATGCGGCCAGAGCGCGTAGTCCTGAAAGACCATGCCGAGATTGCGCTTTTCCGGCGGCGCAAAGGCGCCGGATGCTGCATCGGCAACGATCTGGCCGGCAATCGAAACGGAACCCTTGCTGGGGGCAAGAAGGCCCGCGACGAGACGCAGAAGCGTGGTCTTTCCGCAACCGGAGGGCCCGAGCAGCGCAAGGGTTTTGCCCTGCCCCAAGGCAATGTCGATACCCTTCAGCACCGGGGTCGCACCGTAATGCAACTCCAGTCCAGCCGTCGAAACGGCAGCATCATTTGCGGGCAATTCAATTGTCATGGGAACCGGCGTCGGCAGAAAGCGATGCCGGTTCCAATATTAAGGCTTCATGACAGGCCTGTTACAATTTTGCGACAGGCAGATGACAGGCGCAAAATTGGTTTGGATTACACCTATCAGGCATCGCTGCCGGACAATTCAACGAGAATAGAGAGGCCCTTTTTCTTCAACATCGCCGTTGGATCCGGCAGCTTGCCACGGAAAGCCTTGTACGTGTCTTCCGGATCGATCGAACCGCCAACCGAATAGATATTGTTCTTCAGCTTGCGGGCCATGACCGGATCAAACGCATTGCCGGTTTCCTCGAAGGCGGCGAACGCGTCGGCATCCAGCACTTCCGACCACATGTAGGAATAATAACCGGCCGAATAACCGTCACCGGAGAAGACATGCTGGAAATGCGGGGTGGCGTGACGCATGACCATGGAGGCCGGCATGCCGAGCTCCTTCAGAACCTCCGCCTGCACCGCAAGCGGATCCTCGACCGGACCACGGGTGTGGAATGCCATGTCGACCAGAGCCGATGAGGTGAATTCCACTGTCGCGAAACCCGCGTTGAACGTGGCTGCCGCCAGAACCTTGTCGAGCAGCGCCTTCGGCATCGGCTTACCGGTGTCGTGATGCAACGCGTATTTTTCGAGAATTTCCGGAACGGTCAGCCAGTGTTCGTAAAGCTGTGACGGCAACTCGACGAAATCGCGCGATACGCCGGTGCCCGAGACTGACGGATAGGTGACGTTGGAAAGCATGCCGTGAAGGGCGTGACCGAACTCGTGGAACAGGGTTCGCGCATCATCGAGCGACAGAAGCGCAGGCTTGCCGATGGCAGGTTTTGCAAAATTGCAGACGTTATAGATGATCGGCAACTCGCCTTCCGCACCGTTCTTCAGCTTGAGCTTGTGCTGCGACTGGAACGAACTCATCCATGCACCAGAACGCTTGGAGGAACGGGCAAAATAATCGCCGAGGAACATCGCCTTCAGCGCACCGGTTTCGTCGCGCACTTCGAAGACCCGCACATCCGGGTGATAGGCTGCAATGCCGGAAACTTCCTTGATATCGACGCCGAACAAGCGCTTGGCGACATCAAAGCAGGCCTCGATGATTTTTTCCAGCTGAAGGTAAGGCTTCAGTTCCGACTCGGAGAAATCGAACATGCGCTCGCGCAGCTTTTCGGCGTAAAAGCGCCAGTCCCACGGCATGACTGCATGGTTTTTACCTTCCTCGGCGATCAGGCCGGAAAGGCTCTGTTCTTCCTCCAGCGCCTTGGATCGCGCCTTTTCCCAGACCTGATGCAGAAGGCCATTCACCGCTTCGGCGGTCTTGGCCATCGTGTTGTCGAGCTTGAACGCTGCAAAATCGGCATAACCGAGCAGCTTTGCCTTTTCGGAGCGCAGCGCCAGCGTTTCCTTGACGATGCCGATATTGTCGGTCGCTCCACCGTTACGACCGCGCGCCACCCAGGCGGCAAAAGCCTGTTCACGCAGATCGCGACGCTCGGAGAAGGTCAGGAACGGCTCTATAATCGAGCGCGACAGGGTGACTGCATAGGCACCCGACGAGCCCCGATCTTCGGCAGCGGACGCCATCGCATCACGCAGGAAAGCCGGCAGACCGGCAAGATCGGCCTCATCCGTCAGGATCAGAGACCAGTCCTTTTCATCGGCCAGCACGTTCTGACCGAAGCTTGCACCAAGGCCGGCAAGGGTTTCATTGATCTTGGCAAGCCGTTCCTGTTCATCCTTGGCAAGCTTCGCGCCCGCCTTCACGAAACCCTTCCAGTGACGTTCGAGCACGCGCGTCTGTTCGAGACCCAGATCCAGCGTCGAGCGCGCATCCCAGAGTGCATCGACACGCGCAAACAAAGCCGCATTCATGCCGATCTTCGAATAATGCCGCGACATTTTTGGCGCGATCTCGCGCTCCAGCGCCTGAATGACCTCATTCGTATGCGCACCTGCCTTGTTCCAGAACAGCGCCGACACACGAGACAGAGCATCGCCGGCGATTTCGAGCGCGATGATGGTGTTTTCAAACGTCGGGGTTTGCGTATTGCCGGCAATCGCATCGATCTCCGCCTCATGCGCGGCAAGAGCGGCATCGAAGGCGGCGGCGAAATCCTCGTCCTTCACCAGTTCGAATTTCGGCAGGCCGTTCTGGCCATTCCAGTCGACGAGGGCGGGATTGATCTGCTGTTCGATTGCCATGCGCGCATGTCCTCTGCATCGGTATGAATCTCTTGAATACTACATAGGAGAAACACTTCAGGATTGGGAGGGTTTCACGCCAACCTGTTACACGGCGAACATCTGTTGCACCGGGTTTTGGAATACACACCTTATTTCGCGGGCTTTTTGGTTTTCCTTGTCGGCGGAACTTTAGTAAGGGTGCCCGCGACAACGGCAGCAGGATCGATGGACGCAAAGCAGAACACCGACACCTTGACCTTTCTGATCTCCGACAGCGCGCGCGTGCTGCGGACGGCTTTCGAACGGCGCATCGAACAGGCGGGACTGGAAGTTACGCCCGCGGAAGCCCGCACTTTGCTGAATGTGGAAATACTGAAAAACGGTCGGCAGCTGGATCTTGCCGCTCGCATGGGCATCGAGCCGATGACTGTCTGCGCCTTTCTAGACAAGCTGCAGGCGGCGGACCTGATCGAACGTCAGCCCGACCCCAGCGACCGCCGCGCCAAACTGGTGCTGCTGACGCCGAAATCACACGATCTGATCAAGCGCATTCGCCATGAACTAGACGAACTGATCGCGCAGGCGACGGGTGGCGTGGCGGACGCTGATGTGGCAATTTTCATGCGTGTCCTCGAAACCGTGCACGACAACCTTCTGGCCGAAACACCTTGAGCCGAGGCCGTAAACGCTCATGACATCTTCCGATCCGCCGCAAACTCCAAAGCGTATGAGCGAACGCCGGGTAGCGATCTTCGGTGCAGTGCTGACGGCGATCGGCCCGATCTCAATGGCAATCTCGACCCCCGCCATGCCGGAAATGGTCAGAGCCTTCGGCACGACGGAAGCCGCAATCAAACTCAGCCTCTCTTTCTATTTCGGTGGTTTTGCCATCGCACAGCTTCTGGCCGGCCCAACCTCTGACGCTTTTGGTCGCCGTAAAGCCACGCTCTCCTTCATGACCATTTATCTCGTGGGCGCGCTGATCTCGGTCTTCGCCACGTCGGTCGACGCCTTGCTGATTGGCCGCCTCATTCAGGGTGTTGGCGCTTCGGTCGGCGTCACCGTCGCCCGCGCCATCGTTCGTGATCTTTTCACCGGTTCAGAAGCCGCTCGCATCATGAACCTCGTAGGCATCATGGTGGCGATCGGCCCGGCCATGGGTCCGACAATCGGAGGCCTGACGCTCGCTGCTTTCGGCTGGGAATCCGTTTTCATTCTCATGGTTCTGTTCGGTGCTGGAATTATCGGCAGCGTTTTCGCTCTGCTCAAGGAAACCACCGTCCCTGATCGCAGTCGAATTCGGCCGACACGCCTGATTGCCGCATATGGGGAAACCCTGTCCGAACCACGCTTTATCGCCACCGCGCTTATTCTGGGTGGCTCTGTTGGTGCGCTCTATGCGCAATCGACCATGCTACCTTTTGTGCTGATCGGCACTATCGGCCTGACGCCCACCCAGTTCGGCCTTGCCATGCTGATGCAATCCGGCGCTTATTTCGCGGGCTCACTCACCCTTAAAAAAGTCTCTCAAGGACTTAGCGGCATGGGCGCACTCAGGGTCGGCATTGCGCTGATCGGCTTTGGCGCCCTAATGATGTTCACCTGGAACAACGTTATGCCGGCAACGCTAATCTCGATCATGGGGCCAGTCGCTATCTGCACGTTCGGGCTCGCCTTCATCACTCCACAAGTCGTGACGATGGCGCTTGCTCCGTTCCCTCACATAGCCGGTTCGGCTTCGGCCATCATGGGCTTCATCCAGATGAGTTTCGGTTTTGCTGGTGGGGTGGCAGCCGCGGCCATCGGCTCGCCTGTCTTTGCCTTCAGTATCGTCATTCCAACCATGGAACTGATCGCCATTGCCGGTTACTTCGGTTATCTCGCCCTCACCCGGCCACGCTGAACCGGACAAAAGGAAACCCGTCCTGCACAAGGGAGAACGGGCTTCCAAATCATCGGATCAGCGACTCAACGCCGCTGAAAATCACTTGTTGCGCTTACCGAGCGTGCGCAGGCGCAGTGCATTCAGCTTGATGAAGCCGGCCGCATCCTTCTGGTCGTATGCGCCCTGGTCGTCCTCGAAGGTCACCAGCGCGTCCGAATAGAGCGACTTGTCGCTCTCGCGGCCGGTGACCATGACATTGCCCTTGTAAAGCTTCAGCGTCACTTCGCCTTCGACATGCTCCTGGCTCTTGTCGATCAGGGCCTGCAGCATTTCGCGCTCCGGCGAGAACCAGAAGCCGTAATAGATCAGCTCGGCGTAACGCGGCATGATCTCGTCCTTGAGGTGCGCGGCACCGCGATCGAGCGTGATCGATTCGATCGCGCGGTGAGCCGCCAGCAGGATCGTACCGCCGGGGGTCTCATAGACGCCGCGCGACTTCATGCCGACAAAACGGTTTTCAACGAGGTCGAGACGGCCGATACCGTTGTCGCGACCGTAGTCATTGAGGGTCTTGAGCAGGGTTGCCGGTGACATCTCGACACCGTTGATCGAGCAGGCATCACCCTTGCGGAAACCGACCTTGATCGTGGTGGCTTTGTCGGGAGCGGCTTCCGGCGAGATCGTACGCATATGCACATATTCCGGCGCCTCGACGGCCGGATCTTCCAGAACCTTGCCCTCGGACGAGGAGTGCAGAAGGTTGGCATCAACGGAGAACGGCGCTTCGCCCTTCTTGTCCTTGGCAACAGGAATCTGGTGCTGTTCAGCGAAGTTCAGGAGATCGGTGCGGCTCTTGAACGACCAGTCGCGCCACGGAGCGATGATCTTGATATCGGGGTTCAGCGCATAGGCCGACAGTTCGAAGCGAACCTGGTCATTGCCCTTGCCGGTCGCGCCATGCGCGATGGCATCGGCACCGGTCTTCTTGGCGATATCGATCAGGTGCTTGGAGATCAGCGGACGGGCGATCGAGGTGCCGAGCAGGTAGACGCCTTCGTAGACGGCATTGGCGCGGAACATCGGGAACACGAAATCGCGCACGAATTCTTCGCGGACGTCCTCGATATAGATTTCCTTGATGCCGAGCATTTCAGCTTTCTTGCGGGCCGGCTCGAGTTCTTCACCCTGGCCGAGGTCGGCGGTGAAGGTCACGACTTCAGCGTTCAGTTCGGTCTGAAGCCATTTCAGGATGATCGAGGTGTCGAGGCCGCCGGAATAGGCGAGAACGACCTTCTTTACGTCTTTGGGGAGAGCCATGTCGAAATTATCCGTCTGCGGGTGGTGGCGGAAACAATTCCGCCCAATTGGATCGCCAAACTTTTTAGCGAGTTTCGCGGGCCACGCAAGGGAAACCCGGCAAAACGGCGTCAGAGATGCTGGCGCAGGTCATGCGCTGATGAAGGATGCAGATAACCAGAACCTGCCGGTTCGCGCGGCGGTAGATGATCCGATGCGAGCCGGACGCAACACTGAAATAGCCGGAGTGGATATCGTCAATCGACTTGCCACGTTTCACGCCAGAAGCCAAAGCTTCCATCGAGGCGACAAGATCTCGATAATAGCTATCCGCCTGGGTGATCGACCACGTTTCGCGGGTATAGAGCCAGATCTCCAAGAGATCTCGTTTCGCTCTTGGAGAAAGCTTGTAGCGCTTCGAGTCATCGGCCATGTTTACGATGGATTTCGGCTAAAAACACGTCGGCATCAAAGGTTTCCGGCTCCCCTGAAGCCTCGCCTTCCTCGATTGCGGCGCGAATTGCATCAATGGCCGCCTCTTCGCTCTCCTTGAGCAGACGCAACGCCTCCTCGATCACTTCGCTCTCGGAAGAATAACGTCCGTCATCCACCTGCTTTTTCACGAAAGCGGTCAATTCCTCATCCACCTTGATCGATGTGATCTCGCCCATCTGCCGGCTCCGGTTCACCCTCCCGTCATGTTGACGGAGTACCGCCACCGTACCATATGCCGCCGAACCTTTGAACTGCAGCCTCACAGAGGAGATGTGCCGTGACCACAATTCATCCTGCCCTCAAGAAGGACAATGTCGCCGTCGTCACCGGTGCTGCCTCCGGTATCGGTCTTTCCGCAGCCAAGGCGTTCGCGCGGCTTGGCCTCTGTGTCGTGCTTATCGACCTCGAAGGCGATCGGCTGGCTGAAGCCGCACGCGAGGTTTCAGCATTGGCAGAAGACGGCGAGGCCGATGTCGTTGCAATCCCCACAGACGTTTCGCGGATCAACCAGCTTGAAGCACTGGAACGCGCCGTCATCCAGCGCTTTGGGCGCGTACATGTGCTGATGAACAATGCCGGCATCCAGCCCGGCAGCAGCATTTTTGCCCCGCAGGCGAACTGGGACAGTGTTTTGGCCGTCAATCTGATGGGCATCATCAACGGTAGCCGCGTTTTCGGTCCCGGCATGATCGCCCACAGGGAACCGGCGCTGATCATCAACACCGGCTCAAAACAGGGCATAACCACGCCGCCCGGCGACCCGGCCTACAACGTCTCCAAGGCAGGCGTAAAAGCATTCACTGAAGCCCTTCAGCACGAACTCCGCAACACGCCGGAATGCAATGTTGAAGCGCATCTGCTGATCCCGGGCTTCGTGTTCACGCCGCTGGCCGCAGGTGGGCGCACTGAGAAACCCGAAGGTGCCTGGACATCGGAACAGACCGTCGAGTTCATGCTGAAAAGCATCGAGCGCGGCGATTTTTATATCCTTTGCCCTGACAACGATGTCGATCGCGCAACGGATGAGCGCCGCATGGCTTGGGCGATCGGCGACATCATCGAAAACCGTCCGCCGCTATCACGCTGGCACCCGGATTATGCGGAGGCCTCCAAGGCATTCATCACCGGACGCTGATCCATTGGCAGGATCTTGAAAGCCGGATACACAGATGTATCGACCATCCGGCTTTCGAGTGCACCCATGGATTTCCTGCCCAGCATTGCCACCCTGCTCGCCTTTTCCGCCGCAGGCCTTCTTCTCGCCCTGACGCCCGGCCCGGACATGACCCTCTCCATCAGCCGCGCGCTTGGCCAGGGCCGCAAGCCGGCCATGTACGTGGTGCTGGGCACCACGCTCGGTGTCGTCTGCCACACGCTGCTCGTTGCCTTCGGTATCTCGGCACTGATCACCGCCTCGCCGACGGCGTTCTTCATCCTCAAGACGGGCGGTGCCGCCTATCTGCTTTGGCTGGCGATCCAGGCCATCCGCTACGGCTCCAGCCTTTCGGTGCAGAAGGTCGACAAGGCGGAAAGCAGTGCGCTGGCCAACGTCTCGGTCGGCTTCTGGGTCAACATTCTCAACCCGAAGGTCATCATCTTCTTCATGACCTTCCTGCCGCAGTTCGTTACCGCCGGCGATCCTCACGTCACCGGCAAGCTGATCTTCCTCGGCATCTACTTCATCATCATCTGCATGCCGGTGAATATCGCGGCCATCCTCGCCGCCGACAAGCTTGCCAACTGGCTACAGGCCAATCCGAAAGTGCTGCGCGGCATAGACTACACGTTCGCCGGCGTCTTTTCGGTCTTCGCGGCCAAGATTTTCCTGACGCAGGCACGCTGAAACGCAATCGCCCCAAGGCCGGAACCGGTCTCGGGACGACAGGCAGATCGATAAAACCGGACGACGTCAGCCGATCAGCAGGGCGTCGTCATCCAGTGTTTCGCCGCGCATCTTGCGGAACATGGCGATCAGGTCCTCGACCTGCAGGTCCTTGCGGCTGTCTCCGCTGACATCGAGAATGATCTCGCCGCCATGCAACATGATCGTGCGGTGACCGAAATCCAGCGCCTGGCGCATGGAATGGGTGACCATCAGCGTGGTGAGCTTGCGCTCGGAGACGACACGCTGGGTGAGCTTCATGATGAACTCGGCCATACCCGGATCAAGCGCCGCAGTATGTTCATCGAGCAGCAGCACTTCCGAGCCCGACAAGGTCGACATGACCAGAGACACAGCCTGACGCTGGCCGCCGGACAGAAGGTCCATGCGGTCCTTCATGCGGTTTTCGAGGCCGAGATTAAGTTCGGAAATGCGATCGCGGAAAAGCTCACGGCGACGCGGACCAAGTGCCGATCGCAGCCCGCGACGCTCGCCACGGCGGGCCGCAAGCGCCAGATTCTCTTCAATGGACAGCGAACCGCAACTGCCCGTCAGCGGATCCTGAAAGACGCGAGCAACCAGACCGGCCCGCGCGGACGTCGATTTGCGCGTCACGTCGGTATTGCCGATCATGACCTTGCCTTCGTTGGCCAGAACATCTCCGGCCAGAACGCCGAGCAAGGTCGACTTTCCGGCACCGTTCGATCCGATAACCGTCACGAAGGAGCCTTCCTCTATGGTGAGGCTAACGCCCTTCAGGGCTTCTTTTTGCAGCGGTGTTCCCTTGCCGAAGGTGACATGGATATTGCTGAGATCGATCATGACGAAGCCCCACGGCGCAAACGCGGCAGAACCAGTGCCACGGCCACCAGAACAGCGGTGACGAGATTGAGGTCGGATGCCTTGAGGCCCAACGCATCCGTAGACAACGCCACCTGAATAGCGATGCGGTAGAGGATAGACCCGACGACACAGCCGATCAGTGCCAGCAAAATACCGCGCGCTCCAAAAAGCGTTTCACCAATGATGACGGCCGCCAACCCGACCACGATTGTGCCGACACCGGACGTCACGTCGGCAAAACCATTGGTCTGAGCGAACAATGCACCACCCAGCGCAACGAGGGCATTGGACAAGGCCAGACCGAGATAAACCTGCCAGCTTGTATCGATGCCCTGCGCCCGCGACATGCGCGGATTGGCGCCCGTAGCCCGCATGGCAAGACCGGCATCGCTTTCCAGAAAACGCCAGACGGCAATCACCGCAAGGACGACCAGCACGCCGACGAACAGCGGCCGTACATAAACCTCACGCAGCCCCAGGCCAAGGAAGGGGCTCAGCATCGTATCGGCATTGATCAGCGCGACGTTCGGCTTGCCCATAACTCTGAGATTGACGGAAAAAAGCGCGATCATCGTGAGAATGGAGGCGAGCAGGTTCAGGATGCGGAAACGCACGTTCAGGAACGCTGTCACCATGCCGGCAACGGCACCGGCAATCATCGCGGCGGCGGCCGCAAGCCACGGATTGACGCCGATGGTGATCAGCACGGCGGCAACGGCCGCGCCGAGCGGGAACGAGCCATCGACCGTCAGGTCGGGAAAATCGAGCACCCGAAAGGCGAGAAATACACCGATGGCAACGAAGGCGAAAACAAGCCCAAGCTCCACTGCGCCCCAGAAGGCGATCTGACTAAGCACCTTTCGTGCTCCCCTCATTTATCCGGGCTTCCCGCACCGGTTTATCGTCGGTCACACCGGACGGCGTAAAACCATCCGATGCGCGGGTATATAGTTTACTCGACCGTGCGCGTAGCGCGCGACACGATCGCTTCCGGCAGGGTCACACCCATGCGGCTTGCCGCACCCTTGTTGATGACCAGATCGGTGCCGGCAGCGACAGTGACCGGAATATCACCCGGTGCTTCACCCTTGAGGATACGAACGACGATCGCACCGGTCTGCTTGCCCACGTCGAAATAATTGAAGCCGAGGGCCGCGACAGCGCCGCGATCCACCGAGCCCGTGTCGGCCGCGTAAAGCGGGATTTTCGCTTCTTCAGCAACACCAACGGCAGCCTCGAAAGCAGAAACGATCGTGTTGTCGGTTGGAATATAGAAGACATCGGCGCGGCCGACCAGCGCACGGGCAGCACCCTGCACCTCAGCCGATTTTGTGGCAACGGACTCGATGACGGTCATGTCGTTCTTGGCAGCTTCTTCCTTGAGAGCAGCAAGGATCGAGATCGAGTTGGTTTCTGCGGTATTATAGAGAAATCCGATAGACTTGGCGTTTGGCGAGATTTCCTTGATCAGCTTAATATGCTCGGCGACCGGCGACATGTCGGAAAGCCCGGTGACATTGCGTCCCGGCTTGGCCACATCCTTCACAAGTTGCGCGCCGACCGGATCGGAAACAGCCGTGAAGACGACCGGAATATCGCGGGTTGCGGATACCACCGCCTGAGCCGACGGTGTGGAAATGGGAACGATAACCGTCGGTTCTTCGCCAACGAACTGACGGGCAATCTGCGCCGCAGTACCGGGGTTACCCTGCGCGGATTCATACAGGAACTTGAGGTTTTCGCCGTCCTTGTAACCGGCTTCGGCCAAAGCTTCCTTGACGCCATCGCGGGCGGCATCCAGTGCAGGATGTTCGACGATCGCGGTAACCGCGACGGTGACATCGGCAGCCTTGGCAGGCATGACGAGAACGGTCGCAGCGGCAAGTGCGAGAATGAAAGTGCGCATAAATTCCTCCGAGCAGATTATCTGTCGGGCTTCTTATGGAGCGCGCCGTCCAAAATCAACAACGACCTGATTGCCGCAGGCAAAGACGATCGATCAATCGTCCTCGCCGTGACCGGCAATCATCATGGCTTCGAAGGCGAGGCGATCAGTCTTGCGCATGCGCTCCGATTCGGACTTCAACTGGCCGCAGGCGGCGAGAATGTCACGGCCGCGCGGTGTGCGGATCGGCGAGGCATAACCGGCCTGATTGATGAAATCGGCAAATTTTTCGATCGTCGCCCAGTCGGAGCACTGATAATTCGTGCCCGGCCAAGGGTTAAAGGGGATCAGGTTGATCTTGGCTGGCACGCCCTTCAACAGCTGAACCATGGCCTTGGCATCTTCCAGGCTGTCGTTGACGTCTTTCAGCATCACATATTCAAAGGTGATGCGGCGGGCATTCGACAAGCCGGGATATTTGCGGCAGGCGTCGATCAACTCCTTGAGTGGATATTTCTTGTTGATCGGCACCAGCATGTCACGCAACTCGTCGCGTACGGCATGCAGCGAGATCGCCAGCATCACGCCGATCTCTTCACCGGTGCGGAAAATTTCCGGCACGACGCCCGAGGTCGACAACGTCACGCGACGTTTCGACAGGGACAGACCATCGCCGTCGGTTGCAATGAGCAGCGCCGTCTTGACGTTGTCGAAATTGTAGAGCGGCTCGCCCATGCCCATCATGACGATATTGGTGACCTTGCGATCACCGGTCGGCACGAAGGCGCCGGGCGGCGTGTCCGCACCCGGAAAGTCGCCGAGCCGGTCGCGGGCCAGAAGAAGCTGACTGAGAATTTCTTCAGCCGTCAAGTTGCGCACTAAGCGCTGCGTGCCGGTGTGACAGAAGGAACAGGTGAGCGTGCAGCCGACCTGGCTGGAGATGCACAGCGTGCCACGACCTTCTTCCGGGATGTAGACCGTCTCGATCTCGACCGGACGTCCCGCACCACGCGGCGGAAAGCGCAGCAGCCATTTGCGCGTGCCATCGTTGGAGATCTGCTCCTCGACAACCTCCGGCCGGGCGATGGTGAAATGCTGTTTCAGCATTTCACGCATGTCTTTGGCGACATTGGTCATCGCGTCGAAATCGGAAACGCCGCGGATATAGAGCCAGTGCCAAAGCTGGTTCACACGCATGCGCACCTGCTTTTCGGCAACGCCCTTTTCCTTCAGCGCAGTCGCCATCTGTTCGCGCGTCATGCCGATCAAAGTCGGCTTGGAGGCGAAAAGATCAGGATTGGCGACAAGCGGCTTCTTTGCAACGACGCCGGGCGCAAAAACCTCTGCTGTGACTGACATGTTCTATCCCGTTCGAGCACATGACCAGCGCCACCGCGACATCGGCGGATAAAGCGAGGCATGTCTGTTCGTGAAACCTGTAATGGCCGCAGCACCATCCGGCCCGACCCTGTTGAGCGGGGCTTTATCATCAAAATGCCGCCGCGTCACCCTGTCTTGCAAAAACGCGAAAGGCCGGTCGCGCGCGACCGGCCTTTCATTGGAATTGGTGCCGCGGCGCTTATTTGCAGGTTTCGATCTGCTTCAGGGCTGCGGAAATGCCGGCCAGCGAATAAGCGTAGGAGGTCTTGGTGCCGCGACCGGATACGGCGCTGACACTCATGTTCGTTCCGGTTTTCATGGCTGCTACGAGAGCCGGCTCTTCGGCAGCATTTTCTACCCAAGCCGCCTTTTCCTTGGTGAACATCACGAAATTCTTGCCGTCGATAGTAACGGTGACCTTGGAATTGGTCTGCAGCGTGTACCCCATCATCGCCTGTGGCTCATAGGAAATATTCTGGCCAGGACGCTGAGAAACGATGAAAAAGATATCACCGTGATCGACTGAAGCGGGTTCCTTGGTGGTCGGGACCGAAAGCACGTAGCAGACGTTGGCGTTGCCCTGCTTGTAGGAATAGGCACCCCAAGCCTTGAACTGCTGAATACGGTTCGGCGCCTGCGCAGCGGCAATGCTCGTGCCTGCCAGCATGAGGCTCAGCGCGATGACAATTTGTCTTGCAAACATGGGTTTCCTGCCAATTTTCTTATGAACGACCGACCGGAAAGCCCTACGGGCATGGTCGTGATCGCTCTATTTTGAGCAAATTCTGGTTACCAAACCGTGAAGGTCGATTTGTAAAGACGAGAAGATGCACCGCCTCAGGCCTCATAGCAACCTTCGTCCCAACCCGGCTTTAACCACGATGTGACTTGGTTTTGCTCGAAGTTCGATTGCGGGCCTGCGCGCCCCTGATAATTTACTGACACAAGGAATGGGGCGAGAGTTTGTCCTCTTCCAATACGCTGTTTTGACATTAGAATAGTTGGATATGACGCGGATATTTGATGAATGACCCATGACGCGCTCAGCGACGGTGACCAGAAAGATCGCTTCGCCGCTTTGGCCAAGGCTGTTGCGGAACGTCGCGACCAGTTTGCGTTCCGCCAGTTGTTCGATCATTTCGCACCGCGCCTGAATTTCTGGCTCCATCGCCGAGGCCTTCCGAATGAAGAAGCTGAGGAAATCGTTCAGGAGGTCATGACCGTTCTCTGGCACCGCGCCGAACTCTACGATCCGAATCGGTCCTCGCTTTCCACTTGGCTTTTCCGCATCGCGCGCAACCGCCATATCGATCTCGAGCGCAGAACCCGAACCCGCATGATCGATGGTCAGGAACCGTTGCTGCAGATCGATGACGTTCCCGGCATGGAAACGATGCTGGAAAGTGAGGAACGCGAGGCGCGCGTGAGGGAGGCACTTACGCGTATTCCGGGCGAGCAGATGGAACTGGTGCGCGCTTCGTTTTTCCTTGGCTATTCCCATAGCGAGATCGCCGCCTGCACCGGGCTGCCGCTCGGCACGGTCAAATCGCGCATCCGTTTGGCTTTCGAGCATCTGCGCAAGGCGCTCGATACTCACGATGCATCCGCTTCCTGAGTGACAAATATTATTTGGAAGTCGCAGCCTTGGCCATATCCGGCTGGTCTGCCAAGGCCCTGTCCGCCGCATCGTAATGCTCGTCGGTGATATGGACGCTGATCATCTTCAACGCGGCCGCAAGCACGGCGACATCGTCGGTAAAACCTGCCACGACGAGAAAATCGGGAATGATATCGATCGGCAGCACGAAATAACCCAGCGCCGCCAGAAGCACGCCCTTGGCACGCGCGGGTGTCTTGGCATCGGTAGCGCAATAAAAGGCCGCGACGAGATCACGCGAGAAGGGCACGTGGCGCACGGCTTTCCGAAGGGTCGGCCAAAATTTGGCCCGCACCTGCGTTTCGCGCCGGTTCTGGGTCTCCTCGTCACCCGGCAGCAGAATTTCACCGATTTTCACATCATCCATCAACGCGTCTCCGAAGCAAGCCTCGCGGTGTAGGTGTTCTATATGGCGACGGCCTGACGAAGGTTCAATCTCACCCCGCAGTCTTATCCATCAGACCTGCCAGCCTGAAATCGAGTTCGGTCAGTCCATCGGCATCATGCGTCGACAGTGTAACGTCGACCGTGGCATACACATTGAACCATTCCGGATGATGATCGAGCTTTTCCGCCGCCAACGCGCATTGTGTCATGAAGCCGAAAGCCTCGACAAAATTTTTGAACTTGAATGTCTTGAGAATGGCTTTGCCATCCTCGCGCAGCGCCCATCCGGCAAGTCTGGCCACCTCGCTCTGAATGGATGACGCTTCGAGTTTCTGGGGCCGCATTATGCACCTCCGGAATCGAGAAATCTCAGTATCGGCTCGTTTCGTAAACCTCACCACCGGCATGGCCGATGCCCCAAGCCTCATTCAGCGGAAACACTTCCTCGGTGACGTAAGGTCCACCGCCAACCGATTCCTTGGAGGACAAAAGGACGAAGCGACTGGCCGTGAAAGGCATGGCGTGGAAATTGCCGCGACCGCCAAGATAATGCACGACATCATCCAGACGGCAGGATTTTAGCCGGCCCAATGTCACGTGTGGCATGAATTTTCTTGGATCCGCTGGCAGACCGATACGCTGGCAAATTCGTTCGATCTCGCCTTGCAACGCCGCCATTTCCGGGGAAGGCGTGACGCCAGCCCAGACGGAATGCGGTTTTTTCGAACCGAAGGAACCGATCCCGTTGATGCTGACCTGAAACTCCTGCCGGTCTATGCGATCGAGCCGGTCAACGATCTCGTCGGCGGTGCGGTTGTCAACATCGCCAATAAAACGGAGGGTGATGTGATAGTTTTCGACATCAATCCAGCGCGCTCCGGGTATTCCACCCCGCAGCAAGGACAGACTCATCGCGACATTGCGCGGTATCTCGAGGGCGGTGAAAAGTCTCGGCATGGGGACCTCCTCGAATCTCTCGGATCTGACAACAGCGGAACACGCATGGAGGTTCCGCGCAACCTACTATTTCTTTTCCATAAGAATAGAGCGAACAAAGTCCTGCATAACCGGTTTCGAGCGCTCAACCATGACCTTTACGCCCTCGGCATTGGGATGCATGCCATCGGCCAATTGCAGCGATTGTTGGGCTGCGACGCCATCGAGAAAGAAGGGGTAGAGCGGCACGTCATATTTTTCCGCGAGCTTCTTGTAGATCGGATTGAAGCGCTCGGCATATTCGCCGCCCATGTTCGGTGGCGCCAGTATGCCGGCCAAAACCGCTGGAATATTCCGTTCCTTCAACCGCGCCAGCATCGCATCGAGGTTCTTTTCGCTCTGCTCCGGCGAGATGCCGCGCAGGGCGTCGTTTGCACCCAGCTCGACGATCACGCCCTGCGTTCCGTCCGGTACAGACCAGTCGATGCGTGACAGCCCGCCCGATGTCGTATCACCGGAAACGCCGGCATTCGTGATCGTGACGTTCAATCCGTCAGCCTTGAGCGCGGCTTCGAGCTGCGCCGTATAGGATTCGTTCGGCGGCAATTGATAACCGGCCATCAGGCTGTCGCCGAAACCGACGAGCTGCACGGTCTGGGTCTGCGCCGGGCTTTGCGCGGCTGCCGAAAAAGCCGCGAATGACAAACCGGTTATGACGGTGAAGTGAAGTGCGAGCGCTTTCAATCCCATGAAGACCTTCCTAGATTGCCAACCTGTTCGCCGGACCTTGCCGGCATCCCAATTACCGCTGTTACATGCCAATATAGGACGCCTGCGCGTGACTAAAACCATCATCGAGCTGAAGAAGGCTGATCTCACCCTCGGCAGCGCCGCAGCATCCGTGCATGTGTTGAAAAACATCGATGTCCAGATCGGTCGCGGCGAAGCTGTCGGCATTGTCGGCCCATCCGGGTCCGGCAAGTCTACCCTTCTGATGGTTCTCGCCGGTCTCGAGAGACTGGACAGTGGCGAAATCGTCATTCTCAACACGCCGCTTCATCAGCTTTCCGAGGATGGACTTGCCGATTTCCGCGGGCGCAATATCGGCATCGTGTTCCAATCGTTTCATCTGATCGCCAACATGACGGCAATCGAGAACGTGGCGGTGCCGCTGGAACTGGCCAATGTCGCCAACCCGTTCGAGATCGCGCGGCAGGAATTGATCGCCGTCGGTCTCGGCGAGCGTCTCAACCATTACCCGGGCCAACTCTCCGGCGGCGAACAGCAGCGTGTGGCGATTGCCCGCGCGCTTGCGCCCTCGCCTTCCGTTCTGATCGCTGATGAACCAACCGGCAATCTCGACACCGAAACCGGACGGCAGATCGCCGATTTGCTCTT
Organism: Endobacterium panacihumi; assembly: GCF_050847465.1. Classification (NCBI taxonomy): domain Bacteria; kingdom Pseudomonadati; phylum Pseudomonadota; class Alphaproteobacteria; order Hyphomicrobiales; family Rhizobiaceae; genus Endobacterium; species Endobacterium panacihumi. The sequence goes on along the minus strand of NZ_JBOZRA010000005.1, from coordinate 153,026 downwards.
CTCCAAACAGGCCGAACGCGGCATGACCATGCTTTTGGTCACACATGACAACGCACTCGCAGCGCGCTGCTCGCGGCAGATCCGTGTGCGATCAGGCGAAATCGTCGCCGAAGGTGCTGCTCCCGGCAGCGTCGGAGAAGCGATCCGCGCATGAGAAACAGCACGTCTGCCCGCCTGTCGATCGCGCTTCGCCTCGCCATCCGTGAAATGCGCGGTGGCCTTTCCGGCTTCTACATCTTTCTTGCCTGCATTGCGCTCGGCACCGGTGCGATCGCTTCGGTCAATTCCGTTTCACGCGCCATTACGGGTGCCATCGCCACGCAGGGCCAGAGCCTGCTGGCCGGCGACGTGCGGTTCGAGCTGAACAATCGCGAAGCAACCGAAGAAGAGCGCACCTTCCTCAACAGCCTCGGCACCGTGTCGGTTTCCACCAATCTTCGCTCAATGGCGCGATTGCCAGATGGATCCGACCAGACATTGGCGGAGGTGAAAGCGGTTGATGGCGTTTATCCGCTGTATGGCCAGTTGAAGACTGAACCGGACATGCCGCTCACCAACATCCTCACCCATGAGGACGGTGTCTACGGCGCGATCGCAGCGCCCCTCCTTCTCGACAGGCTGGGCATCACGGTCGGCGACGAGGTGCTGCTCGGCAGTGCCCGTATCAAGATCAAAGGGACGATCGTCACCGAACCGGATGCCGTTTCCGAAGGTTTCGGCTTTGCTCCGCGCCTGCTGATCGCACGTGATGCATTGGTCGCATCCGGCCTGATCACCACCGGCAGTCTTGTCGAACATGCCTATCGCATCAAGCTGGCCGACCCCTCCACCAGTCGAACCGTCGTGGCCAATGCCAACAAGCAGTTTCCGAGTGCCGGCTGGTCGGTTCGCAGCAGCGACCGCGCAGCACCGTCACTCACCGAAAATGTCGACCGGTTTTCGCAGTTTCTCACGCTTGTCGGGCTGACCGCCCTGATTGTCGGCGGTGTCGGCGTTGCGAACGCGGTCCGTGCCTTTCTCGACAGCAAGCGCACGACCATCGCGACGCTGAAATGCCTTGGCGCCCCCGCTTTCGTCGTCACAGCCACCTATCTCTTCCAGATCCTGATCCTTGGTGGCGTCGGCATTGCGATCGGCCTGGCTGTCGGCGCGGTCGCTCCATTCGTCGCCCTGCGCTTCCTTGAGGGTGCCTTGCCCGTTCCGGCCGAAGTAACACTTTATCCGTCTGCACTGGGTATTGCCGCGCTGTTCGGCCTGTTGACGACCTTTGCCTTCGCCATCCTGCCGCTCGGCCATGCGCGCGAAGTTCCTGCCACCGCGCTCTTCCGCGAACAGGGTTTTGAACAGACACGCCTGCCCCCCTGGCCTTATCTCGTGGCCGGCGGCATTGCTCTAGCCGCATTGGCCGCACTGGCCATCTTCGCTGCTGAGGACCGTTTCATCGCATCCGTCTTCCTCGGCGCGGTAGCCGCCGCCTTCATACTACTGCGCATCGTTGCCGGCGGCATCGCCACGCTGGCGCGTCGTTGTCCGCGCGTTGCCTCTCCGGCTTTGCGGCTGGCCATCGGCAATATTCATCGGCCCGGCGCTCTCACGCCATCCGTGGTTCTGTCACTTGGTCTCGGTCTCGCCCTGCTCGTCACCCTTACACTGATCGACGGCAATCTGCGCCGCCAGTTGAACGGCACGATGACGCAGAACGCACCCAATTTCTTCTTTGTCGATATCCAAAGTGCCGAACGTCAGGGATTTGTCGACATTCTGAAGCAGCAGTCACCGCAGGGCACGATCACCGAGGTACCGATGCTGCGCGGACGCATTCTTGCCTTCAATGGCGAGGACGTCGCCAAGATGAACGTACCATCCCAAGGCCGCTGGGTGCTGCGCGGCGACCGCGGCATCACCTATGACGCCAATTTGCCGACTGGCTCAAAACTGGTGGAAGGCGAGTGGTGGCCGGACGATTATAACGGCGAACCACTTGTTTCCTTCTCGGCGGAAGAAGCCGGCGAACTGGGGCTGAAGATCGGCGACACCGTCACGGTCAACGTGCTCGGTCGCAATATCACCGCCAGGATCGCGAATTTCCGCAGGATCGAATGGGAATCGCTATCGATCAATTTCGTCATGGTGTTTTCGCCCAACACGTTTAGAGGCGCACCACATGCCTGGCTGGCAACGCTGACGGATACCGGCGCGTCTCCGCAAGCCGAGGCGGCGATCCTCAAGACCGTTACCAATGCGTTCCCCACCATAACCAGCGTCCGAGTAAAAGACGCGATCGATATCGTTGACCAACTTGTGGGCCAGCTTGCGACCGCGATCCGCGCCGCAGCAGCCGTTGCGCTGATTGCCTCGGTTCTGGTCCTTGCCGGCGCACTCGCAGCTGGAAACCGCGCACGTACCCATGACGCGGTCATCCTGAAAACGCTAGGCGGCACGCGTTCCATGCTGATCCGGGCTTTCAGCTACGAATATATGATCCTTGGAACTGCAACGGCGATCTTTGCCCTGTTCGCAGGCACCGGCGCTGCGTGGTATGTGGTGGCGAAAATCATGCGTCTGCAATCAACCTTCATGCCTGACGTAGCCGTGTTGACGCTGGTGATTGCACTGGTTCTGACAGTCGGTATCGGCCTTGCCGGTACATGGCGCATTCTGGGACAGAAGGCAGCACCCGTATTGCGCGAACTCTGATGCCGGACCTGACGTTCGTCAGGTCTCATATCGAAGCTGAACCATTAAATTATCTTCACTTTCAGGATTCGGGCTTCAAAGCCTTGAATGACAACGCAACTACCAGCATATTCTCCTCATGCTTGCTGGAGCTCCGCAGCGGCGCCCGGGATTTTCCTGCACACCGAAGATATCTCGGAGCTTTGAGAGGAAACCATGGCTGATCCGTACAACTACCAAGACCGCACGGCACGCGGCGGCGTACAGTCGGGCGCGATGATCGATCAGGGCCTACGGGCCCATATGCTGAAGGTGTATAACCTGATGGCGCTCGGTCTTGCGATCACCGGCCTGGCGGCTTACGGCACCTATACCGCCGCACTCAATAGCCCCGCCTTTGCCCAGGCAATGTATGGCTCACCGCTTCGCTGGGTGGTGATGCTTGCACCAGTCGCTCTGGTCTTCTTCATCAGCTTCCGCATCCACAAGATGAGCGTTGCTGCTGCGCAGATGACGTTCTGGATCTATGCGGCGCTGATGGGCCTGTCGCTGTCGTCGATTTTCCTGGTCTATACCGGCCAGAGCATCGTGCAGACCTTCTTCGTTACCGCTGCTTCCTTTGGCGCGTTATCGCTTTACGGCTACACCACCAAGAAGGACCTGTCGGGGATGGGTTCGTTCCTGCTGATGGGTCTGTTTGGCCTGATCATCGCGATGATCGTCAACATCTTCCTGGCCTCCACCGCCCTCGACTTCGCCATTTCGGCGATCGGCGTGCTGATCTTCGCAGGCCTTACCGCCTACGACACCCAGAAGATCAAGGAAATGTATTACGAAGGTCACGATGACGCCACCACCGGCCGCATGGCCATCATGGGCGCACTGAACCTGTATCTGGACTTCATCAACCTGTTCCTGTTCCTGCTGCGCTTCATGGGCAACCGCGACTGAGCAATCAGGTGATTACAGTGAAAAGGCGGCGGGTCAGCCGCCTTTTTTGTTGCCCAGACCTGATGCCCGGCATAGGCTCGGTCACCCTCCACAGTGATGTCCCGTCATGACCTTTCGCCTTCGCGATGCTATTATCGCCGACCTCTGCGCCATTACCGACATCTATCGCGACAGCGTGCTGAATGGCACGGCGAGCTACGAGATCGCCCCGCCGGACCAGTCCGAAATGACCCACCGCTTTCAAGCGATCAAGGACAAGGGCTACCCCTATATCGCCGCCGAAGCGGAGGATGGAACGCTCCTTGGATATGCCTATGCGTCGGCTTTTCGCACGCGCCCCGCCTATCGATGGCTTGTGGAGGATTCGATTTATCTGTCGCCGGAAGCGCGCGGCAAAGGCGTCGGCAAGGCGCTGCTCAGGGAACTGCTCGCTCGCTGCCAAGCACTCGGGTTCAGGCAAATGGTCGCCGTTATCGGCGGCGCCAGTCCGGCCTCTGTCGCCGTTCACAAAAGCCTTGGCTTCGAGATGACCGGCACGATGAAGGGCACCGGATTCAAGCATGGCAAATGGCTGGATACAGCCTTCATGCAGATCGCCCTCGGCGAGGGAACGGGTTCTGAGCCGGATATGGTCGCCTATCCCGGTTCGCTGTACACCGAATAAGCGGCCCGCGACTCAATCGATCAGCTTCAGCACCTTGTCGAACACTTTCAGCACCTGCGGCAAGTCGTGTCCACGCTTGAGGATCATACCATGTGTGTTCACGACCGAGAACGCGCCCTGCTTGGCTGCCAGCTTCGGATTTTTCTCGATGCGAAAAAGCGGCATTTCGCCGGACCGCTTGAAGACGGAGAAAACCGCTTTGTCCTTCAAATGGTCGATGGCGTAGTCTTTCCACTCGCCCTCACCCACCATGCGCCCGTAAATCCATAGAATGGCATCAAGTTCACGTCGATGGAATGTTATGGGAAGCGGGTCCCGGTTCTGTCTGTACTGGTTGAGATCGACAACAACGGTGCTGTCCTCGGGGTTTGATCCCCTCGGAAAATCCGGCTGATCAGTCATCACGGCTCCAGATCGACTATTGCAGAGATATGACAGTGTGCCTCAGCAAGGATAAAATGCAAGCGCGGACGGTTGAGTTGGAGAAGCGCTGCAAAATCAGCAGCTGCAAACCGACAAGGTTATTTTTCTCGCCGCATTTCGGTCAAAACAGCGCCCGAATCCGAAGCGAGATTGGCATTGTTGGTTGACGCCTTCGCGTCAAACAAGCCCGGTCCGGAGCGCTGACCCTTACCCCCAGCCCCCCAACGCCTCGGATCGGGCAACCAACACCCTTTCCCGGCATCAGTGCCAGATTTTCGCGGTAAAAACGTCAGTCGCGCTTGCGACCGGCCATCAGCACGGTTGCGCCGACGATTGCGGCAGGTTCACCGCTCGGGGTCGAGGATTGCAACAGAATGGCGCAGCCATCCTTCTTGCCCTTACCCATGGTTCGGGCGGGTACGGTGATCTTCATATCCTTGCCGTCCCACATGCCGACGGTCTGCACATCATAGACGCTGTGCCAATATTCCATCTGCTTGCCGGTGTTTTCGCCCTTCTGGACCTCGACCTTTTCCTTCTTGGTAAAGTAGGCAATGACGATATCGGCCTTGCCAGCGCCGGCGCCGATATTGATTTCGATTTCTTCGTCGTTCATGGCGGCCTTGATCGGCACGGTCATTCCCTGCCCGGCCATCTTCATGCCGTCCATCTTCTGATTGATGGCAGCGATATCAGTTCCGATCAGATGCTCACGACCGTTCACGACCGCCTGAGGCGTGTAAACACCACTACGCCCGAAGGCGTGGGCATAGCCATACTGGCGTTCGGTATTTTCCTTCGAGCTCAGCGTGTCCGTCCAGCCGAGATAGTTCCAGTAATCGACATGATAGGAAAGCGCGACAACATCGCCCTGCTCGACCAGTTTTTTCAAGGCGGCATCGGCAGGCGGGCAAGAGGCACAGCCTTGCGAAGTGAACAGCTCGACGACACCTTTCGGCTCCGCAATATCGCCTGCGCAGGCCAGACCGGCTGAAAACAGGCCGATCAGGAAAGCGGCGTTACGGACAGTCGACAACATCGAATAAAACCCTCTGGGCGAACCGGACATCACAGCGGTGACGAAACGGCCACGCACATCTTACCCTGCAAAATACTCAATCCATCCGGTCAAACGGAAGTCACAACAGGGTGAGGACCAGATACGTGATCGGTTTCCCTGCCATGTTTCTTGAAGATTTGCCATGAATTGCTGAAAAAACCTTTTGCGTCAAACCAGTTTCAGCAGACCTTGGGTCAAATAAACGGCACCGACAGCCGTCACCACCCATCGCGTCCAGGCGCGGAAGTTTGCATCGGTCATCTTCTGCAGGATGCCATTGCCGGCCCGCGCGCCGAGAATGGCGATTGGAGCAGCGATCAACACGGCGACGGCATCAACGGTTGGAAGTTGCGTGACCGCCTCCCAGTAGAAGGCAATCTTGGCCAGATGCGACAGTGTCTGGATCGACGCTTTTGTGGCGATGATCTTGCGACGATCCATCTCGGTACGGATGAAAAAGATATCGACAGTCGGACCGGCCACGCCGACACTGATTGTCATTGCGCCCGACAGCAGCCCGGCCAGAAAGGCATGTGATGGGCGTGACGCATCAAGCTGCAGCTTGTTGACAGGCAACCAGACAAGGATCGGCATCAGACCAACGCCGATCAGCACCACCATGAGGCTCGGCGTGTAATTGGTGATGAACAGAACGAGAGCCGAAACCGCCACGCCCGAACACAGAATAGAGAGAATCTTCCAGTCGATATAGGCGCGTGAGAACCATGCCCGCGAGCCGTTCGAAACCATCTGGATGACGCCCTGGATCGCGATGGCGGTGCCGACAGGATAAAGAAAAAGCAGCACCCAGAGCAGGATCAGCCCGCCCGCCATGCCAAAGATGCCGGAGAGCAACGACGTCAGGAAGACGGTCACCGTCATTCCGATGAAGATGATGAGGGACACGAGCGGAAACCTGAAAGGAATGCTTTGCAGGCGCAATTTGCGCCAGAAAGGAAAACGCCCGCCGGATGGACCGGCGGGCGCTCTGTCGTTTGGCCTTATGCGGCCAGATCTCGAAGAACGGTCTGCAGAATGCCGCCGTTGTTCATGTAGATGACCTCATCGAGCGTATCGATGCGGCAAAGGATTTTGACTTCCTTCTCCGTGCCGTCGCCATAGGTGATCTTGGCGATCTTCCATTCGCGCGGCTTGATGTCGCCTTCGAGGCCCTCGATGGTGACGGTTTCGTCGCCCTTGAGGTTCAGCGACGCCCAGGTCGTGCCTTCTTCGAAGGTGAACGGGACGACACCCATGCCGACCAGGTTCGAACGGTGAATACGCTCGAACGACTGCGCGATGACGGCCTTGACGCCGAGAAGATTGGTGCCCTTGGCAGCCCAGTCACGCGACGAGCCGTTGCCGTATTCGACGCCGGCGAAGATGACCAGCGGCGTGCCCTCTTCCTTGTACTGCATGGCCGCATCGTAGATCGACATCTCTTCCTTCGACGGATAGTGGATGGTGTAGCCACCTTCCTTGCCGTTCGGGCCGAGCATGTGATTGCGGATGCGGATGTTGGCAAACGTGCCGCGCATCATCACTTCGTGGTTGCCACGACGGGTGCCGTACTGATTGAAGTCCGCCACAGCGACGCCGTTTTCGGTCAGGTAAGCACCAGCCGGCGAAGCAGCCTTGATCGAACCGGCCGGAGAGATGTGGTCGGTGGTGATCTTGTCGCCGAAGAGACCGAGGACGCGCGCGCCCTTGATGTTCTTTAGGCCCGAACCGGTTTTGCCCATGCCGACGAAGTAAGGCGGGTTCTGCACATAGGTCGACTTGTCGTCCCAGGCATAGGTATCGCCTTCCGGAATCTGCACGGCCTGCCAGTTTTCGTCGCCCTTGAAGACGTCCGCATACTTCGATTCGAACAGTTCGCGGGTGACGTATTTCTGGATGAACTCCTGCACTTCGGCAGAGGTCGGCCAGACATCCTTGAGGAAAACCGGCTGGCCATCGCTGCCGATGCCGAGCGGCTCCGTCGTCAGGTCCTTCTGCACCGTACCGGCCAGCGCATAAGCGACGACGAGCGGCGGCGAAGCGAGGTAGTTGGCCTGGACGTCCGGCGAGATGCGGCCTTCGAAGTTACGGTTGCCCGAAAGCACGCCCGAAACGATGAGGCCCTTGTCGTTGATCGTCTTGGAGATAGGGGCCGGTAGCGGACCGGAATTGCCGATGCAGGTCGTGCAGCCGAAACCGACGAGGTTGAAGCCGAGCGCATCGAGCGAATCCTGCAGGCCGGACTTGGCGAGATATTCGCCGACGACCTGGGATCCCGGAGCGAGCGAGGTCTTCACCCACGGAGCCGACTTCAGACCCTTGGCAACGGCGTTGCGGGCGAGAAGGCCGGCAGCGATCAGAACCGATGGGTTGGACGTGTTGGTGCAGGACGTGATGGCGGCAATCGCGACGTCGCCATGACCGAGATCGAAATCCGTGCCTTCGACCGCATAGCGGTTTTCCAGCTGACCCGGCTTCTTGTATTCGGTATCCATCGAGCCGGCGAAACCGGACGCGATGTTTTCCAGCGGAATACGGCCTTCCGGACGCTTCGGGCCGGCCATGGACGGCACGACGTCGTTGAGGTCGAGCTCGAGCGTGTCGGTGAACACGAGGTCGGAGCCATCGTTGTCACGCCACATGCCCTGTGCCTTCGAATAGGCTTCGACAAGCGCGATACGGTCCTTGGTGCGGCCGGACATGTTGAGATAGTTGACGGTTTCTGCGTCGACCGGGAAGAAGCCGCAGGTTGCACCGTATTCCGGGCCCATATTGCCGATCGTCGCACGGTCTGCGACCGGCATGTTGTCCATGCCAGGGCCGAAGAATTCGACGAACTTGGAAACAACGCCCTTCTTGCGCAACATCTGCACGACGGTCAGCACGAGGTCGGTCGCGGTGACGCCTTCCTTGAGCTTGCCGGTGAGCTTGAAGCCGATGACTTCGGGCAGAAGCATCGAGACCGGCTGGCCGAGCATGGACGCTTCCGCTTCGATACCGCCGACGCCCCAGCCGAGCACGCCCAGGCCGTTGATCATCGTGGTATGCGAATCGGTGCCGACGCAGGTGTCCGGATAAGCGGTCACTTCGCCGTCTTCCTCGTTGGTCCAGACGGTCTGGCCGAGATATTCGAAGTTCACCTGGTGGCAGATGCCGGTGCCCGGAGGAACAACCCGGAAATTCTTGAATGCCTGCTGGCCCCACTTGAGGAAGCGATAACGTTCGCCGTTACGCTGGTATTCGAGTTCGACGTTCTTGGCGAAGGCGGTCGGCGTGCCGAATTCGTCCACGATGACCGAGTGGTCAATGACGAGATCGACGGGCACGAGCGGGTTGATCTTCTCCGGATCGCCACCGAGCGATTTGATGCCGTCGCGCATGGCAGCAAGGTCAACGACTGCCGGAACGCCGGTAAAGTCCTGCATGAGAACGCGGGCCGGACGGTAGGCGATTTCAGCCTCGGCGAGACCCTTGTTGTTCAGCCATTCGGCAACAGAGAGGATCTGCTCCTTGGTGACGGACTGGCCGTCTTCGAAGCGCAGCAGGTTTTCGAGCAGAACCTTCATGGAGAAGGGCAGCTTCGAAACGCCTGGCAGACCATTCTGCTCGGCCTTCGGAAGGCTGAAATAGACATAGTCCTTACCGCCTACGGTAAGGACGGAGCGACAATTGAAACTGTCGATAGATTTAGCCACGGAAAGTAACCCCGCTGATATCAAGAGCCAACACGCGCGTGCGGACGCCTATGCACTGGAATGCACTATAGGATGCGGGTGCGACCATTTCCGCTGTCCGCACGAGAAGATTTTGTCTTCAGGTCCGGCGCTAGGTGGAAATCACGCCGGCCGCTGGCGTGGTTGCGATGCTTATAGATAATTTCTAAGAAGCGTTCCAGACACTTTGACGCAGGATACGAAACAATTTTTTGCGTCTAGATGATTAAAAACTTAAACGAGACCTCGCAGATGCGACTGATGGTAGAAGCCCTGAGCGCAAGACGCGGAGAAGACCTTATTTTCAAGGATATCTCCTTCACGCTCGAGCGCGGCGAAAGCCTTGTTCTGACGGGCCGCAACGGTTCCGGCAAGTCCACCCTGCTGCGCGCAGTGGCCGGATTGTTACGACCGGACAGCGGACGGGTGATCTGGCAGTCCGAAGGCGCAGATGTCGAGACGCGTGCTGCCGAAGCCTGTCATTATCTCGGTCACCGCAACGCCATGAAGGCGGAATTGTCGGTCAGCGAAAATCTCGGCTTCTGGAAGAGTTTCATCGGTGACTTTCCGGGTGGTCACGGCATGGCGATCGGCGAAGCAGCCGAATCGGTCGGGCTCGGAGACATCACCCATCTCCCGTTCGGTTACCTCTCAGCGGGCCAGCAGCGCCGCATGGCCTTTGCAAAACTGCTCGTCGCATGGAAACCGGTGTGGATTCTCGACGAGCCGACAGCGGCCCTCGATGTCAACGCGGAAGGTGTCTTTACCACACTGATAAAGGCGCATCTGTCGAAAGGCGGCATCGTGCTCGCCGCGACACACCAGCCGCTCGGACTGGAAAACACAAAGGAACTGAAAATGACGGGGTTTGCCGGTGTGATGGAGAGCATGTGGTGATCGCTCTCCTTCTCCGTGACATCAAACTTTCCGTGCGTGCCGGTGGTGGCGCTTTGATCGGCGTGCTGTTCTTCACGACGGTCGTGGCCGTCATTCCGTTCGGGGTCGGGCCGGACCTCAATCTTCTGTCGCGAATCGGTCCCGCCATCGTATGGATCGGCGCCCTGCTCTCGGCACTGCTCGGCCTCGACCGCATGTTCCAGACCGACCGCGAGGATGGTTCGCTCGATCTCATTCTCATGCAGGAACATCCACTTGCTCTGACCGTGCTGATCAAATGTCTCGCGCACTGGCTCGGCAACGGCTTGCCGCTGGTGATTGCCTCGCCGCTGCTCGGCCTGTTCATGAACATGGACGAGGTGGCGATCGGCGCGACCATGCTGACGCTTCTGGTCGGCACACCCGCACTCACCTTCATCGGCGCCGTGGGCGCGGCCGTCGCCGTTGCCCTCCCCCGCGGCGGCCTGCTGGTTTCCATCCTCGTTCTGCCTCTGGCCATCCCCGTACTGATTTTCGGCGTCAGCGCCTCTTATGCCGCCGTGCAGGATCCGGCCCCTTTCATGCCGCCATTCCTGATCCTGGTGGCAATCACGATGTTTTTTGCCGTCCTTGGCCCATTGGGTGCCGCACTGGCTTTAAGAAATGCCGGCGATTGACTAGAAGCAAAGCCTTAGGCCGCGTAGCCAAGTAGAAAGCCCCATGTCTCAAACTGCTGCTTTGACAAAACTGATCGATCTCGCCAACCCGACGCGGTTCCTGAGCCTTGCGGCGCGCATTCTTCCGTGGATGGCGGGGATCACCCTGATCCTGTTTATGGTCGGTCTCTATCTGAGCTTTGCCGGCGAAGGCGATTACCAGCAGGGTATGACGGTGCGCATCATGTATGTACATGTGCCGGCCGCATGGCTGTCGATGATGTGTTATTCGGTCATGGCGGCATCCGCGATCGGCACGCTGGTCTGGCGGCATCCGCTGGCCGACGTTTCCCATAAGGCCGCAGCGCCGCTTGGCGCCGCATTCACGCTGATCGCGCTGGCTACCGGCTCGCTGTGGGGCAAGCCGATGTGGGGGACATGGTGGGTGTGGGACGCACGCCTGACCTCCGTCTTCGTGCTGTTCCTGATGTATCTCGGCCTGATCGCACTCAACCGCGCCATGGACGATCCGGGCAAGGCTGCGCGTGTTTCGGCCGTGCTGATCCTTGTCGGCTTCGTCAACATCCCGATCATAAAATTTTCGGTCGATTGGTGGAATACACTGCACCAGCCGGCAAGCGTTATCCGCATGGGCGGCTCGACGATCGACAGCACCTTTCTCTGGCCATTGCTGATCATGGCTATTGCCTTCACCATGCTGTTCTTCACGCTGCATGTCGCAGCCATGCGAAACGAGATCTGGCGCCGCCGCGTCAGCGCGCAGCGCCGCATGGCAGCCCGCATGGCCGGCCAGACCGTTGAAAAGGGTGCGTGACATGACCCATACATTCTACATTGCCATGTCCTACGGCATCGCCGCTCTCATCAGCCTCTGTCTGATCGCCTGGGTCTGGCTGGATGGCCGGGCCCGGAGCAGAGAACTGGCGGAACTGGAAGCATCTGGTGTTCGCCGTCGTTCGGCACCAAAGACCGCTGCTACGCCGGAAGGTGAGCAGGCATGACAGGCTCACCACAAACGACGCAACAGAAGCAGCCGGAAAGCCAACGCCGCGGTTTGGGGCGTTATGCTCTTGCGTTCATTCCACTTGTTGTGTTTGCCGGTTTTGCCCTCGTGGCCGGCAAGATGCTCTACGACCAGGACGTCAACGGTCGCGATGTCTCCGCCATTCCGTCCGCCTTGCTCGGTCAAAAAGCGCCGTCACTGGCTATGCCGGCCCTTGAAGGCGTCAATCTTCCGGCGCTGACGGATGATGCCATCAAGGGCAAGCTGACGCTTGTCAACGTGTTTGCCTCATGGTGCGTACCGTGCCGTCAGGAACACCCGATCCTGAAAAGCTTGGCCGAACAAGGCCAGCTGAACATTGTCGGCATCAACTACAAGGATCGCAACGACAACGCGCTGCGTTTCCTCGGCGAATTGGGTAATCCCTACACGGCGATCGGCGTCGATCCGAACGGCAAGGCCGCGATCGATTGGGGTGTTTACGGCATTCCGGAAAGTTATCTGGTCGGCCCCGATGGCACGATCCTTTACAAGAAGGTCGGCCCTTTCGACAGCCAAAGCCTCACCAACGGCCTGCTGCCGGCGATGGAAAAAGCGCTGTCCAAATCCTGAGAAACAGATAATCGGTGGCTCAGGCCGCCGAGATGCTGTGAATGGTGGCCGTGGTTTCCGGCCGCTGCCGCCCATCGATGACGACACGATTACGACCGGCATCCTTTGCCGCATAAAGGCAGCTATCGGCGCGCGATATCGCGTCATGCACAGAGCGATCATTGCGGGTGAGTGCGGAAACGCCAAAACTTGCCGTCACGGTGCGGCGAATGCCGGTCGTTTCCCAACGACGGTTGGCAAAGGCGTGACAAATCACCTCCGCATGCACGCCGCCTTCGGTCATCGACATGCCGGGCAGAAAAGCGACGAACTCCTCGCCACCGAACCGGGCAATCAGTGCGCCCTCCGGTAGTTGCCGCCGAAACAGTTCGACCAGCAGCTTGATAACCACATCACCGGCGGCATGTCCGTAATCATCGTTCACGCGCTTGAAATGATCGACATCACTGCAGATGATCACCCCGCGTTCCGCTCCCTCACCCAGATCGGCGATGGCACGGTCGAAACCACGGCGGTTCAGCGCATCGGTCAGCGGATCGCGATGCGCCGCATCCTGATGACCTCCGATGACATCAAGAACCGTTGCGGCAAGCGCCGTCAGCGCCATCAGGAAACCGATAAGGCTGGCGCCGACCTGCATGAAGAAGGCGTAGTCGGAGGCCAGAAATCGCTCGAACCCCAGATAGGACTGGTCGGCCAGCACGAACGTCATGGTAACCAATCGCACCAGGGTTTCGACGAAGACGAGGCTGACGATACCGAACAGCGCGAAATCGATCGGACGGTGCAGATCGCGAACCACGGCTGCAAGCGGCAGGGCAATAAGAGCCAGGCAGAAGACGTCACTGGACAGCAGTTCGCCACGCATGCTGTCCGCGATCAGGACGAAATAACCGATGGAGGCCATGCCGGCCGCCCAGAGCGCCATGCGTGCTTTACGAAAACGCGGGCGACGGAACCGCAGGAGGAGCGCGTCACCGAACAGATAGAAGCCGGTGAAAAAGAAGGCGTTCGCCAGAACCGCCTGCCCCCGCGCCGGCAGGAAACCAAGCAGCATGGGTGTGGCGAAACCGAGAGCGGCGGCGATATAACCAAAACCCCAGGCAGGGGCACTGCGGTCGCCCAGTCGCGCCACCCCGAAGAACACCAGACCGAAGGTCAGGAAGATGAAGGGCAGCAGATAGGCAAAATTATCCTGGGATTCCATGTCGTCCTCGCGACGCGGCCTAAGGGGTACATCCCCCTCCACGAACTGACATTCAGGTTCTAGGACGCGACTGTTAACGAAACCTGATTGAGAGACAGCAGATACACGCCCTTTACAGGGCTGACTGCCACTCGCGCACCGCATCCACAGGGGAAATCAGCATCAGCACGTTGAGCGTCAGATTGTCGCGGATCAGATAACCGGTCAGAAGCTCGAAGAATATCGCGATCACGACCGTCATCCAGACCGGCAGGCGGGCCGCAATAAAAAATCCGATCATCATGGACACCGTATCCATGGCCGAGTTCAAAATGCTGTCGCCGTTATAACCGAGCGCCATGGTGGCGGAGCGATAACGGTCGATGATGATGGGCGAGTTTTCGAGGATTTCCCAAGCCGCCTCGATCAGCACGGCCAGCGACAGCCGGGCCGCAAGCGGCGCGCGGCGCAGGATGAGCCAGCCGAGGCCGTAAAACAGGAAACCGTGGATGATGTGGGACGGTGTGTACCAGTCAGCGATATGCTGCGAATTGCCGGGTGAATTCACGCCCGGTTCGAACAGTTTTATATAGCCGCATTCGCAGATCGGAATGCGGCCCATGAAATAAAGGATGGCGATCTGCGCGATGAACAGAACCAGCGCGCCGATGAGCCAGCGATGCGATTGTGAACCCGGTTCGGAAACGCCCAGCGCCGTCACTTGCCGTTATCCGTCGCCGTGTCTTCGATCGTGTGGCGCATGATCAGCGGCATCTGCGAGAGCGTGAAGGCGATGGTGATCGGCATCGTGCCCCAGACCTTGAAATTGACCCAGAACTGATCGGAAAAATTGCGCCAGACGATTTCGTTGATGACAGCGAGGAACAGGAAGAAAATGCCCCAGCGAACAGTCAGTTTCCGCCAGCCTTCCTCATCCAGCCGGAAGGCAGCGTTGAAGACATAACCGAGCAGCGACTTGCCGAATAGCAGACCGCCCAGCAGAACGACGCCGAACAGCGTGTTGACGATGGTCGGCTTCATCTTGATGAAGGTTTCGTCCTGCAGCCAGATCGACAGGCCACCGAACACCATGACGACGACGCCCGAGACGAAGGGCATGACCGGCAGGTGCTTGAAGACGATTTTCGAGACGATCAGTGAAATGACGGTAGCGACCATGAACAGCGCCGTCGCAATCAAAAGCGGCCCGCCGATGGCGGTCAGCGCGGGAAACTTTTCCGCCAGCCATTCGCCGCGCAGGTTACCGAAAAAGAACACTAGCAAAGGCCCGATTTCCAGCGCCAGCTTGAGGCCGGGATGCTGCTTTTCTTCCTTGGTCGGCGTGGTGTCGCTTTCGATCTGCATGGCATCCAACTTCTTAAGCTAAAGCGTCAAACGGGTTGTGCTGGCGAAGCCAAACACGCTTTTCGTGGCATCAATGCGTCAGGCCGGCAATGGCATGGGCGAAATCCTTGGCCTCGAAAGGCTCCAGATCGTCCACGCCTTCACCGACACCGATGAAATAAACCGGCAGTTTGTGCTTGGCCGCGATGGCGACCAGAATGCCGCCACGCGCCGTGCCGTCGAGCTTGGTCATGATCAAGCCGCTGACGCCGGCGACATTGCGGAAGATTTCCACCTGATTCATGGCATTCTGGCCGGTCGTGGCATCGAGTGTCTGCAGCACAGTGTGTGGCGCATCAGGATCGAGCTTGTTCAAAACGCGCACGATCTTTTCCAGTTCCGCCATCAGTTCCGTGCGGTTCTGCAGACGGCCGGCGGTATCGATGATCAGCACGTCGGATTTGTTGGCGCGCGCCTGTTCGAAAGCGTCATAGGCAAGACCGGCGGCATCGGCGCCGAGCTTGGTGCCGATGAATTGCGAACCGGTGCGATCCGCCCAGATCTTCAACTGCTCGATGGCGGCCGCGCGAAACGTGTCGCCGGCGGCGAGCATGACCTTCAGGCCGGAACCGGAGAGTTTGGCGGCGAGCTTGCCGATGGTCGTCGTCTTGCCGGTGCCGTTGACACCGACGACGAGGATGACATGCGGCTTGTGATCGAGATCGAGCTGCAGCGGTTTTGCGACCGGCGTGAGGACCTTGGTGATTTCGGCAGACATGATGCGCGACACGTCTTCACCCGTCACATCCTTGCCGTACCGTTCCGAAGACAGCGTGTCGGTGATGCGCATGGCGGTTTCGACGCCCAGATCGGCCTGGATCAGCAGGTCTTCCAGCTCTTCCAGCGTCTGTTCATCCAGCTTGCGCTTGGTGAAAAGAGCGGTGATCTGGCCGGTGAGCTGCGACGAGGTGCGGGCAAGACCGGCACGCAGGCGCTGGAACCATGTGAGCGTCGGCGGGGCGACGACGGCAACGGGTTCGGCTTCCGGTTTGGCGGTGGAGAAGCCTTTGGGGAGGACGGGCGTTGCGGGTGCGGCGTCTTCGCCCAGCCCTTCACGTTCGCTGCGGGCGTTGGTTGCTGCCGGTTGTTCACCGCTGGCCTCGGCGGGTGTGGACCCACCCCCCTCTGCCCTGCCGGGCATCTCCCCCTCAAGGGGGGAGATCAGCAAGGGGGACGCTTCCTGCTCTACAGCAGACGTCGCGGGCGGGGAAACGACGTCGAGATCCTTGGCGTTGATTACAGCCTCATCAGCAGCATGCTTCACACCTTCGACAGGCCCGTTATCACTGCCAACTTCGGCAACGCCTTCAGCGCCTGTTACGCCCGGGTCAGATGGGGTCGAGACAGCTGCATCCGTGATCTCCCCCCCTGTGGGGGAGATGCCCGGCAGGGCAGAGGGGGGGAGATCCGCATCCGCAACGGGCGCGGTTTCCGCCGCAGCCTCGGCTTCCAGCAGCGACAAGGGCACGACGCCCAGATCAGAGGTTTCCTCGACGCCGGGAAGGATAGCCGCAGGCTCGTCCTCGGCGGCCGATGCTTCAACGACAGCTTCCTCAATCGTCTCGACCGCATCGCCGGACGGGCCGCCCGCCGTGTCCATCTCCACCTGAGCCACCGGGTCGGCGGCAACAGGCAGATCCTCATCGCGCGATTTCGGCTCCAACTCCGCCTGAACGGCGGCATCCACCGTCACGTCCGGCGCATCCTGCGGGACCTGCGGGACCTGCGAGGTCTGTTTTTCCACCGGCTTGTCGCCAAAAGTGAAAACGCGTCTGATGAAGCTTACCATTTCAAAAAATTCCGTTCCGGTCAGGCCGCCTGCTCATGGCAGGCATCGGCCACGACGGCCATGTCGAGATGTTTGCCGTTATGCCCCGTTATCATAACGCGCTTGAAGTCGCGGGGAATAAGTGTCGGGGCTGCAACCAGCGAAAAGTTTTCCGTATGCGCCATGCCGTTGTTTTCAACGATGATCACCTGTTCGGTACCGACCATGCGATCGAGATGGGCGCGGTGCAGCGCCTCGCCACGCGCACGCAGCCTTGCGGCACGTTCCTTGACCAGCGCGCGATCGACCTGCGGCATGCGGGCGGCCGGCGTGCCGGGGCGCGGGCTGTAGGGGAAGACATGCAGGAAGGAGATGCCGGCCTCTTCCGCCAACGTTGCGGCACCTTCGAACATCTCTTCCGTCTCGGTCGGGAAACCGGCGATCATATCCGCACCGAAAGCGATTTCGGGGCGCAGCCGGCGGGCCTGCTCGGTGAAGGCCAAAGCTTCGGCGCGGCTGTGGCGGCGTTTCATGCGCTTCAGGATCATATCATCCCCATGCTGCAAGGACAGATGCAGATGCGGCATGAAACGCGGTTCGTCGGCAATCAGATCCCAAAGATGATTGTCGGCCTCGATACTGTCGATCGATGACAGGCGCAGGCGACGAATTTCGGGAACCTGTTTCAGCAGGGTCTTGGCAAGATAACCGAGCGTCGGATTACCGGGCAGATCGGCACCGTAGCTGGTGGCATCGACACCGGTGAGCACGATTTCACGATAACCGCTTTTCGTGAGTTTTCGCGCCTGCTCCACCACCGCACCCATGGGCACCGAGCGGGAATTACCGCGCCCATACGGGATGATGCAGAAGGTGCAGCGATGATCGCAACCGTTCTGCACCTGGATGAAGGCGCGCACATGGCCGTCGATATGTCTGATCATCTGCGGCGCTGTCGCCTTGACGCTCATGATATCGTTGACGCGCAGCTTTTCTGTCGCCGACACGCCGAAATCCGGCAGGGCGCGATAGGATTTCGACGACAGCTTTTCCTCGTTGCCGAGCACCATGTCGACTTCGGCCATATCGGCAAAGGTCTGCTTTTCCGTCTGCGCGGCACAGCCGGTGACGATGATGCGGGCATGCGGATTTTCGCGACGCACACGCCGGATGGTCTGGCGCGCCTGGCGCACGGCCTCGCCTGTCACGGCGCAGGTATTGACCAGAACGGCATTGTTGAGGCCTGCTTTTTCGGCCTCGGCGCGCATCACTTCCGATTCATAGGTGTTCAGCCGACAGCCGAAGGTGATGACCTCGACGCCGCTCAATTCGCCCTCGCCTGAGGTTCTTCATCACGCACAAAACTACCGGTGACGGGATCGACCTTGCCGGACCATTCCCATTCGGCGGGGCCGGTCATGACGACGTGGTCATCCTCGCGCCATTCGATCACAAGCGGCTGGCCTGTCGGTGCGGTGGCAACATCGATCGTTACGGTGCGACCCGTGCGACCGGTGCGAGCAGCGGAGACACCGGCGGCGCAGGCAGCAGAACCACAGGCGAGCGTCAGCCCGGCACCGCGTTCCCATGTGCGGGTGCGCAAGGCATCGCCCGACGTGACCTGTGCCAGCGTGATATTGGCCTTTTCCGGAAACATCGGATGGTTTTCCAGCATCGGACCGAAACGTTCGAGATCGAAGGTCATCGGATCCTGATCGACCCAGAAGATCGCATGCGGATTGCCGATCGACATGGCAGACGGCGAGTGCAGGACGGGCGCATCGATCGGGCCGATCTGCAATTCGATACGGCTGGTGTCGAAAAACTCTTCCGCCAACGGGATCTTGTCCCAGGCGAAAACAGGCTTGCCCATATCAACGGAGATCGTGCCGTCCGCGTGTTCCTCGGCATTCAGGATGCCGGCGACCGTTTGGAAGGTGAATGTCTTGCGGCCGGTCTCGGCCGCCAATGCCTGCACGACGCAGCGCGTGCCGTTGCCGCAGGCCTGCGCCTTGGTGCCATCGCAGTTCAAGATATCGATCCAGGCATCTGTGCCGTCGGCGCGCGGATCATGGATGGCCATGATCTGATCGAACTGGGTGGCCGGATCGGCATTGAGCGCGATCGCCGCATCGGGCGTCACCATGTCGGAACGGCCACGCATGTCGACAACGAGGATCTTGTTGCCAAGCCCGTTCATACGCGCGAATTCGACCTGTCCTGTCATGATGCTGATCCTGTTCGGGCGTCCTGCGCCTGTTCTGTGGCGTATATGGCCGAAAGTGCCGTGAATTACCAGTGGCGGCGGCATGGTGGCGACCACGTCACGTTTTCAATGTTTATTGATGTCACGCCGCCTTGCCGCCAAACGGACAGAGTCGTCCCTTGGCGATCTTCGATTTTTCAATTTTTGCCCGCTGTCGTTTGCGGGTTATGCGGCCGGGGCACGTCCTGTGCCTCCTAATTTAATTTTATAATGGCGCACGACGTGCCCCGTTCGGTGGTTTTTCCGCGCAACTCCGGTCCTTCTGCGGCGACTCGCTGTTATTGGTTATTAGATCGAGCCGGTTTGTGTGCGACACACGCACGCCCCGCCATCTTTCAGGCGAGAGGAAGACCATTTTCTGCGCAGCCCCGCATGGATCACCTGCATCAGGGCGTCCCATGCGATCACCGGCTCTATCTCGCCGGCAATGCAGACCGGTGTAGCCGAAACAGAACGCGATGAGTGTCGCACGGTCCCGAAATGCGGGGATGAAATTAGATACAAGATCTTGATTTTGTTGGACCGAAGAGTGTCGGCTTGAGGAGAAAATATTCTGTTTGCGACATTGAATGCCGTTTTTGTTGTGTAGTGGGGGAGGTGGCCTCCTCTCTCCTCTGCGTCATTCCGGCCTTGTGCCGGAATCTAGCCACCGCGCGTCCGCGCGGTGAAAGAGCTCTTCCTTCGCGGTGACCGCATCTCAGTCTATCGCGCCGCGGACGCGGCGATGCTGGTTTCCGGCGCAAAGCCGGAATGACGGAGGAAGGGACCGGAATAACAAAGTAGGCCGGGATGGCGCCAGAGAGGCGCCGGAGCACGAAAGAGAGGAAGCGGAAGACCCTCAGCAGTCAGTAAGGGGCACGAAAACGCGCCCCTCCCCTGACACTCACGTCCAGTCGCGGATATCGACAAAGTGCCCGGCAATCGCCGCCGCCGCCGCCATGGCAGGCGATACGAGATGCGTGCGGCCCTTGTAACCCTGACGGCCCTCGAAATTGCGGTTCGAGGTGGAGGCGCAGCGCTCATACGGGTTGAGGCGGTCGTCGTTCATGGCAAGGCACATGGAACAGCCCGGCTCACGCCATTCGAACCCGGCAGCCTTGAAGATGACGTCGAGGCCTTCGGCTTCCGCCTGTTCCTTGACGAGACCGGAGCCTGGCACGATCATGGCGTTGACGGTGGAGGCCACGGTCTTACCTTCGACCATTGCTGCGGCCGCGCGCAAATCCTCGATACGGCCGTTGGTGCAGGAACCGATAAAGACGCGATCGACGGTGATGTCGGTCATCTTCTGGCCGGGCTTCAGGCCCATATATTCCAGCGCACGCCATTTCGAGCTGCGCTTGTTTTCTTCCTGAATGTCATCCGGGTTCGGCACCACGCCTTCAACCGAGATGACGTCTTCCGGCGAGGACCCCCAGGAAACGATCGGGGGCAGGTTGGCGCCGTCGAGCACGATCACCTTGTCGTAATGCGCGCCCTCGTCACTGTGCAGCGTCTTCCAGTAATCGATCGCCATATCGAGTGCAGCACCCTTCGGCGCACGCGGTTTGCCCTTGATGTATTCGAACGTGGTTTCGTCCGGCGCGATCAGACCGGCGCGGGCGCCGCCTTCGATCGTCATGTTGCAGACCGTCATGCGGCCTTCCATGGAAAGCGAACGGATCGCTTCGCCGGCAAACTCGACCACGTGGCCGGTGCCACCTGCCGTACCGATCTCGCCGATGATGGCAAGGATCACGTCCTTGGCGGTCACGCCTTCCGGCAGCTTGCCATCGACACGCACCAGCATGTTCTTGGCCTTTTTCTGCACCAGCGTCTGCGTGGCGAGAACATGCTCGACCTCGGACGTGCCGATACCGTGCGCCAAGGCACCGAAGGCGCCATGCGTGGACGTGTGGCTGTCACCGCAAACGATGGTCATGCCCGGCAGGGTAAAGCCCTGTTCGGGGCCGACAATGTGCACGATGCCCTGACGCACATCCTTTTCCGAATAATATTCGACGCCGAAATCGGCGGCGTTCTGGGCCAGCGCCTCCACCTGGATGCGGCTTTCCTCGTTCTTGATGCCGAGGTGACGGTCGGCGGTGGTCGGCACGTTGTGGTCGACGACGGCGAGCGTACGTTCCGGTGCGCGCACCTTGCGGCCGGCCATGCGCAGACCTTCAAAAGCTTGCGGCGACGTCACTTCGTGAACGAGATGACGGTCGATATAGAGAAGACAGGTTCCGTTTTCTTCCGATACGACGTGGTCGTCCCAGATCTTGTCATAGAGGGTACGCGGTGCGCTCATGGCTGACATCCATTTCAAAAAATTCATGTTTTGGAGACGGGAATGCGGGCGGTAAATACCGCCGTGCCGGGCATGTCGGCCCGGTCAGCTAAGTCGGCTGCAAAGCGCCCCGGATACGCGCGCGAAGAAACGTGCCGGCAGACGCTTATGGTCCTGCAGCACGATCATCTGTCTCGCGAGGCATCCGAATTTTGATCCCATGGCGGCTTATATAGCAGTTCGATGAAATGTCGGCAATCGGGTGTGTGATGGTGTGATGACCGATGCTTGCGCCGTTGCCGATCGGCGTCAGTAGCTTCGCTCACGCGGTACACACTGGCGGCGCGGGCCACCGTCGAAAGGCTGGTACGTATTGTCTTCGGCGCGGTAGGAACGGTATTGCGCAAAACACCAGCCGGTATCGACACCGCCGGAGGCGGCGACCATCTGCGGCTCTTCAGCCGTCATCGGTCGTCCTGTCATTGTGTCCTGCACGGTCTCCGGGGTCAAGGTGCCGTCATCCATGCCGGAAGCATCCGCGATCGGCATGCCGCCTTCATGTGGCGACTGGCACTCCCGGCGCTCCGGTGCATCGAATGGCTGATAGCTGTTGTCCTCGATCCGGTAGGACCGGTATTGGGCAAAACACCAGTCGATATGGGCGGCGCTCAGTTCGACCATGTTGCCGTCGGTCCCGTTGTCCATCGGCGTGGCTTCTGCCTGCTGCAACATCGGATCATCGTTTTGCAAGGACGCCAGTTCACCGCGATCGGCCGACCGTTGCGGCGGTACGGCATTGGCGACGCTGTTGATCTCGCCGCCGAGCGGGATTTCCTGTGCCGGCACATCTGCAGCAGCGACAAGCGCCGGCAGCCGTTCGAGCGCCTGCGCGTTGCGGTCTACGACAACCGGTTTATCGGTCCAGAGCGGCGCATCCATATGCGCGAAATGATGCGGCGTATAATCGGTGATCACAAACGAGGCCGCGTAAACCACACCGATCACGCCAGCGACACCCATGGTGAGGCAGGTTGCGAGTTTCAGGGAGGCGGTGACGATCGGCTTCACGGGAAAAGGCTCCGGCTTTCAATCCAGAGCGGAAAATGCGGGAAACGCCCGGGGGTTCCCTCTGTTTGCGGCCTGACACGCAATATTTTGACGTCTATCATGGCGGCAACAAAAAAGGCGGCCCGAGGACCGCCTTTTCATCATGCCTTGTGGGCAAATCTTATTCGGCAGAAGCTTCTGCTGCCTTTGCTGCGGCTGCTTCTTCAGCGGCCTTGGCTTCAGCGGCTTCCTGAGCTGCCTTTTCGGCGGCCAGTGCCTGTGCTGCTGCTACCTTTTCGGCTTCCAGACGTGCCTTTTCCTCGGCAGCTGCAGCGCGTTCGGCTTCGTTCAGCTTGCGGGCGCGGGTACCGGTGTTTTCAACGATACGAGCCGACTTGCCGCGGCGATCGCGCAGGTAGTACAGCTTGGCGCGACGGACCTTACCGCGGCGAACGATTTCGACGCCTTCGACCAGCGGCGAGTAAACCGGGAATACGCGCTCGACGCCTTCACCGTAGGAAATCTTACGAACCGTGAAGCTCTCGTTGATGCCGCCGCCCGAACGGGCAATGCAGACGCCTTCGTAAGCCTGTACACGGGTACGGGTGCCTTCCTTGACGCGTACGTTGACGCGAACAGTGTCGCCCGGAGCGAATTCCGGAAGCGTGCGCTGTGCTTCGATCTTGGCGGCCTGTTCGGCCTCAAGCTGCTGGATGATGTTCATCGATCTAACTCTCTCTTTTTTCTGAAACAGCCAGAGCGCTCGATGATCATCCCTTGGTCATGACCTTGTGGGTCAATGCCTCCGGATCAGCCTGTTCGGCAGAGCGGGTTCGCCATTCTTTGCTTAAGGGTTACGGGCGTTCGCCCATTTCCGAGCGCGCAATTACACGAAAGATGGGCGGTTGTCATCCCGTTGGTTGCGTTTTTATGACGAAACAGCGCGGTTTTCGCCCTCTGTCGCCATATCCTTCAGTCCAGAAGGTCCGGACGTCGTTCTTTTGTCAGCTTCAGCGCCTGCTGCTGGCGCCATTTTTCGATGGCCGCATGGTTGCCGGAGGTCAGGACCGCCGGGATTTCCTGACCCTCGAACACCTGCGGTCGCGTGTAATGCGGGTGCTCCAGCATGCCGGTCTCGAAACTTTCATGCGTGCCGGACAGAACATTGCCCATGACGCCGGGCAGAATGCGCACCACGGCGTCGAGCAGGATCAGCGCCGCCGGCTCGCCACCGGACAGGATATAGTCGCCGATCGACACTTCCTCGAGTTCGCGACCATCGATCACCCGCTGGTCGACACCCTCGAAACGGCCGCAGACGACAACGACACCATCGCCGGCCGCCAGTTCGCGCACACGCGCCTGCGTCAGCGGTTTTCCACGCGGACTCATCAGCAGCCGGGGACGGTTGTCAGTCGCAACCGAATCGATCGCCTTCGCCAGAATATCCGGTTTCAGCACCATCCCGGCGCCGCCGCCGGCTGGCGTGTCATCGACGGTGCGATGTTTATCCTCGGCAAAATCGCGGATCTGCACTGCTTCAACCGACCATTCGCCGCGCGCGGCGGCCTTGCCGGCCAGCGAGGTGGCAAGATGGCCCGGAAACATTTCGGGATAGAGCGTCAGGATGGTGGCGCGAAAGGTCATGGATCGATACCCGGATCAGTTGCTGCCGGGAAAGCCGTCCTGGCCCTTGCCCTCGTTCGGATCCTCGATCAGGCCCGCCGCCATCGGGTCTATGAGAAGGCGCCCGTTTTCGAGATCGATCTCCAGCACGGCGGCTTCGGAGAAGGGGATCAGGGCGGGACGACGGCCCGGGCCCTTCAGCTCCAGAAGGTCGCCGGCGCCAAAATCGTGCACGGCGGTTACCTTGCCATAACTCTTGCCCTCGGCATCGACAGCTTCGAGGCCTTCGAGGTCAGCATAATAAAATTCGTCTTCTTCCAGCTCGTCGTCCGGCAGGTTGTCGCGGTCGATGAACAGTTCCAGACCGTTAAGGGCTTCGGCGGTATTGCGGTCGTTGACGCCACGGAACCGCACGATCACGACGGTCTTGGCTTCACGCAGATCAAGAATCTCGAACACGCGACCATCGGAACTGTGCAGGTTGCCGTAATCGCCGATCGCCATCGGGTCCTCGGTGAAGGTGCGCACGCGCACTTCGCCGCGCAGGCCCTGTGCCGCGCCGATCGTGGCCATCAGGATTGGGTTTTCAAGTTTTTTTGTCAAACTTCTCGGCATCCTCTGGCCATTCTATGGATCGGCAAAAATCGGCGTGCCACAAAAGTTCTCGCGATAGGCTTTGGCCGGGAAACCTAACGATAGCGACCTGCAGGCCAGCAATGCGTCCATGTTTCATGGCCGGAACACAATCGGTGTCGCCTGTGACCAATACGATCCTCTCAATGCGTCCGGATGATGCAAGCGTGGCTATATCCAGCCCAATCCGCATATCGACACCCTTTTGCTCGAAGTAGGGCTTGAAGTCGGCATCCGTCAACGTATCCGAGCTGACCGGTATCTTCTTTGGCTTGAATCCCCTGAATTTCAAAGTGCCCTTACGGACCGCGAACAGGTCTTTCATGGCGAGGATATCGAGCCAACCTCTCATTTCGAACTTCTTCAGTTCTCCTGAGACGGGGAGCTTTACCTCTCCATTGAAGGGATCGCAATCGTAATAGAAAATCCGCTGAAGCGTCTCGTCGGGCAGCACGACCCGACGGGCGACTTTTTCTATGAAATCGGGATTGTAGACATAGGTCGAACTGGCGGCAGTACGCAGATAGCCACCATCAATGAGAATAGCGATCTTCGTTGTCATTCAGCCCCGCCAAATGAAAGATCCCCCATGCCTGGGCATGAGGGATCAAATATAGGCCCGCCTACGGGCGTACGGATAGAGCCTGATTATGCCTCATATGCGAGGTGTAATCAACTCCGGCCGTCTGCGCAGAAATTATTCAGCAGAAGCGGCGGCTTCGGCAGCAGCTGCCTTGGCATCTTCGATCTTCTGAGCCTTTTCAGCAGCGCGTTCGGTTGCCTTCTTGCCCGGCTTTGCCTTTTCCGGGTTGTTCTTGGCTTCGCGGGTCGCGATGTTGGCGTCGGCCAGGAAGCGCAGAACGCGGTCGGTCGGCTGTGCACCGTTGGCGATCCAGTGCTGGATGCGCTCGGCGTTCAGTTCGATACGGGCCGGGTTGTCCTTGGCCAGCATCGGGTTCCAGGAACCGAGCTTCTCCAGGAAGCGGCCGTCGCGCGGCGAACGGGCGTCAGCCAGAACGACGGTGTAGTAAGGACGCTTCTTGGAACCACCACGGGCCAGACGAATCTTCAGGGACATTGTTATTCTCCTAAGTTTGGGCCGCCATCCGGCGGGCCGTGTCTTGAAAACTTGGTTATGCAGTCTCTTTGGTGCCGCCATGTTCGGCGGCAATCGCTTCATGGTGCCTGATGACTTCCTTGATGACGAAGTTCAGGAACTTTTCCGCGAAATCCGGGTCCAGATTGGCATCCTTCGCCAGCTGGCGAAGGCGTTCGATCTGGAATTCTTCACGCGCCGGGTCGGCCGGCGGCAAATCGTATTGAGCCTTGAGGTGGCCCACTTCCTTGGTGCAGCGAAAACGTTCGGCCAGCATATGCACCAGCGCCGCGTCGATATTGTCGATCGACTGGCGGTAGCTCAGAAGCTTTGCCTTCACTTGCGGGTCAACCATCTACGCGCTCCCTCTTACTTCTTCTTGCCCGGCAGACCCGGCAGGCCCGGAAAACCACCAAGCCCCGGCAGGCCACCGCCGCCCAGACCCGGCATTCCGCCACCCGGCAAACCCGGCATGCCGCCCGGCTTCAAGCCGGCGGCTTCGGCCTGCTTCTGCAGGGCTTCGAGCTGCTTCGGGTCGAGCTTGGAAAGGTCAGGCATACCGCCCATACCACCCATACCCATCTTGGAGGCAAGGCCGCCCATCATCTGCTTCATCATGCCGCCCTTGCCCTTGCCGCCCATCATTTTCATCATGTCGGCCATCTGGCGGTGCATTTTCAGAAGCTTGTTGATGTCGGACGCATCGGTGCCAGAACCGGCGGCAATACGCTTCTTGCGGGAATGCTTCAGCATGTCCGGGTTGGCGCGCTCGGCCTTGGTCATCGAGCCGATGATGGCGATCATCCGGTCGAACGTCTTGTCGTTCATGCCGGTTGCGGCGAGCTTGTCCTTCATGCCGGCCATGCCCGGCATCATGCCCATGATGCCGCCCATGCCGCCGAGCGATTTCATCTGGCGGAGCTGGTCGGCGAGGTCGTTCAGGTCGAACTTGCCCTTGGCCATCTTGGCGGCCATGGCGGCCGCCTTTTCGGCGTCGATGTTTTCGGCAGCCTTTTCGACCAGTGAAACGATATCGCCCATGCCCAAGATACGGTCGGCGATACGGCGGGGATGGAATTCCTCCATCTCCGTCATCTTTTCGCCGATACCGATCAGCTTGATCGGCTTGCCGGTAACGGCGCGCATCGACAGCGCTGCACCGCCACGGCCATCGCCGTCCATGCGGGTCAGGACGAGGCCGGTAATGCCGACGCGTTCGTCGAAGTTGCGGGCAAGATTGACGGCGTCCTGACCGGTCAGGCTGTCCGCAACCAGCAGGATTTCATGCGGATTGGACTTCCGCTTGATTTCCGCCATTTCCTGCATCAGCGGTTCATCGATATGGGTGCGGCCGGCGGTGTCGAGAATGACGACGTCATGGCCGCCGAGCTTTGCGGCCTGAACTGCGCGTGCGGCGATATCGGTCGGCGACTGGCCGGCGATGATCGGCAGCGTGTCGACGCCGGTCTGCACGCCGAGCTGGCGCAACTGCTCCTGGGCTGCGGGACGACGCGTATCGAGCGACGCCATCAGCACCTTTTTCTTGTCGCGGTCGGTCAGCCGCTTGGCGATCTTGCCGGTGGTCGTGGTTTTACCCGAACCCTGCAGGCCGACCATCATGATGACGACGGGGGCGGCGGCATGAAGGCTGATGCCCACGCCTTCCGAACCCAGCATCTCGACCAGTTCGTCATGGACGATCTTGACGACCATCTGGCCGGGCTTGATCGACTTCAGAACCTCGGCGCCGACGGCCTTTTCACGCACCTTGTCGGTGAAGGCGCGCACGACTTCGAGCGCAACGTCGGCTTCCAGAAGCGCACGGCGAACCTCGCGGAGTGCTGCGGAAACATCCGCCTCGCTCAACGCGCCACGGCCGGTCAGTCCATTCAGAATGGAGCCAAGACGGTCCTGCAGGTTCTCAAACATCGCAACTTCCTTCTTCGTTTCCGGGTGCCCGGAAACGTCGGGTCTTTTACCGCTGAAAACAAGACGCGAAGTTGCGCGCAAAGCCAAAAAGCACCCGAGGGCGCAACGCGCTGTCGGATGTTGACCTCCGGGCTCAATATGTCGGCCCCGGTCGGCGGCTCCAAGTCGTGACTTGTCAGCAGATTTTCGAGCTTAAACAGGAAATGGGGCGATGAGTCAAGGGAAGAGCCGAATTTGCGACGTTGCGCACTTGAATATTCAATGGCAATATCAGGAATATTCCATCACTCCTGCCGAGAGGGAGAGCGCCATGTCCCTTTATATTCGTGATCCAAAGGTCAATGCACTTGCGGACGAAGCCATGCGTCAACTCGGCACAAAGACGAAGACGGAAGCCGTGCGTTATGCGCTGGAAAGCGTGCTGAAGCAGGCAGACGAAAAACTCTCTGTCGAAGAGCGGGTACGGCGTATTCAAGACCGGGTGGCCGCAAGGATGGGGCCATTAGCGGTCGATTTCGATCAGAAAGCCTATATGGATGAAATGTGGGAGGACTGATGTTTCTCGACGCCTCGGCTGTTGTCGCCATCATGACCCGCGAGAAAGATGCGGACCGACTGCTTTCCAAGGTCGCTGCAGCCCGCACCACAATCCATTATTCGTCGGTTACGATGTTTGAAGCCGTCATTGCAGTTGCCCGCAAGAATGCCATCAGCGTTCATGGTAACCAGCGACCGACGCCACCGCAGATGATCGAAGACGCTCGAGAGGATGTGATCGCCTTTATGCGCAGCATCGGCGCCACCGAAATCGACTTTCCCATCGGCCTCCACGATATCGCACTCGATGCCGCAAAGACTTACGGCCGTTTTGTCGGTCATCCGGCACAACTCAATTTCGGCGATTGTTTTACCTATGCCGCCGCGAAAACGCTCAAATCGCCGCTTCTCTTCGTCGGCGAGGATTTTGCGCAGACGGATATCGAAACCGCCTGACCCTCTCCTTGAAAACCCCGGCCATCGGACTGATCTCATGAACCGTCGCAATTTTTTCAAATGGACCGGTCTTGCAGCCATCGCCGCGCTTGCCGGTGGTGTGACGGCAAGGAGCGCCATGGCTGGCAATAAATATTACAGCGGACCCGTCTCGGATCATTTCGACGGCACGCATTTCTTCAATCCGAATGGCGAAGAACCGGCCGGCATGATGGATCTGCTGCGCTGGAAACTCGGCAATGGCAACATTCCCTGGCCCGAAACATTTGCCAGCCCGTTTCCGCAGGCAATGCCGGAAACGCGTGTCAGTGGCGATCGCATCGTCGTCACCATGGTCGGACATGCTTCCATGCTCATCCAGGTCGCCGGCCTTAACATCCTGACCGATCCCGTCTGGTCGGAGCGCACCAGTCCGTTCAACTGGACCGGCCCGAAACGCGTCAATCCGCCCGGCATCCGCATCGGCGATCTGCCGCCGATCGATATTGTGCTCGTCACCCACAATCATTACGACCACCTCGATCTCGAAACGCTGTGGGTGCTGCAGGGCCGCGACAAACCGCATTTCATCACGCCCCTTGGCAATGACGCGATCATCCGCAGCAAGGTCCCGGACGCTAAAATCACGGTAATGGACTGGGGTGGTCAGGAAACCGTCGCGCCCGAAGTAACCTTCCATTGCGAACCTTGCCATCACTGGTCGGCACGTGGCCTGAACGACCGCCGTCAGGCGCTCTGGGCCGCCTTCGTGTTCGAAACCCCGGCCGGAAAGATCTATCATATCGGCGATACCGGTTTTCACAGCGGCATCAATTATCGTTCGGCGAAGGAAAAGCATGGCGGTTTTCGCCTCGCCAACCTGCCGTTTGGCGCTTACGAACCGCGCTGGTTCATGGCACCGCAGCACCAGAACCCGGAAGAGGCGGTGGAAGGCATGCAGTTATGCGGCGCATCCTTTGTTGCCGGCCATCACTGGGGCACGGTGAAACTTACCAATGAAGGCATCGAGCAACCGGTGGAAGCGCTTCATGCCGCCCTCGATGCGCGAAAAATTTCCCGTGAGCGTTTTCGTCCCATGCGACCCGGCGAGGTTTTTGACGTGCCGGCTTCCGCTTCCCCCGCCACACGCACTTGACGGTTCCGTGCCGATTTGCTTCATGCGAAACATGAGTATGAGGGACAAGAAATGCTGATCGAACTCGAACGTCCGGCGGACGAAACCCGTATCCAGCGGCTCAAAGCGCTGACGACGGGAACGCATGACACGCTGGACAAGCGCATCATGCGGGCGGAGCCGTTTGCCAGCCGCGAGCGATACGCTCTGTTTCTCGAGGTTCAGCTCCATTTCCACACCGATGTCGCGCCGCTTTATGCGTCGAATGAACTGAACACGAAACTTCCGGGCCTCGCAGATCGCTGCCGCCTGGAAGCCCTGCGTCAGGATATCGTCGATCTTGGCGGTGTGGCCGAAACGCTCTCCAGCACGACCGGTCCCTTGAGCCCCGCCGCCGCTCTCGGCTGGGTCTATGTCGCTGAAGGCTCCAATCTCGGCGCGGCCTTCCTGCGCAAGGAAGCGATGAAAATTGACCTGTCCGACGATTTCGGTGCGCGTCACCTTGCCGGCCATCCGGAAGGCCGTGGCCTGCACTGGCGCAATTTCGTTTCTGCCTATAACGACCTGCCGCTGTCGCAGGCTGAAGAACTGGACGCGGCCGAGGGTGCAAAAGCAGCGTTCCGGCGCGTACATGGGCTGGTGGAAAAAATCTTCGGGTAAGCCCCCTACCCCACTACCTTGACCACCGTGCCCTTGCGGATCATCCGCAACAACCGCTGCATATCGCGCAGCTTGACGGCCACGCAGCCGGCCGTCGGTTGATAGCCCGGCCGGATCAGGTGAAAGAAAATCGCCGATCCACAATGGCGTTTGCGCGACGAGATGTTCCAGTCGAGCACGAGGCAGACATCGTAAAGCCCGTCTTCCCGCTCCATATCCTCATGGCTTGGCTTGAACGGGGCCTTGACGAGGCGATTGTAGCTGGGGTGCTCGGGCTGATCGCACCACAACATGTCGGACCGGATACGCCGCATGGGCAATGCGGTGGGCATCGATCGGACGCGATCGCCGCGGAAAAAGCCGTAAAGAACGGACATGGTGGTGATCGGTGTTGCCCCGTCACCTTCCCGCTTGCGCGCCGTCCGGCCGGAGCGGCCGATGGCCGCCGGAATGGTCAGCGGGCCGATCTGAACAAGGGCCCGCGATTGCTTTCCGGGCGCCTTGCGTACGACAATCGTCGAACAAGCCCTTTTCTTTTGGCAATCTGCTCGCATTTTCCTCACAAGTTTTTGCTTTGCTCATGATTTTATTTGAATTCATAGCAAGCTAGCACTTACATCAAGTGCCCGAAACAGTCGGCCGCGCACCATCCGTGATGGCCCGCGACAACAAAGAGGCAAGTTCTACATGGCAGCACGCACCATCCTTCTGGTCGACGACGACAACGACCTGCGCGAAACGCTGGTCGAGCAGCTTTCCTTTTATGAAGAATTCAACATTCTGCAGGAAAGCAACGCCACCAAGGCGATGCAGGCTGCCAAGGCCGGCCAGATCGACCTGTTGATCATGGATGTCGGCCTGCCGGACATGGACGGACGCGAAGCCGTGAAGCTTTTGCGCAAGAGCGGCTTCAAGGCGCCGATCATCATGCTGACCGGCCACGACACCGACAGCGACACAATTCTCGGCCTGGAAGCCGGCGCCAACGACTATGTGACCAAGCCGTTCCGTTTCGCGGTTCTGCTGGCCCGTATTCGCGGCCAGCTGCGCCAGTACGAGCAGAGTGAGGACGCGACATTCACCGTCGGCCCCTACGTGTTCAAGCCCAGCCAGAAGCTCTTGACCACCGACGACGGCAAAAAGATCCGCCTCACTGAAAAGGAAGCGGCGATCATCCGGTATCTCTATCGCGCCGGCCAGAAGGTCGTGACCAGAGATGTGTTGCTGGAAGAGGTCTGGGGTTATAATTCCGGCGTCACCACCCACACGCTGGAAACCCATGTCTACCGCCTGCGCCAGAAGATCGAGCGCGACCCGTCCAACGCGGAAATCCTCGTGACGGAAAACGGCGGCTACAAGATCGTACCGTAAGGACTTTTGACAATGGCACTTGCCGACGACATTCGCCTGCTTTCGCAGGTGCCATTGTTTTCCGACATGGATGGCGACCAGTTGCGGCTGATCGCCTTCGGTGCCGAACGGCGGACGGTCGCTTACGGCCAGGCGCTGTTTCGCGAACATTCGCCGGCCGAATGCGCCTTCGTGGTGGCGAGCGGGCGGTTTCAGCTGTCGACGCTGGGGCGTGACGGCCATATGCAGGTGGAGAAGGAAGTGGGCGCAGGCGCGCTGCTTTCCGAACTGGCGCTGGTGACAATGGTCGAGCGCAAATATACAGCGGTGGCGCTGCAGGACAGCGATGTGCTGAAAGTGACCCGCACCCTGTTCCACCGCCTGCTGGAGGAATACCCGCGGGCAGCGCAATTGCTGCAGGCGCGCATCCGCGATAACCTTGTACGCATGGCGCAGGCGGCGTCGGCAATGGAAAGCCGGTTCCAGTAAGGACGGTTGGCTCAGCGAGTTTGGGGTGTGGATCCTCGGGTCAAGCCCGAGGATGACGAGCTTGGGGGGAAGTCGCTGCCCCAAAACAACCACTGAATTTGCTGAAATGTTGCGGGTAACGCTCCCCCCACTGTTCTTGGTCATCCTCGGGCTCGACCCGAGGATCCAAACCCAAGCCCACCGACTTCAGAACTTGAATGTCGCTGTCACCGGAACGTGGTCCGACGGCTGGTTCCAGCCGCGCGCTTCCTTCAGCACTTCAATCTTGTCGAGGAAAGGCCCTAGTTCCGGCGACGACCAGATGTGGTCGAGACGACGGCCCTTGTTGGCGGCCTCCCAGTCCTTGGCGCGGTAGCTCCACCATGTGTAGATCTTTTCCGGCTCCGGCGTGTACTGACGCATCAGGTCCAGCCAGCCGCCCTTGGCGATGACTTCCTTCATGCCGTCGGTTTCGACCGGCGTGTGGCTGACGATCTTCAGAAGCTGCTTGTGTGACCAGACGTCGTGTTCCAGCGGCGCGATGTTGAGGTCACCGACCAGAATGGAGGAGACGCCCGGCATGTCCGCCTTGAGCACCTTCATCTCTTCCAGAAAGTCGAGCTTGTGGCCGAATTTCGGATTGATCGTACGGTCTGGTTCGTCGCCACCGGCAGGAACGTAGAAATTGTGCAGGCGAATGCGGCGCGAACCGCGCTCGAAGATCGCCGAGATATGGCGGGCATCGCCGACATTGCAGTAATTCTGGCGATGATCTTCCATGAGCGGCACACGTGAAGCGATCGCCACGCCGTGATAGCCCTTCTGCCCATGGATGATGATGTGCTCGTAACCGAGTGCCTTCAGGGGTGCGAGCGGAAATTCCGGCTCCTGGCACTTGATCTCCTGCAAGCAGAGAATGTCCGGCTGGTGGCGGGCAATGAACTGCTCGACGATCGGCATGCGCAGCCGCACCGAATTGATGTTCCAGGTGGTGATGGAAAATGACATTCGAAAAATCCCCTGCTGATGGGCAAGGGTCTATGAAATTTCCGATGTGCTGAAAAGCAGAAAGGCCGCCATTTCGGCGACCCTTCGATTTCTCGTCCTGCTGTAAACAGCTTATCGGCGGTGAACGGCCTGATAGTCGATCTGAAACACCTTATCGTCGAACTGCGTGCCGTTCTTGACGTTATAGATCATCACCGAGGTTTCCTTGTTCTGAAGGTCGGTAATCGTCCACTGACGCAGGTCGTAGGTTTTTGGATCGAACATCATGGTGATGGTGCTGTCGCCAAAAATGCTCTTGTTGCCGAGCACGATGGTGATCAGATCCGACTCTTCCTTGACGTCGCGCACGGTCTGGTTCTGCAGATCGATCTTGTCGGAAAGAAGCAGGCTGAGCGGCGTCTTGGACAGGGGATAGATATCCCAGGTCTTCAGCTTGAGGTTACCGATGACGACATTCTTGCCGTCGGCGATGACGCGGATCGGCGACGGGTCCTCGAAATTGAAACGCAGCTTGCCGGGACGTTCGATGAAGAACTTTCCACCGGTCTGTTCGCCGCGGGGGCCGAACTGCACGAATTCGCCCATCATGGTTTTGACCGAGGAAAAGTGGTCGGCGATCTTCTGCGCCGAGGCGGTGCCCTGCGCGAGTGCGGGCAGGCCGATAAGGCTACCAACTGCCGTGGCCGTGACGCCGGTTACGAAAGCGCGGCGGCTGAGGGAGGGCGTCAGGATCTGCGGCATGCTTTTGGGTGTCATTCGGTATTCTCCTTCAGTCTCTTCCTCACCATGAAAGGCGGCGGCTTGATGGCCGCGCCTTATCACAGCGCGGTTACCGATCGAGAATATCGTTCTCTGTCGGCACCAGTATCTCGCGTTTGCCGGCATGGTTGGCCGGGCCGATCAGTCCTTCCTGCTCCATCCGCTCGATCAGCGATGCAGCGCGGTTGTAACCGATGCCCAGCCGACGCTGGATGTAGGACGTCGAGGCCTTGCCGTCACGCAGCACGATTGCCACTGCCTGATCGTAAGGGTCATCCGAATCGGAAAGATTGGATGTGCCCGCCGGGCCGCCTTCGTCGTCATCCTCGTCGTCTGCCGTAATTGCTTCGAGATATTGGGGCGAACCCTGGCTTTTCAAGTAGGAGACGATTTCCTCGACTTCGTTATCCGACACGAACGGACCATGGACGCGCTGGATGCGTCCACCACCGGCCATATAGAGCATGTCACCCATGCCGAGCAGCTGTTCGGCACCCTGTTCGCCAAGGATGGTGCGGCTGTCGATCTTGGACGTGACCTGGAAGGAAATACGGGTCGGGAAGTTGGCCTTGATCGTGCCGGTGATGACATCGACGGACGGACGCTGGGTCGCCATGATGACATGGATACCGGCGGCACGCGCCATCTGCGCCAGACGCTGCACTGCCCCTTCGATATCCTTGCCGGCCACCATCATCAGGTCGGCCATTTCGTCGATGACGACGACGATATAGGGCAGCGGCTTGAGATCGAACTCTTCCGTCTCGTACATCGCTTCGCCCGTCTGGCGGTCGAAACCGGTCTGCACGGTGCGGGTCAGAACTTCGCCCTTGGCGAGCGCCTGCTCGACGCGGGTGTTGAAGCCGTCGATATTGCGCACGCCGATCTTCGACATCTTCTTGTAGCGCTCTTCCATCTCGCGGACGGTCCATTTGAGCGCGACAACGGCCTTTTTCGGATCGGTGACGACGGGCGACAAGAGGTGCGGGATGCCGTCATAGATCGACAATTCCAGCATCTTTGGATCGATCATGATCAGGCGGCACTTTTCCGGGCTGTGCCGGTAAAGCAGCGACAGGATCATGGTGTTGATGGCGACCGACTTACCCGAACCGGTGGTACCGGCCACAAGAAGATGCGGCATCTTGGCGAGGTCGGCAATGACGGGTTCGCCGCCGATCGTCTTGCCGAGCGCCATGGCGAGCTTGGCCTTGCTGCCCTCGAAATCGCGGCTGCCGATCATCTCGCGCAGATAGACGGTTTCGCGGGTGGAATTCGGCAATTCGATACCGATCGCATTGCGGCCGGGCACGACGGCGACACGGGCGGCGATCGCGCTCATCGAACGGGCGATATCGTCGGCGAGGCCGATGACACGCGACGATTTGATGCCGGGCGCCGGCTCCAGTTCGTAAAGCGTGACGACGGGACCTGGGCGGACGTGAATGATCTCGCCCTTGACGCCAAAGTCTTCGAGCACGCCTTCCAGCATGCGGGCATTCTGCTCCAGCGCATCGGCCGACAACGTCGCATCGCGGGCGACAGCTTTCGGTTCGGTCAGCAGGTGGACGGATGGTAGCTGAAAGCCTTCCGGATCGATGAAGGAGGATTGCGCCTCGCGGCCGACACGATCACTCGGTTTTGGCGCAGCCGCTGCCGGCTTGACACGCGAAGTACCACGACCGCGCGGGCTGGAGACGAATTCGTCATCATCCGGCAGAATACCGGCCGGACGGCGCATGCCGACATCGTCGTCATAACCGTCATCGTCATCATCCGACATCGGGGGTGCTGCGATGGCGCGACGTGCCATCGTGCGGTTGGCGAACTCGCCGCCATCCATGGAGGGTTCACGGCGCTCGCCACGGTTCGTCTTGGCGCGCACCGGCTCGTTCAGTCGGCCGAATTCGTCATCGTTGAAATCATATGGCTGCTCATGCTGACCGCCCATGCGGTTGCGCGACTTGATACCGAAGATGCGGCGGAACTGGGCCTGGGTCGTATACCAATAGTGGGCGAGCGCGCCAAAAGCGAGGAAACCGCCAAAGCCACCTTCGTCATCCTCGTCATCGTCCTGCGCGGCATTGCGGCGCGGCGGTTCGGGAATATCGTCCTCATCGACCTCGACAGCTTCGCGGTGCCCAACCATGCCCGAGGCAAACAGCATCAGCCATGCGGTCGGCAGGGCAAAGATGCAGCCGAGAACGGTGGCGAGCATGCCGGTCGGGTAAGCGCCGACAAACAGTGCCGGAAAGCGCAGGATCATGTCGCCCAGAACACCGCCGATACCAGTGGGGATCGGCCAGGTGAGCGGCGCGGGAAAACAGCCGATCGTGGCGGCACCGGCCAGTGCTGCACCCGCCCAAGCAGCAATGCGGGCCGGCATGCGGTCGATATGACGACCGGTGATCAGCGCCATCGCCCAGGCAAGCACCGGTAGAAGCGCAAGCACGCTGGCAAGGCCGAGAAACTGCATCATCAGGTCGGCAAAGGCCGCACCTGTGGAACCGAGAATATTTCGCGGTTCGTTGTCGGTCGCATATGAGAAGCTCGGATCGGCAACATTCCACGTTGCCAGCGCGGCGACGGCCAGCGCGAGCCCGAGAAAAATCCCGAAGCCAAGGAGCGCCAAAACCTGACGCATGACGAAAGCGGTAAGCACGACGCGCGTTGAACGATGCGCCATGGCTGCCGAATTGCTTCTGCTCATTATCACCAGCCTGTAACCAGTTTTGGGCATGGCGGCCGAATCGGCGGCTCGACACGCAATGCGCCCAGATGCGCTGAAGGTTAACGAAAGCAGGTTAACGCAGCTTTAACCACGCCTGTAAGGGCAATATTTACCCACCAAAAAGGCCCGGAACACGCTGTTCCGGGCCTTTTGAAGTGTTCGAAATCTCAGGCCCGCGCGGCAGTAGCGGCCTGCCGCGCGAAGACCGATCAGTTGTGGTAGGCGGCTTCGCCGTGCGAGGCGAGGTCGAGACCTTCGCGTTCGGCTTCGACCGTGACACGCAGACCGACGATGAGATCAACGATCTTGTAGAGGACGAAGGAGCCGATACCGCACCATGCGATGGTGACGAGAACGGCGTAGAGCTGGGTCATGAACTGACCGCCCATGGTGACGCCATCGGCATAACCGATACCGCCGAGCGACGAGGAGGCGAAGATGCCGGTGGCCAGCGCGCCGAACAGACCGCCGATACCGTGGACGCCAAAAACGTCAGCCGTATCGTCGTAACCGAACTTGTTCTTCACGACGGCGACGAAGAAGTAGCACAGCGGCGAAACGATGAGGCCCATGACGATGGCGCCCATCGGGCCGGCAATGCCGGCGGCCGGGGTGATGGCAACGAGACCGGCGATCATGCCCGAAACTGCGCCGAGCAGCGATGCCTTGCCGCGCGTGAAGGTTTCGACGACGCACCACGACAGGACGGCGGCAGCGGTGGCGACGAAAGTGTTGACGGTTGCGAGCATCGCGCCGCCGGAAGCCTCGAGGTTGGAACCGGCGTTGAAGCCGAACCAGCCGAACCACAGCATGGCGGCACCGACGAGCGTCAGCGTCATCGAATGCGGGGCCATCATGTCCTTGCCGAAGCCGGTACGCTTGCCGACCATGATCGCGCCGATGAGGCCTGCCAGACCGGCATTGATGTGAACGACCGTGCCGCCGGCGAAATCAAGCGCGCCCCAGCCGAAGATCAGGCCGTTGGCATCCCAGACCATGTGGGCGATCGGGAAATAGACGAAGGTCACCCAGAGGATGCAGAACAGCACGGCGGCCGAGAACTTGATGCGCTCGGCGAAGGCGCCGACGATCAGGCAAGGCGTCAGCGCCGCAAACGTCATCTGGAACATCACGAAGATGAATTCCGGAATGACGACGCCGTCAGAGAAGGTCGCGGCGGTCGAATCGACGGTCACGCCCGACAGGAACATCTTGGCCGTGCCGCCCCAGAAGGCAGATGTGCTGCCGCCAAAGGCGAAGGAGTAACCATAGGTAACCCAGATCAGCATGACGGCGGCCGCAACGACCGTGCACTGCATCAGGACTGACAGCATGTTCTTGGTGCGCACCAGACCGCCGTAGAACAGCGCGATGCCCGGCATGATCATGAAGAACACGAGAAGCGTGCTGATGAACATGAAGGCGGTATCGGCCTTGTCCGGAACCGGGGTTGCGGCAGCGGCGGCAGCAGCAGGTGCTGCAGCTTCCTGCGCAAATGCGACGGCCGGAGCGAAAAGCGCAGCTGCTGCTGCTCCCACGCGCCCAAGGGTGGAAAATTTGGTAAACGACATAGCTGGAAAACTCCCCTGTCCGCCCTGCTTAAAGCGCTTCTGTGTTGGTTTCGCCGGTACGGATGCGCACGGCCTGTTCGATCGAGTAGACAAAGATCTTGCCGTCGCCGATCTGGCCGGTCTTGGCGGCAGAGGCGATGGCTTCCACGGCCTTTTCGACCACATCGGCAGCGACGGCGATTTCGATCTTCAGCTTCGGCAGGAAGCTGACGGCATATTCCGTGCCGCGGTAGATTTCGGTATGTCCCTTCTGGCGCCCGTAACCCTTCACTTCGGTCACAGTCAGGCCCTGGATACCGACAGCCGTGAGTGCTTCGCGCACTTCATCGAGCTTGAACGGCTTGATAATGGCCATCACGATTTTCATGCGGTTTCCCATCCTTCGTTATCTCGGCACCAATGGCCGATGTTCCCTGATCGACGGCTGATCAGGCGCATCGACTGGCGATTACCATTCAAGGCGCGTGCCAGTTTCAGAACAAGGACTAAGAAATTGAAATATCTACGAAAAACATAAGGCCGCCAAACATGCGATGTTTGACGGCCCAAATATTGCCTAAATTATTGGCGCAATTTTAAAATTGCACGCCATTTAATCATTTGCCCGTTTGCGAATCAGGCCTTCCTGCGCAACGGAGGCGATCAGCACGCCTGAACGCGTAAAAAGGCTGCCACGGGTCATTCCGCGGGCATTTCGCGCGTTCGGGCTGTCCTGCGTGTAGAGAAGCCAGTCATCGAATGCGACCGGACGGTGAAACCACATGGCGTGATCGATGCTAGCCGCCTGAATGCCCGGATCGAAGATTGTCGAGCCATGCGCGTAGAGCGAGGTGTCGAGCAGGGTCATGTCGGACAGGTAGGCCAGCACCGCGGCCTGCACGCCGCGATCGTCCGGCACCGGACCGGTGGTGCGCACCCAGATCTGCTGTTCAGGATCAAGTTTTTCACGCGTCATGTAATGGCGCAGCGAGACGGGGCGGAATTCGACGGGACGCTTCTGGCCCCAATATTTCCGGATCGCGTCGGGCGCATGGCTCAGGACCTGCTTCTGGAAATCGTCCTCACCCAAAAGCTGTTCCGGTGGTGGCACGTTGGGCATGTCGATCTGGTGATCGAAACCGGGCTCATCCACCTGAAACGATGCCGTCATGGTGAAGATCGGCCGGCCATGCTGGACGGCAACGACACTGCGGGTGGTAAAGCTGGAGCCGTCACGCATGCGCTCCACCTGATAGACGATCGGCACGGCCGGATCGCCGGGGCGCAGGAAATAGGCATGCAGCGAATGGGTGAAACGATCCGCATCGACGGTGCGCTGTGCGGCAACCAGCGCCTGCGCGATCACCTGCCCGCCAAACACGCGCTGCCAGCCGACTTTCGGGCTTTTGCCGCGAAACAGGTTTTCCTCGAGCTTTTCGAGGTCGAGCGTGGCGAGAAGTCCGTCCATGGCGGAGAATGTCGAATTGTCTTTATGCGGCATTTTGATGGGTCCCGGTGATAGGAAGCCGGAGAGGCATGCTCTATATAGACCATGAAATGCAATAGCGAACGGAGCTTCAAATGCTGGACATGCTGATCGTCGGAGGCGGCTATGTGGGCCTCAGCGCCGCGGTGGCCGTCAAGCAGGCAGCACCACACCTTGCTGTGGAAGTGATCGAAGCAGCACCCGAAGGCGTGTGGGAAAAGGATGAGCGCGCCTCTGCCGTGATCGCCGCCGCCAGCCGCATGCTCGACGTGTTTGGTGCATGGCAGGAAATTCTGCCGGATGCGCAACCGATCAACCGCATGATCGTCACCGATTCGCGCACATCCGATCCGGTTCGTCCCGTTTTCCTGACCTTCGACGGCGATGTCGAGGAAGGCCGCCCATTCGCCCACATGATCCCGAACGTCTCGATGGTGCGGGCGCTGCGCAATGCCTGCGCACGACTTGGCATCACCATCCGCCACGGCGTTTCCGGCACAGGCTTTGTCACCGGCAATACCGCAACGACGCTTTCGCTCTCCGACGGTTCTGAGGTCGTGACCCGCCTTCTTGTCGCCTGCGACGGTGTGCGCTCAAAGCTGCGCGACATGGCCGGCATCAAGACTGTCAGCTGGAAATACGACCAGTCCGGCATTGTTGCGACGGTCGAACATGAACGCCCGCATGACGGCGTTGCCGAGGAGCATTTCCTGCCATCCGGCCCGTTCGCCATCCTGCCACTGACCGGCAACCGCTCGTCACTGGTCTGGACCGAGCGCACCGCGGATGCCGAACGGCTGATTGCCTCGGACGACCTTGTTTTTGAGGAAGAACTGCAGCGCCGCTTTGGTCACAAGCTCGGTGAACTGCGTGTTCTGGGCGGACGCAAGGCGTTTCCCCTCGGCCTCACGCTTTCACGCGCTTTCGTAAAACAGCGTTTTGCGCTGGCGGGCGACGCCGCTCATGGCATTCACCCGATTTCCGGCCAGGGCCTCAATCTCGGTTTCAAGGATGTCGCGGCACTGGCGGAAACCGTGGTCGAAGCCGACCGACTTGGTCTCGATATCGGTTCGCTGAACGTGCTGGAGCGTTACCAGTCCTGGCGCCGCTTCGACACGTTCAGGATGGGTGTGACGACGGATGTGCTGAACCGGCTGTTTTCCAACGATATCGGCCCGATCCGCATCGCCCGCGATCTGGGACTGGGCATCGTCGAGCGCCTGCCGGGCGTAAAATCCTATTTTATCGGGGAAGCGGCCGGCACATCGGAAAAGGGCGGCCCGCGCCTGCTGGCCGGGCAAGCGATCTAACTCAATCTTCGAGCTTGCGGGCTTCGGAAACGAGCATAATCGGAATACCGTCGCGGATCGGATAAGCAAGCCGCGCGCCTTCCGACACGAGTTCATTGGTATCGCGCTGGAAAACCAGCCGCCCCTTGGAAAGCGGGCAGACCAGCAGTTCAAGCAGTCTTGGATCAACCTTGCTCAGTCTTTCGTCCATCGCCGTACCTATTGCAGCCGTGTCGTATCAGCCTCGCCAAAGCCACGCGCCAGCAGGATCTCGGTAATCGCGATCAGCGTGTCGGCGCGGGATTTCAGGTCCGGCGCTTCCAGCAATGCCTGTTTTTCGGCCGGACCGAAAGGGGACATCATGGACAGGGAGTTGACCAGCGTGCGATTTCCGGCGCGCTCCACGCTTTCCCAGTCCGCTTCCAGCTTGTTGGCATCAAGATAGGCACGAAAGACACGCAGCAGGGCATCGCGATCAACCGAGGCTTCGTCGTCATCCGTCAGGTCTGAGAGAAACGGCGAGATTTTGAAGCTGCGGAAGGGGTGACCATCGCCCACCTCATCGAGAAGACGGAAACGGCAGATGCCACTGAGCGAGGTGATATAACGACCATCTCCGGTTTCGCCGAACGACGTGATGCGGCCGACACAACCGATATGACTGAGGGCCGGTCGCGTGCCTTCTTCACCCTCGTGTTCGCCCATGGCCGGCTGCACGATGCCGATCAGGCGATTGCCGGAAATGGCCGCATCGAACATGGCAAGATAACGTGGTTCGAAAATATTGAGCGGGAGCTGCCCGCCGGGCAGGAGAAGCGCGCCGGTCAGAGGAAAAACGGGGATCTTTTCGGGAATATCCTCGAGTTTCAGATATCGCGCGTTGCCAACATGCATGCCTAACCTCCGGAAGTACCGGCGGTCCCTCCCGCGGCCCTGTTTCATGCCGGCTGACCGCCTCACGAGTAATGTGGGGCGGTCATGGCGAAACGCAAGTGCAAGATTTGCTCAGGAAAACAGAATGGAGGACAGGCGGCGACGCGCCGAGATCGTTGCCGGATCCTTTGGACCCCAGACTTCGAAAAACTGCAGCAGCTGACGACGGGCGCCATCCTCGTCGAATGTGCGATCCTTGCGCATGATGGCGAGCAGATGCTCGGCGGCAGCTTCGCGATCGCCCTGCACATTGAGGATTTTTGCAAGGTTCATGCGGGCTTCGTGATCGTCCGCATTGGCGGCAAGCGCCTGTTCCAGTGCCACGGGATCGCCGAGCTTGCGGGCTTCCTCGATCTGCTCGAGTTTTGTCTTCACCGACTGGATGGCCGGATCAGCCGTCATCTCTTCCGGCAGAGAGGCGAGCATCTGCGAAGCACGTGCGGTTTCGCCGAGCGCGATCAGGCACTGCATCATGCCGGCAGCAGCTTTTGCATTTTCCTGATCGGCCTGCAGAACGGCACCATAAAGCTGGGCTGCTTCCTGCACCTGGCCAGCGGCCAGCAGGCCTTCGGCCTCGACAAGTGCCGCTTCGATCTCGGCGGCCTGATCGGCACCGGGAGGGCCGGCGAGCTTCTCGACGAATTCACGCACCTGGCTTTCCGGCACGGCGCCCATGAAGCCATCGACCGGGCGACCATCGACAAAGGCAATCACGGCCGGGATGGACTGGATGCCGAGCTGGCCGGGAATGGACGGATGATCATCGATATTCATCTTGGCCAGACGGACGGCACCGCCGGCTTCGTTCACGACCTTTTCGATCACCGGGGTCAACTGCTTGCAGGGACCGCACCACGGCGCCCAGAAATCGACCAGAACCGGGCGGAGACGGGATTCCTCCAGAACATCCCTGGTGAAACCGGCCGTGGTCGTGTCGACAATGACATCACCTGATGGCGCGGGGGCGGCGGCAGAAGGCGCCGGTGTGGCGGGGGCACCACCGTAAGAAACCGAAGTGCCGCCCTGACCACCGTAGGACTGGCCATAGGAGCCGCCGTACTGGCTGCCGCCATAAGGATTGTTCGTGTCGCTCATGATGGTCTCCCCGGGAGTGTCTGTTTGTCTTTGTATATGTAGGCTGAAAAGATCGTATGTCAGCCCGTTACTTTCAAGACAAGCGGTTCATGGCCTGTGGCCTCGAAGAAGCGGATGAGATCCCTGGTCGAAACCGAGGTCGTGGCATCATTCGAAAGCGGATGGCCATTGATGATCTCGTGCTCCATCAGCGCCTCATCCAAAACGAAAGTGACGTTCCTGTCCTTGTCGTTGAAGGCGGCAAAGACCGTGACCGAACCGGGGATGACCCCTAAAAATTCGATCATCTTTTCCGGGCGACCAAAAGACACGCGACTGGAAGCCCCGATAACCTTGTGAATGGTCTTGAGGTCGACCTCTGCCCTCTCCTCGACGGTGACGACAAAATACTGGTCCTTCTTGTCCTTCACGAACAGGTTTTTCGTATGGGCGCCGGGGATTTCGTCGCGCAGGCTTTCCGACTCCGCCACGGTGAAGACCGGAGCATGGGTTTTCGTCGTATGCGGGATGCCGAGGCTGTCCAGATATTTGAAAAGATCGTCGGCAGTAGCGGGCAGCGTTACGGGCTCAGCGGTCTCGGTCATGTCGCGTGGTTCCATTCGATGTTTTCGCGACATTAGACAGCGCTTCCGAACGCAACAAGGTCTGCGAGCGACAAGATCGGACCAGCAAACCCCACCTGCCCCGCCCGCAAATCGATTTTTCCAGTCGTCAAAGATTTTCTTCGCGCCCGCGCAATTTCCCTGTTGCATTTGAAAATGGTTTGAGCGATACACCGCCTCGTCGCAGCGATGTGGCCCACGGTTCAGCATAACTACCCCGGACCGATGGATGATGAGCGGGTGTAGCTCAGGGGTAGAGCATAACCTTGCCAAGGTTAGGGTCGAGCGTTCGAATCGCTTCACCCGCTC
This sequence comes from Endobacterium panacihumi, assembly GCF_050847465.1. Classification (NCBI taxonomy): domain Bacteria; kingdom Pseudomonadati; phylum Pseudomonadota; class Alphaproteobacteria; order Hyphomicrobiales; family Rhizobiaceae; genus Endobacterium; species Endobacterium panacihumi. The sequence goes on along the minus strand of NZ_JBOZRA010000005.1, from coordinate 108,800 downwards.
CATTTTCTCTTCAGATGACATTGAAAACATGCCGGAAAACGCGTTTTTTCGCGTCTCATCCGCTTTGCGCCTGCCGCAGCATTTCGCTGGACACGTCCATCTTTTCCACAAACGCTCTTAGAAAAAATGCTGTCGCCACGTCACAAAGGTGTTGCATTTGAAAATGGTTTGAGCGATACACCGCCTCGTCGCAGCGATGCGGCCCACGGTTCAGCATAACTACCCCGGACCGGTGGATATGAGCGGGTGTAGCTCAGGGGTAGAGCATAACCTTGCCAAGGTTAGGGTCGAGCGTTCGAATCGCTTCACCCGCTCCAATTTCTCTTCAGACAATCCTCATGACATGACGATCTGACCAGGCGCAAAACGGCTTTGCGCCGGCTGCCGAAAAAATTTCGCGCCCAGTGGAATAAACTTCTTTCGGCTTGCGTATATTCGGTCATGAGCAACAAACGACAGCCTTTTGACGTTCTGGCACAGCTTTCGAGCTTGCGCCGTTACGCGCGCTCGCTTGTTCGCCACCCGGACGATGCCGAGGATCTGGTGCATGACGCGCTGGTGCGCGCCTATGAGCGCAAGGCCACCTTCCGCACCGGCGGCAACCTGCGCAACTGGCTGCTGTCGATCGTCCATAACACCCATATCGACCGCCTGCGCCGCGCCAAATCGCTCGACCGCCGCCATGACGAGGCTGCCTATCTGGTCGATACGGCAGAGCAGACCGATCCCAATCACTCGATCCGCCTGAAACAGTTGCGCGATGCCTTTCACGGCCTGCCCGACGAGCAGCGCGATGCGCTGCATCTGGTCGCGATCGAAGGGCTTTCCTATCAGGAAGCTGCAACAGCACTTTCCATTCCCGTCGGCACGCTGATGTCGCGCATTTCGCGTGCGCGCGAAAAACTGCGCGCTTTCGAAGAAGGTCGACGCAACGCCACACCCAGTCACCTGAAGATCATTGGAGGCGGACGCGATGAAACCCGTTGACCCGATCCTGCCCACCGATATCGACGCCTATGTGGACGACCAGCTCGACACCGCGCGCCGGATCGAGGTGGAAGCTTATCTGTCCGAACACCCGGAGATCGCCGCCAAGGTGATGGCCGACCTTTCCATTCGTGGTGAGCTGCGCCTTGCGCTGGCAACAGCACCGACACATGGCCGACCGGAAACCCGCGAGGCGGCCCGTCGTCTGCAGGGTGCGTTGTCACGCCACCGGATTCTGCATTCGCTGCAGCGTGTTGCGGCCGTCGCCCTGTTGATCGGCGCCGGCTGGGTGGCCAACAGCACTGTCGGCCCATTCACACCCAGCACGGTGGAAGCCTCGACGCCGGTTCCGAGCTTCGTCGATGCGGCCATCAGCGCGCATACGACATCGAAACTGCGCGAAACCATGCCTTCGCAGATGGAGGCCGCCAATTACGACGCGGCCGGCATCCGCTCCGCCACCGCCATCGTCATGCCGGACATCCCGGCCGAATGGCAGGTGAAGGACGTGCAGATCTTTCCATCCGCCTTCGGCCCGAGTGTCGAGGTGACAATCCTGCGCGACGGCACTCAACGGCTGTCGCTGTTTGCCGTGCGTCCCGGCAGCTTTGCCGTGCAGCAGGCGACGCTGACCAGATCGGCTGGCGTGCAGGCATCCTACTGGCAGATCGGTGAGGTCGCCTATGCGCTCGTCTCCGAAACGCAAGACGCCAACCAGTTGAAGGACGAGGCGCAAACCCTCGCCGACACGCTTTACTAAACCAATCACAAGAGGAGCAATTTGATGAATACGCCCCGCTTCGGCTACAATTCCTCCGTCCAGTCCCGTGCGGATTTCGACGAGGGCCTTCGCCAGCACATGCTGCGCATCTACAACTACATGGGCCTCGGCCTCATCATCACCGGCCTCGTTGCCTTCGTTGTCGGCTCCACGCCAGCGCTTTACGTGCCGATCTTCTCCACCCCGCTGAAATGGGTGGTGATGCTGGCGCCGCTCGCCTTCGTGTTCTTCTTCTCGTTCAAGATCCAGTCGATGTCGGCGGCTTCCGCCCAGATGACCTTCTGGGTGTTCTGCGCCGTAATGGGTCTGTCGCTCGCTTCCGTGTTCCTCGTGTTCACCGGCGCCAGCATTGCCCGCACCTTCTTCATCGCCGCCACCATGTTCGGCGCGACCAGCCTCTATGGTTATGTCACGAAGCGTGACCTCACCAAGCTCGGCTCGTTCATGATCATGGGCCTGATCGGCGTGATGATCGCCTCGATCGTCAACATCTTCCTCGGCTCCAGCGCCCTGCAGTTCGCCGTCTCGGTCATTGGTATCATCGTCTTCCTCGGCCTGACCATGTGGGACACGCAGAACATCAAGGAACAGTATGCCGAAAACTTCGATCAGGAGAGCCAGCAGAAGATGGCTGTGATGGGCGCGCTGTCGCTCTACCTGAACTTCGTCAACATCTTCCAGCTGCTGCTGAACTTCACCGGCCAGCGCGAAGAATAAGACAGACGCAACACAAGGAGCATTCTTCATGGACCAGAACGACCGCCATGCAATCGACGGCCTGTTCGGTAAACTGAAGCAGGTGGAAGGCCAGACCGGACCGCGGGACGGCGAGGCCGAAGCCTTCATCAACCAGCGCGTCGCCTCGCAGCCTGCAGCGCCCTATTTCATGGCACAGACGATCGTGGTGCAGGAACAGGCGCTCGAAGCTGCCCAACGCCGGATCGAGGAACTGGAACACCAGACCTCGGCACGACCGGCCGGCGGCGGCGGTTTCTTCTCCGGCTTGTTCGGCAACAGCAACCCGCCACGAGAGCAGCCTGCGCCCTATCGCGGTGCTGCGCCGGCTGCGGCAGCCTATGGCAATCAGGGTTATGCCCAGAATGCCTATGCTGACGCCAATGGTCAGCAGGGTGGCCCGCAGGCCGGACAGCCAAGCGGCCCTTGGGGCCGTCAGGGTGCCGCACAACGCGGTCCGATGGGCGGTGGCGGCGGCTTTCTGGCCGGTGCCGCACAGACGGCCATGGGCGTGGCCGGCGGCGTGCTGCTCGGTAATGCCATCATGGGAATGATGGGCGGCAACGAGGCACAGGCAGCCGAAACCCCGGCACCCGAAGCGGCTCAACCCGTGGAAGATGCCGACACCGGAATGGATGACGGCGGCGACGACATGGATTTCTGATCCACTTCGCCTTCACCATCCGAAATGGCCGCGCCTGCCCGCGGCCATTTCTTTTTTCTGTCACCTGTTTCCCCTACAAGCCACGCATCGGCCGCATTAATCACATCTCTGGACCCGATGGCCTCAGACGAAAAATTCCGCACTGCCGACGATCGTGACAAAGGGCAACACGCCCTGCGCTTTTCCGAAATCCTTGCAAATCTGGCCGGCGACGAAAGCCGCGAACGCATTTCTGTCGGCGACATTCTTGCCAGCATGGATGATCGCGCCATCGCTGCGCTGATTTTTGTATTTTCGGTACCGAACTGTTTTCCCACTCCGCCCGGCACATCCTCCGTGCTCGGCATTCCGCTGATCTTTCTGACCGCACAATTGATGCTGGGAATGAAACCCTGGCTGCCGCGGCTGATCGCCGATCGCTCGATGACGAGAGCCGATTTTGCCGCGATGATGGCAAGAACCCAGCCATGGATCATCAAGGCCGAGCGCATGCTGCAGCCACGGCTGCAGATTTTCGCGACACCGCTGGCCGAACGGCTGCTAGGGTGCCTCTGCCTTGTTCTCGCGCTTGTGCTGGCTTTGCCGATCCCGCTCGGCAACATGCTGCCGGCGCTGGCTCTGTGCATCATCGCCTTCGGCATTCTCGAAAAGGACGGGGTCTGGACGATCGCAGGTTCTGCAATCGGCGTGGTTTCACTCGGCGTGGTGGCCGGCGTCGTTTACGCCATGGTCAAGAGCGCCATCTATCTGCTCCTGACCTTTTTCCAGTAACCAATCAGCTACGGGAAAAGACGTAATCGGTTTCCTGCCGCAGGACCTCCCCCGGACGCAACACGGCAGTCGGGAAACGCGGATGGTTGGCGGCATCCGGCCAGACCTGGGTTTCGAGGCAGAAACCGCTGTAATTGTCATAGGGTCGGCCACCGATGCCGGAGACCGGCACATGCAGTTTCACGCCGGCATAAAACTGCACGCCGGGTTCGGTGGTGCGCACTTCCATGGCAACGCCGGAATTGAGGCTGCGCACAAATGCCACGCTGCGCTTTTCCACCCGCTCCGTCGAGAGGCAGAAATTGTGGTCGTAAGGCACCTGCTGGCCTTCGACCTCGCGGCGGATACCCCGCATCTGCCGAAAATCGAAATCGGTTTCCGCAACCGGGATCAGGGAACCGGTCGGCATCAACATGTCATCGACCTGCAGGTAATGATCGGCGGCCAGCATGATCTGGTGATCGAGGATGGTGTCGCTGCCATCGAGGTTGAAATAGGAATGCTGGCAGACATTGCAGATGGTTGGCTTGTCGGTCGTCGCCTCGTAGACGACCGATAAGACGCCGTCATCCTTCAGGTGATAGGTGGCCGTGATGGTGCAGTTACCGGGATAACCGCCGCGACCATCGGCATCGATGATCGACAGAACAACGCGGTCGGCGGCAAGATCAATGATCGTCCAGTTGCGTTTGGCGATACCATCGCTGCCGCCATGCAGGTGGCCGAGGCCATTTTCGTTGAGCTCAAGTTGGTATTCCTGGCCATCCAGCTCAAAACTGCCGGCGCTGATGCGATTGGCAACACGACCGGGCGTGGCACCGAAATAGGGGGAGTGCCGCAGATAGTCTTCGAACGTGTTGAGGCCGAGCACCAGCGGCGCCTCATGACCCTCAAGCCGCAGATCCTGAATGACGGATCCCCAGGTCAGCACTTTTGCGGTCAATCCGCCTCCGGATATCGTGACCCGATGGACGGTTTCTCCCTTCGGCGTATGACCGAAAACCTCGCGTTCTCCCGCAACCATAAAGCAGCTCCCTCAACCAGAGACAGCAACCTCTCTTATTTCGGCTGCCTTAGCAATGGCTTACGCATGGTCACGGTTATGAAAATCTTGCGGCGCAATAGTCGTGCCGCAAGCCCTCCCGATCAGGCGCGGTCCTTGCCGATTTCCTCGAGATCATAGGCCGTTGTCTGATAGATCTCATTGATCCAGTTGCCGAAGAACAGATGCGCATGGCTGCGCCAGCGGTTCTGCGGCGTCAGCTCGGCATCGTTATGCGGAAAATAGTCATGCGGCATCTTGATCGGGATGCCTGCATCGACATCGCGGAAATATTCATCTGCAAGCGAGGTGGAATCGTATTCGACGTGATTGAACATGAAGAGGCGGTTGCCCTTCTTTTCATGCACGAGGCAGACACCCATTTCCTCGGATTCCATCAGGATTTCCAGATCCGGCACTTTTGCGATGTCTTCGCGGCGCACTTCCGTCCAGCGCGAGACCGGCACTTGGAAATCATCGGAAAAGCCGTTGAGATAGACCGAAGCCGGCGCCAGATTGCGGTGGCGATAGACGCCAAAAGCCTTTTCATCGAGCTGGTGCTTGGGCACGCCGTGGAAATGATAGATGGCCGCCATCGCGCCCCAACAGACATTCAGTGTCGAATGCACATTGGTATGTGTCCAGTCGAGGATCTGTTTCAGTTCGTCCCAATAGGTGACATCTTCGTAAGCCAACGTTTCGACAGGCGCGCCGGTGATGATGAAACCGTCGAACTTGCGGTCCTTCACCTCTTCCCAGGTTTCGTAGAAGGAGAGGAGATGTTCTTCCGAGGTGTTTTTGGCCTTGTGGCCGCCGATACGGATGAGCGAGAACTGTACCTGCAGCGGCGAGGCGCCGACAAGGCGCGCCATCTGGATCTCGGTCTTGATCTTGTTGGGCATGAGGTTCAGGAGGCCGATCTGCAACGGGCGGATGTCCTGCCGCACGGCGGCGGTCTCGGTCATCACGCGTACGCCTTCCTGAACCAGGGTCGAGAAGGCAGGCAGGGTATCGGGAATCTTGATCGGCATGTCGGAACCCACAAAACAGAAAACCGGCCGCAAAAAATCGCAGACCGGTCCGTGGGGAGTACCTTTTCCTCGCGGCCCTTTAGCGACTTTTTTAACGTGGCTGCAAGCCGGCCGGCCAAATCACCACGAAGTTCGGTATATCAGATAATCCTTGCCAGCGTTGACGTCAATGGGAGCATGATTTTGCTCCGGACAGGCCGATCGCGGCTCTTCTGCCTTGGTGATGAAATTTACAGGATGCAGGTGTCACGCTTTCCCTTTTCCGCCGGTTTGCGCTATGGGCAATGCCGATGACATCAACGACCTTCACCATCCTTCTCGGCGGCCCGCTGCATGTAACCGACCGCGTGCGCGAAATGCTGGCCGGCAGCCGCGTCATTGCGGCCGACAGCGGCATGCGGCATGCGGCAGCGCTGGGCATCGAGCCGGAACTGTGGGTGGGTGATTTCGACTCCTCCGACGATACGCTGCTGGCCCAATGGCCGCAGGTGGAGCGCCAGCCGTTTCCGCCGGCCAAGAACGAGACCGACGGCGAGATCGCTACGGCGGAAGCGATTGCCCGTGGAGCGACGCGGCTGATCTTTGTCGGCGCGCTTGCCGGTGAACGCTCGGACCACGCCCTGCAACATCTGCTATCGGCTGTCAGCCTTGCGGAACGCGGGCTGGATGTGGTGCTGACCTCGGGCGACGAGGAGGCCGTGCCGCTTCTGCCGGGCACCAGATCTTTGGACCTTCCCAAAGGCTCGCTGTTCTCGGTTCTCGGTTTTTCCGATCTGGACGGGCTGGATATCGGCAATGTGCGTTATCCGCTCAAAGACTTCTCGCTTCCCTTCGGCTCCTCGCGCACCGTTTCAAACGTCGCGGAAGGCACCGTGGAATTTTCCTTGAAAAGCGGCAGGGCGATCATTCTTGCCCGCCCCTATGATATGACCGGAGCCTGAACCGTGGCACCCCCAATCCTGAAACTCGACGATATCCTGCTGACATTCGGCGGCGCGCCGCTCCTGAACGGCGCCAGCCTGCAGGTGGAGCCGGGTGACCGCATCTGCCTTGTCGGACGCAACGGTTCGGGCAAATCGACTCTGATGAAGATTGCCGCCGGTCTGGTGGAAGCGCAGTCGGGTGAGGTGTTTCGCCATCCTTCCGCGACCATTCGTTATCTCGAGCAGGCACCGGATTTCGGCTCCTTCACGACCGTGCAGGCCTATGCCGAAGCGGGGCTTGGACCGGGGGACGATCCGTATCGCGTCACCTATCTGCTGGAGCATCTGGGCCTGACCGGCGAGGAAGAGCCTTCCCGTCTTTCCGGTGGCGAGGCACGCCGTGCAGCACTTGCCCGCGTGATGGCACCGGAGCCGGACATCCTGATGCTGGACGAGCCGACCAACCATCTCGACCTGCCGACGATCGAATGGCTGGAAGACGAGCTGCGCAAGACCCGCAGCGCGCTCGTGGTCATCAGCCACGACCGTCGTTTCCTCGAAAAGGTATCGAACGCCACCGTCTGGCTGGATCGCGGCACATCGCGTCGCCTATCGCGCGGGTTCGGCCATTTCGAGGCCTGGCGCGATCAGGTTCTGGAAGAGGAAGAGATCGAGCAGCACAAGCTGGGCAAGGCGATCGAGCGCGAAGAACACTGGATGCGCTATGGCGTGACCGCCCGCCGCAAACGCAACATGCGCCGCGTCGGCGAATTGCAGGCCATGCGTGCCGAATATCGCGGCCACAAGGGGCCGCAGGGTTCGGTTCAGGCGTCGGTGGCCGAAGGTCGCGAGTCGGGCAAGCTGGTGGTGGAAGCCGAAAACATCACCAAGACATACGACAAACCGATCGTCGCGCCGTTCTCCATCCGTGTGCATCGTGGCGACCGTATCGGTCTCGTCGGCCCCAACGGCGCCGGCAAAACGACACTGCTCAAGATGCTGACCGGCCAGCTGAAGCCGGATGAGGGCTGGATCAAGCTCGGCACCAATCTGGAAATCGCCACGCTGGACCAGAAACGCGAGGACCTCGATCCGGAAGACACGCTGTCGCATTACCTGACGGATGGCCGTGGCGAAACGCTGCTGGTGAATGGCGAGCAGCGCCATGTCGCCGGTTACATGAAGGACTTTCTGTTTCAGCCGGAACAGATCCGCACGCCGATCAAGAACCTTTCCGGTGGCGAGCGCGCCCGCCTGATGCTCGCCCGCATGCTGGCAAAACCTTCGAACCTGCTGATCCTCGACGAACCGACCAACGATCTCGATATCGAGACGCTGGATCTGCTGCAGGAGATCGTCGCGGGTTATAACGGCACCGTCATTCTCGTCAGCCACGACCGTGACTTTCTCGACCGCACCGTGACCTCGACGATTGCACCGGCCACTCCGGACGCGCCGGACGGCCGCTGGATCGAATATGCCGGCGGCTACACCGACATGCTGGCACAGCGAAAAGGCGCGGCGGAGGAAAAACGCAAGGCCGAGAAGGCGAAGTCGGATACCGCGCCGGCGGCTTCGACCACCGGTGCCGAACCTGTGAAAGGCAAAGGCAAGCTTTCCTTCAAGCAGAAATTCGCGCTGGAAAACCTGCCGAAGGAAATCGCCAAGACCGAAGCCGAGATTGCCAAGCACGACCAGGCCATGGCCGACCCCAACCTGTTTTCCAAGGACCCGAAAGCCTTTGCAAAACTGGCGGAACAGGCAGCAACTCTGCGAGAAAAACAGGCAAAGATGGAAGAGGAATGGCTGGAGCTGGAAATGCTGCGAGAGGAACTGGAAAGCTAATATTTACAAAACGTTAGCATTAACAATATCTTGCAACCAAAAAAAGTCTGTTGCGCGGCGGAACATTAGCGTTTGCTGGACGTTCGACATGTAATCCGGTTGCCTGCCTATGCTTAAGGCATGGCCCCGGAGACGTGTTTCGAGTTCAACGAGGGGACGTTCCATGTCGGCGGGTTCTGCGTTTCGCCGGATGGTGAGCAAGCCAATGATTCAACGGGTTATGATCGTTGAGGATGAATTCCTCATAGCACTCGATGTAGCTGAAACGATTGAAGGCATGGGGCTGGAAGTTTCCGGCTTCGCGAGCGGACGCAAGCATGCCATGGCACTCGCGGCCTCCTCCGACATTGCGCTCGTGGACATCAATCTGTCCGATGGACCGACCGGACCGGATATCGCCCGGCAACTGGCCGAGGAATTCGGCATTACCGTCATCTTCATGACCGCCAATCCGGAAGACGTGAATGACGGCGTCGAAGGCACGCTGGGTGTTTTGACCAAACCGGCCATGCCGGAAGTGCTGGAGCAGTCGATCAATTACGCGATCGCCAGTCGCATCGGCGGCATCGCCTCCGTTCCGCGCGAATTGCACGTGTTTCGCCAGACCCAGCATTGAAGACCCAAAATTAAACACCAAGCACTGACGATCATCGCGACGCAGTTGCAACCGCTTGCCAAGACCGCAGGCGACGACTAAATATTTCACCGCTCTAACGGGGTGCCGCACGACCATGCGGCTGAGAGGCTTTGGCCAACCCGCGGAACCTGATCCGGCTAACACCGGCGGAGGGATTAGACGGCTCATCAGCAGCGCCCTATTCCCAAATATCGAATTGAGGAGGCGCCGATGCGCATGACAAACACTTTTCTGGCTGCGGCCATGGCAGCCGCATTTTCCTTCGCCCTGCCCGCCGTCGCACAGGAGAAGAAGACCCTCACCGTCTATACCTACGAGAGTTTTGTTGCCGAATGGGGCCCCGGCCCCAAGGTGAAGGCCGCCTTTGAAGCGACCTGCGACTGCACTGTAAACTTTGTTGCAGTGGCCGACGGCGTCGCGCTTTTGACCCGACTGAAGCTGGAGGGGGCAGGCACCAAGGCCGATATCGCGCTCGGCCTCGATACCAATCTCGTCAAGGAAGCGGTCGATACCGGCCTATTCGACAAGAGCGGCGTCGACATGACGAAGCTGACGGTGCCCGGCGGTTATCACGACGATATTTTTGTGCCCTATGATTACGGGCATTTTGCCGTCGTCTACGATACCGAAACCATCAAAACCCCGCCGAAAAGCCTGAAGGAACTCGTGGAGGGTGATCCTTCCGAAAAAATCGTCATCGAGGATCCGCGCACATCAACCCCGGGTCTCGGTCTGCTGCTCTGGGTGAAATCGGTTTACGGCGACAAGGCGCCGGAGGCCTGGGCACAGTTGAAGAAGCGCGTACTGACGGTGACGCCCGGATGGTCGGAAGCCTATGGCATGTTCACCAAGGGCGAGGTGCCGATGGTGCTGTCCTATACCACCTCTCCCGCCTATCACATGGTGGAGGAGAAGAGCGATCGTTATCAGGCAGCGAGCTTCGAGGAAGGACATTACATCCAGATCGAGGTGGCCGGCCTTTTGAAGAACGCGCCGAACAGGGAACTGGCCCAAAAGTTTCTCGCCTTCATGGTCACGCCGGCCTTTCAGTATGAAATCGCCACGACCAACTGGATGATGCCGGCCGCGCCGACCGAAAAACCGCTGCCGGAAGCGTTCGACAAGCTGGTAAAACCGGCAAAGACGTTTCTGATGGATCCGGCACAGGTGGCAAAAAACCGGCGCGCCTGGATCGACGAATGGCTGGCCGCCATGAGCATGAACTGATGCCATGCTGACAAGGGCGGAGCGACAGCGCAGCTATGCCGGCGGCGGAGTGGTTTTCGCCGGCATAACCCTGTTCATCGCTCTCGCCGTCTTCGCCCTGCTCTCCTTCGATAGCGGTGAGAGCGACCGGCCGCTGTTCGACGCCTATGTCTGGCGTATCCTGCGCTTCACGCTGTGGCAGGCGGGCCTATCCACTCTGCTTTCGGTGGCGCTCGCCCTGCCAGTGGCCCTGGCGCTGGCGCGACAGCCAAATCTTCCGGGCCGCATCTGGATCATCCGGCTGATGGCCGTGCCGATGGGCTTGCCGGTGCTGATCGGTGCGCTCGGCCTGATCGGCATCTGGGGCCGCACCGGCGTGGCAAATTCGGCGCTTGCCGCAATCGGGCTGAGCGAGCCGGTCAGCATCTATGGCATGAGCGGCATTCTGATCGCCCATGTCTTCTTCAACCTGCCGCTCGCCTGTCGCCTGCTTTTGGCCGGGCTGGAGCGGCTGCCGCCAGACTATTGGCGTCTATCGGCCAGTCTTGGGCTGCCGGCGCTCTCGGTCTTCCGTTTTGTCGAGTGGCCGGCGATCAAACCGCTGCTCGCCGGTATTGCCGGGCTGGTGTTCATGCTCTGCGCCACCAGCTTTACGCTTGTTCTGGTGCTTGGCGGCGGACCGGCAGCCACGACGCTGGAAGTGGCGATCTACCAGTCGTTGCGTTTCGATTTCGATCCTCAGCGTGCGATCTCGCTGGCGTTGCTGCAGATCGCAGTCACGGCAACCATACTGGCGCTGATGGCGCTGTTGCCGACGTCGAAGGATGACAGCGCCGCCACCGGCCGTGCGGCAAGGCGTTTTGATGGCAGCGGTTTTGGCGCACGCGCCTGGGACAGGATCATTGTTGTTTTCGCCGTGCTTTTTCTCTGCCTCCCCCTCGCCTCCATCCTTTTTGCCGGGTTGAAGGCAGATTTCACCCGGCTGTTGACCACACCTGCCTTCTGGAAAGCAGCGTGGACGAGTTTGTGGATCGCATGTCTTGCAGGCCTGATATCGCTCACGGCAGCCATCGCCATCATCAACGCCCGCGCGGCACTCGCCGATACCAGTAGACCCGCCATCGCAGCGCGCAGTTTTTCCGCGCTATTGGCCAGCCTGTCGTCCCTCGTGCTTCTGGTCCCGCCTGTGGTAATCGGCACCGGCTGGTTCCTGCTGCTGCGACCCTATGGCGATGTGGCAAGTTTTGCGCCGCTGCTGGTGGTAATGATAAATGCCATGACGGCGCTGCCCTTCGTGATGCGCGTCCTGTCACCTGCCTTTGCGACACACAGGCAGCGGACGGCACGGCAGGCGGCCAATCTCGGCATATTCGGTTTTGCCCGACTGAAGCTGATCGATATGCCGGTGCTGACAGCACCGCTCGCAACCGCCTTTTCCTTCGCCATGGCGCTGTCACTCGGTGATCTCGGTGCGGTCGCCCTGTTCGGATCGGAAGACCTCGTCACACTGCCGTGGCTGGTCTATAGCCGGCTGGGCAGCTATCGTACGGCCGATGCGGACGGGTTTGCTCTGATTCTGGCTCTTCTGTGCCTTAGCCTGACGATTGCCGGGACGGTGGGCCAACGTGGCAGGAAAGACGACCGATAATGACATCGAACCAACCTTCCGGCATTCGATTGCAGAACGTCGGCCTGACGCTGGGCGCGAAAGATTTCCGTTTCGATTGCGAATTGCCGGCCGGTGCGATCACCGCCATTACCGGCCCCTCCGGATCGGGAAAATCAACGCTTCTCAACCTGATTGCCGGTTTCGAGACGCCAGAGACCGGCAAGGTGATGATCGGTGCCACCAACGTCACGGCGCTTCACCCATCACAGAGACCGGTTTCGCTGGTGTTTCAGGACAACAACCTGTTTGCCCATCTCGACCTTGCCACCAATATCGGCCTTGGCATCGATCCTTCCCTGAAACTTTCCTCGGACGACAGAAGACGGATCGGCGACGCGCTGGAGCGCGTGGGTCTGGCAGGTTACGAGAAACGAAAGCCCGGCACGCTTTCGGGCGGAGAGCGCCAGCGCGCCGCCTTTGCGCGGGCGCTGGTGCGCGAACGCCCGGTCCTGTTGCTCGACGAACCTTTTGCCGCACTCGACCCCGGCCTGCGGCAAACCATGGCGAGCCTTTTGCTCGACCTGCACCGCGAGACAGGCAACACGGTTGCGATCGTGACCCATGACGCCGGCGAACTGCGCCAACTCGCCGATCATGCCTTGTACATCGATCATGGCGAGATCACTCTACAGGCCGAAATCGAGGTGTTTTTGATGCGCCGAGACATACCCGGCCTCACGGAATTCCTCGACTTGTGAAAAAGCGTCAACCGGCGTGCCACAATTTGGACGTGGCCTGATGCAAAGTCCGCTATCCGAACGATAACGGATTGATAATTACTTGCAAAAGCTGGGTTTCTTTCTATTTCCTTGGATATGGGTGCATGCGGCACGCAAAATCAGCTAAGTGGAATATGACGTTTGGCAGGTTTCGTTTGTTGGGTCATGATATTGACCTTGCAAGGGCGCCTGCTTCGGCAGGCTTGGGCACATGACGAAAGGCAACGCGGCGAAAGTGATGACAGGCACCAGCGAAGCACGGATTGATGCGCCTGCGACGACGCGCCGTCGCCTGTCGTCCGCAGCACTGTGTCTCATGCTGGCCGGTGCGACGGCCCTCTCCGGTTGCCAGTCGATCCTCGACCAGACCTATCAGGCCAACGTTTCGCCCTCGTCCAATCCGCAGATTGTTGATGAGGTGCAGAAAAACGATCCGCGTGCGCAGATGGGCGCGCGTGAGCATCCGCGCATCGTGGCAAGTTACGGCGGTGAATATCACGACGCCAAAACGGAGCGTCTGGTGGCCCGCATTGCCGGCGCGCTGACCGCGGTTTCGGAAAACCCGAACCAGTCATTCCGCATCACCATTCTCAACTCCCCGGCCATCAACGCCTTCGCGCTGCCCGGCGGTTATCTTTACGTTACCCGCGGCCTGCTGGCGCTTGCCAATGATGCCTCGGAAGTGGCGGCCGTGCTCTCGCACGAAATGGGCCACGTCACGGCCAACCACGGCATCGAACGTCAGAAGCGTGAAGAAGCGGAAGTGATCGCCAGCCGGGTGGTCGCCGAAGTGCTCTCCAGCGACCTTGCCGGCAAGGCAGCGCTTGCGCGTGGAAAACTGCGTCTCGCAGCCTTTTCCCGCCAACAGGAGCTGCAGGCCGACGTGATCGGCGTGCGCATGCTGGGTGAAGCCGGTTACGACCCTTACGCTTCGCCGCGTTTCCTCGATTCCATGGCGGCTTACGCCCGCTATTCGGCGGTCGATCCCGACAATGACCAGAGCCTCGACTTCCTGTCGAGCCATCCGAACGCGCCGCAACGCGTGGAACTGGCGCGTCAGCATGCCCGCAATTTCGGCCAGGAAGGCACGGTCGGCGACCGTGGCCGCGACTACTATCTCGCCGGCATCGATGGCCTGCTTTACGGCGACAGCCCCGAAGAAGGCTATGTGCGCAACGAAACGTTCATGCATGGCGGCCTTGGCATCCGTTTCGATGTGCCGGAAGGGTTTCGTATCGACAACAAGGTCGAGGCGGTTCTGGCGACCGGTCCGAACGAGACCGCCATCCGTTTCGACGGCGTTGCCGCCGGCGATACCGGCAGCCTGACCAATTACATGACCAGCGGCTGGGTGGCCGGATTGCTGCCCGATACCGTGCGGGAAATCACGGTCAACGGCCTGCCGGCGGCCACTGCCCGCGCCAGCGCCGAGCGCTGGGATTTCGATGTCACCGTCATTCGCATCGATAAGCAGATCTTTCGTTTCCTGACGGCCGTGCCGAAGGGCAGCGCCATTCTGCAGCCGACGGCAGATATCCTGCGTCAGAGCTTTCGCCGGATGACGCCGCAGGAGATTGCCAGCCTCAAGCCGCTGCGCGTGCGTGTGGTGACCGTCGGCGCCAATGATACCATCACCAGTCTTGCGGCCCGCATGATGGGCACGGATCGCAAACTCGACCTCTTCAAGCTGATCAACGCCATGCCGGCCAGCGCAACAGTATCGCCCGGCCAGAAGGTGAAGATCATTTCGGAATGATGCCAGCCTGCCGGAATTGACAGCGACTATATAAAAAGAAAGCTTCCAGGCCGCTGCGGCCTGGAGGCTTTTTTATGTCACCGGCAAAACCGCGCGCAGGACGCAGCAAGCCTTTTATTCGAAACCACCATTCAGGAAACGGCAGCCATCTGCGGGTTCATTGTGACCAGCGCTGATTTCAGCTTTTCGATGGCGCGGCTTTCGATCTGGCGCACACGTTCCTTGGAAATGCCGAGTTCGGCACCGAGGGCCTCAAGGGTGGCACCATCGTCGGTCAGACGACGCGCGCGAATGATCTTCTTTTCGCGGTCATTGAGCTTGGTCAGCGCGCCCTGCAGCCATTTCAGGCGGCGCTCGCCGTCGATCATGCCGGACACCTGTTCATCCGGCAGAGGCTCTGCGCTTTCCAGCATGTCGAGACGCTCGCCACTGTCGGAATCGCCTGCGATCGACGGTGCCTGCAATGAGGCGTCATTGCCGGAAAGGCGCGCATCCATGGTCTGCACATCGGCAACGCTGACGCCGAGCGCGACTGCAATTTCCTCGTGAATGGCCTGGGCGGTGAGATTGCTGTCGCCACGGGCAAGTTTTGCGCGCAGGCGACGAAGATTGAAGAACAGCGCCTTCTGGGCGGAACTGGTACCGCCGCGGACGATCGACCAGTTGCGCAGGATATAATCCTGCATCGAAGCGCGGATCCACCAGCTGGCATAGGTGGAGAAACGAACGTCGCGTGCGGGCTCAAACCTTGCCGCCGCTTCAAGCAGCCCTACATAGCCTTCTTGTACGAGGTCGCTCATGGGAAGCCCGAAGCCGCGGAACTTCGATGCCATGGCGATCACGAGACGCATATGGGCGAGTGCAATTTGATTGCGGGCGTCCTGGTCTTGATCGTCCTTCCAGCGCACGGCGAGGTCTCTTTCTTCCTCGCGGGCCAGGTAGGGTGCCGACATGGCGATCTTGATCATATTGCGGTCTGCGGACATGGCATTCATCACGGTCTCCTTGAAACAAGTTGATCCGGCAAGGACATCGCAATTTCACGAGACCTGCGCATACGGGCTACTAAGAACCCAGAAATGCGGCATTTTGGCGTGAGACTGCGGTGTCGTGGCCCCCTCGTTTTGTCGCTCGTCGTAAGGGATACGCGGCTCATGCCATGTCCCCCGTGGATGAAAACTGCGCCTGGTCCCTTCAGACATCAGAGCGCCGTTCCGGCGGGGTAACGCTTGGAACCAGAAATGGTTCCAATAAAAAACCCGGCTGAGCCGGGTTTTTTAATTCAGGTCAATGCGGCCTTGATCAGGCTGCTTCTTCCTCATGTGCGTCGTCGTCTTCAACCGACTTGCCGCGCTTCGGACCCTTGGCGAGGTTCGTCTCGATCAGGCGAACGGCCTCGGTATCCGACATCTTGTTGACGGCACCGATTTCGCGGGCCATGCGGTCAAGAGCAGCTTCATAAAGCTGGCGCTCGGAATAGGATTGTTCGGGCTGGTTTTCAGCGCGGTAGAGATCGCGAACGACTTCGGCGATCGAGATCAGGTCACCGGAATTGATCTTTGCATCGTATTCCTGGGCGCGACGCGACCACATGGTGCGCTTGACGCGGGCCTTGCCCTGAACGACCTTCAATGCACGTTCAACGAAATCGGTCTCGGAAAGCTTGCGCATACCGATGCTGACGGCTTTGGCGACCGGCACCTTGAGGCGCATCTTGTCCTTTTCGAAATCGATGACAAAAAGTTCGAGCTTCATGCCCGCCACTTCCTGTTCTTCGATTGCGGAGATGGTGCCCACTCCATGCGCCGGATAGACAATGGATTCACCAGTCTTGAAGCCGTGGCGCGCTGAAGATTTTTTCTGCTGGGTCGTCATTCTTACAATACACTCCCTGTTACGCTCCCGGCGTTCTTGCCGGGGCCGGGTCAGTCAGGCCCGGATGAGACGGGGGAAACCGTCGGGTGACTCCATTACTGCGCCGCTTGAAGCGCGTGCGAAAAAAACAACAGGATCACGATTGCGACCGACACCCGGACTTGATGGCAACTCAGGGATCGCGCGAAAGGGACGTGTTGTTTTCGTGATGTTTTTAAGGCACACGCATGCCGCTTTGTGGAACAGTATTGGTTGTCTACCACAAAAATAGGCGGAAATCAATGATTTGGTTTCGCCGTTGCGAAGAAACAACGCCCGAATCACTGCGTAAAGGTTAGGCAATGCCAAACGGCATTGATCATTTGCGCTTTATTCTACAGGGCGGCGACAGCTCTCACTATCGCCGATTACCCAATAAAATCAATCGCCAGAGCCGGGCTCAGGTGAGAAGAACTGCTCGAATTTGTCGGTTACGCCATCCATTTCCTTGGCTTCCGGCATGGCATCACGCTTGATGGTGATATTCGGCCAGACCTGGGCGTATTCGGCATTCAGCTTCAGCCACTTGTCGAGCCCCGGCTCCGTATCGGGCTTGATCGCCTCGGCAGGACATTCCGGCTCGCAGACACCACAATCGATGCATTCGTCAGGATGGATGACGAGAAAATTCTCGCCTTCGTAAAAGCAGTCTACCGGGCAGACTTCGACACAGTCGGTATATTTGCAGCGAATGCAGTTGTCGGTCACGACATACGTCATGAGGCACTCCAGGTCAGCGCGTTGGTCAGGAACCCGATTTCGGGAAAGGTCGAGCCCCCGAGGGCCGGACGAGGACAACGCGACCGCTGGAACGACAGAGGCGGGCTATCCGGCTGTTTCGAACGTCAGGTAAAGCCTTTGAGCCTGCTTAGCAAGGATAAAGCTTTTCGAAAAATCACTGAGCGCAGGAGGTTTGTTCTAATCGTCCCGCCAATCGATATCCGTACCGCCTATACCGGGAAAAAGCCGGTCGGTTTCGCGGCGCTCCTTCTTGGTAGGGCGCCCACTGCCCGGAACACGTTGTGCCTGCTCGAAGGTGCTCAGGCGCTCCGTCTCTTCGCGTGGCGGCGTCAGATCTTCATAAAGCTGTCTGGCTTCTTCATAAGGACCGCGACGTTCGCCACCCGCCTTGACGATCAGGATAACGTCTCGACGTTCGAGTGAAAGCTCGACCTTGTCACCGGCTTTCACTTCGAAACTGGGCTTGCGGATCGGCAGCCCGTTGACACGGACGTGCCCGGAATTGAGCAGCCCTTGCGCCAGGGACCGCGATTTCACCATGCGGGTGAAGAAAAGCCACTTGTCGATGCGCTGACGCAGATCTCCAGATGGCTTTTCACTCATGGCGTCACTTCTTCATCTGCTCCTTGAGAGCAGCCAGCTTTGCGAATGGCGAATCCGGATCCAGCGGCTTTTCCTTGCGCGGAGGACGCGCCTCGAAACGGGCCGGCTGCTGCGACGACTTGTTACGGTCGTTGCGGTCATTACGCTCCGGACGGTCGCCGCGCGGCGGACGATCGCCACCACGATTGTCGGGACGACGGTCGCCACGGTTCGGCTTGCCGCCATCACGGCCGCGGCCTTCCTGCTCGCCACGACCTTCGTTGTTGCGGCCTTCGCCGCCACGACGATTGTCACGACGTTGCTGACCTTCGCCTGCACTCTGGCCCTCACCACGGTTCTGATGACCATGGCCACGGCGTTCGCCCTGCGGACGGCCGCCACGCTGCTGTTCACTGCGACCACCACCCGGACGCCACAGGAGAACCGGCTTCGGCTCTTCGGCCTCGGTAGCGGCGATCTCACCCGCAGGCGCTTCGGCATCGGCTGCCGGTGCGGCTTCCGTGGAAACTTCCGGTGACGGCTCGGCAGCTTCTGCGCCGGCTTCAACCGGCGCGGCTTCGGCTGTTGCTTCAGGAGCAGCAGCTTCTTCCGAAGCAACGGCTTCAGCGGCAGGTTCGGAGGCAACAGCCGGTGTCACGGCAGCCTTGGCGTCTTCACCAGCCAGGAATGCGGCAGCCTCTTCAGCCTTTACGGCATCGGCGCGATAACCGAGACCCTTCAGGATTTCTTCCATGTCGTCGGCAGTGGCGCCGAGGATGGAGAGCATGGCCGTCGTGGTGGTGAAGCGGCGGCCATCATACGCACCTTCCGGACGCGGCTGACCGGGCTTCCACTGCAGCAGTGGACGGATCAAATCGGCCAGACGCTCGAGGATGTCGATGCGCACGGCGCGCTTGCCGAGGAAACGGAAACCGGCCAGACGATAGAACATCCGCTCATAGGTGGCGTCGGCAACAACCGAGGTACGTCCTGCTGCAAGTGCAGGAATCAGTTCGCCGTAACCCGGCTTGTCGAGACCGTCGTTCTTCAGCGCCCACAGCAGCGTGATCAGCTCGGCGGGAGCCGGCTTCAGCAGCGCAGGCATGAAAATGTGGTAGGCGCCGAAACGCACGCCATACCGGCGCATCGAGGCGCGGCCTTCCTGATCCAGCGACTTGACGTCATCGGCGACGTCACGGCGGAACAGCACGCCAAGATTTTCGACGATCTGGAATGCCAGCCCCTTGGCGATGCCCTGCAGGTCTTCGGCGCGCGACAGATCGTCGAGCGGCTTCAGGACCGTGGCGATGTGATGATTGACAAAACGCTCGATGCGGGCGGCCGCATGATCACGGGCAGCGCCGGTCAACTGCTCGTCGGAGAGCAGGATGACGCGCGGCCGCATAACATGGTCGCTTTCCGCAAGGCGGGCCACCGGATCACCCAGCCAACGGACGAAACCATCCGAACCAAGCGCGAGGTCACCATTGCCGCTGGCGTAAAGACGCGCGGCGCGTGCCTCGAATTCCAGAGCCAGCGCTTTCTGCGCGGCAGCCTGCACGGCCTTGGCATCCGGTCCTTCCGTCCCCGAGACGGCGGTAAACCGAAAACCGGCAAGTTGTCCGACGTGATGTCCTTCGACGAACACATCGCCATTTACACTAATTTCTGCTTCCAGCATCGCATTCTCTCTCAGGCGCTTCATGAGCACAGATGTCCTGCGATCAACAAAGCGTTTCGTCAACCTTTCATGTAGCGCGTCGGACAACCTATCCTCGATTTCCCGTGTCTTTTCTTGCCAGTGTGTCGGATGCGCCAACCAACCCGGGCGATTTGAAACATAAGTCCAGGTTCTGATCTGGGCGATTCGCGCCGAAAGCGTGTCGATTTCGCCCTCGGTTCGGTCCGCCCTTTTCACCTGCTCGGCCATGAAATCTTCGTTGACCGCGCCGTGTCGCACCAGATCGGAAAAAAGCGTCGAAATGAGGTCCGCGTGATGCGCCGGCGCAATTCGGCGATAATCGGGAAGCGCGCAAGCATCCCACAATGTTTCGACGCGCGCGGGCGTCGTCGCCAGATCCTTGATCTCCGGGTAACGGGACAGGTGATCCAGTGCCTGACTGTCTGTTGCCGGCAGCGCCCGCGTCAGCCCGTGGACGACGGGCGTCGCGTCCAGACTGTTGCGCAGATCGCGCAGCGACGAAAAATCGAGCTGCTTGGAGCGCCATTGCAGCACTTTCACACTGTCGAACTGATGGCTTTCGATGCGCTCGACCAGTTCTTCGTCAAAGGGCTGTACCTGACCGGTGACACCAAACGTGCCGTCTCGCAGGTGGCGACCGGCACGACCGGCGATCTGCGCCATCTCCGACGGGTTCAAATTACGGAACTGATACCCATCGAATTTGCGATCCTGCGCGAAGGCGACGTGGTCCACATCGAGATTGAGGCCCATGCCGATCGCATCGGTGGCGACCAGATATTCCACATCGCCTGACTGATAGAGCCCAACCTGCGCATTGCGGGTGCGCGGGCTGAGCGCGCCGAGTACCACGGCGGCCCCGCCGCGCTGGCGGCGGATCAGTTCGGCAATCGCATAGACCTCGTCGGCCGAAAAGGCGACGATGGCTGTGCGCTGCGGCAGCCGGGTGATTTTTTTCTGGCCGGAATAAAACAGCTGCGACAGACGCGGCCGCTCGACGACGGTGATACCGGGCAGAAGTTTTTCCAGGATCGGACGCATGGTGGCGGCGCCGAGCAGCAGCGTTTCCTCACGGCCGCGCAGATGCAGGAGACGATCGGTAAAGATATGGCCGCGCTCGAGATCGCCAGCCAATTGCACTTCATCGATGGCGACGAAAGCAGCCTTGGTCTCGCGCGGCATCGCCTCGACGGTACAGACGGAAAAGCGCGCCATATGCGGCGTGATCTTTTCCTCTCCGGTGATGAGCGCGACATTGTGGTGTCCGACCTTTTCCACCAGACGACCATAGACCTCGCGCGCAAGCAGGCGCAGCGGCAGTCCGATAACGCCGGATCCATGCGCCACCATACGTTCGATCGCGAAATGCGTCTTGCCGGTATTGGTGGGTCCGAGAACCGCAGTCACACCGCGGCCGCTCAATATCATGGGCTGAACATTCAAGACAAAAGTCCGCACTGAAATGACTTCGCCGGAGAATGACATCCCCGGAGGCTCCGCCACACATGGCGATAGTGACCTTCAAACGCAAGACGTTTCTCGCGATTGAGGAGCCCGCGTCCTGATAACCGCCATCGACGAACGGAGGAAAGACGAGTCTTTACCGGCAGTTGGAACAGTGTGGGAACGAAACGGCGACGAATCGCTGACTCGGTCGATTCTGCATTTGTTCTTGAGAACCTAACCTTACTCTAATTTTGCAGTGGACAATGAGGGTATAAATACGATTCATGCTCTTATTTGAATGCAAGATTTCATGCTCTATCCTTTATGCATTGCTAAGAAACGATGATGACTATGAATCATGAGTTTATCAGACAGACGGAATTGACTGAGAACAAGCATGCCAATTTTTCCGTTGCCGGAGGGCTAGAGTGACGGTTCACTCGATTTTACATTTTTTGGTCTTGGCCCAAGAGGCCAAAACCCAGACAGAACTGGCAGCGGAATTCGAGGCAGTGCTGAAAAGCTACGGTTTCAGCTATTACGGTGTCTGGATGAAATCCAAAACACTGGGCTATCTCGATAGCACCGTTTTATGCGGACGCTGGCCGGATGGCTGGCAGGAAACCTACGCGGCCAAGAAATTCGGCATGGTGGATCCGACAGTCCGCATGTTGGCCGTGGCGCAGCGGCCATTCCGCTGGCGCGAGGCCATCAGCATGTTCAGGAGCGATCCAAACCGCAAGCGTATCCAGCGCATGATGCAGGATGCGAACCGCAGCGGTTTGAACGACGGCTATACGTTTCCCATCCATGGCCGCAACGGCCTGCTCGGTCACGTCAGCATCGGCGGCCAGATCATTGAACTGTCGCCCTCTGAAATGACGATGTTCGACGCCGCCGCCAAAAAGATGTTCTGGCGCACGCTGGAGCTTGGTGGCCAGGCATCGCATTTCGAAGCGATCAAATCGGTCGAGACCACACTCACACGCCGCGAAACGGAAGTGCTGCACCTTCTTGCCGAGGGTATGACCTCGCACGAAATAGCCAAGGCGCTGACCATTTCGAACCATACCGTGGACTGGTACATCAACGCCATTCAGGAAAAATTCGAAGCCAGCAACAGACAACATGTTGTTGCCATCGCCTTTCGGCTCGGCCTTGTCTCGTGAGATTGTCGCAGACGCCATTCCAACGATAGATTGGACTTGATCCGGCCTGATATTAGTGCTCGTTTCGCGTTTGCAGCATATCGCAAGTACGAATGGGAGACAGTCTTGCCGATCTCGAAGATTCTCGTTGCCAACCGATCCGAAATTGCCATCCGCGTGTTTCGCGCCGCCAATGAGCTCGGGATCAAAACGGTCGCCATCTGGGCGGAAGAGGACAAACTCTCGCTGCACCGCTTCAAAGCGGACGAAAGTTATCAGGTCGGCCGCGGCCCGCATCTGGAAAAAGACCTGGGCCCCATCGAAAGCTATCTGTCGATCTCCGAAGTGATCCGGGTGGCAAAACTTTCCGGCGCCGATGCGATCCATCCCGGTTACGGCCTTCTGTCGGAAAGCCCGGAATTCGTCGATGCCTGCGATGCCGCCGGTATCATCTTCATCGGTCCGCGCCCCGATACGATGCGCCAGCTCGGCAACAAGGTCGCGGCCCGCAATCTGGCGATCTCCGTCGGCGTGCCGGTCGTGCCTGCCACCGATCCGCTGCCGGATGATATGGCGCAAGTCGCAAAGATGGCCGAGGAAATCGGTTATCCGGTGATGCTGAAGGCCTCCTGGGGCGGCGGTGGCCGCGGCATGCGCGCCATCCGCGATCCGAAGGATCTGGCAAAGGAAGTCGTCGAGGCCAAGCGCGAGGCCAAGGCCGCCTTCGGCAAGGACGAAGTTTATCTCGAAAAGCTGGTGGAGAGCGCACGCCACGTCGAAAGCCAGGTTCTGGGCGATACCCATGGCAATGTCGTTCATCTGTTCGAACGCGATTGTTCCATCCAGCGCCGCAACCAAAAAGTGGTTGAGCGCGCCCCGGCACCTTATCTTTCCGAGGCGCAGCGTGCCGAACTCGCCGGTTATTCACTGAAGATCGCCAAGGCAACGAACTATGTCGGCGCCGGCACCGTCGAATACCTGATGGATGCCGAGACCGGCAAATTCTACTTCATCGAAGTGAACCCGCGCATTCAGGTCGAGCACACGGTTACCGAAGTCGTGACCGGCATCGATATCGTCAAGGCGCAGATCCACATCTTGGAAGGCGCTGCGATCGGCACACCAGAATCCGGCGTGCCCGCTCAGGAAAACATCCGCCTCAACGGCCACGCCCTGCAGTGCCGCATCACCACCGAAGACCCGGAACAGAATTTCATTCCCGATTACGGCCGCATCACCGCCTATCGTTCCGCGGCCGGTTTCGGCATCCGTCTCGATGGTGGCACGGCCTATACGGGCGCGATCATCACCCGCTATTACGACCCGTTGCTGGTGAAGGTGACCGCCTCGGGCTCGACGCCGCAGGAAGCGATCAGCCGCATGGACCGCGCATTGCGCGAATTCCGTATTCGCGGCGTCGCTACCAACCTGACCTTCCTCGAAGCGATCATCGGCCACGAAAAATTCCGCGACAATTCCTATACGACACGGTTTATCGATACGACGCCGGAACTTTTTGCGCAGGTCAAGCGCGCCGACCGTGCCACCAAGCTGCTGACCTATCTCGCCGACGTGACCGTCAACGGTCACCCGGAAACCAAGGGGCGGCCGGAGCCTTCGGCCAATGCTGCAAAGCCAGTGCTTCCTTATGTCGATGGAGAGATCCAGAGCGGCACCAAGCAGAAGCTGGACGAACTCGGCCCGAAAAAGTTTGCCGAATGGGTGCGCAGCCAAAATCGTGTGCTGATGACCGACACGACCATGCGCGACGGCCATCAGTCGCTGCTGGCCACCCGCATGCGCACCCATGACATTGCCCGCGTCGCCGATGTTTATGCCCGCGCCTTGCCAAACCTGTTCTCGCTGGAATGCTGGGGCGGTGCGACTTTCGACGTTTCCATGCGTTTCCTCACCGAGGACCCGTGGGAACGCCTGTCGCTGATCCGCGACGGCGCACCGAACCTGCTCTTGCAGATGCTTCTGCGCGGCGCCAACGGTGTCGGTTACAAGAACTACCCGGACAATGTAGTCAAATATTTCGTCCGTCAGGCGGCCAAGGGCGGCATCGACCTCTTTCGCGTGTTCGACTGCCTGAACTGGGTCGACAACATGCGCGTATCGATGGATGCGGTGCAGGAGGAAAACAAACTCTGCGAGGCGGCGATCTGCTACACGGGCGATCTGACCAATTCGGCGCGCCCGAAATACGATCTCCAATATTACGTCGCGCTGGCGCAGGAACTGGAAAAGGCCGGTGCCCATATCATCGCTGTCAAGGACATGGCCGGTCTGCTGAAGCCGGCGGCCGCCCGCACGCTGTTCAAGGCGCTGCGTGAAGAAACCTCGCTGCCGATCCATTTTCACACACACGATACGTCCGGCATTTCGGCCGCGACCGTGCTGGCCGCCGTGGAAGCCGGTGTCGACGTGGTCGATGCGGCGATGGACGCACTTTCGGGCAACACCTCCCAGCCCTGCCTCGGTTCGATCGTCGAAGCGCTTTCCGGCACCGAGCGCGATCCGGGTCTCGATCCCGAATGGATCAGAAAAATCTCGTTCTATTGGGAAGCGGTGCGCGGCCAATACGCCGCCTTCGAAAGCGATTTGAAGGGTCCGGCGTCGGAAGTCTATCTGCACGAAATGCCGGGCGGCCAGTTCACCAACCTCAAGGAGCAGGCTCGCTCGCTGGGGCTGGAAACCAAATGGCACAAGGTGGCCCAGACCTATGCAGACGTGAACCAGATGTTCGGCGATATCGTGAAAGTCACCCCCTCCTCTAAGGTGGTGGGCGACATGGCACTGATGATGGTTTCTCAGGACCTCACCGTTGCCGATGTCGAAAACCCGGCCAAGGATATCGCCTTCCCGGATTCGGTCGTCGCCATGCTGAAGGGCGATCTCGGCCAGCCTCCAGGCGGATGGCCGGAAGGCATCCAGAAAAAAGCTCTGAAGGGCGACACGCCCTATACGGACGTGCCAGGTTCGCTGCTGGCGCCGGCCGATCTCGACAAGGAGCGCAAGGACATCGAAACCAAGCTGGAGCGCAAGGTCGACGATTTCGAGTTCGCCTCCTACCTGATGTATCCAAAAGTGTTCACCGATTTTGCGCTTGCGTCGGATACCTATGGTCCGGTCTCGGTTCTGCCGACCCACGCCTATTTCTACGGCATGGCGGATGGCGAGGAACTGCTGGCTGACATCGAAAAGGGCAAGACGCTGGTCATCGTCAACCAGGCGACGAGTGCTCCGGATGCGCAGGGCATGGTGACGGCCTTCTTCGAACTGAACGGCCAGCCGCGCCGCATCAAGGTGCCGGATCGCAACCGCACCTCGGCAAGCGCTGTGCGTCGTAAGGCCGAAGCGGGCAATTCAGCCCATCTCGGCGCGCCGATGCCGGGTGTTGTCTCCACGGTGGCCGTTGCCGCCGGCCAGACGGTTCAGGCCGGTGACGTGCTGCTTTCCATCGAAGCGATGAAGATGGAAACCGCGCTGCATGCGGAAAAGGACGGCACGATCTCGGAAGTGCTGGTGAAGGCCGGCGACCAGATCGACGCAAAAGACCTGCTGATCGTTTACGGCAGCTGATCAGAAAGAATGGCGGGCGCCTGACAAAAGCTCAGGCGTCCGTCACCTCGTCCGGCTTGCCGAGGCGATAACGCCGGGCCGCCAGCCGCTCCGAAGAGACGATGAGCAAACCGGCGCAAAAAATCAGGGCGGCGCCGAACGCCACATTGCTGGCCGGAATATCCTGCCAGATGACGTAGCCCAGCACGAAAGCCCAGATCAGCGACGAATATTCGAATGGCGCCAGAACAGAAACCGGCGCACGCCGCATGGCTTCGAACAGCGCCGCCTGCGCCGTGCCGCCGAGCAGGCCGACCAGCAGAAGCAGGACACCACTCCCGAGATCGACTGCCTTCCAGTGATAGATGGCCATGACACAGGTCATCAGCACAAAGAAGGCGTTGGTCAGCGTCATCTGCACCAGCGTCGATTCGTTCATTGCCGTCTTGCGCAGCAGCACGCTGGCGCCGGCCCACAGGATTGCGGCCAGCAGGGCCAGGCCAACCGGGATGGAGATGGTGAGGCCGACCGGATTGGCGGCAATCAGCACGCCGACAAAACCGAGAATGATCGCTGCCCAGCGCACGGGTGGCACCTTTTCATGCAGGATCGGGATGGCCAGCAGCGTGGCGACGACTGGCGCGGCATAATAAATGGTGGTGAGTTCGGCGAGCTGCAGCGATTTCGCCGCCGTATAATAGGCAAACCACGCGCCGAGCAGGAACAGGCTGCGCACCGCCATCGGCTTCATCACAGGCGTGCGGATGACGCGGCCGACAAATCCACGCCCGCCGATAATCAGGCAGGCGATCAGGATCGTCATGCTGCGGAAAAACAGGATCTGCCAGACGCTGACATCGGCGACCAGAAGCTTGACCACCGCATCGTGAAGCGTGAACACGAAATAGGACAGGCTGACGAAAAGAATGCCGCTGGCTGTGCTGGATTTCAAAGGATTACGCCCGTTGGCGCCTCGCATGGTTGCAGGCTCTGCGCTTTAGGGTATTTCAGAAAGAATGCAATCGGGTTTCTGCTTCGCCCGATGAAGGGAGGACGGATGGATACGAAGATGCAAAATTCCGCCGCTCGGGCCGAACGGCCTGCGATCACCCGCGAACGTATCGGTGTTGCCCTCCTGTTTCTGATGAACGGTTTCCTGATCGGCGCCTGGGCACCCAAAATTCCGGAATTTGCGACGCGGCTTCACCTCGATGAGGCGAAACTCGGCGTCATGATCCTGATCTTTGGTCTTGGCTCGCTGGTGATGATGCCGATTGCAGGCAGCCAGATTGCCCGTTTTGGTTCGAGCCTCGTCACCCGCACTGTCGCAGTGTTGGTGACGCCCTGCCTCCTTTATCTCACCTATGTCTACGATATCTGGACCGGCGGCATTGCGATCTTCCTGTTCGGCGGGCTGATCGGCGCCATGGATGTGGCGATGAACGCCAATGCGGTTTCGGTTGAGCGGCATATGCGCCGCGCCATCATGTCGTCCTGCCATGCCTTTTGGAGCTTGGGCGGGCTTATCGGCGCGTCAACCGGCGGCTTTCTCATAGACCATATCGGCGTCGGCTCTCACGCCCTTATCGCAACCGTGGCTGCGGCCATTATGCTTGCTGCCGCCTGGCCGCTTGTTTTTCATGATGCCCCGCATCCCGACGAAGACGCCTCAAGCCGACCGCGTGGCCTTCCGAAATCGCCCCTGCCTTGGCTGATCGGCATTCTGGCACTGTTCTGCATGATCCCGGAGGGCGCCATCCTCGACTGGGGTGCGCTCTACATGCGCAACGAACTCGGCGCATCCACGACGCTGTCCGGCTTCGCCTTTGCCGCCTTCTCGCTGACCATGGCCGTGATGCGTTTTGCCGGCGACCTGATCCGCGACCGTTTTGGCGCGGTGAAAACGCTGCGGGCCTGCGCCGCCATCGCCATTGTCGGCCTGATGATTATCGGCTTCGCCGGCAATTCCACCATCGCCATCATCGGTTTTGCGCTGTGCGGCATCGGCATTTCCAACATCGTGCCGATCGCCTTTTCCGCGGCCGGCAATCTGCCGGGCATGGCGCCGGGCGTCGGTCTCTCCATCGTCACGACGATGGGCTATTCCGGCATTCTGGTGGCGCCTTCGGCCATCGGTTTCATCGCCCGCCATACCGGGCTCGGCATCATCTTTGTCGGTCTTTCGGTGCTGATCATCATCGCCATGGCGTTTTCATCGCTTGCCCGCCATGCCGACAGCGCACATCACTGACGCAATGAGAAGGCTCGCCGTGAGGAGCGGAACGAGGTAAAGTGACGACCGCGCAGGTTGACAAGGCGCATGCCATGATCCACCTGAGTGGTCCAATAGCCAAGGTACCGAGACGTTTGATGTCCTCACCCATCGATTATGATCCAAAACCCCGTCGCGCCACTGTTGCCGTCGATGTTGGTGGCGTGATCGTCGGCGGCGGCGCGCCCGTTGTCGTCCAGTCCATGACCAATACCGATACCGCCGATGTCGATGCGACGGTCGCGCAGGTCGCGGCCCTCTACAAGGCCGGATCGGAAATCGTGCGCATCACCGTCGACCGCGACGAAAGTGCTGCTGCCGTGCCAAAGGTGCGCGAGCGCCTGCTGCGTCTGGGTCTCGACGTGCCTCTCGTCGGCGATTTTCATTATATCGGCCACAAGCTTCTTGCCGATCATCCGGCCTGCGCCGAGGCGCTTGCAAAGTACCGCATCAATCCGGGCAATGTCGGTTTCAAGGACAAGAAGGACAAGCAGTTCGCCGACATCATCGAGATGGCGATCCGCTACGACAAGCCGGTGCGCATCGGCGTCAACTGGGGTTCGCTCGATCAGGATCTCCTGACCACGCTGATGGACCGCAATTCCGAACAGGGATCGCCGCTGTCGGCCCGTCAGGTCATGCACGAGGCGATCGTGCAGTCGGCGCTGATCTCGGCGGAACTCGCCGAATCGATCGGCCTCCCGCGCAACCGCATCATTCTTTCGGCCAAGGTCAGCCAGGTGCAGGACCTGATCGCCTGTTATTCGATGCTGGCCGAGCGTTCCAACCATGCCCTGCATCTCGGCCTCACCGAGGCCGGCATGGGCTCCAAGGGCATCGTCGCATCGTCGGCTGCCATGGGCTACGTGCTACAGCACGGCATCGGCGACACCATACGCGTTTCGCTGACGCCGGAGCCGAATGGCGACCGCACCAAGGAAGTGCAGGTGGCCCAGGAAATCCTGCAGGTCATGGGTTTCCGCCAGTTTATTCCGGTCGTGGCCGCGTGTCCCGGCTGCGGTCGTACCACCTCGACCGTGTTCCAGGAACTCGCCCAGAACATCCAGAACGACATCCGCAAGAACATGCCGATCTGGCGTGAAAAATATCCTGGCGTCGAGGCGCTGAACGTCGCCGTCATGGGCTGCATCGTCAATGGTCCGGGCGAAAGCAAACATGCCGATATCGGCATTTCGCTGCCCGGCACCGGCGAAACACCGGCCGCGCCGATCTTCATCGACGGCAAGAAGGCGATGACGCTGCGTGGACCGAACATCGCCGCCGATTTCGAAAAGCTGGTGATCGACTATATCGAGAACCGTTTTGGCCAGAAGACGGCTGCCGAGTAATCTCGGCAAACGCCTGAATTCAGGCTGTCAGTCGGTAACCACCGCACTGACAATCGATCACTTATCCGTTCACTCGTCGTTTCGCCGCATTTTGTGGTAAAGGGAAAAACATCTCAGACGACGGGGGCAACGATTCGAATGCTGAAGAAGTTTGCATTGGTAGCGCTGTGCGCCACCTATCTTTCCGCCTGCACCACCACCGACCCGTATACGGGTGAGCAAAAGACCTCGAACATGGCAGGCGGCGCTGCCATCGGCGCCGGTCTCGGCGCACTGGGCGGTCTCGTGGTCGGCGGCGGCAACAAGGGCCGCAATGCGCTGATCGGCGCCGCGATCGGCGGTCTGGCCGGCGGTGCGATCGGCAATTACATGGACAATCAGGAAGCCGAGCTGCGCCGCGAACTGCAGGGCACCGGCGTGTCCGTCACCCGCCAGGGCGACCGCATCATCCTCAACATGCCGTCCAACATCACGTTTGCCACCGATCAGGACCAGGTCATTCCGCCGTTCTACCGGACGCTGGATTCGGTCGCGATCGTGCTCAACAAGTTCGGCAAGACCTATATCGACATCAATGGCCACACCGACTCGACGGGCAGCCTGCAGCATAACCAGGGCCTGTCGGAGCGCCGCGCCGCTTCGGTTGCCAATTATCTCGGCGGCCGTGGTATCGACCAGCGCCGTATCTCGACCATGGGCTTCGGCCCGTCGCAGCCGATTGCCACCAATGCAACGCCGGACGGACGCGCCCAGAACCGCCGTGTCGAAGTGGCGATTGCGCCGATCGAGCAGAACTGATCGGCCTGACGGTCTAAAACCATTATCGACAGCCTCGCACTCCTGATGGGTTGCGGGGCTGTTTTCATTTCGACAAGTGTCATCAGATGCGGCTGGTCAGCAGCTTGATACCCGCGACGCCGTAAAAGATCGCCATGGTGCCTTCGATCCAGCGGCGGGCGGATTTGTAGATACGCAGCGCATGCCGGGTCGAAAACAGCAGCGCATAGCCCATGAAGATGACGAAACTCGACGTGCTGAAGATGCCAAGCATCGACAGAACCATGGACGGCGGTGCATCGGCCGGCAAGCCCAGCGACATGATCGCAAGCCAACCAAAAATCGCCTTCGGATTGGTGATGTGGATGGCATAACCACGCAACCATAGCTGTCTGGTCGTATAGTTCGTCCTTACGTCGCCGCCCGTCAGCGCGGCATCTGCCGTCCGCGCAGACCTGTAGGCCTTCCACGCGAGGTATATCAGGTAAAGACCACCAACGACCTTGATGATTTCGAGTGCGAAAGCATAGGTTCGCAACAGTGCCGCCAGACCGAGCGCCGCTGAAACACCCCATGTCAGCGAACCACAGAAAATGCCGCGCGCAATGACGAGGCCGGCGTGGCGGCCTTGCGCGATAGCCGTACCCATGATGGCGAAATTGGCGGGACCGGGACTGAGAACCGTGATGAGATAAGCCGTATAAGCCGGCCAAATCGCCGAAAGGAAAGTATGTATATCCGGCATGCGTTACTCTCCCTCGGGAGGTCCGAAGCACCCGATGGGTCCGAACCGGTCAGCTCTTGCGGTCGGCGATGAAGCGAGCCGCTTCCCGCAGAATGGCAGCCTTTTCGCCATAGGGCGAGAGCAGATTTTCGGCATCGGCCACCAGCGTATCCAGCCGCTTTTCCGCCCATTCCATGCCATGCAAGGCAACAAGCGTGCCCTTGCCACGGCCGGCATCCTTGCCGGTGGCCTTGCCGAGCGTTGCCGCATCCGACTTGATGTCGAGAAGATCATCGGCCAGTTGGAAGGCAAGGCCGATGATGTCTCCGAAGCGGCGCAGGGTCTGGCGATCGGCTTCGCCGGCTCCGGCTGCGATGGCTCCCGCTTCGCAGGCAAAACGGATCAAGGCGCCGGTCTTCATGGCCTGCAGGGTGAGAATACCCTTTTCATCCGGCCGGTTCTTTTCGGCCTCGATATCGAGCACCTGCCCGCCCACCATGCCACCCATGCCGGCGGCGCGTGACAGGGCGAGCACAAGCTCGACCTTCTGGCGGTCGGAAAGATCGGTTTCAGGTGCCGCGATAATATCGAAAGCGCAGGTCAGAAGCGCGTCGCCGGCGAGGATGGCCGTCGCCTCGTCATAAGCCTTGTGTACGGTCGGTTGGCCACGGCGCAGGTCGTCGTCATCCATGGCTGGCAGATCATCGTGGATCAACGAATAACAATGTAGGCATTCCAGCGCCACGCCGACACGCAGCGCCGCAGCGGCATTGCCGCCGAGCATGGCCGCCGTTTCGCGCACCAGAAACGGCCGCAGGCGCTTGCCACCATTCAATGTGCCGTGACGCATGGCCGCCAGGAGGTTCGAAGGCCGTACCGTCTCGTCCGCCAGCGCATCCCCGCCCAGCATGGCGACAAGGGCCGCCTGCGTTTCCGCCGCGCTGTCACGCAGGCGATTTTCGAAGACGGAGGCGGAATGGCTGGTCTCAGAGATCATGGGCGCTATCTGACATGCGGCGAAAGCACTGGCAATGTCATATTCCGATCACCGTTAGTTTTACGGGCATGACCGGGCCGGACGGCTGGTTTTTATGGGGTTTGGACGCTAGAACGGGCGAGAGGCGACAAATGAGTGCGATCTTGGACATCAGCCCGGTCGAACAGCATGACAGGAAAGAGGAGCAGCCAGTGGCGCGATCCCGTCACCGGCGGATGCTTTCAAACACGATTGTCCGGCGCGTTATGCTGGCCATCGCAGCGTTTCTGATCCTCCCCTATTTTCTCGTCGTCCTTTACGCCATCCCGTTCATCCGCCCGATCTCAACATTGATGATCGCAGACCTTGCCATGTTGCGTGGTTATGATCGTCAATGGACCTCTTTCGAAAATATCTCGCCGAACCTCGTGCGCTCGGTGATGATGTCGGAAGACGGCCAGTTCTGCGCCCATGGCGGCGTCGACTGGAACCAGATGCGCGGTGTCGTTCAGGATGCGCTGGATGGGGAATCCACCCGTGGTGCCAGCACCATTCCCATGCAGACGGTGAAAAACCTGTTTTTGTGGAATGGCCGGTCCTTTCTGCGCAAAGGGCTGGAAATGCCGCTTGCGCTGTGGGCGGATTTCATCTGGTCGAAGGAGCGGATGATGGAAATCTATCTCAATGTCGCCGAACTGGGGCCCCAGACCTACGGTGCCGGTGCGGCCGCCCAAAGACATTTCAAGACGTCCGCTTCAAAACTCAGCCGCCGGCAGGCCGCCCTCCTCGCCGTTTCGTTGCCAAACCCTATCACCCGGGTCGCAAGCAAGCCCGGTCGCGGCATGCAGCGCCTGGCCTCCGTGGTCGAACGCCGCGCGCAGAGTGCTGGCGATTATATCACCTGCCTTTATAGATAGGTTCTCAGGATTTCATTGGTCACGATTGCAACCTGTCGTTAGGTTCTCCTCACCACCAATGGAGATCCTGGCATGGATGCGCTGACGCTTTATATCGGCAACAAGAACTATTCCTCCTGGTCCTTTCGCCCGTGGATCGCCTTGACCGCTTTCGACGTGCCGTTTGAAGAAGTGCTGATCCCGTTCGACATGCCGGCCGGCAATCCCTGTTTTGCCGAAATCTCCCCCACCTCAAAAGTGCCGGTGCTGCACCATGGCCGGCTGCGGGTATGGGAATCGCTGGCGATCATCGAATATGTCGCCGAGCTCTATCCGGAAAAACAGTTCTGGCCGGAAGATCCCGGTGACCGGGCAATGGCACGCGCCATCTCCATGGAGATGCTCTCCGGCTTTCGCGGCCTGCGCAATGCCTGCCCGATGAACATGCGACGCCCGCGGGCCGCCCTCGACCTTGATGCGGATACGGCAACAGCCGTCGCGGACGATGTGAAGCGTATCACCACCATCTGGCGGGAGATGCGCGAACGTTCCGGCGGGCCTTTCCTGTTCGGCGCCTTTTCCGCCGCAGACGCCATGTATGCGCCTGTCGTCAATCGACTGGATGTCTACGACATAACCGTTGACGACGACGCCCGTGTCTATATGGAAGCCATGAAGGCGACAGCCGCATGGCAAAGCTGGGAGGCGGCGGCCAAGGCGGAAAGCTGGATCGTTCCCGAGGACGAGGCCTGAATCGAAGTGCCGATCGGGCGATTCTCAAAAATCGACTCGAAAATCGCTGTGGGGACTGGTCAAAGGCCGATACCGCATGTATAAGCCGCCCCAATTTCCGAGTTCCAGACACGTCCATTCGGCCTGATTTCTCGGCCGGGGATTATAGTCTGCACGTCAATTGGAGTACTTAAAATGGCAGTACCGAAGAGAAAAGTTAGCCGATCCAAGCGCGGTATGCGCCGCTCTGCTGACGCGCTCGCAACCCCGACCTTCGTCGAGGACAAGAACTCCGGCGAACTTCGCCGTCCGCACCACATCGACCTGAAGACCGGCATGTACCGCGGTCGTCAGGTTCTGACCCCGAAGGAAAGCGCATAAGCTTTTCTGACGCAAGTCATTCAAAAAAGCCCGGTCTCGCGACCGGGCTTTTTTGTTGTCCTTAGTTGCCGAAGAAAGCTCAGGGACAGATCATGTCATGCTGTCCAGACGCGTCTGCAGCGAGCGCAGCTGTTCCTTCAGCTCGTCGAGGTCCTTCGCATCAGCCGGCTTGCGAGGTTCTTGAGGCGTTTCCACCTGCCCTGTGAACGGCGTGAACATCTGCACCGCCTGACGGAACATTTCCGTATTGCGGCGCACCTGTTCTTCCATCATCTGCATCGGTGCCTGCAGGTTTTTCGTGAGCGGCGTTTCGCCGAATGTGCGCGTCATATGCTCGCGCATCTGCGTCTGCTGATCGGCAAACGTCTTCATCGAATGTTCGAGAAAGGTCGGCACGACCATCTGCATCTGATCGCCGTAATAGGTGATCAGCTGACGCAGGAAGGACACCGGCAAAAGGGTGTTGCCGGTCTTGGATTCCTGTTCGAAAATAATCTGCGTCAGGACAGAATGGGTAATATCCTCGCCGGTCTTGGCGTCCTGGACCGAGAATTCCTCGCCCTTCTTGACCATTTTCGCAAGGTCTTCCAGCGTCAC
Organism: Endobacterium panacihumi; assembly: GCF_050847465.1. NCBI lineage: Bacteria > Pseudomonadati > Pseudomonadota > Alphaproteobacteria > Hyphomicrobiales > Rhizobiaceae > Endobacterium > Endobacterium panacihumi. Next base: position 74,233 of record NZ_JBOZRA010000005.1, on the reverse strand, counting down.
ATAGGTGCTGGTGCCTGTGTTATAGAGGCGTCTGTTGGCATATTTCTTGATGACAACTTGGCCTTCATTCTTCGCCATATTCTCCTCCTCGTCCCCTTAACATCGTTCTGTTATGCGGGTTTCCTCTCCCGCGAGAACACTACGCCCAAACCGGTTGCAGTGACAATGGATTTTTGTGCGCTGCGATGAAGGCATGCTGCGCGGAAAATGCAGGCATATTAGCAATTCCGCCATTACCTCGCCTTGGTGCAATGCAGTTTGACTTGGCGCATGAGCTTTGCCAGTTTCAGGAAAACCATGCCGATGCTTGAGGAGACATCCCATGAACCAGCCTTCGATCGTGATCGTGTCCGCTGCACGCACCGCCGTCGGTGCCTTTAACGGCGCGTTCTCGACCGTTCCCGCTCACGAACTGGGCGCCACGGTCATTCGAGGCGTTCTGGAGCGTGCCGGCGTGGATGCGGGCGAGGTGGACGAGGTCATTCTGGGCCAGGTGCTTGCCGCCGGTGAAGGCCAGAACCCGGCGCGGCAGGCGGCGATGAAGGCGGGCGCACCGCAGGAAACGACCGCCTGGGGTGTCAACCAGCTTTGCGGCTCCGGACTTCGCGCCGTCGCACTCGGCATGCAGCAAATCGCCACCGGCGATGCCGCAATCATTGTCGCCGGGGGGCAGGAATCGATGTCGATGGCGCCGCATTGCGCGCATCTGCGCAGCGGCACCAAGATGGGCGACATGAAGATGGTCGACACCATGATCAGCGATGGCCTGACCGACGCATTCTACGGTTACCACATGGGCATCACGGCGGAAAACATCGCTCGCCAGTGGCAGCTCTCGCGCGATGATCAGGACCAGTTTGCCGTCGCTTCGCAGAACAAGGCCGAGGCCGCACAGAAGGCCGGACGCTTTGCCGACGAGATTGTTCCCTTTGTGCTGAAGACCCGCAAGGGCGATGTGACGATCGATAGCGACGAATATATCCGCATCGGCGCAACGCTGGACAGCCTTGCGAAACTGCGCCCGGCCTTCGACAAGGATGGCACGGTGACAGCAGGCAATGCCTCCGGCATCAACGATGGTGCCGCCGCCGTGCTTTTGATGACAGAAGCGGAAGCGGCGCGCCGTGGCCTGACGCCACTGGCCCGCATCGCCTCCTGGGCGACCGCCGGCGTCGATCCGCAGCTGATGGGTACCGGGCCCATCCCGGCCTCGCGCAAAGCGCTGGAGAAAGCCGGGTGGTCAATTACCGACCTCGATCTCGTGGAGGCCAACGAAGCGTTTGCGGCGCAGGCCTGCGCCGTCAATCGCGACTTGGGATGGGATCCGGCCATCGTCAACGTCAATGGTGGAGCAATTGCCATTGGTCACCCGATCGGGGCGTCCGGTGCGCGGGTGCTTAACACACTGCTGTTCGAGATGAAGCGCCGGAAAGCTGCCAAGGGATTGGCCACCTTGTGCATTGGCGGCGGCATGGGTGTTGCCATGTGTCTGGAAGCGATGTGATGTAAGCCCGCCTGCCGGTGGCAGCGGATGAAATGGAGGCGCCGGGAATGACCAGAGTGGCCTTGGTGTCGGGTGGCACGCGCGGGATCGGCGCTGCGATCTCCATCGCCTTGCAGTCGGCGGGCTATCATGTGGCCGCCAATTATGCCGGCAATGTCGAGCGGGCGAGCGCCTTTCACGAAAAAACCGGCATACCGGTGTTTCGCTGGGATGTGCGTGATTACGATGCCTGCGTGGCGGGCATCGCCGAGGTGGAGGCGCTGCTGGGGCCGGTGGATGTGCTGGTGAACAATGCCGGCATCACGCGCGATGCCATGTTTCACAAGACGACGCCCGACATGTGGAATGCGGTGATCGCCACCAACCTGACCGGGCTCTTCAACATGACGCATCCTGTCTGGCCCGGCATGCGCGAGCGCAATTTTGGCCGCGTCATCAGCATTTCCTCGATCAACGGACAGCGTGGACAGGCGGGCCAGGTGAACTATTCCGCCGCCAAGGCCGGCGATCTCGGCTTCACCAAGGCGCTGGCGCAGGAGGGGGCGAACCGCAACATCACCGTCAATGCCATCTGCCCAGGTTACGTCGGCACGGAGATGGTGATGGCGATACCGCCGGATGTGCTTGCCGAAAAAATCCTGCCACAGATCCCGATCGGGAGATTGGGCACGCCGGAAGAAATCGCCCGCTGCGTGGTGTTTCTGGCGTCGGATGATTCCGGCTTCATCACCGGTTCGACCTTCAGCGCCAATGGCGGGCAGTTTTTCGCCTGAGACGTCGTTTTTCGCCTGAGACGTCGTAATGCTTGGGGCCAAAAGAAAACCGGCGCGGAGATTTTTCATCTCCGCGCCGGTTTTCTGGACGTTCAAGCCGTCGATTAGCGGCAACGAGCTTCGTAGGTGCGGCCATAACGATCGCGATAGATGCAGTAGCCCTGACGCTTCTGCGATTCGCCGATCGCGGCGCCAACCAGACCACCGGCAACCGCGCCGACGGCTGCGCCACCCCAGCTATTGGTGACCGCGCCACCGATCAGGGCGCCGGAGCCTGCGCCGATGGCGGTGCCCTTTTCGGTGGAGGTGCAGGATGCGAGAGCGCCGACCATGGCGGCAACGAGGACGATTTTCTTCATAACGACTTCCTTCCCAAAAACGCGGGGTCCCCCGCTCGTTAAATCCTGCCCATCAGAAGCAGAATGATCAAGATCAGAACAACGAGGCCCAGACCGCCAGACGGACCGTAACCCCAGCTACGGCTGTGACCCCAATTCGGGAGGGCACCAATCAGAAGCAGGATAAGGACAACGAGCAGGATCGTACCAAGCATTGAAGTTCTCCGACACAAATCATGTTAGCTTTGTGACCGCGACAACGTGAAAACCATCACTTTGTTCCACGAAGTTTTGATAGAGTCCGTATGAACACCTGATGAATGACATTTATCTCCTGAACATGCCGGTCTGGTCGCCACCACCTGCCGCGCTATCTGACCTGTTCAGCGCCGATACAGGTTGGACACTCTAAAAAAGCATGAAATATCATCAAAGGATGACGCATTGAGCCTGCTGCAGATCTATTGGAGAGCACTGAAATATCTTGGTGCCAACCGCCTCAAGGTGACGGTGGTGGTGATCGCCAACGTCGTGCTTGCGGCGGTAGCCATTATCGAGCCGATCCTGTTTGGCCGGATTTTCGATGCGATCTCCTCCAACAGTCCGGTGACGCCTATCCTGCTCGCCTGGGCGGGTTTTGGACTGTTCAACACGATCGCCTACGTGCTGGTGGCCCGTGAGGCGGACCGGCTGGCGCATGGGCGCCGCGCCACGCTTCTGACGGAAGCCTTTGGCCGCATCATTTCCATGCCGCTGTCCTGGCACCACAAGCGTGGCACGTCCAACGCGCTGCACACGCTTCTGCGTGCCGCAGAAACCCTGTTCGGCCTGTGGCTGGAATTCATGCGCACGCATCTGGCCACCGCCGTTGCCATTGCACTGCTGATCCCGACCGCAATTTCCATGGACTGGCGCCTCAGCCTCGTGCTGATGGTTCTCGCCATCATCTACTGGTTCATCGGTCGCATGGTGATGAAGCGCACCAAGGAGGGTCAGGCCTCCGTGGAAAGCCATTATCACAACGTATTTTCCCACGTCAGCGACTCGATCAGCAACGTGTCGGTCGTGCATAGCTATAACCGCATCGAACAGGAAACGCGTGCACTACGCGACTACACCAAGAACCTGCTGGCCGCCCAGTATCCGGTTCTCGACTGGTGGGCGCTTGCCGGCGCCTTGAACCGCACCGCCTCCACCGTTTCCATGGGCGTTATTCTCGTCATCGGCACGATGCTTGTTCAGCGCGGCGAACTCAAGATCGGTGACGTCATCGCCTTTATCGGTTTCGCCAACCTTCTGATCGGCCGTCTGGACCTTCTGCGCCAGTTCGCTACCCAGATCTTTGAAGCCCGTGCCAAGCTGGACGACTTTTTCGTGCTGGAAGACTCCGTCGAGGAGCGAGAAGAACCGGCCGGTCTTGCCGAACTTGGCGCAGTGCGCGGCAAGGTGGAATTCCGTAATATCAACTTTGCTTTCGGCGGCACCTCGCAGGGCGTGCATGACGTTTCCTTCGTTGCCAATGCCGGTGAGACAGTTGCGATCGTTGGCCCGACAGGTGCCGGCAAGACGACGCTGGTCAACCTACTGCAGCGCGTTTACGAGCCGGAAACGGGCAAGATTTTTATCGATGGCACGGATATTTCCACCGTCACCCGAAAATCGCTGCGCAATTCGATTGCCACGGTGTTTCAGGATGCCGGCCTCCTGAACCGCTCGATCAGCGAAAACATCCGCCTCGGCCGGGATGGCGCGACGGAAGAAGAGGTGCTCGCTGCCGCCGAAGCAGCTGCCGCCGCCGATTTCATCCAGACGCGACTGACGGGTTTCGACACCTCTGTCGGGGAACGCGGCAACCGGCTGTCCGGTGGTGAGCGCCAGCGTATCGCTATTGCCCGTGCTATTCTCAAGAACGCCCCGATCCTTGTTCTTGATGAGGCGACCAGTGCGCTCGACGTGGAAACCGAGGCGCGAGTGAAGGTGGCGATCGACCGGCTGCGTGAGAACCGCACCACGTTCATCATCGCCCACCGGCTTTCCACTGTGCGCGACGCCGACAAGGTCATTTTCCTCGAACAGGGCCGTATCGCCGAAATGGGCAGCTTTGACGAGCTGAGTGAGAAAGGTGGGCGGTTTGCCTCGCTGCTGAGAACCAGTGGGCTTCTGACGGACGACACCAAGACCGCAGCTGAGTGATTTTGCTCGCGACCGACATGATGCCCGCCCTCACCGGTGGGCATTTTTGTGTGTGGTGAAAAGCGGGGATGCAGGTCCACACTGGTCAGCCTTGCTGCTTGGGACGATACGGCGCGGCATATTTCTTCTCCCCGCATGCGGGGAGAAGGTGGTGGAGCGACAGCGAACCGGATGAGGGGCCGCCACATACACAAAGATCTCGCACTTGCTGAAGCATCGAAAACTTGGGATTTACCGTTGATTGCCAACGGATGAAGCGGTGATGCGCGGTCCCGATCAACCCAAAACCAAACGCGCACGATCGCTTCGGCAAACAGATAATGATGCCGAAGCCAAGCTGTGGAATGAATTGCGCAATCGGCAACTCAACGGCTTCAAGTTCGTGCGGCAATTTCCCATTGGGAAGTATTTTGCCGATTTTGCGTGCCGGGAAGCGCATCTGGTCGTGGAGGTCGATGGCAGCCAGCATTCCGGCAGCGCGCATGATCGGCACCGGGATGGCTTCATGACCCAGGAGGGTTGGGCCATTCTGCGGTTCTGGAATGTTGATGTGCTGACTGAGACGGAGGCCGTTACGGAGACGATTGTCGCTGTGCTGGATGGCCGGTTGTTGGAAGCAGTCGAAACTGCCGAGATGCGTTTCATTCCGTGGCAGACAGGCTGAAGTTTTCTGATCACCAAACAAGCCAGGTGGCTTGGAGGTTGCCCCTCACCCTAACCCTCTCCCCGTAAGAACGGGGAGAGGGGACGTGCCATGCTCGCCATCGGCGCTTGAGGCAACGGTAGTGCGGCATATGCCTTCTCCCCGACATGACGGGGAGAAGGTGGCGGCAGCCGGATGAGGGGCACCGGCACCCTATCCCCCATCAAAAAACCCGCCCTCCAACCGGAGAGCGGGTTCTGATCAATTCAGCAAGTCGACAGGATCACTCCTCTGTCTTCTTGCGTGTCCTCGGCTTTGTCACCTTTGCAGACTTTTCCGCCGCCGGTTCTTCAACAACTGGCTTGGCAACGCGGGCAGGCTTTGCAGCGACAACCTTGGCGGGCTTTTCGACAACAGCGGTGGCAGCAATGACCGCCGCACTACCGCCCAGAACCGCACCACCTGCTGCGTCGAGCGCCGCACCATTCACCGTAACCGCCAGCTCATCACCGGCAGCCCGCTTGGCCGCCACCTTGAACGTGCCTTCCGGCAGCGTCAGGTCGAGCTCAAAGCCGTCCCATTCGGCCGGGATCACCGGGTTGACCTGAAGACGGCCGCCCTCCCGCTTGATGCCCAAGATGCCTTCGATGGCGGCGCGGTAGAGCCAGCCCGCCGAACCGGTATACCAAGTCCAGCCGCCGCGGCCCGTCAGATCGCCGACGCCGTAGACGTCCGCTGCGATGACATAAGGCTCGACGCGATACTGTTCGGCTGCATCCGGGGTGAGCGCGTGGTTGACCGGGTTGAGGATCTGGAAGGCCTTCCAGGCATCCTCGTTGCGGCCCTGTGCTGCCAGCGCCAGCACCACCCAGATGGCAGCATGGGTATACTGGCCACCGTTTTCACGCACGCCCGGCGGATAGGATTTGATGTAACCCGGATCCTGCGGCGTGTTGACGAAGGCCGGCGTGAACAGGCGGATGATGCCGGCCTGTTCGTCGATCAGCTTTTCGACGACCGCATCCATGCCCTGCCTGGACCGTTCCGGATCGCCCTCGCCCGACAGCACGCTCCACGACTGGCCGAGGCTATCGATGCTGCATTCGAGGTTTTCCGAAGAACCGAGCGGACCGCCATCGTCGAAATAACCACGACGATAATAGCTGCCGTCCCAGCCCGCCGTTTCCAGAGCCTGTTTCAGCGAGGCGAGATGCGCCGTCCAGCGTTTTGCGCGGGTCTTGTCGCCACGCTCTTCGGCGATGGGCGTGAAGCTGCGCAGAGCGCTGGCGAGGAACCAGCCGAGCCAGACACTGGTGCCCTTGCCGCCCGAGCCGACGCGGTTCATGCCGTCGTTCCAGTCGCCGCCAAGGATGAGCGGCAGGCCGTTCGATCCGGTGCGCTCGATAGCGAGATCGAGAGCGATGGCGGCATGTTCGTAGAGGCTGACCTTTTCTTCCGTCACGCCGGGCTGGAAGAAGATATCGTGCTGGCCGGCAGCCAAGGCCTGACCGGTGAGGAAGGGAAGCTCCTCGTCCAGCAGGGTCTTGTCTCCGGTCGCGGTGATATACTGGTTGGCAGCATAGGCGAGCCACACCACGTCATCGGCAATGTTGGTGCGCACGCCGGCACCGGTGGCAGGAAGCCACCAATGCTGGACATCGCCTTCCTTGAACTGGCGCGAGGCGGCATTGATGATCTGGCGACGTGCCAGGGCCGGTTCGTGGATGAGGAAGGCCAGTGTATCCTGCAGCTGGTCGCGGAAACCGTATGCGCCGCTCGACTGGTAGAAGGCCGTGCGGGCCATGATACGGCATCCCAGCGCCTGATAGGGCAGCCAGTGATTGACCATGTTGTTCAACGCCGTATCCGGCGTCCTGATCTGCAGGCGACCGGTGAATTCCTGCCAGAAGGCTTGGGTCTTCGCGAGAATATCGCCAAAGCTTTCCGAGCGGATGCCGGAGGCATAGGCCTGCGCTTCCTCACGGGTGGCGGCATCGCCGAGCGCGTAGGTGACGATCTTTTCTTCACCCGGTGCGATTTCGACATCCCATGCGAGAGCCGCACACGGATCACCATCCAGTTCCATGGCGCTGCTGAGAGCAGCACCGGCAACGACGGCAGACGGCAGCGCCACCGACCCATGACGGCCGACGAATTCGCGGCGGCTGGTGGTGAAGCCGGACGGCTGTTCGCTCGAAACGAAGAAGGCCGTGCGCTGGAAATCGTTGCTGAACCGGTTGGTGGCAAAGATTGCGCCGCTGTCCTCATCACGAGACGAGAGGATGAACGGGGCGGAACGCTTGACGTTATAACCCAACACCCATTCGACATAACCATAGACACGCAGGCGGCGGGTTTCCGAACCGGAGTTGCGGATCTTCATCGATGACAGCTTGATCGGCCGCGTGCGGTCGACCGTCTGGGTGAGCTCGATCTTCAGGCTTTCATCATCGGCGGAGAAGACCGAATAACCGAGGCCGTGACGGGCTTCGAACTTCGTTGCCGGGCGACGCGACAGGGCGGCAAACGGCGTATGCAGCATGCCACTGTCGAGGTCGGTCAGGTAAAAACCTTCGCCCGGACGGTTGACTACCATGTCGTTGCTCCACGGCGTCAGCTGGTAGTCACGCGAGTTCTGGCTCCAGGTGTAGCCGGCGCCTTCCGCCGACACGTGGAAACCAAAGTTCTCGTTGGAGATGACGTTGATCCACGGCTGCGGCGTCGAACCGCCGCCGTTGAGACGGGTGACATATTCCGAACCGTCCTTGGAAAAGCCGCCAAAACCGTTCCAGAAATCGAGGTCGGCAGGTGCTTCGCCACCAACAGGTGCGGCAAAGTTTTCGGCAGATAGCAAGGCCTGACGATTGGCTTCAGCTGTCGCCGATGCCGGCGCAAGGGCGGCTGCGCGGGTGACCTGATCGATGATCTTGCCGTTGCGGGCATGAAGGACGACACGCGAGGCGGCGATGAGGGCCGCCCATGTCTCTTCGTCCATCAGGTCGCGGCGCAGCGAGAAGACGTGTTCGCGGGCACCTTCGGTCTGGCCGAGCTTGCGAATGTTCTCGCTGAGCTGGTCGATAGCGTGCTGCATGTCCTGCGCATAGGAGGCAGGCTTTTCGTTGACGATGACGAGATCGAGCGTGACACCGCGAGAGCGCAGATATTCCTGGGCGGAAAACGCTTCCTTGGCGACGTCCATGTCCATTTCGTCATTGATGCGCAAGGTCAGGATCGGGTGATCGCCCGAAATCGACTGTGCCCACAGCATGGACTGGCGGCCAAGGCCGGTTTCGAGCGTTGCCGCATCGGCACGCAGGTTCATGTCCGGATAGACAAGGTAACGGCCGATCTGCTGGAAGGCGGCGGCCTGCTGCGAGTTGATGCCGATGTGGCGCATCTGTACCTGAACGCGGGTCCAGGCCTGCGTCAGTTCGTGACCGAAGGCATCGGCGTGACGGTAGCGTTCGATCGCCACATCGAGTTCTTCACGGATCGGCGAGGCAATGGTCCAGAAGATCACCGTCGCCTTCTTGCCGGCCGGAACGCGCACGACGCGGCGCAGCGACATGATCGGATCGAGTGTAAAGCCGTCAGTACCCGAGAGCGTCGCATCCGGATCGAAGGCGGCGGCTTCCGACAGCGTGCGGCCACGACCGAGGAAACGGCGGCGGTCGGTTTCGAATTCGGTCGGACGCGACGAACCGGCATTGTCGGCGGCGAGATGCGCCACCCACATCGAGGCATCGCCCGGCGAACGCTTGTTGCGCGTCGCACGGATGACATCACCACGACGGCCGATCTCTGTCTTCACGAACATGCGCGAAAACACCGGATGGGCGCTGTCGTCATTGTCGTGGGCGATGACCGGTTCGAGGTAGGAGGTCACCTCGATGTAGCGGTCTTCACTGCCGGTGTTGAGCAACGTCAGGCGGCGACCTTCGGCGTCGTGCTCGGTGGCGACGATGCATTCGACCGTGCTGGTGAGGGTGCCGACCGTCTTGTGGAATTCGGCCTTTTCGTCACCGAAGATGGCCTTGGTTTCCTCGCCTTCGATACGGCGCGGTTCCGCGGTCGTCGACCACCACTGATTGGTGGCGGTGTCGCGCAGGAAGATGAACTGGCCCCAGCGATCCTCGGTCGGATCCGGCTTCCAGCGGGAGACGGACAGGCCGTTCCAGGTGGCGTAACCGGTGCCGGTGGAGGTGAGCATGGTCGAGTAGTGACCGTTGGACAGGAAGACCAGCTGGCGATCCTGAGCGGCCGGATCGGTGATGGTGCGGATTTCCGAGCGCAACAGTTCGCCCTGGCCGCTGCCGGGGGTTTCCTCGTGCTTGGCGCTCATGACGGGCACTTCGCGCGGTGCCTTTTCCTGCAACAGCAGTTCGGCGGCTTCGATCACCGGATCGGCGTGGAAGAGTTCGCGCAGGCGACCGTTGAAGACGACATTGGCAATCGCCGCAATCGACATGCCATGGTGGTGCGCATAATAGTTGTAGACCACGGCGCAACGCTTGCCTTCCGGCACGCGGGTCGGCGTGAAATCGACCGCATCGTGGAAGCCGTATTTGCCGAGCGCACCGACGGCCCGCAGCTTTTCGAGATTTTCCAGCGCCGCATGCGGGGCATACTGGCTGGCGAGGATCGAGGCGTAAGGCGCGATGACGGCGTTCTGGCCGAGACCACGCTTCAGGCCGAGCGAGGGTACGCCGAAATTGGTGTACTGGTAGTTCAGCTGATGATCGCGCGCGTTAAACGCCGCTTCCGAAATGCCCCACGGAATACCCAGACGGCGACCGTGGTTCATCTGTTCGAGAACGATCAGGTTGTTGGTCTGGTTGAGAATGCCACCCTGACGCTCCTGCATGACGAGCGGCGGCATCAGGTATTCGAACATCGAACCCGACCACGAGATCAGCGCGCCACGCGAACCGATCGGCACGACCTGACGGCCGAGGCGATACCAGTGTTCGGTCGGCAGGTCGCCCTTGGCGATGGCGAACAGGCTGGTGAGACGGCATTCCGACGCCAGAAGGTCGTAGCAGGCCTCGTCGAGTTCGTTCTCCTCGTGGCGATAACCGATCGACAGGAGACGACGGTCCTTGTTGTAGAGGAAGGTGAAATCCATCGCGAAGGCCAGCGAGCGGGCCTTGTCGCGCAGCACGGCGAGGCGCTTGCGCATCAGTTCCAGCGTCGAATGATCGAATGTGGTGTCGGCGATATGGGCTTCGCAGGCGGCGACCAGATATTCTGTCCAGCGCACCACTTCACCGGATTGCGGCGAACCGACCTCGTGATCAAGATTGACGGCGAGCTTCTGGATATCGCGCGCAAGAACAGACAGGTTGATGATGCGGATCGAGGCGAATTCATGCTCGCGCTTGACGGCGGCCAGCGCGCTGGCAAAGCCGGCGATACGCTCTTCCAGACGGCGGCGCAACGGACGCACGGTCTTGCGGTCATCGGGCAGGGATTTCAGGTTTTCACTCAGGATGCCGGCGACATCGCCGATACCATCGAGATTGCCCTGAAGATGCGCCGACGGCGCTTCCGCCCATTCGCGGCAGGCCGACGAAATGGCGATCAGGTGACCGGCAAGGTTACCGCTGTCGACCGTCGAGACATAACGGGTGCCGAGCGTCTTCAGCGTATCGGTGTAATACCAGTTGAACAGGTGACCGCGATACTTGTCCATCTTTTCAACGGTCGCGAGCGTGTTTTCGATACGCTCGACGGTTTCCGTGAAGCTGATCCAGCCGAAATGGCGGGCCGACACGGTGGACAGCAGATAGACGCCGATATTGGTGGGCGAGGTGCGCGCAGCAATGATCGGTTCCGGGCGTTCCTGAAAATTGTCCGGCGGCAGGAAATGCTGCTCCTGCGTGACAAAGGTCTCGTAATAACGCCAGGTGCGGCGCGAAATCTTTCGAAGTTCGACGGAGACAGTTTCCGGCACGAACAACTGGTCTTCGGTCTCGGCAGACTGGCTGACATACCAGGCAACGAGCGGTGACAGGACCCAGAGCACGACAAAAGGCAAGCCGATGAGGAAGGCGTTGTCTTCCGGCAGAGCCGCAAGGAACAGGGCAAGCAGCGCCACGACCGGGGCGTGCCACATCTGCCGGTAATAATCGGCAGGGCTGCCTTGGGCCGAACCCTGGATACTGGCGGCCGTGCGCCATTCTAGCATCATCTTGCGGCTGACAAAGAGGCGGTAGAGCGAACGCACGATGGCGTCGGTCATCATGCAGGCAGAGTCGGCAATGAAGACGATCCGCAGCGCGACCTGTGCATTGGCATCGCGCACATCGGTCCACAGCGAGTGGAAATGCGCGCGCGGCACGATATCCGTCGAGCCCGGCACGATGCCGCGGATGAGCGACAGGGTGGGTGCGACGAACAGCATGAAGATCAGCAGGATCTGCCAGATCAGCGCGCCGAGCGGTGACATGAAATACCAGCCGAGAACCGAGGCGAAGAACCAGGCGATCGGGGTAAGCGAACGGCGCAGGTTGTCGATCATCTTCCAGCGGCCGAGCGCGGTGACGCCGCGCATCGGGTCGAGGATGTAAGGCAACAACTGCCAGTCGCCACGCGCCCAGCGATGCTGGCGCGAGACTTCGACCTCGTAACGGGTCGGAAAGTCCTCGACCAGTTCGACATCGGTGACGAGAGCGCAGCGCGTAAACGACCCTTCGAGAAGGTCGTGGCTGAGAACGGTGTTTTCGTCGATACGGCCACGCAGCGCGTGTTCGAAGGCATCGACGTGGTAGAGGCCCTTGCCGGTGAAGGAACCTTCGCCGGTCAGGTCCTGATAAACGTCGGAAACGGTGAAGACGTAAGGATCGACGCCGCGGCTGGCGGAATAGATGCGCTGGAAGACCGAGGCATCCTTGCCCGTGGTCAAAGACGGGGTGACGCGCGGCTGCAGAAGGCCGTAGCCTTGAACGACGCGGCCGGTGCGCGGATCGTGAACCGGGCGGTTCATCGGGTGATGCGCCTTGCCGACCAGTTTGGTGACGGCATCGCGCATCAGACGCGTATCGGCATCGAGCGTCATGACGTACTGGACGTTTTCCGGCACGGTGTTGGCACCGGCCATATAGGTCGTGTCCTTGTCGCCACGGAGCAGCATGTTGAGTTCATGCAGCTTGCCGCGCTTGCGCTCCCAACCCATCCACGCGCCTTCCGACGGATTGTAGAGGCGGCGGCGGTGCAGCAGGAAAAAGCGCGTGCCGCCATCGAACGCGTAACGCGCGGAAAGATTGGCGACTTCACGCTTGGCGTATTCGAGAACTTCGAGATCGCCCTCGGCTTCTTCAACCTGGGCGTCGCGCCAGTCGCTGAGAAGCGCGAAATACACTTCGCCGCGCGGATTGGCGAGGTAATGGACTTCCAGATTGCGGACGAGTTCATCGACCGTATCGCGATTGTTGATGAGGCAGGGCACGACGACGAGCGTGCGGGCTTCTTCCGGCACACCGGCCTTGAACTCGTAACCGACCAGACGCGCCGGCTTCACCACATAGGTCACCAGCGTGTTGAACAGGCCGGTGGCACCTTCCGATGCCGGCAGAGCGAACATCAGGAGGAAAAGCAGGATGACCGGCCAGGACATGCCGGCGGCGCCAAGAAAATAACCGACAATACCGAGAACGAGCGCAGTCAGAAGCAGGATCGGGCCGGCGACGGACAGCCAGCGCATGCCCTGCACCTTGGCAATGAAGGACTGCCAGGGGCTGCGCTTGTAGCCGATCGCGTTTTCAAGATCTTCCTTGTACATGCCGACAAGGAAGGCGCCGACGTTGGCCTTGTGCGGATCGGCATCCGGCGCGCTTGAGGCCTGCTCGGCAAGCGCGATGGCCGCCTTCGCGACATCGATTTCCGACTTCTTGGTGCGGCGGGCAAGCTTTTCGACGCGGTTGCGGTAGGAGTTGCGTGAACCGAAATCGAGAACCTGGTAATCGCTCTGCTCGCGGAAAACCTGGTCGACAAGGCAGACTTCCTCGAACCAGACGCTCCATTCGGTATCGTCGATCTCACGCAGGCTCTTGATGATATTGCCCATCGTGACATTGCCGGAGGAGAGGCGGTTATGCTCCGCCATCATCACGTCTTCGGCGTCAGTGCCGGCGCGGCGCATGCGCTCTTCCAGCCATTCCAGCGCAACATTTTGGCTCTGCGGCGCATTGCGCAGGCGGTAGAGGAACTGGGTGTTGAACGTGTTGTCGTCCGTCAGCGGCTCAAGCTGCGCCAGAAGCTGCGCACTTGCAGTCGGATCGTTGAGGCGGATGATTTCGTCGGCTGCCTCATTGGCCTTGAGGCGCATGTTGCGCGAGCGAGCCACACGAACTGCGATGCGACGGGCATTTTCCACCAGCACAAAACGCAGGAAGGACGGCAGCGCCCAAAGCTCACCGATCTGCAGCGGCTGATGGACCTGAAAGCCCTCTGTAATGGCCGTTAGCTTTTCGCGCGAGACGGTGCTGTGGGTGTGGCCGACATAAAGCCATGCCATGACCAGAACGCGCGGCAGCTCCATGCTACCGACCTTCATCGTCGGCAGCTGGGCATAGAATTTTTTCGGGAAGTCGCGCCGGACTTCCTGAATGGCTTCCTCGACGATGTAATGATTGTCGATCAGCCATTCGGCAGCGGGCGTAATCGTCGCGCCGGCATCCACATCCTTCGCGGTCGTGCGGTAGACTTTCAGGATCTCCGCTTCGTTTTCACGATGGCGCTCACGGAAGGAGAAATCCATCAGGCCGGGCAGGGTCTGCGTTCCGTCGCGCGCCAGCGTTTCTCCGCATTCGCGCAGTTCCTCTATCGTCAGATAGGTGGAGCGGATCGCCTCGTTATGGTCGATCTGTCTGGTATCGGTTTCGCGAGGGGCGGACGGCGTATTATGAAAGGACATGACTCGGCTTCTGAAAGAGGAATGTCGGATAGGCGCTTGCCGGGGGATTTGCGGGTCCGGCGGCCCCACCTGTCATTTTGCTGCAGGCATCACCCGGACACAGTCCGGATCATGCTTGCGGGCACGGAGGAGATAGGGGCCAAGCGCGATATGGCAAATCGAATGACAGCAACGGCCCACATGTTCCTCCAGGATCCTAAGGGTTGATCGGTCTAGCGCCGGAGGCCTGAATGAAACCTGAACGTAATCAGCCGCTTGGAACATAGATTACGATGTTTTTACGACTGTCCAACGACGAGGCAGATTTGGATCAACCGAAACATATTCAGGGCAGGCGAATAGAGGCAAGATGTTCAGTGAAAAATGGTGAGCCTGTCGTCGCTTAAAACATCTCCGCAAAGCAAAACACCTCCCATGCAGGACATGGAAGGTGTTTTTCGAGAACGATGATGACTTATTCGCCTTACGGGAAAAGCCCTAGCGTGACGGCACAGACAAAGGCAAAAGCCGCAGCGACCAAAGTGGTGTGCAGGACAGAATGCCACTTGTTATAACGTCCGGAAAGTTGCCGGTGGGGCGCATGTGTATCGAGATGCCGCATGATGTCCTCCAGCCTTAAAGCTCATGATTGAGCCAGCACTATCCTATCTTAACTCTACCACTTCGATAGAGATAAACTTGCGCCGCCACCCGGTTGCCTTAGAAAATCCTTTTTCGTATGCGGCGAATTTCGGCAATTACCGCAGTATTTTGCTCCAACCTCACGATATGTAAAAAAACTGTAAAAATTGGAGAGGGACAGAATGGCAACGGATATCGATGCGATCGTGATCGGGGCGGGTGTCATCGGTCTTTCGGTGGCGCGCGAGCTGGCAATGGTAGGCCTCTCCGTTGTCGTGCTTGAAAGTTCCGATGCGATCGGCACCGGTACGTCCTCGCGCAACAGCGAGGTGATCCACGCGGGGCTCTATTACCCGCAAGGCAGCCTGAAAGCGAAGTTCTGCATCGAAGGACGGCGGCGGCTTTATGCGTTCTGCAAGAGCCATGGCGTGGCGTATCGCCGTTGCGGCAAGCTGATCGTGGCGACCACAGAGGCGGAGGTGGCGTTTCTGGAGGGATTGGCGGCCAAGGGAAAGCGCAATGGTTGCGACGACCTTGCAATTATTTCCGGCGATGAAGCCAGGCGAATGGAGCCGGCGCTTTCCTGCGTTGCCGCACTGGTCTCTCCCTCCACCGGTATCATCGATAGCCATGGCTACATGCTGGCCCTGCGCGGGGACGCGGAGGAAAACGGCGCAGCGATCGCGCTGCTTTCCCCTTTCGAGCAGGCGACAGCGACAGGAACCGGTTTTACGGTTTCAGTCGGCGGCGCCGAGCCGATGACGCTCACCTGCAGCATGCTGATAAACACCGGTGGACTTTATGCATCTGACATCGCCCGGAGGATCGGCGGACTTTCGATCGATTTCGTGCCTGCAACGCGATATGCCAAGGGCAATTATTTCATGCTCTCGGGCCGGGCGCCCTTCAGCCGGCTGATCTACCCTGCCCCGCAGGCGCATGGGCTAGGTGTGCACCTGACGCTGGACATGGGTGGGCAGGCACGCTTCGGACCCGATGTGGAATGGGTCGACACCATCGATTACGAAGTCGATCCCCGCCGCGCCGACGGATTTTTCGAAGCGATCCGCCGTTACTGGCCGGATCTGCCGGATGATGGACTGGTCCCGGGCTATTCGGGGATTCGCCCCAAGATCGGCGAACGGAGCGCGCCGGCAGAGGACTTTCGCATCGACGGGCCGGAGGTGCACGGCATGGCAGGATTGATCAACCTGTTCGGCATAGAGAGCCCGGGACTGACATCCTCACTGGCAATTGCCGCGGACATCCGTTCACGCCTGGGCGTCGGCTGACAGGGCAACGGCTTCGGCTGCCGACCGCACAACCGCCTTTATGGGCAGGTGATCCGACGCGATGCGCGCAAGCGCGCTGTCGTGCACATGCACACGCTCGATCAGGCCGGCACGATTGCTCATGATGCGGTCGAGCGCCAGAACCGGCAGGCGCGAGGGAAAGCTGGGCACCGCTTTCGGTGTGCCGCCGAACACGCTGGCCAACCCGTGCAGAGAGGAGCGATCGCCAAGGCGCCATTCGTTGAGATCGCCGAGCAGCACGGTCGGCTGTTCGGAGCGCGATCCCATGATTTCAAGGATCATCTTCGTCTGCTGGTGGCGGGAACGGTGCAGCAGGCCGAGATGGGCAGCAATGATACGCAGCGTCGCGCCATTGTTGAACTGGATTTCAGTGACCAGGCAGCCGCGTGGCTCAAGCCCCGGCAGCTTCACCTGATGTACATCACGCACCAGACCCTCACGGAACAGGATGACATTGCCGTGCCACCCATGTGCCCGCGTGACGCCGGACACCGGCACCGGTGTCAGCCCCGTTTCACGTTCCAGCCAATGCAGGTCGAGCAGGCCCCGACGTTCGCCGAACCGCGTATCGGCCTCCTGCAGGGCCATCACATCCGCGCCGATTTCACGGATCACATGGCTGGTGCGTTCCGGATCGAAACGGCCATCGACGCCGACGCATTTGTGGACGTTGTAGGAGGCAACCAGCATGCCCTCTGCAGGATCGTGCGGCTGAGTGCCATTGAGATCGCGTTTCTTGCGATTGCGTATGGAGGCAATGATGCTTGCCGGAAGATTGTCACGCTTGCTGCGCATGGGTTTGGTCATCGCTGGCAATCCTTTGACTGATAAAATACCCTAGCCGCCCGAGCGTTCCATATTCGTTAAATGCCAGCGTGGTTAACGGCAGGTTGGGTCAAAGATAAGGCGAACCGAGCCAGAGAATTCTTTCCATGAGGCGCACGACGAAGGGCCGGTTTCGCAGGCCTTCCAAGGTGACGGCAGAGGCGGTTTCAATCGTCTCGTCAATGCGCTTTTCCAACGCTTGCGCAAAATCGCGGTCCAGCACTTCAAGATCGACCTCGAAATTCAGGCGCAAGGATCGTGGATCGAGATTGGACGAGCCGACATAGGCCCAACAGCCATCGATCGCCATCAGCTTGGAGTGGTTGAAGGCACCGGTGGCGCGCCAGATGCGGCAGTAATTTTTCAGGATCTGATCGAACTGCGCGGTCATGGCGCGGTCAACGAGCGTCAGATTGTTGGCATCCGGTACAACGATATCGACCGTGACACCGCGACGGGCAGCGGTAATCAGCGCCGTGATCAATTCGCGATCGGGCAGGAAATAGGGCGAGACGATGCGGATGGATTTTCGCGCGATCGAAAACGCCCCCATCAGCATCTTGTGATTGGTCTCGTTGCTGCGGTCAGGCCCCGAGCCGACGGCGCGCACGAGGACCGGATCACCGGGAGCGCGCGCAGGCGCAGTGATCTGCCAGGCTTCGCCATTGAGAGCCTCGCCGGATTCGAACTGCCAGTCTTCCGAGGCAATCGCAAAAAGGTCGGTCACGACGGGGCCGGTAACGCGGAAATGCGTATCGAATGCACAATCATCGCCGGAGATTTCCTGCGAAAAGCCCTCGCGGATATTCATGCCGCCGGTGAAGGCCAGCATGCCATCGATGATGATGATCTTTCGGTGGGTGCGAAGGTTCGCGTATGGCAGGCGCAGGCCCATGATGACATTGCCATTGAACACCTCCACCCTGACGCCGCCATCGCGCAGCATGCCGAGAATGCTGGGGACCGAATAACGGGCACCAACGGCATCGATCAGCACCCGCACCTCGACGCCTCGCCGGGCGGCAGTAATCAGAGCTTCAGCGAACCGGGTGCCGATACGGTCACGGTCGAAAATGTAGGTTTCCAGGAGAATGCTGCGTTTTGCCGAGGCGATCGCCTTGAGCATT
Organism: Endobacterium panacihumi; assembly: GCF_050847465.1. Classification (NCBI taxonomy): domain Bacteria; kingdom Pseudomonadati; phylum Pseudomonadota; class Alphaproteobacteria; order Hyphomicrobiales; family Rhizobiaceae; genus Endobacterium; species Endobacterium panacihumi. The sequence goes on along the minus strand of NZ_JBOZRA010000005.1, from coordinate 55,982 downwards.
TCGCCATAGGCCTTGTCGCCGGTATCAAACACCTCGATCGTGTTGCCGGTGGTAAACGCATGGCGGGCGACCCGATCGCCCAGCGTCTTCATGGCAAGAAAGCGGTGACCGAAAGAGGTCGCCACCGTTTCAGAGGCGACGTCATAGGCTTCCAAATGCGCGAATGCGCCATACTGGACTCGTGCGCGCTGGAACCCCAGAACATTGCGACGGATGCGGTTGACGCCGGCGATGAGGTACAGAAGTGCACCGATGAAGGGCGACAGGATGATGACGCCAACCCAGCCTATGGCGGAACGGACTTCTTCCTTGGTCATCGTGGCATGGATGGCGGCCGGCACCCCCATCACGATCGACAGGACAAGAAAGATATGCGGCCAGTAGGCGTAAAAGGTTTCAAGCATGACGGCCAATATAGGCGCGGCCATCTAGCCTGCAATGCGGGCCGCATGACATCGTCACGCGGCCCGATCACAAGACGGTTTTTAGTTCGATCGGTTTACTTGCCGGACATCGCGGCAACCGGCGGCTCGGTGCCTTCCGGCATCGGGCTGGTATAGACGATCCCCTTCTGGCGGCGCTTCAGATCTGCCCAGGCGGCTTCGCGCAGCTGTTCGCTCTGCATGGCGGCAAGACCCGTGGCGGCCATGACCTTGGCAGTCGTTACCATACCCTTGTGAGCAAGCGGGCTCTTACCCTGCGAAACGACCTGCCATGTGTGCAGCTGCGTGCCGATGGCCAGTGTGGGGCCATAAGCCTGAACAGTCGGAACGACCCAGCTGACATCGCCGACATCGGTGGAGCCGCCCATCTGCTTCAGGCGGTTATGGGCGGGCAGGACGAAATTGGCGAGCGGGATGTCACGCTCGTCCAGTTCCTCCTGACGCCAGCTGGCGGCAATGTCCTCCGGTGACAACGTGGCGCGGATTTTTTCCGCAAAGGCAATATCGGCAGCGTCGAATTCCGGTGTGCCGACGCTGTCCCATATGTCCTGCATCGTGTCCATCAGGGGCGTGTTGACCATCAGGTTGGAAACGCCGGCCAGAATGGTGCTTTCCATGCGGGTTTCAGTCATCAGGGCCGCACCTTCCGCAACCTTTCTGACGCGCGCGATCAGCGCGATCAGGCCCGGCAGATCCGGCGCACGCACGACATAACGAACCTTCGCATAGGCCTGAACGACATTGGGCGAAATGCCGCCGGTGTCGAGCACGGCGTAATGGATACGGCAATCCTGCTGCATATGTTCACGCAGATAATTGACGCCGACATTCATCAGTTCGACGGCATCGAGCGCCGAACGGCCCAGTTCCGGCACGGCGGCGGCATGCGCGGCGCGCCCATGAAAGACAAAATCCACACGGCAATTGGCAAGCGAGGTTTCGCGCTGCACACCGGCAAAATTGCTGGGATGCCAGCTGATGGCGATATCGACATCCTCGAATGCGCCAGAGCGCACCATGAAGGCCTTTGCCGCACCACCTTCTTCCGCCGGGCAGCCGTAATACCGCACGCGGCCGGGTGTGCCGGTCGCTTCCAGCCAATCCTTCAGTGCCGTGGCGGCCAGCATGGAGGCGGAACCCAGGAGGTTATGACCGCAGCCATGGCCGTTGGCACCGGCAACCAACGGATTATGCGAAATCTCTCCGGCCTTCTGGCTGAGGCCGGCCAGCGCATCGAATTCACCAAGGAAGGCGATGACCGGACCGCCCTCGCCCGCTTCACCGATCAGCGCGGTCGGTATGCCGGCCACGTTATCGGTGATGGCAAAACCCTGGGCTTCCAGCATTTCGCGGTGAGCGGCAGCGGAGAGCGTTTCCATGTAGCAGGTTTCAGGTGTTTCCCAGACGCGATTGGCAAGCTCGGTAAAAACCTCCTTCTTCTTTTCGATCGTGTCGAAGACCTGAGGGAGGTTGCTGCTCGTCGTCATGGGGTGTCACCTGCATGTGAAAATAGTAAGGGAGCCGAACCGTAGCCTACCGTCAGGCTGTGGCCAACTGGCGAAATGCTTTTGATACCAACAGTTTTTGCAGACGTTCCCAGCCCTCGCCGCAGGGCAGGCCGAACCGCATGTCATGGGGACGCTCAGTGAACGGGCGCACCAGAATGCCCGCCTCTCCGAGTTGCTCGAACAAGATGGCGGCCTGGTGATGGCGAACCAGCCGGAACAGCGTCGTGCCGCCAACCACATCCAAGCCGGCTTCCGTGAGCATGTCGTTCAATCGCGCCGCCTCAGCCTGCAGCGTTTGTCGCATGGTGTTCTGCCAGTTGCTGTCGGCCAGTGCGCGGGTGGCGACGGTCAGAGCCGGGCCGGAAATTGCCCATGGGCCGAGACGCGCCTCGATGCGACGCGCATCTTCGAGGGATGCCAAGGCAAAACCGAGACGCAGGCCGGCAAGGCCATAAAATTTGCCGAAGGAGCGCAGCACAGCGAGGCCCGGGCCAATGTCGCCTGCCACACTGTGCCCTGCCGGCATCACATCCATGAAAGCTTCATCGACCACCACAAGCCCGCCTTTTGCCGCCATATGGGCCGCAAGGCGCAAAAGGTCATGGCGTTCGATCAGCCGCCCATCCGGATTGTTGGGATTGACGACGAGAGCGAGATCGGCGGCAAACAGATTCTCGAAATTTCGCGTCTCTGTGAGATCAAAACCGGCGAGCCTCGCCATGCGGGCATGTTCGGCATAGGTAGGCGACAGGATGGCTGCTTTTGCACCGGGCGGCATGCTGCCACCGAACGCGGCCTCGACCAGAAGCGGTAGAAGGATCTGCGTGCCGGGTGCCGCCGCAACATTTTGCGCAGATGGAGCACCATAAACGGCTGCGGCGCCCGCTTTGAGTTCCTGCAGGGCCGACGGTTCCGGGAGACGCGAGAAAGCGGTGGAAGCGATGTCCGAATGCGGGTAGGCATGCGGATTGATACCGGTGGACAGATCGATCCAGGGTTTTGGCGCATTGGGAAAACGTGCCGAAGCTCCGGCAAGATTGCCGCCGTGATCTATTTTCGGGTCCGGTTCAACGTTTTGCTGCATGTTTTTTACGCTCGCCTTTTTCTCCCTGCTTATTGAACGGCTCTGCGGTTATCCGCAATGGCTGGTGCGGGCAATCGGCCATCCCGTCATTTGGATCGGTGCGTTGATCGGCGCACTGGACAAGAGATTGAACCGGGCGGACCAGAGTTTTGCGCGGCGAAAGCTGATGGGCGTGCTGGCACTGATCTGCATTCTTGGCAGCGTGATTTTTATTACCGGCATCATCAATTGGGTGCTGGGCACCTCATTGCTCGCATTGGCGATGCTTTCAGTGATCGCCTCCAGCCTGACGGCGCAGAAAAGCCTTGAAGACCATGTGTTGGCCGTGGCGAATGCCCTGGATGCAGACGGACTGGCGGCCGGGCGCAAGGCCGTATCGATGATTGTCGGGCGTGATCCCGACCAACTGGACGAACCCGCCGTCTGTCGCGCCGCAATCGAAAGTCTGGCCGAGAATTTTTCGGACGGCATTACCGCGCCGGCCTTGTGGCTCGGGATCGGTGGGCTCGCGGGAGGCGCGGCTTACAAGGCAGCCAATACGGCAGACAGCATGATAGGGCACCGCACCGAACGCCACGAAGCTTTTGGCTGGGCCGCAGCGCGCTTCGATGACCTGATCAATCTTCCTGCTTCGCGGCTGACGGCATTTCTGTTCGTTCTCGCCTGTTTTTTTGTGCCCGGTACTTCCTCGAAAAATGCATGGGCAACCGTGTGGCGAGATGCGAAAAGGCACCGTTCACCCAATGCGGGCTGGCCGGAGGCGGCGATGGCCGGGGCCTTGGGTCTGGCACTTGCCGGGCCGCGCGTTTATGGCGGCATGCTGGTGCCAGACCATTTTATGGGAGCCGGCGGACGGCGTGAGGCAACTGCAACCGACATCCGAAAAGCGCTGAAGCTGGGACGGGCCGCCGATATTCTGATGATCGCGCTATTCGGTCTGCTGGCGGTTGTCGGCTGGGTTATCTCGCGATCCTGAGCAGCGCCTCGATATCAAGATGTTTTTCCATATGCTGTGCCAAACGGTCCAGCACCTCATCGACTCCGGCTTCGTAATCGATATCCGATGCCTTGCCGCCGAGGCGTTGCAGCCATGCGGAACGCTGGCGGTCATCGGCAAAAAGGCCGTGGACATAGGTGCCGAAGACGCGGCCGCTTTTCGATACCGCGCCATCGGCATGCCCGGAAATGCGGGCAAAAGGCCGGTCGCAATCCGGTCCGATCGTCCGTCCAATATGCATTTCATAGCCGGCAAAGGAAACACCATCGGCGCTGGTTCCCGTTACCGCTTCAAGACGCTTGTCACCGGATAGCGTTGTCTCGACATCGAGCAGGCCAAGGCCTTCGACCGTTGCGGCCTCGCCTTCCATGCCATCAGGATCGCGCACCGTGCGGCCGAGCATCTGGTAACCGCCACAGAGACCAAGCACATAACCGCCGCGACGCACATGGCCAGCAAGATCGATATCGAAACCGGCGGCCTTGAAGGCGGCGAGATCGGCGATGGTCGCCTTCGATCCCGGCAAAAGCACAAGATTGGCATCAGCTGGCAGAGGCTGCCCCGGACGCACGCGCACCACATCGACATCCGGTTCGGCATCGAGCGGATCGAGATCGTCGAAATTGGAAATATGCGGCAGGACCGGCACGGCAATTCGAATTTTTGCCCCCGTCTTGTCGATGGCGAGGCTATCCAGCGCCAGAGCATCTTCTGCTGGCAGACGGCGGGCTTCGGAAAAGAACGGCAAAAGGCCAATTCTCTGCCAGCCGGTATGCGCTTCGATCATCGCCATGCCATCGGCAAACAGGGTGGGATCCCCACGAAACCGGTTGACGATGAATCCGCGGATCATCGCCGCGTCGTCGGTATCCAGCACCAGTTTGGTGCCGGAAATGCTGGCGATCACACCGCCACGATCGATATCGCCGATCAGGATGACCGGCACATCGGCGGCGCGGGCAAAACCCATATTGGCGATATCGTTGCCACGCAGATTGACTTCCGAGGCACTGCCCGCCCCTTCGACCAGCACGATATCGGCCTGTGATTTCAGTAGTTCGAAGCTTTCCATGACACGCGGCATCAGGGACGCCTTCATGCCCTGATATTCCGAGGCCTTCGCATTGCCCTGCACACGCCCCTGCACGACGACCTGTGCACCAACCTCGCTCTGCGGTTTCAACAAAACTGGGTTCATATGCACCGACAGCGGCACTTTTGCCGCCCGCGCCTGCAACGCCTGTGCCCGGCCAATCTCGCCGCCATCGGCCGTAACGGCGGCATTGTTGGACATGTTCTGCGGCTTGAACGGCTGCACCTTCAAACCGCGATTGGTCAGCGCACGCGCAAGGCCTGCGACAAGCAGCGACTTGCCGACATCCGAGCCGGTTCCCTGAAACATCAGCGCGCGTGCAGTCATGGCTTTTCTCAAAACTCGATGCCGGACTGGGCTTTTACGCCCGCTTTAAAATGATGTTTGACCAGCGACATTTCAGTGACCGTGTCGGCCGCCTCGATCAGCGCCGGCTTGGCGTTGCGGCCGGTGATGACCACGTGCAAATCTTCGCGACGGGCTTTCAACGACGCGATGACGGCGTCGAGATCAAGATAATCGTAACGCAGGGCGATGTTGAGTTCATCGAGCAGCAGAAGGCCGATGGTCGGATCGGCCATCAGTTCCTCGGCCTTGGCCCAGGCGCGTTCGGCAGCGGCGACATCGCGCTTCAGATCCTGCGTTTCCCAAGTAAACCCCTCGCCCATCGTATGCCATTCGACGCGATCGCCAAACAGTTCCAGTGCCGGGCGCTCGCCGGTTTCCCATGCCCCCTTGATGAACTGCACGACACCAACGCGACGCCCGTTTCCGAGCATGCGCAGGGCCAGGCCGAAAGCCGCCGTCGACTTGCCTTTGCCGGGACCTGTATTGACGATGAGAAGGCCCTTTTCGATGGTCTTTTCCGCCACTTCGGCATCCTGAACCGCCTTGCGGTTGGCCATTTTGCGCTGATGGCGCTCGGCTTCCTGCTGGTCGATATCTTTCATCTGTGTGCTCCCGTGGTGGCTGCTTGCGGCGAAGCGCGGACTATAGGGGATTCGTTTCGCGCGGCAATCCGGGCCTTCCATAAGAGCGTTTGCATTGACAGTGCAGGCACCGACGCCTAGGGAAAGGGTGACGGTCTTTTCCCGGCAACGGGAAAAGCTAAGAGGGAACGTGGTAACGTCGATTTTCCGGCTTCAAACCACGGCTGCCCCCGCAACTGTAGGCGGTTAGCCCCGCACCACGCCACTGAAAGCGATTTCGGGAAGGCGGCGATAGGGCGACGATCCGCAAGCCAGGAGACCTGCCGTCACAGACAAAAGAATCCGACCGGGCGGGGTGCTCCGGCAAGGATGTTTTCAAGGCACGGCAACCATCAGGTTTTCGCGCTCGGCACCCCGCATGTTTTGAACCAACGGGGTAGAGACTTGGATTTTATTCAGTCCAATGACAGGCAGCAAAACGACATCACGGCGGCAAAACCGTCGGTGACTATTTTTGTGTGCGCCAGCTGTCGTACCAGCGAAGGGTCCACGGAAGAGCCGCGGCAGGGCACGCACCTGCTCAATGCCACCATGGGTGCGGCGGCCGAGCAGGCCCCCGACATCACCATCAAGAGCGTCAACTGTCTTTCCAACTGCAAGCGTGGGCCGAGCGCGGTCATCGCAAGGCAGGATGGCTGGACCTATGTGTTTGGCCATTTGGCGCTGGAAAATGCCGCCGACCTGATCACCGGTGCCGAACTGATCGCCACATCCGCCGACGGCCTGATGCCCTGGAAAGGCCGCCCGGACTGTCTGAAACGCAACATGATCGCCCGTATTCCGCCTTTCGACTTCAACGCATAGACCGACATTCAGGAAAAAGCTCATGACCGCCAATCTCGCCCGTATTCCCTGCACCGTCGTCACCGGTTTTCTCGGCGCCGGCAAAACCACGCTTCTGCGCCACACATTGCAGAACCTTGAAGGCAAGCGCCTTGCCGTCATCGTCAACGAGTTCGGCGATGTCGGCATCGACGGCGAGATCCTGAAAAGCTGCGGCATCGAAAACTGCCCGGACGACAACATCGTCGAGCTGGCAAACGGCTGCATCTGCTGCACCGTTGCCGACGATTTTGTGCCGGCGATCGACAGGATTCTGGCGCTTGAGCCAAAGGTCGACCACATCCTCATCGAAACCTCGGGTCTCGCCCTGCCCAAGCCGCTCGTGCAGGCCTTTCAATGGCCTAGCGTGAAAAGCCGCGTGACGGTCGATGGCGTTGTCGCTGTGGTCGATGGCCTGGCTCTAGCGGAAGGCCGTGTCGCCGACGACATGGAAGCGCTGGCCGCCCAGCGGGCTGAAGACGATAGCCTGGATCATGACAACCCGGTGGAAGAGGTGTTTGAAGATCAGATCGCCTGCGCCGATCTCGTTATTCTCACCAAGGCCGACCTTCTGGACGCAAAGGGCCTGGAAATCGCCACCGCACATGTGACCGAACACTTGCCACGCGCCGTGCGCATCGTGCCGGCCGCCAATGGAGTCGTCGATCCGGCCGTGTTCATCGGCCTTGGCCTTGCCGTCGAAGACGACATCGAGAACCGCAAGACCCATCACGACGACGAACTGGACCACGAACACGACGATTTCGACAGCTTCGTGCTGGATGTGCCGGCAATTGCCGATCCGGCGGAGCTGAGCCAGCGCATCGCCGATGTGACGGCTGCCGAAAAGGTTCTGCGTATCAAGGGCTATGTGGAAGTGGCCGGCAAGCCGATGCGGCTTCTGGTGCAGGCTGTCGGCCCGCGCGTGAACCATTATTTCGACCGCCCCTGGGCTGCCAATGAAGAGCGTCGTTCGCGTCTCGTCATCATCGGCGAAAAGGGCATCGATGCAGCAAAGATCGAAAAGATCCTGGCAGCCTGATGCACATTCTCGCCACCACGTCTTCGTCGCTTGACGACCTGATCGAACCGGTCGATCTCGACCAGACGCCGGGCGACGTGGTGGTGCTGTCCTTTACCGACAGCGATCTGAACGGCATTGCCTCCGCATGGGCAAAAGCCGAGGCAGGCAGCGGTGGCGACACAATGCCGTCGCTCAGGCTCGCCAATATTTCCGAACTGCGCCACCCGATGTCGGTCGACCTTTGGATCGATAAGGTGGCGCGGTTCGCAAAACTCATTCTCGTGCGGGTTCTCGGCGGCCATGACCGTTGGCCTTACGGCGCCGACGAACTGGCCCGCATGGCGCGCGCGCGTGGCGTGACGCTGGTCATGTTGCCCGGCGAATGCAGCGAGCGCGATGCCAGGCTGGCGGCGGGATCCACAGTTTCGACGGAGGAACTCGACCGGCTTCTTTCGTATTTTCGCGAAGGTGGTCCGCAGAATTTGACGCTTCTGGCCACGCGGCTGATCAGGCTTGCGAGAGGCGAAACGGCTGATATGGCCGATGCCGTGAGCGTACCAAAGGCCGGGTTTTATCATCCCGGCCAAGGCGTCCTTGAAACACCCGATCCGCTTCTGTCCACGATGCCGGGGGCGGCCATCGTGCCGATCCTTTTTTACCGTTCCATGCTTCTGGCCAGTGACGTAGCGCCGATCGATGCCCTGTTCGACGCGCTGCGCGAGAAAAACATTCTGGCCGTTCCGGTCTTTGTGGCTGGCCTCAAGGACAAGACATCGCTGGCCTTTGTCGAAGCGGCGATGAACGGCATGAAGCCGTCCGCGATCATCACCGCCACCGCCTTTGCCAGCGGCGCGGATGACGAGGGCAAAACCTTTTTCGATCGTCTGGGCGTGCCGGTTCTGCAGGTCATTGTTGCCACCACACGACGAGATGCATGGCTCGAAAACCGACGCGGGCTGGGGCCTGCGGATCTGGCCATGCATGTGGTTCTACCGGAACTGGATGGGCGGATACTCGCCGGTGCCGTGTCGTTCAAGGATGCGCGCAACGAGGACGAACTGGGCTTTTCCGGCCTGATCAACCGGCCGGAGCCCGACCGCGTGGAAAAGGTCACTGAGCGCATCGCCAGCCTGTTGCGTCTGCAGAAGGCAGATCGGAAAGATCGCCGCATCGTCATCATCATACCGGACTATCCGGGAGCGCCGGGCCGCACCGGGTATGCCGTCGGGCTGGATGTGCCGCAAAGCGTGCTGGAAATGCTGATCCAGTTGCGGGATGCTGGTTACGAGGTGCGTGACATTCCTGAGGATGCAAGGGAATTGCTGCATCGTCTCGATGGAGCCGGCGAAAACTGTTTACTGCGGGATTACAGCGCGTTTTTCGAAACACTGCCACAGGAAGGGCGGGCAGCCGTGACGGGCACATGGGGAGAGCCGCAAGACGATGAAACCTTGCGGGATGGTGCCTTTGGTTTTCGTGCTGCCCGTTTCGGCAACGTAACCGTGACACTGGCGCCGGATCGCGGCCGGGAAGCGGATCGCCGCACGGATTATCACGATCCCGAGCGGCCGCCGCGACACGGGTTGATCGCCTTTGGTGCCTGGCTTCGGCAAAAGCTTGATGTGCATGCTGTGGTCCACGTCGGTGCGCATGGCACGCTGGAATGGCTGCCGGGCAAGACCGTCGCGCTCTCCCAAAACTGTTTCCCGGAAATCGTACTCGGCGGCCTGCCGGTCATCTATCCGTTCATCGTTTCCAATCCGGGCGAGGCAGCCGTCGCCAAACGACGGATTTCTGCCGTCACCATCGGCCACCTGCCACCCCCCTTGACGGAAGCAGGCTTGTCCGACGCGCAGAAAAAGCTGGAACTGCTGGTCGATGAATATGCACAGGCCGATGGATTGGATCGCCGCCGCCGTGACCGTCTGGCAAAGCTGATTGTCGAGATGGCGCACGAAACCGGATTGGCCAGCGATGCCGGCGTCACGGCCGGCGAGGATGCCGATGCGGCGCTGACGCGCATCGATGCGTTTCTATGCGACCTGAAGGATCTGGCCATCAAGGACGGCCAGCACGTGTTTGGCCGCGATACGGATATCAACACAGACGCCCCGGACCCGCTTCGCAAACAAAGTGCGGACGGGGAATGCAAGGCGTTGCTGGAGGCACTGGACGGTCGCCATATTACCGCCGGGCCTTCCGGTGCGCCGGCGCGTGGACGCCGTGATGTTCTGCCGACCGGCCGCAATCTCTACGCGTCCGATCCCCGCACCATGCCGACACCGACCGCGTTCGAACTCGGCAAGCGCGCCGCCGACGAAGTGCTGCGGCGTTATCTGCAGGACCATGGCGACTGGCCCAAAAGCCTGATCATCGATCTCTGGGGCAGCGCAACCTTGCGCAGCGGCGGCGAGGAAGTGGCGCAGGGACTGGCGCTGATGGGTGCCAGACCTGTGCAGGACCCCGCAACGGGACGTGTCACCGGCATCGATATCCTGCCACCGGCAAGCCTCGGGCGACCGCGTGTGGATGTAAGCTTCCGTATTTCCGGCCTGTTTCGCGACATGTTTGCGCCGCTGATCACCCTGCTGGACGCCGCCACCCGCGCCATTGCCACACGTGAGGAAGCGCCCGGCGACAACCCCCTTTCGGAAACGGCACAGGCGGAAGGCAAGGCACCACAACGCATTTTTGGTTCCGCCCCCGGCACCTATGGCGCCGGCATTGAGGAGCGTCTTTCCGATGGTGAATGGCGCGAGCGCGAAGAACTCGGAAAACTGTATCTGGATGCCACTAGCCACGCTTTTGGCGGTGCCGAAGGTGAAGGTTTCGAAGCGCAGGGACAATTTGCCGAACGCATTCGCGCCGCCGACCTGCTGGTGCATACCGGCGACGACCCCGGCCGCGATCTTCTGGATGGTTCGGCTGACGTTGCCTTTATCGGCGGTTTTTCAGCAGCCGTCGCCGCACTCGGCGGCAAGGCGGATGTGATTGCGCTCGACACCACCGATCCGGATCGGCCGCGCGCCCGCTCCATGGTGGAGGCGGTCACCCGCATCGTGCGCGCCCGCGCCACAAATCCGCGTTTCATCGCCGGACAGATGCGGCACGGGCCACGCGGCGCGTCCGAATTCGCCGAAACCGTCGACCGGCTGGTGGGTTTTGCCGAAACGACCGATGCCATTCCCGGCTCGCTGATCGAGGCGGTCTATCAGGCCTATGTTGCCGATGAGGATGTGAAAAACTTTATTCTCGACCAGAACCGGCAGGCGGCCAAGGCGATTGCCGAACGCTTTCTGTCAGCCCGCCGCCGTGGCCTGTGGCATCCGCGCCGCAATTCCGTCGATGGCGAACTCGAGATATTTTTGGCGGATGCCGTCCGCGATGACGCGAAGGTGCAGGCATGACGGCGACCGTGCTTGATCCAGTAACCCAAAAATCGCCCATGGTGCGCGGTGCCTGTCCGGCACTGTCGACACCGATGATGACCGGCGACGGGCTTTTGGCACGCATCGGCCTCGACGGAGCGATTTCGCCAGAAAATCTCGTGCGCATAGGCGAACTGGCGAAACGTCACGGCAATGGCCTGATCGACATTTCGGCACGCGGCAATTTTCAGGTGCGGGGTTTGACGGCGGCAAGCGCGCGCGCACTGGAGGCCGACATTCTGCGAATGAACCTGCCTCTGCGCGATGGCGTGCCGGTGGAAACCGGCGCATTGGCAGGGCTGGATCCGCTTGAAGTCGCCGACCCGGAACCGCTGGCTTCTGCCATTCGCACATTTGTCAGCGAACACGGCCTATCCCGGCGATTGGCAGCAAAATTCACTGTCGTGGTGGATGGCGGCGGGCAATTGCCGTTGCATGGATTACTGGCGGACATCCGGCTTTCGGCCATACGCCGTGAGAGCGGACTGTTCTGGCAGATATTTTTGGGCGGCACTGCGGCGACGGGGCGCTCCCTCGGATTGGTGGGCGATACGGACGCCAGAACCTGTGTGACGCTGATATTGACGCGCATTGCCGCGATGGACATTCCGCTGCGGGGACGGGAACTTGATCCGGCCGAGGTCAAGACCTGGCTTGCCCCAATATTGCTGGAGGATGCCGTTTCGCATGTGGCGACCCGGCTTTTGCCCCTTGGTCTGTTGCCGCTGGCAGGAGTTCAGACAATCGCGGCCCGCATCGGCATCCCCTTCGGACAATGCTCCGCCGACACACTGATCGACCTCGGGCAGCAGGCCGAAACGGCTGGCATCACACACATTCGCCCCGCCATTGACCACTCACTTGTTTTCTTCGGAGACAACGACGCCTGCCGCGCGATGACTGCCTTCTCACAGGGACTGATCCTTTCGCAAAACGACCCACGTGCCAAAATCGCCGCCTGTCCCGGCAAATCCGCCTGCCAATCCGCATCGCTCCACACCCATGCGCTCGGCGAGGTTACAGCGCAAGACGTCGGTGACCTGCTGGATGGCTCTCTGACCCTGCATCTTTCCGGCTGCACGAAAGGTTGCGCGCACCCCGCACAGGCATTGTTGAACCTTGTCGGGATGAATGAAGGGACGGCATTGATCTTCGGGGGCAAAACAAGCGATATGCCGCTCAAACTCATCCGCCACGGAGAGGAAGCCAAAGCGCTCGGCGCTTTGGCTGACCTCGTCCGCCTCGAAAGAGGAATTGGCGAAACCACGGCCAAGTGCCTGACCCGTTTGGGCCCTGCCCGGCTGGAACAGGCGCTTTCGCAAGGACTGTCATGACTGAATACGATTACATTCGCGAAGGCGATGCCATCTATCGAAAATCTTTCGCCATCATTCGCGCGGAAGCCGATCTGTCGCGCTTTTCCGAAGACGAGGCCGAAGTCGCCATCCGCATGATCCATGCCTGCGGACAGGTGGAGGCGGCGCAGCACTTTCATTTTTCCAGTGATTTCGTGACCGCCGCACGCGGCGCGCTGAAGGCCGGAAAGCCGATTTTCTGCGACGCGCAGATGGTGGCGCATGGCGTGACCCGCGCCCGCCTGCCTGCCGACAACGCCGTGATCTGCACATTGCAGGATCCACGCACGCCGGAACTGGCAAAGGCGATCGGCAATACGCGCTCCGCTGCAGCGCTCGACCTCTGGGTCGATCAGCTGGAAGGCGCGCTTGTGGCAATCGGCAATGCGCCGACGGCACTGTTTCACCTTCTCGAAATGCTTGACGCCGGTGGACCACGACCGGCGGCCATCATCGGCATGCCGGTCGGTTTTGTCGGGGCTGCGGAATCCAAGGAAGCGCTGGCAATCAGCCACCACAAAATCCCTTACGCCATCGTTTCCGGCCGCATGGGCGGTTCGGCAATGACAGCAGCGGCCATCAATGCGCTTGCGAGGGCCGGACTGTGAGCACCGTTACGAAAGGCCGCGTCATCGGCGTCGGCACAGGGCCGGGTGATCCGGAGCTGCTGACCTTAAAGGCGGTTCGCTCCATCGGGGAAGCTGATGTGATTGCCTTCTTCACCAAGAAGGGTGGCCATGGAAATGGCCGCGCCATCGTGGAAGCACATGTGCGCCCCGGCACGATCGAACTGCCGCTGATCTATCCCGTCACGGTCGAGATGGACAAGGATGGCGATGATTATCGCAATGCCATTGCCGAGTTCTTCGATCGGTCGGCGCAAGAGATTGCCGCACATCTGGAGGCCGGGCGCAACGTTGCAGTGCTGAGCGAAGGCGACCCGCTGTTTTACGGCTCCTATATGCATCTGCATCTGCGGCTGGTGACCCGTTACGAAGCCGAGGTGGTGCCGGGCGTGACCGCCATGAGCGGTTGCTGGTCCATGGCCGGTCTGCCGCTTGTGCAGGGCGACGACATTTTGAGCGTGCTGCCGGGCACGCTTGCGGAAGACATTCTCGCTGAACGGCTTTCCGGCACCGATGGCGCCGTGATCATGAAGGTTGGCCGCAACTTGCCCAAAATTCGCCGTGCGCTTGTCTCCACCGGCAAGCTTGATGGCGCCATGTATGTGGAACGCGGCACGATGGCGACGGCGGCGATGACGCCGCTTGCGGAACGCGACGAAAGCCCGGCACCCTATTTTTCCATCGTGCTGGTTCCCGGCTGGAAGGCACGGCCATGAGTAGAGCACTGCGTGGATCGCTGACGGTCATCGGGCTTGGCCCCGGCAATGCCGCCCAAGTGACACCGGAAGCGCTGAGGGCGATCGAAGCCGGCGAGGATTTTTTCGGTTATGTGCCTTATGTTGACCGGCTGAATTTACGCGACGATCAGCGTCGCCACGCCTCGGACAACCGCGAGGAAATTTCGCGTGCGCAGGCCGCGCTGATGCTGGCGGCCAAGGGCGGAAAGGTTTGCGTCGTTTCGGGTGGCGATGCCGGCGTGTTTGCCATGGCAGCGGCCATGTGCGAGGCGATCGAGGCCGGTCCCGCCGAATGGCGCGATATCGAGTTTTCAGTCATTCCCGGCATTACTGCCATGCTGGCCGTTGCCGCGCGCGTCGGCGCACCGCTCGGCCATGATTTCTGCGCTATTTCGCTGTCGGACAATCTGAAGCCGTGGAAGTTGATCGAAAAACGGCTGATTGCGGCGGCAGACGCCGGTTTCGTGATGGCCTTCTACAACCCGGTTAGCAAGGCCCGACCGCACCAGCTTTCGCGCGCCTTCGATGTGCTGCGGGCACATCTGCCCGGAACCGTGCCGGTCGTGTTTGGCCGCGCAGCCGGACGGCCTGACGAAAGAATGCGCATCGAACCACTCTCCAACGCGCATTCCGACATGGCCGATATGGCGACCTGCATTATCGTTGGTTCGACGGAAACACGCCTGATCGACCGCCCCGGACAGAGGCCACTGGTTTATTCGCCGCGCTCTGCAGGAAAGATGTGACCGAGATGGGCGAGCACGGCCTGCACGCTTTCGAAGGATTTTGCCGCAGGCAGTTCAGGCCGGCGTATCATGATCACTTCAATTCCGAGCGCTCGTGCCGCCGCGATTTTTCCATAACTGGCCGTGCCGCCCGAATTTTTCGAGACGATGGCATCAATACCGTTGTCAGTGAGAAGCGTCCGTTCGTCGGCCTCACGAAACGGACCGCGTGCCGTGATATATCGTGCGGATGGAACCGACAGCGGCGGTTCCACCGGATCGACGCTACGGACAGTATATGCGTGTTGCGGGGCCTGTTCGAAGGGCAACAATTCCTGCCGTCCGAGCGCCAGAAAGGCATGGCGCGGGCTCTGTCCCAAGGCGGTGACCGCATCTTCGACGCTTGCCACATGGCTCCAGCGATCGGCCGCCTGTTCGGTCCATCCGTCTCGGCGCAGGGCGATCAGCGAGATGCCGGAAAGGCGGCTCGCCTCGGCAGCATTGGCCGAAATACGGGCGGCATAAGGATGGGTGGCGTCGATCAACAGATCAATCCGGTTATCGGACAGGTAAGCGGCGAGACCTTGCGCGCCACCAAAACCGCCGGTGCGAACCGGTACGGGCATGGCGATCGGCGCGCGCGTGCGACCGGCAAGCGACAGCGTGGTGGCGAAACGAGGCAAACCTGCCAGCACTTCGGCCAAAAGCCGGGCCTCGGTGGTACCGCCCAGAATGAGAATGGAGTGTTGCACGATGTCTCCTGAATCAGAGCCACACCATGGAACGACAGCGCCCTGGTTGTCCATCATCGGCATCGGCGAAGATGGTGTTTCGGGCCTCGGCGAACGGGCGCGTGCGGCGATTTCAGCCGCCACCATCGTGTTCGGCGGCAAACGGCATCTGGAACTGGCCACCCCTTTGATCGCCGGCGAGGCGCGGCCATGGCCCCAACCTTTCGATACCGCCATGCAGGCGGTCATCGCTTTGCGTGGGCAAAAGGTGTGCGTGCTGGCCTCAGGCGATCCGTTCTTTTTCGGCGTCGGCGTCACGCTTTCTCGGCATGTCGACGCGCAGGAATATATCGCCATCCCCTCACCCTCCGCTTTTTCGCTGGCGGCGTCACGGCTGGGCTGGGCGCTGCAGGATATCGAGACGGTCTCGCTGCATGGCCGTTCGCTCGATCTGGTGCGGCCGCTGCTGCATCCGGGCCGCAAGGTGCTGGCGCTGACATCGGATGAAACGGGACCGGCGGCCTTGGCGACATTATTGAGCGGAAACGGCTTCGGACAATCTCGACTGACGGTGCTGGAAGCGCTCGGCGGTGAGCAGGAACGTGTCCGTGCCACCATGGCTGATGATTTTGCACTGGACGATATCCATGTGCTGAATATTGTCGCCATTGACGTGGTCGCGTCCAAGGACGCCAGAATTTTGCCGCTGGCTTGCGGTCTGGAGGACGCTCTGTTCGGTCACGACGGGCAGATCAGCAAGCGGGAAATCCGGGCATTGACCCTCTCCGCCCTCAGCCCCCGGCGTGGGGAACTGCTGTGGGATATCGGTGCCGGATCGGGTTCGATCGGCATCGAATGGATGTTGCGGCATTCGTCCATGCGGGCCATCGCCATCGAGAGCCACGCGGGACGTGCAGTGCAGATCGGCCATAACGCGACGGCAATGGGTGTGCCCGGGCTGCGGATCATCAAAGGGACGGCACCGGATGCGCTTGACGGACTGCCAAGGCCCGATGCGATCTTTATCGGCGGCGGCGGCAGTGAGCCGGGTGTGTTCGACGCTGCCATGGAGGCGCTTGGTGCCGATGGGCGGCTTGTGGCCAATGCTGTGACGCTCGAAATGGAGGCCGTGCTTCTGGCTGCGCATGCAAGATTGGGCGGATCCCTTAGCCGGCTAGAAGTTTCGCGCGTTGCGCCAATCGGCTCCATGTTCGGGTGGCGGCCGGCCATGCCTATAACGCAGTGGGTCTGGGCCAAACCGTGAGCGAAGCTGTGACCACACGGTGGATCGTTGCCGGGATTGGCTGCCGCAAGGATACGCCAACGCAAACGATTCTGCGCGTGCTGGGCGAGACAATGGCGCAGACGGGTTTTGCCGGATGCTGGCCGGACATGCTGGCAACGGGCGTGATGAAAGCGCACGAAGCCGGAATAATCGCGGCGGCCGAAAAGCTCGGCATTTCAATGATAGTCGTCGACCAGAGAGCGCTGGAGGCGGCAGCACCGCGCACCCTGACCGTTTCGGAAATGAGCCTTGCCTATGCCGGCACACCGAGCCTCTGCGAGGCAGCCGCCCTTGCCGCGGCAGGTGATGCAGCTTTATTGGTCGCCCCTAGATTTGTGCGCGACGGCGTGACCTGCGCCATTGCCATCGAAAATACCGAGACTGGCCCGAATACCGAGACTGGAAAGACCTGAGATCATGACCGTTCATTTCATCGGCGCCGGCCCCGGCGCGGCAGACCTGATTACCGTGCGCGGCCGCGACCTGATCGGAAAATGCCCGGTCTGCCTGTTTGCCGGCTCTATCGTGCCGCGCGAACTTCTGGCCTATTGCCCGCCGGATGCTCGCATCGTCGATACGGCTTCCTTGTCGCTGGACCAGATCGAGGCCGAATATGTGAAGGCGCGTGCGGAGGGCAAGGACGTCGCCCGCCTGCATTCCGGCGATCTCTCCGTCTGGAGCGCGGTGGCCGAGCAGATTCGCCGGCTGGAAAAGAACGGCATCGATTATACGATGACCCCCGGCGTGCCTTCCTTTGCGGCGGCGGCCTCAGCGCTGAAACGCGAACTCACCATTCCGGAAGTGGCGCAGAGCCTTGTTCTCACCCGCATTTCCGGCCGCGCTTCAAAAATGCCGGAGGGGGAAAACCTGAAAGCCTTTGGCGCCACCGGTGCGACGCTCGCCATTCATCTGGCCATCCATGCTATAGCCAAGGTCGTGGAAGAGCTGAAACCGCTTTATGGCGCCGATTGCCCCGTAGCGGTAGTGGTGCGGGCAACATGGCCGGATGAACGGGTTATTCGCGCCACGCTTTCGACCATCGAGGAAAAGCTGGCGGCTGATCCGGTGGAACGCACGGCACTCATTCTCGTCGGGCCGGGATTGGCCGCAGAAGACTTTAGAGAGAGTGCGCTTTACAGCGCCGATTATGTGCGCCGGTTCAGGGGCGGAGAGGCCCCCGGATCGGATGGCGCCACTTGATCGGACGGTGTGAACGGCGCTTCGGCAACGAAATTGCCCTGACGATCAAAAATCAGGATTTCAAGTGCCATGTCTGGTGTGTCGAGCACCTTGGCCGCCGTCTGCCATGCCTGCGCGGCAATGACCGGGCCGAGCGCCAGGCCATTTTCCGCGGCAATCTCGAACGCGTGCAGCACGGTGTTGGCGGCGCGGATGCGATCCGCCAGATCGGCGTTGGCGCCAGCTTCTATCGCAACCTTTGCCAGTCCGTCGAGGTCGGCAAGGCCACGCTTGGAATGCAGGTCGAGCATGCCCTGCGCCAGCTTGGTCATTTTTGCCACGCCTCCGGCAATGGTAACGCGCGGTACGGGGTGGGTTTTGAGGTATTTCAACATGCCGCCGACAAAATCACCCATATCGAGAAGGGCAACTTCAGGCAGATTGTGGCGCTGCTGCACGGCCTTTTCCGAGGTCATGCCGGTGGAACCGGCGACATGGGTGAGGCCTTCGGCGCGCGACACATCGATGCCGCGCCAGATGGAATGGATCCAGGCGGCGCAGGAAAACGGAATGACGATGCCGGTCGTGCCGAGGATCGAGATACCGCCCAAAATGCCGAGTCGGCCGTTCAGCGTTTTTGCTGCGATCCTTTCGCCATCCGCGACAGACACTTCGACCTCGAAATCCGTCTCGCCGCCCGCCACTTCGGCGATGGCAGCGGCAATCATCTGACGGGGAACGGGATTGATCGACGGCTCGCCGATCCCGAGCGGCAGTCCGGGCCGGGTGACCGTGCCCACGCCGGAGCCAGCCTTGAACGTGATGCCGCTGCCGGGGCGACCGCGCCGGACGGTCGACGAGATCAAGGCGCCGTGGGTGACATCGGGGTCATCCCCGGCATCCTTTACAATCGAGGCACGGGCAAAATTTTCTCCGATGTCCTCGCCAGCCAGTGCAAAAGCCGGACGCTGCCCCCCGGGCAGGCCGACCTCGACAGGATCGGGAAATTTGCCCGTTACAAGCGCTGCACAGGCAGCCTTGGCGGCGGCCGCGGCACAGGTGCCGGTGGTCCAGCCACGCCGCAGGTTCTTGCCATCCGCTTCGATGCCAGCTTCACTCATGACCGCTTCTATAACGCTGCCCCCGGCCGCCGTCACCGGTAATAAGGTTTTTCGCATGACAAGTGTTTTCATCCGTATTTCCGCTAAAGGAATTTTTGCATGACGGCACGGGCTCTCATAATTGGCGCACCACGGTCTGGTTCAGGCAAGACCAGCGTGACCATCAGCCTTTTGCGTGCCTTTGCCCGGCGCGGCATCAAGGTGCGCGGTGTCAAATCGGGCCCGGATTATATCGATCCCGGTTTTCACCATGCTGCCACCCACCTGCCCGGCCTCAACCTCGATACCTGGGCGATGGAACCGGCATTGGTGGCCCATCTGCTGAACGATGCGGCAAAAGATACCGATCTGGTGTTGATCGAAAGCGCCATGGGTCTTTTTGACGGCATCAACGGCGGCGACGGCCGCACCGGCTCGGCTGCGGATCTGGCGCGCCTGCTCGGCATTCCGGTTTTGCTGGTGCTGGATGTTTCCGGCCAGTCGCAGACGGCGGCGGCGGTGGCTGTCGGGTTCAAACATTATGATCCGGCAGTCAAAATCGCAGGCGTGATCATGAACCGGGCGGGTAGCGAACGGCATGTGCGGCTTTCGGGTGATGCCATCACCGCGACCGGCCTGCCGCTGGTGGGTGCGGTTCTGCGCAACCCGGACCTCGTCTTGCCGGAACGCCATCTGGGACTGGTACAGGCGAGCGAACATCCGCAGATCGAAGGCCATATCGAAAAACTGGCCGATGCGATGGAAGCCTCGCTTGATCTCGATGCGATTTTCGATCTGGCCGTGCCGCTGACGCAGATGGCCGCCATGTCTCCTGACGCCAATCTCAAGCCACCCGGCCAACGCATTGCCCTGGCGCAGGATGCGGCCTTCACGTTTCTTTACCCACATGTCGCTGCCCATTGGCGCGCTTTGGGTGCGGAAATCGTGCCCTTCTCGCCCCTTGCCGATGAAGCCCCGCCTAAAGATTGCGATGTGTGCTGGCTGCCGGGCGGTTATCCCGAACTGCATGCCGAAACGATTGCGACTGCTGAAAACTTTCGCTCAAAGCTGGCGGAGTTTGCAAAAACGCGGCCGGTGCATGGCGAATGCGGGGGATATATGGTTCTGGGTGAGGCGCTGGAGGATGCAGATGGCGTTACCCACCGGATGACCGGGCTTCTGTCGCACCAGACCAGCTTTGCCAAACGCCGCATGAACCTCGGCTACCGTCAGGCGACGATTGCCACCGATGGCCCACTGGGTAAAGCAGGCAGCCGCATCCGAGGCCATGAATTCCATTATGCCAGCGTCACCGATGCCGGGTCGGACGAGGCCTTTGCGACGATTGCGGATGGTACCGGCAAGCCGCTTGGCACATCCGGCGGGCGGCGCGGTTTTGTCAGCGGCACGTTCTTTCATGCAATCGCGCGGGTGAGTGAAGCCTAAGCCTGCTCCTTGTTCGTCGTCATCCCGGCCTTGAGCCGGGATCCAGCAGCCACGCGTCTGCGTGGCTGAAGAGTCATTTCAGCCCAAGGACTTGGGCTGGCTGGATTCCGGCACGAGGCCGGAATGACGGAGAAAATTGGTCGCCCCTATTCCACAAACACCCGAACCGTCGCGGCACGCCCGACCGCATCAATCACCGTCAGCGTCGAATAACCGCCACCATCCGGTTTCCACTCGCTGGTGCGACGGCGCGACAGGTCCGACAGCGGCTCGCCATTGGCCAGCCAGCGGAACGGCGCGCGGCCGCCCTGCAGTTTCAATGTCAGCGGTTCCAGCGTGTTGCCCGAGGCGGCGCCGAGATCGACCCGTGCACCTTCCGGCGGATAAACGATCTGCGGCGCCGGTTCGCGGGCCGAGGCCGAAATCAGGCCGGATGCCGTCATGGAGAAACGCCGCTGGCTGATCGGCAGATCGGCCTGCGCCACGCGCACTGCGCCCGCAGGTGCCGGAGGCATCGGCGTGATGGCCAAGCCCGAGCGGGAAAAGGCTTCGAACAAAATCGGGGCCGCCGTTGCATAACCGGCAATGCCGGGCACGGCGCCATTATCCGGTCGGCCGACCCAGACGCCGAGCACATGGCGACCATCGTACCCAATCGACCAGGCATCGCGATACCCGTAACTGGTGCCGGTCTTATAGGCGATGCCGAGGCGTCGGCTGCCCTGCGGCGGCAGGACATCGGAAAGAATGTCCGTGACATTCCATGTGGCGACCGGTTCGAGCAGCGGATCGGCGGGGTCGATGCCCGGTTTTTCACGCACACCATCGCCCAGCCGCACCGGCTGGCCACGATTGGCAAGCCCGGCATAAAGCTGCACCAGATCCTTCAGCGACACCCCGACGCCGCCAAGCCCGATGGCAAGTCCCGGTGCCTCGCCGATCGGTAGCGCCGGTTTTACATCCGAACGGCGAAACCGCATCATCAACCGGCTGGGGCCAACGACATCGAGAAGGCGCACGGCCGGAACGTTGAGCGACAGTTGCAGCGCCTGACGGATGGACACGTCGCCCTGATAGCTCATGTCGAAATTGCGCGGCCGATAGCCGTGGAAATCGGAGGGGCGGTCCTCGATCACCGTTTCCTGCGACACCAGCCCCTGTTCGAAGGCGAGGCCATAGATAAAGGGTTTGAGCGTCGAACCCGGCGAACGGTTGACGCGGGTCATATCCACCCAGCCGGAGCGGCTGGCATCAAAATAGTCGGCCGAGCCAACTTCGCCGACAATCTCGCCGGTGCGAGCATCGGCCATGACCATGGCGAGCGATATCTTTGGCCCGAGTTTCTGTACGGCAGCGCGCGCCGCATCTTCCAATCCGCGCTGCACGTCCCGCCGCAGGGTCGTGACGTGACGGGTCTCCGTCGGCTGTTTACGGATGGCAGCTTCCGCCAGATGTGCCGCGTAGGCTGGCAATTGCAGGCGACGCGATGGAACCGTGTGAAGTGCAGCCTGTTCGGCCGCTGCCTTGCCGACTGTTTCCCTCACCGGCTCACGATCGAGCACGCGTTGACGTGCGGCGGTGGCCGTCTGAGAGCGACGATCGGGGCGTCGTGCTTCCGGCGATTGCGGCAGGGCGACGAGAAGCGCTGCCTCCGACACCGAAAGCCGACGCGGCTCCTTGCCGAAATAGGCAAGGCTTGCGGCGCGCACGCCTTCAAGATTGCCGCCATAGGGCGCAAGCGTCAGATAGAGATCAAGAATGTCTGCCTTCGACAGCCTCCGTTCGATCTGGATGGCGCGGGCAAGCTGCACGAATTTGGCGGTGAAGGAGCGGTTTTCACGCGGTTCGATCAGCCGCGCCACCTGCATGGAAAGCGTAGAGGCGCCAGAGACGATACGGCCATTGGTGACGAACTGCGTGGCCGCCCTTAACAGTGCCCAGGGATCGACACCGGCATGGTCGTAAAAACGCTGATCCTCATAGGCCACCAGCATGCGTAAAAATTGCGGATCGACGTCCGCAACCTTCGTGCCCAGCCGCCAGCGCCCATCCGGCGTGGCGAAGGCGCGCAAAAGCTGGCCATCGGCATCCACGACCTCGCGCGAGATCACACCGGCCTTTTCCAAAGGCGGTGGATAAGCACGGTCGACGGCTTCCAGACCATAGACCGCCGCTACGCCAAGAAGGGCGATAGCAGCGGTACCGATGGCAAGTTTTGACCAAAACCGCATTATTGCGCCGCCTTCACCTCCATGCGGCCTGTCGCGGTGCGCGCCGAAAACTGCGGGCGGTACATGTCCTCGACGTAAGCCGCCGGGTGATCATAAACGCCGGGCGAGACCGCGCGCACCACATAGGCCAAAGAGATTTCGCGGTTATCGCCACCGCTGCGATCGAAGGCGGCGACAAAACGGTCGTTGCGGAATTCCGTATGGGCGGCCTGCGTGTCGCCGATCCATTCGAAATTGGTCAACTGCGCGCTGTCGACCAGGCTTGGGTTGTCGATCTCGAAACCGGCGGGCAGGAGATCGGTGATGACGATACGCGAGGCCCAGTCATTGCTTTCCGTCACCGTCAGCACCACCACGTAACGCTGGTTCTGCTCGGCTTCGGTCACGCTGATTTCCTCACCTTCCAGCGTGTAATAGGCGCGGGAAATCTGAAAACCGTCGCCGCCGGCCGGCAGCGGCACGACCGGTGCGGCAACCGTGGTCAGCACCGCCGAGAGCGGATCAGGGCTGCGATTGGCGAGCGTGACCGGGTGATCGGCCAGTGCCGCACCTTCGATGCGGGACATGTACGCACCCTTGTGGGCGGCACCATTGACCTGAAGGGCAATACCATCGTCACCTTGCTGCAAAGCGCGGGCGGCGAGCAGCATCCAGGCCTGTTCCTGGGTGCTAGTGTATTTCTTGGCGGTCCATTCCTTGGCAACAACCTTTGCAAGCTCCGGCACGATGGCCGGAACCGGACGGCTTTCGGCTGCAAGGGCGAGAACCGCCGCACCATCACGCAGCGATGAACCGTAATCCGAACGCGCGAGGCTGACCTTGTGGACCTGCGCATCCTGAGACATCTGCAGCGAGTGGGCAAAGATGGTTTTCGAACGCTGGGCATCGCCGTAAAGCGCAAGCGATGCGGCGAGATGCGCCTTGGCGAGCGGGGTGGGGAATTCCGCCAGCATCGTATCGGCGTAATAACGCAGGTCGCTGATCGCGGCCTTGCGGTTGCGCGACAGAACGTAGAGCGCATAGGCGATCTCGTTGCCCTTGTCGCGGACGCTGTTGTCGTAACCGAGACCGTTCTGGAGGTTTTCCAGCGCCTGCACCAGCGCCTGATCCGGCACAGTATATCCCTGTTCGCGGGCCCGGCTCAGAAAATCGGTGACATAGGAATCCAGCCACAGATCACCCGAGCCCGGCGACCACAGGCCAAAACTGCCCGAGGACGACTGGTAGGAGAGGACGCGGTAGATGGCATCCTGCACCCGCTTCTTGATCTCGGTTTCGTCGGCCAGACCGTTCTTCTGGGCGAGTTCGCTGAGGTAAAGCAGCGGCAGTGCCCGGCTGGTGGTCTGTTCGGCGCATCCGTAAGGATAACGGTCGAGGCTGGTCAGCAGCGACGGGATATCGAACTCGGCCGAACGGCTGACATTAAGCGCGATCGAGGCGCCCGGCAGAATGCTGTCGGCAAACAGATCGCCATTCACCGTGAGGCTGCTGCCGGGGGCGAGCGAGATGACGCGGCGGGTGGTGACCGGCAGGGTGGCCGGACGAACAGGCAGATACAGCGCCTGTTCCAAGGCCATGCCGCTATCGTTCGTCAGGCGGATATTGATCTGGCCATCACCGGGTTCGACGCCGGAGATTTTCAGGGCCACATCCTGTTTGCCGCCAGGCTGCAATTGCAACGTCTGTTCCGGCGCTGCCACCGAAATCGCATCATTGCCGTTGACCGACAGGCGATAATTGCCGGCGGGCGCATCGGTATTGGCGATATCGAGACGCAGGTTGGCTTCATCGCCGGGGGCGAGGAAACGCGGCAGGCTGGCGGTAACGACGACCGGATCGCGGATGATGACTTCCGTCACGCCATGGCCGACACCGGTCTTGGACCATGCCACCGCCATGACACGGGCCGTGCCGTTGAACTGCGGAATATCGAAACTGACTTTTGCATTACCATCCGCGTCCAGCTTGACGGGGCCGGAGAAGAAGGCGACGAGCTTTTCCTTCGGCGGGCTGGCCTGCAGCGCCATGCTGCCGCCATCGCCACCGGTGCGGATCCGGCCCATGGCACCGAGCGAACCGTCGATCAGACGACCATAGAGATCGCGGATTTCCAGACCGAGGCGACGCTGGCCAAAGTAAAAATCGTCCGGGGCCGGCGGTTCATAACGCGTCAGGTTGAGAATGCCGACATCGACGGCGGCAACCGTGACATAGGCCTCTTCGCCCACACCGGCACCGGCGACATTGACTGCGACCTCAAGCGGCTGGCGCGGCAGGGTCTTTTCCGGTGCGGTCAGCTTGATCGCAAGATCGCGCAGCTCCGGATCGACCTTCAGCCAGGTGATGCCGATGGCGCGCATCGGCATGCGGCTGTCCTGCGCTTCTCCGGGACGATACAGCGTGGCGGTGACATAGGAACCGGCGCCCCAGTTTTCCGTGACAGGGATTTCGACCTCCCCGCCGTTTTCGCCGATATCGACATTGTCGACCGAGATCAACTGCTCAGCGCCGCCCATGACCATCAGCGAACCGGCATAACGCGACGCGATTTTCAGTTTCGCTGTCTCGCCGACCTTGTAGCTCGGCTTGTCGAGCGCGATTTCCAAGGCATCCGGGGTTTCGGTGGAGCTGGCGGTGACGAACCAGCCGGCATCGAATTCGACGCTCGACTGCGGGCCACCGGCATCCGGCGTTTCGACTTCGAGACGATAGCGACCCCATGCGGCCTGAACGGAAATCTCACCGCCATCAGCCGAAAGATCGACCTTGCCATTGGACACCAACTCGGTGCGCGTGATCGGCTCATAGCGCCAGGAACCACCCTCGCGATACCACTGGTAACGGCGCTCCAGCTTGACGAGCTTCCACAACGCGCCTTGCGAGGCGACCTTGTTGCCGGCCTCATCGACCATCACGACATGGAATTTGCCGACCGCATTTTCGGGCAGATCGCCGGAAAATTCCGGCTTGATGCCGAGACGCGGACCATCGGCGCGTACCGGAAGCGTCAGCTTGCGCTCAACGGCGCGGCCGCCGCCTTCCTGCATGCGCACGACGATATCTGCCGAGACGAGCTGCGTGGTGGAGGGGATTTCGGCAATGGCTGCATCAAATGTTGCCTTGCCGTTTTCATCGAGAGGGTCGAGCCCTTCGAGCGGCAGGCGGGTGGCTTCCGCGGCCTCCTCATCGGCAAGGCCGAAGAAATAGCCTTTAAAAGCTTCCGTCTCGCGTGACGGTTTCAGAACCACTTCGCCTTCGAGATTAAGCCCGGCAGCCGGTGCGCCGTAAAGATAACGGCCATCGACATTGACCGGCAGCGCTTCGCCGACCGTGATCGTCGAAACGTCGCTGGTCAGATCGAACTCGATACGGTCCGGCACGAAATCGTCGACAAGGAATTCCTTCGAAGCGATCGCCGTGCCCTTGGGATCGGTAAACACCTGCATGGTCCAGGTGCCGCGCATAGAAGTTTCCTGCAGGGGCAGATCGAGCGTGTAACCGCCAAGCTGACCGTTTTCGACCAAACGGCGATCTTCCACACCATCCGGGCGCAGGAAAACGAAGGTCAGCGGCAGGTTTTCGATCGCGTTGGAATCGACATCACGCGTCAGCGCCGAGGCATGCACGGTTTCGCCGGCGCGGTAGATGCCGCGTTCGGTGAAGGCGAACACATCGATCGCGCCCGGTGCGGCACGACCGGTGACGCCGCGGTCGGACAGATCGAAACCGGCGCGGGTCATGTCGAGGAAGACGTAATCCGTCTCGCCGTTCTTGGCAGTCAGTACGGCAGGCACCATGGCGGCGGTGCCGCGCATCAGGCCGGCAGTGAAATTGGCGCGACCATCGGCATCGGTTTTCAGTGTGCCGAGAATTTCGTTGTTCTTGGCGAGAAGCTGCAACTCGACATCCGCGACCGGCTTGGCCGTCGAAAGCGAGCGGATGAAGACGTTGAGGCCATCCGTGCCGGCATAGGTGGAGATGCCGAGATCCGAGACCACGAACCACTGCGTCGCCTTGTTTTCCCAGCTGTCTTCATCGGCAGTCGGCAGGCTGGCGGTCATCACGTAGACGCCGGGCTTGCGCTCAGGTAGCGCTTCGTCAACCGGGAAGCTGGTGACGACGTCCCTGTTCATCTCCTGGCCGATGTCGAGCGAACCTTCCCAGACCAGTTCGCCGCTCTCTTCCTGAATGCGGTTGGCACTGTAGCCATCCATCTGGGTAAGGAACTGCGACGAGGTGAGAAGCGGCGCGATACCGCGCTCGCCGATCCGATACAGTTTGAGCGCGGCGCTCGGCGTGTTGACGGAAACGAGCGGAATGCCACGGCGGGCCGTGGAGGGCAGCACAAAACTGTCGCCGGTGAAACGCAGCGACGGCGAACGGTCCTTCACATAGATGTCGATATCGACGGCGGCTGCGAGGTTTTCATCAACGGAGGACGGCAGGCCGCGACGCAGCGTCAGCTTGTAACGCTGGCCATGGGTCAGGCCCTCGACGCAGATCTGGTTGTCCTTGGCTTCCATCGCCTTCGGGGCGGCGCCATCCAGCGTGACGAAGGGGGCATAATCGACACCGGCCTTCACCAGTGGCTCGGAGAACTGCACGCAGGCGCGCGCTTCGGCGCTGTCGGCATCGACCGTGTTGCCGACCACGCGGAACCCGAAACGCTGCACGAGATCCTGATAAACCGCCTGCACCGTCTTGGCATTGACCAGAGCCAGACTTTCCTTGAGCGCATTGATGGCGGCACGATGACTGGCCTGACGCTCCAACCCGCCACCGAGAAGAGCGAGCGCTTCAGCGCGGCTCTGGGTACTGCGGCTCAGCTGGTAACCATTGATGGCGGCCATGACGGCCTGACGGGCAAATTCGCTATTGCCTTCGACGCTGCCGGCGGCACGCGCCATTTCAAGCCACAGCGCACCATCATCCGGGTTGATGGCAAGTGCGGCCTGATAGGCAGGCAATGCCGCACCGATGTCATTGCCGACCACTTCCAGCTGCGCCAGAGCCTTCAGGCTTTCCAGCCCCTGCCCCTGCAAGGCCGGAGTGGGTGCAAGCCCATCCTTGAATTCGCGGGCCTGCTGGATCAGCTCGTCGGAGAGAAAACCGAGACGCGGGGCAGCCCCGATATCCGACTCGGCGGCGACCTCAACGACCTTGCCGGCGATCGCGCCGGGAGCGGCGTTCAGCTGGTTGAAGTCTGATTTCAGAAAGCACCATTTTGCCTTGGTATTGTAGGTAAAGGCACGGCAGGAGCGATCGTCGACGCAGGCCGCCTGGCACTGGTTGACATCGATATTTTTGACCGTGCGGAGGTCGAAGCCGGTATAATCGCTGTTTTCGCTGGTGATGACCTGGCGTCGCGTTTCCTGCGCAACAAGCGGTGCTGCAAAAGCCAGCGCGCCAAGGACAAAAGCAGAGATGCGGAAAAAGGCGCGTTTAGACATCAAAGGTCCTCCCCAACGCGAAGCCGTGAGCCGGTATGCAATCTTCTAATTTGACGAGTGCTTGTCAATCTTCGCCGCAGGTATGCGCCAGCTATGTTGCAAGCTCAAGATGGGAAATTTACCGAGATTGCAGCGCAATGGACATCGGTGCGGTTGCGGCGCAGAATTGCGCTTTCTCAAATCAGCGACAGGTCTTTGCCGATGAGTGACGATATGTCCGAGCCCGAAGTGACCAAGCTTACGACCACGAAACGCAAATGGGCAGCGGAAGGCAGATTTTTGACCGGCCACCCGTCCCGACCGGATACGGAACGCTTGCCGCCCGGCCAGCATCTCGTGAAAAACTGGCCGGTTCTCGATCTCGGCCAACAGCCGGCTATTTCGAAAGAGCGCTGGCGGCTGGATGTGCGTGGTCTGGTGATGCATGCGATGACGCTGGACTGGGCGGCTCTCCACGAACTGCCGCAGAGCGACGGCCTGTCCGACATCCACTGTGTCACCACGTGGTCGCGTTACGACAACCACTGGCGGGGCGTGAAGACACGCGACCTGCTCGATTTCATCTTGCCGAAGGATGAGGCAAACGCGGTGATGCTGACGAGCTATGACGGCTACACGACCAACCTTCCCCTGGCCGACTTCGCCTCTGAAGGGGCGATGCTGGTGACCGAATGGGAAGGTCAGCCACTGACGGAAGAGCATGGCGGACCGGTGCGGCTTGTGGTGCCACATCTCTATTTCTGGAAAAGCGCCAAATGGCTGAACCTGATCGAATTCATCCGCGAGGACAGGCCGGGCTTCTGGGAGAAGAATGGCTATCACATGCGCGGCGACCCGTGGGCCGAGGAGCGCTATTCGGAAGATTGATCGCTTCGATCAGATCGCGTCCGCCAAACCGTTTTTCACCCGCGCATTGGCCCAGACAGCACTGGCGGAAATGCCGCCGAGCGGAAAGACGTGACATTGCTCAATCCGACTTTGCGGATGTGTTGCGCAATAGGCTTCGATCTCATTCACCAGATCGGTCGGTTCGAACGGCACCAGCAGCTTGCGAAAATCCAGCGCGCGCTTCTGCAAAATGGCAAGCGACGGACCAACGCCGCAGGAGATCGCGAATTTGATCAGCGTCTGCAGTTTGGTCGGTCCTGCGATGCCGAGATGAATGGGCAGGTCGATACCATCGGCAAAGATACGTTCCGCCCAGGCGATGACCGGTTTGGCATCGAAGGCAAACTGCGTGACAATCGCCATCTTTGCATCGGTGCGCCGGGCGTAATCATTCTTTGAGCGAAGGGCGGCATCGACATTGGTCGTGCCGCCGTCGCGATCGATATCGCGATTGCCTTCCGGATGACCGGCGACATGCAGGCGCTTGAAACCATACCGGTCGAACAGGCCGGTTTCGAGCATGGCCATGACGCTATCGAGGTCGCCAGTCGGGCGAGCATTGCCACCGCCAAGCAGCAAAGCCTGTTCGACACCGGCCTCCTCGCGGTAACGTTTGATCCACGTATCGAGCGTCGAAACATCGGCAATGCCTCGCGCCGGGATATGCGGCATCGGGACAAAACCTTCGCCGGTCAGCCGACGCGCGGTCGCCACCATGTCGTCGATCGGCGTGCCTTCAATATGAGCGATGTAAACACGCGTGCCTGCCGGCAGGAGAGAGCGAAAATCCTCAACCTTTGCAGCGGTGCGCGGTGTGACTTCGATGGAGAAATGCGAAAGCAGGTTGATCGCCTCAGATGCCATTGTGGCATCCGTATCCTGTTCCGTCACTGCAATGGCCATGAAGTTTCCCGTATCCGATAACTTTTCAATCCACCTGTGGGCGGAACGTCTTTGCATTTGTTATCAGGATAAAGGCGCACTGTCTTTTGCACATGCCGCAGGGCCGACATGCATGGGCAGATTTGCGCCCATGCATGCGGTAAGCCGCCGAGCGGATCAGACAGCCAGATAATTGTGTCGCAGTTCCGCATTCTCCAGAACATCGGCGGCGGCACCGCTGTAAACGACGGTGCCGGTATCCATGATCACGGCCCGGTCGGAGAAACGCAGGGCGGCAACAGCATTCTGCTCGACGATGATGGTGGTGATGCCGAGATCGCGGATCTGCCGGACGATCTTTTCGATCTCCTGCACGATGACCGGCGCGAGGCCCTCATAAGGCTCATCGAGAAACAGGATTTTCAGATCACGCGCCAGTGCACGTGCAACTGCCAACATCTGCTGTTCGCCGCCCGACATGGTGGTGGCTTCCTGCGTACGACGTTCGGCAAGGCGCGGGAAATGGTCGTAGATCTTTTCGACCGACCAGCCCTTCTGCCCGGACACTTGCGCGAGCAGAAGATTCTCCTCCACAGTCAACCCGCCAATGATGCGGCGATCCTCCGGTACAAGCTGAACACCCGCCTGTGCGGCCTGATAGGATTTCATCTTGTGCAGCGGCTGGCCATCGAGCCAGATCTCGCCGCTTTTCAAGAGCGGGCTGTCGGCGCGCGCCAGTGTGCGCAAAGTCGAGGTCTTGCCGGCGCCGTTGCGGCCGAGCAGCGACAGGACCTCACCCTTGGCAATAGAGAAGGAGACACCCTGCACGATATAGGATTCGCCGTACCATGCATGGATATCCTCGACGCTGAAAAAGGCCCTCTCCTGGCTCGGCTCCATGCTTTGGGCTCCTTTCAAGTCACTATGGCGGGTCATGGCGTTCATGCGTGCGCTTCTCCGAGATAGGCTTCCTTGACCTTGGGATTGCCCCTCACCTCGTCCGGCAGACCATCGGCAATGATCCTGCCTTGCGCCAGCACGCTGACGCGATCGGCAAGCGAAAACACCACATGCATGTCGTGCTCGATGATGACCTTGGTCATGCCGCGCGCCTTGATGCGTTTCAGAAGCTCGATGGTCATATTGGTATCGTGACGAGACATGCCGGCGGTCGGCTCGTCCAGCAGCAGAAGTTTTGGTTTCTGGATCAGGCACATGGCGAGTTCCAGCCGGCGTTTGTCGCCGCGTGACAGTGAGCCGGCCAGTTGGTGGCGCCGTTCCAGAAGGCCGACGTCACCGAGATGGAATTCCGCGGCCTCACGAATTTCACTCTCGCTCTCGACAGATTGCAGAGCGTGGAAACGATAGGCGCCATCGCGTTTGGCGAAGGCCGGTATCATGACATTATCCAGAAGCGAGAGATCCGGAAAGATTTCAGGCGTCTGGAACACGCGGCTAACGCCGAGCTGGTTGATTTCGTGCGGACGCTGCTGATCGAGCGTGGTACCGGCGAACACGACATGGCCCTGATCAGGCCGGATCCGGCCGATGCAGACATTCAGCAGTGTCGATTTTCCCGCGCCATTGGGGCCGATAATGGCGTGGACGGTGCCTTCGGCAACGCTCAGGTCGACATCCGAGAGCGCCTTTAGGCCACCGAAGCGCTTGCTGACATCGGCGACATGGAGAACGATATTCTTGTCTGACATGGCCGTTACTCCGCAGGCTGGACCGGTTGGGCCGATTGAGGATGAGAAGCGACGGCGGGTTTACCGCCTCCCCCGCCACGATTGAAGAGGCCGGAAATCCGACGGAAACCTTCCATGATGCCGCCGGGCAGGAAGATGACGATCAGCACGAAGATGACGCCGAGCGTCAAGTGCCAGCCCTCGCCGACGAACAGCGACAGAACGCTGACAAGCGGGTTTTCGATACTGTCGGGCAGGAAATCGAAAATGCGGTGCAGGGTCTGTTCATTGAAGGCGGAAAAGATGTTCTCGAAATATTTGATGACAGCCGCACCGAGGATCGGGCCGACCAGCGTGCCGGCGCCGCCAAGAATGGTCATCAGCACCACTTCGCCCGAGGCCGTCCACTGCATGCGCTCGGCACCGGCCAGCGGATCGGTGACAGCCATCAGCGAACCGGCTAGCCCCGCGTAAACGCCCGAAATGACGAAAGCGGCGAGCAGATAAGGCCGGTTGTGAAAACCGGTGTAGCGCATGCGGTTCTGGTTGGATTTCAGCGCCCGCAACATCAGGCCGAAGGGCGAGCGAAAAATTTTGATGGCGAAGAAAAAACAGAGGATCAGCATGACGGCACAGAAATAGAAGCCGGCATAACCGCCGCCGCTCAGGCCGATGCCAAACAATTCGACACGTGGCAGGCCACCCGTTGCCGCACCTGCCATCTGATCGAGAACACGCGGATCACTCAGCGTCAGCTGTAATCCGGTCTCGCCATTGGTGAGCGGCGTCAAAACCGAATAGGCAAGGTTATAGAACATCTGCGCGAAGGCGAGCGTGAGGATGGAGAAATAGATGCCGGACCGGCGCAGAGCCACATAACCGATGACCACCGCCACCAGACCGGCAACGATCATCGAAAAGAAGATAGCCGGCAAAGCATTCATGGTGAGAAGCTTAAACATCCACACGGCGGCGTAGGAGCCGATGCCGATAAAGGCGGCGTGACCGAAGGAGAGATAACCGGTCAGCCCGAACAGGATGTTGAAGCCGAGCGCGAAAATGCCAAAAATGCAGAATTTCTGCATCAGCGCCGGATATGCGGCGCCGAGTGGCTGCAACGTAATCGGCATGGTCAGCACGACAAGGGCAAAACCGAGGAACAGCAGCCAGTCCTGTTTCGAAAGATTGAGGGCCATCGGTTCACTCCTCCATGACGCCGGCGCGCCCCATCAGGCCACGCGGCAGGGTGAGCAGCACGACGACTGCCACGAGATAGATGATGATCTGGTCGATGCCGGGAATGATCGCCTTCACTTCGTTCATCGAGGCAAAGGATTGCAGGATACCGAGCAGGAAGCCGGCCAGAACCGCGCCACCCAGCGACCCCATGCCGCCGACCACGACCACGACGAAGGACAGGACGAGGAATTCCATGCCGATATGATAATCCGGCGGCAGGATCGGCGTATACATGACGCCGGCAACGCCGGCGACGACGGCGGCGATGCCGAAGACCACGGTAAAGCGCCGCTCGATATTGATGCCGAGCAAGCCGACCGTTTCGCGATCCCGCATGCCGGCACGCACGACCATGCCATAGGTGGTGAACCGCAGGAAGGCAAAGACGGCGCCAATGATCGACAATGAGAAAGCCAGGTAGATCAGCCGCCACCACGGGTAAGGCAGACCCTGGCCGAGGCCGATCATTTCACCCACTGCCGCCGTGCCGCGAAAGGCGCTCGGCGCCGGCTGCGGGATCGGATTGGCACCGAAATAATGCTTGATGATTTCCTGAATGACGATCGCCAGACCGAAGGTGACAAGGATCTGTTCGGAATGCGGGCGTTTGTAGAAATGGCGGATCAGACCGCGTTCCATGGCAATGCCGACCAGCAGCATGACCGGGATGGCCAGCAGGATCGATGCCGGCACCGAATAATCGACCAGAAACTTTCCGCTCTCACCGAGCCATGCCTCGACATAGGGCTGGCGCACTTCCATCGGTGAGCCCCAGGGTGTCGTCTGGCTTGGATCGATGGTGACCGATTGCAGCGTCAACAGCTTGTTGAAGCCGACGGCACAGAAGGCACCCATCATGAAGAGCGCACCATGGGCGAAATTGACGACGCCAAGCGTTCCGAAAACAAGTGTGAGGCCGAGCGCAATCAGGGCGTAAGCGCCGCCCTTGTCGAGCCCGTTCAGGATCTGCAGCAGTATCGCGTCCATAAGACCGCCATGAAAAGAGGATTGCGACAAGCCCGCCGGACGCTCACGCGTCCGACGGTCACCATACGACCATCAGGCCCGAACAAGCTTAGGTCAGACCAGGGTCAGCACTTCTTGGCGTCGGCCGGGCCGAGATCACCGCCAAAGATCTTCGCGTCATAGGTGACATCCTTGGCCGGGATGACCTTGCGGACTTCGAGAAGATCGAACTTGTCCTTCGGCGCTTCCTTGCCCTGCACGACGAGGATGTCCTTGAAGCACTGGTGATCATCGGCGCGATAAAGGGTTGGGCCGTTGCCGAGACCGTCGAAATCGAAACCTTCGAGCGCCTTGATGACTTCGGGCGCATAGAAGGTGCCGGCGCGTTCACAGGCATCGGCGTACAGCAGGGCCTGCACATAGCAGGTATGGGCGGCCTGCGAGGGCGGCGTACCGTATTCCTTGCCAAAGGACTGAGTGAAAGCCTTGGTGCCGGGGTCGGTTAGCTTCCAGTCCCAGTTGGCCGTGCCGTAAATGCCCTTGATCGCCTCGCCCGCGCCCTGCGCCATCAACTCCGAAAACAGCGGCACGACGATCTCGAAAGACTTGCCGTTGACCTGCTTGTCACGCAGGCCGAACTGCACAGCCTGGGTCAGCGAGTTGATCATATCCTTGCCGTAGTGATTGAGGATCAGCACATCGGCGCCGGAATTGAGGACCGGCGTGATGTACTGGGAATAGTCGCCGATGCCGAGCGGCGTGCGCACGGCCTTCACAGTCTGCCAGCCGAGCTTTTCGGTGGCGGCCTTCATCGATTCTTCCTGTGTCCAGCCCCAGGTATAATCGGCCGTCAGGTGATAGGCCTTGCGATCGGCGCCATAGGCTTCGCCGATGACAGGGCCGAGACCGATACCGGACATGTAGGCATTGAAGAAGTGGCGGAAGCCATAACGCTTCTTATCCTTGCCGGTCGTATCGTTGGAATGGGTGAGGCCGGTCATGAAGATGACGCCGAGATCCTGGCAGAGGCTCTGCACGGCAACGGCTTCGGCCGACGACGAACCACCGGTGATGACGACAGCGCCGTCCTTTTCCACCATGCGCTTGGCGCTGTCACGCGCCGCATCGGCTTTGGTCTGGGTATCGCCTGAGACAAAGGCGACCTTCTTGCCCAAAATGCCGTTGCCCTTCAGCGCCTTCGACGAAAAGGTCGGCAGCATGCCGCCATCGCCTTCGCCGTTCAGATGTTTCACGGCCAGCTTGTAGGCTTTCAGTTCATCCTGCCCTTCATCAGCGTAAGGGCCGGACAGCGGCACGTTGAAACCGAAGGTGACGGTATCGCCGGTCGGCACGTTGCAGGACAGTTTGTCCTGAGCATAAGCACCACGCACGAAATGCATCGGTGCTGCCAGCGCCAGACCGGACAAGGCGCCGGTGCGCAACAGACCACGACGGGTAGTGATGAAACTGGACATGTGACTCCTCCCAAAGTCGGTGAAAACGTCGCACCCCTCCTCAAGAGCGCAGGGTGAAAGGCTACCCTCAACCCGAAAATAACCAATCCAACATTGGTCTTACGACTATCGTCTAGGCAGCACGCCGCTGCCGACCACACACTCAAAGGTGCAAAAATCAGTTTGTGATTCTGTGTCAAGTTCAGGCTCAGGCAAGCCACGGACCATAGGTTCCAGCGCAATTGGGTGAGGGTCGGGGTTGCTTTTGCACATCCACGGGATGTGCCGACGCCGGATTGAAGCCTGATTATGCTTTGAATAGTCCGTTTTTTCGTTCGCTTTAGCCCGGGATCTGCTCATATGACTTCGATCGTATCCAATCTGAGCCCAAACCAGATCAGATCTCTTTCGACGGCATCGGTTGCCGCATGGTCAACCGAAGACGTGGCCTCGCTTTCGACCGGTCAGATCAACGCGCTCTCCTCCGCGCAGATCGCCGCACTGGACAAGGAAGACGTGGAGGTTCTCGGTTCACAGCAGCTTCGCGCCATTTCCCAGATGGCGATCGTCGGCCTCTCGCTGGATCAACTGGCCGTACTCGATACACATGCGATCGAAAGCCTGAGTTCGACACAGGTGGCGGCCATGACGGCGACGCAAATCGGTGGCCTGTCGACAGCCCAAGCCGAAGCGCTGACGGAATCGCAGGTCGGCTCACTGACCTCGGCGCAGCTCGCAGCACTTGGTCCCAAAGAACTCGCGACCTTCTCGACAGCCGACATGGCGTCGATCAACAGCAGGGCGATTGTCGGCCTGACGACCGAAACCCTGGCTTCGCTGACGACCGCGCAGATTGCCGCAATCAGCCCCAAAG
This sequence comes from Endobacterium panacihumi, assembly GCF_050847465.1. Taxonomy (NCBI): domain Bacteria; kingdom Pseudomonadati; phylum Pseudomonadota; class Alphaproteobacteria; order Hyphomicrobiales; family Rhizobiaceae; genus Endobacterium; species Endobacterium panacihumi. The sequence goes on along the minus strand of NZ_JBOZRA010000005.1, from coordinate 19,738 downwards.
CGGTTGGCAACCTGACCACCGCGCAGGTATCGGCGCTGACCGCCGGGCAGGTCGAGGCGCTGTCCGTTACGCAGGCAAGGGAGCTGACGGCGGCACAGCTGGGCGCACTCGGAGCTGACGGCCTATCCAGGTTTTCCTCAGAGGAAATCGCCGCGCTCAGCGGCAGTGCGATCGGCGGCGTTGCAGCAACCGTATTGGCGGGTCTCGGCTCGACCCAGGTTGCGGCATTGACGACCGCACAGATCAACGCCCTCAAGGCGGCGCAGATCCCGACGCTGGGAACCGGCTTCATTGCTATGTTGTCGACCGACCAGATGGCGGCCTTCAACACCGGTGCCATCACCACCCTGACGACAGGCCAGATCGGAGCCATGAGCACGGCGCAGATCGAAGCCCTGTCCATTCCGCAGGTAAAGGCGTTGAATTCGGCGCAGGTTGCGGTTCTCGGCGCCGACGGCATCGCGACTTTTACGACAGCGGAGATTGCCGCTCTTAACACCCGCGCCGTGGCAGGCCTATCCGAAGATGCCATCGAAAAGCTGACGCCCGAGCAGATAGCGGCATTGAGCACCGGTGCCATTGCCGGCCTGACGACGGCGCAGATCAAGGCAATGTCCCCGGCCCAGGTGGAAGCACTGACCATCCAACAGGTAAAGGTGCTCAGCGCGGCGCATCTTTCCATGCTGGATGGCGATGATCTTGCAAGGTTCACCAATGCGGAAATCGCCGCAATCGCCAGCCGGTCGATTTCAGGCCTGACGACGGCAGCGCTTACAGCACTTTCGCCTGCACAGATCGCCTCCATAAGCACGGGCTCGATCACCCGGTTGAGCACAACACAGATTGCGGCGTTGACCACGGCACAGGCAGATGCGCTGTCGGCTTCTCAGATTAGAGCCATGAATGCCGGCCAGATTTCCGCTCTGACAAGTGATCAGCTGGCCACCCTGTCTGCCGAGGAAATCGCGTCGATCACCCCCAAGGCATTGCCCGGCCTGGCGCGCATCGCCGATCTGTCGACCGCACAGATTGCGGCTTTGACAGCGGCGCAGGCGGCCGCACTCAGCACCGTTCAGATTGCGGCACTCGCCACGGCTCAGGTGGACGCATTGTCGACCACACACTTCAAAGCCATGCGTGCCACGCAGATCGCCGCATTGGGTACGGAGAAACTCGCCCTTTTGTCGGGGGCGGAAATCGCCTCGATTGCCAGCAGTGCGATGGCGGGTCTGAGCACGGCAACCATTGCTTCTCTCACCACAGCGCAAATTGCGGCCTTGACGACCGCTCAGGTTGCAGCATTGACGCCGGCCCATGTCACCGCGCTGACAGTCGACCAGGCCGAAGCCCTGACGCCCGCGCAGGTCAAGGCGCTGTCGTCCAAGCAGCTTGCGGCGCTCGGTGAAGACGACATCGCCAAATTCTCGACAGATGACATCGCCGCCATTACCAATCGTGCCATGCCCGGTCTCAGCACCGCTGCTCTGGCCGCCTTCTCTACCGCCCAGGTGGCCGCTCTCAACACCAGCGCCGTCATGGCGCTCACAACCGCCCAGATTGCGGTTATCGACGCGGACTTCATCGCGGCACTCTCTACAGCACAGATCGCAGCATTGAGCACAACGGCGATCGCGCGGCTGAGCGCCGACCAGATCGATACCATGAGCCCCGCACAGATCGAGGCGCTGTCGCTCAATCAGATCAGGGTGATGACGTCGGATCAGCTATCGGTCCTCGACAAAAACGATATCGCCACGTTTTCCACGGCCGACATAGCCGCATTGTCGGTTGGCGCCGTATCGGGCCTGAGCCCCGAAGTTTTTGCCAGCCTGTCCACGGCGCAGATCGCAGCGCTCAGCGCCGGCGCGATCACCGGCCTGACATCGGATCAGGTTGCAGCGCTCGGCACGGCCCAGGTAGATGCTTTCACGATTAGCCAGATCAAGGCGATGACCGCCAATCAGGCCATGGGCCTCAGTGCCGATGACATCGCCACTTTCTCGACGGCCGAAATCGCCGTGCTCAGCAACAAAGCAGCAGCAGGCCTCAATGCCACAGCCTTCCAGGCGCTGTCGCCTGCGCAGATTGCGGCATTGAGCACCACGGCCATCGCCGGCCTGACGCCCGACCAGATCGACATCCTATCCTCCGCCCAGCTGACTGCGCTGTCTCCGGCGCAAATCCGGACGCTGAGTTCGGCGCAACTCGCCGCGCTGGAACCCGATGATATCGCGGCATTTTCGACAGAAGGCATTGCCGCGATCAGCAACAGAGCCATAGGCGGCCTGAGCGAAGCCGCAATCGCCGCACTTTCAACGGCGCAGATCGCGGCATTGAGCACGCTTGCGATCACCGGCCTGAATACCGCCCAGGTGGACGCGCTTGCCAGCGCCCAGATCGTGGCACTGTCGACGGCCCAGATCAAGGCACTCAACGCATCGCAGGTCGGCGCCCTGAGTGACGATATCGAACTCCTCTCGCCTGCCCAGATCGCTGCGCTCAGTGCTTCAGGGCTGCAGGGCTTGAGCAGCCAGCAGATCGAGTCCTTGAGCACGGCACAGGTCGCAGCACTGACAACCGCGCAGATTGCAGCGCTCAGCTCCAGGCAGATCGCCGCTTTCGAGACGATCGACCTCGCCGCTCTGACGACCGCGCAGATCGCCGCCATCAGCAACTCTGGTATTACCGGCTTGTCTTCGAAACAGATCGACAGTCTCGGCACCGGCCAGATCGCCGCACTCACGACGCGGCAGATGAATGCACTGCAATCGGCACAAATCGGCGCGCTTGGGACTGACGACATTGCCGCGCTGTCGACGGTGCAGATTGCAGCCCTGAGTTCATCGGGAATCAACGGCCTGACGTCACAGCAGATTGCCACCCTCACCACCGCTCAGGCCGAGGCTTTGACGAGTGCCCAGGTTGCCGCCCTCACCTCCAAGCAGTTGGCTGTTCTGGGTCCGGAAGAAATCGCCCAATTTTCCAGCAAGGATATTGCTGCCATCACGCCCGGCGTGATCGCCGGCCTGCCGACCGAAACCATTGCTTCCTTGTCCACCGCGCAGATCGCGGCGCTCAGCACAGCCGGCATCACCGGCCTGACCACCAGGCAGATTGCAGCGCTCAGCACTGCCCAGGTCGAGGCACTGACCAGCGCCCAGATCGGTGCGCTGAATTCCGCACAATTCGCAGCACTGGGCACCGACGATCTGGCCACATTCACGACGCGCGAGATCGCAGCCATCAGCGCCAACGCGATTTCCGGCCTGTCCACGGAAACGCTTGCCATGTTGACCACGGGTCAGATCGCGGCGCTCAGCACAGCCGGCATCAGCGGCCTGACGACGCGGCAGATCGCGGCGCTGGGGACCGATCAGGCCGAAGCCTTGACCACCGCCCAGATTGCCGCATTCAGTGCCACGCAGATTGCCGCCTTCGGCAGCGACGATCTGGCCACGTTCTCGACACGCGAGATTGCCGCGATCGGCGCTGGTGCGATTGGCGGGATCACTGCAGAAACGCTGGCCTCGCTGACGACGGCGCAAATCGCCGCCTTGAGTACAGCGAGCACGGCGGCTCTCGGCACCGACCGCATTGCCGTGCTCAGCAGCGACCAGCTGAAGGCGCTGACGACAGCTCAGCTCAGCGCACTGACCTCCCGGCAGGTTTCGGCTTTGGGCACGGACGATATCGCCACACTTTCGACCAGTCAGATCGCTGCCTTGAGCGCCGGCGGCATCGCCGGCCTGACGCCCGAACAGATTGCGGCGCTGTCCACCGATCAGGCGGCCGCCCTGACCAGCAGCCAGGTTGCAGCCCTGAGCTCCAAGCAACTCGCTGCGTTCGGAACCGACGATCTGAGCCGATTTTCCGATGAGGATATCGCTGCCATCACATCCGGGGCCCTTTCCGGTCTTTCCACCGCGGTGCTGGCATCGTTGTCCACGGAGCAGATCGCAGCACTCAAGGCGTCAAGCATCGCCGGCCTGACGACAGACCTGATCGCGGCTTTGACCAGCAACCAAATCGAGGCATTGACGACGGCGCAGGTTCATGCGCTGAGCTCGAAACAGATCGCGGCATTCGGTACCGACGACATCGCTTCGCTTTCGACAGCACAGATTGCCGCTCTTGGCTCCGACGGTATTGCCGGTCTATCCAGCACACAGATCGCCGCACTGAGCACCAGCCAGGCGGAGGCGCTGGTCAGCGCACAGATCGCGGCCTTGCAATCCTCGCAGATGGGCGGCCTTACACCCGGCGCCATCGACACGTTCACGCCGGGCGAGATGGGAGCCATTACATCCGGTGCGATCGCCGGTCTTCCCACATCGGCAATTGCAGCGCTTTCGACAGCCCAGATCGCGGCCTTGAGCGCATCGGCCATTTCCGGCCTGACGACGGCACAGATCGCCGCCCTCAGCAGCCATCAGATCGAGGCACTTACAACATCACAGATTGCCGCCCTGACATCGCGCCAGGTGGCGGCACTTGGCACGGATGACCTTGGCGCATTGTCGACCGCGCAGGTGGCCGCCTTGAGCACCGGTGGTATCGCTGGTCTTTCCAGCACGCAGATCGGCGCGTTGAAGATCGATCAGGTTGAAGCGCTGAACGCCGCACAGATCGGCGCCCTGTCGTCGAAGCAGATTGCAGCGCTCAGCGCCGACGCTATCGAGACATTCACGACCGCCGAGATTGCCGCCATCAGTTCAATGGCCATTTCCGGCCTCTCGACGGACGTGATCGCAAGCCTCTCAACGGCACAGGTTGCCGCATTGAGCGCGGCCGGTGCCTCGGCGCTCACGACAGACCAGATCGCCGCACTCAGCAGCCATCAGGTCGAAGCCCTGACCAGCACACAGATCGGCGCGCTGAATTCCCGCCAGATTGCTGCGCTTGGCGCCGATGACCTCGCGACATTCACGACCGCAGAACTGGGCGCCATCAGCTCGAATGCCATCTCCGGCCTTTCTACAGCCGCGATCGCCGGCCTGACGAATAACCAGATCGCGGCACTGAGCGCCGGCGGTATTTCCGGACTGACGACAGCCCAGGTCGCTGCGTTGAGCGTCGATCAGGTGGAATCGCTTTCCACCCTGCAGATCGCCGCGCTTGGTTCCAAGCAGGTGGCGGCACTCGGCGCAGACGACATTGCCGCTCTTTCGACGGCACAGATCGCCGCGATGAGCACCAGCGGTATAGCCGGGCTCGGCAACGCCCAGGCAAGCGGCCTGACGCTGGAGCAGGTCAACGCCTTGTCGACGGCACAGATCGCCAGCCTGACCTCGGAGGCGTTGAGTGGCTTCAGTGTCGCAGCGCTTGATGTCCTGACGCCGGAAAAGCTGGCGGCAATCAGCTCGGCCGGCATGAAGGGGCTTTCCACCGCCTTTATCGTAACTCTTTCGACCGGTGAGATCGCCGCACTGGGCACAGCCGGCATCGCCGGGCTCAGCAGCGATCAGATCCATGCGCTCAGCAACGATCAGCTGGATGCATTGTCACTCACCCAGATCGCCGCACTGGGGTCCTCCGGCCTCGCGGGTCTGACAACGTCACAGCTGACGACGTTCTCGACCGCGGAACTGGCGGCCATCAACACTGCGGCGATCCGAGGCCTGCCGACCGCCGTCGTCGCCGCGCTGACGACGACGGATATCGCTGCACTGACGACGGGCCAGATGGCGGCGCTCGGCTACAATCAGGTGGTCGCGATGACGCCGAACCAACTTGGCTCGCTGACCATGACGCAGGTCGGCGCGTTGACGGCCATCCAGGCCGCGGCGCTGGGCGCCGACGACCTGTCGGCATTCACACCGGAAAACATCATGTCGCTCAGCTCGACTGCTATATCCGGCCTGAGTACTGCCGTTCTTGCAGCACTGCCAACCGAACAGGCACGCGCATTCACCGCCGGCCAGATCGGTGCGATGACCTCAGCGCAAGTTGCAGCATTGCAGAGAAACGATGCGGGAAGCGTTTCCACGTCCAGCGCGACATCGTCCTACCGCACGGCCAGCCTTGCGTCCTATTCTTCGGACGAAGCCGACAACACAACCGAGGCCAAGGGCGAAAGCGAAGCCGACGCGACCGGCAACACCACGCAGGCGCGCTCCAGCACCCAGTCCGACGACGTCGCTTCGATCATCTCTTCCTACCTCGCGGTGTGACAAAAACCACGAGCATGTGACCGATTAACGCAATGGCTAGATTTCGCATCCGGCCATTGCGCGCTTGCCTTGGGCAAGCCAGCCCGGTTACAGCGTTCCAACCTATCGCATGTGGTTGCAACGCCGGCCGTCAGGTCGCACAACGTGGGACCTGACATTCATGGCCGCCAATACGACCGCCCCAACTCTCACTGACATTATCGAACTTGCCCGCACACAGAAGATGACGCTGGCCGATCTCTTCCGGGTTGCGGAGGGACGCAGCGCCGCCGGCCACAAGGCGGAAGCGGCGGAAATCTACAAAGCCTGGATCGCCTTCAACGACGGCAATCCTTTCGTGCATCTGGCATGCTTCAATTATTCCGTCATCCTGCGCCAACTTGGTGATGTGACCGGTGCCATCAATGCGCTCCGAAACTGCATCACGCTGGACGGACGGTTTGGTCCCGGACATATCAATCTCGGTCGTGCCTATGAGGATTCTGGACTTGCCGTGCAAGCGATCCAGCAATGGCGCAAGTTCATCGAGCAAACCGCCGACAGCACCGCCGAGCGTGTTTCCTATCGTCTGATGGCGCTGCAGCATGTTGGCCGGGTGATGGAGAACGCCAATCTTCTGGAGGATGCGGAAACGACGCTCTGGCAGGCGATCGAACTTCGTCCCGACAAGACAGAGGCCGGACAGCATTGGACGGCACTCAGGCAGCGCCAATGCAAATGGCCGATCATCGTTTCTTCCGACCACGTTACCAAACGGCAATTGCTCGATTCGATGTCGCCGCTGGCGCTTGGTTGTTATTCCGATGACCCCATGTTCCAGTTGGCCAAGGCCTATCGCTACAACAGATCGCTGGTTGGCCGACCCGATATCAGCGCTTTTCCCCGCAAGGTGGTCAAGCAGAAGACCGGCACCAGCGAGCGCCTGCGCATCGGCTATGTTTCTTCTGACCTGCGTGACCACGCGGTCGGCTTTGCCTTGCGCGAGGTGCTGGAATTACATGACAAGACGAGTGTCGAGATCTACGCCTATTACTGCGGCGACCCGGTGCGGGGCGATGCCACGCAGACGAGGATGAAGAATGCCGTCGATTGCTGGCGCGAGATCGCCACTCTCACCGACGAGGATGCAGCCCGCCAGATCGCCGATGACGAGATCGACATCCTGGTCGACGTGAACGGCTATACCAAACACGCGCGCACGAAGATTTTTGCCTATCGCCCGGCGCCGGTCATCGTCAATTTCTGTGGTTACCCCGGCTCGATGGGCAGCCCGTTCCATCACTACATCATCGCCGATCCGTTTATCGTGCGACCTGAAGATGAGGTATTTTATTCGGAAAAGGTGCTGCGTATCGCCTGCAATCAGCCGCTCGACCGCAAACGCGAGATCGCCACAGGCATGACCCGCGCCGATGCGGACCTGCCGCAGGATGCCTTTGTTTACGCATGCTTCAATGGCATGCAGAAGATTACCGCCGATTGTTTCGCCCGCTGGATGAAGATCCTTGAAGCGACGCCCGGCAGTCTGTTGTGGCTGCTTTCGGGAGAGGACGACGTCAACAGACGGCTCCTCGACGAGGCGGAAAAGGCGGGTATCGATGCCAGCCGCATCATCTTCGCGCCCAAGGCGCCAAACCCGAAACATCTTGCCCGTATCGGCCTCGCCGACCTTTTCCTCGACACGTTCCCTTACGGGGCGCATTCGACCGCAGCCGATGCCATCACGTCGGGTTTGCCGATCCTGACCATGCCAGGCAAGAGTTTTGCCGCCCGCTTCTGCGGCAGCATCATCACCGCTGCCGGCATTCCCGAAATGGCCTGCGCCACGCCGGAAGACTATGTCACGCGCGCCATCGGCTATTTCGATGACCGGACCGCGCTCGCAAAGGTCAGAATTTCCTTGCAGCAACAGCGCGAACCCAGCGTTTTACGCGATATCCCGGCCCTTGCCCGCCGTTTGGAAGAATTGTTCTGGCAGATGCAGGACGAAGCGGAACGCGGTGAAACACCCGTGCCGGATCTTGTCAATCTCGACACCTATTATGAGATCGGCGCCGAAATCGCCGAACAGATAGCTGAGTTCGAGAGCGACACCGATTATCACCGACGATATCAAGAAGCGCTCTCACGCTGGGATAGCTTTTCGCATATGCCTTTCGACCGCCGCCTCTGGCCTGCACCGACAGCCTGACATCCGCGGAGCGAATACAGCAAAACCGGCGTCTCTGGGCGCCGGTTTTGCGTTTCTCAGCCGGCAGCTTTTAGAACTGCGGCCTTCAACGTCGCTTCATCATAGGGCTTGCCAAGCAGCACCGCTCCAGGAAGATCGTCGGGAACTGACGTATCGCCGGTCGCATAAACCACGCCGATATCCGGCAAAAGTTCGCGTGCCTTTCCGGCAAGCTCATGGCCATTCATATCCGGCAGACCGAGATCGGTGACGAGGAGATCGACGCCGCCACGTTGCAGGACTGTCATCGCTTCCTTCGCCGTACCGGCTTCCAGCACCTGATGCCCGAGTTCTGCAAGCATTTCGGCCGTATTGATGCGGATCAGCGCATCGTCCTCGACGAGAAGAACAGTCAACGGCGCTCCCGACGAGGCAGGTGCCGGGTTCACCGAAAGTGCAGAGACGGCCGCTACTTTCGGCGCAGATGCCAATTGCTGCTGTTTCTGGTTGGCGATCAGGTGACGCAGGCGGCGAGCCAGCGCTTCACGGGTATAGGGCTTGGACAGAAGCTCGACGCCGGCATCCAGCTTGCCGCCATGGACGATCGAGTTTTCCGTATAACCAGAGGTGAAAAGCACAACGAGATGCGGCAGGCGCTCCTTGGCGCGGCGCGCCATTTCCCGGCTCTTCAACGGTCCCGGCATGACCACGTCGGTGAAGATGACATCGATCGGAATGCCGCTCTCGACGACGGTCAGGCCGGCCTGGGCGTCACGTGCCGTCAGGACACGGTAACCGAGATCGGCAAGCGTCTCGATGACGGTGGCGCGAACTTCGTCATCATCCTCGACCACGAGAACGGTTTCGGTACCGCCTACGATCGGTCCGTTATGGACGACGATCTCACGGTCCTCGTCGGCCACGGCGCGCGGCAGGTAAACACGGACCGTCGTACCATGCCCGACTTCGCTGTAAATCTTGACGTGACCGCCCGACTGCTTGACGAAACCATAAACCATCGAGAGGCCAAGGCCGGTGCCCTTGCCTTCCGGCTTGGTGGAGAAGAAGGGCTCGAAAACCTTTTCCATGATTTCGGCTGTCATGCCCGAACCGGTATCGGTGACGGCAATCATCACATACTGCCCGGCTTCGACTTCGGAATGCGAGCGCGCATAATCCTGATCAAGCGAGGCATTGCCGACTTCGATCGTCAGTTTGCCTGTGCCCTGCATGGCGTCGCGCGCGTTGATGGCGAGATTGAGAACGGCGTTTTCGACCTGCGTCGGGTCGGCGTAGGTGTTCCACAGACCACCTGCCGAAATCACCTCGACCTCGACCGATTCACCGATGGAGCGGCGCAGCAGATCTTCCATGCCGTTGAGGAAACGACCGACATTGATAACCTTGGGCTCCAGCGCCTGACGGCGACCGAAAGCGAGAAGCTGGCTCGCCAGTTTGGCACCACGGCTCACCCCGGCCATGGCGTTGGTAACACGACGCTCTGCCCGCTCATTACCCACCACGTCCTTGGCGAGAAGCTGGAGATTGCCTGCCACAACCTGCAGAAGATTATTGAAATCATGCGCGACACCGCCGGTCAGCTGACCGATGGTTTCCATCTTCTGCGCCTGCTGCAGCGCCTTCTGTGACACCATCAGCTCGCGCGTGCGCTCATCGATCTTCTGTTCGAGCGTCGCGTTGAGCGAGGCCAGCGCCTCTTCGTTACGCTTGGAATGCTCGATATCGGTGTTGGTACCGATCCAGCGCTGGATGGCACCCTGACCATCGCGCACCGGCACGGCACGAACGACATGCCAGCGATAGGTGCCATCCTTGCGCAGAACGCGGTATTCTGTCTGCAGGATCTGGCCGGATGCGATGGATGCCTGCCAGGCGACCAGCGCCTGCGGCAGATCATCCGGATGGACAAACGGCTTTATACTGTCCGTCAGCGAGCCTTCCGGCACACCGAGATATTCATAGACGCGGTCGTTGAACCACATCGCCTGACCCGCCGGGTTGGCGATCCAGATATGGTTGAGGACGGATTGCGACAAAGTGCGGAACTCCGCCTCGCTCGCACGCAAGGCATTTTCCGCAATTTTCTGCTCACTGCGGTCAGAAAACAGGATGGCAACATTGCCGGATTCCGGCCCATCGACAGGAAAAGCCTGCACATCGTAATATTTTCCAAGCGCTTCGGCGGCATTCTCGAAGGCGATCTTTTCCTGGGTACGGGCAACCTGACCATAGATTTCGAACCAGCGTTGTTCATGGTCCGGCGCGATATCACGCATCCTTCGACCAGTAGCGTTAATAATGCCGGTCTGGTTCTCGAAAGCCGCATTAACCTCCAGAAAAAGGTAATCAACCGGATCACCTTTTTCGTCCCATATCATCTGAACCACGCAGAAACCGTCATCCAACGCGCGAAACAGTGTGCGGTAACGCTCATCAGAATGCATCGCTGCCCGCTCGGCATGACGCCTTGCAGTGATATCGAACAGCATTCCAGGGAACCGGATGGGCTGACCAGTATCGTCACTAATCAACCGGCCACGCGCGGCGACATCACGGATAGACCCATCCGCATGATGAACACGGTATTCGCTGCGAAAAGGCTCGCCTGATGCCATCGTGTGCGCAATTTCGGACGACACCCGATCACGATCGGCCGAATGAATGTTGAACACGAAGGATTCGAGTGGCAGCCCCGCTGCGGCCGCCTGGGCATCCACACTAAAAGTCTCGGCAAAGCGCTGGTCAGCAACAACCTTGTTTTCAGGCAGATGCCAGTCCCATGAGCCGATGACATCGGTGTTGGAAAGCGTCAGTTCGAGCTGTTCCTGCATAGAAAGCCGGTCGGCCGCCCGCAAGGTAACGACCAGAGCACCACCGGGTGCCGGCACCGGCGTTGCAACCAGTTGCACGATCCGGCCGTCATGCGCGATAAAGGAACGATCGGAACCATTGCTCAGGCTGTCATACGGCTTGCCGAGTACATCTTGCTCCGCATAACCGAGGAGACGCCTTGCACCCTCGGACCAGCCGGTCACGATATTGTTGGCATCGACAAAAACGAGCGGCGGCGAATTCAGAGTATCCATGGACCTGAAAAATTTGACAGCGATGCAGGCGAAAATAGTGTGCGGTGATTATCATTCACAGGCCTGTCACACAACAAGACAGGGCATCAAGCCTGTGCGACGGTAAAGAAATGTCGTTAAGGTCAGCCGCGCCTACACACTATTCTCAAAAAACCGCTCCGGCATAGTAGCTATACGCTCGGCGACGGCATTCGCCTGGACACGAATATCAGGCACTGCCGTAATTTCCCAAAACTGGCCAGCGGTGAGGGCGCCAACCGCATAAAGCCCTTTCTGGGCCGCGCCTCTTCCATTGCAAACCTGTGAAACCGTGTCGACCACGATACCGAGGCCGAGGGGATCCGGCTGCAAAAGCCCCCCTTCCTGCATCGACAAAAGCAGCGGCGAATGTTTCAGCCCGGCCCGCTCCATACCGGTACAGTTAACCACACGATCAACAGAAAGCACGCGCATTTCCTCGCTACCGCGCCTGCGGAAATGCAGGGACATGCGCTCGCCCACGGGCTTCATTGTCTGCAGGTAGCCGGCATGAATTGTGACGATGCCTGCCTGACGAAGCGCTTCGAAGCGCTGCCGTACCGGGGGTGCCAGGCGGTGACGGTGGACATTCCACCAAGGCAGGGCATGGCGCAGAAAGCGGGAGCGTTGATCCTGGCTTAGGGATTGCCAGAGCGCCTGCGTTTGCGGCCGCAGCCCATCCATCACCGCACGCCAGTCTACGCCCGCCCTCACCTGTTCACGCAGATCATGAAGGATGGCGCTCACAGCGCGGCCCGTCGGCAATTGCGGCGGTGCAACTGTCAGCCCGCCCGTGGCATGCGGAAGAGGCACCAACCCGCGCCGGGACAAAACATGGATACGTCCCTTATGTCCATGTTCACGCAATGCGAGGACCTGATCGATCATCGTCAGACCGGAGCCGAGAATGCAGATCTCTTCATCCGGCTCCACATGGGACAACCAACTGAGCCGCCATGGATTGCCAACGACTTGGTCTCCGCCGGGGTTCTGGTGAGAAACCGGCAGATCCGCATTGCCAAGACCAAGACAAAGGACGACGGTCGAAGCATCGAGATGCGTGCCGTTTGCAAGCTGGAACGAATAGCCGCCATCGTCGCGCCGCAGGCATTGCGTCGCTTTGGCCCTGACGAAGTCCAGCCGCACATCCTGGCGCCGCTCGCGCAGCAGTGCCGCGAATCGGTCGCGCAGGTAAAGGCCATAATCGCCGCGCGAGGCAAACACCTGCGCGTCCGCCGCTCGGCCATGCGCCGCCAGCCATTGCCGGAAATCATCCGGTTCATCGCAAAAAACGCTCATCCGGGCAGCAGGCACATTCAGACGGTGCAGATGAAATTCGGTGCGGTAAGCAGTGCCGCGCCCAAAGCCCGCATCGTCCCCGACCACGGCAATGGAACTGCCGGCTGGCATCGCCCTCAAGAGATTGATCGTCACCGCAATCGCAGAAAAGCCTGATCCGACAACCACAACATCGTATAGCATCGGCTCTCCGTATTTATCAGCATATGGATCATCGCGTTATTGAAGCGACGTCACTCTCAAATCTCTTAAAAGCATAGAACGCATCAGCGGCTGTTCAAGGCGTAAAAATCCGCCAGCCGATCTCAGTCCTCCACATCGTCCCGAGACTTGCTGGGAACGGTCTTGTCATCCTCCGCCCGGTCACGATGCAAGGCCGCGCGTGCAAGCAGCATTAGGGTGACCGGCGTCGTGACCGTGACAAAGATGCCGATCAGGATTTCGTGCAGCACCAGTCGCTGAGATGACAGGGTGAAATATATCATCGACGCCAGCATGATACCGCCGATACCCCAACTGGTGCCGAGCGTCGGCGCGTGAATACGCTCGTAGAAAGTCGGCAAGCGCAGGAAGCCGATTGCGCCGATCAGAGTGAGGGAAGCACCGATCAGAAGGAAGAAGGCGACGGCCACGGCACCCCAAAGCGGAATATCAACGACGAAACCCATTATTCGATCACCTCGCCGCGCATGAGGAATTTTGCAAGCGCCACCGTGGAGACGAAACCGAGCATGCCGATAACAAGAGCCGCTTCGAAATAGATGACGCGGCCAGTACCGATGCCGAAGGTAACCAGCAACAGCATTGCATTCACGTAAAGTGTATCAAGGCCGATGATGCGGTCCTGCGCACGGGGGCCGCGGAACATCCTGATCGCAGCGATCGCCATGGCGGCACCGATCATCAGTTGTGCAATATAGACGGCTGTGAGGATGATGATTGCACTCATGCGAATATCTCCATCAGGAGCTTTTCGTAGCGGTTCTTGATCAAATCGATCCACTCCGCTTCATCGACCAGATCCAGAACATGCAAAAGCACCGTCCGATCATGCTGGTCGTATTCAAGCCACGCAGAACCGGGCGTGCTGGTCAGAATGACGGCCAGCACCGCCAGGGCCGTCCGATCTTCGATCTCCAGGTGGATGGTGAGAAATGCCGAATGCCGCCCTTTGCGCCGACCGAAAACAAGCACGGTTGCGACTGCAATATTGGACCGGATGATATCGAACAGCACGATAATGATCAGCTTCGGCAGAAGATGCCATCTGCGAATCTTTGGCTTATCCGGACGCAGCGACGCCATCGCCCAGGATGCAAAGACGGCAACCAGGGTTCCAAGAATGAAATGACCCGGTGTAAAGCCGTTCAACAGCATCCACATCAGCAACAGGGAAACGGTCAACAGAGGATAGGGCAGCATTATTCAGCCTCCTCTGCCGCACTGACCCGATCCTTGTAGCCTTCGATGACGATCGCGTTTTTGACCGTATCGATATAGATCGACGGATTGGCGAGCGTGCGGATGGTCGTGTCCATATATTGCATGGCCGGTCCCGCCTGGACCGTGAGCGCCAATGTCAGCGACAGCAAGAACATCACCGGCACGATCTCGATGACGAGAACACGTGGAACGGTACCCTCAATCGAGCTCCAGAATGTGCGAATACCCGCACGTGTCATGGCGATAAGCGATGCGACACCGGACAGGATGACGAGCACGACCAGCGTCCAGACCGCGGCGGTGGGTGGCACGCCGATGGCACCGGTTCCCATCATGGCCGACAGCATGGCGAATTTGGCGACAAAGCCGGAGAGTGGCGGCAGACCTGCCAGAAGAATGCCACAGGCGGCAAAACATGTACCAAGGATCGCCATCGTGCCGGGCATCGTGACGCCATCGCCTTCTTCCGGCTCGTCCTCGTCCGCATCCCCGTAGGCTTCCATGGTCACGGCCAGAACGTTGGCACCGGCATCCTGGCCACGCTCGACGAGCTCGATCAGCATGAAAAAGGCGCCGATCGTCAGTGTCGAGCTGACAAGATAGAGCAGCGCGCCCGAAGACACTGCGCCATCATTGATACCGAGCACCATCAGCAGCGTTCCCGACGAAACGAGAACCGAGAAACCAGCCAGTCGCCCAAGTGCCTGCGATGCCAGAACGCCGACCGTGCCGAAAATCAGCGTGGCAATACCGCCGTAAAGAAGCACGTTGGAGCCGAAACCGGCCGAAGGGCCCTCGCTGAAGAGAAGCATGGTCAGGCGCAGGATGACATAGATGCCGAGCTTGCTGAGAATGGCAAAAATGCCCGCAACAGGAGCAGAGGCCGCGTTGTAGGCGGTCGGCAGCCAGAAGCACAACGGCCACATGCCTGCCTTGATGAGGAAGGCGATGCCAAGCACGCCCGCACCCGCTTCCATCAGCATGCGGCGATCCGGCTCGATATCCGGGATACGGGCAGCGAGGTCCGCCATGTTGAGTGTGCCGGCCGTCCCGTAGATCAGGCTGACACCGATCAGGAACAGCAACGCCGCCGCCAGATTGACGGCGATATAATGCATGCCGGCCTTGACGCGAAGTGGGCCGGAACCGTGCAGCAAAAGACCATAGGACGCCGCCAGCATGACCTCGAAAAAGACAAAGAGATTGAACAGATCGCCAGTCAGGAATGCGCCATTCACGCCCATCAGCAGCAGCTGGAACATGGTGTGAAAATGCGCACCGACCGTATGCCAGCGTGCCAGCGAATACACCAGCGCGGCAAGCCCTAGTAACGATGTCAAAAGCAGCATCAGCGCCGACAGCGCGTCCAGCACCAGCACGATGCCGAAGGGTGCGGCCCAGTTGCCAAGCAGATAAACGCCCTCGAAATCGTTCGGCCCACTTTCGATGCGGAAAAGGACGAAAGAGATGACGACGAGCAGCAGGGCAGCGGCAAGGCTGATCAGCCCTTTCGTCATGCGGCTGCGTTCGTCTATGAAGAGAAGGATCGCAGCCGCGGCCACCGGCAGCAGAACAGGCGCGATGATGAGATGGTGAGCCCAGCCGTTCATTTGCGGTCTCCCCTTCCGTCGACATGGTCGGTGCCGGTGAGGCCTCGCGATGCCAGGAGTACAACAAGGAACAGCGCCGTCGTGGCAAAACCGATGACGATGGCGGTGAGTACCAGCGCCTGCGGGACCGGATCGGCAAGCGCACCGATCGCGGCGTCATCCGTCAGCAGTGGCGGCACATTGGTTTTCACGCCACCGACGCCGAAGATGAACAGATTGACCGCGTAGGACAGCATCGAGAGCCCGACAATCACCTGATAGGTGCGCGGGCGCAAAAGCAGCCAGACACCGCAGGTGGTCATGACGCCGATGGCGATGGACAGGATGATTTCCATCAGGCCTCTCCCTTCGCCTTGTCTGCCTCGATGGCACGCAGACGGTTGATACGAATGGATTGGTGCGCCAATGCGACGAGAATAAGCACAGTTGAACCAACTACCAGCAGGAAGACACCGAGGTCAAACAACAAGGCTGTTGCTGCCGGCATTTTGCCGATGACCGGCAAATCGATGTAACGCGAATGCGAGGTCAGGAACGGATAGCCGAGGAACCATGCGCCTATGCCGGTGATTGTCGCCGTCAGAATGCCGGCGCCCATCCAGCGCAATGGCAGGATGCGAATACGGTCTTCCGCCCAGCGGGTACCACCGGCGAGATATTGCAGCAGGAAGGCAATCGACATGGTCAGACCGGCGGAAAAACCGCCGCCCGGCAGATCATGCCCGCGCATGAAGATATAGACCGCAAAGGTGATCAGCACCGGGAACATCCACTGCATGATGATCGATGGTACGAGAAGGTATTCCTTCACCGTATCGCCCGCCGAACGTTCCGGCCGTTCCTCGTCGAAACGGTTCTGGATCAACTGCTGTTCGGGCATGCTCATGCTGTCGGCGGCCGGACGGAAACGACGCAGCAGCGCATAAACCGTCAGTGCCACAATGCCGAGCACGGTGATTTCACCCAACGTATCGAAGCCGCGGAAATCCACCAGAATGACGTTGACAACATTGCGCCCGCCGCCTTGGCTATAGGCGTTTTCGAGGAAGTAGTTGGCGATCGCATCCGGTACCGGCATGGTCATGACGGCATAAGAAACGAACGTCATTCCGACGCCACACACGATGGCCAAGGCAAGGTCGCGGAAACGGCGAAAGCGCGCGCGCAATGTAATCGCGTCATCGACACCCTCGTTACGCTTGGGAAGCCAACGCAGGCCAAGCAGAATAAGAACCGTCGTGACGATCTCCACCAGAAGCTGGGTGACGGCCAGATCTGGAGCGGAGAGCCAGACGAAGGTAAGGCAAACGATGAGACCGACGCCTCCCAGCATGACCAGTGAAGCAAGGCGGTGGTATTTGGCCATATAGGCTGTGCCGATGGCAAGGCAGATCCCGAGTGCCCACAACACGGCAAACATCGGATCGACACCCGAAAAGGCAAAGGGCCGCGGTTCGAAGCCGGACATGATCAGGGGAAGCATGCCTGCTAGAAAGCCGGTGAACACAACCCAACGCAATTGCGGCTGCAGCTTTCGCGTGCCGAGCCGCTGCTCGGCCAGACGCGCCCAACGCCAGGACACTTCGACCAGAATACGCTCGAAAATACGCTGGCCGCGCAGACGACGAAACACCGGCGGACCATCGGCACAGGACGCGAGATACCGCCTCAGGACGAAATAGATGACGGTCCCGCCCACAAGGGCGACAATGCTCATGATCAGCGGAATATTAAAACCGTGCCAGATGGACAGGCTGTATTCCGGCGTATCAGCACCAAGCACGCTGATGACGGCAACATGCAGGAACGGGCCGATGGAGTAGGATGGCGCGATGCCGACGATCAGGCAGATGACGACCAGGAACTCGATCGGAAAACGCATCCAGCGCGGCGGCTCGTGCGGTGCCGGTTTCGGCAGATCGGCCGGCGGCTTGCCAAAAAAGACCGTATGGATAAAACGCAGCGAATAGGCGACGCTGAACGCACCCGCAAGCGTGGCAACATAAGGAAGAGCGCGGTCGAGAATGGAATCCGCATGCGTTTCCACCGCCTCGGCAAAGAACATTTCCTTGGAGAGAAATCCGTTCAGCAGCGGCACACCGGCCATGGCAGCACTTGCGACCATGGCAAGCGTGCCAGTGATGGGCAGAAACGCATAAAGCCCGCTCAAACGCCGCATGTCACGCGTGCCGGTCTCATGATCGATGATGCCGGCGGCCATGAACAGCGACGCCTTGAACGTGGCATGATTGACCATGTGAAAGATTGCGGCGACCGTCGCAAGTGGGCTGCCGAGGCTCAGAAGCGTGGTGATGAGACCGAGGTGGCTGATTGTCGAATAGGCGAGCAGACCCTTCAGGTCCTGCTGGAACATGGCGAAATAGGCACCAAGCAGCAGCGTGATAATGCCCGCCGCCCCAACGATCCAGAACCATTCATACGTACCCGCCAGCGCCGGCCAGAACCGCACCAGCAGGAAGACACCAGCCTTCACCATCGTCGCCGAATGCAGAAAGGCGGAAACGGGCGTCGGCGCCGCCATGGCATTGGGCAGCCAGAAATGGAAGGGAAACTGCGCGCTCTTCGTCAGCGCGCCGAGCAGGATGAAGATCAGCGCCATCAGATAGAGCGGATGGTTGCGGATAATGTCGCCGGAGGCCAGGATTTTGTCGAGATCGTAACTGCCGACGATGTTGCCGAGCAGGAGAACGCCGATCAGCAGGCAGAAGCCACCGATACCGGTGATGGTCAGCGCCATACGGGCACCGTCACGTGCCGCAGCACTATTGTGCCAATAGCTGATCAGAAGGAAGGAAAATATGCTGGTCAGCTCCCAGAACACCGAGAGCAGGATGACATTGCCGGAGATGACGATGCCGAGCATCGCGCCCATGAAGGCAAGCAGGAAGGAGAAGAACCGCGGAACCGGGTCATCCTCGGACATGTAATAACGCGCATAGATGACGACGAGCAGACCGATGCCGCTGATCAGCACGCTGAACAGCCAGGCAAAACCATCCATGCGCAGGGCGAATTCGAGACCGAACTGCGGAAGCCACTGGATGTTGGCACGCAGAATTTCGCCAGCTGCAATTGCCGGATAGGCAGCAAGAGACGCCACCAGACAGCCAAGAGCAACAATTCCAGCGATAAAGGACGGCAGGCTGCGGGACGAGCTGTTCAGCAGGGCGGCGGAAAGCAGGCTTCCAGCAAAGGGCAAGGCCAGCAGGAGTGAAAGTATATATGGCCCCGACGTTATCCCAATATCCTGTCCCCTTTTTGTCCCGGCAAAAATCCGTCCCTGTCGTTATTGCAAAAAGCAACACTGGTCGGCGAATCGAAAATGCCATATATGAAAGATATTGACCAATATGGGCAGCTTTAAACGATGGGTCAAGGCGACCACTGCAAGATATTGACGCCAGCGCTGTGTCGGGCCGCACGCGGCTTTCTCGACTGGACTCAAATGGATCTGGCGGATCGCTCAGGCGTGTCCCGCAGCACCATCCGCGACTATGAGGGAGATCGGCATGATGTCCATCGCGCGACGGAAGCACAGCTGCGGCTGGCGTTTGAAAGCGCTGGGCTGGCCTTTGTACGCATGGACGGCGATCATTTTGGCGTGTGTGCAAAATCCGTCGAACAATAGTCGGGACATTTTGCGCATCCAGGCGCCTTTCTGGGAGGCGCATCCGCCTCTCACGATGCTAAATGCAGGCAGGCTCCTCCGCCCGCATCAAGCGGAACGAACGCCCAGATGAAAGCGGCTGAACTGCCCCTGCCCTCTGTCACTGTTGTGTTTAGCGTTGGGTCGCTGCTTCGACGGCGTAGGGGCACGATGTCTGGGTTTGTTTTGTTGACTTGGTTTTTTTAAATTTTCGGGGATATTTGTTTTGGTTGCGGGGGCAGGATTTGAACCTG
>NZ_JBOZRA010000004.1:0-498136 GCF_050847465.1 Endobacterium panacihumi | reverse complement strand
TGCACTGTTCTGCTGGCTTAGACTAAATCGGATATTCAACCGGCTGAACCGACAGGCGGCCCGTGTCAGGCAACCCCGAAAGGGACCGGGCCTCTGCCCTGGCAAAAATCCCTCGCGGCAGAGTGGTACTGACCTTGCCCCCAAGTTTTATCCAGTTTTGAGTTCGCTCCAGCGGTTTTGGGTTGCTGTATTTGGGGCGGTAGCGGCGGGTTGCGGTGCGGAGCCATTCCGGCTGCGCAGCACCGCACCACGTCGCGGGTTGATGGTCTGGGCGAACTCGGCAGGTGTCGGCCAGCCAAGGCCGGAATGCGGTCGATAATCGTTGTAATCGCTGCGCCAGTTTGAAAGCTCTGATCGCGCATGGGACAGTGACGAGAAGAGCGTTTCATTCAGGAACTCGTCTCGCAGCCGCCTATTGAAGCTTTCGATGAAGGCGTTCTGGATCGGTTTGCCAGGCGCGATGTAGTGCCATTCCACCCTGGTCCGATCCGTCCATTGTAGGATCGCGTTGCTGGTGAACTCGCTGCCATTGTCGCTGACGATCATCTTCGGCTTGCATCGTCCCTCGATGATCCGGTCAGCTCACGGGCAACCCGCAGGCCGGAAAGAGACGTATCGGCGACGAGGCCCAGGCATTCCCTGGTGCAATCGTCGACGACGGTCAGCACCCGGAACCTGCGACCATCGGTGAGTTGACCCGACACGAAGTCCAGTGACCAGCGATCATCGGCGGCAAGCGGGATCAGCATCGGTGCTCGGGTGCCGATCGCTCGTTTCCGGCCACCGCGCTTGCGCACGGTCAGCTTCTCTTCCCGATAAAGCCGGAAGAGTCGCTTGTGGTTCACAAGGTGACCCTCACGCTTGAGCAGCACATGAAGGCGTCGATATCCAAAACGGCGGCGTTCATGCGCCAGCGCCTTCATCCGTTCGCGAAGGTCGTGGTCATCGATGCGCCTGATTTCGTAACGGATCGTCATCCGGCAAAAGCCGATGGCTTTACACGCCCGCCGTTCGCTCATCTGGTGGTGATCCATCAGATGAGCGACAGCTTTCCGCTTTGCTGCAGGCGTCACCACTTCTTTCCCAAAAGGTCTTTCAAAGCAGCATTGTCGAGCATCGCATCTGCCAGGAGCCGCTTCAGCTTCGTGTTCTCGTCTTCCAGCGTCTTCAGCCGCTTGGCTTCGGATACGTCCATGCCGCCGAATTTGGCCTTCCATTTATAGATGCTGGCATCGCTGACGCCGTGCTTGCGGCAAAGCTCCCGAGACCGGCGTGCCAGCCTCGTGCTCCTTCAGAATCCCGATGATCTGTTCGGCTGTGAAACGTGTGCGCTTCATTCCCTGGTCCTCTCAATAGGCCAGAGCTTACTTCAAAATGGATTAGTTCGACGGGGCAAGGTCAGGCTGCATCGACCTTTATTGGCGCCACATCTCGCCACTATGCGACAGGCGCAATGAAGCGATGTCCCGCCAACTATCGCATCTCTCTCGAAAGTGACCGCCCGTTTCTGGATTGAAAAACACGCGAAAACAATTTGTTAAAGCAAAGGACGCCAGTCTGAAGGACCTCAACCTGCCTTAGATAAGCTCAATGCGTAGATCATCAATCACATGGTGCGGAACGATCGGTTTCCTGTCGATATCCTGTCGGGTGTTCAGCCCCGTCAGAACCAGAGTGCTCGTGATGCCAAACCTGTTGGCCCCCAGGATATCCGTGGCGAGCTGATCCCCGATCATCATCATGGATCTGTCGCCGCTGCGACGTTGCGCCTCTGCAAACATTCGGTCGCTGGGCTTTCCGAAACAGACGACTTCCGGTGACATTCCCAGCAAAGACATCAACGCTTCACTCAGCATTGTTGCAAATATTCCCGAACCAAAAGCGTAGCTGTTGGATGTGCGTGGGTAGGCCATGTCACTATTTGCAAGCAACAGTCTTGGTAAATTCCCGGTTGTCTCGAATATGCAGACATAGGAACTCAATGCCGCTTCCAGCGTGTCACGAAACGGAAAACCCTCGTCATCGAGAAGGGCCAGAGCATCAAAGAACGGCGTTTCTCCACAAGCGACTATTGAGCGCGAGCGTGTGGCAAGCACGCTCCGGCAGGTCTCCGGGCCGATAAATGCAATGGTCGAACCGGTCGGCATAACGGTGTCGATGTATTTTCGAACGAGAGATCCTGCCGAGATCACCGACTCCGCCGAAAGCAGCGGAATCCCGTTGCGCCGTAATCGTTCGTATATCCCATGTTCAGTGTCGCCACAGATATTCGTCAGAATGAAGTATCGCTTCTGGCAATGATTCAGGTAGTCGATGAATTCCGGGGCATGGGTGACAGGTCCGTTCCCGTTGATCAGAACACCCATGGCATCGAGGAGCAGAGTGCTATGGTTTGCAACCAATTGCTCAAGCGTGGCCAAAGCTGTCTCCCTTTGCTTTGCTGGTTTCCAAAGCGCCGGAGCTATAGGGCTTCCATGGTTGCCCTGTTACAATCTCACTGCTGGTGAAGGTCGAGCTTATCTGTGGCGGATCCTGATATTTCTGTGTGGTGACGGAAAACGCCCAATCCATCCATAGGGTCAGATAAAATAGATCGACTGTTTCCACGGTTGGCCCGCCCCAGATGCGAAACCCGGCTGGCGCATCGTGCATGGTAAACATATCGTAGGCGACGCCCTCGACCTGCAAGAGATCAGCCATCGACTTGCAGATGGTCTCCCGTTCGTCTGTGGTGGAAGGATGCACCAGTCGCAAGCATAACGATACGGGTGAACGGTAATCCTCGTCGGCAAGCCACTCGATCCACGGGGTCTTTTGGACCCACTCATCAACCACCGCATAGTTTTGCTGGACTCGATGAAAAAGCGCTTCGCGGCCCCCTACACCCTCCGCCCAATCCAGCGCGGAGTGAAGGTCTTCAAGGGCGAGCAGGCTGGGCGTGGAGATCGTATGTCCCTCAAAAAGATTTTGAAGGACTGTGCCGTCAGCCTTGCAAAAATTGAGAAGCTTGGGTCTTGGAGAGTTGACGGTGTGGGAGGCAGCGCGCTCCAATGCCTTTGGCCCAAGCGCGATCATGCCGTGTCCTGCTTCGCTTCCGAGCCCTTTTTGCCAGGACCAGGTTACGGCATCCAGTTTGAAGAAATCCAACGGCATGGAAAACGCGGCAGAAGCAGCATCAGCTATGACCAAGCCCTGCCTGTCATGCCTTATCCAATCAAGATCCTTTGCGCAGACACCGTTCCCGGTTCCGTTGTAGACCATCACAAGATCATTTTCGGCGCAGATTTTAGAGGAACTGGGAAAGTGAAAACCGGTTGCGCGATGAGTGACGGCGCGCGCGCCCATGAGTCGGGTGATATCGTCTGCCCAATAGGCGGAAAAGCCGTCCGATATGAGCACATCAACATCCCTTGGACCGAGCAAATTCCATATGGCGAATTCGATGGCGCCCGTCGCAGAGCCGGGAACAATTCCGACCAACCAATCGTCCGGCACTCCCAGCAATTGGCGCGAACGCTCGATGGCCTCGAGCAAACGGCGTTTTCCGGTGTGGCTTCGATGGCTTCTGCCCAATAGTGCGGTCGATAGACGGGTGAGATCCCAGCCCGGGTGTTTTTTACATGGACCCGACGAGAAGTGAGGGCTGCCCGGCCGCACTGACGGCCTTAGATGGCGGATTGTGGACAGGTCGTTCATGCCACGTTCTCCATCATCCCGCGCGTGGACAAGCCGTGTGCGATAACGTTCTGTTTCGCCATCTCGAGAACCGTCCTGTCGAAGCTCGCGGAGTTGGCGGGGATCGTCTTGATCCATTGAAAAATCTGCAACTCTGAAAGCGAGCGATCGCCCAAAATCTCCTGAACGAAGCTGGGATGGAGCCCGTTGGCAGCGCCAATCTGATAAAACAGATTATCCCCCCAGCCGAACTGGCGTCTCAATGGGTTAAAATGCTCGACGATGACTTGCTGGAGACGGTCTTCCGCCAGTTTCGAATAATCCTGAACGGCGACACGCAGCAATTGCTCCGTACTGGCATTCCCTGCACCACGCCCCATGCCCGCCACGGTGCAGTCGAGCCACGTGCTTCCGCAGGCAGCGGCTCCCACGGCATTGGTTACGGCCAGGCCGCTATTGTCGTGGGCGTGGTAACCGATATCGACATCCAGCCCATCAAGAAAGCTGGTCACGAGCTCCTTCATTCGGGCAGGCTTCATTGTTCCCAGAGAGTCCGCCACGTAGACGGCACTCAGCCCATTGATTTTATGGACGGAAGCCAAGCATTGCTGCAGCTCGTGACGATCGGCAAGATCGATCTGCATCAGGTTGAGAAAAACGCGGTAATCCCGATCCAGCAGATGCTGGACCAGCGGACCACACTTGCTCGCCGAACCGTAATGAACAGCGATGCGGATGATGTCCACCCCATCGTGGAGCTTCCGGCCAAGGTCGTCTTCCAGTCTCGCGCCAAGATTGCCCTCGTATTCGAGATAGTCCTTGGCATCGATCATGACTGCCAGCATCGTGTTCTTGCTAAAACGCAATTCGCGGGCTTTGAGATTGTTTATGTTCGCGAACGGGCCGGCGGATGGACCTTTGCCGGCAAGGCCAAGTTCGATGACGTCAATCGGCAGAACCGCCATGGCAGCCAGGTAGTCGGCCACCAAGTCGTCGGGAAATGTCCAATTCGTGTAATAGCCACCGTCTCTGAACGTGCAGTCCAGAATATTCATTGCACCGGAATTACGTCTATACATTAGCTTAGACCTTCTGCGGTTACGGCTGAGTTTACAATCTCATGGATCGCTAGGTTGCGTGATATCCGCCATCGACATAGAGAATTTCGCCGGTGACGAACGAGGCTGCTTCGCTGGCAAGAAAGACATAAGGTCCGAAATATTCGGAAAGTTCGCCCCTTCGCCCCATCGGAGTATGAGCCATTGCTCGCCGCTGGTAGGGAGTGTCGAGGTCGACATGAACACCCTTCATGAAATTATTGATGTAGCCGGGGGCAACGGCATTCACGCGCACATTCCTGTCAGCCCATTCGACCGCGAGTGTGCGGACGAGTTGGTTGACGCCACCTTTCGAGACCGCGTAGGGCGTCAGTCCGGGCACGCCAAGCGCTCCCGCGATGGAGGACGTCATGACGATGCTGCCGCGTCGTTGCGGCAACATGTGCTGTGCCGCCGCCTTGGCGCAGAGATAATATCCGCGCACGTTGATGGAGAGAACGTGCTCCCATTCTTCGATTTCATAGGTTTCGGCTGGCTTGATAATGTCCGTGCCGGCATTGCAGATCATCACGTCGATTTTTCCAAAATGCCTGACGGCATTTTCAACGAGTGACTGCGTGTCCTCCGCGCTTCTGACATCAGCAGGTTCTGCAAAGACATCATAGCCTAGCGTTTCGAACTCTTTGCGCGTTTCGTGCAGTTCATCCACCTCATGCGACGAGATGACAACCTGGGCGCCAAGTGATCCAAAACACCCGGCAATGGCCTTTCCCAACCCTCTACTCGAGCCAGAAATAACGATCGTCTTTCCTGAAATATCGAAAAGATTCATGAGTGTATCTTCTCCCTGAAATCAACTGAAATGCGTAAACCTGATTGGATGCGAACTGGGCCTGCGGCCGAAAGTCGATTGGCCTTCAGCTGACCAGTTCGCGTGCATGCTGATGCAGCTTTTCATTTGCAGATCGCCAGAAAGCGGTCTTCTCGGCGAGGCTGTTACTCAGCCGGTTGGTCTCGTCAGACAGGCGTGTAATCTCAAGTTGAGAGATTTCAGGCTTTGGCCCAGCACCATAGGCGAGGGCGGCCAGCACTGCTCTTGGCGATAGATCAGGTTCCTCCTCCGCAACCCATTCGGGGTAAAGACGGCGGGTTGCTGCGATGAGGCTGTCGGTGCCCGACGCGACTTCTCGGACGATGCGGCCGACGTCGTGATGAACCTGGCGAAATGGGAGTTGGTGACGCCGGACGGCCCATTCCGCCAAAGCTGTCGCGCTAGCCTGACCCCTCTCCAGCCTGATGCTCATGTTTTCCTGCATGGCTTCCGATGAGCGGACCACGAGGCGCATCAGCTTTACGGCATTGGTGAGTTGATTCATTGCGCCCCAGACCGGCTTGACGCTCTCCGTGCCAACGGCAATAGAATTGGAAAAGGGCGTGAAATGCTGGGCCATGGCGGCAGAGGTGAACGCTCCCAGTGGCACGCTACACATGCCCTTGATATGCTCAAGAATGTAGACATTGCGCTTTTGCGGCATCATGGAGCTAATTCCCACCATGGTGTCCGGCATTTGGAAAAAGCCGAATTCCGCCGTTGTCCAGAGCTGAAAATCATGACACAGCCTGCTGATTGTGGTTGCAATCACACTCAGTGCAGCCAAAAGTCTCAAAATGACATCGCGCGAGGCAATCGTCTCGATCGAATGCGAATTTGTCGTTCGAAAGCCCAAAAACTCGGCGGTCCTTTCCGGTCGGATCGGAAAACTGGTTCCGCAAATGGCTCCTGCTCCCAGAGGGCAGGTGTCAAGCTCATCAAACAGGTAAAATACGGCCTGTAGGTCGCGATTGAGCGCTCCTGCAACACCGGACAGGTAATGCCCGAGACTTGTCGGTTGTGCGGCCTGGTAATGCGTATAGGCGGGCAGTGTTATCTCCAGGCCGTCGAGCGCCTTGGCAAGCAATGACTTTTGCAGTTGGATCAGCCCTTCGGCGAAAACGGCGAGTTCCTTGCGCAGTCGCAGTCGTAGGATTGTTGCTCCCATGTCGTTGCGCGAACGGCCGGCCTGGAGCATGCCGCCAACTTTTTCCCCGGTCTCGAAGATCAGCAAGCTTTCGTAAAGCATGAACGTACCGCGAGAAGCGGAAACGCCTTGCAGCGCCGCGAATCCCGACCCCAGCAGATCGCTGATGCGTCGGATCAGCGCAATCGCGTCTTCGGCGCCTATCAGTCCCGCTTCCATCATCATGATCAGATGAGCCAGATCGATATCGACCATATAGTTAAGTTCATTTTCCACTGTGGCGTCGTTAATTTCGCCGAACAGGATCGCGGCCGCCTCGGGGTCAATGGAAGCCGCGACCCGGCCGGTGTCTTCAAGGTCAAATGGCATTTTCCTGTATGCGTTCATGATCTTGCCCCGCCCACGCGCTGTCCGTTGGATGTCAGATAGGACTGGGAAACTATGCTCAGTGCGCTTTGCGCCGCAGCGGCCGCATCCTCCCCGCGATCGGCGGCAGCGATGACATGGCCGATACGGTCTCGAAAGTTGCCCTGCAGGACGATTTCGTTCGGGCAGGAACCGTAGAACTGTATGTCCATGATGTGGGGTCTGGAGCGGGCCTCGGAAATCCCTTCAATCCGATATAACGTGCCATCTCGATCCGGTATAATAAACCGGATGGATGCGTGCCTTTCCTTGGTCGCTTCGATGAGCGGGATGCCGCCGGTCGAAAGACGAACGAATTCCTCGATGACATTGACGCCGCAGGCAAGACGCATGATTTCCGGTATAAAGCCGCCTGCAAGGCGAGGATTGATCTCGATGATCTGTGGGGACGAAGAAATGTCGAGTTTCAGCTCCACGTGAGCGGGACCCCAATCGATCCCGACTGTCTGGCAGATTTTTTCCACGTGACGGGTAATGTCCGCCTCGGCCTCCGCGGTTAGTATTGCTGGAAAGTCATGTCCCGTTTCGACGAAAAACGGCAGATTGCCGAGATGTTTCCGGGTGATCCCCATCGACCTGCCGTTAAACAGCTCAACCGAATATTCCGGCCCCGAAACATACTGTTCGATCAACACGCCTTCAGAAGCTTGTGCTGCCATTATCTGGGCGGTGCGTGTCCGGACTTCCTGCGTACTCAGACACAGGCTGACATTGACACTCCCGGAGCCTGCTATTGGCTTGACGACAGCCGGAAGGCCGACGTGCTGAACCGCCTGATCCACCTCATCGAGTTGGTTGCATTCGAAAAAACGCAGTACTTCCAGATGGGCTTGTTGCAGCGCGCGCCGCAAGGCCGCTTTGTTTCTGCATGTTTTTACAGCTGAGAGGGGCGGGCCCGGCAGATTCAATAGACCCGTCAATCGGGCGACCGCTTCGACGAAATAGTCGGAACTGGTCATGATCCCGGCAATCCGTCCTTGTGACGCCAGATTCCTACAAACTTTCAGAAGGCTCCCGATATCCGACGTATCGCAGGAAATGACGCGGATGTCCGTGACGTCCAGAAACGCATATCGCGTGATGTCTCTGGCCAGAAGAATGGGAGCATATCCCAGATTTCGGGCTGCTTCGAAAAAAAGCGGACCCGTCCCGCTGGTGTTGCTTTCGATGAAAATCACATAAGAGGTCATCATGCTGCCCTCGCGTCCAGTGACAGCATGACATCCTGGTAGGAGCGGCGCGCCCAGTCGAAACGACTCCAAGACGAGTGACCGTGCTGTGGATGTTCGACGACTGCAGGTTCGCGCGGTAAACATTCCGTCCAATCTGTCAGGCGATGGAGCCACGCGTCGTCATAAATGGTGTCGACATAACGGTGACCCTCATCAGGAAAGAAGGTCAGTACGGTTTTCGTCGGGTTCATTCGTGCCCACCAGTCGGCGACGAGCCAAGCGGCCCCGCTTGTTCCGCCCTGGAACAGGCCGTGTTGCCGATGAAGCTCCCGTGTCGCGAGAAAAGCGATTGGTGCATCCACCCAATGCACATCGTCGAATTGACGGTGATCGACATTGTCAGGCATCAGGCTGTTGCCCAGCCCCCGAAGGAGGCGTTTGCCGTCCATCTGGCCAAAGATGATGCTATTGGGGGTGTCGACACCGACAACAGTCAGATCCGGGTTGAGATATCGAAAGAAGTGCGCAGTGCCGGACATCGAACCGCCGGAACCGACAGTGCCGACGAGGCAATCGATATTTCCAAGTCGGTTGGCGATCCATTCGGAAACGGCCCCATAGGCCCGGCGGTTGTCCTCGTTGGTATATTGCGATGGACAAAAGCACCCATCGTTCTCGCGAATGGCCTTGTCGAGGCGATCAAGCCTGGCCTGCTGAAAGCCACCCACTTCGCTGGGCTGTTCAACGATCTCGACGATGGCGCCAAGCTCACGCAGCCTATTCTTCAGCTTCGCGTCTATGGCCGGATCGCTGACCAGGATAAGCCTGTAGTTCCTGACGGCTGCCAGCATGGCCAAAGCAAGACCGAATGTTCCTGATGTGGTCTCGCAGATGGTTCCACCGGGCAAAAGTCGGCCATCACGCTCCGCCTGATCCAGCATGTATCGCGCCGGAAGAAGCTTCATGAGATGAAATGAGGCGGCGTAAAGATTTGGTGCCAGACGAAAAAGTCTTGGGAGTTCCAGATCGGCAAAGCTGCGTGATTCAACTGGCATGGCGATACTCGACCTCTCTTGTGTGGAACTCCATGAAGGGCGGCATGTCTATTTCGGTAAGCGCCTCGGCCGCTTTGCGGACACGATCCTCCACACCGATGATCGTTGCATCGAACAGGAGGCCGGCGACGGTGCCGCTATGGGCGACCTGGATGCCGACCGCTCCGGTCGCCGCGGCAATCCTTTCCATCTCGGCAAACCGCGGCTTGGGGAGGAAGCGCTGATTGATCCGAGCGCTTGCCGAAGCCACGCGTCCGATCAGCGAGGCGTCACCCGTCAGGACGGCCTTGCGCGCCATGGCCAGAAGCGACCTGAAGGCCTCTTTCTCCCAGTCGCAGTAGCGGGCGGGTGGGTGGGCCAAAGTATCGATCACGTGGTCAGGGGCCGCATTCACGCTTAAGACCGTCAGTGCCGGGAGTTGAGCACCCAGATGCTCGAGAACAATGCCTTCGCGCTGTGCAAAGAGAACCACGGTTTCGGGAAACATCGTGCTGTCGCTTGCGACTTCGCTTGCGACCGCAAGCTTTGCCACAACCTCGGGGCCGAGCCTTCGCCCAAAAGCATGCGCGACGGCATTGATCGTTGCGACGATATCGCTTGTGGACGATCCCATGCCGAAACCAATTGGTATGTTGGACGATACGGTCAGGGTTCCGCCGCGTTCATGCAGTCCCATATAGTCGAGAGCTCTGCGTGCGGCGGAAGCGGCTTTCACTTTGCTCGCAGGAGATACGGATATCGCTCCCCAATCAGAAACAAAACTGCAGGTTGCGCTTAGGGTCGGGCAAGGAAGCGTAATAAGTCCTCGATGCAGTCGTCCTGATTTGTCAAAAAATACGCCCTGAAGTATTTCCCCGATATGACCGATACAGGAATAATGGCCTTTTTCTTGTTTTGTGAATGATAATGAGCGTAGATAATCAATACTATCTACGCGATTGTTTTCGCGAATATCATTCTTCAATGCAATCTCCTCCATCGCATTCAGAACTTATATCTCGACAATAATTTATAACTATCGAGATGAAGATAAAAATACTCTGAATTACATTTTTGTTGTCTGCATCAACAAGTCTTTCAAAAATATCTAATCCATATTTACTGAAATGTAATTTCTAATTTCGATTCATTTTTTTCGTAAAAATAAATTTTTCCCATAATTTTTTCGATTACGATAATCGTGCCTAGGTTGTTTTGGAGGGGGCATAGCGCATGGCAGATTTGGACCGGATAGACTTCAAGATTTTAACAATCCTGCAGAATGACAACCAGATATCGAACGCCGAGTTGGCCGATACTGTGGGCGTTTCCGCACCCACTTGTTTGCGGCGTGTGCGCCGGTTGCGGGAGGAAGGTGTCATCATTGGGGACGTTGCGATTGTCGACCCGGCAAAGATCGGCAGCAATTTGATGATTGTCGTCGAAGTGGAACTCAGTGAGGAGGACACGGCAAGCATGAAGGAGTTCGAACAAAACGTCGTCTCCCATAAGTTGGTGAAGCAATGCTATCTGGTGACGGGGGAAACGGATTACGTCCTTTTTGTCTCAACTCTCGACATGCGCGAATACGAAAGCTTTGCTAGCGAGATGTTCTTCTCCAACAAGTTGGTCAAAAAATTCAAAACCTTGATGGTGATGAACCGATTGAAGAACGACACAAAGGTTGATGTCATGCGGTACAAGCCAAGTGGATGATTGTTCGGCTTAGGATGGAGGCTCGTCATCTTGCCGAGACATGCATCGTGGACGGTGGGTTCGCTAGAACCCGCCGATCCTGCCCAGTCCCAATAGCTACCAATACGTCGGGATATACGGAAGTTATCCGCCATCGGTGTAGCGTAATGACTTGGCGTGGAACGCCAGAGAAAAGAACGTCCGATCACTGGCCGAACGCAGCATGAGGGCGATTATTGCGGTTGCAAGGAAGGTGAAGAGGACCCGCCCGATCAGGACACCGCCGATATCTGCGCCGAGCGCGGCAACCAGCAGAGTGTCCTCGATAAGGCTATGGGCAAAGCCCATGAAAACGCATGATAGAAAAATCTGCCGCGGCGGTATTTTGCCCGAGCGTGCCTCTCTGATCAGCAGGCCCGCACCATATGAAATTCCCAGCAGCAGGCCGATGGCGGTCAGATAAACGGCGTCTCCGCGAATACCGACAAGCCGCAGGACCGGCGACATCGCCTTTATTGCCAGATTGAGGAGACCCGTCATGCGCAAGGCTTCAAGGCCCCACGACAAAACAAGCAGAATGACGAACATCCAGATCATCGTTTCGGTCAGATCAAGAAAAAAGGTCGACCATAACGGCGTCGCATTCAGAGGGATCCAGGTGGGGTTGAGCGGCTCCGATAACCAACCCGTCACGTCGCAGAATTGATGCAGCATGAACGCATACAGTAAACCACCACCTATCCGTAGAATCGTGGTCAACACCATTCCGGGACCTGCCTTCTGTATGATTTTTTGCTCAAGCGGCAGTCCGTGCGCAAATAGAAGAAGCGAGGAAAATACCGTCATCTCGGCTATGCTGAGTTCGGAGGGCGAAACGAGTGTGAAGATCAGCGGGAGTGCTCCCCAGATCCCGACAATCATACCGGTGAGCCAGGCGAGGCCCAATTCAGGTGGAAGCCCGACAATGTGCATGATGGGATCAAAAATCGGGGAGATGGCCTCTATGGCACCAATTCGTGACAGAAACGCTGCCGCAATGGTTATTGGTACGGTGATCTTTACAAGTACCCAATAGGTATCCAAGGTCTCCCGAAAATTTCCTCTTAACAGCGCGAACAATGTCATTCCGAGCCCTCCCTGACATTGCATAAGCCTAATGCAGGTGGCTTCAAATTTTCGGTCAAAGATTGCAAAGTGATGCAATTTTATTGCAAAAATTGGGAGATATGATGATCATGGATGCGATTGACCGGAAACTTCTCAATCTGCTGCAACGTGATGCATCAAGGACCAATATCGACATGGCCGCAGAAGTCGGCCTGTCTCCGTCGAGTTGCCTGCGCAGGGTCAGCAGGCTACGGAAGGTCGGCGTTATCGACCGCATCGTTGCCATTCTCAGCCCGGCCAAAACCGGACGCGTGATCAAGGCGATGGTAACGGTGGAGTTGAAGCTTCATGGGGAGCAGCATATGCGCCGGTTTCTGGATTCGGCAAGCGCCGAAGAAGCGGTCTCGCACGCCTATGCCGTGACGGGAGAAAGCGACGTCGTCCTGATGGTGCGGGTTCGGGATATGGAGGAATTTGATCTGCTGACGAAAAGATTGTTCAGCGATCAGACCAACGTTGCCCGCTACATCACCACAATGGTGATAAGGACAGCAAAAGAAGAAACAGCATTTCGGATGTGAGGATTTTGCTCGATTAACGCCGCATTTTTTGCATGGTCGGCCAAGGGCCCATTCAAAAGCATGATGCAGCAAGGCGTTCAGGGAAAGGATAGCGAGATCGCCTCCATCCCGAAAGACGATCATGTCGGCTGGAGATTTCGCTGCGGCGGATCGCCTGCAGCTTGCGGTCTTGTGCCGTGAAAGATTGCCTATGGGGTGGCGCCGATCAAATCTACAAACGCTTTTCCCGCCTTGTCTGCAGCGAGATCGCCGTGGAAAACCATCGTTGCCACGTCCAAATATGTGTTCTGGATATGCGTCGGCTGGATATAGCCATGCGACATCGCTCCAATAAGCGTCTTGCCGCTGCTGGCTGTCCTGACATCGGCAATGGCTCTCTTCCCGTGAGCGTCGAAGGCGTCAATATCGATATCCAGCCTCACAGGCGCGGCTCCCTTCGCATCGTTGAACGATGACTGAAACGATCGGCCCATGATGGCTTTTGCGAGTTTCATCTGTGCGGGCCGGTGTCTCGGCGCAGTCTTGAACATGCAAATAATATCGGCATTGAAAATCACGGTTCCTTCGGTGCCGGGAAAGCGTATGCAACGATAGTCGTCTCCTTCCGTTTTGCGGGCAGCGCGAAACTCGGCTTTTGCCCAATCCCCGGATACCTGCAGCAGTGCTCGGCCGTTGACGACCATGTCTGTCGCGTCATTCCAGCTGAGGCGAGAATAGTCCGTGTTGGCGAAGTCTGCGAGCGTTGCGAGATTTTCGAATGCTTCGGTCATCGCCGAGGATGTCAATGTCGCGGTCGACAAATCGACAAATGCACGCTTGTAAAAATCGAGCCCGTTCGTCGCCATTACAACGCAGTCGAACAGGGTAGCAATCAGCCACGGCGCCGCACCCATTGCCATCGGAACGATGCCGGCTTGTTTCGCCAGTTTCAAGGCGGAGAATAGTTCAGCCATGGTCGCCGGAGGTCTGCGCACCCCGATTGTCTTGGCCGCACCAGAGTTGATCCACAGCCAGTTGATCGAATGCAGCGCCACCGGCACCCCGATCCATCTGTCTTGATATTTGCAGAATTTTTGCAGGGCGTCTGGAATGATGTTGCTCCAACCTGCCTCTGCAGCAAGATCCGACAGATCGGCAAGGACGGCTTGCGCCGCCCAGTCCCAAGCGCCGAAACCAGAGGTTACCGCAGCGCCAGGCAGAAGACCGTTTTCGATCGCCGTCTGAACATGAGCATTGAGATTGGCTCCGCCGGCAATTGCGAGGTCATGGAAGGCGACCTGCTCGCTGTGGAGATTGTCTCTGAGCAGGTCAAGCCCTGCTTTTTCCCCGTCAGTGACCCACCAATGAACAAGCTGAACCTCGTCGTGTATCGGTATCCGGTTTTCCCGCGTCACTGCACCGCAGCCTAAATCGGCCATTGCCTGATCGCCAAGCATTCGTCTCTCTCCCAATAGTTGTGGTGAGTGATTTTTCGTCGGCAAGCACTCGCCGTCATCGATCGCGTTGCAGGTCATGCGGGAGCGAGCCGTCGTTCTGTTGCTGCGTGTATTTCGCTGACCGGGAGACCTGCTGCACGAAAGGCTTTTTGCAAAACCGTCAGATTTGAAAGAAGAAGTTCTTTCATTTCGGCGCGACCAAGTGCAAAAGCGCTGTCTTGCGCCAGAATTTCCAGGGCAGCAGAAAACTCTCTTTTTCGGATCATCCCCAGAAACAGCAATGTCAGCCGCCGAAGGGAGAGATCATATTGAACATCCAACCCCTGGCGCTCCATGAAGATTTTGTTGTTACTGTAAATCCGCTTCAGGCACGCCTCGATCACGGCAGGTTCCAAGCGCGGAGCGCCACTGAAATAATAGGCAAGAGGTTCGTCATCCTTCAGGCCGAAAATCTTTGTCCCGATTCCGAGAAGTTTCATGCCCATGTCCAAGTCTTCGTACCAGGGAAGCATGGGATCAAATCCTCCCGCTTCTATAAAATGCGAAGCGGGGCCGAATGTGGATTGAAGGTAAAAAGGGAAGGACATGTACTTGTCCGAAAAAATGAAACCTTCGTCGTAAACGGCCGGCGGATGCAGAACGCCGTAATATCCACTTTCGAATACCGCCGAAAGATAATGGTGATCGGCGTCGAGGTCGCTGCTCGGCCTGCATCTTTCAAGGGACGACACCAAGGCAATTCTATCGTGACCGGTTTGTTGTACCATACGGTCATAAAACGAGACCTGTTTCGCCAGTTTGGCGGGATGCCAGAGATCATCGGCGTCCTGCCAAGCCAGAATTGCGTGCGGCAAGAGACGAAGGAGCGCGTTTCTGGCTTGGGGGCGCCCCTCATTCAATTCATTACGATGAAGAACGACACGGGAATCGCTTTGCTCGAAAGCGTTGACGATATCAGGGGATGCATCAGTGGAACCGTCGTCATAAACGACGATCCGAAAATCTCTGAATGTTTGCTCAAGAACGTTTGAGAGCGTCCGCGCGATTGTTTCTTCGGCATTGTAGCAAGGAATGGCAACAACGATATCGTGCGATGGTGATAACATGGCGGTCATCCTGTTCTTTGTATGTAGATGAAGGTCTGTTGGGATCGATAGGGGCGGCGCGTGCGCAAATAATCGCCGGAGCGCGGTGCGGCATCACGCCTCTGGCTTAAAATCCGCAACGGCGGTGAGGCCACCAAGCAGGCTAAGTGCGCCGATCAGGATGGCGGCGCCCACATAGACGGATGCAAGACTAAAACTTCCTGCCGCAAATCCGATGATCGATGGAGCCACAAGAAGGCCGGCATGTCCTATTGTGGTCACCACGCTCATGCTGACGCCGGCGTTCAGACCGGGCTGGTTTCCGGCTGTTGAAAAGAGGATCGGCACGAGATTGGCGGCACCCACACCACAGGCGGCAAATGCGGTTATGGCTAGCCATGGCCATGGCGAAATCCCCGCCACCAGCATGCAGCAAGCGGCCATGATGCAGGAACACCGGAATGTCGCCGCCGCGCCAAAACGATTACGGATTCCATCCCCGCAGAAACGCGTCACCGCCATCACTCCGGAAAAACCGGCAAAGGCGAAACCCACAATAGCGGTGTCAGCTGCCAGTTCCTTGTCCAGATATAGGGCCGACCAGTTGAGGACGACACCTTCGGCACACATGCAAAGCAGCGCCATCGCGCTGATGACGTAGATAGTCGCCTGTCTGGGCCAGATGAAATGTTTTCGCCGGGCTTCGTGTGCCGGGCTATCTTCGAAGATATGCGGGTATGACAGGCCGACGACCGCTGCCGCAAAAACAGCGATGAGAACGGCATGCGGAAATTCGCCGAACTGCTGTATGGCGAAACCGCCGACGCTGCCGCCGATAAACCCACCCAGGCTCCAGAAGCCATGTGAGGTTGACATGATCGCTCGTCCCAGTTGCCGCTCGACTGCTGCGACATTGGCATTCATGGCCACATCCATCCCCCCGATGACGAAGCCAAACAGTGTCAACGCTATTGCGCCACTCCAGACATCAGATGCTTGCGACACCAAGGGCAGCATGACTACCAATGGAACGATAAATAACCTCAGTGTCCTGCCAGCGCCGATCCTGACGATCAATTGGCCGGCGAGCGTCATGGCCGCGAGCGCAGACAGGCCATATCCCAAGATCATCAGTCCAAACGTGAATTCGCTGATGTCCAATCTGGCGACAAAGCCTGGAACTTGTGGCACCCAACTCCCGACGACAACGCCGTTGATGAAGAACATGGCTGCCCCGGCCCTCCAGCCAGCGTGTCTTTCGCCGTCCATTGCCAGCAATGACATATAAATTCCTCCATACCTCGAACGAGAGATCGCCAAGGGGACCAAAAAGGTTTAGTCAATTGAAATTTATACGTATTTCTAACACGCAGGCCGTGAAATGTAATTTCTATTATGGTGCGGGTTTTTTCCGAGGGAGAAATTTCGAGCTCGATTTTTTTCTCAGTTCTATCGCAGGCGGAACTGAACAGTGCTCAGCGCTTCTATTGAAACTGTAGCTCACAAGACTGGCGAGCCTGCCAGACGTGTCCAAAACCCAACGACACAAAGAGCGGCCCATTCCCGGCCTGCGAAACAGGTCTACCATCATCCAGTTTCATTTCAGATAGGGCCGTCCAACTGCATGGGTGTAATGTCGTCATGTGCGCGCATTGATTGAATATTCATAAATATGATAGATGGTCACCATCATGCGCTCCACTTTCAAGGTCGTGTGTCATGGGATCTGATCCAGGCGTCCTGACGCCTTTATCGTTCGTTCAGAAATGGAAAAGAACATCCCTGAACGAGCGACAGGCGGCGCAGGAACATTTTCTTGACCTGTGCGCGCTGTTTGAACACCCGACACCCAACAGCGTCGATCCGCACGGACATTTTTTCGCCTTCGAAAAGGGAGCCGGAAAGAGCGGTGGCGGCAAGGGTTTTGCCGATGTCTGGAAAAAGAACTATTTCGCGTGGGAATATAAGCGCCGGAGTGGCAATCTCGACGATGCCCTTTTGCAGCTTGTCCGTTATGCGGCCGCGCTCGAAAATCCGCCGCTGCACGTCGTCTGCGATATGGAGCGTTTTCGCATTCACACCGCCTGGACGAATACGGTGCCGGTGGTCCATGACATTCGTCTCGATGACCTGCTCGATCCGGGGCCGCGCGAAATTCTGCGGAATGTCTTCTTTGCGCCGGAAAAACTGAAACCCGTCAGAACGCGGGCCGCTGTCACTTCCGACGCTGCCGACACGTTCTCGACCATTGCGCTCAGATTGCAGGGGCGCGGGGCACCGCAAGACATAGCCCATTTCGTCAACCAGTTGGTTTTCTGTTTTTTTGCGCAAAGCGTCAGACTGTTGCCGGACAATCTTTTCACGCGCTTGCTGAAGCGTGCGTCGCAGAAGCCGGAGCAGGCACAAAACTATCTCGACAAGCTCTTCGAAGTTATGGAAGGCGGCGGCGAATTCGACCTGACCGAAATCGCCTGGTTCAATGGTGGGCTGTTCGACCGGCGGCGGGCGCTTCGTCTGGACGAAGGCGATGTCGGTCTATTGGTTGCGGTCGATAGTCTTGACTGGAGTTTGATCGATCCCACGATTTTCGGCACCCTGTTCGAGCGTTTTCTCGATCCCGACAAACGCGCCCAGATCGGTGCGCATTACACCGATCCGGACAAGATCATGAAACTGGTCGATCCCGTTTTGCTGCGTCCTTTGCGCGCGGAATGGGAAGGGTGCAAACAGACGATCATTGGTTTGCTCGACGGCACGATCAAACCGCCGATGCGACAGACGCCGCGTCGGCGAATGAGCGCCATCGAAGCGGCAGAGGAAGTGCGTTCCGCCTTTGGTGAGCGGTTGCGCACTCTGCGGATACTGGATCCAGCCTGCGGATCGGGAAATTTCCTCTATCTCGCGCTGCAAGGGGTCAAGGATATCGAATACCGCGCCAATCTGGAATGCGAAATGCTCGGGCTGCATCCGCGTCTGCCGCTGGTCGGGCCCGAAATTGTACGCGGCATCGAAATCAACGCCATGGCCGCCGAACTGGCGCGCACGACGATCTGGATCGGCGATATCCAGTGGCGGTTGCGCAATGGCATTCATTCGAAATCCATTCCGATCCTACGCAAGCTCGATGCTATCGAAACGGCAAATGCATTGGTGGCGACGAAACGAGAGGGGGGCAGGACCGAAAAAGCGATGGCGGCGGTTGCCTCTCTCGAGTTTCATGCACCGGTGCTTTCTATTTCCAGTGAAGAGGCCATCTGGCCGGAGGCAGAGTTCATTCTTGGCAACCCTCCTTTTCTTGGTGCAAAACTTCTGCGCCAGAAGCTTGGCGATGCCGTTGTGGAGGAGCTGTTTCGCATCTTCGATGGCCGCGTGTCGCGGGAGGCGGATCTGGTCTGCTATTGGTTCGACAAAGCGCTTTGCGCGCTAAAGGCCGGACGGGCGAAACGGGTCGGACTTGTTTCAACCAATTCCATCCGCGGCGGGGCCAATCGCAGGGTGTTGGATCGCATTGGTGCGCACAGCCGGATTTTCGAGGCCTGGAGCGATCAGCCATGGGTGGTTGATGGTGCAGCAGTACGGGTGTCGTTGGTCTGTTTCGGGAGCGGGGACGATGGCTTGCGGTTGGATGAGCGGGATGTCTCGATCATCAATACGGATCTGACCGCAGGCGCGGTGGATTTGACGCGCGCACAGCGGCTTCGCGAAAATCTGGGTGTTGCCTTCATGGGGGATACGAAAGGTGGAGCCTTCGATATTCCGGGAGATCTTGCCCGCGCTTGGCTGAGGTTGCCGTGCAATCCGAATGGCAGGCCGAATTCCGACGTGCTTCGCCCGTGGCGCAACGGCATGGATGTCACGCGGCGCTCTCGCGACATGTGGATCATCGATTTCGGATGGGAGATGTCCGAACGGGAGGCTTCGCTTTACGAGGCGCCGTTTCAATACATTACCGAGCATGTTTTGCCGGAACGCCGGAAAAACCGCCGTGATGCTTATAAGGAAAGATGGTGGCGGCATGTGGAGCCGAGGCCGGCAATGGCGAGGGCGTTATCCGGGCTTCCGTACTACATTATAACGCCACGCGTAGCGAAATATCGAATTTTCGCATGTGTGGATCAAGGAATTCTTGCAGACAGTGCAGCAATCGTAATTGCCCGCGATGACAGTGTCACATTGGGCATTCTTCAGTGTCGTTTCCATGACGCTTGGTCGAGGAAGCTGGGAACAAGTCTTGAGGATAGACCCCGCTACACGCCGACAACAACTTTCGAAACCTTTCCCTTTCCAGACGGTCTCACGCCCGACATTCCTCCCATCCGCTATGCACGCGACCCGCGGGCCATTGCGATCGCGGATGCTGCGCGGCGGCTGGATGCAATGCGCAATGCCTGGCTCAATCCGGCAGATCTGGTGGTGATCGAACCCGAAGTCGTACCCGGTTATCCAGACAGGATCCTGCCGAGGGATAGTGTTGCAGCGGCGGCCTTGCGTGAGCGCACGCTGACCAATCTCTACAATCAGAATCCACAATGGCTCAAGAACGCGCATGCCGATCTCGATGCCGCGGTAGCGCAGGCCTATGGCTGGCCTGTCGATCTTTCTGAAGAGGATACCTTGGCACGGTTGCTCGATCTCAATCTTACGCGGCTTGCCGCTGACGCTTTGGATAGCAAAGCGCAATCGAAAACCATGGGCCGCGGCAGGGCCAGAACGGCAAAAGGTCGCTCGACGCAGCGCGAATTGCTGCTGCCTATTCCCGGCGGCAAGGCGCTTCCGGCAGGCGATACGACGGTCGAAGATCAAAGAGAATTCATGGGAGAAAAACAGAGTGCCGATCAAGCAGTCAAACGACGCCCGGCATAGGATCAACGCCATGATCTGCAATCATATAATAAAAAGGAATCTCCCCGATAGCGTTTCCGACATCGGGGATAATCCTTCAGTGGAATACCACTTTGCCGTGGCTTCCCTACCGATTTCCCGAGAGGATCTAACGACCTTGCGTTTAGGAAGTCAATCCATTTCAATCGACTTTGTGGGTTCAGGAAGTACTGTTCATGCGCATACTCGGACTTGATGTCGGCATCGCTTCGATCGGCTGGTCGATCCTTGACATTATCCATGGAGGAGGGCCGCAAGCAATGCAAGGTCGCATTGTCGCCGCCGGCACCTGGATGTTCGATCCGCCGGAGGAAAAGAGCCAGACCGGCTCGAAACTGAAGAGCGAGATCCGGCGCGTCATCAAGGGCCAGAGGCGGGTCATCAAGCGACGCCGGCAGCGGATGAATGAGGTGCGCCGGATACTGGCGGAGGCAGGACTTCTGCCCGATCGCGGCAAACACGCACTCGCCGTGGCCGGAACAGACCCGTGGGCGCTGAGGGTTCGGGGGCTCGATTGCCGGCTGACACCACTCGAGTTTGCCATCGCTCTTGGACATGTTGCCCGGCATCGCGGCTTCAAGTCCAACGCCAAGGGCGAGAAAAAGAATACGGCCGGCGAGGACGGCAAGATGAAGGTCGCGATCGCGAAAACACAGGAACAATTGGCGCGCTACGCAACGCCGGCGCTCCTCCTGTCTCAGGATGAGGGTTACATCCTGCGCGAAACGCCGAAAAAAGATGGAAGCTGCGAGGTGGTTCGGCGGTTCCGTAACCGCGACGGTGGATATGGGCGTTCGCTTTTGCGCGACGATCTGGCGGCCGAGACGCGCCAGTTGTTCAAGGCGCAGCGGCGTCTTGGCCAGGATTTCGCCACTGAGGAGCTTGAGCAGACATTTTGCCACGCGGCGTTTTTCCAGCGCCCTTTGCAGGATAGTGAGGTGATGCTTGGGCTATGCCCGTTTGAACGGGCGGAGAAACGCGCCGCACGGCGCGCGCCGTCATTCGAGCTTTTTCGCTTTCTCTCCCGTCTCAACACGCTGTCACTGATAGAGGGGCCACGACAGTCACGCCGGTTGAGTTCGGAAGAGATCGGCAAGGCGGTGGCTGATTTTGGCGCCACCGCAAAATTCAGCTTTTCTGCGTTGCGCAGCAAGATCGGGCTCCCTGCAGATACGCGGTTTGATGGTGTGAAAGCGGAAGAGGAGAGCAAGCGCGATGTCGTGGCCCGATCCGGTGAAACGGCAGCGGGAACCGCCAGATTGCGGAAACTGATCTCCGGGCGTCATGGTGAGATGACTTGGCAAGCGCTCTGGCAGCGGCCGCAACTGCTGGACCAGATCGTACAGGTCGTGACGTTTCGCGATGACATGGATCGCATCCGCCTGGGACTTGCCGAGATCGATATCGATCCAGCAATTCGCGAGACCCTGGAAGCCGCGGTCGAGGATGGCGATTTCGACAGTTTCAGCGGCGCCGGTCACATTTCCGCCAAGGCGGCACGCGCGATTATTCCCGGCCTTTTGCAAGGGCTGACCTATGACAAGGCCTGCGCGTTGGTGAATTACGACCATACGGCCAGCCGCGAGCGCCACGCATTCGACCTCAAGGATGCCGACGGCAAGCCGATTTTCGGCAAGCAGGCTTTGGCGCGTATCCTCAAGGAGGAACGCGTTTCCGTGTCACTGATCGGCAGCCCGACGGCGCGCAAGGCGCTGATCGAGGCATTGAAGCAGGTGAAGGCGCTGGTGGAGGAATTTGGCCTGCCGGACCGGATTCATGCCGAGATGGCGCGCGATGTCGGCAAATCGATCGAGGAACGTGGCGAGATTGATCGGGGGATCGAAAAACGCAATCGGCAGAAAGACAAGATCCGGCAGAATTTCGCTGAAAAGCTGGGTCGCGATCCGCAGAGTGCCGAAGAATTGCTGCGTTTTGAACTGTGGGAGCAGCAGAACTGTCGTTGCCTTTACAGCGACGAATATATTTCTCCCGACCGTCTTCTGGATGGCAACAACACGGTGCAGGTCGACCACATCCTGCCTTGGGGCCGGTTTGGCGACGACAGCTTTCACAACAAGACGCTGTGCACGGCAAAGGCCAATCAGGACAAGAAAGGCCGAACGCCTTTCGAATGGTTCACGGCGGACAAGACACCAGAAGCATGGGAGGCCTTCGAGGCTCGCTTGCGCGAAATACCCTATATGAAGGGTTTTAAGCGCCGCAATTACACGCTGCGCAATGCCGCCGAGGTGCAGGAGCGCTTCCGCAACAGCAATCTTAACGATACCCGATGGGCTTGCCGTGTGCTGGCCGAGGCGTTGAAACAGGTGTTGCCGGATAAGGAGGACGACAAGGGCGATTTGCGCCGCCGTGTTTTTGCCCGCCCAGGCGCTCTGACCGACAGGCTTCGCCGCGCCTGGCATCTGCAATGGGTGAAAAAGGGCGAGGATGGCAAACGCATTCCCGACGACCGGCACCATGCGCTGGATGCGACGATCGTGGCGGTCATAACGGAAAGCCTGCTCAACCGCGCGACCCGCGAAATTCAGGAGCTGGAAAAACACGGCAACAAGAATGGCGATCTTCTGAAAAACATCAGCCAGCCATGGCCGGGTTTTCGCGATGAGACGCTGGAGGCGGTTGGAAACGTGATTGTCGCGCGCGCGGCGCGGCATAGAGCGCGTGGCAAGGCGCACAAAGATACCGTCCTGCAGGTGGTCGAGATGGACGGAGAGAGGAAAACCTATAGCCGCACGGCGATTGGCGATCTGACATTGGCTGATCTCGAAAAGGTCAGGGATCCAGACCGCAATGCGGCAATCGTCGCAAATATTCGCGCTTGGATTCTCGCAGGCAGACCGAAAGACCCGGGAAGCCTACCGCTTTCTCCCAAAGGCGACCCAATCAAAAAGATCAATGTCGAGACCAAGGCGAAGGTCAATATCCTGCTTTACCGCGGTGGCCACAACAATCCGCCCGGTACCGTCGGTAACGAAAGCATGCCGCGCGTAGACGTATTCCGGAAGGCAACAGCTAAGGGTGTCGGACAGTTCTTTCTCGTTCCGATCTATGCAGCAGACATCGCGATGCTGGAAAGTCCACCAATGCGCGCTGTTACGGCCAACAAGCCTCAGGAGGAATGGCCGCTCATCGATGCTTCCTATGAATTCCTGTTCTCTCTTGTGCCGATGTCGTTGGTTCGAATTATTGACCGCGGCGGCACGGTCATTTTTGCAAACCAAGCTGACAGCAACACTGGGTATTTTCGGGGGCTGAATACGAATACAGGTGCGATAACAATATCCAGCTTGGCAAACCTTACGGAGAGCAAGGGGAGCATCGGTGCTCGGACTTTGGCCACATTACAGAAGCTCACCGTAGACCGGCTTGGTCGTGTCTATGAAGTCACCAGGGAAACCCGGACATGGCGTGGAAAGGCGTGCATATAAGCCGGCCCTCGCGGCTGAATACGGCCGACGGCCAGTTCATCGTGGCGCAGGACGACGGCGAGGTGCGTATCCCGCTGGAAGACCTCGCCTATGTCGTTCTCGACGCGCCGCATGCAACGCTGACATCGACGCTGCTTTCCGCCTGCATGGAGGCAGGTATCGTCATCGTCTCGACCGATAGGAGGCACACGCCGGATGGCTTGATGCTGCCGTTTCTTCAACATCACCGCCAGGCGGGCGTCGCGGCCCGCCAGTCGGCGCTGTCGGAACCGTTCAAAAAGCGGTGTTGGCAAAAAATCATCATGCAGAAGATCGAAAACCAAGCCAGGCATCTGGCCATGACCGGGCGCAGCGGCGAGGCCCTGATGGCAATGAAAAAGCGTGTCGGCTCGGGCGACCCGAACAATGTGGAGGCACGCGCCGCGCGCCATTACTGGGGAAGCCTTTTCGAGAATTTCATTCGTGACGATCCCGCAGATCTGCGCAACAAACTGCTCAACTACGGCTATGCGGTGGCACGAGCCGGTGTGGCGCGGGCGCTGGTTGCCTATGGATTGCTCCCCAATTTCGGCGTCGGCCACGGTAGCGTGACAAATGCCTTCAACCTTGCCGACGATCTCTTCGAACCATTTCGCCCTTTCGTCGATCATCTTGCCTTTAAGCTTGCTGCTGACCGGATGCGGACGGACGACCTGACGATTGCCGACAGGCGGGCGATGGCTGGGATTTTGATGGGCGACGCCCGTGTTGCCGGTGAGACGGTCAGCTTGCTGGTTGCGACCGAAAAAGCTGCGGAAGGTTTCGTGCGCTCCATGGATCATCCGACGCCCGCCTTGCTTTCTCTGCCGGTGTTTGTCGATGAAAGTTCAGTTTTATGAAAGCCGAAGAGGTTCGCTACATGTGGCTTTTCGTATTTTTCGATCTTCCCGTCGGAACAAAAACGGAGCGACGGACTGCGACCCGGTTTCGAAAGTTTCTCAAGGATGACGGGTTCATCATGCTTCAGCTATCGGTTTATGCACGTGTGATCCGCGGCGAAGAAGCTGTGGATAAACATGTCAACCGTGTGGTAAAAAGCATTCCGGCGAAGGGAAGCGTGCGGACCTTGTCGGTAACCGAGCGTCAATACGCGCGCATGAGATTGTTGATTGGCGAATCGTCTAAAACCGAAAGGGCTGCTCCACAACAGCTTGTCCTACTCTGATTTCCGTTCTGAGAAGAAACGGAAATCAGAGTTGAAACAATCACTTGCCACGGATGTAGCCTACCATTGGGAAATCGGTAGGGAAACCACGGCTGCACCCACCACCGACCATCGACGCGCTGGAGCCTACCATTGGGAAATCGGTAGGGAAACCACGGCATCACGAGTAGGAC
This sequence comes from Endobacterium panacihumi, assembly GCF_050847465.1. Classification (NCBI taxonomy): domain Bacteria; kingdom Pseudomonadati; phylum Pseudomonadota; class Alphaproteobacteria; order Hyphomicrobiales; family Rhizobiaceae; genus Endobacterium; species Endobacterium panacihumi. The sequence continues at coordinate 473,142 of NZ_JBOZRA010000004.1, read as the reverse complement.
TTCCACTTTTTACGCGAGCCTACCATTGGGAAATCGGTAGGGAAACCACGGCTAGAGCCGCCTTCAATGCCTCGATCTCGGCAGCCTACCATTGGGAAATCGGTAGGGAAACCACGGCAATGGCGAAGATGATATGCGCCTATACGATAGCCTACCATTGGGAAATCGGTAGGGAAACCACGGCCCGACATAAGCGCAGAGATTTCGGCCAACGAGCCTACCATTGGGAAATCGGTAGGGAAACCACGGCCGCCCTGCGCGTTCACCATTGGGTCACGGAAGCCTACCATTGGGAAATCGGTAGGGAAACCACGGCATGCTTCGCGGACGCTCGCAGCTTCGCCCGAGCCTACCATTGGGAAATCGGTAGGGAAACCACGGCTCGTTCGCACAGTTCGGGGTGGGCATGTTGAGCCTACCATTGGGAAATCGGTAGGGAAACCACGGCGCGCGGTCGGCGCTCTCCACAAGGCTGGTGAGCCTACCATTGGGAAATCGGTAGGGAAACCACGGCGGCCCAACCTATAGCTTCGTCGTCCATAGAAGCCTACCATTGGGAAATCGGTAGGGAAACCACGGCCCGTCATCGACATGATTGCCGAGCAAGCTGAGCCTACCATTGGGAAATCGGTAGGGAAACCACGGCAAAGCCGTACTTGCCGGCATGGTCGGCGATAGCCTACCATTGGGAAATCGGTAGGGAAACCACGGCGGCTACCCCAACCGATCGCGTCATTGTCAAAGCCTACCATTGGGAAATCGGTAGGGAAACCACGGCCGCTGTTCGCAATCAGCGTCACAGCTCCCCAGCCTACCATTGGGAAATCGGTAGGGAAACCACGGCGCTGTTAGCGATAAGCCGGAGCTCATTCGAAGCCTACCATTGGGAAATCGGTAGGGAAACCACGGCTTGAAGTCGTCGGCATCCTCCATCTTGCCGAGCCTACCATTGGGAAATCGGTAGGGAAACCACGGCACCCTTGGTGGGGAAATCGTACCGGAAGAGAGCCTACCATTGGGAAATCGGTAGGGAAACCACCGCATTTTGGCTAACTGATTTGCGATCTTTTCAGCCACTGCACGTTTGCACGTCGCGATCAGGTCGGACAGAGCCTTCGAACGCAAGCGAAAATCTCGCTGCCAATCGATCTTGTCGTCGCGCAGACAATAACATGTGTGCCGGATCGTAGCCGACGCTGACAAGACGCCATCAACAAGCGGACCTATGACCGCTTGTTGATGGCGGGATTTTCGGTGCGGGATGCTTAGTGTGGCAGTTCGGGCGACAAGCTTTCTTGTTCCAGAACCAGGCCAGTTTCTCTCAGAGCATGCCAAAGCCGCGTGATTGCGCTGCCATCGCCGCCATGTTGGGGAAGTATGGGTTTGTTTTCCGCACGCACGCCATATTGCGTCAGGATGTCGACATTCATCAGGTGAGGTCGCAATTTGACGCCTCTTGCGCTTAAGGCCTGTTCGATATGTTTGAAAATGCGCAACCCGCCGGCATCGAGATCTCCCCAGTGGTATGTCAATGCCTTCGCCTCCTGGCAAAGGCGCAGGATTTGGCCAAGGTGGCTGCGGGCAGGGAAGCCGGCTGTGTAAAGGATCAGACCTTTGTTGTTGTCGTTACACTCCCGAGCATGGCGAATAAAAGATGTATAGTTTTCAATGGTCAGGACATAATCGACGGGACGCGCGAGCGTGATTGCTGCGGCCTGATCCGGTGGAAAACCACTATAGACAAGGTTTGGCAGTTGCACGCCCTGAATTGCCACCTGACCGCTCAGCAAAAAAGGCTGTGGCATCCGAGAGACGCCAAGCGTTGCGAGGATTTCATTGGTGTCGAGCCCGTCCGTTGTGGCATGGTTGCGATAGAGGCGAGAATAAATCGCCACCACACTTGCTGCCAGACGATCGAGAGCCTTGCTGTCACGGCCGACAGAGCGGGAAAAACTGCGGAAATCGATAGGAGTAGGATCCTTCGCCCTTTCCTGCAGTCCGCAGGCTAGCGTGAGAGTATCCCGCAAACTACCGATGTCGTGAGGTATGATGCCGAATTTTCGCACATTGCGTTGCCATGCAGCGGCAATTTCTCCCAGTACGTCGCTTGCCGTCTCAGGCAGGCTCGGGAGATCGTATAAATCTGCAAGCGTGGTGTGTACCTTTTGCGGAGAGGTGGGGCGGCCAAGATGACGATAGAGGACATCAGCATCGACAAGCCTGATGCGTATGCCGTTACCGCCCGCTGTTCGCATGTTTTCCAGTTTCACAGCTCCCGGCCTCTCCGCCATGCGGATCAATTCGATGAACCGATCGCGCGTCTCTACGCTCGAAAAGGCGTTTTCGTCGACATAGGCGAATGGGCGCTTGACCGTGGGTTTGGTTTCATACCGGTCTAGCAGATTGTGGAGGAGTTTGGCGGCATCGCTAAAACTGATGTGTTTCGTCATCTGTTGGTGTCCGGACGCTCGCCTTTACTCATGTCGGGGGCATAGCCGGCATCGACGGTTTCCATGCTCTTCGCCAGTTCGGAATCGCTGATATATTGAGGATTGCTGGCGCGCATCTGTTCTTGCGCATGCGGCTTGATCCGAATGGTCTCGGCGGTGGCGGCGTTGCCGTGCCGAAAGATATCGGCAATGCTGTCCATATTTTCATACACGATAGCGCGCTTTTCCGATGGCGCCGCGATGATAACCTGCAAGCCGATATCGCTGTAAAAGCCCAGCAGGGTACGTTGATTAGGGCCGTCCATCTTGCTGAAAGCCTCATCGAATACCGCAAGTCCCAGTCCGAATTCGGTGCGATCCTGATGACGTCCGGAACTGTGGTAGATGCTCGCCAAGGCCGCGCCAATGATCACGTAATAAGGGACCTGACGTTCAGCGCCGCTGGCCGTTCCCTTGCGACGTTCGTAACTCGTCTGCAGACCTGTTTCGATATTCCGCGTGGTCAGGTCGAAGCTGTAGTAGTTTCGGTAATCCTGATAAAGGGTGAAATCGAGGGCGTCATCGTTCAGCAACCTCTCCACCTCTGCCAACGCCTGTGCGTGCTGCTGGTCGCGCGGCGCTTCGTGACTGAAAAGAGCTTCAAAGACGTTTTCATCGTCCTGGCTTGCCTGCGCCAACTGATACAGGCCCAGAAGTTCCGCCTTCGGGCGGGCATGCAGCGTATAGATCTCGTGGTTGAAGGGGCGGGATTTGAGCGCCCGGCCAAGCGCATCCAGCTCGCTTGTCAGTTTGTTGAAACGGTTATTGAGTTCCTGCACGAATGCTGTGCGTAAAAGCCGGCTGATCTGACCTGCCGCTTCATCCGCCTGTTGCCGATAGCGGATCAGCTCGTTCGCCTCCAGCATTGCCGTATTCGTTTCGATCCAGCTCCGGATTCCGGTCGAGATGGAAACCGCCCCGATCGTCGGCGTCGTATTATCGAAGTTCAACCGATAATGGGCCAGTGCTTCGCGAATTTCTCCTTCACACGCCCCATAGTCCGCCTTCGCTTCTTCGGCCTGCTTTTTCATGTTGTTTATGATGCTGGCAAGCGCTTTCGGACGCTGGGCTCTATAGGCGTCGCGCAGTGATGCGACCTGAGCGCGATTGCGAATTCTTTGCCTGAAGGCTTGCCTCCTAAGCGAGAAATGCCTTCGCGATCCAAGTTGGTATTCCCCGCTACCAAGTGTCTGGCGGATCTCTATCACGCTGTTTTTCAACTGACCGACCTGGACCAGACATGCAGCCTTGTCGGCCTGGATACTCTGCAGCCTCAGCTTTATCCGTTCGGCACCGGCGCGCAGATTTGGGTCGATGCTCGCGACGGCACGATCCAGCCTCAGCTGCAAATCCAGTCGGCTTTCGTCGAGCTGGTTGATTTCGAATGTCAGGGCTTGCAGACCATCTGCGGCCTCGACCGGTTGCATGAAGGCATGCAGTCGCCCTGCCATGTCGTCATAGAATTTTTCATTATGACGATGATTGGCAATCAACATGCGCCGCTCTTGGATTTGCCTTGAAAGGTCTTCTACCATCAGCGGCGCAGAGGCGCGGCCGATCTTCGGGCCGCCGTGTACCTGCAGGACTTCCACAACAATGTCGCTGTTATATGTACAGTCTTTCATGATCGCGCGGCCGCTGCCCATAAGCTCCGGTTGGCTCAAAGCAAGGCGCACATTTCCGGTGCGGAAATCGATGAAAGCGGCAGCGAGTGGATCGTCGCTGTTCATAATGCCAGCCAAGGAATTGGGCTGTGCGTCACGCGTGTGGTTCGCTAGCCGGCGCGTATTGATGACGCGGCAGCCGCGAAAACGATCCCGGCTCTGGCTCCGCAGTATCTCCACCGCCTGAGTGGCATGTTCGGGTTCGACGATGATTGCCTCACGATCACGCGCCAGCAGGGCTTCTGCGGCATTTCTCCAGTTTTCATCAAGGATTTCGGTGACTTCGCACAAGGCTCGCGGACGCATGCCATGGCTCTGCAGCGTGCGGATAAGATCTGCCGTCCGTGGCTCAAGCGCCATCCGACCGGAGTGGGCCTGACGAAGTTTGTCTTCGAGTTCGCCCAATTCGGCCTCAAGGTTGGTGCGCCAGGTGATCGCCTCGTCGCGTTGCTTGAGCAACTTGATCTGGCTCGGTTGCGCTTCGGTTCTGGCCGCCTCGATCAACTGCTCCATCTCGGTCGGGCTCTGTGGCCATGCCGGCGGGATCTGCTCCGCAGTCTTACGGCGGATGGTCTCCAGCGTGTCGAAGAGATGCCCCAGTTTCAGAGATGCGAGTTTTTCACGGTGATCAAGCAAAGTGACGGCGCGCGCGGTATTGAGAAAGCGCTGTTGCAGACGGTTCGCCGCGGCCGCACGGGCCTGGCTTTTCAGTTTCAGTTCCGCAGTCACAACGGCTTTCTGGGAGGCCACATCCTGCGCCGCGATCTGCGCCAACAGACCTTCCTGTTCATCCACCAACAGTTCATGTTCGTCATCAAGGCGGCTGATTTCCGCTTCCACATGGCCAAGATCAAGAGTTTTCTGGCGAAGAGCGCGCGATTTGGAAATAAGTGCTGCGCCGGATTCGATCAGGCCAGCCAGCTTCTCCATACCCTGGGCAATATCCTCACGCTCCAGCAGAACCATGTATTCGCCGACGAGCGTCTGCATGTTGCGTAGCGCTTCGAGCTTTTTTTCAAGCTCGTGGATGTCTTTCTGGATATCGCGATATCGCTGGATCGATTCTCGCAATTCGCCGATATCGATATGGTCTTTTTCCAGCAGGAATTGTCGAACGAACTGCTCGACGGACCGCATTTCCTCGAAAGACAGCGCTGTTATGAAGGCGCGAATAAAACGTTCCGGATCGCCATGCCGACGACCGGTGAACAGCAGGCGCATATATTCGCGGATGAAATTACGTGCGCCATCCGGCCTGAGAAGTGACGTGCCTTGTTGCGAGCAGGCCTGTTCGAGCCGCGAGCGAACCAGCGGCCATGATGCCGAGCGCTGTTGCCCTTCGGCAAGGTCCTCGATCAGCATGTCCGTATGAATGCGAATGCCCGGAGCAACATAACGGCCGACGATCTGCGCATCCTCACTGGATGACGCTTCGATGCAGAGCCCGATGCTGACCGGTTTGCGCAGGCCATCGGGATCATCGAAGACGAGGGCGATATGGCTGACCGACTGTTCCCGCAGGATGTGATGTTCGTTGAGTTGTCCGAGGCAATAGCCCCGCAGGGTTCGCTCCGATCGGCGTCCGCCGGTTTCGCCAGCGGATCGATTGAAATCGTAATAGCGGCTGGACCCTCCGGCCATGACGGCCTGAATCAGGTCGATCAGTGTGGATTTCCCTGAGGTGTTCTGGCCAAGAATTGCGCCATTGCCGACAACGTCCAGGTCTTCGCGGCTAAAAAGATGCCATTGGATGAGCGAGATACGGCTGAGCTGCATCATTCTGCTGCGTCCTCGTTTTCGGCAGATGTCTCATCGTCGCTTCCTTGAAATAGAAGCTGTTCGACCTGCATCAGGTGCTGTGTGCCGCTTACTGTATCGACCAGCGCGCGAATGGTCAGAAGCATGTCGCGCGCCTCGTCGTCGTACTCTCCGAGCCTGACGATCGCCCGCCGTTCAAGCGATTGTACGAGGTTTCGGAATTCGACAATTCCCAGGGCTGGCCGACGTGCGCCGCCTACCATGTCCTGATAGGCGTCATAAGCCTCGTTCAGCGTTGTGTGCATATTGCCGTATTTTCCAAGATCTCCTTCTCCCCAAAGACGGCGCATGAGAAGTAGGACCAGTGTTTCGTCAATGCGCATGCGCGGCCCTGTGATGACTTCAGTATCAGGGAGAATGCCTGCCCAGCCTTCAATATCGCGCACGACGAGACGATAGCCGGCCACCTCGAAATAGCTGGCGACCAGTTTTTCAATGTCAGGTCTGAGCAATGTTTCCATCATGCCGGGCGAGCCGCGATCATCGAGATGCAGGAACTGGTGGCGCAGCAAGTGATGGATAACCTGTGTAACCCTTTGCAAACGCTTTGGATCACGCTCTTCCAGATTGCGAAATTCGATGAGCATGTCAGTTCCCCCGATTTGATAGGTCTTGCCTGCGGGCAACGCTGAAATTTGCGCATTGCAACCATTCATTGTCGACGACGGTGTCAGTAATCGGTTTTAGGATGAAATGTCTGGCAAGAATGGAGGCAAGCGGGCTTTCGACCGACTTGCCGCCGTCCGGCGTTTCTTGCACGCTCGTGTGTGCGATCAGGCGCAAGGCTTCGAAGGCAAGAAAATCATCGACGGTGTCGATCCTGAAGTGGCTCGCCTCGATCTCTCCAAACAATGGCACCCGGCTCTCAAGAAAATGCACGACCTGTTCAGGCCGGATAGTCAGTCGCTGGATATAGATGCGCTCAAGTTGTTTTCGCCGTTCCCAGACAGGATCGACTGGCGGCAGCGACAGCGCGTCGCCGACAATCGGTTGTCTTGCATTCCGGGGACGCGCCAGAAGAAAGGGTGACAACGGAAAAAGGCGAGGCTCGATCACACCTTGTAGCATGGTATTGGCCTTGCCAGCGGCAACCAATCTGTCGAGCCTGAGCAGGACCAAACTGCTGCGAAGAATAAAACCGCCGCTGCGGCGTCCTGCATATCGGACCGTGTTGCGCAATCGGGTCTCAAGTCTTGAGCGATGCTGCTGAATGGCTTCAAAGGCATCCTCGATCTGCTCGAAGACATTGCGGATACGTTGCAGATCCTCGTGTACGAGCTCGTGGGCAGAGGTATTGTTGGTTGCCAGCCGTGCTTCGAGATAGGTCTCTGCGATCGCTGAGATGTCCGTGATGGAATCTTCAAGCCTGTTGAGCGCCTCAATGATTCTAAAGCGGTAACGATAGGGGTGTGAGGTTGTGGTTATCGCGGCATAATCCTGAAGCAAAACACGTTCGACGAAATCCTCGAAATAGTGCCTCAGGCGATCGCTGATGTTTTCGCTCGCGACGACCTGCTTGTCGATCTCCCGCAAGGACGAGAGGACGCTGCGCATATATCGTCCGAATGAGGCGGCGTCGCGTGCCGCCTTGTGAAGGCCGAGAGCATTTTCACGGGCGTTCAGTTGCAGGTGATCAAGATTGGTTTTGACCTGCACAATCAAACCGCCGAGCAGCTCGGAGACACCGGTTTTCAGGTCACACAGGAATTCAGCAAGGCGCATGGCGCCAGGTGGCATGTCGACGGTAATTTTCAAGCCGTAATGGATTGGCTCCAGCCAGCCAGTCCCGATAAGGCGGTAGTAGACATGCCGTGCCCGCGCCATCGCATCGCCGGTTGCCGCGGCATCCGCCATCTCGTTGCCGCGGCGTCGGATCCGGCGTCCCTTTCCTGTCGCCAACTGATCGAGGACAACCGGTACATCTTCATCTCGCCAAAGATGAGGATGATCGCCCAGTTGCTCATAGATAAGCTTGAGTATGTCGTTTTGGCTGGGGAAATAGATCTCGGCTTGATAAAAGCGCCCGTAGATCTTCTCGATCGTCAATTCATAAAAATGCCGGTTCGGTCCGGCGAAGACCAAAAATATGTCGGTATGAAGCTTGCCAAAAAGCATCGGCGCTTACTTCATGTCAATTTTGAAAATTTGGTCGTTTTGTCGGCTGCCGCTCTTGCTGCAGTCTTTCTGGCCTGGGACAATACACGGGCTCTCCTCCGGTTTTCTGATTGAATATCAGCATAAAGAAGTGTGCCGGTAGGATAAAAATCAATTTTCGGTTGTTTTTGGCCTCTCAAGGCTGTCTCAGGTGGCCCGCCGAACGGCCAAACCGTTTCTGCGCTTTTTCGGGAGAGGATAAGACGGTGGGGGTATGCCAAGCGGGAAAACTAAGCAGCCGTCTGTTTTTGTGGTCCCTATAGTTTGCGAAACCTTTTTCGGTATTGTTTTTCCACCGATATTAACTGTCTTTAAATAAACAGATGTTTGCGCATAACCGAGTATATCGCAAAGGTTAACGAAATATTGCGTTTCCGACGAGAACGGCGCTCCTTGTCCCGAATATAGCCAGGGGGTTCCTTATGTCCGTCGAAGATCTGCGCGTATCCGTCGCAACCGAACAGACTGCTGCTGACCATTTTCATTCCGACGTAGCCGAAGAGATTTCGCTGTCGGAAAACGATCAGAGGCAGGATCGTGACGCGGTCGAGATGGCACAAGCAGCACCGACAAGTGGTCGGCTTCCGACCGCAGCCGGTGCGCCGTCCGCCACTGTTGTGCCTGCTGTTACCGAGATGACGCCGGACGAGGCTAACATCGTACGCCTGGCCGCGACCGTCTCGATCGATGACATTCGCATCGAGGGCGCCAACCTGATCCTTGTGCAAGCGGATGGCACCGAGATCATCATCGTCAATGGTGCAACCAAGGTGCCGACAATCCTTCTTGGTGATGTCGAACTGCCGCAACAGACGTTCATCGCGGCGCTGGAGGACAGCGGCATCAGCGTGGCGGCCGGTCCCGACGGCTCGTATTCCGCAAGTTCAGGCCCCGGCAGTTCCGGCGGCAATTTTGAGGACAGCATTCAGCAGAGCCAGAACGGCCCCCTCCAGCTTGCCGATCTGCTCGGTGACACTTCGTTCGGGGATCCTGATCCAGCGGGCGGCTCCGAGACCGGCAGAGATGAGCCGACGCCGCTGGATTCGACCTTCCTTTCCGGCATTGTCGAATCCACCAGCGCAAGCGGAGCATTCGAGCAGGGCACGTTCAACGGCAGGCTCAACTTCGATCCCGGCAGTGAATTCGGCACCGTCCGCAGCGTGGCGCTGGCCGGCGCTCTCACATCCGGTGGCGTCGCCGTTGCCACGACCTTCGTGGAAAGTGGCACGGACACCAACCCAATCCTGACGCTCACTGGTTCAGCCAGTGGCGTGATCGTCTTCACACTGGTCGTCACCGATGTGACGACGGGCGCTTTCACCTTCACGCTTCAGCAGCCGCTCGATCATACGGGTGCCGGCAGCATCGGCGCTTCCGACATACTCAACCTGGCATTCAGCTATACGGTTCAAGACAAAGCCGGTTTTCCGGTTTCTGCCAATTTCACCATCAGCGTCGGCGATGACGGCCCGACAGCCGTTGCCGGTGCAGCATCGACCGTTCAGGACGAAGCCCTGCCGGGCGGCAATGTCGACGGCATCGTTACCGCGTCGGTGACCGGCGTTTCGCTGAACATCGACTGGGGCGCGGATTCCGCCAATGCCGGCGGCAGCAACGACCGCTCGGTGGTGTTCACCAATGCCAATGTCGCGGTTGCCGGCGCTTATGGAACGGCGCTGACCTCGCTCGGCCAGGCCGTCAACACCGTTCTGATCAACGGCACGCTGATCGGTTACACCGGCAGCACGGTTCCTGCTTCGGTTTCCGAGACCAGCGTCGTATTTCATGCGTCGCTTTCGGACGCCGGAAACGGTTCCTATTCGTTTACGCTGGTCAAGCCGCTCGACCATGCCGCCGGGGTCAACCAGAACACCGCGATGCTGACCTTCGGTTTTACCGCGCAGGATGCAGACGGCGACACGGCCGCCAACACGTTTACCGTCAGCATCGTTGACGACGTTCCGGTCGCCAATGGCGGCACGGCATCGACCGTCGAGGATGAGGCACTCACCAACGGCAATGACGAGGCAGACGGCCTGTCCGCCAAGTCGGGCGGTTCGCTCAATATCGATTGGGGTTCCGACAACGGAAACAATGGCTCCGGTGCTGCGGGGGACCGGTCGGTTGCCTTCACCCAGACCATGACGGTTTCCGGCGCTTACGGCGAGGCGCTGACCTCGGGCGGCGAAACGCTCACGCTCACGCTCTTCGGCGACACTCTCGTCGCTTACACCGGCACTATCGCGCCGACGGCGCTGACCGGCGAGGGGGCAGGTAACATCGTCTTCACCGTGACGCTGTCCGATCTTGGCCGCGGTTCTTACGAATTCACGCTTCTGAAGACGCTCGATCATGCGCCGGGTGCAGGTGGAAACGGCGAGAACACGCTGGTGCTGACCTTCGGTTACACTGCCACGGATTCCGATGGCGATACGGCCTCCAGCACGTTTGCCGTGAATGTTGTGGATGACACGCTGACTTTTGCCGGTGGTGAGGCCAGCGATATCTATGAAGACAAGCTTTTCGGCGGCAATCCGGCGCGCGCTTCCGAAGAGCCGGGTTCGCAGGAGCCCGGCCAACCGGCAACCCCGGTGCTGTTGCGTGTCATCTCCGCCGACAATCTGACTGTCGGTGGCAGCCTGCGCATCAACTGGGGTGCGGATAACGGCAACGCCGTCGAAAACGGTGGCATCACCAACACGGTCAACGATCGTGGCGTCGGCTTTACGGCTCCAAATATCGACGCTCTTTCGGCCCAGAATCTCACCTCTGATGGCATCGCGCTGAAATATGAACTCAGCGATAACGGCACGATCCTGACGGCCTACAAGGAAGTTCCGGCGATCGAGGGCGAAGGCACCGTTCGCCAGACGGTGTTCACTGTAACCCTGTCCGACACCGACAAAGGTTCTTATGAATTCAAGCTCGAAGGCAATCTCGACCATCCGAAGGGTTCTGGTGAAAACAGCCTCGCCATCAACTTCGCCTTCACTGCGCAGGATGCGGATGGCGACACCGGCACGTCCGCGTTCACCGTCACTGTCAAGGACGATGTGCCGACTGTCGGCAAGCCGGTCACGCTTGCGAGCGTCGATGAAGACGACCTGCGCGGCGGAAACGATGTGCGCCCGCGCGAGAGCCTGAGCAGCTCCGCCGACCTCGGCGTTGTCTGGGGTTCGGACAATGCGAAGGTCGGGGACATCGATGCGACCGTGCATCGCACGCTCGCCTTCAGCAAGCTGACCGAGGCGCTTGTCGGCCTGACCTCCGACGGTTACGCGCTGGAGGCCGGTGACATCACCGATCTGGCGAATGGCGGCCAGATGGTCAAGATATTCAACACCCATGGCGATGCGATCTTCCGTCTGACCTTGGATCCGACCACTGACGGCGGCAATGCCAAGTTTGAACTGCTCGGCAATCTCGACCATCTCGGCGAGGGTTCGGAAGATACGCTGAAGCTCAATTTTGAATTTACCGCGACGGACGCCGATGGCGATGCCATCGGTGGCAGCTTCTCGATCGACGTCATCGATGATGCGCCGGTCTGGCTCGGTGCGACTAACAGCACGGTGGAAGAGGAAGACCTGCCGGGTGGCAACGAGGATACGTCCGGCGCCGGTGACCTGGACTTCACGCTGCCGTTCATCGGTCATGTCAACCTGACGCAGAAAAGCTCCTTTGGCACGCTCGGCATCGCCTGGGGTTCGGACAACAACAACCCGACCAGCGGCGCCGGCCTGCATGACCGCTCTGTGGTGTTCGACAGCGTCAGCGAAGGCACGTCGGTCACCTATGGTGACGGCACGGTCCTCAAGTCCAACGGCCTAGAGGTCAAATATCACATTGCCGACGACGGCCGCACGCTGATCGGTTATACCGGCGCAAGCGCCGAGACCGGCACGGTCGTGTTTCAGGTCACCGTCAGCGACGACGGCATTCTCGGCGCGGGCCGCTACGACTTCCTCTTGAAGGCAACACTCGATCACCCGACCGGTGGCGGCGAGAACAGGATTGACCTCGCTTTCGACTTCCTCGCAACCGATTCCGATGGCGATGACGTGGGGGGCTCGTTCACCGTCACCGTTCTCGACGACAAGCCGGTGCAGGGCCGCGTGCAGGGCAATAGCGGCCTCAACGAAGATGACGTTTCCAACTATACTGCAACCGATGCGACACCGAATTCCGATCCGCTGAAGATCGAAAACCGCTCGCTCGGCATTTCCTGGGGTGCGGACAACGATACGCGCGGCGAAGGTGACAATTACGGCCGCAGCGTGCATTTCGCGACCACTGCCTCAGCCCATGTAGCAGCCAGCGCCAATGTCTATTCCAGTGCCAGCGCAGTCGGTCTGTCGATTTCCGGCGGCACTTTGTCTTCGGGTGGTGTCGCACTTGTCTACGTTGTCACCGACACGGTTGACGGCGGCCAGATCCTGACCGCCTACAAGGGCTCGGTGTCCGGCGACGTTGTCTTCATCGCCAAGGTCGATGCACTGGCCACGAACGGCGCCTACAGTTTCGAACTGAAGGGCGAGCTGGATCACGCTTCCGGCTCCAACAGCATCGACCTGACCTTCGGCTTCGTCGGCACGGATGCGGATGGCGACGATGCCGGCCGCAGCACTTTCCGTATCGCCATTGCCGACGACCAGCCGGTACAGGGCACGGCGGAAAACGTTTCGCTGACGGAAGACGATATTTCCACCTATCCGGCGACGGATGCCACACAGACCGACGTCACCAAGACGGCGGCGGCCTCGCTGGGCATTTCCTGGGGTGCCGATGACGACATCCGCAGCGGTGCGAACGACACGTTCGGCCGTACCGTACAGTTCGGCACCAGCGCAGCGAAAGCAGGCACGACCGCTGTGCTGACCTCCATCCCTGGTCTGACCGCCGACGGTGGTGCACTTTCCTCCGGAGGCGTGGCACTGGTGTATCGTGTCGTCAACGACACCAATGGCGGCCAGACGCTGACCGCCTACAAGGGCATCAACGGCCCGGTCGTGTTCCAGGTCGTGCTCGACCCGACCTCGACCAACGGTTCCTACACATTCGAGATGAAGGCCGAACTTGACCATACATCCGGCTCGGACGCCGTAACGCTGAAGTTTACCTTCGTCGGCACCGATGCCGATGGCGATGCCGCATCTGCCGGAAATTTCGAGGTGACGATTGCCGACGACAAGCCTGTGCAGGGCGTGGCCGGCAATGTATCGCTGACGGAAGACGACATTTCGACCTATCCGCTGACCGACGAGACTCTTCGCGATATCACCAGGGTGGGCGCATCGCTCGGCATTTCCTGGGGCGCGGATGACGACAAGCGCGGTACGACAAACGGCGACACTTTTGGCCGCAGCGTGCAATTCGGCACGGACGCGACGAAGGTCACCACAGGTTCCTACCTGACGGCCGTTCCCGGCCTGAGCGCCGAAGGCGGCTCGCTGTCTTCCGGCGGCGTCGCGCTGGTCTACCGTGTCGTCAACGATACCAATGGCGGGCAGACGCTGACCGCCTACAAGGGCGCCAACGGCCCCGTCGTGTTCCAGGTCGTGCTCGACCCAACCTCGACCAACGGTTCCTACACATTCGAGATGAAGGGCGAACTCGATCACGCGATCGGTTCTGACAGCGTGAAGCTGACCTTCACCTTCGTTGGCACCGATGCGGATGGTGATGCCGCTTTGGCCGGCAGCTTCAACGTGGCGATCGCCGACGACAAGCCGGTCGTGCTCGGTCCTTTCTTCGATGGTGCCGTTGATGAAGACGGCGGCCCGCTGGCATCCGGCAACGGCAATCCGGGACCGCTGTTCGGCGCCGGCGACATGACGCTGGTCGATACGGTGACCACGCGCTCGCTCAACATTTCCTGGGGCGCGGACGATGCCAATATCCATGTCAACGGCGGCATTGTCGGCCAGCCGCAGGCCGGGGACCGCTCGGTCACCTTCGGCGACATGGCTGCACCGACCGGCCTGACCTCCAACGGCGTCCAACTGGTTTATACGGTCAGCGCCAACGGCACGCTCCTGACTGCAACTGCGGGTGAAAATGGCCCGGCCGTGTTCACGGTCGAACTGTCGGACCAGAGCTCCGGTTCCTACACGTTCTCATTGCTGCGCAATCTTGATCATGTGCGCGGAGGTGAAGAAAACGACCTGAAGATCGACTTCAAGTTCGTCGCCACCGATGCCGATGGCGATCAGGTCGGCAACTCATTCTCGGTCATCGTCGATGACGATACGCCGGTCATCGGCAATCCGAAGGATTCGCGTGTCGCAGAGGTTGCTATCGGTAGCAGCGATGGTTCCAAGAACGGCTCCCTCGACATTTCCTGGGGCGCCGATCAGGGCAATTCCACCGTCAACGGAGGCAACCTTTCGGCCAACGGCAATCGCTCCGTGGTGCTGGTCAGCAATTCCGCCCCCTCCGGCCTGACGTCGAACGGCATCCCGGTCGTCTATAAGACATCGGCCGATGGCCTTGTCCTCACAGCCTATCGTATTGCTGCCAATGGTCATTATATCGGCGCGGAAGGTCAGGATCTGGGCACGGCAGCCGTCGATGCTGCGCGGGTCTTCACGGTTTCGGTCTCCGACGTTGATAGGGGTAGCTACACGTTCACGCTGCTCGACAATCTTGATCATTTCAGCAGCCGGCAAAGTTTCAACCCCGGCAGCGGCGTCGGTTCGGCGATCGACCTCGATTTCAATTTCAAGGCGACGGACAGCGACGGCGACAGCGTGACTTCCAGCTTCGAGGTTACCGTTCTCGACACGACACCTTCGCTGGCCAGCCTCACGGCGGCTTCCTCCGTCGTGGACGAAGATGGCCTGACGCCAAATGGCATTGCCGGTGCTCCGGCACCTTATGCATCCAGCGATGCGGCCGGTGAGGCAACGACGACCAACAAGGTCAGTCTCGGCGTCAACTGGGGCCAGGATGCGGATCTCAAGAATGGCACCGGCGACCAGATCGGTCGCACGGTTTCATTCGTCGGCAGCGGCAACAATGATCTCGGTACGGGTTCCGTCTCGGCTGCGAATCTCGGTCTGCCCGCACTGACTTCCGGTGGCGTGGCGCTGACCTACTCGATCAGCTATCTCAACGGTGCCAACAACTGGAATGGCGGTTACGTGCTGACGGCGAAGGCCGGCAATGCCGAAATCTTCAAGGTGACGATCGATCCGACGGATGCGAACGGCAGCTACAAGTTCGATCTTCTCGGCAAGCTCGACCATCCGGTCGCCAACAGCGAAGACAATATCGACCTGACCTTCAAGTTCCGCGCCGCCGACAGCGATGGCGACAAGACCGCGATCGGCAGCTTCTCGGTCAGCATTGATGACGATGCGCCCGTTGCGGCGGTTGCCGTCAACAGCGAGGCGCTGGTGCTGGACGAAACGGCGGCTGTCCAGACAGGCACCGATGACAAATCGGCCGCGGCACCAATCGCCTTCACCGCTCACGGCACGGTGCTCAACTGGGCGCAGAACGCTGTCGCGATGGTGACCACAGCGGGTACTGCCTATGGTGCCGATGGTGCCGGCAATACGGTTTTGTCGCTGACAACCAAGACTGGAGCGGCCTTCAACGGCGAAGATTCCGGGCTGAAGACGCTGGATGGTTCTGCCATCAAACTCTATTCCGTCGGCGATATCGTCGTCGGCAAGACGTCGGCAAACGGTCCTGCCGTCATTGCCCTGTCGATCGACAATAACGGCATCGTCAGCATGGCGCAGTATGTGCCAATCAAGCACGGCAACATGTACAACCCGGATGACAGCAGTAGCCTGACGGGCGTGCATGTCTCGGTCGTCGCCACCGACTATGACGGCGATGCGGCCAAGAGCACCAGCAGCAGCGCGCTGACGATCACCGTGCGTGACGACGGTCCGACCGTTTCGTCGACGCAGGTGACGCTGACCGTTGACGAGGACGGTCTTGCTTCCGGCAATGGCGGCAAGCCTGCCTATGCCGGTGACGCCGCCGCCACCTCCAACACCGCTTCGGGCAACCTGTCCTACAGCTTCGGCACGGATGGCAAGTCGGCCTCGACCGCCAACGACTTCAAGATCCAGGTTGAAAACACCGGTCTGAAATCGTTCGGCACCTCGCTGACCTATTCATTCGATACGGCCACGCACACGCTGACGGCGAAGGCCGGCAATGTTGCTGTCTTCACCTTCGAACTGACGAATATCGCCAACGGCGCTTACACGTTCACACTGCTGCGGCCTCTCGACCACAGTGTCGCCAATACCGAGGACGATATCGCGATCAACTTCAAGTTCACCATCACCGATGGTGACGGCGACACCGCAACCGGCAACGTGCAGGTTGTAGTCAACGACGATGCGCCTTACATCGGCACGCCGGCAGCCGGCCTGGTTTCCGAAAGCGGCCTCGGCTTCATCGGCGGCAATTCGACGACGGTTCACACCGGCGATCTCAACATTTCCTGGGGCGCCGACAACCGCGATGCATCGAACAACCCGCATATCGCGGTTGCCTTCGCCAACAACCTGACGGCACCAGCCGGCCTGACATCCGATGGCGATGCGATCAAATACGCCTTCAACAGCGACCGGACGGTGCTGACCGGTTACACCGGCGGCGGCCTGCTGACGAAGGTCGTCTTCACCGTCTCGCTCAGCGAGGATGGTTCGGGAAAATACACGTTCCGTCTCTATGACAATATCGACCATGCGTCGAACAGCGACAGCCTGCCGCTGAGCTTTGCCTTCACGGCGAAGGACAGCGACGGCGATACGGCGGCAAGCAGCTTCACGGTGACGGTTGCCGACGACAAGCCGGTATTCGGTGCCATCGAGAACGAGACCGTCAACGAGGATTCACTGCCCGCCACCCTTTGGGACGTGATCATCGCCGACAGCCCGGAATCTGCCATCCAGATCGGCAGGCTCGGCATTGACTGGGGTGCCGACAACAACAACCAGGGTAGCGCCAACCGCTCGCTGACATTCGATGCGGCCCTCAATAACGCCACTTCTGCCTTCACCCATGATGGCATTGCCATCAAGTACTTCCTCTCCGCCGACCGGACGGAACTGACGGCGAAGGCCGGCACGACCGAGATTTTCAGGGTGTCGCTCTCCGACAGCCTGGACGGCAGCTACACGTTCACGCTGCTGGACAGCATCGACCACAAGGGCACCGGCAATGATGTCAACGCCAAGCTGAGCTTCAGCGTGATCGCCAAGGATAGCGACGGCGATACCGATACCGGTTCGTTCTCGGTCACGGTGGTCGACACGATCCCGACGGTTGGATCGATCGGCATCCGTTCGATCGATGAGGCAACGACGAACAATGCCGGTGGCAACACCTTCCTTCCGCAAACCATCAGCAATGTCGACCTGAACATCGACTGGAAGGCAGACGATGCCAACACGGCACTTGCCAACCGTTCGGTCGTCTTCGATGCCGATCGCATGCCGTCCGGACTGACCTCCAACGGTTTCCAGCTTCAGTATGTCCTGTCTGCCGACGGCACGACGGTGACGGCATATCGCGTCTATAACGGCATGTCCTACACGTCGCCTGAAACCCCTGCAGTGCATTACGCATCGGCCGGTGGTGGTGACCTCGGCGTGGCGCCGACTGATGCGGCGCGTGTTTTCTCGGCAACGCTGTCGGATCTCAACAGCGGTCGTTATTCCTTCACACTGTACGGCAATCTCGATCATGCGGTCGGCAGCAATCTCCAGAACGTGACGCTCGGCTTCACGGTCACCGACAGCGACGGCGATGCCGTCGATGCGGCCTTCACGGTCAAGGTCAATGACAGTGTTCCGCAGGAAACCGGTGCTCCGGTCAATGGCTCGGTTTCCGAAGCGGACATGGGTCCGGTTGTGCTGACCAAAAGCTTCGGCCTCAACATCGACTGGAATGCGGATGCCTTCGCAAAGAGCGGCAATGCCGGTTCGGCCTTTGTCGGCCGCCATCTGGAATTCAAGGCGGGCACGGCCGGCACTCTCGATGCGCTCGGTTTGAAATCCGGTGGCGAGACGCTCGCCTATGACATTCGCACCGCCGCCAACGGGGTCGATCAGGAACTCGTGGCCTACAAGAGCGGCGATGCCAGCCATGCGCCTGTCTTCATCGTGTCCCTGAACTCCCAGGGCACGAACTCCGCCTATGTCGTGGCGCTTTTCCAGCCGCTCGATCATGTCGGCTCCGGCGGCGCGAACCTCGCGGATATTACGCTGAACCTGACGGCGGTTGCCGTGGATGGCGATGGCGATACGCTTGACCGCGCCTTCAAGCTGACCTTTGGCGACTATCTGCCGACGGCGCCCTCGGGCGCAGCAGCCGGCGTGACCATCGAGGAGGCCGCCGGTTCGCCTTCCAACGACCATGCGCTGTCTGCCGATTTCGGCAGCGACGGCAAGGGGGCAGTTCCCTTCATCTTCTCCGGTGATGCGGCACCCGCCGTCAGCGGCTCCAGCGCGATGACCGGGCTGCGTTCGAACGGTGTGACGCTGAACTATATCCAGATCGGCGCGACCACCATTCTGGCCTACCTGTCCACCGCTGCGACCGTTCCGGCTTCGGCTACCGACGCTTCCGTCGTGTTTGCGGTAACGCTTGGCGCCAGCGGTTATAATTTCGTCCTCAACCAGCCGCTCGACCATCCGGCACCGAATGCCGACAACCAGCATTTCATCGACCTCGCCTTCGATTTCAAGGCAGTCGATTTCGATGGTGATGTCAGCGCCACGGCCGGAACGTTCACCGTCCGCATCGATGCGGCCGGCACGATAGGCTCGATCAACTATTCGGCGCTGGAGACCGGTGTTCTCGTCAACCTCTCCGACCTGTCGACAGCCGATATGCCGGCTGAAATCCGTAATCTTCTCGGTGGCGAGAGTGTTGCGGCACATACCGCGACCGACCGTGCCAGTGTGACCGACGATGTGGTCGGTATCGATCAGCTCGGCGCGATCACCGAGGCCTATGGTTCCAAGGCGGCCGATATCCTGATCGGTGGCGCCGGTGACAACATCCTGCACGGCGGTGCCGGTGCCGACTATCTGTTCGGCGGCGATGGCAACGACACGCTTTATGGCGATGACGATAATGACGTCATCTTCGGTAATGTCGGCAATGACACGCTTTACGGCGGCGACGGCGCGGATACGCTGATCGGCGGCACCGGCAACGATACGTTCTGGGGCGGCAAGGCGTCCGACAACATCTTCGGCAACGGCACGACCAATACCGGATCGGACCTCTATGCCACCGCCGGTGAAAGTGACACTGCGGCCTATCTCAGCGGCGCAGCCAACTATACCGTCGTCTGGAACCAGACACGCCAGATCTGGGAAGTGACAGCCACGGCCACGGCCGACGAATATACCGGCATGTCGGGTCCGGGCACGAATATCGACTCCCTGTTCGGGATCGAGATCATCAAGTTCCCGGATATCACGCTCGACCTGCTCGATCCGGTGCGGCTGTTCAACGGCAATAATCTGGTCGGCACGTTCGATACGATCCAGGACGCCAACGACGCGGCATCCGCCGGTTATCGCATCGAACTGGTCGGCAGCCTGACAACCAAGACTGCAACCATCACCAGGGAAAACCTGACGGTCTTCGGTGCCTCGGACCAGACCGGCATCACGTTGACACTGAATGGCGTCCAGAAGCTGACGCTGACCGGCACGGCGCCGATCAACGTCGTCGGTGACGATGGCAATAACACGATCATCGGCAATGACGGGGCGAATATCATCACTTCCGGAAAGGGTGCCGACACGCTCTATGGCGGCAACGGCAATGACACCTTCATCATCACGGCCGACATCGACGATGCCAGCGGCGAAGGCAGCCGCAACTTCACCATCGGCGACGGCACGACCAAGCCGGTCGTTCTCGGCAACCGCTCGGGCGAAAGCGACAGCATCCACGGCGGCGATGGTATCGACACGATCCAGTTGGTTGCAGCCAACGGTTTTGTGTTCGATCGTGCCAACTATCCGGGGTCGCTTTCCGGCGTCGAGCGCTTCATCGGCACGGCCTTCAGCGACGTGATCATGCTGCCGACAGGCTACACGTCCGGCACCGATCCGATCTATATTGACGGCGGCGCGGGCGCGGATTTCCTGCAGGGTTCGAATGCGCAGGCGGATCATATCGTCGGCGGCGACGGTGACGACTGGATCTCCGGTCTGGGTGGTGACGACCGCCTCGAAGGCGGCAACGGTGCCGACACGATCTGGGGCGGTGACGGCAATGACCGCATCAATGGCGGCTCCGGCGACGACATTCTCTATGGTGATGCTGGCGAGGACAGGATCTACGGCAGCGACGGCAATGACGAAATCCATGGCGGCGCCGACGATGACGAACTGCACGGCGAAGGCGGCAGCGACACCATCTATGGTGATGCCGGCAACGATACCGTCTATGGCGGCGACGGCAACGACAAGATCGATGGCGGCGAAGGCAATGACGCGCTTTACGGCCAGAATGGTGACGACACCATCCGTGGCGGTGCCGGCAATGACCGGATCGGCGGTGGATCGGGTTATGACACGGCGGTCTACGACGATGCCCGCGGCAATTACACGATCGGTGTGGTTTCCGACGCAAGCGGCTTCGTGACGGCCTTTACGACAGTGACCGAAACCGTTGTGACCGGAACGGACGAAGGCAAGGACACGCTCACGGATGTCGAGGCGCTGAAGTTCGGCAACCTGACCCTCGATCTCACCGACAAGGTCCAGCTGTTCAACAGCAGCAATACGCTGATCGGCACGTTCGACAAGATTCAGGACGCGATCACCGCTTCCGCTTCGGTTGCAGGTGCAGTGAAAATCGTGGTTGCGGCTGGTACTTATGACGAGAACCTCGTCATCGACCGCGACAATCTCACCCTGATCTCCCGCGATGGTGCCGACACGACCATCATCAATGGCGTTCAGTCCGGAACGGAACAGGGCGCGATCGAGATCAAGACCGGCGCCGACGCAATCACCATCGGCTCCATCGGCCACGGCTTCACGGTCTTCGGGCTGAACGGCAACGGTGCCAGCGAAAAGGCTGCCATCTATATCCAGGGCGACCACAACAGCATCACCATTCAAGGCAATACGGTCACGGCCCAAGGCGACGAGGCGCTGCTGACCGAATATGGCCGCACGATCGTCGGGCTGAAGATCGACAGTAACCTGTTCAACGGCAAGACCTTTGTGGGCGACACCGTTCAGGTGCCGGGCCCGACACCACCGAACGGGGTGCCGGATCAGTTCAAGCTGGACAACAATGTTCCGCGCGGACTGGTGGTGATCAATGCCGGTTTGCCAGTCAAATGGGTCGATTTCACCAATAACGTCGTTGATGGCGTTGCCGGCGGCAGCGATGCGACTGGCGCCAAATACGGCAATACGCTGGTGACGATCGATGCGACGAACTCGAACATTCACCACAACCTGATCACGGGCTACACCACTGGCGGTGCTGCCGGCCTGCGGGTGCGCGGCGGCGATACCAACATTACCGAAAACGTGGTGGACAACAGCGCCCATAACAGCCAATCGATCGGCTTCATCGTCGACAACAAGGGCACCACCCCGAACTACAATGCCAACAAGGTGATCGGCAGCGGCGCTGGCGAAATCCTGCAAGGCACGCCGGGCGGCGATACGATCATCGGCAATGACGGCGATGACGTCATCCTTTACACCCTTGGTCAGGGAGCCGATACGGTGAACGGCGGTGCCGGGTCCGACACACTGAAGGTGACGACGCCGACAGGCACGCCTTATCTGCGCGAGGATATCTTCGCGGTGAACGGCGAATTGCGCATCAGTGTCAATGACGGCACCGCTGCCGACCTGCCTTTCGAAAAGACGCTGACAGCCAGGAATATCGAGACGCTCGATATCGACGTGAAGGGCTACAACTGGCTGGTCTTCGGCCAGAATAACGGTTCGAACCTGGCTTCTGCCGGCATCGAGACGGTGAAGGTCACCGGCGACGACAATGGCAATACGGTGTATTTCTCGAACGTGTCCTCGGCCACGAAGCTGGAAGCAAACCTGCATGGCGGTAACGACACGTTCGTGGCGGGCGGACAGGCGATCTCCCAGCAGGTGGATGGCGGCGACGGCATCGATCATTTCGACTTCAGCCAGGTCTCGCAGCAACTGACCATTGATCTGCAGGCCGGAACAGCGATCCGCAGCACTCTCGGCGGCACGCTGGTGGCAATCGACGCCATCACCCATTTCGAGGATGTTACCGGCAGCATCGGCAATGACGTGATCCGCGGCACAAGCGCTGCCAACGTTCTCAAGGGCGGTGACGGTAACGATATCATCGAAGGCCGTGGCGGTAACGACACGATCGATGGCGGCAACGGCATCGATACGGCTGTGTATTCGGGTGCCCGCAGCGGCTACACGATCGACGTCTTGGCCGACGCCAGCGGCTTCGTGACCAGCTTCTCCAAGGTAACTGACGGCAATAGCTCGGCCACCGGTGAAGGCTCCGATACCCTGACCAGCATCGAAGTGCTGAAGTTCGGCAATGTCACGCTCGATCTCACCGACAAGGTGCAGTTGTTCGATAACACGAACCGGCTGATCGGTACGTTCGACCACATCCAGGATGCGATCAATGCGTCGCTCCCGGTCGCGGGTGCCGTCAAGATCGTGGTGGCTGCAGGCACCTACGAGGAAAATCTGGTTATCGGCCGCGGCAACCTGACGCTGGTGTCGCAAGACGGCGCCGGGTCGACCATCATCGATGGTGTGCAGGAGAGCACGGCAAACGGCACGATCGACCTTAAGGACAACGCCAACAATGTCACCATCGGCTCCGTCGGCCACGGCTTCACCATCATCGGTCTGAACGGCACCGGTGCCGGCGAAAAGGCCGCCATCTATATCGACGGCCGCCACAACAATGTTCTGATCCAGGGCAATACCGTAACGGCGGAAGGTGACGCGGCTCTTCTCGCCAAGGGCACGGGACCGATTTCTGGCCTGAAGATCGAGAACAACACGTTCAACGGCCAGACCTTCGTGGATACGGCACCGGCGACCGCTGAAAATGCACCGCGTGGTCTGGTGGTGATCGGCAATGGCGATGGTGCCGCCTATGCGGTGACCGGCGTCAACTTCTACAAGAATACGATCGAGGGCATTTCGGGCATTATCGCGCCTGGCGGCGTCAAATACGGCAACGCGCTCGTCATCATCGATGCGACCGACTCCAACATCGACAAGAACACATTTGCCGGCTTTACGACCGCCGATAGCGGTGCTCTGGTGGCGCGTGGCCCACGCATCAACATCACCGAAAACGTGGTGAACAATTCGATCAGCAACAGCGAATCGACCGGCTTCATCATCGACAACAAGAACTCCGTTCCTTACCCGAACTACAATGCCAACAAGGTGATCGGCGGCCTGTCCGGCGAAACCCTCTATGGTTCGCCAAGCGGTGACACGATCACCGGCAATGACGGCAATGACGTCATCATCGGTGGCAAGGGCAATGATACGATCGATGGCGGTGCCGGAGACGATCGCTTCATCTGGAATTCGGGTGACGGTCGCGACAAGGTCGAAGGCGGGATCGGGACCGATGTCCAGGTCATGAACGGCTCATCCGAAGACGAGACGTTCAACATCAACCGGATCACGCTGGGCGGTGTCTCGCATGTCGGCATCAATGTCGAAACGACGAGTGGCGCCGTTGCCGCGACAAGCAGCAATTACGAGGTTGCCACCCATGGTGTCGAAGACATCGTGATCAACACGGGCGCCGGCAATGATACCGTGATCGTTAGCGGCTCGCTGGACGATACCGGGCTTGCCTACTCGACCATTACGGTCGATGGCGGCGCCGGCAACGACACGATCGATCTCACCGGCCTGACCTCGAACCATCGTGTGGTCGTCGAGGGTGGCGAAGGACAGGATGTCATCAAGCTTGCCGGCAAATGGTCCGACTACAGCTATGTGCAGACCGGCGACGTATATACCGTTTCCAAAAATGGTCTGGTCCTCGCCACGACACATAATGTCGAGCAGCTTGCCTTCACCGGAAACGACGGGATCGTGGATTATGCAATTGAGATCGGCAAGGTCGTCAATGTCGCTCCGGAAGCCACGGATGACAGCAATTTCGTCATAGAAGCGGGCGGTATCGCCAACGGTCTGGCCGGTTCGCCAATCGCGACCGGAAACGTGCTTGCCAACGACACCGACGGCAATATCGGGGTCGGCGGCAACGCCATTGATGCGATGAAGGTAACGGCGGCCAACGGCTCGGCCATGACAACCGGCGGACTGGTCATCAATGGTATGTACGGTACGCTGACGATCAAGGCGGATGGCAGTTACAGCTATGCGCTCGACAACAGCCGGACGGTGACACAGGCGCTCAAGGTCGGACAGACAGGTCACGAAAGCTTCAGCTATGAAGTCAGCGACCTGGCCGGGGCAAAGGACACGGCGCATCTGAACATCGACGTTCGCGGTGCGGATGACGCTGGGGCAATCACCACGCTCGGCTTCGAGGACGTTGCTCCCTATAGCGACGCCGTCCAGATTGAGACCTATGGTGGGTTTGCTTGGACCATACCGGGCGCACCGGGTAATGCGCATGCTCTATATGCGATGGATTATGCCTATGCCGTGTATATCGGAAACACCCAAACCACCGGCTATGACAATTTCGGCTCCGACGTGGCGTATACGCCCTACGGCAACGAGCCGGTCGTCATTACCCGGCCGGACCATGCCGACTTCTATTTCGCCGGTGTGAAACTGTCGGCGGCCTGGATCGAAGGCCTGAGCGTGACCATTACCGGCTATAACGACAACGCCGTTATCGGCACGGCCACCAGTGCGATCAGCGTCTCGTCGATTGCAAGCATTGCCGCGAACTGGGGATTGATCGACAAGCTGGTGATCGATGTTGCCGGGGCGGAAGGGAGCGGCAGCAGACATATCGTTGTCGACGACTTCCAATATGCCTTGAGCAGCGTCAGTGACCCTATCGTCCTCGATCTAGACCATAACGGCTTCGCCTTCTCCTCGATCGACAACGGTGTCTCTTTCGACATCAATGCCGACGGACATCAGGACAAGGTGGCCTGGACCTCGACCGACGGCATCCTCGCATACGATCTCGACGGTAACGGAAAGATCGATAACGGTTCGGAACTGTTCACGCCGAGCTTCAACGGTGGTCATTATGCCAGCGGGCTGGCAGCTCTCGCCACGCTCGACAGCAATGGCGACGGCAAGATCGATGCCCATGACGAGGCCTTCTCGA
Organism: Endobacterium panacihumi; assembly: GCF_050847465.1. Classification (NCBI taxonomy): domain Bacteria; kingdom Pseudomonadati; phylum Pseudomonadota; class Alphaproteobacteria; order Hyphomicrobiales; family Rhizobiaceae; genus Endobacterium; species Endobacterium panacihumi. The sequence continues at coordinate 447,692 of NZ_JBOZRA010000004.1, read as the reverse complement.
AACTGTCCATCTGGATCGATGCCAACAATGACGGCGTCAGCGATGCGGGTGAATTGTCGAGCCTGTTCGATCACGCGGTCTCCAGCATTTCGCTGGAAGCGACGGTCACCAACGGGTTGTTCGAGGACGGTCAGGCCGTGCTTTCACAGGGACACTTTACTCTGACGGACGGCTCGACCGGCGACTTCCTCGAAGTCGGCTTGGATACGGCCTTTGGCGGACAGCCGGATCATGTCGTGATCGGCGGCGCCGGCGACGATATCCTTGTCGGCGGCGCGGGTTTCACGCAGTTCACCGGCGGTGCCGGTGCCGACACGTTCGTGCTCGATCCGTCTGCGCTGCAGTCTCTGGACATGGCCGATGTGGTCACCGACTACAAGGCAGGTGAGGGCGACGTGCTGGACGTTTCCAAGTTGCTCGACAGCATGCTTGGCCATAAGGCGAACGGAGACGAGGCGGCGGCCAATGTCAGGACGACGATCACCGGCGCCGATACAACGGTGAGTGTTCAGGTGGCTACCGACAGCTGGAAGGATGTGGCGGTGCTGCAGAACCATACGGAAGCCGTCAAAATCCTGTTTGACGACAAGCACACGGTTGATGTTTCCCATCATTGACGGGCGGAGCCGGAGCAGAAAAGGAGAGAGGCGCGCGAGCGCCTCTTTTCGTTTTAAGCGTTGCTAATGTGTGTATGGGGTATCGGTCAGCAACGTTGCTGATCGATGTAAATGTGATTTTGTGATATATTTTGGATTGTTGTTGATTGGCCACATTATGATTGAATTATCATGATTTTTTCTACCAAAAAAAGTTTCCATGAAATTGTTTTGCCTATTTCATAAAAAATATCCTTTTGAATCATGGATGTAGATTTTCATCTAATGGTTATGGCGCGGATTTTTTGAAATTTACCAAGTTGTCGTAAGCCCTCTAATCTTATGGGTAAGTACTTCCATTCAATCTTTGCTGTCTGTAAGAGGTTTCTCAATGAGAATTTGGGGCAGGGGACATCGGTGAATCATCAGAAGAGAATAATTGCATCGCTTGGTGCAAGTGCAGCGATATTGGCTGCTTTCGTTTCACCCTCCTTGGCCATGTCTCTCGAAGAGGCGATCGGCAAGACCCTCAATACCAACCCGCAGATCATGCAGGCGGTGGAAAACCGGGAAGCGGTTGAGTTCGAGCTTCGGCAGGCGCGGGGTCTTTACCTGCCGTCGGTCGATCTTGAGGCGGGCGCCGGGCGCCGTCGCCTGTCCAACAGCAGCACCGGCACGTTGACCCGTGACCATGACGTCTACTCGCCGGCCGATACCAGCCTGACGATCACCCAGACCCTGTTCGATGGCGGCAGCCGTCGTTCGCAGGTGGAGCAGCAGGCCTCACGCGTCGATGGTGCTTCCTTCCGTGTTCTGGAGCGTTCGGAATCGCTGGCACTGCAGGCGACGCAGGATTATCTCGAATACATCCTCCAGACCAAGATCGTCGGCATCGCCCAGCAGAACGTTTCGGTTCACAACGGGCTGGTCAGCGATATTTCCGAAAGCATCCGCGGCGGCGCGCTGACCGATGCAGACCGCTTGCAGGGCCGCGAACGCATGGAGGCCGCCAAGGCCCGCCTGCGCGAAGCCCAGGAAGAGCTGGAAGCCACAAAAATCCGCTTCCTCAAGACGGTGGGCGAGCCGATCGGCGCCAACGTCAAGATGCCGGCCTCGCTGGCCCGTTACATTCCCAAGACTGTCAATGACGCGATCCTGATCGCACAGGCCAACAATCCGGGCGTCCATGCTGCCAATGCGGATGTGGATGCCGCCGATGCCGGCGTGCGCGGCGCGCGCGCCAACTATCTGCCCAAGGTGGACATGCAGGGCATCGCCCAGGTCGGTGACGATATCAACGGCGATGACGGCAATACCAACGACGTGCAGGTGCGCGTCGTGGCACGCTGGAACCTCTATCGCGGTGGCATCGACCAGGCGCGTGAGCAGGAGCAGATCCGCCGCGCCAGCGAGCAGCGTTATGCGCTGGCCTATGCCCATCGCGAAGTGGAAGAGTCCGTGCGTTCCGCCTGGAACGAGCGCAAGAGCCGGGGCGAAATCTCGGCCATTCTCGGCCGCCAGTCGTCGACCAATGCCAGCCTCGTGTCGTCCTATCGCGAGCAGTTCAAGGTGAACCAGCGGTCCTTGCTCGACGTGCTGGATGCGCAGAACACCCGCTTCAACACCAGCATCCTTGCGGAGACCGCGCGTTTCGCCTCGTTGTTTGCCGAATACAAGATCCTGGCCGCCTCCGGCAGCCTGCTCACCGCGATGAACATGAAGCCTGTCAAGCAGGTCGAGGCCTATGCCCGTTCCGAGTTCAGGGTTCAGGGCGGCGCGCCGGTTGATCCCGGTTATGCCAAGATCGAATCCCGTCAGAAGGCCGGCATGCCGATGGATCTTCTGGCGCCGGTCCGCTAAAGCCGATCGGCCAGAAAAATGCTCAACGTCAAGGTCGACACATCAGATACGGTGGAGTTGAAGACCTTCAAGGCGGCGTTTCGCTCCGTGGCGATCTTCTACGGTCGCCCAGCCTCGGATGTCGTGCTCTATTCCGGTATTCCCGACGAGATCGTCGAATCTCTGGAGGCCGACGATGTCGAGCATCTGGCGCATCGCATCGGGCTTGAGGTCATGCGCCATGGCGAGCGCGAATGCCGCGAGGGCAATTTCGATTGTCCCGCCATCCTCGTGTTCGAAGACGGCGGCGTGCTGCCGTTGCTGGAGGTCAACGACGCCGGTCACTATGTGACGGATGTGGCGGCCAATGCCGGACCGCAGACGGTGCTCAGCCTTCAGGACATTGCAGCGCTCCGGCCGAAATTCGGTTATGCCTTCACGCTGTTCTATCAGAACGCATCTGAAGACAGCCTTGTTGGCACAGCGGGCGAAATCGAGCGGCGCCACTGGCTGCTCAGGGCGCTGGTGCCCTACTGGCGCACCTATCTGCGCGTCATCATGGCGGCCTTCTTCATCAACGTGATTGCGCTGGCATCGCCGCTTTTCACCATGAATGTCTATGACCGGGTTCTGCCCAACAAGGCGTTTCCGACGTTGTGGGTGCTCGCCGCCGGTATAACGCTTGCCTATACTTTCGATCTTCTTCTGAAGACGGCGCGTTCGGCGCTGATCGACCATGCGGGCCGCAATGCTGATCTTCGTCTGTCGCAGATGATTTTCGACAAGGTGCTGAATTCGACCATGGCATCGCGGCCGCTTTCGACCGGCGAATATGCCAACCGGGTGACGCAATACGAATTCGTACGCGAGTTCTTCACGTCCAACACCGTCGGCCTGATGATCGACACGGCCTTCGTGTTCATTTTTCTGATCGTCATCTATCTGATTGCCGGCTGGCTGGTGGTCATTCCGGCGGTGGCGCTTCTGCTCTCCGTGCTGATCGGCCTGCATGCGCAGGCAAAGATCGGCCAGAAGATGGCGGCGGCCACCAACGAGGCGTCGCGGCGTCAGGCGCTGCTGATCGAGACGATCTCGACCATCGAGACGGTCAAGAGCCTGCGCGCCGAAGCCGGCATGCTGCGCCGCTGGCAGGAGCTGATGAAGCTTTCCAGCCGCACCAGCGAGGATATCAAGCACGTCTCCTCGAACGCGGTGAACTATACCGCCTTCGTGCAACAGATGGTGGCGGTGCTGATCGTTATCGCCGGCACCTACGAGTTTTCCGAGGGGCGGCTGGCCATGGGCGCGATCATCGCGACCGTGATGCTGTCGAGCCGCGCCGGTGCGCCGCTCGGGCAGATCGCCATGGCGTTGGCGCGTTTCCGCCAGGCGATGATGTCGCTGCGGATTCTCGACAAGGTGATGGAGCAGCCCGAGGATCGGCCCTCGACGGTCGGTTTCGTCAACCGCCAGATCAAGCATGGCGGTTTTTCCTTCCAGGACGTGTCGTTCGCCTATCCGGGTTCGGATTATGGTGTGATCAACAAGATGTCGATTACGGTGGCGCCGGGCGAGAGGGTTGGCATTATCGGCCGTATCGGGTCGGGCAAGACTACGCTCGGGCGTCTGCTGGATGGTCTTTACCTGCCGTCCGAAGGCCGGGTGCTGATCGATGGTGTCGATATCCGCCAGTATCACATGGCGGAGGTGCGCGCGGCCGTTGCCGTTGCCGGCCAGTCGTCGGATCTTTTCTCCGGCACGGTGAAGGAAAATCTGCTGATCGGTCGGCCGGATGCAACCGATGACGAGCTGCTCGAAGTCGCCAAGATGACCGGCGTCGAGGAATTCGTCGCCAACCATCCGCGCGGTTTCGACATGCCGGTCGGCGAGCGCGGCAGCAATCTGTCGAGCGGCCAGAAACAGGCGCTGACAATTGCCCGCCTGCTGCTGACCAAGCCAAAAATCGTGTTCCTGGATGAGCCGTCGGGGGCGATGGATCTGGCCAGCGAGCGGCATCTGCTGACAAAACTGTCCGACGCCTTCAGCCGGGATACGACGCTGATCATCGCCACCCACCGCTTCAGCATGCTCGATCTGGTCGATCGTCTCGTCGTGGTCGACAAGGGCCGCATCGTGGCGGATGGCCCCAAGGCATCGGTGATTGCCGCCATGCAGCGCAAGGGGGCGGTGCAATGAGCGGTGCCGTGCACGACAACCCGCCGTTTTTCGCGCGCATTCTGGTTCTGCTGGTCGGCGCCTGCATCATCACATTCGTCCTGTGGGCGGCCTTTGCCGAGATCGACGAGATCGCTCGTGGCGACGGCAAGGTCATTCCGGTGTCGAAAACGCAGATCGTGCAGTCCTCGGAAGCCGGCATCGTGCAGGATATCGCCGTCAAACTGGGCCAGATCGTTCGCAAGGGCGATCTGATCGTGCAGCTCAACAACACGACGACGGAATCGACGCTGGGCGAGGTGGTGGCCAAGGCGCGGGCGCTGGGCGCCAAGATCAACCGCCTCGTACTCGAGGAAAAAGGTGATTACAGCCACGATTACAAATGCCCTGCCGATGTGATGGCAGTGGCGCAGAGTGTCTGCGAAAACGAGACGCGGCTGTTTGCGGCCAACAAGGCGGCTTATGAAAACAAGCTCGGCGTGTTGCAGGAGCGCATGAAGCAGCGCCAGAACGAGATGAGCGAGGCGAATGCCAATATCGATCGTCTGGTGCAGAACATCGCCGCTTCCAACCGCCAGCACGATCTGTACGGGCCGCTCGCCAAGAAGGGTCTGGTGGCGCAGACGCAGCTTCTACAGGTGGAAAGCCAGCTGACCGATCAGGAAGGCCAGCTGAAAGTCTATCGCGAGAGCATGGACCGCTTGCGCGGCGCGATCGAGGAAGCGCGGCTGCAGGTGAGCGAGATTTCGCTGGCGCTGCGCCAGCAGGCGCTGACCGAAAAGGCGCAGGCGTTGGCCGAACAGTCGGTGATCGACGAGACCATCCGTGGCGCATCCGATCGCGTCAAACGCACCGATATCCGCTCGCCAGTCGATGGCATCGTCAACACGCTCGAGGTGAATACGATCGGTGCCTATGTCGATCCCGGCCGGGTGATCGCCGGCATCGTTCCGACTGCCGATACGCTGCTGATCGAGGCGCGCATTTCGCCGCGCGATGTCGCCTTCGTGCGCCGAGGGCAGAAGGCTATCGTCAAGATCACCGCCTATGATTTTGCCATTTTCGGCGGGCTGGAAGGGGAGGTCACCAATGTCTCCGCCGACAGCATCATCGAAAAGGAAAAGGGTGAGACCTATTACGTCGTGCAGGTGAAGACCGACAGTTCCGAACTGCAGCGCAACGGCAAATCCTACCCGATCATTCCGGGCATGATCGCGTCCGCCGAAATCATGACCGGCCGCAAGACCGTGCTGAGCTACCTGATGAAGCCGATCAACCGCGCGCGCTCCGAAGCGCTGAGCGAGAGGTGAGGGAGGATGCATGAAGTCCGGTAGTCTTATTCCGCCGCTCGATCCCGCCCTGTCGCCCGCCGGCGAGGCGTTGCCGATCATCGATCAGGCCGAGGTTGAGCCGCGTTTTCGCGCTGTTGTCGCCCGCAATGGCGAGCGGCGTGGTATTCGGCTGGAGCAGATCTACTGGGAAGGCCTGAGCCGGATGTCGGCGGCCGGAAGGGTGACGACCGGTGATCTGGTGGATTATACCGCCGAACAATTGCCGCAACCCGGCAATCTCACCTCGCTCCTTCGGGTCATGAGCCTGAAATGGGCGCTTGGCCGGTTGGCTTCGGTGGAAGAGGTGTCGTCGATGGACAATCTCAATGCCCTGGTGCAGGCCTCGCCGTCACCGACCGTGGTTCTGACCCGCGACAAGCGCATCCACCTGTTCAACGAGGCGTTTCTGACGATGCTGCGGCAGCGGCTGGTCGTCGACGAATACGCGCAACTGATGAAAACCTTGAAATTTTCCGTCGATACGCAGGTCGATGACGCAATGGAAACCCTGCAGGCCAAACGCGGCAAGACGCTGAATACCGGCTTTTCCATCTCCTGTGGCAAGCAGAGCATTGTCGGCCAGATCAACCTGGCGCTGGCGCCGGCGCATGAAAAGCCGATGTTGATCGGCTATATCTCGCGGTTCTGATTTTTTTGATTTTGGCATGAGAAAAGGCGAGGCGGTGATCATCCGCCTCGCCTTTTCCTTGTTGTTTGGTGCCTGTCAGTTCACGCCCGCGCCCGGCGCGATCTTTTCCATGGATGTGATGGCGCTGGCAATCTGCTTCTGGCGTTGCGAGCCGTGCAGAAAACCCTTGCCGTCGCGGATCGAGTAAAGCGCGACATAGTCGGGAAGCTGGGTATCCTGGAGGACCTGATTGCGGACATTGTCGAGGATGAAGTGGCGGCCGGACACTTCGACAGACAGGACGGCGTGGTAAAGGCGGCGCTTTTGGTCGAACAGGGCGATGATGCTCATCGCTGCCGGATCGAACCCTTCCGCGCGCAGAGCGGCCATTTTCAGGATGGCAAAGTCCTCGCAATCGCCTTGGCCGCGGGCAAGCGTTTCGCTCGGTGTCGCCCAATGATCTGTAACACCGTTTGTTTCCATGTCGGAACGATAGGTGATGGCCTTGTTGACGGCGGCGTTGACGGCGTTGAGTTTGTCGCGCAACGAAGCTTGTTCATTGCCTGCCTGCTTGATGAGGGTGACCGCGGGCGCGCAGGTCTTGCCGCGGCAGACGATGGCAGCGCCTTTGTCCATTTCGGCAAGCGAGGGAGCAAGCTTTCTTAGCGCCGACAGGCGTTTGAACGGGACCGCGACGGTATCGAATGCGGCGGCGGCCGGGCCGTTGCGGGGCTCAGTCGGAACGTTTGAAGGCTTGATGGAGACCTGCATAACAGCCAATGTTTCCGCTGGTTCAATGGCAGATCCTGCGGGGGCGGTGTTTCGTGCGGTAATGGTGGCCGCAAAATCGGCAGTCAGCCGGGTCATTGATGCAATAACCGGAAGCGCTTGCGGAAAGTAGGTCATGGCACCCTGCGCCAGAAACGTGGCTGCAGACGAGGGTTTTGACGTTGCTTGCAAGATCATTGCGCTTGCGTGCGACGCCATGAAAGTGGACATCATCGCAAAGGCAATAAAGGCTATTTTATTCTTGTTGTTGTGAGCCATTGTTGTCTCTCCTGTTGGAAGAAGACTAGCAATCGGCTCTGAATTTCTCGTTGGTGAACGTGTATACTAAGGATGTAATATTATTGAGAGAAATTGCATAAAATTTTCGCAATTCTATTGTCGCTTGTTAAGCCCTTTTACATGCGCTAACATGTGTGAGTTGCAGTTGAAAGTCCTACAGATGCCGCTCCGCAGACGACCCGTTTTCATGTCCGGCGCGGTTTGCGCTTTCAATCCGTCCCTTTCTATTCCTATCCCCCTTCCGTCGTTGCGAAGCGCCGTTCTGCTGGTCGGTGTGGCGATCGCGCTGACATCCTGCGAGACCGAAACCATCGGTGCCCGCATGGCCAATGACAAGGCATTGAAACCCCCGCCGACCACGGTGGAGGAGACGTTTGGTCGAGGTTCGATCGAGATCACCCTGGCGCTGACAAAAGCGCAAAGCGGCTATTACGAGGGCGCCGCAAAAGACATCCGCGACGGTGCCGCGCTCGCCATCCGCGAACTGGACGAAGCCGGCTCGATGAAGATCAAAGTGGTGGATGTGGCGGCCGGCGCATCTGCTGTCACCGGCATGATTTCAGCCGCCAACAGCCGCAGTTCCGGCCTGCTTGTCGCCTTTGCGCCGCAGGCTACGACGGCGGCTATTGCCGCGACAGCACCGGATCTGCGACCGCCGCTGATCAATCTCGGCATGCCGGTTTCGGGGCCTAAAACCTTCAATTTCGGTTTCGACGAGATCGCCAGCGCGGCGAGAGGAGCGCGGCGGGTCATCGGCGCCGGTCAGAAGACGATCGTCGTGCTGGCGCCAACCGGTCTCGGCGCGTCGGAAGAAACGAGCCTGAGGACGTCCATCGCTCAGGCCGGTGGTTCGGTGACAGGGGTGATCCGTTACGATGCAGGCTCGGTTTCCGAGGCCTTGGTACGAAGCAAGCCGATGATCGACGCCGCCAACGCGGCCGTGGTGACGGGCGATGGCGCTGTAATTGGGTCTGTTCTCAAAACCCTGCGAGCGACATCTGCCACATTACAAATCGTCGGGACCAGCCATTGGCCGACGAGTATCTATGCCGATCCGGCTGCAGCCAACGCCATCATCGCAACGGCGGATCCCGAAGCGATGAATACTGTCGGCGCGCGATACGAGGCCGCCAACAAGCGACCGTTCTCCATCCACGCGGCACTGGGGTATGACAGTATTGCAATGACGGCCGGCATCGTCAGGAGCGGCGGCTCCGCGGTCATCACACCTGAAGCCCTTACCAGCAAGACCGGCTTTCGTGGCGTCACAGGCCTTTTCCGGTTGACGGCGACCGGTACAATCGAACGCCGACTGGGTGTTTACAAGATTGAGGGGCGGCGACTGGTTTCTCTCGAGGCGGGCTCCGAAAGTTTTTGAGATTGCATGACGTGTGTCGTGGTTGGATTACGGTATCGTGACGTCCTGAACAGAACGCAGAGTGATGTGGTCCGCCGAAACGAAAGGCCTTGAAACGGCTCGGCATATCCGCCCAGCCGCTTCCCTTTTGGTTCTTCATGTCGATCTCGCCGGAAGCAGTCTCGATGGAGATCATGCCGAGGCTCTGACCAGCATCTCGGGCCTCATCCTACCAGCCGGCGACAAGCACGATCAAAATCGCGCTGGGTCTGTACGGGAAACCTGCTTCCCATCCTCATCTTTCACGCAGCGCTTCGCCAGCCTTGTTGAATGGTTTGATCAGATAGTCGAGCACGGTCTTCTCGCCTGTGTCGATATCGACCGTCGCAATCATGCCGGGCGCGATCGGATTGCGCTGACCGGCTTTGCCGATCAGGGCGTCGCTGTCGGTCTGGACGAAGACGCGGTAATAATACACTTCCGGATCGACCTCATCCTGGATCGTGTCCGGCGAAATGGCGATGACCTTGCCTTCGAGAGCCCCGTAAATCGAATAGTCATAGGCCGTTATCTTGACCGTCGCGCGCTGATCGGGATGAATGAAGGCAATATCGCGTGGCGAGATCCTTGCTTCGACCAGCAACTGGTCGCCCAACGGAATGATGTCCATGAGCTTGCCGTTTGGCGGCACGACGCCGCCGATCGTCGAAACCTCGATATTCTTGACGATGCCGCGGACGGGTGATCGCACGGTCAATCTCGAGAGGCTGTCGCGACGACCTGCAACGACCGAACGTAACGAATTGACTTCGGCATTGGCCTTCGACAGTTCCTCACGGGCCTGCACGATATATTGGGCGCTCGTCTCCACTTTCTTGAGTTCGAGTTGCGCAAGTTGCTGCTCCAGCCTCAGGATCTCGACCGTGCTGGCCGCGCCTATGCCCGACAAATCCTGATTGACGGCAAGTTCCTTTTTGGCAAGGGCGACGGATTTGTCGATCCAGCTGAGCGTTTCCTGCAAGTTGCGTTGACGTGCCTCGTATAATTGCGTTTCGCTGGCGATCAAGGCTGGCTCGTCCTGCAACTCATTGGGAAAAGACAGGGGTTGACCGTTCACCTCAGCGATCAGACGTGCAGCGCTTGCGAGTGCTGCGCGGTATTTCGCCGACGCCTCTCCAACGCCGGACTGGGTGATAGTGGGGTCGAATTGGGCAATCATCTGCCCCGCTTCGACAATCTGGTTTTCGCGCACTTCGAGTTTCGACACGATGCCGCCTTCGAGAGATTGCACGACCTGTTCCTTGCTGATTGGAACAACCCTGCCGGTGCCCGTTGAAACCTCGTCGAGAACCGCATAGTTCGCCCATATCAAGCCGGTTGCCAGAAGCAGGGTCAGCACCAGCACGACACGCTTTGCGCGCGTCAGCTTGACGCTGTCATCACCGCCATGCTGCCAGCTTTCAAGTTCCGGCTGCTGAAAAATCGCTGCCATCAGATATCCGCCTCCACGGTGCGCACCTGGTTCTTGCTCCGGGCTCGAGGCTTGGCCGAGGGGGCTTTTGCCCGTTTGGCCGACCTGCCCGCTGAGCCTTTGATGGCGGGTGATGCCGCGCCTTTCTCGATTGCCGCCGCCGGCGCAGCCACAGGCGTTCCGCGAAGTCGTGCAAGCACGTCGGATTTCGGTGCGTCGAGAACAACACGACCGTTCTCCAGCATCACGGCGCGCTCGACAACGTCGAGCATCCGCATGCGATGAGTGGCGACGATCACGGTCTTGCCTTTGCTCCATGCCTTGAACCGCGTGATGAAATCACGCTCCGCTGCCTCATCAAGCGAGGCGGTCGGTTCGTCGAGCAGGATGATGTTCGGATCCCGAATGATCAGGCGCGACAACAACAAGGCCTGCTGCTGCCCGCCGGACAGGCCACGACCGCCTTCATCGATGATATGGTCGAGGCCGTCGGGCAGTTGCCGGATGAACTGATCGGCACCGCTGATGGCGAGTGCGTTGAGCAATGCCGTCTGCGGCGCATCCGGCGCGCCGAGCATGGCGTTTTCCCGGATCGTGCCGTGAAACAGCCGCGCGTTCTGGGTCATGATGCCGATATCACGTCTCAGGTCATGGGGATCGACGTGAGACATCAAGAGATTGTCGACAAATGCCTCGCCCGAGCTCGGTTCGATCATGCCCGACAAAGCCATGAGAAGGGTCGATTTGCCGGCGCCGTTTTTGCCGAGCAATCCGACGGTCTGGCCAGCGGTGACCGAAAAATTGCCCAACGTCAGTGCAGGTTTTCCTTCCGGCAGACCGTAATGGAATGTCGCGGACCGGAACTGGTAATGGCCTGCCAGACCGGTGACGCTGATCCGCCGTTCAGCCTGCGGATGGTCGGTGGGAAGATCCATGATGGAATTCAGACCCTGCATCCCGATTTTCGCATGCTGGTAGCGGCTTAGGACACCGGTGACCTGTCCCATCGGCGCCATCATTCGAGAGCCGAGGATCGAGCAGGCAACCAGCGCACCCGTCGTCATGTCGCCCGCCATCACCATGGGCGCGCCGCAAAAAACGATCACCGCGAACACGGCTGTCTGGATTGCATGCGACCAGCTCGAGAGCGTGCCGGTAAGCGCGCGCAGCCGCATGTTGGCCTCTGCAGTGGCGGAGTTATAGCTGTTCCACCGTTGCCGGAATATCTTCTCCGCCTGCAGAGCCTTGATATCCTCCCCGCCCTGGACGGATTCGACCAGCATCGCGTTGCGCAGCGACGATTCTCGCATGGCAAGGTTCGCCATGCTCTTGAGTTTCGGCTGTGCAAGCAGTCCGGGCAGAACCATCAGGAAAAGCGCGACGGCAGGGATGATGGCCAGGGCGCCGCCGATATACCAGAAGACCACCAGAAAGATCAGAAAGAAGGGAATGTCGGCGACGGCCGCGACGGTCGTGGATGTGAACAGTTCGCGCACCTGCTCCAGTTCGCGCAGCTGCGATATGAACGTGCCGGTCGCCTTCGGTCGGGCCTGGCTTTTCACCTCGAGCGCATGACCGAACACGCGATCGGACACCTTGATGTCAGCGCGTTTGCCCAGCACATCGATGATCCCCGTGCGGACCTGCCTCATGATGAAATCGAAGACGATGGCGAGGATGACGCCACTGAATAGGACAGTGAGCGTCGAATAGGATTGGGCCGGCACCGCGCGGTCATAAACCTGCATCGAGAATATGACACCCGCCAAAGACAAGCTGTTGGCGACAAGTGTGGCCAGAAGGACGTACCAATAGGGCCTTAGATCAGGCAATACGGCAGCCCGGAACCAGCTCTTCTGGTTTCGAGCGGTGAAGGGATCGACGCGGGCATCCTTGCCGTCACGGGCATCGCGCGCAATCAGCAGATAGGCAATGCCATCCTTGAGATCCGCAATCGGGAGTGTCGTCCATTGGCCATTGTCGCCGCCGTATATCAACGTGGCCCGTTCGCCATTCACTGCAGTCACCAGGGCGACGGCGCCATCCCGGAACTGGATGAGCATGGGCAACCGCCGGGCATTGATGCCACTCGCTGTCGGTTCGACTGCCCGAATCTCGATGCCGAACCTGCGTGCCAGCCGTTCTATGCGCTGGATGGGGGCAACATTTTCCTCGGTAATCGCGTAGTAGCTTGCCGCGAATTTCGAATGAGGAATACCCAGCCGCTGGGCGAGATGTCCAAGGACTTCGACCCACGCATCCGCCGGGACCTCTCCGCTCCCGATTTTCGCAGTGATTACCGACTGAACCATATCGTTTTCCTCCTCGATGGACGGATCAGGACAGAAAGGCCCGATCCGTCACAGTGTGCCGGTTCAATTGTCAGACAACGGGCAGCTGGTTCAGCTCATCCTGATTATGGATCGGTTCAAACGGATCAAGCGGAGGCGGTGCCTCGGCCGTTTCGGCAACGGTGATCGGGGCGGGCTCCGGGCTCGCGGTGTCCGGTGCATCGGTGTCAAACGATCCCTCCACGGGCTCGCTTCCCTGTTGCGCCAATGCCGTCAGATCGATCTCCTGTCCACCGTCATCGATCGCCAGATCATCCACATTGATATCCGCCGACACGATCTGCTGATCTCCGTCTATGCCCAGGTCGAGATTGAGGTCGATGTTCGAAGGGTCATTGTCATCGATTGTCAGGTCATCGGCGGTGTTGAGGTCCGCGGACAGGATCTGCTGATCCTCACCGAGGTTGAGGCCGAGGCCCAGATCGAGATCCACACCATTGTTTGCCGGATCACCGGTTTCTGTCGGATCGGCCAATAGCGACAGCGAAATCAGGTCGTCATCGGCAAACCCCTGCTCTGCGGCCATGGCGAATGTTGCCTGCGGACCGCCAGGATAGCCCAGCGTAACCGTCAAGGTGGCGGTATCGGTTGAACCATCCGGGGACGCGATCGTGTATGTGAACACGTCCTGAGCACCGTTGGCACCCGTAAACACCCGGTCGGGAACATAGGTATAGCTGCCGTTCCGGTTGATGGTCAGGGTACCGTAATCCCCATCGATTACCGTGCTGGTCGCCGAAATCGGCGTCTGATCGACACTGGCGACAATGGTCCCGGCAACCGTGACGTCGCCGGTGAGGACATTGCCGGTCAAGGAACCGGTCACATCACGGTAGTCGGTGATCGTATTCGCCGTCGTCTGGACCGTGATGTTGGCGAGCGCCGACAGGTTGAGCACGGCGCCGGAATTTCCGAGCACGACATAATACGTGCCCCCGCCCTGAAATTGCGGAAGTGCCACAGACGGACCCGACCAGCTGGACAGGAGCCCAAGAAGGCCGGGGCTATAATCGAGCCAGTTGGGCAACTGATACACAAGCTGGGCCTGAGACGATCCGGTATCTGCCCTGTAGACATACAGATCGTAGTCATTGTCGCCGATCAGTGACAGCGAAAGAAGCGCATTGCCACCGCCGCTGATGCTGACCTGCTGCGTCGTATTTTGCGCGACATTGAACTGCAATGCGGTCTGCCCCGCCAAGAGCGAGACGTCAACCGTTCCTGCCAGAAGCCCCAGGCTCAAGACGGATGTCGCCTGGCCTGTCTGTTGCGGTTGTGCGGTTGTGACCGGCGTCACAGTCAGGTTCAATGTCGCCGCGTCATTGATAGCGTCGAGATTGAATATGCGCACGGGACCGAGGTTCCGTGTGGCGGTGTTGCCGGCGGCGTCCGTCTGCCGGACCTGGACGTTGAATGTGCCAACCCCGAGTTCGAAACCGGTGCCACTTCCGGTGGTCCAGCTCAACCCGCCATTTGTGCTGTATTGCCAGGTCGCGCCAGGCTCGATGCCGCTGACCAGGATGGTGCCATCCGTGCTGATGCCATCGCCGATCGTGCCCGTATCGTTTTCGAAGGCGACGACCGGGACAGTCGGCACGATTGTATCGACGAGTGCGGTTACGGTTGTTGGATTTGCGGTATTTCCGGCGATATCGGTGATTGCGGCCGTGACGGAGAGGGTTGCGCCGCTTGCCGGTGTTGGAACGGTTGTTGCGACAACGCCGGCAGCGATCTGAGCGGCGGTAAGGACGATGGCGGTACCGTTGACGGTCAGGGTGTCGCCGGCCACGGCGTTGGTTCCTGCCAGGCTGACGGAGACCGCCACGGTGCCGCCGGCTCCTTCTGCGGCATTGATGAAGCCGTCGCCATTGCCGAGCGTGACGGTGACCGCTCCGGGTGCGGTGAGGTCGACGACGGCCGTCGCGGTGGCGGTGGGGGAGGTGTTGCCGGCCGCATCGGTGAGCGATGCGGTGACGGTCAGGGTCGCGCCATTGCCGGGTGCGGGCACGGTTGTCGTCGCAACACCGGCGGTGATCTGGGCCTGTGTGAGGACGATGGCAGTGCCGTTGACGGTCAGCGTGTTACCGGCCACGGCGTTGGTTCCGGCAAGGCTGACCGAGACAGGCACGGTGTTGCCGGCGACTTCACTCGGTCCGAGCACGCCATCGCCATTGCCGAGCGTCACCACCGGCAGTCCGGGTGCGCTGGTGTCGACGATTGCGGAAGCGTTGGCGATCGGTGAGCTGTTGCCGGCAATGTCGGCGATGGAGGCCGTGACCGACAGTGCCTGGCCGTTGACAGGGGCCGACAGTGCCGTCGTCACCACGCCGGCCGTGATCTGGGCCTGGGTGAGGGTGATGACGGTACCGTTGACGGTCAGCGTGTCACCGACAGCCGCGCCGGTGCCGGCAAGGCTGAGCGAAACGGTCACCTGTCCGTTGGTTATCTCGCCGGCAACGATAAAGGCATTGCCATCGCCGATGCTGATGGCGGGGGCGGTGGGGGCGGTAAAGTCCGCCACGGCCGTGGCGGTGACGACCGGCGAGCTGATGTTGGCGCTGTCGGTCAGGGATGCGGTCACGGTCAAGGTTGCGCCATTGGCAGGGGCCGGCACGGTCGTGTTCACCACGCCGGCCGTGATCTGTGCCTGGGTGAGGATGCTGGTCGTACCATTGACGGTGAGGGTGTCACCGGCGACGGCACCGGTTCCGGCCAGGGAGATCGAGACGGGAACGGTGTTTCCGGTTGCTTCGACAGCATTGATGAAGCCGTCGCCATCACCAATCGTGATTGTCGGCGCGGCGAGAAGGTCGGTATCGACCACCGCCGAGACCGTGGTCGCGGACGAGCTGTTGCCGGCCAGGTCGGTAAGGGTTGCCGTGACGGTGAGGGTCTGGCCGTCGGCCGGGGTCGGCAGCGTTATTGCCACTACGCCGGCCGTGATCTGGGCGGCGGTGAGGACGATTGGTGTGCCGTTGACGGTCAGGGTGTCGCCGGCAACTGCGCCGGTTCCGGCGATGCTGACCGAGACGGGCACGGCGCCGCCGACGAGTTCGCCGACGACGATCGTGCCATTGCCGTCACCAATGGTGACGCCCGGCGCGGTCGGTGCGGTTGTGTCGACCGGCACCGTGACGGTGATCGGGGTCGAGATATTGCCGGCGACATCGGTGAGCGTCACGGTCACATCGAGGGGTGCGCCGCCCGCCGGCAGCTGTACCGGTACCGTAACCGTGCCTGTCGCGACCTGTCCGGCTGTCAGGATTGTCGCAGTGCCGTTGACGATGAGCGTATCGCCGGCCAGCGCACCGGTTCCGGTGAGGTTGACCGTGACCGGAACGGTGTTGCCGGTGATCTCGCCGGGACCGATCGGGCCGATGCCGTCGCCGACCGTTACTGTCGGTACGCCGGGTGCGGTGGCATCGACGAGGGCGCTGACGGTGGCCGGCGGCGAGGTGTTGCCGGCGGCATCCGTGAGGGTTGTCGTCACCGTCAGGGTGGCGCCGTCGGCCGGAGCCGGAACGGTGGTGGTGGCGACGCCTGCGGTGATCTGTGCAGCGGTGAGCACGATCGGTGTGCCATTGACGGTCAGCGTGTCGCCGGGAGCCGCGCCGGTACCGGTCAGGCTGACCGAGACATTGACCGTGCCACCTGCGACTTCGCTTGCATTCAGCGGGCCGACGCCATCCCCGAGGGTGACGGTCGGCAGGCCGGGAGCGGTGGTATCGACGACTGCGGTTGCGGTTGCGACGGGCGAGGTGTTGCCGGCCGGATCGGTCAGGCTCGCCGTCACCGTCAGGGTGAGGCCGTTTCCGGGTGCCGTTACCGTGGTGGTGGCGACGCCTGCGGTGATCTGTGCGGCGGTCAGCACGATCGGTGTGCCGTTGACGGTCAGCGTGTCGCCGGGCTGGGCGCCAGTGCCCGCCAGATTGACCGAGACGTTGACCCCACCGGCCACTTCGGCGGTACTGAGAAGCCCGTCGCCATTGCCAAGGCTCAAACCCGGAAGACCGGGCACGATTGTATCGACGAGTGCGGTTACGGTTGTTGGATTTGCGGTATTTCCGGCGATATCGGTGATTGCGGCCGTGACGGAGAGGGTTGCGCCGCTTGCCGGTGTTGGAACGGTTGTTGCGACAACGCCGGCAGCGATCTGAGCGGCGGTAAGGACGATGGCGGTACCGTTGACGGTCAGGGTGTCGCCGGCCACGGCGTTGGTTCCTGCCAGGCTGACGGAGACCGCCACGGTGCCGCCGGCTCCTTCTGCGGCATTGATGAAGCCGTCGCCATTGCCGAGCGTGACGGTGACCGCTCCGGGTGCGGTGAGGTCGACGACGGCCGTCGCGGTGGCGGTGGGGGAGGTGTTGCCGGCCGCATCGGTGAGCGATGCGGTGACGGTCAGGGTCGCGCCATTGCCGGGTGCGGGCACGGTTGTCGTCGCAACACCGGCGGTGATCTGGGCCTGTGTGAGGACGATGGCAGTGCCGTTGACGGTCAGCGTGTTACCGGCCACGGCGTTGGTTCCGGCAAGGCTGACCGAGACAGGCACGGTGTTGCCGGCGACTTCACTCGGTCCGAGCACGCCATCGCCATTGCCGAGCGTCACCACCGGCAGTCCGGGTGCGCTGGTGTCGACGATTGCGGAAGCGTTGGCGATCGGTGAGCTGTTGCCGGCAATGTCGGCGATGGAGGCCGTGACCGACAGTGCCTGGCCGTTGACAGGGGCCGACAGTGCCGTCGTCACCACGCCGGCCGTGATCTGGGCCTGGGTGAGGGTGATGACGGTACCGTTGACGGTCAGCGTGTCACCGACAGCCGCGCCGGTGCCGGCAAGGCTGAGCGAAACGGTCACCTGTCCGTTGGTTATCTCGCCGGCAACGATAAAGGCATTGCCATCGCCGATGCTGATGGCGGGGGCGGTGGGGGCGGTAAAGTCCGCCACGGCCGTGGCGGTGACGACCGGCGAGCTGATGTTGGCGCTGTCGGTCAGGGATGCGGTCACGGTCAAGGTTGCGCCATTGGCAGGGGCCGGCACGGTCGTGTTCACCACGCCGGCCGTGATCTGTGCCTGGGTGAGGATGCTGGTCGTACCATTGACGGTGAGGGTGTCACCGGCGACGGCACCGGTTCCGGCCAGGGAGATCGAGACGGGAACGGTGTTTCCGGTTGCTTCGACAGCATTGATGAAGCCGTCGCCATCACCAATCGTGATTGTCGGCGCGGCGAGAAGGTCGGCATCGACCACCGCCGAGACCGTGGTCGCGGACGAGCTGTTGCCGGCCAGGTCGGTCAGGGTTGCCGTGACGGTGAGGGTCTGGCCGTCGGCCGGGGTCGGCAGCGTTATTGCCACTACGCCGGCCGTGATCTGGGCGGCGGTGAGGACGATTGGTGTGCCGTTGACGGTCAGGGTGTCGCCGGCAACAGCGCCGGTTCCGGCGATGCTGACCGAGACGGGCACGGCGCCGCCGACGAGTTCGCCGACGACGATCGTGCCATTGCCGTCACCAATGGTGACGCCCGGCGCGGTCGGTGCGGTTGTGTCGACCGGCACCGTGACGGTGATCGGGGTCGAGATATTGCCGGCGACATCGGTGAGCGTCACGGTCACATCGAGGGGTGCGCCGCCCGCCGGCAGCTGTACCGGTACCGTAACCGTGCCTGTCGCGACCTGTCCGGCTGTCAGGATTGTCGCAGTGCCGTTGACGATGAGCGTATCGCCGGCCAGCGCACCGGTTCCGGTGAGGTTGACCGTGACCGGAACGGTGTTGCCGGTGATCTCGCCGGGACCGATCGGGCCGATGCCGTCGCCGACCGTTACTGTCGGTACGCCGGGTGCGGTGGCATCGACGAGGGCGCTGACGGTGGCCGGCGGCGAGGTGTTGCCGGCGGCATCCGTGAGGGTTGTCGTCACCGTCAGGGTGGCGCCGTCGGCCGGAGCCGGAACGGTGGTGGTGGCGACGCCTGCGGTGATCTGTGCAGCGGTGAGCACGATCGGTGTGCCATTGACGGTCAGCGTGTCGCCGGGAGCCGCGCCGGTACCGGTCAGGCTGACCGAGACATTGACCGTGCCACCTGCGACTTCGCTTGCATTCAGCGGGCCGACGCCATCCCCGAGGGTGACGGTCGGCAGGCCGGGAGCGGTGGTATCGACGACTGCGGTTGCGGTTGCGACGGGCGAGGTGTTGCCGGCCGGATCGGTCAGGCTCGCCGTCACCGTCAGGGTGAGGCCGTTTCCGGGTGCCGTTACCGTGGTGGTGGCGACGCCTGCGGTGATCTGTGCGGCGGTCAGCACGATCGGTGTGCCGTTGACGGTCAGCGTGTCGCCGGGCTGGGCGCCAGTGCCCGCCAGACTGACCGAGACGTTGACCGTGCCGCCTGCGACTTCGCTTGCATTGAGCGGGCCGATGCCATCACCGAGGGTGACGGTCGGCAGGCCGGGAGCGATCGTATCAACGACGGCGGTCGCGGTTACGATCGGTGAGTTGATGCCGCCGCTATTGGCCAGCGAAACCGTCACGGTCAAGGTTGCACCATCGGGGGGCGTCGGTACCGTTGTTGCAACGATACCGGCAGCAATCTGGGACGCATCAAGCACGATCGGCGTACCATTGACGGTCAGCGTGTCACCGGCAACGGCGCCTGTTCCTGCCAGGCTGACGGAGACCGGCACCGTGCCGCCACCACCTTCGGCGGCGTTGATGAAGCCGTCGCCATTGCCAAGCGTGATCACAGGCGCGCCAAGAAGATCCGTATCGACGAGTGCGCTCACCGTCGCCGCCGGCGAGGTGTTGCCGGCTGCGTCCGCAAGCGATGCGGTGACAGTCAAAGTGGCGCCGTCTGCAGGAACCGGAACGGCGGTCTGGACAACACCCGCTGCAATCTGCGCCGCCGTCAGCACAACGACCACGCCATTGACCGTGAGTGTGTCGCCAGCCACGGCACCCGTGCCGGCGATGCTGACCGAAACAGGAACCGAGCCACCATTCAGTTCACCGGCAGTGATGGTGCCGTCGCCATCGCCCAGCACGATACCGGGCAAGCCTGGCGCGGTTGTATCCACGAGCGCGGAGGCGGTCGAGACAGCCGACGTGTTGCCGGCCGCATCGGTAATGGATGCCGTGACCGTCAATGTTTCGCCATCGGCTGGTGCGGGCAGAGTCGTTGTCGCCACGCCGGCGGCAATCTGCGCCGCGGTCAGCACGATCGGTGTGCCGTTGATGGTCAGCGTGTCACCGGCAACAGCGCCGGTACCTGCCAGATTGATGGAGACGGCAACGCCGCCCGCCACATCGGCAGCGCCAAGCAAGCCATCGCCATTGCCGATCGTGATGGCCGCAGCACCCGGCGCACTCGTGTCCACCGATGATGTCAGGGTCGTGCCCGGCGATGTGTTGCCAGCCGCATCGGTCAGCGAGGCGGTGACCGTGAGCGTACCGCCATCGACCGGAGCGGGAAGCGATATTTCGACCAGTCCGGCCGCAATCTGTGCGTCGGTCAGGGTGATCGTTGTCCCGTTGACGGTGAGCGTGTCGCCAGCCAAAGCGCCCGTGCCGACGAGGTTGACCGTGACCGTAACGAGGCCATCGCGGACTTCCTGTGCGTTGATGACGTCATCGCCATTGCCTATGACAAGTGTCGGTGCGCCTGGTGCTTCCGTGTCCGCATCTGCATCTGCATCTGCATCTGCATCCGCATCCGCATCCGCGTCTGCATCGGCGTCTGCATCGGCATCGGCATCCGCATCGGCGTCTGCATCGGCATCCGCGTCTGCGTCTGCGTCTGCATCCGAGTCAGCATCGGCGTCAGAATCATCATCATCGCCGCCACCTCCGCCGCCGACTCCCAGCGCCAGCGCTCCTCCAGCCAGTGCCAGAGGCAGAGCGATTCCAAGACCGGACAGGCCGCCACCAGCGCCTCCGCCGACAAGCTGGTCGACGGCGCCGCCTTCCTCGAACTGAAAGTCGGCGAGCGCGTCTGTATATTCACCGGTCCAGAGTTTTCCGTTCGAATCTTCGAGGACGAGATCGCTGCGATCCGCACCGCCGCCCGTGTAAAAGCCCTGGATACGGATCTGGCCGCCGTTTTCGAGATTGATCACGAGGTCGCTGCCCGTGCGTCGCATCGAGGCGATGTCGTCTGGAGACAGTTCCAAGGTGACTGTGCTGGGGCGGCTAACAACGATGTTCGAATCTGCAACTCTGGTGGTTGCACCGGTTGCCTTGTCAGAAATAATCGCCACCATCGTTATCTGCTCCCTCGGATAACTAATTTGAAGTAACCCGGACATTCAGTCCGGCATGCTGTGGAGGTCTCGGATTTCCGCCGAAAACCTGGCCGCGACACACGTTGATGCGAGCCCCGCCCAGACCCGAAAATTGCCAAGTCCCGTTGTGGAGCATGTGCGTCACAGCGGGAAAGGATCAAGAATAAGAATATGCTTAAATACTAAAAGACTTATGATTGGTTAACCGATGGTTGCAGTATCGAGCCGATTGTTCGCACGTTTGAAAAAGGATGGGCGTCAGACAGGTTTTAAGGCACTGATTTCGCCTAATTTTCTTGGTCAGAAAATACGTGGCGAAATAGATTGGGCCGAAATGGGACAGAAGCCCGGTGCGAGAGGTGAGATCAGCCACAAAAAATGAGTGAATGTCAGTATCTGCGACTTTCCGCAATGACGGCTTTTGGCGCCGTAAAAAGACCGAGGACGAGCGCGGGACTATCAATGTCCATCATCGCTGACAGGCTTAGCCGGGACTTTGGAGAGCGACATATGTCGAGCATGATCAGCGCCGAACAGATTCTGCGCTTAATAGCTGCCGGCCGGCCGATCAATTCCTGGGGCGTTTGGCGCAAACATGCCCGCCAAGGTGCCTCTGGTTCCAAACGCCCTCGTTTGATGACGAATACCCGGACGTCATGATTTCGCGTCGAAACGCCGTGCCGTGGCACTGCCGGTTACCCGCTCCCAGTGTTGGTCGGCCCGATGTTCGAAGGTTGCGGCATCGCGAGCATCGCTCTGGTAAAATGCGCCGCGTGTCACATCGGGGGCATAAAGCTGGTCGCTCCATCCGCGAGCATCGTCATGCGGAAACGCATAGCCGACATGGCCAAGTGCTGCAGCACCCTTATAGTGCGTGTCGCGCAGATGCATTGGCACTGCTGACGGCGCCTCATTCGCCACATGGGCAAGGGCGAGCGAAATGCCGCGGCAAGCGGAATTCGACTTTGGCGCGCGCGCCACATGAAGGGCGGCGTGCGCCAGCACGATCTGCGCTTCCGGATAACCGATCTTCTCCACCGCGTGGAGGGCCGCGACCGCGGTCTGCAGAGCGCTATTGTCCGCCAGGCCGACATCTTCCGAGGCATGGATCATGATCCGGCGCGCGATATAGCGAGGATCCTCGCCGCCGTGGATCAGTCGCGCCAGCCAGTAAAGCGTTGCATCCGGGTCCGATCCGCGCATGGATTTGACGAAAGCCGAAACGACGTCGTAATGCGCATCGCCGGATCTGTCGTGGTTGACCGGCGCGGCGGCATAGGCTTCATCGACCATCTGCTCTGTGATAAGGACAGACGGTCCGGCTGGATGGCCGATGGCGAGGCTCTCCAATACCGTCAGGGCCCGGCGCGCATCGCCGCCGGAGCGGCCGGCGATGCGGCGCAGAAGCGCCGGGGCGAGGTCGACCGCTATGCCCTTGCCAGCGAGATGGTCGAGACCGCGCCGCAAAACCTCTTCCATCTCCTCGATGGCCAGCGGCTCCAGTTTCAGAATGGTCGAGCGGGATATGAGCGCGGGCGTCAGCGTGTGATAGGGATTGCCCGTGGTCGCACCAATGAAATCGGCAATGCCTTCCTCACATAAAGCAAGCAGATGGTCCTGCTGCGTCGCACTGAAACGGTGCACCTCGTCCGCGAACAAAAGCGTAGGACGCATGCGTGCCTCGTCGGCAATCTTGCGGATATCGGCGACATTGTTGTGTGCGGCGTGCAGCGGCCTGAAGTTTTTGCCCAGCATGTTGCCGATGGCACGCGCGATCGACGTCTTGCCGAGACCGGGCGGGCCGTAAAGAATGATGCTGCCGAGACGTCCGGCCACGATGCGGCGACGCAGCATAGTTCCTTCTCCAAGCACCTTTTCCTGACCTATGACATCGTCGAGCGTCGTCGGGCGCAATTCCGCGGCGAGCGGCATGGAGCCGGTGCGGGGGGCGGCATCGAAAAGATCGGTCATGCAGGCCTCTTTGAAAAGGGTAGATTCCGGCTCGCGCGGATAGGTTTTCCGTGCTGGCGCGTAACGCTCGTCTACCGGTCACAACAGGCGGGGTCAGACTCCCTGGTGCGCTCTGTCACTCGCCGAAACAGTAAGGCTGCAGTCAGGGAATGACCATAAGTGCCGGCCGTCCTCGACGGACGAAGTGGACACATGAAGCCCGATGAACGCCAGTCAAAACAAGCGGCCGCTTCACATGTCATTGCTGATCTTAACAGACGGCAACATTTCATAAAGCTGTGGCCCTGCCGGGCATGGGAAAGCCAGTGCGCGTATCCTTCCGCGAGGCTTCAGGAACATCATGTCTCATATCCGCTCCCCCTTCATCCAGACCTACCGCATCAACGCTCTGCGGCTTTCCGGCGGGATCGCCCTGTGCCTGCTGGCGATCACCTCCGCGCCGACGCATCCCCTGGTCGGCGTCATGCTCGAGCTTTTTGGAACGCTGGCCATCTTTGCTGCCATTGCCGGACGTGGCTGGTCGCTTCTTTACATAGGCGGCCGCAAGAACTCGGAACTGGTGACAACCGGTCCTTATTCGATCAGCCGCAATCCGCTCTATTTTTTCAGCCTGCTCGGCATTGCCGGCATCGGCGCGCAGACGGGCAGCCTGTTATCCATGATGATTCTCGTCCTTGTCTCCTGGCTCGCTTTCGGCATGGCCATGCGCGGTGAAGATGCCTATCTCGGCAACCGTTATGGCCGCAGTTTCGATGAGTACAAGGCATCGGTACCACGCCTCCTGCCCAACCTGTCGCTCTGGCGGGAATGCGAGGATGTGCCGCTTCGCTCAGTGCAGGCCATCGGCAGCCTGCGGGATGGTGTCGTTTTCCTCTGTGCCTGGGTTGCCGTAGAACTGATCAGGTTTGCGCAGACCTCGGGTATCCTGCCTGTCTTGTTGTCCCTGCCTGTCTGAACCGCGCTGTTTGAAAAATTTCGCAACAAAACTTAATAAAGCGAAACATCTGCGATCCTGACCGGGTGCCATATGGCGTCGAGCAGGGCAGCTAGGAAGGTCGTGGTGCAGGCAAACTCCAACAATGCAAAGATTCTGATCGTCGAGGACGATCCCGAAATCGGCAAGCTGCTCGCGCTCGCCGTGCAAGAAAACGGCATGACGCCGACCGTCGCCGAGGACGGCCATGTGATGAACGCGCTTCTGCGCAGCAATGAGTTCGACCTGATCATTCTGGATGTCATGCTGCCGGGGGAGGACGGTCTCAGCATCTGCCGGCGCATCCGTTCGGAAAAGACCATTCCCATCATTCTCCTGACGGCACTCGGTGAAGAAGTCGATCGCATCGTCGGTTTGGAAGTCGGCGCCGATGATTACATTACCAAGCCCTTCAGCCCGCGCGAGGTTGTGGCACGCATTCGCAGCCTCTTGCGGCGCGCTTCCTACGGTCTGTCGCATAGCACCATTCAGCGTACGCTGCGTTTCGAAGGCTGGCAGATCGATCCGCTACGCCGGCAGTTGCATGACCCGAGCAATGCGCGTGTCGCCGTAACGACTACCGAATTCGATCTTCTCCTGGCCTTCTGCCGCAATCCCGGCCGGGTCATCACCCGTGAGGAACTGCTTTCGCTCACGCATACCGGTCTGGCTGGGCCGATCGAACGCAGCGTCGATGTGCATATCAGCCGGTTGCGTCAGAAGATCGAGGCGGACCCGAAAATACCCATCTTCCTGCAGACCGTCAGGCTCGGCGGTTATGTGTTCACGGCCCGGGTCGAGCAGGCCTGATTGAGATCACAAAAAAGCCGGGCGCTCGACCCGGCTTTTCCATCTTATCTGCGCCGTTCTAAAACTTGTAGCCGACAAACAGCGAGGCGGAAGGCTGAACCTTTTCCTCGACGATCGGGCTGTCGGCCGCATCGCCGGTGAGAAATCCGACACCGGCTTCGCCGCGCACTAGCCAGTTTTCGCTGAGCATGTAGATCGCCGAAGCCGAAACGTTGACACGCTTCAGTCCGGCTTCCGCCTTGTATTCGGCAAGGCCGGAACTGGCTGCCTGCGCGGCGGTGACACCAAAATAGCTTTGCATGTGCTTGTCATTGGCAACGATCGCCTCGACGCCAGCACCAAGGATCAGCCGTTCGGTCACGGGCGCCTGATATTCTGCGCCGAACGTGCCGATCAGGCTTTCGCTGCCATCGATCGTCTGGTCGACCGTGGCGAAAATTTCAAATCCGTCCCATTCATAGGATGCCTTGGCGCCGACGGTCGCGGCGAAATCGATGTCGCCCAGTCCACGAAGACGATCGGCGTCGTCCTGATCGCGACCGCTTTCATAACCAACTCTGGCGGCAAGCTTCAGGCCGTTTTGCTGGATGGCGGTAACGGTGACGCCTCTCGGGTCGATCTCCAGCCAGTCCCCATAATTGAAGACCACGAGCGGCACGGGAGAGACTTCAAGCTTGTCGCCGCCTTCGTATTCCGGCGCGTAGATCGCGCCAGCCCCGATGATCAGGCTCCAATCGCGATGCGGTTTTTCGTTGTTGAACCGCTCTTGATCGAAAGCCGGTTCCGGGGGCTGGTTGGACAGGCTTGCATCGGCGGCAAGCGTATTTGATGCTGTGCCGATGAGCACAAGCGACACGTAGAGGGCGCTTGTCGCAAGTCGCCAGTCGGTCCGTTGGATAAAAGACATGGGGGCTCCAGTGATTTGACACGGGCCTCGCGGGAAAGGAAAGGCGGGCCGTGTGTGCAACACCTTCGTCCTGTCACCCTGCAATCCGGTATGGCGTGTCGTTATGTTACGCTTTGTTGCGATGCATTGGTTTGCGGGCTTGTTCGTGCGGTCGACACAAAACTTAATGTCCAATTTTCGTGCTGATCTCTATTGTGCGCGACGAATGCCATGGGTTTTGGCCCGGCGACTATTTTTCATCTATGGGGACGGTCCCAGGGAGGCATTGTGGGATTTCGAGTGCCCAGGTTGATATCAACCATTCACGGCCAGATCACCGCCGTCATTTTTGCCTGCCTTGTCATTGCCTTCGTCATCGGTACGACATTGGAACGCTGGGTCAGGGACGAATATTCCGCGCCCGATCTGGAGGGTATGTCGGCACGGGTTTCGGCCATCGCTTTGGTGCTTGCAAAAGCTGGCCCCAACGAGCGAGCCATCGTTCTCACCGCTGCCAATCGTGGCGATCTGCCGCTCATGCTGCAGCCAATCTCGTATTTCGACAATTTCGCCACCACATCGCCGGACGAGCCATTCATTCAGGTCGTCATCGATAAACTTCTTCCACCGGAAGACCGGCCGCCGCCGTTTGGGGGGTGGAGAACGTTTATCGACGGCAAGCGCGTTCTTGCCGCCAAGGTTGATGAAGAAACGCTTCTTGTCATGGCCTTGCAGCCGGAACGCTTCCTGCGCACCGACGCATTGCGGTTCGGATCGAACTATCTGGTTGCCACGATAACGCTGATAATCCTGTTTTCCGTGTTTGCCGTATGGGCCATCACCCGCCCTCTGCGGCGCATCGTTTCATCTGCCAAGAAAGCTGACATCTCGCTTGGTCCAGCACTTTTCGAGGAGCGTGGCAGCGTCGAAATCGTGGCGCTGGCGCGTGCTCTCAACGGCATGCAAACCCGCATTTCGACAATGGTGGAGGCGCGAACCCGCATGCTGCGCGGCATCAGCCATGACCTGCGCACGCCGTTGACGCGATTACGCTTGCGGGCGGATCGTGTCGGCGAGGGAGAGATTCGCGACGCCCTGCTCACGGATATCGAGCGTATTGACCAGCTTTTGAAGGAAAGTCTCGGTTATCTGCGCGACAACCACCAACATGAAGAGCCGCAGCGCGTTGACCTGGCCTCGGTACTGCAGACGGTGTGCGATGAATTTTCCGACATGGGACACGATGTGCGTTATCTCGGCCCGTCGCGCGCTATTACCAGTGTGCGGCCGTTGGCCATCACCCGCGCCATCACCAATCTGTGCGAAAACGGCGTTAAGTTCGCAACGAAGGTCGAAGTCCACCTGCACATGGAAAACGGTGGTGCGGTCATCGAGATACTGGATGACGGGCCGGGCATACCTGAAACGCATAGAGCCCGCGTGCTCGAGCCATTTTTCAAGATGGATAGTTCGCGCGGCGGTTCCGATGCGGGCTTTGGACTTGGCCTGTCCATCGTCTCGGAAATCGTGCAGGCCCATCACGGAAAGCTGGAGTTTTTAGATCGTAGGCCTGGGGGATTGCGCATCAGGCTCGAGTTGCCGCGCTGATCGGTGCCGGTCAAAAGTCAGCAGCGACCATCCGGATTTTATATCCGTGCTAAATCTATGATTTGATGTGCCGCTTTTCCGAGTGCTTTGCAGGCTTTGGTGTTCGTGAGGTGTGATCCTCACCGAGCACTCTTGCCACGAAGCGGTCAGGCGGACGTGACCCTGCCGAAAAAACGGCAGGGTCAAACGCGGTTTTGTCAGAGAACGCTGACGTTTTCAGCCTTCGATTTGCCGGTCTTGCGGTCCTGACCTACATCGTAGCTGACCTTCTGACCGTCCTGCAGAGAACCGCCGAAGCCGACTGCGGAGATGTGGACAAAAACGTCCGGGCCGCCGTTGTCTGGGGTGATGAAGCCGAAGCCCTTGTCCTGGGCGAAGAATTTTACAGTACCAGTTGCCATGTTGTCCTCGTTGGTCGAATGCGACGCTATCGATATCGGTGATTGCGTCGGCTATCAAGGTTTTCAGTTCGCTCGCCGAGCGCCTGCTTTTGCAAGAGCTTGAACTGAAGCTTATTCTGGGCGGTATCACAACTTCCCGCGGGTAGGAACCTCTTTCTCGTAGGGCGCGTACACTTCGTGCCGAGAAAACAGAAAGCAGTTTTCGGCTTGGTAAGGACAGATCGCCGTCAATCGCCGGTGCGCTTCATTCCGACGATGTCAAAATAAGGTGCTTGCGTGCCTGTCGGTCTCTTCCATGCCGAGCGCAGCATCGAGCCTTTCTGCCAACGCCTGCGCCTGTGCGCGCAGTTCGGTCAAAGAGCTCGATTCCCATGCGACACCCCGTAGCGGGTGACCAATGGCAAAAAGATCTCCATGCACGATCCCTGAGTAATCAATCACGCATCCGTCGATTGTCGCGTCTATTCCGAAACCGGTGTCGTGGCGCCGAACCAGACCGTTCTCAAGCAGATGACGTATCAGCGATGTCTTTATCCGGCTCCAGTCATGCTCCTGATGGCCGCGGGCATCGACGATCCCATCGACTTGGATCGTGACGGTTTCTTGTTGGCCACGCGGGCGCAGTGAGACCTCGATCCGGTCGCCACCTCGAGCAGCCGAGACCAGCCGTGCTGCCCGCGCCGTGAACCGTCCCGCCTGCATGGCGCGCTCTACCGCGGCATAGGATGGTGGTGCTGCTCGATGCACGGTGACATCCCAAAGCGAGCGCAGATGGCGGGTGAAGCGCAGGCGCTCGGTCGTTGTCGCGCCCTGCCACAAAGCGAGAATAAAGGGCCGCAGACTGAGAGGGATGACCTGCCAGTCACGCCCTTCCGTCAGCAGTTTTCGACGTGCGTGGATCACCAGTGCCAGCAGTTCGCGGGCAGTGTGCGGAAGTGCGCCCGGGTCAACGATATCGACGGGATCACCGGCCGCGCGCACGGGCTGGATGAGATGGCCGCGGCGAGAGATGACGTGATAACGGCCGGTGAAACCACGTGCTTCCAGGCTCGCTACCGTATCGACCATGCTCAGACTTGCGCCGACGATCAGGATGTCCCGTGCAGTGCTCAGGCGATCCAGTTTCTCTGCATTCCATGGCGTGGCGAGGGGCAAGTCACTGGCAGGAAATGCGAGCGCAGGATCGGGGGCAAGCGGAAACACACCCGTTGCCAGTACCACAAGATCTGCATGCAGGGTGCGGCTATCCGCGAATTCTGCCGCCATGCCGCCGTTCGCTCTCCTGTCGAGGCGGATGACCTGTGATTGCCAGTGTTGGAGGGTGACGCCATCGTCCAATGCGCGGATCGCTTCTTGCAATTCCTCCTGAACATAGTGGCCGAATACGCCACGTGGTATGAATAGGTTGTCGGCACCACCGGGCGGAACAACGATATCGTATCTATCCGCGTTGCGTTCGACCCACTCGGTAAGGTGTGTCAAATTATCCGGGTGGATGGAGAAGTTGCCGGCCGGACCATTCATCAGTTGTGCTGTCTCGGTGGTACTGTACGCCTGCCCGCAGCCGAGCGCGCTGCGCGGCTCGGCGATGACGATGCGCAGGTGTTTTCGCCTCTGCTCAAGCAGGCGTATCGCCAAGGCGACGCCGGAATAACCGCCGCCGATGATGAGCACCACCGGGTCAGGGCGGTTCTCCTTTCCACGTTCGGGCACGATGCCAGGATTGCCGTCCGCGATGATCTTCTGAATGGCAGCGACCGTCATGCGGCCTCGCGCAACAATGGCAACAGCTGATCACCCTGCCGGGAAATCTCGCGCAGATAGGGTGTGTCGGACAGCACGAAATGCGTGATGCCGAGGTCGCGGTAGCGCTTCAATGAACGCGCCACATCAGCAGGAGACCCCACCAGCCATGTCGTTCCGGCGCCACCTCCGCCGAATTTGCCGGGCGCTGTGTACAGATTTTCGTCCAGGACATCGCCCTTGTTCTGGAGATCGTAAAGGCGTTGCTGGCCGACCGCATTCGGGCGGCGTTCGTCGACCCAGTCGCTTTTGCCGGCTTTCGCCATTTCCGCCACCTTGGCCTCCGCTTCCGCCCAGGCCTGCTCGGTCGTGTCCCGCACGAAGGTGGTAATGCGCAACCCGAATTCCAGTGGCGGCAAATCGCGATCCTGCATCCGGCTCAACTGTTTGAGCCGATCGATACGGGCGGCGATCCCTTCCAGAGGCTCGCCCCAGAAAAGCTGAACGTCGGCCTCGCTGGCCGAGACGCGCTCGGCGGCTGCGGAGGCGCCGCCGAAATAGAGTTTTGGGGTGGGGCGGTCCGGCCTTGCGGTTATCCGTGGCGTTACCGTGGAATTATCGAGCCAGTAATGCCGGCCCTTGAAGGTGACGTTATCCTCGCTCCAAAGCCGGCGGACCAGCCGCATGAATTCCTGTGTCCTGCCATAACGCTCCGCCTGGTCGCCTTCCTGATCACCATAGGCGGCAATGCTGTCCTGGCCGGACACGATGTTGATGCGGATGCGGCCGCTGCTCAGATGATCGAGCGTGGCGATTGAGGAGGCGAGGTTTGCTGGTTTCCAGTAACCCGGCCGGATGGCGATCAGCGGTTCGAATGTTGTGGTGCGGGCCGCCAAAGCGGTCGCCACGGTAAATGTGTCCGGGCGACCCCAGCCCGCGCCAAGCAATGCACCCTTCCACCCATGTTCTTCCAGGGCCTTGGCGTGGCTGGTCAATGTGTCCAGGCTGTTGTGGTCGTCGCGGACAGGTTCGCCTCGATGCCCGGCCACGACCTGATTGGGAATGTACCAGAGAAATTCCGATTGCTTCGTCATGTTTATCTTGTCTTTTGATTAAAAGGAGGCGGACGATTGATCATCCGGTCAAATGACGTGGGCTGCCTGCAATGCCGTCAGCACATCGCTCTTCAGTTCGGCCAGTCGCGCGGCGCGGCGATCGCGAGGGCGCGCGACATCGACGGACAGATCATGCTGGATGCCGCCGTCACCCGCCCCCATCATGTAGATACGGTCGCCGAGATAAAGCGCTTCATCGATGTCATGCGTGACCAGCAGGAACGAGATGCCCCGCTGTTCCACCAGCTTGAGCACGAGATCCTGCAGTTTCATGCGGGTGAATGCGTCGACGGCGCTGAAGGGTTCGTCGAGCAGCAGGATACGCGGCTGAGTATAGAGGGCCCGGGCAATGGCGACACGCTGGGCCATGCCGCCCGAAAGCGCTTTGGGAAGTGTGGTCGCGTGGCCGGTTAGGCCGACATCGGCAATCAGCCCGTTTACGCGAGCGGCGTCGAATTTGGCGCCGTCTGCGAAGCCGATATTCTGAGCCACCGTGAGCCATGGCATCAACCGTGGTTCCTGGAACACGAAGGCGACGGGTGGGGCTTTCGACGTGCTCCCGTCCTGTCCTGCCTTGACGGACACACTGCCGGAAAACTGTTTGTCGAGACCGGCGGCGATGCGCAGAAGGGTGCTCTTGCCGCAACCGCTGGGGCCGAGAAGAACAGCCGCCTGGCCATTCTCCAGGCTCAGTCTGATGTCGTGCAGCACCACCGTTTTGCCGAACGCCTTCTCGCGAACGTCTATATCGAGAAGGCTCATGCCGGGCGTCCTCCGATCGAGGTCGAATAACTGTCGCGCCAGGACAGGCAGCGGTCCTCGATCAACTTGAACAGGCTGTCGGAAATCTTGCCCAGCACCGCGAGACAGATGATCGCGATCAGCACGAGATCGGGGCGAGAGAGTTCACGGCCATCCGACAGCATGTATCCGATGCCCTCGGAGGCTGCGAGAAGTTCGGCGGCGACGACGCTTAACCAGGCAAGCGACAGGCCGTAGCGCAGGCCGGTGAAAAGGTGAGGAAGCGAGGCCGGAATGAGGATGCGCCAGACGAGTACGGGCAGCGGCTGCCGATACATTTCTCCCACTTCCACCAGTTTGCGGTCGACATTGCGGATGCCGGAAAAGAGGCTGAGATAAACGGGGAAAAACGCGCTTTTGGCGATCAGCACGATTTTCGACGTTTCTCCGATTCCGAACCAGATCATCAGGAGCGGTACCCAGGCGAGGCTTGGCACGGCACGAAGCGCCTGGAAACTTGGCTCCAGATAACGCTCGGCGGAATACCATAGCCCGACGATGGAGCCGACAACAATGGCAAGCAGCGAGCCGACGGCAAAGCCGATCAGGACGCGTAACCCACTCGCTGCGATATTTGCCCAGAGTGGTCCTTCCGCCAGATAAAGAAATGTCGCGTACAAATCCGAAGGCGGTGGCAGCACATAGGGGCTGATCCAACCCATGCGCACGAACAGCTCGAGAAGCACCAGCGCACCTACCGGCACAATGGCGCCGCGCAGATCAAGGGAAGTTATCTTGGCGCCGAACCCGGAGATTGCGCCCAGCGGGCGCGGGCTTGTCGTTTTGCTTTGCGCCTCGCCCCTGAATTCATGGGTGGACATCGTCATGCGCCGAGCACTTTCCGGGCCGGCGCGGGATCGAGGAGCTGGCCAAGCACATCATCGACGTTGGTGCCTGGCCGCAGAACTTCCGGCCCGAGAAGCGGTGTGGCCGTCCTGATGGACGCCAGCAGTTCATCGCCGGGGACAGGGTCGGTCCAGTCACGCCGGTCGACCGTCAGTTTCGTGACCTGCGGATCGCCCCCTGCCTGCTCGGTGACGAAGGCGATGAACTCCTCCTTGTTTTCGAGAATCCATTTCTGGGTCTGCGCCCATACGCCGAGCACGCGTTCAACCGCTTTCGGGTGTTTGCCGAGGAAGTCTTCCGACACGCTGAAAACACTGCCTTCGCGCCAGCTTTTATCGCTGAAGATAGCCCGGTCGCCGGCGATCTCAGCCTGTGCGGTTTGCGGGTCGATTCCTACCCATGCATCGACCTGACCCTGACGAAGCGCCGCAAAACCTTCCGGGTGCTGCAGGTTGACGATCTTGAGATCATTGATCGTCAGGTTGGATTTGGCGAGTGCGCGCACCAGCGTGAAATAGGGTGCCGTGCCCTTGGTGACGGCGATCGTCTTGCCTTTGAGATCCGCCACAGACTGCAAAGGTGAATCCTGCTTGACCTGAATGATCGATGAACCACCCCAGCTTGCCACATAGATGACTTTCAAGGGAACGCCGTTGGCGCGCGACAGGAAGGCGGAGAGGGCCGCGGAGCCTGCGAAATCGGTCGAACCGACCTTCAGGAATTCCAGTGAGTTGTTGCTGCCGCGCGATTGCACCCAGGTGATCTTGGTGCCGACATCTTTGAACGCTTCCTCAAGCCAGCCTTTGTTTTTGATGAGAAGTGTGTGGGACGAGTAAAAGCCCCAATCGAGACGCAGTTCCGTCGGGAAGTCTATGTTGGATTGCGCAAACGATGCGCTGGCCGCGAGGGGAGATGCAAGGATTGCCCCGGCACCGAGTTTGAGAGCGTTGCGCCGTGAGAACTTCAGCGTCATCAAATTTTCCTATATCTATCGAATTAGTAGATAATAAATATTAGGCTGAGCGTCTGACGAAGGTCGCGGCAAGGAATGCTATTATTCGGGTGCGACCAAGAAAATTATATTGAGAGACTGCCGACGGCTCGCAAGTGTGTTCTCCGGCGGGATTGTGAGGCGACGCTTTGCCGGGGCGGTTAGGACAACCGAGGCATGACCGTCTCGGACTCGGCATATCTTGCCCGGTCGGTGAGCGAACAGAAACAGGACGCGACCGATCCATATCGGCCATGGCTGCAAAGCAGTGGCAAGTCGCCGTGGGCGGTGACAGCGACGACGCGGCCGAGAATAATCGCGTGGCTGTGCCTTTGCCTTTGGGCGATCTCTTCCATTTCAAAGCCTTTGGCTGTGGGTGAGCCGATCGGGGCAGCAGCGCCCGTTACCAGTGTCGCCATAAGGCTGGCCGGCCTGCTGCAATCGACCGCTGTCCTTGGCCAAGTTTTGCCCGCTCGCCGACTGGCCCGGCACCGAATGGCCGGTGAGTCAGCTTGTCGGTGCCAGAAGGCCGACGACGAATGCGCGCCGCCGACCAAACGTCTGCCAACAGACCTAGCGCGCCGCCCAGCCGGCGCCGCGGCGAAAGATCGTTTTCATCTGCGGAACATCGAACTCCTTGGCCTGATGGCCGAGTGCCGAATAGAAGACCCGGCCTTTGCCGTATTTTCGTTTCCACACGACCGGCATGACGACGCCATCGATCCAGTAGGCGTGCTCGCCGGTGAATGTCGTGGTCGCGAGCACCTCGTTCGAGGGATCGACATGCATGTAATATTGCTCTGACGTGTAGGGGAAATCGGAAATCCCTTCCATCAGCGGATCATCCGGCCGGGTGATGTTGACGGTGTAGTCGATGATATTGCCGGGATGCGCCACCCACTGGCCGCCGATGATGAACTGGTAATCGACGGACTCGCGAAAGGCGTCGCCCGCGCCGCCATGGTAACCGGCAATGCCGACACCACTCTCGATCGCGGTGGCAAGGTTCTTCACCTCTTCCTTCTCGATCTTCGACATCGTCATGATCGGCACGATCAGGCTGAGGTCGTGAATGGAAGGATCGGCGAATGCCTCTGTCGAGCGCTCGACATAGACCTTGAAGCCGTCTTCCTCCAGCATGTCTTTGATCACAACGGCGCATTCCTCCGGCTCGTGGCCGCTCCAGCCGCCCCAGGCGATAAGTGCTTCGCGCATTTCCAATCTCCTCCAGATATTTCTTAGTTCGCAAGCTTGCCGTCAATCAAAGACTCCGACAGCGGGGCAGGGCGCTCCGTCGCGGTGGTGATGTCGATCGTGCGGCCTTCGGTCGAAGCGGTATGAAACGCTTCCATCACTTCCAGAACATGCAGCGCCAGATCGCCATTGGCGCGGTGCGGCCGGTTGTTGCGGATGGCAAAGGCCATGTCGGCCACCCCGATCGAGCGATAATTGCCGTCGGCATAGGGCTGGGTCAGCGGCTGTTCCTCGAACTGTCCGCCTTTCTTGAGGTAGGAAACCTCACCGCCAAAATGGTTCGGATCGGGCACGATCAACGTGCCCTCGGTGCCATAGACCTCGAGCGGCACATGCTTGTGGCCGGCGACATCAAAGCTCATGCCGATCTGTACGACGGCGCCATTGGCAAAGGCCATGACGCCCGCGACATGGGTCGGCACCTGTACGGGGATGCGCTCGCCATTGCGCGGTTCGCTGGTGATGATGCGTTCCGACCTCGGTGTCGTGGCAAAACCGGCAACCTTGGAGACGGGGCCGAGCAGGTTGACGAGATCGGTGATGTAATAGGGCCCCATGTCGAGCATCGGGCCGCCGCCGACTTCGTAATAGAAGCCGGGGTTAGGATGCCAGCGCTCGTGGCCGGGGCACATGAAGGTGGCTGTGCCGCCGACCGGAATGCCGATCACGCCCTGATCGATCAAAGCACGGGCGGTCTGGTGGCCGCCGCCGAGAAACGTGTCGGGCGCTGCCCCGATGCGCAGGCCCTTTGCCTTTGCTGCATCTGCCAGCTTTTTGCCCTCGGCAAAATTGATGCCGAGCGGTTTTTCCGAATAGGTGTGCTTGCCGGCGTCGAGTGCCTGCAGGGCAACGGTGACATGCGCCTTGGGCACCGTCAGGTTGACGATGATCTCCACCTTCGGATCAGCGAAAAGCTCATCGATCGTCTTGACGGGCAGGTTGAATTCGGCCGCCTTCGCCTCGGCAATGTCGCGGTTGAGATCCGCCAGCCCCCTGATGTCGAGAATGCCGAAGGCGCTGGTCATGGCCTTCAGATAGGCGCCCGAAATATTGCCGCATCCGATGATGCCGATACCGACCTTATCCATCTTGTCTCCTCCCGATGGCATTGTTCGTGATGGCGCGTCAGCGCGCCGGCCCTGTTGTGCTCCAGGGCGATTCATAGAGCTCGTAAAGCGCCACGGCGGCAGCGCCGCGGGCCCAGAAATCGTCGTTGGAATCGTCGAAAACGAGTTCGCTGACACCCTGCAGCGATGGTGGGATGGCAAGCGCATAAGCGTCGCCAAGGCTTTTGAGGAATGGCGCGCCAAGTGCCAGCGAGGTGCCGACCAGAATGACGCGCGGCGGCGCAAACAGCGTGACGATATTGGCGATGCTGAGGCCGATCGCTTCGCCGGCCCGGATCGCCGCCGTCATCAGTTGGCTGTCTTCCGCCTTGATCAGCGCCTGCGCATGCGCCATGCCGCGCCCGAGTTTGACCGCTTCCGCAAAGGCGCCATCGCCACGCTGGTCCGCCAAAATGGCGTTTTCGCCCGCCTGTGACGACAGGCGCATGGCCCCGTCCCGGCCCATGCCGAGCACCAGATCGCCGAGATTGTGGCTGAGGCCGCCGGCGCCACGAAACAGCCGGCCCTCATGCAGAACACCAAGCCCGAGTGTCTGTTCGAGCGAGATCAGCACCATGTCTTCAAGGTCGCGGGCCCTGCCGAACCAGTGATGGGCAAGCGTGATTGCTGTTGCATCGCTTTCGATGATCGTTGCCGTGTCGAGCCGCGCCGACATTTCGGTGGCGAAATCGACATTGGCATCCTTCAGGATCGGGCTGAAACGGATGCGGCCGGTGCGGTGCTCGATCACGCCGGGCAGGCCGAGGCAGACGCTGTGAACATCCTTCAGCGACAGTTCGGCATCAACGACGCAGCGTCGCACGCCATCTTCGATCAGGTCGGCGATCACGCTGATTGGCTGGCGGTCGATGCGGATCGGCAGCGTGAGCGTGGACAACACGTCCCCGCAAAAATCGGTGACGACGAACACCATGCGGCTGGCGGTGATCTTTGCGCCGACGACACGGGCTGCTGCCGGATTGAGCTCCAGCATGACGCGTGGCCTGCCGCGCGCGGCGGCGTTGCGGATGTCGCCTTCGTGTCGGGTCAGGATCAGCCCATCATCCAGCAGTGATCCGGTGATGGCGGAAACCGTGGTGGTCGAAAGTTCGGTGCGTTCAGAAATCTCGACGCGGGAAATCGGGCCGTGCCGCCGGATCGCATCCAGCACACTCAACCGGTTCATCGCGCGCATGAGTTCGGGGTCGGCAGTTTTCATGTCGTGTGCGCAAGCCTCTTGCGTCGAACGCGATTTAATACGCAATCCAAATTAATTTGGCTGTTTGTAGGGCGAGTTTCGGTCGTCGCGCAAGACGATTTTTGCAAAATATAACGCCACCCCGTCAAAATTGCCGGATTCTCATTCTGGCTATTGACAGGTTGAGCATGGTCCTCAATTATTTAATTCGGACACGGGATTAAAAGAGCTTTGGGAGGAGCGCCTTTTATGTCGAACACGATTTTCCATTTCCGCATGTTATCGACCGCGGCCGCATTGGCCGTATTCACGCTTGGTGGTTCCGGTTCGGCGAGCGCCGAAAGCATCATCCGCTGGATGCATGTCGAGCAGCTGCCCGCAGCTGTCAGCCTCTGGACAGAAGTTGCCAGAGAGTTTGAAGCAAAGAATCCTGGCGTCAAGATCGAGATGCAGTTCCTGGAAAACCAGGCTTTCAAGGCAAAGATGCCGACATTGCTGCAGTCCAAGGATGCTCCGAGCATGTTTTACACATGGGGCGGCGGCGTTCTGAAGGCGCAGGCCGAAACCGGCGCTTTGCGGCCGATCGATGCGGCACTCGACGCCAGTGGCGGCGAATGGCGCAATTCCATCAACCCGAATGCGATCGAAGGTTTGACCTTTGATGGAAAAGTCTGGGCATCGCCGGCGAAAAGCGGGCTTGTCTCGTTCTACTACAACAAGGAAATGTTCCAGAAGGCGGGCGTCGATGCCTCGAAGATCGTCACCTGGGATGATTTTCTGGGCGCGGTGAAAACGCTGAAGGGTGCCGGTATCACGCCGATTGCCGGCGGCGGTCTCGATAAATGGCCTCTGCATTTCTACTGGAGTTATCTCGCCATGCGCGAGGCGGGCCAGAAAGGCTTTGCCGATGCCAAGGCCGGTGAAAACGAAGGCTTCATTGCCGAGCCATTTGTGAAAGCCGGCCAGCATCTGGCGGAACTCGGCAAGCTCGAACCCTTCCAGAACGGCTATCTCGGCGCCACCTGGAACGATGCTCTGGCCACTTTCGGCGACGGCCGTGCAGCCATTCTTCTCGGCTTCGAGAGCACGCCGGGTACGCAGGCGTCGAATTCGACCAGCCGCAAGGGACTGTCGGAAGACAATATCGGCCGCTTCCAGTTCCCGACCATCGAAGGCGCGCCCGGCCTGGTCACCGACAGTTTCGGTGGTCTCAACGGCTGGGCGGTGACGAAAGACGCACCGCCGGAAACCGAGGAATTTCTGCGTTACATGGCAAGTGTCGATGTCCAGAAACGTCTGGCAAAGGACACGCAGATCATGCCGGTCGCCAAGGGCGCCAGCGAAGCGATCGAGAAACCGCTCCTGAAGGACGTCGCGGAAACGCTGGCCAAGGAAACCTGGCACCAGAATTTCCTAGATCAGGATCTGGGTCCGAATGTCGGTGCCGTGGTCAACGATGTCAGCGTCGAGATCGTCTCCGGCGGCATGGAACCGGCCGATGCGGCCCAGCAGATCGAGGATGCCTTTTCCCTCGAGCGCCAATAGGGCGCTTTGCCTGCGCTCCCGCTCCATGGGTTTTAGGCCCCGGAGCGCAGGCGACCCTTTTCCAGACCATACCGCCCCGTCCGTGCGAGATGAGGAATGCGAATGAGCATGAGCGAAACCACCATGCCCGGCAGGACCTATGCTGCGGCGAATGGGCAGACAAGGCCACGTGCGACGCTGCAACGGCGAAAACGGTCGCTGAAGCACAGCAAATGGCCGGTGCTGCTGCTGTTCCTGCCGCCGGCGCTGATGCTGTTCACCGTGCTCGTCATCCTGCCGATGGGCGAGGCGGCGTGGTATTCCTTCTATAACTGGAACGGTTATGGCCTGCCTGAGCAATGGGTCGGCTGGCGTAATTACCAGCTGATCTTCCGCAACAGCGCCTTCAGCCAGGCGCTGATCAACAACGGCATGATCGTGGTCGCCTCGATCCTCATCCAGATCCCGCTGGCGCTGTGGCTGGCGACGATGATTTCCAGCCGCATCCATGGCGCACTGTTTTTCCGGCTGATCTTCTTTCTGCCTTACGTGCTGGCGGATGTCGCCGCCGGCATGATCTGGCGGTTCGTTTATGACGGCGATTTCGGTCTGGTCGGCGGCATCGCCCATCTCTTCGGCGCGGAACCACCCTATTGGCTGGCCGATCGCGATACCGCCATGTACGCCATCCTCGGTGTCGTCATCTGGAAATACTTTGGTTTTCACATGATGCTGTTCATCGCCGGCCTGCAGGCGATCGACAAAAGCGTGCTTGAAGCGGCCGATATCGACGGCGCCACCGGTTTCCAGAAATTCCGTCTGGTCACGCTGCCGCTGCTCGGTTCCACCGTGCGCCTGTCCGTCTTCTTCGCGGTCGTCGGTTCGCTGCAGCTGTTCGACATGATCATGCCGCTCACCGGTGGTGGTCCGTCCAACTCCACGCAGACGATGGTGACCTTCCTCTACAATTTCGGGGTGACCCGCATGCAGGTGGGTTTCGGCAGCGCCGTCGGCGTCGTGCTGTTCGTCATCTGCGTCACGCTCGCCTTCAGCTACAAGCGGATTTTTATGCGCCATGACTGATATCGCCACATCCCAGCCCATCGATGCCGCAACGGCGCCCGGTTCCGGCCAGCGCCTGCGCACCGCCACGCAGATCTACATGTATGTGGCGCTCATCATCGTCGCCGCCATCGTCGTGGTGCCGCTGATCAGCGCGGCGCTCGGCGGCTTCAAGTCACTCAGCGATCTGCGCGGCAATCCTTTTGGTCTGCCCACGGAATGGCAGTGGTCCAACTATGGCGATATCATCGTCAGCCAGCGTTATTGGCTGCAGATGGGCAATTCGCTGGTGATCGCGGTGCTGACCGTGTTCCTGACGCTGGCCTTCGGCGCCATGGCGGCCTTCTGTTTTGCCCATATCCGCTTTTTCGGCTCGGATTATCTGCTCAACTACTTTCTGATCGGCCTGATGTTCCCGGCCGCCACTGCCATCCTGCCACTTTATATCCGCATCCGCGATCTCGGCCTCGTCGACACCTATTGGGGTGTGGTCCTGCCGCAGGTGGCCTTCGGCACCGGCATGAGCATCATGCTGTTCCGCAATTATTTTCGAAACCTGCCATCAGAACTGTTCGATGCGGCTTTCGTCGATGGCTGCGGTTACATGCGCTTCTTCTGGCACGTCACCCTGCCGCTATCGCGGCCGATCATCGCCACCGTCGGTATCATCTCCTTCGTCGGCAGCTGGAACAGCTATATCCTGCCGCTGATCATGCTGAATTCCGAAAGCCGTTATCCCTGGCCGCTCGGCATCATGATCTATCGCGGCGAGTTCAACACCGAATGGCAGCTGGTTCTGGCCTTCATCACGCTCACAATCCTGCCGACCATCATCGTCTTTTTCCTCGCTCAGAAACACATCATCGCCGGCCTCACTGCCGGTGCGGTAAAATCCTGACAGCCGGACCGGAGGATCACACATGGCATCCGTAGAACTTCACGAAGTCCGCAAGGCTTTTGGCGCACTCGAAGTCATTCATGGCGTCTCGCTGTCCATCGAGGATGGTGAGTTCGTCGCGCTGGTCGGCCCCTCCGGCTGCGGCAAGTCCACCCTTTTGCGCATGATCGCCGGGCTGGAGGATATTTCCGGCGGCGACATCATCATCGATGATGCCGTCGTCAACGACCTGACGCCGCGCGAACGAAACATCGCCATGGTCTTTCAGTCCTATGCGCTTTATCCGCACATGACGGTCGCAGAAAACATGGGCTTCAATCTTCGGCTTTCCGGGGCTTCAAAGGCGGAAATCGTCGAGCGGGTCAATGAAGCCGCACGCATGCTCGATCTTGTGCCGCTGATGGAGCGTAAACCTGCCCAGCTTTCCGGTGGTCAGCGCCAGCGCGTGGCGATGGGCCGAGCGATCGTGCGCAACCCGGCGGTCTTTCTCTTCGACGAGCCGCTCTCCAACCTCGATGCCAAGCTGCGCGTGCAGATGCGCTCCGAGATCAAGACACTGCACCAGAAGGTCAAGACGACTTCCATTTATGTCACCCACGACCAGATCGAGGCAATGACGTTGGCCGACCGGATCGTCGTGCTCAATCAGGGCAGGGTGGAGCAGCAGGGCACGCCGATGGAACTTTACAAAAATCCGGCTAATCTTTTCGTGGCGGCGTTCATCGGCTCGCCGGCCATGAACCTGCTGGACGGCACCGTCGATGCGGACGGCGGCGAGGCGGCCGCCCGCCTCTCGGACGGCACGGCCATTCGCATTGCGCAGGATCGCAAGGTCAGGCGTGGCCAGCCGATCAAGATCGGCCTGCGGCCCGAACATTTGAGCCCCGGCAAGGCGGGTACACCGCTCTCAGGCCAGACCCTGCTGGTCGAACCGACCGGTGCCCAGACACATGTGATCTTCGATCTCGCCGGCCAGCCGGTAACGGCGATTGTCGATGGCGAATATCCGCAGCGTTATGGCTCGCTTTTTCAGGCAAACATCGCGGCGGAACAGGTGCATGTGTTCGACCGCGAGACTGGTGTGGCGCTATAGTCCGTCAGTAAGTCTGTTGTCGAGCTTCAAGCCGCCGGCGGAAACAGGCTTGCAGCTTCGGCGCGGGCAGATATCGACTGGATGATTTGTTTGATCTTGGGTTTGGATCTGCCTTCCGGCAGAACATAAAACCCCATCACCGCGCGCCGGCGTGAGCTCGGCGC
Organism: Endobacterium panacihumi; assembly: GCF_050847465.1. Classification (NCBI taxonomy): domain Bacteria; kingdom Pseudomonadati; phylum Pseudomonadota; class Alphaproteobacteria; order Hyphomicrobiales; family Rhizobiaceae; genus Endobacterium; species Endobacterium panacihumi. The sequence goes on along the minus strand of NZ_JBOZRA010000004.1, from coordinate 406,169 downwards.
GGTGATCATCACCTCCCGCAGACCGTTTTTGACAAAGTAGTCTCTCAGCACGTCACTGTGGATCAGGACCGCGTCCGTCTCCAGCGCAAAACTGATACACGCGTCCATCGAATTGCAGGCGAAAGCATGGCCAATGCCATCGAGATCCTGCGCTCCCGTACCTGAGATTAGGCGTTTTTGCCGTGCATCCGTCGGGTTCGCCATTGTCGTCGGGTAGGCGCGTACTTCGTCGATCGAATGCGTGCGCGCAAGAAGTGGATGCCCTTCGCGGACGAAATACCCGTCGGTGGCCAGCCCCAGAGGAATAAAATCCACCGCAAGTCCCGGTTTCAGATGATCGATGCGATGGCCCATGAACAGGGAGATGTCACCGGCTATCAACTGGTCCATGCAGCGCATCATGTTGCCGATGCTGACATTGATTGGTGCAGCCGGATGCGTCTTGAAGTGCTCGATCACAAAATCCTTCAGAAGCAGGATCCAGGTCGAATACCCGGTGCCGATGCTGATGCCTTCCTCGAGTTCGGCTTTTTGCCGGGCAATCGTTGCCAGCGCGTTTGTGTGCAGCCGGCTCATGAAGACCGCGCTGTTGTAGAGGGTCTCTCCGTAAGGGGTCAGTTGCACCCCGCGCACCGATCGGTGAAAAAGTTCAACGCCGAGCGACTGTTCCAGCCGCTTGATGTTGTAGCTCAGCGCGGGTTGGGAAATGTGCAGTATTTCGGCTGCCGCCATGAATGATCCAGCCTCGGCGACTGCTGCGAATTGCTCCAATGCCTTGTCCATAGCTTCCTCCCGCTTTCATAAAGGATTTTTATGATTGGGCGGAAATATTCTATTTGTCCATATGCCCCGCGACAGCTAGTCTTCTTCATGCAAGCGCACCCGAGGAGGGGTTGAGCTCGCAGGACCGCCCTGTCCACAGCCTGGACGGGATGGATATCGTCTCGGGAGGATGACATGAATATGACCCTTATCGGTCGGCGTCGGTTCTTCGGCGCCGGGTTGGCCGCTGCTACCCTGCCATTGCTCGCTGGAACCCGCGCTTTCGCGCAGGAGGCCGCCAATATCCGTATGATCTGGTGGGGTGGCGATGAACGCGCGCGCCGCACGAATGCGGCTATCGATCTGTTTAAGAAAGCCAATCCGCAAACTGCCGTCCAAGCCGAATTCATGGGTTGGGATGATTACTGGGCGCGCCTGGCGACACAGGTCGCGGGTGGCAATGCCCCCGATTTCATCCAGATGGATTACCGTTACATGTTCGAATACGCGCGTCGTGGCGCGATCCGGCCGCTGGATGAATATCTGGGCAAGCAGCTCAAGCTTGAGGATTTCGGCAAGGTCAATCTCGACAGCTGCTCCGTGGATGGCAAGCTTTACGGCGGCAATGTCGGCGTCAATGCATTTGCCGTCGTCTTCGATGCCAAGGCATGGGGCGAAGCCGGTGTCGAACCGCCGGATCTCAAGATGACCTGGGACGGTTTTGCCGAAAAATGCGCTGCCTTTACCAAGGGCAACAAGAACAAGCGTGTCAGCGCCGTCGCGGATGGCAGCGGCCAGGAAACCCTTTTCGAAATCTGGCTGCGTACGCAGGGCAAGGCGCTCTACAATCCGGATGGCACACTGGCTTACGATGCCGCGGATGCCGGCCGCTGGTTCGCCTATTGGGCCGATATGCGCAAGGCGAAAAGCTGCGTGGCCGCGGACATTCAGGCGCTTTACAAGCAGTCTCCCGAAACCTCGCCGATCGTCAATGGTCGCGCGGTCACCGATTTCGTTCATTCCAACCAGTTCGAAGGTTGCCAGAAGCTCGTTCCGTTCGAACTGACGGCAACCGGCACGCCGGTTCAGGACGGCGGTAAACCTGGCCAGTATCTGAAACCTTCACAGTTGTTTGCGATTTCGGCGAGTTCGAAAAATCCCGAAGCAACGGCGCAGCTGATCAATTTCCTGATTGCCGAACCGGAAGGCGCGAAGATCCTCGGTCTCGATCGCGGCGTTCCTGCTTCGCCTGCAATCCGCGATGCCATCATGGCGGATCTCAACCCCAATGCCCGAAAGGTGGTCGAACTCGTATCTGCCATCACGCCGCTGGTCGGACCTTTGCCACCGGCGCCGCCGCGTGGTGCGGGTGAAATCAACGACGTTCTGATCCGCATCAGTCAGGAGGCTTCGTTTGAGGGGATCACCCCTGAACAGGCCGGTGCGAACATGGTCGATGAGGCCGCTGCCATCCTGAAGCGTGGTTGATGATGACTGTGCAGGATACACATGCAATGCAGTTTTCGAGGCGGCCGGCTGGCCGTCTCGTGACCGCGATCCGCCGAAACGGCGCCGGGTATCTTTTTCTCTCGCCCTGGCTGATCGGCTTTTTCTGCCTGACACTCGGTCCGGCACTTGCCTCACTCTACCTCTCGTTTACGCGGTTCGATCTGTTGACCGCGCCGGAATTCATCGGTGCCCAGAACTATGTTCGCATGGTCACGGCCGATCCGAAATTTGCGGCGTCGATGAAGGTCACGCTGATCTATGTCGCCCTGTCAGTGCCGCTGAAACTGATCTTCGCGCTGGCGGTGGCCATGGTGCTGAACCGGGGCATGCGGGGGCTGCCGGTCTACCGGGCAATCTTCTACCTTCCTTCCCTTCTCGGCACGTCCGTCGCGATCGCGGTTTTGTGGCGGCAGCTTTTTGCCTCGGACGGTATGGTCAACGGTCTTTTGGCCCAGTTCGGCATCGAAGGGCCGAGCTGGATTTCGAACCCGAACTATTCGATCTACACTCTGGTGGTTTTGTCGGTGTGGCAGTTCGGTTCGCCGATGATCATTTTTCTGGCGGGGCTTCGCCAGATACCGACAGACATGTATGAGGCGGCCAGTCTCGACGGAGCATCACCCTCCCGACAGTTCTGGCGCATTACCCTGCCGCTTCTGTCGCCGGTGATCTTCTTCAACCTGGTGATCCAGGTGATCGAGGCATTCAAGGCTTTCACACCGGCGTTCGTCATCTCCGGCGGTTCGGGTGGCCCGATCAATTCGACGCTGTTCTATACGCTGTATCTCTATCAGGAAGGTTTCAGCTATTTCCGCATGGGTTACGCGTCAGCGCTGGCCTGGGTGCTGGTGGCCATCATCGCCGTGTTTACCGCGATCTCCTTCCTGACGACAAAATACTGGGTGCATTACGATGACTGATGCTTTGCAGCATATGCCGGGGCGCGGCCCTACGCATCCACGGCTGACGGGTGTTATTCGCCACGTCCTGCTTGTCGCGATCTGTTTCGCGATGGTCTATCCGATCCTCTGGATGTTGTCGGGTTCATTGAGGCCGGCTTCCGAACTGTTCGGCGGCGATGCGGGGCTGATCCCGTCTCAGGTCACGGTCGAGGCCTATCCCAATGGCTGGTTCGGACTGCAGATCAATTTTGGCCAGTTTTTCCTGAACTCGTTGATCATCGCCGTATTGGCAACGGTGGGCAACGTGGCGGCCGCATCGCTCGTGGCCTATGCGTTCGCAAGGTTGCAGTTCTGGGGGCGTGGCTTCTGGTTCGCCTTGATGCTGGGCACGCTGATGTTGCCCTATCACGTGACGCTCATCCCGCAATATGTGCTGTTCCGCAATCTTGACTGGGTCAATACCTGGTGGCCGCTGATCTTGCCCAAATATTTTGCGGTGGACGCCTTCTTCATCTTTCTGATGGTGCAGTTTTTCCGTGGCATCCCGAAGGAGCTGGATGAAGCGGCCCGGATGGATGGTTGCAGTGCCTGGCGCATCTACTGGAAAATCATCCTGCCGCTATCCATGCCGGTTCTGGCAACGGCCGCGATCTTCTCGTTCATCTGGACCTGGGAGGATTTTTTCGGGCCGCTGATCTATATCAGCGAGATGCGCAACTACACGGTTCAGCTCGGCTTGCGCTCGTTCATCGACTCCAGCGGCACATCCAGCTGGAACGAGCTGTTTGCCATGTCGGCCCTGTCTCTGGTGCCGATCTTCCTGATCTTTCTGTTTTTCCAGCGTCTGCTGATCGAAGGCATCGCCACGACCGGCATGAAACGCTGAAACCCTTTTGGCCAGCCCATGGTGGCTGAAATCTGGATATGCGAATGGTTACGACTATCACTCTCAACAATGTCGAAAAGCGTTTTGGCGCACTGGACGTGATCCGGGGCATCGATCTCGAAATCAAGCCGGGCGCATTCACCGTCTTCGTTGGCCCGTCTGGCTGCGGCAAGTCCACGTTGCTGCGCATGATCGCCGGTCTGGAAACGATCTCGGGCGGCGATCTGCTGATCGATGGCGAACGCATGAATGATATTGCCGCCTCGAAGCGTGGCATCGCCATGGTGTTCCAGTCCTATGCGCTCTATCCGCATATGAGCGTCTACAAGAACCTTGCCTTCGGCCTTGAGACGGCGGGTTACAAACGAGAAGAGGTCGATCGCCGCGTACGTGAGGCCGCTGCCACGTTGCAGATCACCGATTATCTCCAGCGCAAGCCCAAGGCGCTGTCCGGCGGCCAGCGCCAGCGCGTCGCCATCGGTCGTTCAATCGTGCGCGATCCGAAAATCTTCCTGTTCGACGAACCGCTCTCCAATCTCGATGCGGAACTGCGGGTGCAGATGCGTGTCGAAATCACCAAGCTGCATGAGCGGCTCGGCAATACGATGATCTACGTTACGCACGATCAGGTTGAGGCGATGACCATGGCTGATCAGATCGTGGTGCTCAAGGCAGGCAAGGTCATGCAGGCGGGTTCGCCGCTGGAACTCTACAACAATCCCGCCAACCAGTTCGTCGCCGGTTTTATCGGCTCGCCGAAGATGAATTTTGTCGCCGTACAGGCGGCGGATGGCACGGCGGTGACATTGAACGGCACGCGGATTGAAACCGGGCGACAGTTTTCGAGTGGCAAGCTGACTTTGGGTATCCGACCGGAGCATATCGAAATTGGCGATGGGGCCGGGCAAGTCATCTGCGAGGCTCGCATCGAACTGGTCGAGCATCTCGGCGGCAGCACGGTACTGCATGTCCTTCCACCATTTCAGGAGGAAACGATGACGGTGGTCCTGTCCGGTCAGCAGGCATGCCGATCGGGCGAGAGTGTCGCATTGCGCATCGATCCGAAAAATTGCCACCTATTCGATGCCGAAGGCCGCGCTTTGCCCAGATAGGGCGAAACGTCCTTCCCACGAAATGATCAGAAACATCTTGTTCCGCCGGATCGGCATCGTCGATCGGAACGGTTTGGCGTGAACGCAAGAGGAGATAGTCCATGAGCAAGAAGAAATACGTCCTTGTCGGCACAGGTGCCCGCGCCCGCATGTTCTACGAGGCGATCGCTCGCGATTATCGCGAGCATGGCGAACTGGTCGCGCTCTGCGATACCAACCAGACCCGCATGGATTACACCAACAAGGTCCTGGTGGAGGAGTTCGGTCTTGTCCAGTTGCCGACTTACAAAGCCGAGGATTTCGGGCGCATGCTCGATGAGACCGGTGCCGACGTGGTGATCGTCACCTCAATCGACCGGACACACCACATCTACATCATTGCGGCACTCGAGGCTGGTCGCGACGTTATCACGGAAAAGCCGATGACCACGGATGTGGTCAAATGCCAGCAGATCATCGACACCGCGAAGCGCACCGGTCGCTCGGTTCGAGTTACCTTCAACTACCGTTATGCGCCACACAATGCCGCGGTTCACGACATCATCGCGTCGGGCGGCATCGGCGAGGTCTTCTCCGTGCATTTCGAATGGCTGCTCGATACCAAGCACGGAGCCGACTATTTTCGCCGCTGGCATCGCGACAAGCGCAACAGTGGCGGCCTGATGGTGCATAAATCCACCCATCATTTCGACCTTGTGAACTTCTGGCTTCAAAGCCAGCCGCAGACCGTGTTCGGCATGGGCGACCTGCGCTTTTATGGCCGCGCCAATGCGGAGGAGCGCGGTTTGTTTACACCCTATACACGTACGACTGAAGTGAAGGCTGCAAAGGCTGATCCGTTTGCCATCGATTTGACCGACAGCCCGGTGCAGAAAGCACTTTATTGGGATGCCGAACACGAGGACGGTTATCAGCGCGACCAGAACGTTTTTGGAGATGGGATCAGTATTGAAGACACGATGCAGGTGATGGTGCGTTACAAAAATCGCGCGGTCATGACGTATTCGCTGAATACCTACGCGCCTTGGGAAGGTTTCAACGTCGCCTTCAACGGCTCGAAGGGACGCATCGAACTGATGGTGCGCGAAACGTCCTATATCAATGCTGGTGGCTCTTCCGACAAGGAAGGTGCAGCGAAGGGCATTCAACTCTATCATTTCCCGCTGCATGGCGAACCACGCGTCGTGCCGGTGGTGATGGGCGAGGGCGGCCATGGCGGTGGCGACAACCGCATGCTGGCCGATATTTTTGGCGATGCGAAGTCGGGCAGCGCCTTCGCCGCAGATTTTCGCGACGGCGCCATGTCAATCCTGACAGGTCTCGCCGCCAATCGTTCGTTCCAGACCGGTCTGCCGGTTGAAGTCGCGGATATGGTCGATCTCTGAACGGTTCGTCCGACATGTCTGCACACCAAGTCGAGGAGAAAGGCACTATGAAACTGCTGGATGAAGACCGTCTGTTCCCGACCGAGGAGCGGTCGCGGCGTGTGGCGCGTACGCTTTACGAGCAGGTGCGTGACCTGCCGATCATCAGCCCGCATGGGCATACCGATCCTCGTTGGTATGCGGAGGATGCAGCCTTCCCAGATCCGGCGCAACTCATTGTGACGCCGGATCACTACGTCTTCCGAATGCTGGCCTCGCAAGGGATCAGCATGACCGATCTCGGTGTGCCGCGCGCCGATGGGGGGCCGGTGGAGACCGATGGTCGCAAGATCTGGACATTGTTTGCCGCCAATTATCATCTCTTTCGCGGCACCCCGTCCCGGCTCTGGCTCGATCATTCGTTTCAGGACGTGTTCGGCATCGACCGGCGCCTCAGCGCCGACACGGCCGATTGGTATTACGATCACATTGCCGATTGCCTGGGCCAACCGGAATACCGCCCTCGTGCCCTGTTCAAGCGGTTCAACATCGAGGCGATCGCAACGACCGAAGCCGCAACCGATGATCTGCGCTGGCACAGGATGATCCGCGAAAGCGGCTGGCATGGCAGGGTGGTGACCGCCTACCGCCCGGACAATGTCGTTGATCCTGAAATGGCGGGTTTTGCCGAAAACATCATGCTGATGGGTGAGCAGACCGGTTTCGACACGTCCAGCTGGGCGGGCTATCTCGATGCCCATCGTGCTCGTCGAGCCTTTTTCAAGCAGTTTGGCGCGACGTCTTCCGATCATGGTCATCCTTCAGCCCGAACGGAAGATCTGCCGAAGGACGAGGCCGCCGCCCTCTTCCAGAAAGCATTGCGCGGCGCATGTTCAGCAGCCGAGGCGGACGCATTCCGGGGCCAGATGCTGACCGAGATGGCGCGCATGAGCATCGAGGACGGCCTTGTCCTGCAGATTCATGCGGGGTCGCGGCGCAATCATTCTGGCCAGGTCATGGCCATGTTCGGAAGAGACAAGGGGTTCGATATTCCGGGACGGACCGATTATGTGACCGCGCTGCAACCGTTGCTGAATGCTGTCGGCATGCGGCCTGATTTGACGGTGATCCTGTTTACTCTCGACGAGACGAGTTATTCGCGCGAGCTTGCGCCTCTGGCCGGCGCTTATCCGTGCTTGCGTATCGGCCCCGCCTGGTGGTTTTACGACAGCCCGGAAGGCATGCTTCGCTATCGTGAAACCGTCACGGAAACCGCCGGTTTCTATAACACGGTCGGTTTCAACGACGATACGCGCGCGTTCTGCTCGATACCGGCGCGCCATGATGTCGCCAGACGCGTGGATTGCGGATATCTCGCCAACCTCGTCGTGTCGGGACGTATCGCGGAAGACGAGGCCGGGGATGTTGCCCACGACCTTGCCTACGGATTGGCGAAGCGGTCTTACAAGATGTAAGCGACCGGCAATCCTGTTTCCGGCCGCAGCGTCTGTGTCCCGCGCTGTCAATATAACGTCAGCCCAGACGCGTGAGCGTGAAACCTTTGGTTCCATCGTTCGTTGATGCCGCCATGAACAATGACGAGCTGAAACCGAAACAGGTCAACGGTGCCGATCCTGCTGCGCCTGAAAAGGCGCGTCAGATTGAAGAACAGAGCGAGGGCGATCCGCCGCCACCGCCGGATATCGTTGAGACCGACCCCGACATGACGCCGGAAGAACTGGAGCGCGCGCGCAAGAAATACCTGCTGCGTCGCTTCTGGATCAGCGCCCGCGGATACTGGAGCCGTCGCGGCGATAAGATCGCCTGGCCATTCTCGGTCGGGCTTTTGGCGCTTATTTGCATCAATGTCGGCTTTCAGTACGGGGTGAACGTCTGGAACCGCGGCCTGTTCGATGCCATCGAGCAGCGTAACGCTCCGACGGTCTATTCTCTGGGAGCCTTGTTTCCGCTGCTGGTTGTCGGCAGCGTCGGTATCGTGACCTCGCAGGTCTATGTGCGGATGTTGATCCAGCGACGCTGGCGCTCCTGGCTGACCAAATCGACGATTGCACGCTGGCTCGCCGGCGGCCGGTATTACCAGCTCAATCTGATCGATGGCGATCACCAGAACCCGGAGGCACGCCTTTCGGAGGATATGCGGATTGCCACAGAGGCTCCCGTTGATTTTGTCGCTGGCGTCGTCGCCGCTTTCCTGTCGGCATCCACTTTTATTGCCGTCCTGTGGACGATCGGTGGAGCGCTGACGCTGTCTATCGGTGGCTCCGAGATTACGATTCCCGGCTTCCTGGTTATTGCGGCCGTCCTCTATGCGGTCATCACCTCAACTTCGATCGCCGTCATCGGGCGTCGATTTGTCCAGGTCTCCGAGGTAAAGAACCAGCTGGAGGCGGAATTTCGCTACACGCTGACCCGCGTGCGCGAAAACGGCGAGAGCATTGCGCTTCTCGGCGGTGAAGAGGAAGAGCGCAGCGATCTCGACAGGAAATTCGGTGCCGTTCGTCACCAGTGGCGGAAACTCGCGAACCAGTACATGCGCACGACGCTGGTTTCGCACAGCTCCCTGCTGATCGCTCCTGTTGTGCCTGTCCTGCTTTGCGTGCCGAAATTTCTCGATGGCAGCATGTCGCTCGGGCAGGTCATGCAGGCGGCATCCGCCTTCACCATCGTGCAGGGAGCATTCGGATGGCTGGTCGACAACTACCCGCGTCTGGCAGACTGGAATGCCTGCGCGCGCCGTGTGGCATCTCTCATGATGTCGCTCGATGGGCTTGAGCGGGCAGAACAGAGCGATACGCTTGGTCGCATCGCTCGCGGCGAGACGGAGGGCGAGACCATGCTTTCGCTGCGTGATCTCTCCGTCAAGCTCGGCGATGGAACTGCCGTGGTCAAGGAAACACAGGTGGAGATCGGACCCGGCGAGCGGGTGCTTGTTGCCGGCGAGTCCGGATCGGGGAAAAGCACGCTGGTTCGCGCGATTGCCGGCCTGTGGCCATGGGGCAGTGGCAGCGTCAATTTCCACCCCGACAGCCGCTTGTTCATGCTGCCCCAGAAACCTTACATCCCAACCGGCACGCTTCGTCGCGCGGTATCGTATCCCCAGTCTTCCGACATCTGGACATCCGAAGAGATTGCGGCAGCGCTGGAAAAGGTCGGACTCGGCCATCTCAAGGACAAGATCGAGGACGACGCGCCATGGGACCAGACATTGTCGGGCGGCGAGAAGCAACGCCTCACCTTCGCACGGCTGCTGCTGAATGATCCCGATATCATCGTCATGGACGAGGCAACGGCCGCGCTTGATGACAAGAGCCAGGACCGGATGATGGAAATCGTCACGCAAGAACTGCCTAAGGCGACGATCCTGAGCGTTGCTCACCGTGCCGAACTCGAGGCGTTCCATAGCCGCAAGATCACCTTGGAGCGCCGGGACGGCGGCGCACGGCTCGTCAGCGATATCGACCTTCTGCCGCTGAAGGGCAAATCGCGGTCATTGCTGCAGCGGGTGGTGAAGAGAGCGCCATGGCCGAGATCGGGGTCGCCGACCAAATGAGGACCGATGCTGTTTTGCTGGCATCGTCGCGCCTTGGGAAAACTGTGTTGAGATCTCAGGTCATAGCCGCAACAAAGCCTTCTGCGCCTTGTCGGCATAAAAGCCGCTCGCCGGATCGCGCCCGCCCATCGCCGCTGCTTCGGTGAGAACCGCGGATGCGTCCCGCAGCCGGGACATTGCGATCAGCGCCACACCGCGTTTATACCGTGCTTCGACGTGGTCGCGTGCCAGCCGGCAAATCTGGTCGAACGTTTCGGCTGCCTGACGATAACGGCGCGTGGCGAGCTCGACATCGCCGATGCGCAGCAGGACCGGTACCGGTGTTTCGATACGCGGCAACAGCGACCGATATGCTTCTTCCGCCTTTTTCAACTGACCGCGTTCGAACTGGAGATTCGCCAGACCGAATTGCGCGCCACGATGGCCTGGCATGGCCGCGAGCACCTGCCGAAACGCCATTTCGGCCTCGGGCTTTTTTCCATTGTTGTAAAAAGCGACCGCCTGATCGTAAACGAAGCGGATGCTGCGGGTGTTGAGCTTGCCGCCAAGGTTTTTGCCGTCTCTCGTTCTGAACATCGTACAGTTGATCTGCCGGTCCTCGACGCCGAACATGTATTTGTAGGGCTCGGTGCCACGCAGGAAATCATAGGTGTGAAATCCCTCGGCGATGGCGCGGCGGATACAGTAACCGTGAAGCACGAGGCCCGGGGAGGGCGTGGTCCACTCCTCGTCGCGGCCGGTGATATAAAAGAGGATTGCCCTTTTCCGGCGGTCGACGATATTTGCCAGGACACCGAGCGGGCGGTCACGGTGCCACAATACAGGCACATCGAGATCGCCGTCTTCGAAACAGTCCATCAGCATCTCGCGCGACGCGGCGATCAGTTTTTCGGTCTTGTCACCCTTTGAAGGCTGCCAGCGTTTTCGCCAGAAGTCGAAAAGGATGTCCATATCGCGCTTGATCGTTTGCGGCGTCGCCAGCGTTATCCTGTAATCGTCTCCACCTTCGACCTTGCGCAGGAAGCGCCGGAGTTTCTGGCGCGTCTGGCTGCTCATATGATTTTCCAGATAACCGTCCCAGGTGTCGGGCAGGTTGATCACCGGGCAGATCGTGTTGTCGACATTCTGCTCGTTGCGCGGTTTGTTGTTGCGGAACATGACCTTGGGGCCCTGCAATGCGCGCAGCATCGCCTCGTGTCGGCCGGGCGGTCCTCCAAAATAGTCGAGCTTGATCTGCCGCCAGTTCTGGGCCTTGAGGAAATCTGAGAAACCGCGCACGGCCAAACTTTCGTATTGAGGCTGTGCGATGAAGCCGGTGTAATCGGCGGCATAGTTTCCGGCCATGATGATTTCGTCGAAAAACTGGCCCTTGTCGTCGCGTTGCGTCTGCAGGCGTACCGGAAAGAAGGCCACGTAAGGCGCGTCTGGTTCCGAATGGCGAAGTGCGAGGATGAACCACCGTTTACGATGAGAAAGGTATCGGTAGAGCCAGGACCATGACAGGAAATATTGTGCGGACGTATCCGCCATGAAAACGGACTGCCAGTTTTCACGAACCTTTCGCAACGCCTCCAGCGTTTCGATGACATCGATACGCATCGACATTTTCCCCTCCCGACGCAGAACCTGAACGTCGCATTTTAGTAGAGGGTGAAGCGCGAAACCATGGCCGGTTCGGGTGAGGCAGCCCCGCCAATTCGGGTTAGGATGGCGGGTAAGGGAGCTCAGAGTGCGCCTTTCAGGCGCTCGCTTGCATGGATGAAACGCCAGAGGGCCTTGCTGATGTCGGCAATCTCGGCGATGGATTTTTCCAGTTCCTGCATCTCGCGGTCATTCATCTTTTCCACTTTGCCGTAGCGGATGGCATCGTCATATTCGACGAGACGCATCAACTGCGTGCCGGAAATGTCGCCATGTTCATCGAACGTGTAGATGCTGTGGTTGTATTTGTTGCGCACCTTGGATTCCCGTTTCAGCCGGGCCATGGCGCCGAGAACCGCCACACGTTCGCTTTTTGCGACCGAACGTCGCTTTGCCAGACGTTCAACAAGGTCGATGCGTGCCCGCGTGGTGTTCAGGGTCAGGAAGACGATGATGGCGGCTTCCTTGTCGACGGCCAGCAGGTGGGCGATCACGTAGATCAGCAGGCTTTCGGTATTGGTCCAGACATAGTTCAGCCGCCCGACATTCAGCAGGACATCCGGCACATTTCCCATAAGCACCTCACCAGCCGGCCGGACACGCGGCCTAACGCTCCCTGAATGCTCTCGACATGCTGTCGCTGATCGGCTTGGCAAGATAGTCGAAGAACGTCCGCTCCGATGTCTGTATTAGCACATCGGCAGGCATGCCGGATACTGGCCGGAAATCATGCACGCGGGCCATTTCCGTCTCGGGCACTTCGACGCGAACGATATAGACATCCTTCGGCGGCCCGGCCGTCACTTCTTCCACCGAGTCTGCGGAGACGTAAAAGACCGTTCCATTCAGAACAGGCGTGGTGCGCCGGTTGAGGGCCGAAAGCCGGATCGCCGCCGTCTGGCCGCGATGCACCTGGTCGATGGAGCTTCGGAGCACCTCGGCCTCGATGATGAGAGGCACGCCGGCAGGCAGGATCTCCATGATCGGTTTGCCGGTGGTGATGACGCCGCCGGCGGTGTGATAATAGGAGCGCACAACCGTGCCCGCCACCGGCGAACGGATGATCGTTCGGTCCAGTACGCCGGCCGCTTCGTTCATCTGCTCACGCACGCTGTCGAGATCGGTTTCCGCGGTCTCCAGCGCATCAAGCGCGGCCTGTTTGTTGGCGTTGATGCCGATCACCGCCTCCTGGCGGAACTTTGCGATCTGGGCTTCGGATTCGTTGATCTCGCCATCAAGGCGCGAGATTTCGCCCATCGCATCCGCAACGGCGCGTTCGATAGCCATCAGGTCGGTCTTCTTGAAATAGCCGACCTTGACCAGGTTCGCTTTCGAGTTCCGCTCTTCCGACAGCAGGGCAAGCTGGCGTTCGAACGATTCCTTCTGGCCCTGATAACCGGCGCGGCGGAATTCCAGCGAGCGGATGTTCTTCTCAATCAGGTTCAACTGTTCTTCCAGCCTGACGATCTTGCTGTTGAAGATAACGTGCTGGCCCTGAATGATCGCGTTAACGTCCGGGTCACCCGCCTCTTTCTTGATGATATCCGGCAGGTTCAACGTCTTGAGTCCCTGTGCCTCACTGCGCAGGCGCACCACGACAGCCTCCAGCCGCAGACGCCTGAGCTTCATCGCTCGTTCGTTGGCCAGTGCCGCAGTTGGGTCGAGCTTGAGAAGGATGTCGCCTTCCTTGACAGTCTCGCCTTCGCTGACCAGCATTTCCTTGATGATGCCGCCCTCCAGATGCTGGACGATCTTGTTGTTGCCGGTGGCCACGAAGCTCCCCGGCGCGATGATGGCCGAGGCAAGCGGCGCCGTCCCCGCCCACAGACTGAAGCCGCCGAATGTCGCGAAAAGTACGCCCAGCCCCAACATCGAATGAAAGCGAATGGAACGCGGAACGTCGCCATACCATTCCGGCGAAGAGGGGTTCTTGACTGCAATATCCTTGGTCATCACTTCTCACCTGTCTTCGTTTTTCGGGGGCAGCTGCTCGCGTTTCGGAGCGCCCTTGTCGAGCGCCTTGAGCACGTCCATGCGCTCGCCGAACATGGCGACCGTGCCGTCCTTGAGGATGAGGATCTTGTCAACGACCTGCAGAAGCGCAGGACGCTGGGTGATCGTCACCGTGGTGATGTTGTTTTGCTTGGCATGCCGCAGGGCCTTGGCAAGTGCGGCTTCGCCCTGGGTGTCGAGGTTGGAATTGGGCTCGTCGAGAACCACCAGTTTCGGATCGCCGAAAAAGGCACGCGCCAGTGCGATGCGCTGTTTTTGTCCGCCAGACAGTGGTGAACCATCCCCGGAGACGACCGTCTCATAGCCTTGCGGCAGGCTGGCGATCAGTTCGTGTACGTCGGCCAGCACGGCGGCTTCATAGACCTGGCGATCCTCGATGTCGTCGCGCATGCGGCTGATATTGGCCTTGATCGTACCGGGAAACAGCTGCACGTCCTGCGGCAGGTAGCCGATGCTTTCGCCGAACTGTCGCTGATCCCAATTGCGCAGGTCCATCAGGTCCAGACGGACATTGCCCGACGTTGGAAGAATGGAGCCCACCAGCATCTTGCCGAGCGTGGTCTTGCCAGAGCCGGAATTGCCGATGACCGCCAGCGACTCCCCCTTGTTGAGCGAGAAGGAAATGCCGTTGAGGATCACCTTTTTCTGCGGTGGCGGGACGAACAGCACCCGTTCCACATCCAGCCGGCCCTCCGGATTGGGCAGACGCAGGCGGGGAAAGTTCAGCGGTGAATTCAACAGCAGTTGCTTGATTCGGCTATAGGCCGTCGCCGACTTGTTGAACTGGTGCCAGCCTTCGATCGCGCCTTCGATCGGAGCGAGCGCGCGGCCCGAAACGATAGAGGCCGCGATGACCATGCCGCCCGTCAGTTCACCCGACAGTGACAGATGAGCACCCCAGCCGAGCAGCGCGACCTGCGCCACCATGCGGCATGCCTTGGAGATGCCGGCAAACATGATGTTGCGGTCCTGCGCGCCGACATGCGATTTGAGCGATCCCGCCGTTTCCTGCCCCCACATCTTCACCGCCTCGGGGATCATCGCCATGGCATTGATGATCTGGGAATTGCGGGCCATGGACTCCAGATGGAGGTTGGCGCGGCTGACGTAGAAGTTGGCTTCCGCGAACTGGCGCGCGGTAAATTTCTGGTTGAGGTAGGCGATGCCGAACAGCACGGCGCAGCACAGCATGATGATGATGCCCAGATGCGGGTGCACGACGTAAACGACCACGACGAACAGCGGCATGATGGGCGCATCGAGAAACGCGACCAGCGTGCCGGATGTCAGGAAGGCGCGAATCTGCTGCAGATCCTGCAGCGTCTGATAATCCTTGCCGCTGCCGTTCAAAGATGCACGCGCGGCGGCGCTGAGGATCGGCGCGCCCAGTTCTACTTCCAGTTCCACGGCGGTTCGCATCAGAATGAAACGGCGGATGGAATCGAGAAAGGCCTGCACCAGGATCGCGCCGAGCACGACGACCGTCAGCATGACGAGCGTGTCGATGGAACGGCTGGTCAGGACGCGGTCGGAAATCTGGAAAAGATATAGCGGGATGGCCAGCACAAGCACGTTGATGGCGACGGTGAAAATCATCACGATCGCCAGGTTGCGGCGCAGGATGGCAAGTCCCTTGGCAAGGCTTGCGGCAAAACTGATCGGACTGCTGCGTTTATGGAATGCGCTATGGCCGCCATTGCCGCCCCCGCCACCACCGCCGCCGCCGCCATTGTCACTGACGTTGCCGCCATCACCGCTGCCGGTCCGGCGCTCGTTCTGGCGGATCGGCCCAGACTCGACTTCGATCGTCTTTCCGAAATGCAGGTCGGGCGTCGCCTTGAGTTCCCCGTCTTCGGGCAGGCGTGCCTGCGGTTCACCGGCAGTCGTAACCGCAGCCACAGGCGCAGGCGTGGCCGCCATTTCGATATCGGCATGAACTGGGGCGGGGATGGGTGCCTCGGGCACAAATGGTTGAGCTTCAGCGGCCAGCCGGCGAATGTCGGAAACCGCCTTCTCGATGGCGAAGATGCAGGCGTCTGTCAGTTCGTCTTCGTTCGCCTGTCCGGGGTGGTCTTTTTTTGCTGATGCGGCTGGAACCGCTGCCGGAATGACGTACTTTTTGGAGATGAAATTCATGTTGCCCCCTCGGCACTGTCTCAGTGGACCACGGTCTGCATGACATCCGCCGGATTGACATTCGACCAGGACAGATCCCGACCGGAACTGATGATGGCGTCGTCTGTGTCAGCCGTATCCGGATTGTCATCGAGAAACGCGATGACCTCGTTGGCCAGCCGATGTTCGACCAGCAGCGGCCGGGTGTCGTCGTCGTCGATCAGGCCGCCCTGAATGAGGATGACGTCGCTGTAGAGGCTGCCGCTGAGATAGGTGGTCGCCCCGAATGTGTCGTAATCGATGATGCTGGCCAGATTGACGACGGCATTGCTGCCGGTGCCCACGGTGATCTCTGCGTCGGGATTGGCGCTCAGCACGAGACTGGCGGCTTCCGTGACGTGATCCGCATCGCCGAGAACGCTGACCTGCTTGATCAGTGACACGTCGTATAGATTGCCTGTGATGTATAGGACTTTCAGCCCTGCAAAACCCTCGAAATTCGGATCGGTCGCCAGCCCGTCGGGCATGTTCGCGTCGCGAGCCTCGATCGCTTCCATGGTCTTGACCATATAGTCCGGCATTGTTTCGAAACGGTCGCTGGCTCCCACATTGTGGATCGAGGCGCTGTTCCAGAGCAGATTTCCGCTGGTCGAATAATCCGTGGTTCCGCCCGCGCTACCCGCCCCGACAATCCAGTCATTGTCGTAGAGCACCGCCACCTGGCTGATGATGTTCATGTCGAGAACGTCGCCGCCGACGATCACCAGATCGTATTGCAGGCTGATGCCGAGATAGGAGGCGAAGTTGACCACGGAGTTGCCGCCCATGATCACCGACATTTCGCAGCCGGTCGAAGTGATCACCATCTGGTCGTTGTCGGTGATGAAGTTGTATTGCTCCATCCACTGTACGAAGGAGACGTCGCCTTCAACGACGCTCACCTGCCAGGTGGTCGGGAAGATCGCTGCGTGGGTCGCATCTGTTGTGGCCGAGGGCATTTCATAGGTGGAGCGCTCAAAGGCACCGATATTCATGGCGACTGTCGTTGCCGGCAGGATCTCGTGTTGCTGCTCGCCGCCCAGCGGTTGATAGGCAATGACATCGTGGTCGCTATAGATGGTGAACTGGCTGATGACATCGGCCTGGGAGTAATGTCCCATCACCGCCATGACCGGCGCCATGATGCCGACATTCGTGACGGTCGCGACGCTGAGCACAATATTGGCGCCTGCCTCGACCTCGAGGCGATCCCTCGGCGCATCGGCAGAGGATAACGAAACTTCGCTTTCCTCCGGTTCGGAAGGGGGTGTCGCAAGACCACGGTCGGGCAGGTAATCATCGATGTCAGGGACTTCGGAGACCCGCTCGCCGTTGACATAGAACCCCTCGATGGCGTGCCCGGCCTGTACGAAATCAATCTCGGCGCCGTCGTTGAGCGAATGGATCCGGTTCTCTTGGATATTCTGGGCATGGTCGCGGATCTGGTCGCGTATCGCCGTCAATCCCTCATAGGTGTCGATGCGGTCCAAGCCGCCAAACGGCACGTAGGGTTTGCCCGCAATCAGATAGTCGTTGAGCTTCTCGACCACGAAACGGGTGTCAAAAAGCTCGATACGGCCATCCCGAAGGTTCAGGTAGTCGTCGTCCTGCAGCAGGTTGAACTGGGCCATGTGGGAAATGACCGATCCGGGCCCCATGAAGATCGGGAGTTGCGGATCATCTGAGGATGACGGGATGAATGGTCTGATGAAATCCGGATCTGCGTTGCCGAAGCCGGCGCGCAAATATGTGCCCCAGTCGTAATCCTGGTCGTCGATGCCCAGATGGATTTTGTCGACCACGAACCTGACAAATCCGCTGCGGTAAGACAGGCTGGGATCGTAATCGTCGAGCAGAAGGTTTGAGGCAAAGCGCGGATCGAGGGATTCCAGATCGGCCGGAGGGCGTGCATCGAACGTCTCTACCTTGCCGCCGGTGAGATGCGTGCGCATCCGATCGTCCTCGAGTGCCAGGTCGAGAAAGCCGATGAAATTCGCGATCATCTCGGAGAGCTTTTCCGCGTGCATGTCCGTCTTCCTCGGCCAGACGACGCCCAGTCCGGCTGAGGATCAATACGATCTCACCGTCCATTCCCTGCGTCACAGATTATTCGGAACATCGGATCGGACCGCACCGACGGGGTTTCGGTGCGGTCCTTCTTGCCTTTGGTGGAGAAGATGTCAGCCTGCGGTGTCTTCACCAACGTCAGTGACATGCGAGTTGCCACCGATGACGCTGCTGTCGATTGCGTTGCTGAGCATGTTGGCGCCCTGAACGAACTCGAAGTGGAAGCCCGAGTTGGCGAGGATGGCGGACGCATCTGCCGTGCTCGTGCCAGTCACATCGTCGTCTGCCTTGAGGTCCCAGGTCTTCCCGTCCAGTTCCATCCCTTCGGCGCCGTTGGCGGTACCGGCGTTGGCGTTGAGGTGGTTCTGGGCGCCGCCGTTCTCCATCCGGATTTCCCAGGCGGAATCCTGGTCGGCAAGATGGTTGGCCTGCACGGCACTGAAGCCGGTGCCGCCGCCGCCATTCAGCGAGTCGTTGAGGATATTGTCGACATCCAGGGTGAACGAGAAATCGTCCCCGAGATTGAAGGTGAGATCACCGCCGGCGATACCCAGGTTGCTGAAGTCCTTCACGTCTTCGAGGACCGCAAAGTCGGTGTCCGAAGAGTTGAAGCTGTTGGTGGCGTTGGTGGTCGTATCGTCATCGCTCGAGATGGTCTTCACGTCGGTGTCGATATCGGTCTTGGTCTCCGTAACCGTCTTGATGTCGGTGTCGGTTTCGGTGTTGGAGTAGGACTTGCTGTCGTAGCTCCAGTCGTAATCCGACTTGATGTCCGTGGAGGTCACGGTCTTCGTGTCGTTGTCCGAGATGTTCTTGATATCCGTCTCGGTGTTGGAATACGACTTGCTGTCGTAGCTCCAATCGTAATCGTTATCGCGGTTGTTGCCGTTGCCGGCTTCAATATCGACCTTGGCGTCGACATCGACGCTATTGTCGGTGTTGCCGCGGTTGTCGCCGTTGGCGAGGCCGCCGACATAACCGGTCGAGCCTTCGTCCACTTCCGTGGAGTTGATGGCGCTGGCGGCAAAGCCGTCGGCCAATGCGCCAGCTACGGTCGACTCGTCGGAGCCCTTGGGTTCATAACCTTTAGACATGCGTATTCCTCCAAGATGTTGGAATGCGCTCGACCCCTCTCATCTGTTATGGGATCACTCGCGCTGTTCCGATTTTGATGAGCAGACGTACGATGAACTTTTCATCTGCCGGTGATCCGGAAGAAAATCCCACGAAAACGCACGAGGACTTCTTCCGAAAGTAAATATACTTTCAAACTCACGTCGATATTTTCGGATTTTTGTCGAGAATACTTGGGGTTTTCAGCGGGTGTTCAGCCTGCGGCGCCTTCTGTCGCCTCGACAACCTCAGACAACACCCAAATCAGTTTTGATCCAAGACACAAAAAAGGATTAGCCTTGGTGGATTGGAGGTTACACCTGCTCATGATGAAATAAATGCTTTACAGGTTATTAAATGAGCCAGGACGGGTGTGAAAGGTGGCGAATTCCTTCCGGGCGATGGGGCTCAAGGTCAATATAAACCGGACAATGTGTTATGTGTTTGATGATTTTGTTTCACGTAAACAAGGTGATGGTCGGATTTATAACCCGAAGTGACGATTTATTTTTGATAACCCTGCATTTATACTGGTTTTGTAATCAATAACGAGTGGCGCCTACCGCCCGTTCTTAGGAGCGTGACGTAAAGTGTTGCCACACCGGAGGGGACAAGTATGTTGATGGGCCAACAGTTCAACGACAAATCGACACGACAGATCGGTGCCGGGGGGCGCGGACGAGCGATCGTCATGGTGGCGCCGCGTACTTTGACCGCTGAATGCCTGGTTGAAGTGCTCATGAAAAATTTCCCGGATAATGATGTATCGCGTCGTGATCATATCTCGCATCTGAGCGACGAAGAGGGTGAAGATGCGCGGCTTGTGCTTCTTTATCGTCCAGCTCCGGAGACGATCTGGGACATGCTGGAGCGACTGCATGATCACGCCACGGAGCAATCGATCGGAATCGTGGTGGAGAGCATCGACGAAGCAGAAGATATATTCCAGCAGATATCGGGGACGGAGGGCGTGGATGGCGTCGTTTCGCTTGATTTGCGGCTCGATGTTTTTCTTGCCGCCGTTCGGCTGCTTGTGAAGGGGGGAGAACATTTTCCATCTGCGCTGCTGCAGCGGCTGCGCCGCTTCGAAGGAGATTTGCCGATTACGCGGTACGGGTCCACGCGTGCCGAGGCTGGCGAAGGCAATCATGGCGCCCCCGATCCCGCGGCAATCGCACTGACGACTCGCGAAATCCAGATCCTCGATCTTCTGTGCAACGGTACGCAGAACAAGATCATCGCCGACCGCCTTCGGCTCTCCGAAAATACGGTGAAGGTTCATATCCGCAACATCTACAAAAAGATGGGTGTCCGCAATCGTACGGAGGCTGCCTCACAGTTCTTCAAAAGCGATTTTGCTGCCACGCTTAAGCCGAAACGTAAAGACTGACTGCGTCAGCGAACCACTGCTCACTTATTACTGACAGGTATGGCGATCAGCTGCGATCGGCTGAACGCCGGGCGGTTCGACGTTGTTTTTCCAAATTTCATTCGCCGTTTACACGCAAATTTCGTGATTTCTTTCACCTATATTGGGGTTACCCAAAAACTTTCCTTGGGTGTATTTTAATATTCGGTCAGCTTTCAAAATAGTTATGTAATTGCTCAATATATGGCTGCTTGGTGCAGCATGGAAAACTGGTTGTAACGAAAAAATCTGTGGAAATTGCAATCAAAAGATGAAATTTGTCATGAACATTGCATCCATTGGTATGAGGTTCTTTGGCGAAGTGAAAATCCCGTTGTTTTATTTGAATTTCCGACTATGCTTAGTAAGTAATTCCTTAACATGAAGACGGATGGCTATCTGAACTGAGTCAATACAGCGCGTTCAAGTATCGGGTGAGGGGTTGTGATGCGTATGACAGATATTGCAGTTGCAGAGATGGTTCCGCAGTCGGGACGTGTTCGTCGCCAGCAAAAAGTGGCGATCATGGCCCAGACGGGCCTGCTGATGGAATGTTTCGCGGAAATCCTCTGCGGCCGGTTTCCGGACTATGATGTCGTTACCTATGAAAACCCGGCGGATATTCCTGCGGATGTCGTCGGCAGCATCCGACTTACATTGATTTATTGCCAGGATCCCTCGCAGATCGATCAGATCGTCTCGCAGGTGAGGGATGGTCTGGCGGCCAGCGCCATCGGCATCATCATGAATGACCTGGAGGCAGCGCAACCGGTTCTGCGACAACTCATGGAAAAACAGAGGATCAACGGCGTGCTGTCGCTCAGTCTGCACCTTGATGTTTTTCTTGCCGGTATTGAACTGCTCGCCAAAGGGGGCGAGCATTTTCCATCCTTGTTGCTGCAGCAAAGTCGTCCGGCGCGCCTGCAAGGGCATGGGGCGCGGCGTTTGCATGCCGCAGATACCCCGGGAAAAGAAGGGGTCAGTCGTTCCAGGCTTACCCTGCGTGAAGTGGAGATACTCGACCTGGTCTGTAAGGGTACGCAAAACAAGAATATTGCCGGCACGCTGAAGCTTTCAGAAAATACGGTGAAGGCGCATATCCGCAATATCTACAAGAAAATGCAGGTGCGGAATCGTACCGAAGCCGCCTCTCAGTATTTCAACGGGTTAACGAAATACCCGCAGCTCGCCCTGGCGTGCTGACGTTCGTCAGCGCAGAAAACACGCGGATTTTCGACCAAAGCCGCTTGGGGAGCAGATATACGGCGCGCTTCCGAGAAAGGCTGTCCTGCTGGGATTGACGGTGGTTGCCGAAGCTGTTTTGGCAGAACTTTCGCTGCGAAGGATTTTGACGGGCTTCGGTGTCGCGAACGCATAGGTCTTGGTCTTTGTCGATGCAATCGCCGTCGATGTCTTTCCGGGCTTACAGCAGACAGTCGCGTCGGCCGTGTCGTTATCCGTTACAGAACAGGACGAGAGCACCGCAATCACTGCGGTCGCGACGAAAACGCGTATCGCTGGCGTTATCTGCACGAAAATCTCCAGAATCAGATTGGCTATCAGTAAGCTAATCCGCTTATATTATGAATTCCTTTATTCCAGATTTACGAGGCCTAATCCCTATCGTTCAGACGGGTTATTTTGGTCGACTGATATAGCTATGTCTCTGATGAATTAGTGTAATTCTATGTATTTCTATTTGACGAAATTATATTTTGAGAGACAATTATAGTTAAGACGGCGTTAAAGTTTTCCACGGTTTCCTCTCGGCGTCTCGCTGACGAAACGAAACAGACCCGCTTGTCCCTCCATATTCTGGTGATTGTAACCGGCGTGCGCTTGAGGTCGCCGGAAGGGGAACTGTTATGCGTAAACCTAGACTTACCAGCTCTGCACTGATGCAAATGGCGCAACCGCAATCGTCTCGTCCGGTTCTGGTGACGGGGGGCGCGGGTTTTCTTGGCTCGCATTTGTGCGAGCGTCTCCTGCAGGATGGGCGTGACGTCATCTGCCTGGATGATTTCTCGACCGGGCGGCGCGCCAATATCGCTCATCTGGCGACATCGCAGCGTTTTGCCGTTGTCGAGCAGGATGTTCGCGAGGTGTATCACGCCGATGTTTCGCTGATTTTCAACTTTGCTTCGCCCGCGTCGCCGCCGGATTACCAGCGCGATCCCGTCGGCACACTGCTGACCGGTGTACTCGGCGCCCTGCACGGTCTCGAAGTTGCCCGCCTGAACGGCGCTACCATTGTGCAATCCTCGACATCCGAGGTCTATGGCGATCCGCTGCAACATCCGCAGGAAGAGGCCTATTGCGGCAATGTCAACCCGGTCGGTCCGCGAGCCTGCTACGACGAAGGCAAACGGTCTGCCGAAACCCTTCTGTTCGACTATCACCGCAAATATGGAACGGACATCAAGGTCGGGCGCATCTTCAACACTTACGGCCCGCGCATGCGTCTTGATGACGGCCGCGTGGTATCGAACTTCATCGTTCAGGCACTGACGAACAAGGATATCACCATCTACGGCGATGGCCATCAGACGCGCTCCTTGTGCTACGTCGATGACTTGATCGAGGCTTTCGTGCGGTTTTCCGGTGCCGGCAAGGATGTCGTCGGCCCGATCAATCTCGGCAACCCGGTCGAAATCCCGATGATCGAACTGGCCGAACTCGTGCTGGAACTGACGAATTCGCGATCGCGTATCGTCCATCTGGCCGCTGCGGTCGATGATCCGCGCCAGCGTCGTCCCGATATTTCCCGCGCCCGCGAGCAGCTTGGCTGGGAACCCAAGGTCGCTCTTCGAGCCGGTCTGCAGCGCACGATCCAGTATTTCGACGGCGTTATCGGCGCCCAGCATGACCGCGCTTCGGTGGAGGTGGCGTGATGTCGGGCACGGTTGTCGTCACCGGAGGAGCTGGTTTCATCGGCAGCCATGTGTGCAAGACACTGGCCACTGCCGGCATGCGGGTGATTGCAGTCGACAACCTTTCGACCGGTCATGCCGATGCGGTGCGTTGGGGTCCACTGGAGCAACTGGACATTGCCGATTTCGATGGGCTTTGCCGGTCACTCAAGACATCGAAGGCCGATTGCATCGTGCATTGTGCGGCAAGTGCCTATGTCGGTGAATCCGTCGTGGATCCGAGAAAATACTATCGCAACAATGTCGTTGGCGGGCTGACGCTTCTGGACGCCTGTCTGGCAAGCGGTATCGAGCGGATGGTGTTTTCCAGCAGTTGTGCCACCTACGGCGAACCTGCACAGCTGCCGGTGCGCGAAGATTGTTCTCAGAAACCGATCAATCCCTATGGCCGAACGAAGCTGGTTTTTGAACAGGCGCTTGAGGATTATGCCGCCGCTTATGGCCTGAGTTTCGTGGCGCTGCGGTATTTCAATGCCGCGGGCGCAGATCCCGTCGGCGAACTGTCGGAACGCCACGAGCCGGAAACCCATCTCATCCCAAGGGCGCTGATGGCGGCGATCGGCCGTCTGGACCGATTGGACGTCTTCGGCCGGGATTATGCGACGCCGGACGGCACCTGTGTTCGCGATTATGTGCATGTCTGTGATCTTGCCGACGCCCATCTGTCTGCCGTCCGTCACCTGCTGTCGGGTGGCGAGACGCTGCGGGTCAATCTCGGGTCGGGTCAAGGCACCTCCGTGTTTGATATCGTTCAATCGATTGGTCGGGTGACCGGCCGGCGTGTGCCCGTTGCATTTGGTGACAGGCGACCGGGTGATCCGCCCGTGCTGTTTGCCGATACGGCGAGGGCACGCAAAACGCTTGGTTTTGTGCCGCGCCTTTCCGATATCGACACGATCATCCGAACTGCCGCACCGACATTCGGTCTGGAGGTTGTCAAATGACCATTCACCGAGTGCTGGACCAATCGCGGCTGGAGCCTGTTTTTATCGGGTGGCGGGCCTTTGCCTATGTGGTTGGTGCTGCAGTCTGGCTGGGTGCACTCGTGTATTTCTGGATTTGGTGGCTGCGTCCCGACCATGTCGGCGGCTGGCTGTCGTTTGCAATCGTCACTGTCATTCTGGCATGGGTCACGCTCATTCCCGGTTATTTCGTCGCCATCTTTTTTCAGGCACGGCGGATGCGGCCCGATGCAGCCCTTCCCACAGGGCGCATCGCCATGATCGTCACCAAGGCGCCATCCGAGCCGTTCGAGGTGGTGCGCCACACGCTTTTCGGCATGCTGGCACAGGTCGGCATGACATATGACGTCTGGTTGGCCGACGAAGATCCCTCGGAAGAAACCCTGGCATTCTGCCGTGATCATGGCGTGTTCGTTTCGACGCGGAAGGGCGTGGCGGCCTATCACCGGGAGCAATGGCCGCGCCGGACACGCTGCAAGGAAGGCAATCTCGCCTATTTTTACGATCATTACGGTTATGACCGTTATGATTTCGTCGCCCAGTTCGATGCCGATCATGTGCCCGAGCCCACCTATCTGCTGGAGGTGATACGACCTTTTTCCGATCCGGCGGTGGGCTATGTTTCGGCGCCCAGCATCTGCGACGCGAATGCTTCTCAAAGCTGGGCTGCGCGCGGCCGGCTTTATGCGGAGGCAAGCCTGCACGGTGCCTTGCAGATTGGGTACAACAACGGCTGGGCTCCCTTGTGCATAGGATCGCATTATGCCGTGCGCACCAGAGCGTTGAAAGACATCGGCGGGCTCGGCCCGGAACTTGCGGAAGACCATTCGACGACGCTGATGATGAATGCCGGGGGCTGGCGCGGTGTTCACGCGGTCGATGCGATTGCCCACGGCGATGGCCCAGCCACCTTTGCGGATCTTGCCGTACAGGAATTTCAATGGTCGCGCAGCCTGACGACGCTGCTTTTGCAGCATTCCGCGCCACTTGTCGCCAAGCTGCCGCCGGCGCTGAAATTCCAGTTCGTTTTCGCGCAGCTCTGGTATCCGCTCTATTCCGTCTTCATGGCGGTGATGTTTTCGATGCCGCTGATCTCGCTTGCGAGCGGACAATCCCTCGCAGAGGTCAGCTATGTTGATTTTCTGGCGCATTTCCTGCCGCTTTCGATCACGCTGATCGGTTTGGCGATCTTCTGGCGTTCGACCGGATTGTTCCGGCCGCGCTCGGCAAAACTGTTCGGCTGGGAGGGGTTGGTGTTTCCGTTCGTCCGTTGGCCCTGGTCGCTGGCCGGCGCCGTGATGGCGGTGTGGGACAGTCTGGCAAAGGGCTTCGTCGATTTTCGGATTACGCCCAAGGACAAACAGGCGCAGTGTCTGCCGGTAAGGGTCGTGTTTCCCTATGTCGGTCTTGCCGGCCTGACTGCGCTCGTGATGTGGGTTGCGCCCGATGCAGATGCGGCGCGCGGTTTCCATCTGTTTGCCGCTGTCAATCTGGCCGTTTATGCGGGCGCCGCTGCGTTGATCGCTCTGCGGCATGCCCGCGAAAACGGCATGCCGGCAGTCGTGCGGTCTCGCGGCATCAAAACGGCTATGGTCGCAGCGATGGCAGCCGTTGTCCTCGGCGGCGCGCAGTTCAGCCAGAAGGCAGCCGGAGCGGCGGAAGCCATGTCCTTCGGCCAGCAGGTCGTCAGTTTCAGCGAGACACGCTTTACCATTGCCGGTGCCGGATTTGGCAGCCGCACCAAGATCACCACGTTCCGCTTCCGCTGGAATGGCTTCACCCCGGCAACGGGAAAAGGCGAGCGAACTATCTGAAAATGCCGGTCTCTCACCCGGATGTTTTGCGTTGAGAACAGGGAGACTAAGATGAATATGAATCATTTTGCGTTGGCCGGCGCATTGTTATCCGTCCTGGCCATGCCATTTCCGGCCTCTGCCCAGACAAAGGCCATGCGATCGGTTGTCGTGCCCGTCACGGCAGCGGAACTGACCTCGATCTATGGCGACAGGACATGGATCTGGAACAGCGGCGGCGGTCGTTTCAAAACCATGCACAAGCAGTTCTCCGCCTACACGCGGGAGGACGGAAAATCCTCGATCGGACAGGGGCGCTGGGCGGTCGATGAAAACGGCAAGCTATGCATTTTTGCCAAATGGTATGCGAGCGATGGCGCTGCACGCGCCGCAACCTGTTTCGGTCACATGAAGGTGGGCGGCGCGATCTATCAGCGCCGGCATCCGTTCGGCAAATGGTATGTGTTCCGCCATGCGCGCGCGCGTCAGGGTGACGAATTCCGCAAGCTGGTCGCCGCCGATACTGTGACACCAAAGGTTCGCCGGTGGCAGGCTTCGGTTTCCCGAGATGATGGTCGAAACTGAGAAAGAAGGAGGATGCGTCATGAAACAGATTGGCAGACGGCAGATCCTCGGCGCAGGCGTTGCGACGGCTGTGCTCGCCGGGGCATATCATTTCGCCCTGGGGCAGGGCGTTACATCATCGATGACGGGCAGCGCGATCCGCGACAAGCGTCCGACGCTTCATCCGGACGGGTTGCGCTTTGGCGCCTATGACCCGCACGGGGATTTCACGCAACAGACCAATGTCGGGACCGAGGCCCTTTTTATGCCTTGGGAGGACGTAGACCTGTCCTCGTTGCCTGCTGCCGACATCTATGCGGGTGAGCGCGGGCGCGATCTGCTGGTCACGGTGGAGCCATGGTCCTGGGACCGTGACTGGCGGCTGACTTCCAGCCAATTGCGGGAACGCATTCTGGCTGGCGGCTACGACACCAATATGCGGGAGATTGCCCGTCTCGTCGGCAAGATGAAAAATCCGGTGATCGTTCGCTGGGCGCAGGAAATGGAAGACCGTGACGGTCGCTTTTCATGGTCGGGCTGGGAACCGGATGCGTTCATCACCGCATACCGGCGGATGATGGATATCGTGCGCAACGAAGCACCGAATGCCCGGCTGATGTGGTCTCCCAAGGGACTTGCCGGTCTGGAAGGGTATTACCCCGGAAACGATTATGTCGATTATGTCGGGCTATCGGTCTTCGGCCTGGAGGCCTATGACAAGATTGCTCATGGCAAACCGCGCAGCTTTCAGGAGGCGATCACCGACGGTTATCGACGTGTCGAAGGCTTTGAAAAACCGGTCTGGTTGGCAGAGCTCGGTTATGAAGGAAGCGACAGTTATCTGACCGCCTGGATGGCAGACGTGACGCGCAAGTTCGCCGAATTCCCCCGGCTGGAGGAAGTCGTTTATTTTAACGACCGCGAAGTTCATCCATGGCCCTATAATCTCGGCCGACCGGACTGGCGCGTGGTGCGCAACACGTCGACGGGCTAGCCGGGTCGGTAACAGTCATGCAAAATGCTGGTTCGGATGGCGCGCTGCGTTTGTCCGAACCAGAAGAGAACGAATTCACTCTCTCGGCTTGCCTGCTGAAAGTCGATTGATCGGCACATTTGGCCGATCATCAATCTGGCAAGAGGCTGCAATCAAAGGCTTTAAGCCCGGTCTCGCAGATGCCTGTCCCTGTTTCAATGGCCGGGGGCAGTCATCCTGCTTTTACCCGGCATGCACTCACCCCATTAAACGCGCGGGATCCTGATCTGCTTCCTTGCAAAAGCGGCGTTCGATGAAATGTGCATGTCCATTTGTGAGGCCACCAATTCAGGTGATGATAGCTCTCCTGCACGTGCAATTTCGCAATATCGACAGGTGCAAAACCTCGACACCAATTTCCGCAATCTCAGGTCTATTTTTCATCGAGATCAGAAAATCATTTTGGCAAATTGACACTGCCGCCCACGCATGATTTGCTATGATGTCAGACCAATTTCGACATTGCGAGGGGGCGATGGAGTTAGAGTTGTCAGCCGCACTTCGGCCTTTGCCGAAGATGGACCGCGCCAAGCAGGTGACAATTGCGCTTGCGGAATATGTCGCAACATCCAGGCTGCATGCGGGCGATCGGCTACCGGCAGAGCGCGAGTTGATGACCGCTCTATCCGTCGGGCGTTCGACGATCCGCGAGGCAATCCGGCATTTTCAGGCACTTGGTGTCATCGAGACCCGCAAGGGTAGCGGCACCTATCTGCTGCGGCCAATCTCTCCCGACACCGTTCACATGCCGCTGTCGCTGGACACCACGCAATTGCGCGATGTGCTTTTGCAAACCCTCCAAGTTCGGCGCGGTATCGAATGCGAAGCCGGCATGGTGGCGGCGCAGATGCGCACCGCCGATGATCTGGCGATCATCGAGGACAGGCTCGTAAAGATGGAAACCGTCCATCTGGAGAAAGGCTCGTCGGGTCCGGAAGATCTTGCTTTTCACCTTGCCGTCTACGACGCCACGCATAATCCGCTGTTCCGCCAGCTTCTCGAGCAGATGCGCGAAAGTTTCGAGCATTTTTGGGCCTCACCCTTCGACCGCAAGGATTTTGCCCGCCGCTCCTTTCCGTTCCATCGTACGCTTTTCGACGCCATCGCCGCCCAGAACCCGGAGCGCGCGCGGCGCGAGACACTGAAAATCCTCGCGGTTGTCGAGGAAGACATCAAGGAAATGTCCAAATGAACGAAATGCTCGATCCGTCGGCGTTTGCCTCGCTGATCACCGCCCATGATGAAAGCAATTTTGCCGATGCGGTGGTGCCGCCGATCTTCCAGACATCGCTGTTCACCTTCTCCGAATATGACGAGATGATCGCCTCCTATCGCGGCGAAAAGGTGCGGCCGATCTATACGCGCGGCCTCAACCCGACGGTGCGCATGTTCGAGGAAATGTTGGCCAAGCTGGAAGGCGCCGAAGATGCGCTCGGGTTTGCCAGCGGCATGTCGGCGATCTCGTCTTCGGTCCTGAGTTTTGTCGAGCCGGGTGACCGTATCGTCGCGGTGAAACACGTTTATCCCGACGCCTTTCGCCTGTTCGGCACGCTTTTGAAGCGGATGAAGGTCGAAGTCACCTATGTCGATGGCCGCGATGAGCAAGCGGTCGACAAGGCGCTGCCCGGTGCGAAACTGCTTTATCTCGAAAGCCCGACAAGCTGGGTGATGGAAGCGCATGATGTCGGCGCGCTCGCCGCTTTGGCGAAAAAGCATGGCGCCATCTCGATGATCGACAACAGCTGGGCCAGCCCGGTTTTTCAGCGGCCGATCACCCTTGGAGTGGATCTCGTCATCCACTCGGCTTCAAAATATCTCGGCGGTCACAGCGATGTCGTTGCTGGTGTCGTGGCCGGCTCCAAGGAAATGATCGCGCGGGTGAAGGCGGAGGCCTATCCTTATCTCGGCGGCAAGCTTTCGCCCTTCGATGCCTGGCTGCTGATCCGTGGCATGCGCACGTTGCCCTTGCGCATGAAGGCGCATCAGGAATCGGCGCTGACCATCGCGCGGCGGCTGCAGGAACTCGATGTGGTGGAAACCGTCTGCCATCCGGGGCTGGCCAACCGCCTGCCGGCAGGTCTTCACGGCACGTCCGGCCTGTTTTCCTTCATCTTCAAGGAAGGCGTCGATATCCGCGCCTTTGCCGATCATCTCAAACTCTTCAAGCTCGGCGTCAGCTGGGGTGGCCACGAAAGCCTGATCGTTCCGGGCGAAGTGGTGCTGCAGCAAAAGGCCCAGCCGAATTCCGCGCATACTTTTGGCATCCATGCGCGGTCCGTACGCCTCCATGTCGGCCTCGAGGGAACCGAGGCCCTGTGGAGCGATCTTCAGGAGGCGATCGCCGTCGCCACCTAGCGCATCAACCAAAAACAACTGGGAGCAGAAAAATGAAAACAATCATAACAGCTGCATTCATCGCGACCATGATGGCGGGAACCGCCATGGC
This sequence comes from Endobacterium panacihumi, assembly GCF_050847465.1. Lineage (NCBI taxonomy): Bacteria > Pseudomonadati > Pseudomonadota > Alphaproteobacteria > Hyphomicrobiales > Rhizobiaceae > Endobacterium > Endobacterium panacihumi. Next base: position 375,939 of record NZ_JBOZRA010000004.1, on the reverse strand, counting down.
CGATACGACACTGAAGCTGGTGGAAGTCATCACCAGCCCGGAACGCACACAGACACTGAAATCGCTGACCGAAAAATTCGAGGCAGCCAATCCGGGCACAAAGGTCGAGATCATCTCGCTGCCCTGGAACGAAGCTTTTCAGAAATTCGCCACCATGGTGTCGGCCGGCGATACGCCCGACGTGATGGAAATGCCGGATACCTGGCTTTCGCTCTACGGCAACAACGGCATGCTCGAAAGCCTCGAGCCCTATCTCGAGAAATGGCAGCACACCAAGGAACTGACGCCGCGCGCGCTGGAGCTTGGCCGCGATGTCAAGGACACCGCCTATATGCTGCCTTACGGCTTCTATCTGCGGGCGATGTTTTACAACAAGAAGCTGCTGAGCGAAGCCGGCGTTTCCGAACCGCCGAAGACGATGGAAGATTTCGTCAAGGCATCCGAAGCCGTCTCCAAACTGCCGGGCAAATACGGTTACTGCATGCGCGGCGGACCGGGCGGCCTGAACGGCTGGATGATCTTTGCCGCCTCCATGGCGGGCGACAATAAATACTTCACCGAAGACGGCACCTCGACCATGAACAGCGAAGGCTGGGCAAAGGGCATCGAGTGGATGGTCGACCTCTACAAGAAGGGTCTTGCCCCGAAGGACAGCGTCAACTGGGGCTTTAACGAGGTCGTCGCCGGCTTCTATTCCGGCACCTGCGCCTTCCTCGATCAGGACCCGGATGCGCTGATTGCCGTGGCCGAACGCATGAAGCCGGAAGACTTTGGTGTCGCGCCGCTGCCCAAGGGCCCGGCTGGCAAGTCTTACCCGACGATCGGTTATGCCGGCTGGTCGATGTTCGCCAAAAGCGAAAACAAGGACCTGTCCTGGAAGCTGATCGAAACGTTGCAGAGCCCGGAAGGCAATATCGAGTGGAACAAGAAGATCGGCGCTCTGCCGGCCTATACGGCAGCGGAAAAGGACCCGTTCTACGCCGGTGACCAGTTCAAGGGCTGGTTCCAGGAACTGGCCGACAAGGACACCGTTCCGACCGTGATGCCGACCTTCCTCGAAGAGTTCGCCTTCTTTAAGGATTCGCTTGCGATCAAAACCTCGCAGCAGGCTTTGCTCGGCGACATTTCTGCCAAGGAACTGGCCGATGAATGGGCGGCTTACCTCACGAAGGCACAGCAGAAGAACCTCTCCAAGAAGTAATCGACGTCGTGGCGGCGCGGACCTTTCCCGCGCCGTCACCCCGCCTTCTTCATGCAATGACGGCGCAGATTTGCGCCGCAAACGGGAAACTGTCTGATGTCCATGACCGCCGACGTCTATGATCGTCGCCAGGATCGCAGGCCGTGGTTGAAGCGCCTTGCCGATGCCTCGGAGCCTTATCTTTACAGCGCACCGGCGCTGATCCTCATCATCGTTGTCATGCTGGTGCCGCTCGTCGTCGGCATTTCCTATGCGTTTCGCGATATCCAGCTGCTCAATCCGTTTTCCGGCGGTTTCATCGGGCTCGACCATTTCGAGACGCTGTCAAAGGACCGGGCGTTTTACACCGCGCTGAAAAACACGCTGTGGTGGACCGGCGCGTCAGTGTTCCTGCAATTCGGCTTCGGCCTCATTCTGGCGCTGCTGCTCGACAAGCCGTTCATGGGACGCGGTCTGGTGCAGGCGCTGGTCTTCCTGCCATGGGCGGTGCCATCGTTTCTCGCCGGCCTCAACTGGGCATGGCTGTTCAACCCGGTCATCGGGCCGATCCCGCACTGGCTGTTCGATCTCGGCCTGATGAGCCAGCCGGGCAATATCCTGTCCGATCCGCAATATGCGATGTGGGGTCCGATCATCGCCAATGTCTGGTGGGGCATTCCGTTCTTCGCCATCACGCTTCTGGCAGCCCTTCAATCGATCCCGCGTGATCTTTATGAAGCGGCCTCCATCGATGGCGCCTCATGGTTCCAGCGTTTCTGGTCGATCACGCTGCCATTTCTGGCGCCGACCATCGCCATCACCGTGCTGCTGCGCACCGTCTGGATCTCCAACTTCGCCGATCTCATCGTCGTCATGACTGGCGGCGGACCTGCCGATCGCACCCAGATCGTCGCCAGCTATATCTTCACCCAGGCCTTCAAGGCGCTCGACTTCGGTTATGCCTCGGCGATCGCGCTGGTGCTGCTCGTGCTGCTTCTGGCCTATTCCATGCTGATCATCCTGCTGCGGCAGACATTGCTGAACAAGGGGTGAGAGTCATGAAAACATCGCTTCTTCCGACCATCGCGCACCGACTGGCCATTCTCGCCTACGTCATCTTTGCGCTCTTCCCGCTCTATTGGCTGTTAAAAGTGTCGCTGACGCCAAACGACCTTCTTTATTCCGAAGGTGTGCGCATGTGGCCGTCGCGGACCACTTGGGAACATTATTCCTTCGTGCTGCAGCACAGCGCCTTTCCGACCTTCTTCAAGAACAGCCTGATCGTCTCCGGCTCGACGGCCGTCATCGTCACGATCTGCGCCTCGCTGTCGGGTTACGCGCTCTCGCGTTTCAGTTTCCGCGCCAAATACTGGATCGTCGGCCTAATGCTTCTGACCCAGATGTTCCCGCTGGTCATGTTGGTGGCGCCGATTTTCAAGATTTTGACGCCGCTCGGTCTCACCAACAGTCTGACCGGCCTGATCGTGGTTTACACCGCCTTCAACGTGCCCTTCGCCACCTTCCTGATGCAGTCCTTCTTCGATGGCATTCCAAAGGATCTCGAAGAGGCGGCGATGATCGACGGCGCCACGAAATTCACGGCGTTCCGTGAGATCATTCTGCCGCTGACGCTGCCCGGCATTGCCGCGACGCTCGGTTTCGTTTTCACCGCCGCGTGGAGCGAACTTCTGTTCGCGCTGATGCTGATCAACGGCAACAATGCCGCGACCTTCCCGGTCGGGCTGTTGACCTTCGTTTCCAAATTCTCGGTGGATTTCGGACAGATGATGGCGGCGGGCGTGCTCGCGCTCATCCCGGCTGCTCTCTTCTTCCTGCTCATCCAGCGCTACCTCGTCCAGGGCCTGACGGCCGGCGCGGTCAAGGGGTAATCTTATGGCTTCGATCGATATCCAGAACGTCAAGAAGGCCTATGGCCATGTGCAGGTGCTGCACGACATCGATTTGCAGATCAAGGACGGCGAGTTCGTCGTGCTGGTCGGCCCCTCCGGCTGTGGAAAATCCACGCTGCTGCGCATGATTGCGGGGCTCGAAGGCGTCACCGGCGGCGAGATGCGCATCGACGGCAAGCGCGTCAACGAACTGCATCCGAAGGATCGTGACATCGCCATGGTGTTCCAGTCCTATGCGCTTTATCCGCATATGAACGTCGCCGGAAACATGAGCTACAGCCTGAAGCTCAGAAAGATCGCCAAGGAAAAGATCGCTGCGGCGGTCGCGGGTGCGGCGTCCAAACTCGGCCTCGATCCGCTGCTGGATCGTCGCCCAAAGGCACTCTCGGGTGGCCAGCGTCAGCGCGTCGCCATGGGCCGCGCCATCGTGCGCCAGCCAAAGGCGTTTCTGTTCGATGAGCCTTTGTCGAACCTCGACGCGCGGCTTCGCGAGCAGATGCGTGCCGAAATCAAGAAAATGCATGGCGACCTCAAGGCCACCTCGATCTACGTCACCCACGACCAGATCGAGGCAATGACTTTGGCGGACCGGATCGTTGCCATGCATGGCGGGGTGGTCCAGCAGGTGGGGGCTCCGCTGGAGCTGTACGACCGTCCCGCCAACCTCTTCGTTGCCGGTTTTATCGGCTCGCCGGGCATGAATTTTCTCGATGCGACCTATAGCAACGGCAATGTGACGCTGAAGGACGGAACAGTGGTGGCGCTGCCGGCACCATTGGCGGTTGCCAATGGCGCGAAGGTGACCGTCGGCATCCGCCCGGAACATGTGGTCATGGGCGGCGAGGGCTCAGGCATGGCGGCAAGCGTCGATCTGGTCGAGCCGACCGGTTTCGGCATCATCCTGCATCTCTCCTTGCACGGATTGGCCTTCAAGGTATTTACGCTGGATCGTACAGCGCTGTCGGCGGGGCCGAGCGTTCACGTGTCTTTCCCATCGCAACATCTGCATGTCTTCGACGAGAAGGGTGACCGATGCGAGCCTCGGTGAGCCGGGTCTCTAATTCGACCGGTTACGCTGTCCGGTGACCCGAGAACGGCATAGCGACAAGCAGATGCATTGGCTTGCAGATGGCGGCACGTGATAGTGCAGACCATCGGCAAGCCAGCTATCTCAAGATTTTTCATGACAGTGGCGGATGCGGTCGTGGCACGTCCTGAGCAATCGTCTTTTTGCCATCTCCCCAAATTTGCCGATCAAGCAATTTATCCAGAATTCGCTGATGAGCCGTCACAACATCACGTTTGTCAAAAAAGTATCAGTTAAAATTTCGCCGTGATGTAGATAGCCCGGAAAATCGGTGTTTATGATCCTGGCAAAGATCAAATCTGCAAAGTCGGAGGTTTGCAGATTTCGATGACGATCCGTGCGTTCTTTGGGAGGAGACGCTGTGCAACCTGATCTGGAACTGGTCCATATCCGCAAGGGCGAATCCTTCGCAGCCTGGACGCATGGCTATCCGTTCCGCACGGTTCGCTGGCATTATCATCCCGAATTTGAAATCCATCTTGTCGTCGCGACGTCAGGTCGTTTTTACATCGGCGATCATATTGGCCGCTTCGGACCGGGACAGTTGATCATGACCGGGCCGAACCTGCCGCAGAACTGGATATCCGAAATCGAACCCGACGAGCTTGTTCCGGCCCGTTCTCTGGTCCTCCAGTTCCCGCAAAAATTCATCGATGACAGCATTGCCGGCATGGTGGAGATGGAGGCGATTGTGCCGCTTCTGGAGCGTAGCCATCGCGGCCTCCTGTTCGACAATGCCACCAGCGACACTGTCCGGCCGCTGGTCGAGCAATTGATTGAGGCGCGCGGCATTCGACGGCTGGCATTGTTCTGGGAAATCCTTGATGTTCTGGCGACCGCGCCGGAGCCGGAAGTTCTCGCCAGCCTGAGTTACGAACTGGACCTTTCGAACATCAACGAGAGCGGCATCAACCGCGCCATCGCGCACTTACGCGAACATTTGACGGACGATATCGATGAGCGCGATCTGGCCGATATGGTCGGCCATAGCCCGAGTTCGTTTTCACGCGCGTTCAAGCGCCATACCGGCACGACGCTGGTGCGCTACAGAAACCAGTTGCGAGTCGACCTTGCCTGCCTGGCGCTGCTGACCCGCCCCGACGTGAGGGTTGCCGAAATCTGCTACGAGATTGGCTTCTCCAACCTTTCGAACTTCAACCGGCATTTCCAGAAACTCAAGGGAATGCCGCCCTCGCAATTCCGCGCGACCTTTGCGGCCAATGGAGCCTTCAAAGCCGCCGAATAGGCCAGACAACTGAATACCCCGGTTCGGGGAGAAGCAATTCGGAAAGCGTGGTGCTTTCCGGAAACGGACAGGTGTTGCCTGCCGTCATCCAATGGGAGGAATATCGGATGAAAAAGACACTCACCGCGCTGTCGATCGCCGTCGCCACGCTGACCGCAAGTTCAGCCCTGGCGCAGGATGCCAAGCTGAAGATCGGCATGACCTTTCAGGAAATGAACAACCCCTATTTCGTCTCCATGAAGGAAGCACTCGACGAGGCCGCGAAGTCGCTGGGTGCCGAAGTCGTCGTCACCGATGCCGCCCATGATGTCGCCAAGCAGATTTCCGACGTCGAGGACATGCTGCAGCAGAACATCGACATTCTGCTTCTCAACCCCACCGATTCCGCCGGCGTCGAGGCAGCCGTCAATGCCGCCAAGGCACAGGATGTCATCGTCGTTGCCGTTGACGCCAATGCCAATGGCCCTGTCGATACGTTTGTCGGCTCCAAGAACAAGGATGCCGGTTACCAGTCGTGCAAGGCACTCGGCGAAGCCTTGAGCGGCGAGGGCGAAGTTGCCATTCTCGATGGCATTCCGGTCGTTCCGATCCTGCAGCGTGTCGAAGGCTGCAAGGAAGCACTGGCCGAGTTCAAGGGCATCAAGCTGGTCGATACACAGAACGGTCGTCAGGATCGCTCGGTCGCGCTCGGCGTCGTCGAAAACATGCTGCAGTCGCGCCCGAACCTCAAGGGCATCTTCTCCGTCAATGACGGTGGCGCCATTGGCGCGCTCGCCGCCATCCAGGGTTCTGGTCGCGACGTCAAGCTGACCTCGGTCGATGGTGCACCGGAAGCGGTGAAGGCGATCGCCGACGGCACACCGTTCATCCAGACTACTGCGCAGTTCCCGCGTGACCAGATCCGCGTCGGTCTCGCCATGGCGCTGGCCCAGAAATGGGGCGCTCGTGTCGTGCCGAAGGAAGTGCCGATCGATGTTCGCCCCGTGACCAAGGAAAACGCTGCCGATTTCAGCTGGTAAGCGCCTCCCGAGCGTCGCTCTCGCCATCATGGCGGGGGCGACTTTTCCAATTCAGCCAAGGGAGGAACCGATGCTGGAACTGCGTGGCATCAAGAAAAGTTTCGGGCGGATCGAGGTCCTGCATGGGGTCGATCTGACAGTGCGACCGGGCGAAGTGCACGCTCTGCTGGGCGAAAACGGCGCCGGTAAATCGACGCTCATGAAAATCCTCTGCGGCCTGATCAAGCCGAGCGAAGGCGAGGTGCGCATCGATGGCGATGTCCGCCATTTCAGCGATTACAACGAGGCGATTGATGCCGGCGTCGGCGTCGTTTTCCAGGAATTTTCGCTGGTTCCTTACCTGAACGCTGTCGAAAACATGTTTTTGGCACGCGAATTGAGCAACGGTCTGGGTTTCATGAAACGTGCGGCCATGCGCAAGCGGGCCACTGAGATCATGAAACAGCTCGGCATTTCCATTCCGCTCAACGTGCCGATCCGTAATCTGTCGGTTGCCGAACAGCAGTTCGTCGAGATCGCCAAGGCCTTGGCGCTCGATGCGCGCATTCTGGTGCTGGACGAGCCGACCGCAACGCTGACACCCGCCGAAGTGGAGCACCTGTTCCACGTCATGCGCAGCTTGCGTTCGCAGGGCGTGGCGATCATCTTCATCTCGCATCACCTCGAGGAGATTTTCGAGATCTGTGACCGCATCACCGTGTTGCGTGATGGCGAATACGTTGCTTCCTGCGCCGTCAGTGAAGTCGATCAGGCGCGGCTGGTCGAGATGATGGTCGGGCGCCGGATCGAAAACAGCTTTCCGCCAAAACCGGTTATTGCGGCCGATGCAAAAACGGTGCTTGAGGTCGAAGAGGTTCAGCTTGCCAAGGGTGGGCCGGTGTCAAGTTTTGCCTTACGTGCCGGCGAAATTTTAGGTTTTGCCGGTCTCGTCGGCTCCGGCCGCACCGAGACCGTGCTCGCCATGCTCGGTGCATATTCGGCAGCGCGCTGCAGGGTGCGGATGAACGGTGTCGAAATCCGGTTTGCCGATCCGTCACAGGCGCTCGAAGCGGGCATCGGCCTTCTGCCGGAAAGCCGCAAGGAACAGGGGCTGATCACCAGTTTCCCGATCCTGCACAATGTCTCGCTCAACAATTACGGCAAATATCTGCTCGGCCATTTCTTCATCAATCGCGCCCGCGAACTGGAAGATACGCGAAAGGCCATGCAGCAGGTGCGCGTCAAGGCGCCTAGCCCGCATGCCCGCGTCGACACGCTGTCGGGCGGCAACCAGCAGAAGGTCGTGATCGCCCGCTGGATCAATCACAGCATGAAGGTGCTGATCTTCGACGAGCCGACACGCGGTATCGATGTCGGCGCCAAGGCCGAGATCTACCAGCTCATGCGCGATTTCACCGCGCGTGGCTATTCCATCATCATGATTTCGTCGGAACTGCCTGAGGTCATCGGCATGTCCGACCGGGTCTGTGTCTTCCGCTCCGGAGGCATCGTCGCGACCGTCGAGGGCGACGCCATCACCTCCGAGCAGATCATGACCCATGCAACAACCGGGAGGACACAACATGTCGCATGACGCGGACGCTATCACCGGCGGGCAGGCGGAAACTTCTGCCACGCCCTTCTGGAAATCGATGATCCATTCGCCTCTGGCTCTGCCGCTGGCCGGCCTGATCGTCGTTTCGGTCCTGATGGGTTTTGCCTCGGACAATTTCTTCTCCGTCTCCAACATCCTCAACGTGTTGAGACAGGTGTCGATCGTCGCCATCCTCGCCGTCGGCATGACATTCGTCATCCTCACCGGGGGCATAGATCTTTCCGTTGGAGCCTTGATGGCGCTGGCGGGCACGATGGCCGCCGGTCTGATGGTACACTTTGGCCTGCCAGGCTGGGCGGGGTTGATGGCAGGCATCGGCATCGCCGTCGGGCTTGGTCTGTTCAACGGTCTTCTCGTCGCTTTCGGGCGTATGCCGGCGATCATCGTCACGCTGGCCACGATGGGCATCGCCCGTGGTGCCGGCCTGATCTATTCCGGTGGTTACCCGATCTCGGGCCTGCCCTCGTGGATTTCCTGGTTCGGCGTCGGCCGTATCGGCATCATCCCGGTACCCGTCATCGCCATGGTGATCGTGTACGCGCTGGCCTGGGTTTTGCTGGAGCGCACTGCTTTCGGCCGTCATGTCTATGCGATCGGCGGCAACGAGATGGCGGCCAGATTGTCGGGTGTCAAAACCGGCCGCATCAAGATCGCCGTTTACGTCATTTCCGGCCTGACGGCGGGTCTTGCCGCCATCATCCTGACCGGCCGCCTGATGTCCGGCCAGCCGAATGCCGGTGTCGGTTTCGAACTCGATGCCATTGCCGCCGTCGTGCTTGGTGGCACGGCGATTGCCGGCGGTCGGGGCCTCATTCTCGGCACACTGATCGGCGCGGTGCTGCTCGGCATCCTCAACAATGGCCTCAACCTGATGGGCATCAATCCGTACCTGCAGGACATCATCCGCGGCTTCATCATCCTGCTCGCCATCTACATCGCCCGCGAATGGCGCTGATCCAAACCAACCGTCCATTTTCATAACCACAGGAGAAACACCATGGCTCAATCCCTCGAAGGCAAGATTGCCGTCATCACCGGCGCCGCTTCCGGCATCGGTCTCGCGACCACCGAAAAGCTCTTGCAAAACGGTTGCACGGTGGTGATGGTCGACTGGAACGAGAAGGCGTTGAACGAGCTCGTCGCCAAGCTCGGCGATAAGGCGATCCCGCAGGTCACCAACCTGCTTGATGCCGACAGCTGCGCCGCGATGATTCCCGACATCCTCAAGAAGGTCGATCATATCGACATCCTTTACTGCAATGCCGGCACCTATATCGGCGGCGACCTGACGGAGACAACGGCCGAAGAAATCGACCGCATGCTCAACCTCAACATCAACGCCGTGATGAAAAACGTGCACGCCGTCGTGCCGCATATGAGCGAGCGCAAGACGGGTGACATCGTCGTCACCAGCTCGATCGCCGGCCATTTCCCCACCCATTGGGAGCCGGTTTATGCGGGTTCGAAATGGGCGATCACCTGCTTCGTGCAGACCATGCGCCGCCAGATGATCCCACATGGCGTGCGTGTGTCGCAGGTGTCTCCCGGCCCGGTCTCGTCCGCGCTTCTGGCCGACTGGCCGGAGGAAAACCTGCGCAAGGCCAAGGAAAGCGGCAGCATCATCGAGCCTTCCGAAGTGGCCGATGCCGTCGAATACATTCTTACCCGCAATCGCAATGTGACAATCCGCGACATGCTGGTTCTGCCGACCAATTTCGATCGCGTGTGATTTTTGGGCATGTCATCGCGCTGTGCCTTCCGGCATGGCGCGATCGGCATCAAGCGCGCCGATAGTCATAACAGGGAGGATAAAATGCAGTTTTCAGGACAATCCGTCATCATCACCGGTGCCGGCAAGGGTATCGGTCGAGCCTGCGCGGAAATCATGGCTGAGCGCGGCGCTGAGGTGATCGCACTCAGCCGCACGGCATCGGATCTCGACAGCCTGCGTGAAAAGGTCGGCGGGCGTTCGATTGCCGTCGATCTCGCTGATCCGGCGGCGACACGCCGGGCGATGGCCGAGGCCGGTACGGCGGATTTTCTCATCAACAGCGCCGGCATCAATGTGCTGGAATCAAGCTTCGACATGACCGAAGCGGGTTATGAAGCGGTGATGGGCATCAATCTGCGGGCAGCTCTCATCACCTGCCAGGAGTTTGGTCGCGCCCGCGTGGCGGCCGGTGGTGGCGGGGCCATCGTCAATATCACCTCGATTGCCGGTCATCGCGGATTTACCGAACATCTATGTTATGCCGCTTCGAAAGCAGGCCTCGAAGGCGCCACCCGCGTTATGGCCAAGGAATTCGGCCCGCACGGCATTCGCGTCAATGCAGTGGCTCCGACCATCACCCTGACGGAACTGGCGCTCGCGGCTTGGAGCGACCCTGCAAAATCTGCGCCGATGATGGTGCGCCACCCGATCGGACGTTTTGCGGAAGTGGACGATGTGGCGCGCACGATTGCGACGCTGCTGTCCCCGGACACGGCCATGGTCAATGGTGCGGTTCTCAGTGTCGATGGCGGTTTTCTCGCCGTCTGATCAGCTGCGTTTGCGGTCGCTCGTCACGCTGGCATACATGCCGGTGGTTCGAAAATCGCTGGGATTGGTGCCGTAGAGCCGCCGGAACACTTTTGAGAAATAATTGGCATCGTCGAAACCGCAGAGTGCCGAAACTTCCTTGATCGGCATGTCTGCAGCCTTGGTCAGCAGTTTGGCGGCGCGGCGCAGGCGTCGTTGCAGCACGAATTCGGCGGGCGGCAAGCCTTCGTTGGCGGCAAAGATGCGGGAAAAATGGGCGCGGCTGAGGCCCGCCACCTCCGCCAGATCGCTCACCGACAGCCGCTGGTCGAGATGGCTTTCGATATGGATCAGAACATGCTGCATGGTCCGGTATTCCTGGCTGAAATTCGGATGCGAGCCAAAAACATCGTCATAGAGCGTCATCGCCGCCTCATAGGCGATGGCCGACGCGAGGCCCGGCGTTTCGCCTCCGGTCGTCAGACGGTGACAACAATGTGCGAGTTGATCGATCGTCTGCGGCTGCAGATGCATAATCGGGCCGGTGATCGACAGGATCGAGCGATGGATGCGCAGCGCTTCCTCGCCATTCATGGAAATCCAGAAAAACTCCCATTCGTCGCCCGGCTCCAGCCAGTAGCGATGATTGTGCGGCACCAGTACCAGCAGGGTTTCGCCGGGTTTGACCTGCATGGTCCGGTTTTCATAACGCAGATTGCCGCGCCCGCTGATGCAGTGCTGCAGCACGGTGAAGGGAGCCTGACCGCGCCGACGCCCGTCCCAATCATAAGCGATGTCGCGCCTGATCTCGTAACCGCTGCTCGTCGGCATCGTGTGCAGTGTCTGGCGCCCGCGCGGCAGTGTCACCGAACGAGAGGCCGGACCGGCATCAATCAGGTTCTTGAGCACAAAATTACCCATGATAGCATAATCCTTCTCTGGTCCGGCTTTTGATAATACGCATAATTGCAATCCGAGGAGAAGTTGAAGGGAGGGCCTGCGGAAGCGATTTCGGCAGAATACAGTCACTTATCCGTATTCATCCTGCTGTCATGGCGGCGTTTCATCGTCGCTTCGCTTGCGCTTGTCATGCCTTTGAAGTTGCAACGAGGATTTGCTTCATGCGTTTCAAAATCGCTATCATCGGCGCGGGAAGCGTCGGTTTCACCAAAAAACTGTTCACCGACATTCTCTGCGTTCCGGAATTCCAAGACGTGGAATTTTCGCTGACCGATCTCAGCGAACGCAATCTGGGCATGATCCGCGAGATCCTGCAGACCATCATCGACGCCAACAAACTGCCCGCCAGGGTGACTGCAACAACGGATCGCCGTAAGGCGCTGGAAGGCGCGCGCTACATCATCAGCTGCGTTCGCGTCGGTGGTCTGGAAGCCTATGCCGATGATATCGCCATCCCGCTGAAATACGGTATCGACCAGTGCGTCGGTGACACGATCTGCGCCGGCGGCATTTTGTATGGCCAGCGCAACATCCCGGTCATTCTCGATTTCTGCAAGGATATCCGCGAGGTCGCCGAACCGGGCGCAAAATTCCTCAACTATGCCAACCCGATGGCGATGAACACATGGGCAGCGATCGAATACGGCAAGGTCGATACGGTGGGGCTGTGCCACGGCGTGCAGCATGGCGCCGAACAGATCGCCGAGGTTCTCGGCGCCAAATCGCTCGATGAACTCGATTACATTTGCTCCGGCATCAACCACCAGACGTGGTTCACCGAACTGAAGCTGAATGGTCGCAAGATCGGCAAGGACGAGCTTGTTGCTGCCTTCGAGGCGCATCCGGTGTTCTCGCAGCAGGAAAAGCTGCGCATCGATGTGCTGAAACGGTTTGGCGTCTATTCGACCGAAAGCAACGGCCACCTGTCGGAATACCTGCCCTGGTATCGCAAGCGGCCGGAGGAAATTTCCCGCTGGATCGACATGTCGGACTGGATCCACGGCGAGACCGGCGGTTACCTGCGCCACTCGACGGAAACCCGCAACTGGTTCGAAACCGAGTTTCCGCAATTCCTCGAACAGGCCAAGAAGCCGATCGATCCCGCAAAACGGTCCAACGAGCATGCCAGCCATATTCTCGAGGCGCTGGAAACAGGACGTGTCTATCGCGGCCATTTCAATGTGAAGAACAACGGCGTGATTACCAATCTGCCGGCCGATGCCATCATCGAATCCCCCGGTTTTGTCGATCGTTTCGGTATCAACATGGTCTCGGGCATCACCATTCCGGAAGCCTGTGCTGCCACTTGCATGGCGTCGATCAACGTCCAGCGCATGTCGGTTCATGCGGCGATCAGCGGCGATATCGATCTGCTGAAACTGGCCGTGCTGCACGATCCGCTGGTCGGCGCCGTCGCCACGCCGGAGGAGGTGTGGCAGATGGTGGACGAGATGGTCGTGGCGCAGGCGCGCTGGCTGCCGCAATATGCCGATGCCGTGCCGGCCGCGAAGGAGAGACTGGCGCATTCCAAGGTCAAGACGCGCGACTGGCAGGGTGCGGCGCGCCGCAATGTCCGTTCAATCGAAGAACTTCGAGTGGAAAAGGCCGCAATGAAAAAGGCAGGCTAGAATTTTGAAAGGCCGTGACCCGGAGGAGCGGGGCACGGCCTCATCGCCATCAAGGCAGGCCGGTGGGGTGCTGCCGTCAGGGAGGAATGACGATGCCGTTTCAGACCAGAATTTCGACCATTGCCGCGCTCAGCCTCGGCGTTTCGTTCATCGCAGTAAGCGCTCACGCGTTCGAGCCGACCACGCCGCCGGAACCGCCAAAGTTTCCGGCAGAAGGCAAGGTCACCTATGTGCCGCGCGATTCCATTCTCGAATTCAAGGCGCTGCCGCAATACAGCCAGCCGGATTGGGTGGCGGAAAAGTTCGAAAAGACCGGCAAGCTGCCGCCGCTGAAGGATCGCCTGCCGGAAGAGCCGCTGGTCTACAAGACCGGAAACATGCCGGATGGCGTCGGTGTTTATGGTGACACGATGCGCCATGTGGTCGGCGGGCGGCCCGAAGGCTGGAACTATATTGCCGGCCAGAGCCAGGGCTGGGGCGGCATCGATATCGCGCTGTCCGAATGCCTGACGCGCACCGCACCGCTGTTTCAGGTCAATGCCGCCGATACCGAGCCGCTGCCCAATCTCGCCAAGAGCTGGGAATGGTCCGAGGACGGTCACAAGCTCACCATGCATCTGGTCAAGGGCGCCAAATGGTCGGATGGCGAAGCCTTCAACGCCGATGACGTGATGTTTTACTGGGAAGATGCTGTCATCGACCCGCAGGTTTCGCCGCTCGGCGGCGGTGCATCGCCGGAAGCCTTTGGCGAGGGCACGACTCTCAAGAAGATCGACGATTACACCGTCGAGTGGACGTTCAAGGCGGCCTTTCCAAAACAGTATCTCTACACGATGGCCTACCCGACCTTCTGCCCCGGCCCGTCGCATCTCCTGAAACCGAAACATCCCAAATATTCGTCGAACACCTATAACCAGTTCAAAAATGCCTTCCCGCCGGAATACATGAACATGCCGGTCATGGGCGCCTGGGTGCCGGTCAGCTATCGCTCCGACGATATTATCGTGCTGCGTCGCAACCCCTATTACTGGAAGGTCGACGAGAAAGGCCAGCAGCTGCCTTACATCAACGAGCTTCACTACAAGCTCTCGACCTGGGCTGACCGTGACGTGCAGGCGGTTGCCGGCTCCGGCGACCTTTCCAATCTCGAGCAGCCGGAAAACTTTGTCGCTTCGCTGAAGCGTGCGGCGGATGAAAACGCGCCGGCGCGTCTTGCCTTCGGCCCGCGCCTCACCGGCTACAATCTCCTGATGAACTTTTCTGCCAACGGCTGGGGCAATCCGGATGAACGCGGCCAGGCGATCCGCGAACTCAACCGCAACCCGGAATTCCGCAAGGCGATCACGTCGGCGATCGATCGCAAGGCGGTCGGCGACTCGCTGGTGAAAGGGCCATTTACCGCCATCTATCCGGGCGGGCTTTCTTCCGGCACGAGTTTTTACGATCGCGCATCCACCGTCTATTACCCCTTTAATCTGGAGGAGGCCAAGGCGGCGCTGAAGACGATCGGGCTGGTCGATACCGACAATGACGGTTTCGTCAATTTTCCGGCGGGGACTGCGGGCGGCAAGAATGTCGAGATCGTGCTTCTGGTCAACAATGGTTACGCGACCGACAAAAGCCTTGCCGAAGGGCTGGTAGGCCAGATGGCCAAGCTCGGCATCCGCATTGTTCTCAATGCACTCGATTCCAACCAGCGCGACGCCAAACATTACGGCGGCCAGTTCGACTGGGCGGTGCGCCGCAACAGCACCGAACTGTTTTCCGTGGTGCAGAACACCGAACAGCTGGCGCCGGTTGGCCCGCGCACCAGCTGGAACCACCGCGCGCCGGAAGGCAAGCCGGTCGACATGATGCCTTTCGAGGCTGAAATGGTCGAGGTCGTGAACAAGTTTACCGCATCGCAGGACAATGCCGAAAAGGCGGAGCTTATGAAGCGGTACCAGAAACTCTACACCGAAAATCTCTACACGATCGGCCTGACGGAATATCCGGGTGCGTTGATCATCAACAAGCGCTTCTCCAACGTTCCAGCCGGCACGCCGATCAACATGTTCAACTGGGCCGAAGACGCCATCATCCGCGAACGCATGTGGGTGGCGACCGACAAACAGGGCAAATACGAGCTGTTTGCCGAACAGCTGCCCGGCAAACCGGGCGACAAAGGCCCGGACAAGGGCCCGACCCAGTAATCTCCCTCCCAGAAGAAGTCCCGGTCGCGCGTGAAGCGCGGCCGGAGAGGACGACAATCCGGGTGCCTGTTACGCGCCCGCTGAAAGGAGAGAGACGGAAATGTTGAGATTTCTGTTGACCCGCATCGGCTCCGCGATACCGGTCCTGCTGATCCTGAGCGTGGTGACATTCGCCATCATTCAGGCCCCACCCGGTGACTATGCCGATTACATTCGCTCGCAGCTGATGAACCAAGGCGGGGCATCCTTCGAACAGGCGCAAGCGCAGGCCCAGGCCTATCGTATCGAGCATGGTCTCGATCAGCCGATGGTGGTGCAGTATTTCAACTGGATCAGCGGGATCCTGACGCGCGGCGATTTCGGCTACAGTTTCTATTACAACAAGCCGGTGGCCGAAGTGGTGGGTGAACGCCTGCCGCGCACGTTGGCCCTGGCTGTCGTCTGCCATATTCTTGCGTCGCTGTTCGGCATCGGCTTCGGCATCTGGGCGGCAACCCGCCAATATTCCTGGATCGACAATCTGCTGTCGGTCGTCTCCTTCCTCGGCATGACCATCCCGCGCTTCCTGATGGCGCTGGTGCTCGTCTATTTCATGGTCTTCCATTACGACGTGTCGGAGATCGGCAGTTTCTTCTCGCCGCAATATGGCGGCGCGCCCTGGTCCTGGGCGAAGTTCGTCGATCTTGTCAGCCATGTCTGGCCGGTGGTCGCCATCGCCGTGTTCGGCGGGCTCGCCTACAACATGCGCGTCATGCGCGGCAATCTGCTCGATACACTGAACGCGCAATATGTCGAGACGGCGCGTGCCAAGGGACTGTCGGAAGGGGCTGTCATCATGCGCCATGCGGTGCCGAATGCCGTGCATCCACTCGTCATGTATCAGGGCGTCGTCCTTCCCTACATGCTGTCGGGTGAAATCGAGACCGCCATCATCTTTTCGCTGCCGACTGTCGGTCCCGCCATTGTCGGCTCCATGGCGGTGGGTGACGTTTATGTCACCGCAACCTTCATGATGGTGCTCGCGGCAACGCTCATCATCGGCAATATCATCGCCGACATGATGCTCGCCTTGCTCGACCCGCGCGTTCGCGAATTCGGGAGGGCGTGAGATGACCGCCATCGATCAAACCACCACCAAGATGATCAAGCCGGCTACTGAGCCGCAGCAGGTCAATGAAAGTTATGTCGCGCTGGTCTGGCGGCGTTTCCGCCGCTCCGTCACCGGCATGCTCGGGCTGATCCTTGTCGGCCTGCTGTTCCTCACCGCCATCTTCGCCAACTTTTTCGCGCCGATGGATCCGATGGAAACCCATGCGAGTTTCGCACCACCGCAGGCCATCAGTTTCACCGACAAGGAAGGCGCGTTCAGCCTCTTTCCGCGGGTCTATGCCACAGCCGAAACCGAGGAGCTTGACCCCGTCACTTTCCAGCCGATCGTGGGCCCGGATTACGATAATCCGCATTATCTCGGTTTCTTCGTGAAGGGCGCGGAATACAACCTCTTTGGCCTCATCCCGATGGACCGCCATTTTTTTGGCGCCACCGACGGCCAGCCCGTGCATTTTCTCGGCACCGACAAGTTCGGTCGCGACGTGCTGTCGCGCGCCATTCACGGGTCGCGTATCTCGCTTGCCATCGCGCTGAGCGTCGTTTTTATCGTCACGGTCATCGGCACCACGGTGGGCTTGGTCTCGGGTTATTTCGGCGGTGTCGCCGATACCTGGATCCAGCGTTTCGTCGAAGTCGTGCTGGCCTTTCCGCAATTGCCGCTTTATCTCGCGCTCACCTCCCTGATCCCGGTTACGGCGCCAACTCATGTGTTCCTCACCTTTGTGGTGGTGGTCATGTCGGCGCTCGGCTGGGCGCAGATGTCGCGAGAAGTGCGCGGCAAGTCGATGGCGCTCGCCCGTATCGATTATGTGCGCGCGGCCATTGCCGTCGGTGCCACCGATCGTCGTATCATCTTTCAGCACATTCTGCCCAACGTGATGAGCCACGTCATCGTTTCCGTCACGCTGCACATCCCGAGCGTCGTGCTCCTGGAATCCTTCCTCGGCTTCCTCGGTTTCGCGGTCAAGCCGCCGCTGATCTCCTGGGGCCTGATGCTGCAGGACACATCCACCTATTCCGTCATCGGATCCTATCCGTGGATCCTCGCCCCCGTCGGCTTCGTGCTGGTCACCGTCTTTGCGTTCAACGCGCTGGGTGACGGTCTGCGCGATGCGGTCGATCCCTATTGAGCGGAGGACAGAACATGGCTCTCGCAATCGTCAACAATTACGCGCCGCTCGACCGTTTCGATCATGATGCGCTGAAGGGAACACCGATCATCGATGCCCGCAATGTCGGCGTCACCTTCAAGGTGGAGCATGGCACGGTGGAAGCGGTGAAGGATATTTCCTTCCAGCTCTACCGTGGCGAAACCATCGCCATCGTCGGTGAATCCGGTTCCGGCAAATCCGTCACCGCACGCACCGTGATGGGGCTGCTGTCGAAACGAGCGACCATCTCACCGAAGGCGACGGTCGGTTTCAACGGCGACAATATCCTGAAATTTTCGCCGCGTGCTCGCCGTGCCCTGCGCGGTAACCGCATCTCGATGATCTTTCAGGAGCCGATGAGTTCTCTCAACCCGCTTTATACGATCGGCAGCCAGATCGTCGAAGCCATTCGCGCGCATAACCGGGTCAACCGCAAACAGGCCGAGGCCAAGGCGCTCGATCTTCTGAAACAGGTGCAGATTCCTGAGCCGGAAGCGCGACTGAAACAATATCCGCACCAGCTTTCCGGCGGCCAGCGCCAGCGTGTCATGATCGCCATGGCGCTTTCCAACGATCCAGATGTGCTGATCGCCGACGAGCCGACCACGGCGCTCGACGTGACCGTGCAGGCGCAGATCCTCAACCTCATCCGCAATCTGCAGAAACAGCGCGGCATGGCGGTGGTGCTGATCACTCATGACTTGACGATCGTGAAGAAGTTTTCCGATTACGTTTATGTCATGCAGCACGGGGAAATGCGTGAGCACAACACGGCGGAACGCATCTTTGCCGATCCGCGCCATCCCTATACGAAAAAACTGCTGGCTTCCGAGCCGCATGGCAATGCCGGGCCGCTGCCGGCGGATGCCGGGGTGCTGCTCTCGGCGAGTGGGGTGCGGGTATCGTTCATGATGCGCCATGGCGGCGTCTTCAAGCCGGACCTGCGTGAGCTGGTGGCGGTCGACAGCCTGGGCCTGACGCTGCGCCGTCATGAAACGCTGGGGCTGGTGGGTGAATCCGGTTCCGGCAAGACCACGTTCGGCCAGTCGCTTTTGCGTCTCAACCAGCCGAGTGCTGCCGAAATCACCTTTGACGGCGAACGCATCGATGCCCATTCGCGCGCCCAGATGCGACCACTGCGGGCGAAAATGCAGATCGTGTTTCAGGACCCATTTTCCTCTCTCAACCCGCGCATGACGATCGGCCAGATCATCGATGAAGGCCTTGTCGTCAACGGGCTCGGCAGGACCAAGGCAGAACGGCTGGCACGCGTGCGCGATGCGCTCGATGCAGCGGGCATGCCGACCAACATCCTGTCGCGTTTCCCGCATGAATTTTCCGGCGGCCAGCGGCAGCGTATCGCCATTGCCCGCGCCGTGGCGCTGGAGCCGGAATTCATCCTGCTCGACGAGCCGACTTCGGCGCTCGACCTGTCCGTTCAGGCGCAGATCATCGAGCTGCTGCGAAAACTGCAGGACGAACGTGGCCTCAGCTACCTCTTCATCAGCCATGACCTGAAAGTGGTGCGGGCACTCTGCCACCGCGTCATCGTCATGCAGAACGGCCGCATCGTCGAGGAGGGGCCGGTCGAAGACGTCCTTTCCAAACCGAAAACCGAATATACGCAGCGGCTGGTGAAGGCCGCTTTCGAATTCGCTTGATTGCCGGACGAACACATTGTTGGAGGAACATATGGCAGGACATCCCAAAATCACATTCATCGGCGCCGGTTCGACGGTGTTCATGAAAAACATCATCGGCGACGTGCTGCAGCGGCCGGCGCTGGCTGAAGCGCATATCGCGCTGATGGACATCAACCCGCAGCGGCTGGAAGAAAGCGCCATCGTCGTCAACAAGCTGATTTCGACGTTGGGCGTAAAAGCGACGGCGGAGACGTTCAACGATCAGCGCAAGGCGTTGGCCAATGCCGATTTCGTTGTCGTCGCCTTCCAGATCGGCGGTTACGAACCCTGCACGGTCACCGATTTCGAACTGCCGAAAAAATACGGCCTGCGCCAGACGATTGCCGATACGCTCGGTGTCGGCGGCATCATGCGCGGGCTTCGCACCGTGCCGCATCTGTGGAAGATCTGCGAGGACATGCTCGCCGTCTGCCCGAATGCGATCATGCTGCAATATGTGAACCCGATGGCGATCAACACCTGGGCGATCGCCGAAAAATATCCGACCATCCGGCAGGTGGGGCTTTGCCACTCGGTGCAGGGCACGGCGATGGAACTCGCGCACGATCTGGATATCCCTTACGAGGAAATCCGCTATCGCTCGGCCGGTATCAACCACATGGCGTTCTATCTCGAATTCGAGCATCGCCAGAAGGACGGCAGCTATCGCGATCTCTATCCGGACCTGTTGCGCGGTTACCGCGAAGGCAAAGCGCCAAAACCCACCTGGAACCCGCGTTGCCCCAACAAGGTGCGGTACGAAATGCTGACGCGGCTCGGGTATTTCGTCACCGAAAGTTCGGAGCATTTTGCCGAATATACGCCCTATTTCATCAAGGAAGGTCGCGAGGACCTGATCGAGAAATTCGGCATCCCGCTCGATGAATATCCAAAACGCTGCATTGAGCAGATCGAGAAATGGAAGAACCAGGCGGATGCCTATCGCTCGGCCGAAAAGATCGAGGTCAAGCAGTCGAAGGAATATGCCTCCTCGATCATCAACTCGGTCTGGACCGGCGAACCCTCGGTGATCTACGGCAACCAGCGCAACAATGGCTGCATCACTTCGCTGCCCTTCAACTGCGCTGCCGAAGTGGCTTGCCTTGTCGACCACAACGGCATCCAGCCGACATTTGTCGGCGATCTGCCGCCACAGCTGACGGCGCTGATGCGCACCAACATCAACGTGCAGGAACTGACGGTTCAGGCACTGATGACGGAAAACCGCGAGCATATTTTCCACGCCGCGATGATGGACCCGCATACCGCCGCCGAACTCGATCTCGACCAGATCTGGTCGCTGACCGAAGACCTGTTGACGGCACATCGCGACTGGCTGCCGACATGGACGCAGAGCGCGCCCGTCCGGCAGGCAAAGGCGAGCTGACCCAACCGGCTCGTCTCAAACCGCCGCGGCACGTGTGTCGCGGCGGAAATCCGAGGGCGGCATGCCGGCGGTGGAGCGAAACGCCTTGTTGAAGGCGCTGACCGACCCGAAACCGCTGTCCATCGCCACCTGCAGAATGCTGTCGCCGCTATGCATCAGCTTCGCCTGCGCATGCGAAAGCCTGAGCAGCGTCAGATATTTGATCAGCGTCATGCCGGTCGATTTGCGAAACAGGTTCATTGCGTATTTGGGATGCAGTCTTGCCGCCTCGGCAATGTCGGTCGCATCGATTTCTTCGAGAAAATTGGCGGCGATGAAATCGCACATTTTTGCGACGGCGGGCGAGGGCGCGCCGGTCTCCGTGGCCGCAACCCGCACGTGATCGGATGAGATGGTTGCGTAAGGCTCCATGAACATTCGCTCGACACGCAAAAGCAGTTCCTCCACCGCATGCTGCGCCTTCATCTCTTCTCCCGAAGTGACATAACGAAACCAGCGCGGAAAATTTTCCCGATCGGCAGCGTCTGTCTGCGAGGTCAACATGGTCGCGCCGCCCATGAGCATGGCGGAGACGGCCGCCGGCAGACGCATGCGGAAAAAATGCACAAGCGGCAGATGTGCGCCCGCATAAATCGAATCCCGTGAAGACTCGTCCATCCGGTGCGGCTGTCCGCCCCAGAAAATGCCCATTTGCCCAGCCGAGAGTGTCAGTTCATGCCCGCCCATGCGGTAATGCACATGGCCGCGCATGATGTAATTGACCTCCACCTGCGCGTGCCAGTGAGGCCGCAGCATGACGCGCGGATGGCCATGGAAGAACTGCAGCGTCGTGGGCATGCCCTCGATGCTGCTGGCGCCGGGCTGATAGAACGCATTCTCGCCGATCTTACTTTTCGCCAAGTCCACATTCCCTTCTAACGAGACAGGATGCCGTCAATCGGTAATCTGCTCATGTTCGTGGAGGAACAGCAATTGAAAAAGGGAGGTTTTCAATGGGCTACAGGTTTCTTGGCGCGACGGTATCGTTTGCTCTTCTGGCAACCGGGCCGGCCGCCGCGCAATCGACGGAAATTACCATCTGGAGCTGGAACGTTGCCGCTTCGGCACTGAAATCCACCCTGGAGGGGTTCAACAAGAAATACCCCGATATCAAGGTGACAGTTCAGGATCTCGGCAACGATCAGGTTTTTGACAAGTCACTGGCTGCCTGTGCGGCCGGTGGTGATGGCCTGCCGGATATCGTCACCATCGAGAATTTTGAAGCAGAACTGTTCTGGAACCGTTTTCCGGATTGCTTCACCGACCTGACGGCGCTCGGCTACACGCCGGAAATGCAGGCGCTTTTCCCCGAATTCAAACGGACCGAACTTGAGGTCGATGGCGCGGCCTATTCGATGCCATGGGATTCCGGGCCGGTCACGGTCTTCTATCGCCGTGATTTCTACGAGAAGGCAGGCGTTGATCCGGCGACGATCACGACCTGGGACGATTTTCTTAGCGCAGGCAAGAAAGTCATGGCGGCCAACCCCGGCACGGTGATGGCGCAGGCCGATTTTAATGGCGACAGCGAATGGTTCCGCATGCTCGCCAATGAGCAGGGCTGCGGTTACTTTTCGACCGATGGTCAAGCGATCACCATCAACCAGCCGGCTTGCGTCGCCACGCTAGACAAGATCAAACAGATGAAGGATGCCGGCATCATCACCGCCGCCATCTGGGACGAAAAGATCCAGGCGAACACGGCCGGCCGCACAGCCAGCCAGGTTTTTGGCGCCTGGTATGAGGGCACGATCCGCTCCGGTTCCCCCGACCTTGCCGGCAAATGGGGTGTCTATCCGATGCCGAGCCTGACGGCGGACGGTCCTCGCGCCGCCAATCTCGGTGGCTCGTCGCTCGCCATCAGCGAGGTTTCCGAAAACAAGGAGGCCGCCTTCAAGTTCGTGGAATACGCTCTGACCACCAATGAAGGTCAGGTCTCGATGCTGAAATCCTTTGGTCTCGTGCCGTCGCTTCTGTCGGCGATAGACGATCCGTTCGTCAAGGAAAAGCAGGCCTATTGGGGTGATCAGGCGGTATGGACGGATATCCTTTCCACCCTGCCAAAAATCAAGCCGGCGCGTGGCACCGCATTCCAGGCGGATGCGGATGGTGTCTACAAGGCGGTGCAGGCGAAATATTTCGCCAACGGTTACCCGGATGCCAAGACGGCACTCGACGATGCCGCCAAGCAGATCGAAACGGCCACCGGCCTTCCCATCGCGGAATGAGCAATCGGGCCGGGCAGTCCGCTGTCCGGCCCAAAACTCCCCGCCGACGATGACTGGAGGATGCCATGCGTATGCAGAGCAGGATCGCCTATGCGTTCCTGGCCCCTTACCTTTTGATTTTCGCCACCTTCTGGTTGTGGCCGATCATCAGTTCGTTCCTGATCTCGTTCCAGAATACCCGTGTTAATCCGTGGCGGTTCGCCCCCTCGATGAACTGGGGGCGGCTGGTCGGCGATCCGGCCTTCTATAATGCGCTTTACAACACGCTGATCATTCTCGTCATTCAGGTGCCGGTGATGATCGCGCTTGCAACCGTTATGGCGGTGCTTTTGAACTCGCCGCTCCTGAAGGCGCGGCCGCTGTATCGGTTTGCCTTTTTCGCCCCGGTCGTCGTGGGCGAGGTGGCTTACGCCGCCGTCTTCCGCCTGATGTTCAGTGCCGATTTCGGCATCATCAACAAGATCATCGGCACTGTCGGTTTAGCGCCGGTCTCATGGTTCGACAACGGCACGGCGGCGATGGCGCTGCTGATCATGGCGGTCACCTGGCGCTGGGCGGGTTACAACGCCATCATCATTCTGGCGGGCCTGCAATCCATTCCCGGCGATGTCTATGAGGCGGCGACGCTCGACCGTGTCGGCAAGGTTCAGCAATTCTTTCACATCACCCTGCCGCTCCTGAAACCCATCATCCTGTTCTGCATCGTCCTGTCCGTCATCGGCACGATGCAGCTGTTTACTGAGCCTTTCCTCATCACCAATCGCGGCGGGCCGGGTGGGGCCACCGAAACGCTGGGCCTGCTGCTTTATCGCCAGGGCTTTACCTCGCTCAATTTCGGCTACGCCTCGGCAATCGCCTATACGATCGCGGCATTGGCCGTCGCCATTTCGCTGCTCAATCTGTTTTTCGGGAGGGAGGCGAAATGAGATCGAAATCCCGTTCTCTGCTGATGCGCCGAGTGGCGCTGCATGCCGCACTCACGCCACTCGCAATCGTCTGGCTGTTTCCGCTGTGGATGATGTTCGTGTTCTCGACCATGTCGGATTACGGCATTTTCAGCCCCGATATCGTGCTCGTCCCATCGACGCAGTTTATTGATAATTTCAAGAACCTGCAGGCCGATACGGACTTTTTGCGGGCGATGTTCATCTCGATTACCGTCGCGGTCATCTATACAATCCTGTCGGTGATGCTGACCTCGATGGCCGGCTGGGCCCTGGCGCGCTACCGGTTCGCCGGACGCTCCGTCGTCATCGCCATCATTCTCGGCACGATCACGCTGCCCTTCGCCGTCGTCGTCATCCCACAGTTCATCATGGTGGCGCGTGAGTTCAAGCTCGCCAATACCTGGGTGGCGCTGATCGTGCCGCCGCTGTTCAATTCGCTCGGCGTTTTGTTCATGCGGCAGGCATTTTCTATGATGCCGTCGGAACTGTTCGATGCCGCGCGGGTCGAGGGCGTCAAGGAATGGCGCATCTTTCTGCACATCGCCCTGCCGCTTGCGCGACCGACCATGGCGGCGCTGTCGATCATCCTCTTCCTCGCCTCGTGGAACAACTATCTCTGGCCGCTGCTGGTCAACTCAAAGCCGGGCATGATGACCGCGCCTGTGGCGCTCGGCACGCTGATCGGCCTCACCAAGGTTTCCTGGGGCGGCATCATGGCAGGCGCGGTGTTGCTGACGGCGCCGATCCTCTTCGTTTTCATCTTCCTTCAGCGTCATTTCATTTCCGGCATCACCGCCGGCGCAGTCAAGTAATCGGAGGCTTCATGGCCGGGCTCACCCTCAAAAATGTCACCAAGCGTTTCGGTGCCTTGCAGGTCATCCATGGCGCCGATCTCGAGATAGAAGACGGCGAGTTCGTCGTGTTCGTCGGCCCTTCCGGCTGCGGAAAATCGACCCTTCTGCGCATGATCGCCGGACTGGAGGATATTTCGGGCGGCGAGATTGCCATCGGCGGCACTGTCGTCAACGATGTCGAACCGTCGGAACGGCATATCGCCATGGTGTTCCAGTCCTATGCGCTTTATCCGCACATGACGGTGCGAAAGAACCTGTCCTTTGGCCTGACGATGAACGGCAATCCGAAGGCGGACACCGAGCGTCGCGTGGCGCACGCAGCCGATATCCTGCAGATCAACGAGTTGATGGATCGGCGTCCCGGCCAACTGTCCGGCGGCCAGCGCCAGCGTGTCGCCATCGGTCGCGCCATCGTGCGCGAACCGCAGGTGTTTCTGTTCGATGAGCCGCTCTCCAACCTCGATGCGGAACTGCGGGTGCAGATGCGCGTGGAGATTTCAAAACTGCACAAGCAGCTGGGCACGACGATGATCTACGTCACCCACGACCAGACCGAGGCGATGACGCTGGCCGACAAGATCGTTGTGCTGCGCGCCGGGCGCATCGAGCAGGTGGGCGCTCCGCTCGATCTTTATGACGATCCCGCCAACCAGTTTGTTGCCGGATTTGTCGGCTCGCCAAAAATGAATTTCTTGAAGGCGAAGATCGAGGCAGCCACATCGGATGATGTCACGGTGGCGCTGGCTGCCGATCCGGGTGTCAGGCTGATGCTGCCGATCTCCAGCCGCCCGGAAATCGGCTCATCCGTCATTATGGGCATCCGTCCCGAACATTTTGTCGATGCCGGTACCGGCGACGCCGATCTGACGGTGGATGTCGATGTCGCCGAACATCTCGGCCATACCAGCTACGTTTACGCCGCCGTTTCCGATGAACCGCTGATCGTTGAGCGACCGGAATCGCGCCATTCGGGCGCCGGTAAAACCCTCACTATCGGCCTGCCGGCCAAACGCTGCTTCCTGTTCGATGCGGATGGCCAGCGCCTTCGCTGATTTCTGCTGTTTTCAATTCCCAAGACTGACTGAAAAGGACATGCCATGAGTGCAGAGCAAAAAATCCGCTGGGGTATTATCGGTCCCGGCACCATCGCCAAAACCTTTGTCGAGGGCATCGCCGGATCGTCCACTGGCACGCTTGCGGCCATTGCCAGCCGCAATCCCGAAAAGCCGGGGCTTGGCGATGATTTTCCCGGTGCCCGTATCGTTGATGGGTACGAAGCTCTGCTTGCCGATCCCGATGTCGACGCGATCTATATCGCCACGCCGCATACGGGCCATGCCGAATGGGCGATCAAGGCCGTGCGGGCGGGCAAACATGTGCTCGTGGAAAAGCCGATCGCAGTTTCGGCCTATGATGCCGACGTGATCTTTTACGAGGCCCAAAAAGCCGGCGTGTTCGTCGGCGAAGCCTTTATGTACATCTTCCACCCGCAGACGGCACGGCTGATCGAGTTGGTGAAACAGGGCGTTGTCGGCGATGTCCGCTTGATCCGCTCCAGTTTTGGTTTCGACATGGGGAGTTTCCGGCCCGAGCACCGGCTGTTTTCCAACGATCTCGCAGGCGGCGGCATTTTGGATGTCGGCGGTTATCCGGTTTCGATGGTGCGGCTTTTGGCAGGTGCCGTCAGCGGCACATCCTATGCCGAACCGGTAAGCGTTGCCGGTGCCGCGCATCTTGGCCAGTCGGGTGTCGACGAATGGGCGTCCGCCGTCCTGAAGTTCGAAAACGGTATCGTGGCCGAAGTTTCGTGCTCGATCATGGCGAACCAGGACAATACGCTGCGCATCATCGGCTCCAAGGGGCGAATCGAGGTCAAGGATTTCTGGTTTGCTGGCGGTCGCAAAGGCGGCACCGGAAAAATCGAGATTGTCAGAGGCGATGAGCGCGAGGTGATCGAAGTCACGGAAAACCGGCATCTTTACTCTTTCGAGGTGGATGCCGTGACGGCTGCCATCCGTGCCGGTGAAAAGACGTTTGCCTATCCGGGCATGAATGCGGCCGAAACGCTGGCCAATCTGCGTGTGCTGGATCGCTGGCGTGCCTCTGTCGGTCTGGAATACGGGATCGAAAAGGCAGCGAAGCGCACGGAAAATATTGCTGGCGCAAAGGTCGTGGCCGGAAACAGCATGCCGAAACGGCAAATCCCCGGCGTCGCGAAACCGGCTTCGGTCGTCGCGCTCGGTTTCGAATTTTTCCCGAATTTCGCCTCCGCCTCGCTGACTTTGGACGCTTTTTACGAGGCGGGCGGAAACCTGTTCGACACGGCCTTCGTTTACGGCGCGGGAAAAACCGAAAGCATTTTTGGAGATTGGCACACAAGCCGCCAAGTGCCGCGTGAGGAGATCGTGCTGATCGGAAAGGGCGCCCACTCGCCACTCTGCTATCCGGACGTGATTTCAAAACAGCTCGACCACTCTCTGGAGCGGCTGAAGACGGATTATCTCGATGTCTATTTCATGCACCGCGACAATCCGGATATCCCGATCGGCGAATTTGTCGATGCCATCGATGCGGAAGTGAAACGCGGCCGTATCCGCGGCATCTATGGCGGCTCCAACTGGACGCGCGAACGTCTGGATGCGGCCATCGACTATGCGGCCAAGAACGGCAAGGCGGCACCCGCCGCCCTTTCCAACAATTTTGCACTGGCGGAAATGCTCGATCCGATCTGGCCGGGCTGCGTTACATCATCGACGGCGGAATGGAAGAAGTGGCTGAACGCGCGGCAGATCCCGAATTTCGCATGGTCCAGCCAGGGACGCGGCTTTTTTACCGACCGGGCAGGGCGCGACAAACGGGACGACGAGGAAATCGTGCGGTGCTGGTATTCCGACAGCAATTTCGAGCGTCGCGACCGGGCGATCGAACTGGCGAACAAACGCGGTGTGAGCCCGATCCATATTGCGCTTGCCTATGTCATCGCGCAGCCGTTCCCGGTCATTCCTCTGATCGGGCCGCGTACGGTCGGCGAGTTGGAGGACAGCCTTTCGGCGCTGGAGATTGCCTTGACCACAGACGAGGTTCGTTGGCTCGAGCGAGGAAGCTGAAGCCACTCGACGGCATCCTTTCCTTCCTGCCGGCGCGACGGCCTGTCCGCCGGTAGCTTTGAACGCAACAGGGCTAGAAGCTCTTGTTTCGCATGGGCAGCGAACGGCTGAGGTCACTTTTTGTGGGGCCGCGAACAACCCTGTATCGTGCCTCGATGAGATTATACACGCCGAACGCCGCCAGGCCCGCTGCGATGACGACATAGATCAGCGAACCAAAGGGCAACTGTCGCAGCCAGTTCAAGGCATCCGACATGCCGCCGGCCTGATCGGGGTCCACGCGAAAGCCCGCATAGGTGAAAAGGATGCCAGTGATCGCAAAAACCACACCTCTGGCCGCAAGTCCGTAGATGCAGATCATTGTCAGAATGCCGTGTCGGTCGGGAATGTGAACGTATTTCTCGAATTTGCGCATCAATCCCTTTGCTGCTGTCACCATTCCGCCAATGACAAAGCCGATGCCAACCGCGATAGCAAGATAGGAGCCGAAAGGCTGAGCCATGATCCATTCGGCAAGCCCGCGCTCGCCGGACCCCGCGTCGCCACCGCCGGCGTTCACCGCATGGCCGATTGCATAACTCGCCAGACCGAAATAGGTGATGGCGCTGCCGAGCATGGCAATCCGGATGACAGCGGCCTTGCCATCCGTTCCATGCCCGTCGCTGTCGGCGAGGGACTGGGCTAAACGCCATGCGACGAAACCGAACAGCCCAAGCCCAATCAAGCCGACCCAGACACGCCCGAATGGTTGTTCCAGCAGCGTTGACAGAGCCGACTTGCTTTCCGGCTCCGCACCAGCAAAGCCGGAGAACAGAGCCAGGCCGGCAATCAACAGAAACACGGTGCCACGGGCGGCGTAACCGGCTTTCGCCAGCCATTCGAAACGAGGTTTTCTGGGCACATTGGGCTCCGCTGATCAAAGAGTGTTTTGCAATAACGCACCAACGCTCGTTAGGTTGTCACACCAGCAGCCTTTCTCAGGTCATGACGTATCTTACACGGCACGTATTTTCGGCGGCCATCTGAGTCCGCGTTTACCGATTGTCCTTCCAGACTCCAGTTAGCCATCACGCGCTCATTTTGGCATTCGGCCAAACCGGCCAATTGCCATCTCATCGCGGATCGCGCGGTCACAAATGCTGACGTGGGTTTCGCCAGGCGGATCAACATTCGGCGCCCCGCCGAGGGAGGGGAGTGCCGGACGCGCTTGCGTTTTCTTCCCAGCCTCGTGACGGTCGTTTCTGCGTTTGCTTTTCTACGGTAAGCGTCTGGGTCGATGTAACTTTTTTACATCTCGGGCGTTTGCCTGCGCAGCGATAATCGAGGTTGGCAATGGAAAGACTGGTTCAAGCGATGATGGAAACGCTCGGAGCTTTTGGCATCGGGCTTTTGATGTTCTTGGAAAACATCTTTCCTCCAATTCCTTCCGAACTCATCATGCCGCTTGCCGGCTATCTGGCAACCCGTGGTGATATGAACATCTTTGTCGTCATTGCCTCAGGCACCATGGGTTCCATGCTCGGAATTCTCCCCTGGTATTTTCTTGGGCGCCGTCTTGGCCATAAAGGGGTGCGAAAATTCGCATCGCGCCACGGCCGCTGGCTGACCATGACAGCGTCCGATGTGGATGCTGCTGCCGACCGTTTTAAACGACATGGTGCAATCTCGGTCCTTTTCGGGCGGCTGATCCCGACGGTGAGAACATTGATTTCCGTACCGGCCGGGGTTGCGAACATGCCGGTCGGGAGATTTCTCGCATTATCGTTCGTCGGAACACTTATCTGGACGTCTGCACTCGCTATTTCCGGTTACGTTTTGGGTCAAGCCTATAGTGTGGTTGCCGATTACGTCGATCCGGTTTCGACGGGCGTGTTGGTCTTGTTGGTTGGTATCTATGTTTACCGCGTGATGACCTACAAGGACGAACCCGAGGAAGGTTGAACGGTTTCGCAGGATTAAAAAAGCCCGGCAATTTGCCGGGCTTCCATGAAGGCGGGTCGTATCAGTGCCGATGTTCAGGCATCTGCTTCAACTGGTCCTTGGTCCAGCTTGTCACCGCATGAACATCGCCATCCTCATCGCGCATGAATTCGAGATCGGTGAGCGGGACAGCAACCGGCTTTGCGCCGATCCCTAGAAAGCCGCCGACGTCAATAATCGCGGCACTGCCGGCGCCGACACCATGAATATGGTCGACTTTGCCGACCTTGTGGTCGTCTGCGCCATAGATGGTTGCGCCTTCGAGTGTACCGGGGACGAGTTCTGCGGTGCTGAGACGAACGTGATTTGTATGATCCATTGGGTAGTCCTCCTTTTCGTTTGTTGTGAAAGGCGAACCGTCCATGCGCGCTTTTGTTCCTGCGCGAATGCGTCTCGCAGCAGCGTTTTTGCGAACTATCCGGCAGGAACTCCGGTCCTTTCCGCGAGTTACACATCGACTTAATGGAAAGGACTTTTAATGTCAGACCGCTTGCAGATGCAGGATCCGAGAACACAATATCCATCTCCCCCTTTCGAGGTTCAGCCACAGGCAATGCCCGGAATTGTCAGGGAGATGTCGCCGAAACCCGATCACGGCGAGCATTCTTATAAAGGAAGTGGACGGTTGACGGGGCGCAAGGCGCTGATAACGGGGGCGGACTCCGGTATTGGTCGTGCTGCGGCGATCGCGTTTGCGCGGGAAGGGGCTGATGTTGCCATCGCCTATCTTCCCGAAGAGGAGGAGGATGCCCGTGAGGTCATCAATCTGATCGCCGCTGAAGGGCGCAAGGGCATTGCTTTGCCAGGAGATGTCAAACAGGAAACCTGGTGCCGTGAATTGGTATCGTTGGCGGTCGAGAAATTAGGTGGTCTGGATATTCTCGTCATCAACGCGGCCCGCCAGCAGTATCGCGACGACATTTCGCAATTGTCGACCGACGATTTCGACGCGACCATGAAGACCAATCTTTACGCCTTGCACTGGATTGCGCAGGCAGCCGTGCCGCATCTGCCGCCGGGCGCTTCGGTCATCACCACCGCTTCCATTCAGGCCTACCAGCCATCCCCGATCCTCCTCGATTACGCCACGACCAAAGCCGGCATTGTCGCCTATACCAAGGCGTTGGCAAAACAGCTCATAGAGAAGGGCGTTCGTGCCAATGTGGTGGCGCCGGGTCCTTTCTGGACGGTGCTGCAGCCGAGCGGCGGTCAACCGGACGAAAAAGTTGAAAACTTCGGGAAGGACAGCGATTTTGGCAGGCCTGGCCAACCAGTCGAGCTCGCACCCCTCTACGTCCTGCTGGCGTCCCAGGAAGGAAGCTATCTGAACGGCGAGGTTTTTGGCGCGACTGGCGGCAAAGGGGTCGATTGACCGTAAAAGGCGCATTTCGATCTGCGTTGGCCGGTCACTTTTTCCTGCCTGAGCGTCCGCGGATGCGTCTTTTAATCGGGCGCATCAACGACGGGTGCAAAGGTGGTGGCATTAAAGACCTCCAACCGTGCCTCACCCGCCGGAAAGGCCAGAATGGTCAAACTCGCCGGCCCGACCGGAATGATCCGTGCCGGTGCCAACCCCAAAGCGCCATCAAGCGCTGCGCGAATGACGCCACCATGGCATACCATCAGTACCGTCTCGGCTTCGGCGGTGATCGCCCGGTCCAGCGCCTGGCGGATACGGGCGCGAAAATCGGCCCAGATCTCACCATTCTCCGGCGCAAACGTGCCGGCCCGCCAGCCGGCATAGGCGCTCGGTGCATCCGTCATCAACTGGGCGATCTCCATGCCGGTCCATGCCCCGACATTTTGTTCGCGCAACAGCGGTTCGCGCACCGCGTCCTCATAGCCAAGCAGGCTTGCGGTGTTGGCCGCTCGCTTGAGGTCGGAGGTCAGCACAAGCCCGGGCTTGAAACTCGCCACCATTGGCGCGAGCGCGCGCGCCTGCTCCTTGCCGTGTTCGGAAAGCTCGATATCGGCCTGTCCCTGCAGGCGGCGGATGGCGTTCCATTCGCTTTCGCCATGGCGAACCAGAAGGATGCGTTTCATGAAATGCGTGTTCCCTGTCTATCAAAAATTGCCGCCGGGGCGGATGGAAGGCGGAAGCGCAGTTTGCCTGAGGGACGAGCCACCTGATCGGAGACTGCGGTGATGCGAATGCCATGGGCGATACCGGTCACCAGAAAACGGCCGGCCATCGGCACGACTTCGGCGAGAACTGCGTCGAACGTCCGCGGGCCATCCTCGTCGGCGAGCGTGATCTGTTCGGCGCGCACCATGGCGTGACCGGAATGATCGCGCAGCAGTGGATCGGGCATGGTGCCAAACCACATGCCGTTTTCGATCGGGATGAGGTTGGCGGCCGGCGTGCCGACAAAACCGGCGACAAAGGCAGAGGCCGGTTCGGCCAGCAACCGGTCCGGCGCGTCGAACTGCTCGATGCGGCCATTGTTCATCACCGCCACATGGGTCGCCATGGTCATGGCCTCCACCTGATCGTGGGTGACGTAAACGGCGGTCGCGCCCGTCGCGGCGTGAACCTTCAGCAGTTCGAAACGCATTTCCACGCGCAAAGTGGCGTCGAGGTTCGATAGTGGTTCATCGAACAGCATGACTTTCGGCCGTGGGGCAATCATGCGAGCCAGCGCCACGCGCTGCTGCTGGCCACCGGAAATCTCGCCGGGATAACGGTTGGCAAGCTTTTCGATGCCGAGCATTTCCATGGCTTCCAGCACGCGCGCGCGTCTTTCGTCGGCCGGAAGTTTGGCGACCTTCAGCGGCCATTCGATATTGCCGGCCACTGTCATGTGCGGCCACAGCGCATAGGATTGGAAAACGAGGCCGGCGTTACGGTCGGCAGGCGGCAGCGAAAGGTCCGCCTCACCATCGGCCACCAGCGTGTCGCCGAACTGCATTTTGCCTGATGTCGGCTGGTCGAGACCGGCCAGCATGCGCAGCATCGTGCTCTTGCCGCAGCCGGACGGGCCGAGCAGCACGAGGAACGAACCTTCCGGCACGGAAAAGCTGACATCGGAAACGGCATTGGATGTGCCGAAGGATTTTGTGATCTTGTCGAGGGAAATCACGGTGCGACCTTACGTAAAGGACTGGCGACGACGGCCGCGTAAAAGCGTGGCGGCGCCGGTGGCCAACATGGAAATGATCAGGATGACGAGCGTCACCGCATTGGCGAACTGGTGAAAACCGTCCGATGCGTAGGAATAGGACAGTACGGCCAGAAGCGGTGAGGTGGGCGTGTAGAGAAGGATGGTGATCGCCAGATCGCCGATGACATTGACGAAGGTGATCAGCAGGCCGGCGGCGAGGCCACGTGCCGCCAGCGGCAGGGTGATGGCGCCGAGCCTGCGGAAGAAACCGGCCCCGGTCATCTTCGCCGCCTCGTCGATATCGCCTGAAATCTGCGAGACGGTGGCGCGGCCGGTCTGCACCGCAAACGGCAGCATGGCTGCGGTCAGTGCCAGTGCCAGCAGCAGTTTGGTGCCGTAAAGCGCCGGCAGGGGGCCGATCGGCGCGCCGTAAAGGGCGATATAGGCCGCAGCGAAGGCGATGCCGGGCAGCAGCATCGGCAGGAAGCTGAGCTGCGAAACGAGATTGCTCAGCACCGGCACTCTTTGTCGCGTAAGAGCAACGGCAATCAGGATGCCGATAATGTTGGCGGCCAGTGCCACGGATGCGCCCAAAATCAGCGTCGTCGTCAGCGCCGAGAGAAGCTGAGGGTTATGAAAGATGCCGGGCTGGCCACGGGCAAAGGCCGGGTCGGCATTGCCGATCCAATAATGCAGCGTCCAGTCGGAAAACAGAGCGAGCGAGGAGGGGGCAAGACTTGCCGCGACCAGAAGCAGGATCGGCAGGATGGTGGTGAGGAGGCAGATCACCCATGCGGCTAATGTCGCCGGCAGGCGCGCGCCGCCAAGCGCAAACCGGCGCGGTTTTGCACCCTTGCCGCCGATCGTCGCAAAGCTGCGGCGGCCGGAGAGCATGCGGTTGCCGAGCCCAAGGAAAATTGCCGAAATGCCGATCAGCAGGATCGCGAGCACATAACCACGCTCCGTCTGGCCGATCTCTATCATGCCGAACAACCGGGTGGAGAGCGTCTGCATGCGTACCGGCAGACCAAGCAGGGCAGGGGCTGCAAAGTTGGATACGGCACCGGCAAAGGCGAGCGAGCCACCGGCAATGATGGCGGGTGTGACGACGGGCAGCACGATGCCGAACAGGATGCGTTTGCGTGAGGCACCGGTCATCTGCGCGGCTTCGACAAGATCACCGTTGACGGTGGCGAGCGCTGCGGCAATCACGGTGAAGGCCAGTGCATAATAGTGGGCGATCAGCACGATAATGGTCGGCGTCATGCCCCAGGACAGCCAGTCGGGTACGGCAAAACCGAGGCCTTCGAGCAGGCCGCCGCCACCGCCGACGCGGCCGTTGCGGAACACCGTGCCCCAGGCCAGTGCGGTGGCAAAGCTCGGGATCATGAAGGGCAGGGTGGCCATGAAGGCGATGGCCGGTCGGCCGGGAATATCGGTCATGACAACCAGCCACGCCAGAAACCCGCCCAGCAGCACACAGCCGGCGGCGACGCCAAGCCCGATGATCATGGTGTTGATCGTCGGCCGCCAGAAGAGGTTCTGCGAAAGGCGGCTGGCCAGCACATCGCCCCATGCCGCTGAGGATGGATAGACAGTCTGGACAAGGATCGTCGCAAGCGGCGCCGCAACCAGCACGACGAGTGCCAGCGCCATGGCGAGCGTCAGGCCGCGTTTGTTGAGTGCTGAACCGATCGGCCCGAGCAGGGTGGTCATGTGGTACTCCGGAAATGTTCGGGCGGTGCCTGGGGGTGGCCCCTCACCCTAACCCTCTCCCCGCAGGCGGGGCGAGGGGACGTGGCTAACGCATGGTCAGTTTTTTGAGGCAAGACAGTGAGGTATATCCCTTCTCCCCGTCTTGACGGGGAGAAGGTGGCGGCAGGCGAATGAGGGGCAATGCCGACATTCGCCAACTGACAATGTTTTACTGCAGAGCGAGAATGAAATCCGCCACTTCGGCGCGGATCTTTGCGGTCTCTTCCGGTGCCATCTGCCAGCCCTTGAAGTCGGCAAGCGGGATCGCATCCTTGTGCGGCTTGATGTCGGAACGGGTGGCCCAGTCGCCGGCCACGTAGAAGGGCTTGAAGCCGTCACCGCCGTTTTCCGTCTCATCGCCCATCATGAAATCGACGGCGAGGCGGGCAGCGGCGGGGCTCGCCGGCTTGGGGTTCAGCGCCAGCAGCGCCGGGAATACGATGCCGTTGGAAGGGGCCACGTCGTTTGCCACCTGCAGCGCCCAGCCTTCATCTTCGTTGTCGCGGCGGTCGGAATAGCTGGTGAAGCCGATCGGCGGCTTTTCCTGGCCTTTGGCGCCGATCGCCTTGTTCACATCGTCGGTCGAGCCGACCAGAACGAGGTCATTGGCGAACAGGTCGGTGATGAACTGCTGACCGGCATTGTCGTTGCCGTCGGTCAGTTCGATCTTCTTGCCGAAGGCGGCTTCGTAGGCCGTCGCCATCTCGTCGGATTTCAGCACGATCTCGGTCATCAGGTCGAGATAATCGCCGCGCTGCAGCGGATCGACCATGATGACGCGGCCTTTCCATTCCGGCTTGGTCAGATCCCAGAGGTTCTTCACCGGCGAGCCGTCTGGATGGGCTTCCTCGTTATACATCAGAACCTTGGTGGACAGGCGCTGGGCCAGAAGCGGCGACTTGAACTGGTCTGCAAGATCACCGGCAACACGCGGCGGCACGTAAGGTGCGACCAGCTTGTTGGCAAAAAGTTCGGTCAACACCACCGGAGCATCGGAAATGTAGATCACGTCGGCACCCGGAAGACCGGCCTGCGCCTCGCTCTTGATGCGTGCGATCTGTTCGGTCGACGACATGTCGAAGGTCACCATGTCGATGCCCGGATAGGCGGCTTCAAAAGCCTTTTCGACGCGGCCGATACGGCTGGTGAAGGCATAAACCGTTACCTTGCCTTCCTGTTTTGCCTGCGGCAGCAGGTCGGCGGCAGACTTGGTGTCAAGGTCTTGCGCAAAGGCGGCGGTGGTCATCAGAAATGCAGCGGTAGCAGTCAGGATGCGGCGCATGGGAGTGGCTCCGTTGATGGGTTCGGAGTGCCGTGTAAGGTATTCTTGCTACAGTTTTGTGACGTGCAAGTTTTC
The DNA here is from genome assembly GCF_050847465.1 of Endobacterium panacihumi. NCBI lineage: Bacteria > Pseudomonadati > Pseudomonadota > Alphaproteobacteria > Hyphomicrobiales > Rhizobiaceae > Endobacterium > Endobacterium panacihumi. The sequence continues at coordinate 339,907 of NZ_JBOZRA010000004.1, read as the reverse complement.
TTGCAGGTCAGCGTTCGAATTTTGCAATCAGGTCGCCCAGCCGGTCGAGCGTGGCGAGCGCATCCGGGCCTCTTCGCTCCGCCAACGCCAGAATGATGGCGTTGCAGATCGCCATCGGCACGGTCAGGGTCTGAAAGCTGTCCGGCATGCCGGCGCGAGGCGCAGACAGCAGTACGTCGGGGCTTGGGCTGAGCGACGGGCCGATCGTACCGGAAATCACCACGGTCTTTGCTGTCGCCTCGGCCGCCACCTGCATCAGTCGTTCATAATCCGGAGGCTGGCGGCGGAAGGCGAAGAGGAGAAGCGCGTCGTCGGCTGAGAGCGTCAGCATCTGTTCGGCCAGATCGCGCGGACTGCCGGAAAGCGGATGGCTGTCGATGCCGAGCCGCCGCAGCCGCCGTTCCATCAGCACGGACAGGACTTCTGCATTGCCGTGGCCGTAAATGAACACGCGGCGGCGATCCAGTTTCTCCGCTGCGTCGAGAATGCGCGCATCGCTGATGTGGTCTGTCATGGCTGTCAGCGCGGCCAACTCGCTGGCCACCAGCAAAGGCAGAAAACCTTGTGCTCTTGCATCGTTGAGCGTTGCGGAAATGCGTTCGGCCGGATCGGCAACCTTTAAAAATTCGCGTCGTAATTCGTCGCGAAATTCTCCGTAAGAGGCAAAACCAAGCTTGCGGGCAAGGCGGGACGTTGTTGCCTCATGCACGCCCAGGCGGGCGGCAAACTCGCTCGACGTGCCTATCGCCACTTCACGGGGTGCCCGCATCAGTTCGGAAATCAGCTTCTGCTCGGTAGAGGTCAGGCTGCCGGCCACAGCCTGGACGCGCTCCACGAGTAGTTTTCGTTTCTTGTCTTCGACAATCTTCTTGTGTGGCATTTGTGATCCGTCCAAATCGTCATGATCTGCCTAATCGAACTTGCGGAAAATTGCGACAGCACGATCCTGCTGGTTTGCCGATACAGCCGCATGGCGCTGAACTTGTCTTGGAACGACGGCCGTCAAGGGGCAGATGGCGCCGCAGCAGGCGCTGGCACAGATGCTCGCCGGCACGGGCATCCACATCGTTTCACCAGCAATCCTGCGGCGGTCATCGTTCACCCGTTGGCGGTACACACTGTCGGCGGTGTCGTGTCTGCTGCCGATCTCACCACCGACCAGAGAACCGGGCAATCCTATTATCTGGTACGAATGTCGCTGTCTTAGCCGGAACTCGACAAGCTGCATGGGCTGGCGCTCGTTCCAGGCGTGCCGGCCGAGGCCATGATCCAGATCGGTGAACGCACGGCGCTTTCCTACCTCGTCAAATCCTTGTCGGATCAGCTCGCACGGGCGTTCCGCGAGGAGTGATAAGCGGTATGGTGCCCGTTGGAACAATTAGGAGGCCAAGCGCAGACGCTCACACATTCAACGACATCGGCTTCATCCCACCCTTGGGAAGACCGAAAAGCCCTCTGACCCAGTTGAGGAATGCACCATACGGTCGTCCAAGCACCAGCATCATGACCGCGGCACCAAGAATACCGCTCAGTAAACCGCTTCCTTCTGCGCCGCTGATGGCGATAATCGCTGCGTAGATCGGCACCTGGAACGTGATGAGAGCGACGCTATCCCAAAACAAACGGGACAGATGCGTGTCGGTGGCGCGCTGCATCAGCCAGTCACGCCAGATGCCGTAAGGGCGCGCAACCGGCACCATGAGAACCGCACCAAGAAGGCGCGCATTGAAGACTTGCTCCCAACTCATCCCGGCGATGATGCGCTCATTGATGATACCCGTTGTCGTGAAAAACAGCAGCAGCGCCAGTGTGTCGGCGATGAAAGATCGTCTGCGGAGGGCGGCGTTTTCTGCTTGGTTGGCCATGGTGTTCTCCAATTGTTGCCGCTCCAACGAGGCGCATCGATAAAAGCCCGGCGCATACTGACGAGACGGACCGGTTTGCTTTGGAACCGTTTGTCGGCGATGGCAAACGCCTTGATAAATTACGCCATTCCGATGCCATCCATCGACGTTGCGGCTGTGATATACAGATTCGTAACATAGGTGAATCAACCTGATGAACGGCCGAGAGTTTCAGCCTTCGCCGAAATCGGTACTGAAGATAGGGCAGGTCAATCGTCAAAGAGAGCTTGTGTGCCTGATACTGCAAGTGCAAAAAGCGCAGACGTCGGGACACAACAGGCTTCACATTCACCCGGTTCCGGTTAGTCGCTTGTCGGGTCAGGCAGAACGTCAAATCGAAGGGCTGGCTGGCTATGCGGATATACAAGATTGCCATCGCAGGTTTCGGGGGCGTTGGACGGGCGACTGCAAAACTCCTGCTGTCCCGGCGCAAGCGCTATCGCGACGTCTACAATGCGGATGTCCGCCTCGTTGCGGTCTGCGGATCACGCTCCGGCCTGGTGGCGCCTGATGGGCTTGAGATGGATCGGTTTGACAGGCTCGAGGAAGGCCTGTCGGGGCCGGATTTCATCGCCGCCAGCGGGGCCGAGATCGTCATCGAGGCCGGCCCGAGTGATTTTCGTACCGGCGGGCCGGGGCTTGCCTACATTCGTTCGTCCTTGTCGGCGGGGCACGACACGATCGTCATATCGAAAGGTGCGCTGGTCCATAGCGGCAAGCCGTTGAAGGAACTTGCTCGGGCATCCGGCGCCATTCTGAAAATCAGCGGCGCCGCTGCCGCCGCCCTGCCGACGATCGATCTTGTCGATCACAGCCTGAAGGGCTGTGAAGTGCTGGAGATCGAAGGCATCCTGAATGCCACCACCAATTATCTTCTCGACGCCATGACAAGCCGCGGGATCGGTTTCGAGGCGGCGTTGCGCGAGGCGCAACAGGGCGGCTTCGCCGAAGCCGATCCACGCAACGATACCGAAGGCTGGGATACGGCCTGCAAGCTCATCCTGCTCGCCAATTTCGGCCTGGGTGCGGAGCTGATGATGGATGACCTGAACGTCGAGGGCATCCAATCCTTGTCCAGGAACCAGATCGAAACCTGGCGTGAGCAGGGGCTTGTGCCGAAACTTGTCGGCAGTCTCACGCGCATAAACGGCGGCTTCGATGCGAGGGTCGGTGTCAGAGCCTATCCTTTGTCCGACACGTTCGCCAGTGTTCGCGGCAAGCAAAAAGCCATCCGGATCACGACCGACGCGATGGGAGAGACGATCGCGATCGGGGCGGGCGAGGAGCCGCTTGCCACCGCTGCCGCCGCGTTGAAGGATCTGGAGCACATCCTGATGACCCGGATCGCCCAGCCGCTCTAGAGCGGTTCATTGTTGAATGGAACCAGTTCTGTTGGCTCAAACGGAGTCGGATGGTCGTCCGGCAGGCGCGTGTCGTAGCCAAAGCATACGGCCAAGCCGGCCAGACGACCAAGCGGCCCGTTTCAGCCAACCCCGAAGGGGCCGGGCATCTTTCCGCCGGGATCAGCCGCGATCGGCTCGACCGTACCTTCGGGTATGCCCTTCGCCAATCGCCTCTGCCCCGACGAAAACCTGCTCCGGCAGAACTGTTTCCATTTAACGATGAACTGCTCTAGCTGGATGGGCTTCCAAAACAGTCGATCAGCATCTCGGTGAGGATCCTCACTTTTCGCGAGGGGTATGGGCTGGGGGGCCTCACGACGAAGATGGCAGCCGGGGGGATGGGGTGGCGCGTCATGATCGGCACCAGCGCACCCGAGCGGATGTGATCCGTGACGAGCAGTTCCGGCAGATAGGCGAGCCCGATCCCCTCCAGCGCAGCGGCAACGAGCGATATACCGTTATCCGCTATAAAACGACCCTGTGGACGCAGCGTGACAACCTTGTCGCCATCCGTGAATTGCCACATTTCGCCTTCGCGCATGACGGCTTGGTGATCGGCAATCTCATCCGGTGTTGAGGGTGCGCCATGCGCTTCGATATAGGCGGGGCTCGCAACCAACTTACCGAAGATCGGGCCGATACGTCTGGCGATGAGGTTGGAGTCCTGCAGATGCCCCACGCGAATAGCGCAATCGAATCCTTCCCCGACGAGATCAACGAAGCGATCGGTATAGGCGGAATGGATTTGGAGCTGCGGGTGTCTGCGCGCCATCTGTGACAGGACCGGCGCAAAATGCGTCGGACCAAACGACAGAGGCACTGCCACGCGCATGCGGCCTCGAAGCTCACCGGCCGGCAGGATCGTTTCGCGCGCCACATCCAGTTCGGAGGAAATCCTGGCTGCGTAATCCCGGAATGTCGCCCCCGCTTCTGTCAGTGCGCTACCGCGGGTCGTCCTTGCAAGCAGCTGTGCGCCGAGTTCATCCTCCAGCCTCGTGATCCTCCGGCTGACCATCGACTTGGAGATGCCCAGTCGTAGCGCCGCAGACGATACGCCGCCCGCATCGGCGACTTCGACAAATATTTTCAGATCCTCGAGTTCCAAAGCGCGTTCCTTGTTTTGCAACACAGCTTTCCACGTGCGGCGACTACCGGGTTGCGGAGGAGAATGACAAGTTTGTCGCGGATGTCTCTCCGTTGAGGGCATCCATGCAACGTGCCTCAACGAACCGCCAACATAGGATGTATTCCATGACTTTTCGTAACGGCCTTAATTCTCTCCTTCGTCCCGAAGATTCCGTACTCGTATTGATCGATCATCAGGCTTATCAGCTGGCAAACGTCAATAGCCACGATCCTCAGGCAGCGGTCAACAACGCAACCGCGCTTGCGAAGCTGGCAAAAGCGTTCAATGTCCCGACAATCCTTACCAGCGTTATCGCGGATCGCGGTGGCAAGATCTTCAAGCAAATCACGGATGTTTTTCCGGGGCAGGAAGTGATCGACCGCACCTGGGTAAATACCTGGGAGGACAAGAAGGTTGTGGACCTCGTCAAAGCGACCGGTCGCAAGCAACTGATCATCGCTGGCCTGTGGACGGAAGTCTGCGTCGCGATGCCGGCCATTCAGGCTGCCGGCGAAGGCTGGGACGTAACAGTCATCACCGATGCGTCAGGCGGCAGTTCCACCGAGTCTCACGAAGTTGCCATCCAGCGCATGATCGCGGCTGGCGTCAACATGATGACCTGGATGGCGCTTGCTGGTGAGTGGCAGCGGGATTGGGCACGCACAGAGCATGTCGAAGAACTGACCGAGGTTCTCATTTCGCACATGGCTGGCAGCGGCATCGCCTATCTTTGGGAGCAACAATTGCTCAACACGCCGATCCCGACAACAAAGGGCGGGCACTAAAACCTGGGTGGGACGATGAGGATAACGAGGCGCTGGTCGCGAAACTCGCACGGTCCCGTCATCCGCGTCGTCCCTCCGCGCATTGCCTTTTGATCTATCTCAGGCAGGGGGATTGCCGTGGCACGGCTCGCGCCGCGACCCTGAATAACGGATTGCAAGGAATTTATATGGAAATCGGTATCGATAGTTTTGCAGCCATACTTCCTGACCCGGAAACAGGTCGGCTTCCGTCGCCCACCGTTCGCATGGCGGAACTCATTGAGGAGGTCGAGGTTGCGGATCGTGTCGGGCTGGACGTCTTCGGCATCGGCGAACATCACCGTGGGGAGTTTCTGGATTCCGCTCCTGCCGTCATTTTGGCCGCAGCTGCCGCACGGACCAGCCGAATCCGGCTGACGAGTGCGGTGACCGTTCTGAGCGCCGCCGACCCCGTGCGGGTCTTTCAGGAATTTTCAACACTCGATCTGATCTCTAACGGGCGCGCAGAAATCGTCGTCGGTCGTGGGTCCTTCGTCGAGGCATACCCGCTGTTCGGCCTCGATACCCGCGATTATGACGATTTGTTTGCGGAAAAACTCGATCTCTTGCTTGCGCTTGGGGAAACCACGAATGTCACATGGGAGGGGCGGTTCCGTGCGCCGCTCGAGGGGCAAGGTGTTTTCCCGCGGCCCCATCAACTGCGGCTTCCGGTATGGATCGGCGTCGGTGGTACGCCGCAATCCTTCGCGCGGGCCGGCGCACTCGGGCTTCCGCTCATGGTGGCGATCATCGGCGGAAGTTTTGAGCGTTTTCGACCGCTTGTCGATCTTTATCGTGAAGCGGGCAATCGAGCAGGACACGATCCGGATATGCTCAAGGTCGGTGTCCACGCCATGGGCTTTATCGGCGAAACCGACATGGGCGCCAGAGACGCCTTTTTTCCTGGCTGGGCCCATTTGACGACAAAAATTGGTCGTGAGCGCGGGCGGTCTTCGCCCACGCGCCAGCAATTCGAAACACTGGCAGGCCCTGAGGGCGCGTTCCTTGTCGGCGCGCCGGATACGGTGGCAGCCAAGCTGTTGCAGGCCAGCGAAGCACTTGGCGGCATTTCCCGCATCACCTTTCAGATGAGCACGGCGTCTCTCGACGCTGCGGCGATGAAAAAATCAATAGAGCTTCTGGGCACCGAGGTAGCGCCAATCGTCAGAGCCGCGAGACTGGTGTAATCTCCAGCCTTGAGGAAAAGCGGAGAAGACGAAAAGCGGATACCGCGCCGAGACCTGGCAAAGGAGGTGATCGCGGAGATGCGATCGAAGCCTGCCAACGGCAAGGTGCCCATTCTGTGCAAGCACCATATGGAGGAAGCAAGATGAACAATCGATGGCCCAGTCTCGACTATCTCAGCTGGCGCGATACGTGTTCCGCCCTGCATCTCTACCTGCAGATCGTGGGCAAGTATCGGCTGGCTCATACGCCATGGCTCAATCACTCCTGGAATGCGACCTTTTATGTCACACCTCGTGGCCTCACCACCTCGGCTGTCCCGGATGCATCCGGGATAGAAATCCTCTTCGACTTTCATGAGCATCGGGTCACCGGGACGAGCGGTGACGGACGCACCGCTTCGTTTGGGCTTGGATCCTCCACGGTCGCGCGGTTCCACGCCGATTTCGTTCAGCTGGTGGGCGATCTCGGCGGCGATCCGACATTTAACGGGCTCCCGAACGAAGTCCCGGATCCCGTGCCGTTTCAGGAAGACAACCGCGATCGCCTGTACGATCGTGATGCCGTGCAGCGCTTCCATCAGGCCTTGATGGCGATAGACCGTGTCTTCAAGACATTCAGGACTTCGTTTCTCGGGAAATCCAGTCCGGTTCATTTGTTCTGGGGGAGTTTCGATCTCGCCGTGACACGATTTTCGGGGCGGCAAGCACCGCTTCATGCAGGCGGCATTCCGGCCTTGCCGGATGACATTGCCCAGGAAGCTTACGATCGAGAGGTTTCCTCGGCAGGGTTCTGGCCGGGTGGCGGCGGGTTGGATTACCCCGCCTTCTACGCTTACGCCTATCCGGCCCCAAACGGCTTTCGCAATGCGGCCGTCCAGCCCGATGCCGCATTCTGGCATGACGGTCTCTCGGAGTTCATCCTGCCATATGACGCTGTACAGTCGGCCGCCGATCCTGACAAAGCGCTGTTGGCATTTCTGATGACGACCTACGAAGCCGCCGCCGATCTTGCGATGTGGGATCGCGATATGCTGGATTGCGCGCATGGCAAGCCGGGTCAAGTGCGCCGGCAGAACGCCGAAAAATCGACCGCAGATGCCGCCACCACAGAGGGTGAAAAGGTGGAACGGGACGATGGCGCGTCGAAAGGGCGTTACTGGATCGTTGTTGATGGCGTCGAGGCCGAAATGACCTACAGTCGGGCGGGCAAGGGGCTGATCATCATCGATCACACGGATGTACCGACAGCCCTGCGTGGACGAAAGATCGGCGAGCGCATGGTGCGCCAGGCCGTGGAGGACGCAAGACGTGATGGGATCGCAATCATGCCGCTCTGCCCTTTCGCGAAGGCCCAGATCGATCGTCATCCGGAATGGCAGGATGTTCTTCGCAAATGACTGTGAGGCCGAGCAAGCTTTTTGCTCCGGCACGCATGGAAGGATCGAAATTGTGCGGCAGAGCGATCGCGAGTTCACTGAATGAAGTCGTGGCTCGGTGTCACGCCTGGCTGGCAACTAGCGAGCAGGTTGTTCGGACTGTGAGCGGCGGCGAATATGGTTTGCGCCGCCGCGCATCACGCCTGTCATGATGGTCTCCATAGCCAAACAGGCACAGCCGCCGATGGATTACAAAAGGTCCAGCGCGGACAGGCTTCCGCCAGCCGCTTCCAAGCGATGCAAATATGTCCCTGAATCCAGCAGCTGATATGGGAAATACAGACCCGGTGGGGTGGGCTCTTGCCCATCAAGTCCGGTCAGGCGTTCAAGGATCATCGTCACGCCGATTGCTGTCAGAGGTGCCGCTCCTCCAGGGTGAAAGACCGCATGTCGCGTTCGGAGTGTCTGGCCATCGTGATCCGTGCCGGACAGTTCGATAATGATCTCAGTCGATTTCGGTTCGCCACGACGTCGTGTCGAACTGATACCGTTGGCGAGATCGAACTGTACATCCTTCGCGCCTGTGGCCGTTGCCAGCCCAACGACGTCGATCGACGAGAAGCCGGACGCCGTGATTTCGGTGCCGTCAATCGCATGAAACAGCGCCTTGTTATCATCGCCTTCACGCCAGATGTAGGCACTGTCGCGGCGTGTGAGCGCGGCTGGCATCAATCTGGACAAGCGTTCGAAATCGTCGGCGACAGCGGGGCCACCGCCATCTTCCTCATCCACCAGCGCTCCGATCTTGATCCTGTCGAGGTGGCCGAAACCCTTGGCGATCTCCAATGTCGCGACCGTTGTGGCACCCACAAGCCACTCATAACCAAGAACGACCGCCCCTGCATCCGGTCTGTGCATGAACGTCGCAATCTCCGGGGCGATCTCGAACACGCCGGATGAGATATTCAGGTGAGGCACGGCGCGCGCATTGGCAAACCGGAGACCGGCCAAACGGTCGTCGGCGTAAAAGACTGCGACGGCGCCGACCTCGCGGCCGCCCAAACCGAGATCGTCGGCGCTCGGATCCAGCGCGACGGCCTCAGCTTTGCCAAGTTCATCGGCAACCTTTTGCGCCTTGGCAAGGTCGCGGCCGCCGATCAGCAAAGGCAGGTCGGGATGCAGGTTCCGAAGATACTGGCCGGTAAGGCGTCCAATCGCACCGGAGCCGCCCATCATGAGAATAGGATTTAAAGACAAGGGTTCTTTCCTTCTATTCGTCATTAAGTTACCATTAGTAGGAAAGGGATTTGTAGCCTACTTTTGGTAGGTTTGACAACAGGGTTACGCTATTGGATCGGAATAGAGACATCACGGACCAGGGTAGGGCAGGCAGAAGGCTGTCCAAAGCCGATCGGCGTCGGCAGTTGCTCGATACCGCGATGCGGATCGTTCGCGAGGAAGGGGCAGACAGGTTGACGCTTGGACATCTTGCCGTCCGCGCCGGTGTGTCCAAGCCGGTTGCCTACGATCATTTCGAGACGAGATCCGAGCTTCTCATCGCTCTGTATCGTTGGATCGACACCGAAAAGGTCAATGCCTTCCGCGAGGCCATGGCAGGTAGCACGTGCGGTGCCGAGGAAGCTGCCGCTCTTCTCGCCGCAGCCTATATTCAATGCGCCGCCGACATAGACGGCGAATTTCATGCCGTTGGGGCGGCGCTGGCCGGCAGTGAAGAAAAGGCAGCCGTTTTCCAGGAATTGCTGGCGAACAGTGTCGCGATGTTCGTCGCCGTATTGGCGCCGCACAGCAAATTGGGGCAGAACGAATTGAAAAGGTGCTGCATCGGTCTGGTTGGTGCCGGTGAAGCACTCGCCGCGGCACGGTTGCGTGGCGATTGCAGCGAAAGTGAAGCTATCGCCACGCTGAGGAGTATGGTCGGCGGGGCCGTGCTCGGAGCGACGGCGTCCTGACAGCCGCATCCAGGTAAGGATTTTCCACGCTTTTGCGCGAAGGGAGAACGGCGCCTTGTTTGGTTCCGGCGCCGCTGACGATGACCCGTTACGCGATCTCCCGGCACATCAGGCGAGTGCGCCACCGTCGGCATTGAGGATCGCGCCTGTGATGATGCTTGCGGCGGGGCTGGCAAGAAAAACCACGGCATTGGCAATTTCACGCGGCTCGCCATAACGTCCCAAAGACGTCAGCCCTTTCTGGACATCGGCCGCCGCGCCGTTGGCCGGATTGGAATCCGTATCGGTAGGACCCGGCTGAACAAGATTGACCGTAATGCCCTTCGGGCCTAGTTCGCGTGACAGGCCGCGGGTGAAGGATGCGAGAGCCGATTTGGACATCGAATAGAGCGTTACTCCCGGAAACGGCACGCGCTCTCCCAAACCAGAACCGACGGTGACGATACGTCCGCCCGCCGTCAGGTGCGGAATGACAGCCTTTGCAAAGAGCGCCGGCGCCCGCACGTTGATGTCCATCACGGCCTGATAGTCCTCCAGCTCGAGATCGGCAATCGTCCCGCTATGTCCGATGGCCGCACTGTTGATGAGGATGTCGAGCCCGCCAAGAGCCGATACGGCTTCAGTCACCGCGCGCGTGATATCATCCGGGTTGGCGCTATCGGCCTGAATGGCAATGGCTCGTCGGCCGGCGTTTTCGATGGATTTGATCACCGCCTCAGCTTTCTCTGTCGATCGCTGATAGGTGATGGCCACGTCTGCACCGCTTTCGGCCAACGCCCGGGCGATCGCCGCGCCGATACCGCGCGAGCCTCCTGTTACCAATGCACGTTTTCCATTGAGTTCAATCATCGGTTTTCCTCTTTTTGACATTGCTGGTTCAAGCAGCACCCAAAACGCGCAAAATCTCGAGGGGTGCGGTCGTCGTGGGGTCATTCCGTTTGGTGCCGCTCGACAACGACCCCTCACCACTCATCGTTTCGCGTCTGCCTTGTGGCTTGGAGATAGGTCAACGAGTCCGGTACGACATTACCGATCATGTCATAGGCTTGCCTGATCCTGCCAAATGGACGTATCGTCGCTCATGTCTGACGATGGGACCATAACGCGTCGTCTGCTTGACGATGTTGCCCCCTATCTCGCGAGGCTACCGGGGCCGGTGGGGCGGACCACACCTGTCGAGCGTTTGACCGTATGGTCGAGCACAAGTGTGACGCAACCTGTCTCGGCGGTATTCGAACCGATGTTCTATGCCGTCTTGCGCGGCACCAAAGTGCTGACGATGGGCGCAAATCGGTTCGAACTCATCGCCGGCGCCTGTGCGACCTCATCGTTCGGTCTGCCTTACAGTCACCAATTGATCGATGCGACGGCCGATCTTCCCTATGTCGGGATCAGCCTGCACCTTGATATCGACAGGCTGAGCCGCGTCATGCTCGATATGCCGAGGCGTGAACATCGCTGGACATACGCGGTTGCAGCAGGACAGATTGACGGTTCAGTCGGCGAAGCATTTGGCCGACTGGTAGGGCTCCTGAATACGCCAGATGATGTTGGCATGCTTGCGCCTCACTATGAGAGCGAACTTTATTACCGGCTCCTGCAAGGTCCGATGAGCGATACGCTCCGTCAGGTCGGTCAGCGCGACGATCGTGTGCTGAGCATCAAGGCGGCGGCAGACTGGCTCGGAACCAATAACAGCAAACCCGTCGCAATTTCAGAACTGGCGGCATCCGCGGGCATGAGCGCCACATCGTTCTACCGGCATTTCAAGGCTGTCACGGGATACAGCCCATTGGCGTTTCAACGGAACATGCGCTTGCTTGAAGCCCGAAAACGCCTGGCTGCCGGCAATGCGAACGTATCTCGGGTGGCCTATGAGGTCGGATACCAAAGTCCGTCGCAATTCAGCCGGGAATACAAGAGCATGTTCGGCAACCCGCCAATCACCGATCTGCAACGCTGATTGGTTCTCGGTGCGCGCGGACCCAAGACGCAGGAACTCGCCTCGACCACACGTGGTTTACGGATGCGGACGTGATACTGTCATTGCCGGATATGTTATGTGTGTAAGCTTCGCACGACTTGCGTGACGGATGGAATTTCCCGAGAGCGGTTGGGAACTTGCTCATGGTTTTTCGGAGAAACCTGCGGCAAGTCCACCCAGATCGGTCAGGTCGTCGACAGTATCGACATCGAGCAGCGCCGCTTCGCCGATATCGATCTCCACGATCTCGAGAGCGGAATTCTCGATCAGCGCCTTGGCGCCGCGATCCCCCTGTAACATCAGGGCCTGCGGATAAAGCCTCTTCGGTAGGATCACAGGGTTGCCCGGTGTACCGGAATGGCTCGCACGGATGATCCGCTGTCCTCGGCAGGCTTTGAAGGCTTCGATAAGCGTATCCAGATTGTCCGCGGTAATGGCCGGCATGTCGGCGAGAAGGATCAGCACGCCGTCGTGGCTCATCACGTCAGGGATTTTCAGGCCCGCAACCAGCGAACTGGCCATGCCGGATGCATAAGCCGGATTGATGGCAACCGTCAGATCGAGGCCTGCCAGACAGTTCACGATCTCGTCGTGCCGAAAGCCGGTGACCGCATAAACGTGACGGGCTCTGCTTGCAATCGCCCTTAAAGCCGTACGCCGCACCAATGGAACACCATTGAACCTCGCCAGAAGTTTATGGCCTGCGGCTGGCGACATCCGGCTCGATCTGCCGGCAGCGAGAATAAGAATCGCGACCGAGATTTCCGGCTCGTTTCTCTTGGTCTCCACTGCAACATCTCCAGCTATGCGGTTGACCCTGTAAAGAGGTCCTCAGCTGCGAGGCTGAAGACGCAGCCCGTCCATGATCAGGCGAACGATCCTGTGTGCCCGTTCCCGCCAGTCGGGTGTGTCAGGCACTGAGTATATGCCGAACAGCGTATACAGCACATCGCTTGTCTCGATATCGTCCTTGATCGTGCCCGCGTCGATGGCCGCACGAAGAAGGTTGCCGAATGTGGTGTGCATGAGCGTCGAGCTTTCCGTAAACAAGGTCGCGTTCGACGTGAGCACCGCCTTGAGGCTATCCGCCATGCCGCGCTTAGCCGCCATGTAGCTGACAAACCGGTGCATCCATTCTTCCAGCGCCACATCGGGCGTTTTTTCTGCCATTAGCTCGCCAGCGGCGCTTGCCAACAGTTCCAGCTCACGCCGGTAGACCACCTCCACAAGGTGTTCGCGTGTCGGAAAGTGCCGATAGAGCGTGCCGATGCCGACGCCGGCGTCCTTTGCGATCTGCTCGAGCGAAGCACTCGCGCCGCGCTCGGTAAACGCCTGCGCAGCGACTTCCACCAGTCTGGCGCGATTGCGTTGCGCATCCGCGCGCAACCTCGGCTGCTTCGGCGTTTTCGGCGCCTGCTCCTTCAATACCAAATTCCACCCCAAAACAGGGCTTGACGAAAACGCGTCAGCCACTACCTCTAAACGGAGGCGCCTCCGTTTGAGCGGAGAGCCGTCCAATTTTTAGTCGGGAATGAAGTGGATGTCATGTCCAAAACAGCGGGAAGGTCGGCAGTTTCAATCTGTTCAGATCGCTGATCAGTGGTCTCGACTTTAAAACCATCTATTGCCGCGATCGGCAGGAGTGTTTCATGACGGTATCGATGCCTCTCAGTTCCCATAACAAAGACCTCAGGCACCCGTTCCCTGCGGAGGTCGAGAATTTTGCGTCCCAGGTTGATAGCCGAACAGCCGTTGACATGCTGCCGGTCCCGGCCAAGGCGTTTTCAACGGATGCCGCAGCCGAGGTTCTGGATTTTGCCGTTCAGGCCACGAGCGCCGGTCGGCAGGTGGCACTCTGCACGCTGGTGGAAATCCGCGGTGGTTCCTCACGTTCTCTGGGCGCACATATGGCTGTCGCGGATGACGGCCTTTATTGCGGTTATGTCTCCGGCGGCTGCACCGAGGCTGCCGTTGCGGCCGAAGCCCTGCAGGCGTTAGCCAAAGGGCACGATCGGTTTGTGATGCTGGGCGAGGGGTCGCCTTTTTTCGATATCGTGTTGCCCTGCGGAGGCGGAGTAACGGTTGCCGTCCATATTCTGAACGATGTTCGGCCGGTTCGCACCGTTGTCGATCATTTGCGATGTCGTCGCAGTGCCGGTTTGTCCTACAGGCCGAGCACGCAATCCCTTTCCTTCGTGTCAGGCAATATGCATGCCGGCTGGGATGGTGACGCCTTCCAGAACTACTATCGGCCGAACGTGCGGATCATTCTTGCCGGTCGCACGTTGGAAGTCGAGGTTGCAACTCAAGTGGCACGAGCGGCGGGTTATGACGTTCTCCGTTATGACACTGCCGCCAGCAATACATCTGACGAGGCGCTCATCGATGCCGATACGGCAGTCGCGCTTCTGCAGCATGATCTGGATCTGGAAATACCTGTTCTCGAAGCGGCCCTGCAGGCCCGTCCGTTTTACGTGGGTGCGCTGGGCAGTCGCAGAACCCATGAAAAACGAGTGCAGCGTCTTCGGGAACTGGGGCATTCGCAGGAAGCCATTGACCGGATAAAGGCGCCGATCGGCCTGTTCGGGCGCGCGCGCGATGCCCAGTCGCTGGCACTTTCGGTCATTGCGGAGATCGCTGCCTGTCGTCAGGCCGCTCTGCTGCAGGTCTGAACATCCTGTCCGGCGTGCCGGAACAGGTGTCCGCCCTGACAGAAATATCCTCTCGCGGGGGGATCATACGGCCGTAGACATTCGTTCTGGTCCTGCGGTTCATCATCGCCAATGCTTTCCAGCCAAAGGAGATGTCCTTATGCATTTTATCATCAATGGAGAATCCATCGAGGTCGAGGCGGATATCCGCACGTCACTGCTCGATCTCATGCGCAACTCTCTGGGTTTTACCGGAACCAAAAAGGGGTGTGATCAGGGAGCATGCGGCGCCTGCACCGTGCTGGTGGATGGTGAACGCATCAATTCCTGCCTGGCGCTGGCTGTTCAATATCAGGGCCGCAGCATCACGACTGTTGAAGGGCTCGCCGCCAATGGCAACCTCCATCCATTGCAGCAGGCCTTTATCGAACATGATGGTTTTCAATGCGGCTATTGCACGCCCGGCCAACTCTGTTCCGCCATCGGGATGGCGGGCGAAATCGAGCGCAACATCCCGAGCGTCGTCACCGGTGATCTCACTGCTGCCAACATCCCGATCGGCGAGCGTGAAATCCGCGAGCGCATGAGCGGCAATCTCTGTCGATGCGGTGCCTACAATGGCATCGTCGAGGCAATTTCCGAAACGCTGGCGCATCAGACCGCAGCTCCGGCCAAGGAAAGGGTACGGGCATGAATATCTTTTCCTACCAGCAGGCGTCGGACGCCACTTCCGCAATCACCCTTAAAAAAGCTGGCCCCGCCGCAAAATACCTCGGCGGCGGCACCAATCTCGTTGACCTCATGCGCGAGACCGTCGAACGGCCGGAAACTCTGGTCGATGTCACGCATCTGCCCGGAGAAATAGAACAGCGCGCCGACGGTAGCCTGTTGATCGGTGCGGCTGCCAAGAACACGGCGCTCGCCGCACATCCGGCGGTGCGGTCCGATTTCCCGCTGTTGTCTCGCTCCATTCTGGCGGGCGCCAGTGCGCAGATCCGTAATGTCGCAACGGTTGGCGGCAATATCCTGCAGCGCACCCGCTGTCGCTACTTTTATGACAATGCAGCGCGCTGCAACAAACGCCAGCCACAGGCGGGCTGTGATGCGCTTGAAGGGTTCAATCGTTACCACGCCATCCTCGGCGCGTCGGATGCCTGTGTCGCCACCCATCCGTCCGATATGTGCGTCGCGCTTGTCGCTCTGGATGCACTGGTTCATTTGCAGGGACCGGCCGGCACGCGCAGCATGCCGTTGATCGACCTCCACCGCTTGCCGGGCGATCGGCCTGAAATCGAAACAGAACTGCAGCCGGATGAATTGATCACGGCGATCGAAATCCCGCCGCTCGCCTTCGCAGGCCGTTCGACTTACCGCAAGGTCCGCGACCGTGCCAGCTACGCTTTTGCGCTCGTGTCGGTCGCGGCCGCTCTTGATATCGATGAAGCCGGCATCGTTCGTGATGTGCGCCTCGCACTTGGCGGTGTCGCCCACAAGCCTTGGCGTGCCGCGAAGGCGGAGGCGGCGCTGAAAGGGCAGGTGGCCGGCACGGAAAACTTCCGCGCTGCTGCGCAAGCAGAACTCGCGGATGCCGTCGCTCTCAGCGAAAATGGGTTCAAGATCGAACTGGCTAAACGCACGATTGTCGCCGTCCTCGACGAATTGAAGGGAGAAAACGCATGAGCGTCCAACCTCAAGCCGAAAACAACAAGCCCGGCCGCTGGCAGCCGGCCGTCACGTCCGACCCGATGCTGCGCAAACATGGAGCACTCGGCCAGCCCGTCTCGCGCGTCGATGGTCCCCTGAAAGTGCAGGGCAAGGCCCGTTTTGCTGCCGAGTTCGCTTACGAGAACATCAGTTATGCGGCGCTCGCGTTCAGCACGATTGCGAGGGGAAAGATCACCGACCTCGATGTCGCCGCTGCGGAAACAGCCCCCGGCGTCATCCTCGTCATGACCTATCATAACGCCCCACGCATGAAATCGCCGTCGCTGATGATGTCGTCGCCGACCGCTGCCGGTGCCAGCGATCTGCCGGTGATGCAGAACGACGAAATCCACTGGAACGGCCAGCCGATTGCCCTGGTTCTTGCCGAAACGCAGGAACAGGCGGATTATGCGGCGACGCTGGTCAAGGCGACCTATGCAAGCCTGCCGGCAGTGACGTCCTTTGATGAGGCGAAAAAGACACCAAGGCAACTGGAAACACTGCTCGGTCAGCCACCGGTGCTGGAGATCGGCGATGCCGAAACGGCGCTGGCCAATGCCGAGGTCAAGGTGGATGTCACCTATCGGACGCCGCGTCACAATCACAATGCCATCGAACTGCATGCAGCAACCGTCGCCTGGAATGGAGATGAATTGCGCGTTCACGATGCCAGCCAGTTGCTCGATCTGACGGCTGGCCAGTTGAGTGACATTTTTGGTCTGGAACCGGGCAATGTGCGCGTGACGTCGCCCTATGTCGGCGGTGGTTTCGGCGGCAAATGTCTCTGGGATCATCAGATTCTGGCCATTGCGGCATCCAGACTGGCAGAGCGGCCTGTTCGTATCATGTTGTCGCGCGAGGGCGTTTTTCGCGTGGTGGGCGGGCGGACTGTCACAGAGCAGCGCGTCGCCTTCGGCGCCCGCGCCGATGGTACGCTGGAGGCGCTGATCCATACAGGTACGGCGGCAATGACGCTGCACAATTCCTGCCCGGAACAATTCACCTTTCCTGCGCGCCATCTTTATGCAGCAAAAACGTTCAAACTGGCGCAGGATGTCGCCGATATGGATATGCTCGCCAACACGTTCATGCGAGCGCCGGGCGAATCCGTCGGCACATTCGCACTGGAATGTGCGCTGGATGAGCTGGCCGAAAAGCTTGAGCTTGACCCGATCGAACTCCGTCGCCGCATCGAACCGGAAAAGGATCCGACCACCGGCAAGGCCTTTTCGTCCCGTTACCTGATCGAAGCTTATGAGAAGGGCGCAGAGCGTTTCGGTTGGCAAAACCGCAGCCGGCTGCCTCGGCAGAGCCGGGAAGGTGAATGGCTGATTGGCATGGGTTGCGCCACCGCAACCTACCCTTACCACCGATTTCCAGGTGGTGCGGCAAGGATAAGGCTGACGGCGGATGGTCACGTCACCGTCTCGACCGCCGTGCATGACATGGGCATGGGAACGGCGACAGCACAGGCTCAGCATATTGCCGTCCGGTTGGGTGTGCCGCTGGAAAACGTCACCTTCGAATATGGCGATAGCAGTCTGCCGCGCGGTGTGATTGCCGGCGGTTCCACCCAGACGGCATCAATCGGTGGTGCGGTGATTGCGGCAACGGAAGTTTTCGTGGAGGAGTTGATCAAGCTCGCCGGCAATGACTCTCCGCTGGCGGGGCTTTCTCTTGCCGAGATCGAGCCGAAAGATGGCGGCCTCGGGCATCGCGACGATGCCGATCGCTTCGAAAGCTATCAGTCCATATTGCGCCGGGCAGGGCGGGATGAATTGGTCTGCGAAGCGGAAGCACCGCCGCCGGCGGAAATGGAGGCATTCTCCATGCATTCCTATGGCGCGCAGTTCTGCGAGGTCCGGGTCAGTGCGCTGACCGGTGAAATCCGGGTGTCGCGGTTCCTCGGCTCGTTCGATGCCGGGCAGATCCTCAACGCCAAGACGGCCACCAGCCAGTTCAAGGGTGGCATCGTCATGGGTCTCGGTCTGGCGCTGACGGAAGAGACGAACTTTGATGAACGCACTGGCCGCATCGTCAATGCGTCTCTGGCCGAGTACCATGTGCCCGTGCAGATGGATGTGCCCGCAATCGATATCCTTTACACCAACACCCCCGATCCTCAGGCTCCCATGGGCGCACGCGGCATCGGAGAAATCGGCATAACCGGTGTCGGCGCGGCGGTTGCCAATGCGGTTTACAATGCAACCGGCACCCGAGTGCGTGATCTGCCCATCACGCTCGACAAGGTGATGGGCAACCTGGACTGATACCTGGGTGAAGGCAATCCGTGTTCCCGCTGAAAATCGGGAACACGGTCGGCCATTCAAATAGTCGGAAAGGCTCTAAGCCGAAACGCGCTTGGCCTCCATCCTGCGGCGATGCAGGACAGGTTCAGTATAGCCATTGGGTTGTTCTTTGCCCTTCAGAACGAGTTCGAGAGCGGCCTGAAAAGCGACCGAAACGTCGAAATCCTGCGCCATCGGGCGGTAGGCTCGATCGGCCGCATTCTGCTCATCGACGACTTTGGCCATCCGCTTCATCGTGGCAACGACCTGATCTTCCGTAATGATGCCGTGGTGCAGCCAGTTGGCCATGTGCTGGGCGGAAATGCGCAGCGTCGCGCGGTCCTCCATCAATCCGACATTGTTGATGTCGGGCACTTTTGAGCAACCGACGCCCTGATCGACCCAGCGCACGACATAACCGAGAATGCCCTGCGCATTGTTGTCGATTTCCCGCTGGATTTCTTCCGGCGTCCAGTTAGGGCGCGTTGCGACAGGCACGGACAGGATGTCGGAAAGTTTGGCACGCGCGCGGCTCTTGAGGTTCTGCTGAACCTGCGCGACATCGACCTTGTGGTAATGGGTTGCATGAAGCGTTGCGGCGGTCGGTGACGGGACCCATGCCGTGTTGGCGCCGGCCTTTGGATGAGCGATCTTCTGTTCCAGCATGGCCGCCATCAGGTCCGGCATTGCCCACATTCCCTTGCCGATCTGCGCATGACCGGACAGGCCACATTCCAGGCCGATATCGACATTCCAGTTTTCGTAAGCGGCAATCCAGGCCGCCTGTTTCATGTCGCCCTTGCGGATCATCGGGCCGGCTTCCATCGAGCTGTGGATCTCGTCACCGGTGCGATCGAGGAAACCTGTATTGATGAACACGACCCGTTCCCTGGCGGCGCGGATGGCTTCCTTAAGGTTGACCGTCGTGCGGCGTTCCTCGTCCATGATGCCCATCTTGATCGTGTTCGGCGGCATGCCAAGCACGGCCTCGACGCGTCCAAAAATCTCGGCTGCAAATGCTACTTCTTCCGGTCCATGCATCTTCGGCTTGACCACATACATGGAGCCGGCAGCAGAATTCTTGGCTCGGCCATTCGGACCGATGTCATGCAACGCGATCAGCGCGGTGATCATCGCGTCCATGATGCCCTCCGGCACTTCATTGCCGTCACGATCGAGAATGGCGGGGTTGGTCATCAGATGCCCGACATTGCGCACCAGCATCAGCGAGCGGCATTTCAATTCGAAGGTGGAGCCATCGGGGGCGGTGTAATCCAGATCGGGATTGAGCCTGCGGGTGAACGATTTGTCTCCTTTGGAAACCTCTTCGGTCAGATCGCCTTTCATCAGCCCGAGCCAGTTGCGATAGACTGCAATCTTGTCTTCGGCATCCACCGCAGCAATGGAATCCTCGCAATCCATGATCGTCGTCACTGCCGATTCCAGCCATACATCGGAAATGTTTGCCGGATCGTCTTTGCCGATCGGGGTGGTCGCATCGATCAGAAGTTCGATATGCAGCGCGTTTTTCCTGATGAGAATTTGCGACGGCGTGGCCGCTTCGCCGAGATAGCCGGCAAACTGGGCAGGATCATTCAGGCCGGTGACCTGACCGCTGCCAAGCACAATGGACAGGCGACCCGATTCGATCCTGAAAGATGCGGCATCCTTCCAGCTTGCGCCGGACAAGGCCGCTGACTGGTCAAGAAAATCTCGCACCCAGGCGACCACCTTTGCGCCGCGAACCGGGTTGTAGGCTTTGCCCTTCTCTGCTCCGCCGTCTTCGGCAATGGCATCCGTGCCATAAAGCGCGTCATAAAGGGAACCCCAGCGGGCATTGGCGGCGTTCAGCGCATAACGGGCGTTCATGACGGGGACAACCAGCTGCGGGCCGGCAATGGTTGCGATCTCGGCGTCGACATTGGCAGTCGAAACGACAAAATCCGGGCCTTCAGGCAGGAGATAGCCGATCTCGCGCAGGAAGGTTTCGTAGGAGGAGAGATCGGTAGGAGCCCCGTTTTTGCGATACCACTCGTCGAGTTTCGCCTGGAATGTATCGCGCTTTGCCAGCAGCGCCCGATTGGTCGTCGCCAGATCGTGGATAATCGCTGCGAAGCCTTCGAAGAACCGCTCAGTATCCACGCCGGTGCCCGGCAAGGCCTCTTGCGTCAGGAAATCCAGCAGACCGCCATCGATCTGCAGTCCGTTCTTCTCAATCCGCGACATCACTATCTCCCGTTCAATCGTCTTTGCGACAGAATTCACCTTAAGTAAGAAGAACTCAACCGGCGAGAAAGGATATGACTTTTTCCGATTGAGAATTAATCGGCGGAATTTCCTTCCGAATTAGCGGGCGACGATTTTTCCCAATAGGGATGTGGGCCGTAGACAGCCTGAAGATAGTCGATGAAGGCGGTCACTTTTACGGGCAAAAATTCGCGGCTTGGATAGACTGCCGAGATCATCACATTCCTTGAGCCCTGAAATGCCGGCAAAACACGGACGAGCCGTCCGTTGGAAAGCTCCGGGCCGATGTCCCAGGTCGACCGCAGCGCGATGCCCAGTCCCGAAATGACGGCCTCGCGGATGACCTCACTCGAGTTTGTCTTGAGCATGCCATCAGGGCGATAGACGAGCGGGCCGCTCGGACCTTCCAGCCTCCATGGTTCGTCATTATGGGCTGGCAGGCATTGGTGAACGGCCAGTGCGTCAATCGTTTCGGGGAAACCGTGTCGTTCGATATAAGAAGGCGCTGCGCATAAAACGCGCGTAACGGTGCATAGCTTGCGCGCAACCAGACCGGAATCCTTGAGGTCTCCGATGCGGATCGCCAGATCGAACCCGTCGGCCACGAGATCGGTCAACGCATCGGATAATATGAGATCGATAGCCAGCTGCCGGTTTGCCGCCATGAAGCCGGTCAGATGCGGCGCGATATGCATCCGCCCGAATGAGGTGGGAGCGGCAATCCGGAGTGTTCCAACGATGCCGGAGGACCTGCCTGAGGCAAAGGCCTGAGCCTCCTCGATATTGGCGAGAATGCCGACCACGCGCTCATAAAATCCCTGTCCGGCCTCCGTCACGGCGATCTGCCGGGTCGTTCGTTGCAGCAGCCGTGCGCCGAGACTTTCTTCAAGGCGCTTGATCCGCTTCGAAACGACTGCCGGCGTTACGCCGAGGGAACGCGCCGCAAGAGACATGCTGCGTGTGGCCACGACCTTTGCGAATGTCACGAGGTCGTCCAGATCTTTCATCGAAATTGTTTCCGGTGAGGCAAAGATGATTGTCCGTTTACGTATCCAGCGTGATCAGCAGGTGGGTGTCAGTGTCAATTCTTTCGTCAGGTGTCGTGCAGCTTCATCAAATTCTGCATTCGACCGATCACGTCGTCGAGGACGGCTATCCGTCGCGTGCCTGTTGGCCGGATGGCATAATAGGATACCTCGATCGCGGGCTCGAAAGGAACCGCGACGACTTCGGCGCCTGCCGAGCGCAGGCTGGTTTGGTCAACGATACCGACGCCCATGCCGGCTGCTGCGAAATGGCAGCAATTCAGCATGGAAGTTTCCATTGTGCTGATCGGCTGATGGTCTTCGATGGCGAATGCGCGATCGAGCGCGAGGCGCAATGGCGAATTGCGGCCAGGGATCAAAACTCTTTCGTCAAGCAAATCAGATTGCGTGATGACGTCCAGCGAGGCCAATCTGTGGTGCGGTGCCATTGCGGCAACGGCATGAGCGCTATGCAGGAGAACGGCGTTCTTGTCCGCCATCCGGGGTGAACCGAACACCAGACCGAGATCGTAGCGGTTCTGGTCGACCATATCCCAGATGTAACGGCTGTTTTCGACATCGATGACCAAGGGAATATCCACCCGGTCGCCGATCACGTCGATAATCGCCTTGTGAAGATAGGGCCGCACAAGCGATGCCACACTGCCGATCCGCAGAACCGTGTTCTTGTGCAGGCGAATATCGTCTGCGGCCCGCGCGATCTGATCCAGCCCAAGGTAAAGCCGTTCCACCTCGCGATAGAACTGCGTCGCCTCCGCAGTCGGCACCAGCCGGGCGCCGACGCGCTCGAACAGCGTCATCTGCACGATCTCCTCGAGATCGCGGATCAAACGGCTGACGGCCGGCTGTGTCACGTTCATGGCTTCGGCGGCGGCAGTGATGCCGCCTGCCATCATCACGGCGCGAAATGCCTCCACCTGTCTCGGCTTCAATCTCACCCGTCGTCCTCCCATAACATTTCGGCATGACTTGAGTACAAAATGCAATTTTTCTTTTGACACGTAAAACGTTAATTGACGTTTACCCGCAGGGAGAGTGCGGCGATGGACAACCCGGAGGAGTCCCAATCATGAAGTTTTCTGTGTTCGCAGCCGCATTGGCAGCGTCTGTTTTCGCCATGCCGCTCGCAAGCCAGGCTCGGGATCTGACCGTTGGTCTGTCCGCTTCGACGACGTCCATGGATCCGCAATTCTATGTCGTTGGCCCGAACAGCGCGATGGCGCGCAACATTTTCGATGGCCTCGTCAATCAGGACGAAAAGCAGCAGATCCAGCCGGCTCTGGCGGTGTCTTGGGCTATCGTCGATGACACGACCTGGGAATTCAAGCTGCGCCAAGGCGTGAAATTCCACGACGGCAGCGATTTTACCGCTGAAGACGTGGTTGCCAGTATCAAGCGCATTCCGCTCGCCTCGACCAACAGCCCGAGCTCGTTTGCCGCTTATGTGAAGGCGATCACCGACGTGACGGCCGTCGATCCGCTGACGGTGCGCATCAAGACCTCGGGTCCGACGCCGCTTCTCCTCAACAATTTGAGCCGCATCGCCATCCTGCCGGCCGAGATGGAAAAGGTCACGACAGGAGAAATGAACACCGGCAAGGGTGTCATCGGCACCGGCCCGTTCAAGTTCGTCTCCTGGTCGCCGGACGATAATGTCGTCGTTGCCAAGAACGATGCCTATTGGGGCGAAAAGGCCCAGTGGGACAAGGTGACGTTCCGCGTCTTCAAGAACCCGAGTGCCCGTGTTGCGGCCATGCTTTCGGGCGATGTCGACATGATCGAGAATATCCCGACCGCCGATACGCGCCGCCTGGAAGCCTCCGATCAGATGAAGGTCGTCAATATTGCCGGCAACCGCATCATGTATCTGCACATGGACCAGAACCGCGAGCAGTCGCCGTTCGCCAAGGGTGCCGATGGCAAGAACCCGCTGCTGAATGCTGATGTTCGCCGCGCCCTGTCGCTGTCGATCAACCGCGAAGCGCTGGTCGATCGCATCATGGACGGCCAGGGTGTTCCCGCTGGTCAGGTCGTGCCGGAAGGTTATTTCGGGTATGACCCGGCCATCAAGGTCGATGCTTACGATCCGAACAAGGCGAAGGAACTGCTGGCCAAGGCGGGTTACCCGGATGGCTTTGCGCTGACCTTCCATGCCTCCAACGACCGTTACCCGAACGACAGCAAGGTTGCGCAGGCGATCGGCCAGTTCTTCAGCCGCGTTGGCGTCAAGACCGAAGTCGCTACTCTGCCGGGCAGCGTCTATTTCACCCGCGCTTCCAACCTTGAATTCTCGTTCATCATGGGCGGTGCGGCGGTCGAAACCGGCGAAGCCTCCGGTGTTCTCGGGCCGATCCTCGAGACCTACGGCGAAAAGGCCGGTCAGGGCAATCGCGGCCGTTATTCCAACCCGGAATTCGACAAGGCGCTCAACGAAGCCCGTTCGACGCTCGACGATGCCAAGCGCGAGGAACTGCTGAAGAAGGCGACGGAAATCGCCATGGGTGACCTCGGTGTCATCCCGGTCTTCTATCTTGCCAACACATGGGCGGTGAAGAGCGATATCAACTATGCCGGTCGCTCGGATGGTTACACGCTTCCCTACTATGTGAAGCAGAACTGATCGAAAAACAGGAGCGGTCCACCATGTCTTTCAGCGGTGTTTTTCCCTATCTCGTTTCTCCGATCGGTCCGTCCGGCGAGGTCATGCAGGGTGTGCTGACGGATCTGGTGGACCACCTGATCGATGCGGGCGTGCATGGTCTCGCTCCGCTCGGCAGCACCGGTGAATTTGCCTATCTCTCCCAGGACCAGAGACGTCGCGTCGTCGACACGGTGATTTCGGCCAATCGCGGCCGGGTCCCCGTCGTCGCCGGCGTGGCGTCGACCTCGACCGCAGATGCCGTCGCCCAGACGGAATACATGGTTGAAGCGGGAGCGGATGGCATTCTGGCCATTCTCGAAGCCTATTTTCCGGTGAGCGACGAGGGTGTGGAAGCCTATTTTACGGCGATCGCCAAGGCGGCCAGGGGCCGGCCGGTGGTGCTCTACACCAATCCGCAGTTCCAACGCTCGGACCTGTCTCTGCCGGTGATCGAGCGTCTGAGCCGCATCGACAACATCCGTTACATCAAGGACGCCTCCACCAATACCGGACGCCTCCTCTCCATTATCGAGCGTACCCGTGGCCGCATGGAGGTGTTTGCCGCCTCCGCGCATATTCCGGTCTGCGTGATGATGATTGGTGGCGTCGGCTGGATGGCGGGGCCAGCCTGCATCGTGCCGAAGCAGAGCATTGCGCTTTACGAGGCGGCCAAGGCCGGCGACTGGGCGCGTGCGATGGATCTGCAAAGGCCGATGTGGAAGGTCAACGAGATCTTCGCAAAGTACTCGATCGCTGCCTGCATCAAGACGGCGCTCGACCTGCAGGGTTTTGCCGTCGGCAGTCCCATGCATCCACAGATGCCGCTCGGTGAAGCGGCCAGGGCAGAGATCGCCGACGTGTTGAGAGACGTCGGCGCGCTCTGAGCGTTCCCAATTTTATACATCGAAGGCATTATGTAATGAAGCCGATTTCAATCATCGTCGATTGCGATCCCGGTATCGATGACACGATTGCGCTTTTGACCGCATTCGTCTCGCCGGAACTGAAGATCCTTGGCATCACGCCGGTCAGCGGCAACCAGCCGCTGGAGCGCACGGTGCGCAATGCGCTGCAGGTTTGCGAACTCGGCAACCGAACCGATATTCCCGTCTATGCCGGCTGTTTCCGGCCGATCATGCGCGAGCCGATCCATGGCCAGTTCCATGGCAAGACCGGGCTTGGCAATACCACGCTGCCGGATCCAGTCAAAAAGGCGGAAGAGATGTCCGCCGTCGATTTTCTGATCGAAACGCTCGGCAAGGCTGCCGAAACCGGTGAGCGCATCACGCTCTGCTGCCTTGGTCCGATGACCAATGTGGCTGTTGCCCTGCGGATGAAACCGCAGCTGGCGGACGGTATCGAGCGCATCGTCATGATGGGCGGCGCCTATCGCGAGCCGGGCAACCGCACGATGACCTCGGAATTCAACGTGCTCGCCGATCCGCATGCGGCGCATGTGGTGTTTTCCAGCGGCATCCCGATCGTGGCGCTGGCGCTCGATGCCACCCATCAGGTCATGCTGAAGCCGGAACATGTCGCCGAATTTTCGCGCGTCAGCGGCCGTATTTCCGAAACGCTCGCCGAACTCATGGCCTTCTGGGACCGCAACGATGTCCGCCGTTACGGCTCGCGCGGTGGACCGCTGCATGATCCGCTGGTCATGGCCTATCTCCTCGCACCGCATCTGTTTGAAACGCAGAAAGCGCGCGTTTTCGTCGAATACGAAAGCGAGCTCTGCATGGGCCAGACGATTGCCGACTGGTACGGCAAGAGCGGATTGGAGCCGAATGCCGACATCGTCACCAAGGTCGATGCGGAAGGCGTGATCGCCTTCTTCCTCGAGCGCCTGTCGCGTTACGCCGAAGAGAAGGTTCTCGCATGAAACCCCACAAGGTCATCATCGATGCGGATCCGGGCGTGGACGATGCCGCCGCGATCCTGATGGCGCTTGCCTCGCCGGAAATCGAGGTCCTCGGCCTGTCGATCGTGGCCGGCAATGTTTCGCTCGAACATACCGTCACCAATGCCTGCAAGCTGGTGGGCGTCAGCGGTCGTCGTGACGTGCCGGTTTTTGCCGGTGCCAGCGGTCCTTTAGTGCGCGAGCAGGTTTATGGCAAATATGCCCGTATCGGCTCGTTTGACGACAAGCTGGTCAAGGCCGGTGATATTGTGCCTGCCGAAGAGAGCGCGATCCAGTTCATCACCCGGACGGCCCGCGCGGCCGCAACGGCGGGTGAACAGATCACCATCTGTGCCATCGGCCCGCTGACCAATGTGGCGCTGGCGCTGATCCAGCATCCGGATGTGGCGCGCGGTATCCGCCAGATCGTCTCCATGGGCGGCGCTTTTACGGCACTTGGTCACCGCACCCCTTGGGCGGAATTCAACATCTATGCCGATCCGCATGCGGCCGAGATCGTTTTCCAGTCCGGTGTGCCGATCGTGCTGATGCCGCTCGACATGACCTTTCAGGCTCTCTTTACCGCCGACCATTTCGAGCGCTTTCGCGCGGGCGGCGAGGCCGGAGCGGCACTCTACAATCTCTTCACCACCTTCGACCGCAGCGACGAAAAACGTTTTGGTCGTCCGGGCGGGCCGATCCATGATGCGACGACGATCGCCTGGCTCATCCGCCCCGAACTGTTCACCAGCCGCGAGGCTTTTGTCGGCGTGCAGGTCACAGGCCTGACGATGGGTTATACCTATGCCGATTTCTACAAGAAGATGGACCGGCCGGCCAACGCCACCGTCGTCACCGATGTCGACGAGACCGGGTTCATCGAATTGCTGATCGAGCGCATTGCCCGCCATGGCGGCGAAGCGCCCGGTGCAAGAACGATGGGAGGCTCACACGCATGAGCGGATATCTCTTAAGCCGGTCTCTGCAGACCGTGCTCACACTTTTCGTCATGTCGGTTCTGGTCTTTGCCGGCCTCTTTCTCGTTGGCAACCCGGTCGACGTGCTGCTGAGCCCCACTGCGACACCGGCCGAGCGCATGCAGGTCATCCAGGCCTTTGGTCTCGATAAATCCGTCTGGGAACAGTACTGGATCTTTTTGACCAATGCGCTGTCGGGTGATCTCGGCAATTCCTTCGTGTTCAATCAGCCGGCCCTGACGCTGATCATGAACCGCATGCCGGCGACGCTGGAACTGGCCTTCGTCGCCTTGTTCATGGCGCTGGTCATCGGCATTCCGCTCGGCGTTTACGCCGGCCTGAAGCCGAAAGGCTTTGTTTCCAAATCGATCATGACCTTCTCGATCCTCGGCTTCAGCCTGCCGACCTTCTGGATCGGCCTCGTGATGATCATGTATTTCAGCGTCTATCTCGGCTGGCTGCCGTCCTCGGGGCGTGGCGATACCGTCAATGTGCTCGGTGTGCCGCTCTCCATGTTCACGCTCGATGGCCTGTCGCATCTGTTCCTGCCGGCCTTCAATCTGGCGCTGTTCAAGATCTCGCTCGTCATCCGCCTCACCCGCGCCGGCGTGATGGAAACCATGCAGCTCGATTTTGTGCGTTTCGCCCGCGCCAAGGGCCTGACGGAGCGCCGCATCGTCACCGTGCACGTGCTGAAAAACACGCTGATCCCGCTGATCACCGTGATCGGCCTCGAACTCGGGTCGCTGATCGCTTTTGCCGTCGTCACCGAAACCATCTTTGCATGGCCGGGCATGGGCAAGCTGATCATCGACGCCATCGGCGTTCTCGATCGCCCCGTCATCCTCGCCTACCTGATGATCACCGTTGTGATGTTCAGCGTCATCAATCTGCTGGTCGACATCCTTTATTCGATCGTCGATCCCCGCGTCCGTCTTGAGGGGAACTCGTGATGACCGAAAACAATTCGACCTCGACCACCTCGGTGCATGCGGCCGCCAATAGCGGCGCGAAATCCACCTCGCGCTCTCCGACACGCGAAGTCGTCTATGCCCTGCTGCACGACAAGCTGGCGCTGCTCGGCATCGTGGTGGTGACGATCTTCATCCTCGCCGCCGTGTTCGCACCGCTGATCGCGCCGCAGAACCCGTATGATCTGGCGCAGCTCGATATTCTCGACGGTCGTCTGGCTCCGGGCTCGGAAAGCATGTCGGGCATGACCTACATGCTCGGCACGGATACTCAAGGGCGCGACCTGTTCAGCGCCATTCTCTACGGCCTGCGCACCAGTATCCTCGTCGGTCTTTCCAGTGCCGCAATCGCGCTCGTGATCGGCGCTTCGATCGGTCTCACCAGCGCCTATGTCGGCGGCCGCACGGATTCGATCCTGATGCGTATCGTCGATATCCAGCTCAGCTTCCCGGCCATCCTGATCGCGCTGATTTTTCTCGCCATTCTCGGCCAGGGCGTCGACAAGATCATTCTGGCGCTGGTCGTCACGCAGTGGGCCTATTACGCCCGCACCATCCGTGGTTCGGCGTTGATCGAGCGCAAGCGCGCCTATGTCGATGCCGCCCGTTCGATGGCGCTGCCGGATCGCAGCATCCTGTTCCGCCATATCCTGCCGAACTGCCTGCCGCCGCTGATCGTCGTCGCCACCATGCGCGTCGCCTATGCCATCATGCTGGAAGCAACGCTCTCCTTCCTCGGTATCGGTCTGCCGGTCACCGAACCGTCGCTCGGCCTGCTGATTTCGAACGGTTTCGAATACCTGCTGTCCGGTGACTACTGGATCAGCTTCTTTCCGGGCATCGCCCTCCTGTTGCTCATCGTCGCGATCAACCTGATCGGCGATGCATTGCGCGACATCCTCAATCCGCGTCGTGAGGGCTAAGATCATGACAAATCCCATTCTCAAGATCTCCAACCTCAACACGGCTTTCCGGGTCGGCAACGAATGGCGCAATGTCGTGAACGATGTTAGCTTCGACATCGCCCCGAAGGAGACGGTTGCCGTCGTCGGCGAGAGCGGTTCCGGCAAAAGCGTCACGGCCATGTCGATCATGCGGCTTCTGTCGCCCGGCAACTCGCGGGTAACGGGCAAGATCGAGTTCGAAGGCAAGGACCTGCTTTCCATCCCGCTCGACGACATGCAAAAGATCCGTGGCAATCGCATCGGCATGATTTTTCAGGAGCCGATGACCTCGCTCAACCCCGTTCTGAAGATCGGCGATCAGATCACCGAAGTGCTGCGCCAGCATCGCGGTATGTCGGAGGCTCAGGCGCAGGCGGAAGCCGTGCGGCTTCTCGAAAAGGTTCGTATTCCGTCGGCGAAATCCCGCCTCAACGAATATCCGATGAATTTTTCGGGCGGCATGCGCCAGCGCGTCGTCATCGCCATCGCGCTTGCTTGTGATCCAAAGCTGCTGATCGCTGACGAGCCGACAACCGCGCTCGACGTCACCATTCAGGCGCAGATTCTGGAACTGATCAAGACGCTGCAGGAAGAAGAGGGCATGTCGGTCCTCTTCATCACCCACGACATGGGCGTGGTCGCGGAAATTTCCGACCGCACCGTCGTCATGTATCGCGGCGAGCAAGTCGAGACCGGCACGACGCACGATCTCTTCGCCGGCGCCAAACATCCGTATACGCGCGCACTTCTGTCGGCGGTACCACAGCTTGGTTCGATGACAGGAAAAGATCGTCCACTGCGTTTCCCGCATGTCGATATGGCAACGGGTGAGATCCATCCGGTCAAGCCAACCGAAGACACCGTCAAGCGCGATCAGCCGCCGATCCTCAAGGTCGACAACCTGATCACCCGCTTCCCGGTAAAACAGGGTTTTCTGCGCAAGACGATCGGCCGTATCCACGCGGTCGAAGGCGTTTCGCTGGAACTGCGTCAGGGCGAAACCCTGTCGCTGGTCGGCGAGAGCGGTTGCGGCAAATCCACGACCGGCCGTTCGATCATTCGTCTCACAGACCCGGTTTCCGGTGAAGTGCAGATCGACGGCAAGAACGTGCTGAAGGCTGGTAAGTCTGAACTGACGGATATCCGCCGCGAAGCGCAGATGATCTTTCAGGATCCGTTCGAAAGCCTCAATCCGCGCATTCGTGTCGGTCAGGCGATCGCCGAGCCGATGATCACCCATGGTCTGGTCAGCGCATCGAACGCGCGTGACCGGGTTGGCGAACTGCTGGAGCGTGTCGGCCTCGCGGCTTCGATGGCGGATCGTTTTGCGCACGAGTTTTCCGGTGGCCAGCGTCAGCGCGTCTGCATCGCCCGTGCGCTTGCGCTTGAACCGAAACTGCTGATCGCCGACGAGTCCGTCTCGGCGCTCGATGTGTCGGTCAAGGCGCAGGTCATCAATCTGATGCTCGACCTGCAGGAGAAATACGGCCTCGGTTACCTCTTCATCAGCCATGACATGGCCGTTGTCGAGCGCATCAGCCACCGTGTCGCGGTCATGTATCTCGGCGAAATCGTCGAGATCGGCCCGCGTCAGGCCGTGTTCGAGAACCCGCAGCACGATTACACCAAGCGCCTGATGGCGGCGGTGCCGATCGCCGATCCGTCGCGCCGGCAGACGCGCCGTATCTCGAACGACGAGATCAAGAGCCCGTTCCGCGCCGCCGACTACGTTCCTCCGAAGCGCACGTATGAAGAAGCCGGCGAAGGCCACTTCGTTCAGGTCGCCTAAAGGAAAAATGACATGATCATCACCTTCGGCTCCATCAACGTCGACTTCGTCTACGAGGTCGAAGAGATGCCGCAACCGGGCCAGACACTTCTTGCCAAAAGGTTCCGCACGGAATCCGGTGGCAAAGGTGCCAATCAGGCGCTGGCGGCGGCACGGGATGGCGCCGAGGTGGTGATGGTTGGCGCTGTCGGCAACGACAGTCTGGCCGAAATCGGCCTTCAAAACCTCACGGCGACGACCGACATCAGCCGTGTTGCGCGTGTGGATGCGCCGACCGGCAATGCGTCGATCCATATCGATGCTGCCGGACGCAACATGATCGTGGTTGCCGCAGGTGCCAATCTTTCCGCGTCTTCTGATGCGGTGGAAGAGGACCTGTTGCAGCGGGCCAATGTCGTTCTCCTGCAGATGGAAAACGATGTGGCGGAGGTTGAAAAGCTGATCCGCCGAACGCTTGCAGTCAAGGCGACGTCGATCCTCAATCTTGCGCCCGCATTTCCTCTGCCGCAGCAGGTTCTGTCGCTGTGCGATCTGATCGTGGTCAACGAGGATGAGGCGGAAGCGCTCGCCGGTTGGCTGGGTTGCGGCGCATCGGCTGAGGCGTTGTCCGCGCATCTCGATACCGGCGTTCTTCGCACGCTGGGCGGGGATGGTGCGGAAGCCTGTGCTTTCGGTGAGGTCATCCGTATCGCGGCCATGCCGGTCGACGTGAAGGATACAACGGCCGCCGGAGATTGCTTTGTCGGCGTTCTGGCTTCGGCTCTTGACCGCGGTCTGCCGCTCAAATCGGCGATGGAGCGAGCGTCGATCGCAGCCGGCCTCGCCTGTTCTCGGTCCGGCAGTCAGAACAGCATCCCCCATTCGGATGCGACGAATATGATCGCTGAGCGAAAATGACGGCATATCCCGCGTTGCGCGGTTGATGGTCGCGCGTTTGCTGCTTACGGCTCGCCGAAGCCACCGGTTCATCTCATCAGAAACACGCCGCCGCCACTGGACATCAGCCGTGGCGCACGCGCACCCTCCTGCGCCTCGTCGCCATCATTCGTATCGCCCAACGTGCCGGCATTTCGCTTTCCGAAATCAAGACCACGCTTGCGCCTCTGCCGGAGGGACGTCCTCCCAACGCCGCGGAATGGCACACGCTTTCCTCGAACTGGAAGAACCAGCTCGAGGAGCGGCTCACTGCCCTGACACAGTTACGCGACGAGTTGGAAGGTTGCATCGGCTGCGGATGCCTGTCTCTGAAAGACTGTCCACTGCGTACCCAAGGATGAATTGGACAAGGGTGCGATTGGCGCGGTTCTTCTCCAGAAAAGCTGACATTCTGAGCGACGTGGGCCTCAACTGATGCCCCGTATGACCGGGTTTCATCCGCATTACGGAAAATGGCGGTTGGCCAGAATGTGCTCCACGCCGCTGTGAATATGCCGCTGCAGACTTTGTTTGGCGGCCTTGGCGTCTCTTTTCAGAGCGATCGCGAACAGCAGCCGGTGGTCATCGACCACGGCTTGCCCGCGGAAGTTTTGGGCCAGCATGTGATATCGCAAAAACCGGTCGAACACGGAGGACAGGCTTTGCATCAGCGTCGCCGAATTGCAGGCCGAGATGATCGCCTGATGGAACTCCCAGTCACACCTTACCCAATCGATGGTCTGTGACGTATCGCCGGACAGAAGTGTTCTTTCCGCTGCGGCCAGCCGGTGATGGGCCGCCACGATGCGGCCTTCCCATTCCAGATCTCCGGCGGCGAATGACAATTCGATTGCGTGACACTCCAGCAGGATGCGCAGATCGGCAAGTTCCATCAGTTCCTGCCGCGAAACCGGGCTGACTTCAAACCCGCGCTGCCCTTCGGCAATTACCAGATTTTCGGCCGTCAGCCGGTAAAGGATTTCACGCAAGGACGAAACACTGACCGCATATCGTTGCCTTGCCTGTTCGAGCTTGACCTTGCTGCCCGGCGGCAGCACGCCGAGAATGATGTCCTCGCGTATCCGGTTGAAGACGGAATCGCTGACCGTCTGGCTCATATCGGTCTCACGCAAGGGCGGGGCCATCTCCCGTCTGGTCACCTTCCTATCCATGTGCCAATGGCTTTCTTGCGAGCGCGTGTTCCACACCGCCTTGAATATGCTGGGCGAGAAGTTTTTGCGCCGTCACCTGGTCGCGGTTCATGGCCGCATCGAGAAGCTTCTGGTGTTCGTCGGCTGCCACCTCCCCGCGGTAGGATAGGGCGACCATCTGGTAACGCAGATATTTGTCGAACACGACCGCATGTGTGTCCATCAGCAGTTTCGAACCGCAGGCAGAAATCAGCGCCTGATGGAATTCCCAGTCATAGCGTTTCCAGTCCTCGGCTTGGCTGGTATCGCCGGAGGCCATCACCTGCTCCATACGGGCAAGCTTGTAATGGGCCGAGACCAGTTTCGATTCCCAATCGACGCCGCCATTCTTGAACGATTGCTCAAGCGCATGGCTTTCCAGAAGAAGCCGCAGTTCGGCCGTCTCACGCAGATCCGCTTCCGAAATGCCTGCAACCTCGAAACCGCGTTGACCCTCTGCCGTCACAAGCCCCTCCGAAGACAGGCGGTTCAGGATTTCGCGAAGCGTGCTGACGCTGGTGGCGTAATCGTCCTTGAGTTTGTCGAGTTTCAGTTTCCGGCCTGGAAGCAGGCGCCCGAAAATGATGTCTGCACGAATACGCCTGTAGGTGCTTTCGGCGACGGTTTCATGCGTGGTATCGGCTGGCATGTTCGAATCTCGGGCATTATTCTGATCCTCATATAGTCGGCCAAACGCCATCTGCTCAAACGATATCGTCATTTCCGCGCTGCTTTCGGGTGGGCTTACGATTTTGGAAGCCCTTCAGGGCGAAGCGACTTCTTGAGGGCCGCGATACGGAAGATGGCATTGGCGGCGCCATAACCGCGATAGCCGCTGCGCTGCACGATCTCGAAAAAGAAACCCTCTCCGAATGTTGTGCTGTAGAGCTGGAAATATTCGCCGTTATCGTCGCGATCATAAAGAATATTGTCTGCCTTCAAGCGTTCGGTCAGACCGGGATCAAGACCGAAACGCGCCTCGACATCTCCGTAATAATTTGGCGAAATCGGCAGCGGCTTGAAGCCATTCGTTCTTAGCGCTGCCGCAGTGGCGAAGATGTCGTCGGTGTGAAAGGCGATGTGCTGGATGCCCGAGCCGAATTTTTCCGCGATAAAATGGCCTGCCAGCGTGCGGCGGTTTTCCGCTCCATTGAGGGTGAGACGCAGGCTGCCGGATGTGTTTTCCACCACCTGACTGCGCACGACGCCGGCGGGGTCGATAATATCCACCATTGGTGTTTTGTGAGCGTCAAAGATAGACGTGTAAAACAGCAGCCAGGTCAGCATTTCGTCGTAGGCGACCGTCTGTGCG
Source organism: Endobacterium panacihumi (assembly GCF_050847465.1). Taxonomy (NCBI): domain Bacteria; kingdom Pseudomonadati; phylum Pseudomonadota; class Alphaproteobacteria; order Hyphomicrobiales; family Rhizobiaceae; genus Endobacterium; species Endobacterium panacihumi. The sequence continues at coordinate 305,579 of NZ_JBOZRA010000004.1, read as the reverse complement.
ACATGGTCGATATGCCGAAGATGGGTTGGATCGACGGCCGTTTCGTCCATGGCGGGTACAAAATCGATCTCGGCAAACCGTCCGAGATCACTGTGGTCATCAATCAGATAGATCAGCCCGCCACCGACGCCACGAATGGCGGGAATCTCCATTTCCCCTTCCGCGACTTCCTGCACGAAAGGTTCGCCATCGAGGGCAATGGCGCGGGAAAAGGCTTGGCGGGCATCGTCTACGATGAGCGCGACCGCATAGGCAGAGGTGCCATGGACGGCAAAGGAGGCGTTGGCAAAACCCTGTTCATCGGTGTTGAGCAGTAGGCGAATGTCTCCCTGCTCGAACAGCGAGACTTCCTTGCTGCGATGTTTCGCCGTCCTGCGAAAACCCAGCGTGCGCAGGATAGATGTGAGGTTGTGTGCATCCTGTTTATCTGCCGAAAACTCGACGAAACCGATGCCCTTTACCACAGCTTTGTCCGGCATGGCGGGGACGGACAAGGATGCGGCTTCCGTTTTACGGCGCACTTGATCGCCGAGATAGATCAGCGAACGATGTCCATCGGCGGCGATCGCCTTCGGTGAGCCGCCGCGGAACTGGTCGTTGAAAATCTCCAGCGACAGATAGCCGTTATACCCGGTTGCCGCGATCGCGGCGGTAAAGTCCGAAACGGGGAGGTCGCCTTCTCCCGGCATGTTGCGGAAATGCCGTGACCAGTAGAGCAGATCCATCTCGATCAACGGCGCATCGGCCAGTTGCACGATGAAAATCTTGTCTTTGGGAATGGAGCGGATCGAGTTGATGTCTATTTTCCGCGACAGCGTGTGAAAACTGTCGAGAATGATGCCGATATTGGTATGGTCGGCGCGGCGGACGATTTCCCATGCATCGCGATGATCGTTGATGTGTTTTCCCCAGGCGAGCGCCTCGTAACCCACGCGCAGGCCGCGCTTGGCGGCGCGCTCGCCAAGCGCGTGAAAATCCGCCGCGGCGCGATCTATACCGCCGAGGGAGACGGGTGAAACGTTCGAGCAGACGAGCACGAGATCGGTTCCCAATTCCTGCATGATGTCGAACTTGCGTTCCGCACGATCAAAAGTGCGGCTGCGCAGCGGTTCCGGCATGCCTTCGAAATCGCGGAATGGCTGGAATAAAGTGATTTCAAGCCCATGATTGCGCACCATCCGGCCGACATCGGCAGGGCTGCCGTCAAACGCCAGAAAGTCGTTTTCGAAAATCTCCACGCCGTCGAAACCTGCCGCAGCAATGGCTGCCAGCTTTTCGGGAAACTCTCCGCTGATCGATACGGTGGCAATCGATGTCTTCATACCGTCCTCCTCGCAAAGCTCCTCCCGAGCCATAAGGTTTCATATAATGGATTTGCCATTTTATGCGCAAATGCAAAATATCATATATTTTTGATAAACTATGTTGAAATTGAAAGTCTCTCGTGCCAATTTGATAAATGTCAGCAGGAGGAGCTGGCAGGCCGCAGGGCCGTCAAGAGGAGGAGCACCATGTTCAAACTTACGTTGAAGCGCCGTCAGGCGCTGCTGGGCGCGCTCGCGCTCGCCGCTGCAACGTCGCTGGCTCAGCCGGCTGCGGCAATCACGCCGGACGAAATCAAGGCCAGAGGCAAGCTCATTGTCGGCATTCAGGGCGACAATCCGCCTTGGGGCTTTGTCACCAGCGCCGGCAAGCAGGATGGGTTCGATTCAGAAATGGGCGCGCTTTTCGCCAAGGAACTCGGCGTCGAAGTCGAATTCGTGCCGCTCGAAGTCAATAACCGCATTCCGGCGCTGACATCCGGGCGTGTCGATATCCTGTTTGCCACCATGGCGATGTTGCCGGATCGCGCGAAGGCCGTGCAGTTCAGCCAGCCTTACAATGCCAATGCCATCGTGTTGATCGGACCAAAGGACAAGTCCATCAAGAGCAACGAGGATATGGCCGGCCTGACCATCAGCGTCGCCAAAGGTGCGGCGCAGGATACGCAGGTCACCAAAAATGCACCGTCCACCGCAACCATCCGCCGCTATGACGGTGATGCGGCTAGCGTCCAGGCGCTTGCCTCGGGCCAGACGGACGCCCTTGGCGGCAACATCTTCTACATGGACCGTGTCGAAAAGGCCGTGCCCGGCAAGTTTGAAAACAAGCTTGAATTCCAAAAGCTCTATAACGGCGCCTGCACGCGTCTGGGCGAGAAGGAAATCAATGTCGCGGTGAATGCGTTCATCGACAAGATCAAGGCCAATGGTGAGCTGAAGAAAATCTACGACAAGTGGATGAAGGTGCCGGTGCCGGAATTCCCCAAAAGCCTTGAAGGCATTTCGTTCACGGCGAACTGACGGGTTCATCCTTTTTGAGCGCTTACGAGGCGGCGTGCTGAAAAATGCCACGCCAGTGCCGGTGCCGGGCTTTCATGCCATGGCGCCGGCGCCGCTGGAGCCAATTTCATGAGCAAGACCATCTTCATTCTCAACGGTCCCAACCTCAACTTGCTGGGTGAGCGGGAGCCTGAAATCTATGGCACGACGACATTGTCCGATATCCGCGAAGCCTGTCAGGCGAAGGCGGAGGCACTCGGCTTTGCGATCGACTTCCGACAGACCAATTTTGAAGGCGAACTGGTGGAATCCGTTCATCAGGCACGCCGCGAAGCCTGCGGCATCATCATCAATCCGGCGGCCTACACGTTCACGTCCATCGCACTTCTGGATTCCCTGAAGATGTTCGATCGCCCCAAGATCGAATTGCATATCTCCAACGTGCATGCACGCGAAAGCATCTACCATAACTCGCTGATTTCGCGCACCGCGACCGGCATCATGATTGGGTTCGGTGCGCGAGGTTACGAGCTTGCCATAGAGGCGATGGCCGGCATGGTCGTGCCGTCCTGAGGCGTATCTGCAGGAAAAACCATGAACTACACTCTGGATTTCACACCGGTTATCGACGGCCTGCCGGATCTGCTGGCGGCGTGTCTGGGTACATTCACGCTGGCGATCTGCGGCATGCTTCTGGCCATTGTCATCGGTATCGGTGGCGTGGTGTTGCGCCAGTCGCCGCTCAGGCCGGTGCGCTGGATCGTGATCGCTTTTGTCGAGATCATCCGAAACACACCGTTCCTGGTGCAGATATTCTTCATCTATTTCGCGCTGCCGCTGGCCGGTATCCGGCTCGATCCGACGCCGACCGCCATCATCGCGCTCGGCATCAATGGCGGCGCTTATGCGATCGAGATCATTCGTGGCGGGGTGCAATCCATCTCGAAAGGCCAGATGGAAGCCGGCTTGGCGCTGGGTCTGCACAAGGCGCAGGTGTTCCGGCTGATCATCCTGAAACCGGCGTTGCGGGCGATCTACCCCTCGCTCACCAGCCAGTTCGTGCTGCTGACGCTGTCGACAAGCATCGCCTCGGCCATTTCGGCCTACGAGTTGACCTCCGTATCGCAGCGGATCGAGTCCGACAGCTTTCGCAGTTTTGAGGTCTATTTCACGGTGACCGCCTTCTATCTCGTCATATCCTGGGTGATGATGCGCATCTTCGCGCTCTTCTCCGCCCGTTATTTCAGCTATCCGGTCAAGTGAGGAGAGCGCACAATGGGTCGCGATGAATTTCTCTTCCTTCTGATCGGTCTGAAATGGACGGTTGCCCTGTCGGTCGTCGCCTTCGTGTGCGGCTGTATCGCCGGATTGGCTGTCGCGTTGGCGCGCACATCCGGCATTGCAATTATTGAACGCATCACCGCCGGATACATTGCCGTGTTTCAAGGCACGCCGCTCCTGATGCAGCTTTTTGTCGTCTATTACGGCCTGGCGTTGATCGGCATCAAGATGGATGCCTGGGCCGCCGTCTCCGTCGGTTTGACGTTGCATGCCAGCGCCTATCTTGGTGAAATCTGGCGCGGTTCGATCGAAGCCGTGCCGCGCGGCCAGACCGAGGCGGCAAAAGCGCTTGCCCTGCGCTATGTGTCACGCATGAAGGATGTCGTGCTGCCGCAGGCGATCCGTATTTCGCTGCCGGCAACGATCGGTTTCCTCGTGCAGCTGATCAAGGGGACGTCTCTTGCCTCGATCGTCGGCTTCACCGAACTCACGCGCGCCGGCAACATCATCTCCAACCAGATCTTTCAGCCGATCACCGTCTTCGGGGTCGTCGGCATTCTCTACTTCCTGATGTGTTGCCCGCTGACGATCTACGGCGCTCACCTGGAACGCAAATTCGCGACGTCGGCCCGCTAGCGGCGAGCCTCGTTTTTCTCTGCCGCTCCTGCAACGGCGATTTTGGAGTTTTACCCATGACCCAGGCTGTGATCCGAACGGATGGTCCCGAGCCGATGATCACCATGACAGGCGTCGGCAAGTGGTATGGCGCTTTCCAGGCGCTGCACAATGTCGACATCACCGTCAGCAGGGGCGAAAGGATCGTGCTCTGTGGTCCATCCGGTAGCGGCAAATCCACGCTCATCCGCTGCATCAATCATCTTGAAGCCTATCAGGAAGGTGAGATCCGCGTTGGCGGCATGCTGCTCGGGCATGAATCGAAAACCATTGATGCCGTGCGCCGGGAGGTTGGTATGGTGTTCCAGCAGTTCAACCTCTTCCCGCATTTGACGGTGCTGCAGAACTGCATGCTGGCGCCGGTCAAGGCGCTGGGCATGAGCAAGGCCGAAGCCGAGGCGCGGGCGCGGCAGCTTTTGGAACGTGTGAAGATATCCGAGCAGGCGGACAAGTATCCGGCCCAGCTTTCGGGTGGCCAGCAGCAGCGCGTCGCCATTGCAAGGGCGCTCTGCATGCGCCCGCAGGTCATGCTGTTCGATGAACCGACATCGGCGCTGGATCCGGAAATGGTCAAGGAAGTGCTGGATACGATGATCGCGCTGGCCGAAGAGGGCATGACGATGATCTGCGTCACGCACGAAATGGGGTTTGCCCGCCAGGTTGCCGACCGCGTCATCTTCATGGCCAGCGGCGCGATTGTCGAAGAGGCGCCGCCCGCCGAATTTTTCTCCAATCCGCAGCACGAGCGCACTCGAAAATTCCTGGGCGAGATTCTCGGCCGGCATTGAGGGATTTGGGGGGAACGGCCGATGATCAACGGCAATACGAAACTCATCGCTCATCTCGGTTTTCCGACGCATACGTTCAAGGCGCCATTGATCTACAATCCGTATTTCGAGAAAAACGACATTGATGCCGTGGTTGTGCCGATGGGATGCCGGCCGGAGGATTTTTCCTCCTTTCTGAAACATGTTTTTCGTCTGTCGAATATCCACGGCGCGCTGATCACCATGCCCTATAAGATCGCAACCATGGGGCTGCTCGACGAAGTGTCCAAAAATGCGCAGGTGGCTGGCGCCTGCAATGCGGTGAAACTGGATAAGGAAGGCCGCCTTGTCGGTGATATGTTCGATGGCGAGGGGTTCGTGCGCGGGGTCTTGCGGCGTGGACGCCGGATCGAAGGGGCGCGGGCGATCATGGCCGGGGCAGGGGGCGTCGGGTCGGCGATCGCCGCATCGCTCGCCAGGGCCGGTCTGGCAGAACTGGCTCTCAGCGATTCCGCGGCAGAAATGATGGAGGGGTTGGCTGACCGCCTGCGGCGGCATTACCCGGCCCTGACGGTCAAAACCGGGCTGTCTGATCCTGACGGTTACGACATCGTCATCAATGCCACACCGCTCGGCATGAACGACGGTGATCCTTTGCCCTTCGATGTTTCGCGCATCGCCTCGCAAGCCTTTGTCGGAGAGGTGGTCCTTTCCAGGGAGATCACGCCGTTCCTTGCGGCGGCACGCGGCCGTGGCTGCCAATATCAGGTCGGCACGGACATGCTGTTCGAACAGATCCCGGCTTATCTCGAGTTTTTCGACCTTCCCACGACAAGCGCCGAAGAACTTCGCGCCGTCGCAAAACTTCAGGGGAGATGAACATCATGTCGTCGCCCCAAAGAATCGTGCTGATGGGCGCCGGGCTGATTGGCCGCGAACATGCCATTCTTGTCTGCGCAAACCCGGCAACGGAACTGGTGGCAATCGCCGATCCGGCGCAAGCGGCTATCGCCATGGCGGCCGATTTCGGCGTCAGGCACCATGTCGATTTCCGAAGGATGCTGGATGAGGAACGTCCTGATGGCGCCATCATCGCCCTGCCGAATGCCCTGCATGCCGAGGCCGCGATCGCCTGTATCGAACGTGGCATTCCGTGCCTGATAGAAAAGCCGATCGCCGATACACTGGCAGCAGCAAAACGTGTCGCCGAGGCAGCCGAACGCTCGGGCGTTCCGGTCCTGATCGGACACCAAAGACGCCACAGTCCGGATATCGCCAAGGCCCGGAAAATGGTGCAGGAAGGCGAGCTTGGCCGCCTTGTTGCCGTCAATGCCATGTGGATTGCGGACAAGCCGGAAGCGTATTTCGATGCGGCATGGCGGCGACAGCCGGGTGGAGGCCCGCTCTTGATCAACCTCATCCACGATGTCGACTGCCTGCGTTTCATTTGCGGCGATATCGAAGAGGTCATGGCCTTCACGTCGAATGCGGTGCGTGGTTACGAGGTGGAAGACACGGCCAGTATCAGTTTACGCTTCGCCTCAGGCGCGCTTGGTACGTTGCTGATGAGTGATACGGCTGTGTCGCCCTATAATTGGGACACAGCTGCCGGGCAGGCGCTCTATTTTCCCCATCAGCCGGAAAATGCCTATGTATTTTCAGGTACGAAAGCGGCTCTCGCCGTGCCGGGCATGGATTTGTGGCAGCATGAGAGCGGCGCTGCTGGCCATTGGCAGGACCCGCTGGTCAGAAAACATGTCAGCCTCGACGGTAGCCGCGCTTACGACAATCAACTCGCACATTTCATCGAGGTCATCGCCGGGCGCGCTCAACCGCTTATTTCCGCCCGCGATGGCATGAAAACTTTGGCGACGATCATGGCCATCACGCAATCGGGTCAGAAACGGCAACCGATAACGGTTTGATGCGCGTTCCAATGTCCAGCTGCATCGGAAGCCGTGGCAGGCGATCTGGTGAGATGGGCCAAGGCATGATGGCGCAAGGCAGTGCCTCGAAATCAGAGCCTGAACGGACAGACACGATCATGGACAAAGATCGTGCTCCCTTGCGCTGATGTCTTCCGGATCACCTCGCCATTCTGCTAGAGCGGTTCATTGTTAAATGGAACCAGTTCTGTTGGCTCAAACGGAGTTGGATGGTCGCATGGCCGGCGCGCGTCGTAGCCAAAGCATACGGCCAAGCCGGCCATGCGATCAGACGGCCCGTTTCAGCCAACCCGAAGGGCCGGGCATCTTTCCGCCGGGGTCAGCGGCGATCGGCTCGTCCGTACCTTCGGGTATGCCCTTCGCCAATCGCCACTGCCCCAACGAAAACCTGCTCCGGCGGAACTGTTTCCATTTAACAATGAACCGCTCTAGGGTAGGCAGCCGGACGGAGGAGACGATGCAATGCGAACTGACCACACCAAAACTGCGGACGCTTCGGCCCCTGTCAATCGGCTGAAGGTCGGTTTTGTTCTGTCGCGATCCTTCACCTTGTCCGCGTTCGCGATGTTTGTCGACACGTTGCGTCTCGCCAGCGACGAGGATGACCGCTCAGGCCGTGTCCACGCGGACTGGCAGGTGTTGGGAAGCACCCGGCATCTCATCACCTCAAGCTGTGGCATTCAGGTGGCGCCGACATCGGATTTCGTCGATCCCAGCCGTTACGACTATATCGTCGTGGTCGGTGGATTGCTGTCGGTCAAGGACCAGGTGGATGCTGAAACCATCGCCTTCATCAAGCGGGCCGCGCATCAGAAAGTGCCGTTGATCGGACTTTGCACGGGAACATTCATTCTTGCCGAAGCGGGGCTGATGAAGGGGCACGTCACCTGCGTCAGCTGGCTGCATGCACGCGCCTTTCAGGAACGTTTTCCCGATCTTCAGCTTCGCTCGGATCGCATCTTCAATCTCGATCGCCGTCGCGGCTCCTGTGCGGGCGGCAGTAGTTCCGCTGATATCGCGGCAGCTCTCGTGCGCCGCCACATCAGCCCTCATGCCGAAAAGAAGGCCCTCGAAGTGTTGCAGATCGTCAAGGCCCGATCGGCCGCCGATGTGCAGCCGCGCCGCGCTTTGGAAGAGAAATACGAGGATCCGAGGATCCGGGCCGTGATCATCAAGATGGAGCAGCATCTCGATCAGGAGTTGGATATGGGCGATCTCGGCAGTGCCGTCGGTCTTTCACAGCGCCAGCTCGAGAGATTGTTTCAAAAGACCATCGGCACATCGCCCGCAAGGGCTTTTGGCCGAATCCGCATGGAGCGCGCCAAACTGCTTCTCGCCCAATCCAGCGCACCCCTGATCGAAATCGCGCTCGATGTCGGCTATCGCAACTCCGCTCATTTTTCTCGCGCCTTCAAACGCGAGTTCGGGCACACGCCATCAAGTTTGCGGTCGCGAAAGACGGCCGTCACGGATATCCCGGCGCCGCGCGGGCTGCCCCGTTAAGTTTGTGCTCGCGGAAAATGGCAAGTCCCGTGGCGGTCCCCGGACGGCGGGGCAGCCGTCCGGGTGGTGATCCCGGACAGCGGCATCACGATACGCTGCCATCATGGGTAAGGTCGGAAGAAGGCTGCTCGTCGGTCTCGGGCACCGGTCGTTTTGCCCTGAACAGTTTCAGCACGAAAACGAAGAAGGCCGGCACGAAGAAGATCGCCAGCACGGTTGCCGAGATCATGCCGCCGAGAACCGCGGTGCCGATGGCGTTCTGGCTGGCGGCGCTCGCGCCTGTTGCGATCGCCAGCGGAACCACGCCGAGCGTGAAAGCCAGCGACGTCATGATGATCGGACGAAACCGCAGCCTTGCCGCCTCGATGGCCGATTCCAGTAGCGGTTTGCCTTCGGAAAAATTGTCCTTGGCGAACTCGATGATCAGAATCGCGTTCTTTGCGGACAGGCCGATGATCGCGATCAGGCCGACCTTGAAGTAGATGTCGTTCGGCATGCCGGCTGCCATGACGGCGAGAACGCTGCCGATCACGCCGAGCGGCACCACAAGCATGACCGAAAGCGGAATGGACCAGCTTTCATAAAGGCCTGCAAGCAGCAGGAAGACGAACAGAAGGCTGATGCCGAACAGGAACGGAGCCTGCGATCCGGACTTGATCTCCTCCAGCGTCTGGCCCGTCCATTCAAAGCCTATTCCCTCGGGCATTTCGCCGGCCAGACGTTCCATCTCGGCGATTGCGACACCGGAAGAATTGCCGGGGGCAGGTTCACCCGCGATACGCACGGTCGGATAACCATTGTAACCGACGATCTGCGGCGAGCCCTTCTGCCATTGCGCGATGGCGAAGGAAGACAGCGGCACCATGCCGCCGCTGGCATTGCGCACATTGAGCTTCAGGAGATCCTCGACCTGCAGGCGGCTCTGGTCGCGTGCCTGAACGATGACGCGCTGCATGCGGCCGGCATTCGGGAAATCGTTGATATAGGACGAACCGAGATTGGCGGTGATCGTGTTGTTGATGTCGGAAAAGGTCACGCCGAACGTGTTTGCCTTCTCGCGGTCGATCACCAGCAGAACCTGTGCCGCGTCCGGCAGTCCCTCGACGCGCATGCCGGTGAGCAGTGGGCTCTGGCTGGCTTTTGCCATCAATTGCGCGCCTGCCGCGGAAAGCGCTGCCTGGCCTGTGCCGTTGCGATCCTGAAGGCGGAAGGCGAAGCCACCTGTGGTGCCGAACCCTTCGATCGCGGGCGGGGAAAGCGCAAAGCTCGTCGCATCCTTAAGCCCGAAGAGTTGCATGTTCACGCGGTCGGCGATCTCCTGTGCAGAATTGCCTTCGCCGCGCTCGCTCCAGTCTTTCAGCGTCACGAACATCAGGGCCGCATTGGCGCCGCTGCCGGAAAAGCTGAAGCCCTGAATGGCGATGACGTCCTTCACGCCGGGCTCTGATTTGAAGATCTGTTCGATCTGCGCGACGGAGGCCTTGGTGCGGTTGGCGCTGGCTTCGGGCGGTCCCTGAATGTCGACGATCAGGTTGCCCTGGTCTTCCGCAGGAACGAAAGAAGACGGCAGGTTGACGAAGAGGTAACCGAGCCCGATGACGAGCGCGAGATAGATCACCATCATCCGGCCGGCGCGGCGGGTCATGCCGAGCGTCGCCTTCACATAGCGATTGGTCAGGCCGTCGAACTTCCGATTGAACCAGCCCGCGATACCTTTTTTCTCGTGATGACCTTTCGGGATGGGCTTGAGGAAGGTCGCGCAAAGCGCAGGAGTCAGCGACAGCGCCAGAAAAGCCGAGAACAGGATGGACACGACCATGGTCAGTGAAAACTGACGGTAAATGATGCCGGTCGAGCCCGGGAAAAACGCCATCGGGATAAAGACGCAGGCCAGTACCAGCGTGATGCCGAGGATGGCCCCGGTGATCTGGCGCATGGCTTTGCGGGTGGCGGCGCGTGGCGAAAGACCTTCTTCCGCCATGATGCGTTCGACATTCTCGACAACCACAATCGCGTCATCGACAAGAATGCCGATGGCCAGCACCATTGCGAACATCGTCAGCACGTTGATGGAAAAGCCGGTTGCCAGCATGATCGCACAGGTGCCCAGCAAAGCGACGGGCACAACCAGCGTCGGAATGACCGTGTAGCGGAAATTCTGCAGAAACACGAACATCACGATGAACACAAGCACGACGGCTTCGATCAGCGTGTGCAGGACCTTTTCGATCGATGCGGAAACGAATGGGCTGGTGTCATAAGGTGCGTCATATTTCACCCCCTTCGGGAAGAATTTTGACAGTTCATCCATCTTCGCCGTCACCGCGGTCGATGTCGCCACTGCATTGCCTGTCGAGGACAGCTGAATGCCGACGGCGGCGCTCGGCTGACCATTGAGGCGGCTGGAAAAGTTATAGCTCTCCGCACCGAGTTCAATCCGGGCGACATCCTTCAAGAGAACCGAACTGCCGTCCGGGTTGGCGCGCAGGATGATGTCGCCGAACACCTCGGGGTTGGAAAGCTGTCCCTGAACGAGCACGGTCGCCGTCAGATCCTGGGTAACCGGGTTCGGAGACGCGCCGATCTGGCCGGCAGCGACCTGCGCATTCTGTGCGGTGATTGCAGCATTCACATCGGCGGCCGTCAGGTTCAGGCCGACCAGCTTGTCGGGGTCGATCCAGACACGCATGGCGCGTTGCGCGGCAAACAACTGCGCGCGACCGACACCGTCGAGACGACGGAGTTCTCCCAGAATGTTGCGGTTCAGGTAATCGCCAAGCGCCACCTCGTCCATGCGTCCGTCCGTCGAGGTGAGCGTCACCATCATCAGAAAGCCCGAGGCTGCCTCTTCCACGGTCACACCTTGCGAGGTGACGGCGGAGGGAAGGCGCGCCTCGACGCGCTTGATGGCATTCTGCACGTCGACGGATGCCTGGTCGATATCCGTTCCGGCCTCGAATGTCGCATTGATGCTGACCGAACCCGATGTGTCCGAGGTCGATTCGAAATACATCATGCCGGAGACGCCGTTCAGCTCCTCCTCGATGAGGCGCGTTACGCCCTGATAGATCTCCTGGGGCGAGGCACCGGGATAGGCGGTGGAAATGGTCAGCTGCGGTGGTGCAACTTTCGGATATTGCGCGATTGGCAGGAAGGGCAGGGCGATGATGCCGGCGATGGAAATGAAGAGCGCAAACACCCAGGCCAGGATCGGCCTTCCAATGAAAAACTGTGCCATGTGATGTTACCTTGCCTCGCCGGAATTCGCCGGAGCGGTTTCGTCTGCGGCTGATTGCGTCTGGCTGTCGGGCGTCCACGGTTCAGGGGCGATCTTGGCATCCGGCTGAACTTTCTGGACGCCATCAACGACAACTTTCTCGCCGTCCTTGAGGCCTGTTTCGACAACCCATTCCTGACCGAGGGACTGGCCGAGTTCGATATCGCGAAGCTTCGCCACGTCGTCCGCCTCGACCACATAGACCTGCGCCTTGCCATCAGGCGTCCTGATGACAGCTCGTTGCGGGATGGTGATCGCATTCTGGCGCACGGCCTGTTCGACCTTGACACGCACATACATGCCCGGAAGCAGGTCGCCATTCGCGTTGGGGAACTCGGCGCGGAGCGTGACCTGTCCGGTGGTGGAATCGACATTGGCGCTGGAGAACAGCAGCTTGCCCTTCTGCTCGTAAACATCGCCGCCATCGAAAACGAGTTCGACGCGCGCCTGTCCGGGAGCGGGACTTGCAAGCCTGCCATCCGTCACGGCGCGCCGCAGCGCCAGCAGATCCTGCGCGGACTGGGTGAAGTCGGCATAAACCGGATCGATCTGCTGGATGAGTGCGAGGCTGGAGGTACCGTCCGCCGTCACCAGCGCCCCCTCTGTCACCAGCGCGCCGCCGATAATGCCGGAGATCGGCGCACGGACCTCGGTATATTCGAGATTGATCTTCGCCTCTTCCAGGGCGGCCTGTTGCAGCGCGACGTCGGCTTCGGCCTGCGCCAGATTGACCGCAGCGGTATCGTATTCGATGCCACTGGCGATGTTGCGTTCGCGAAGCGATTTCTGGCGATCGAGCTGGACCTTCGCATTGTCGCGCGTGGCTTCGGCACGCCGCAGGTTTGCCTCGGCGCTCGCCACGCGCACCTTGAACAACCTCGGATCGATCCGGTAGAGCACGTCCCCTTCGTTGACCATCGCGCCCTGTTCGAACACGCGCTCCTGAAGAATGCCGGAGACGCGGGCACGCACTTCGGAAATTCTGGTCGCGGCAACGCGTCCGGGAAGCTCGCTGACGACTGGAATAGGATGGGCCTTCAGATCGATCACCCCGACCGCTGCCGGAGGCATTTCGCCTGCGTCCTGTGAGAGTGTCGCGGTTGCCGTCAGGGCGAGGATGGAAGTGGCAATAAGGCACGCCTTCAGGCGCGGCAGTTGGCTGCAGCGGTGCATGATGTTTTCCTTGGATGTTCGGGTGTGGCTCAGAGAGCCAGTTTGTTATTGTTCGGGGAAGGTCGAGTAGATCGTGCGTACCCCTTCAAGGATTTTGGACCGTTCCTCGTCACTCCACTGGTGGAAGGCAAACAGTTCCGTGACATAGACGCCGGTCAGCGTCAGATAGGCCATCAGGGCGGCCTCCGCCCTTGGGCCGGCCGCCATGGCCGCGAGATCCTCCTGCGTCCAGTCGCGCATCAGCTTCTGGACCTTCTCTTCCTGCGAAACCGATGCGCTGATCGCCAGCGAAACGGCGCGATCTGCATCGGTTATGCCCTGTTCCGCCGCCTTGATGCGGCCGAACAGCTCCGGGTGTGGTGTATCCTTCGCATTTGCCACTTCCTGCGCCTGGCGCTCGACCTCGATTTTCATGCGTCGGTCGATCAGCGCTTCAAGCAGCGCGCTTTTGGACTTGTGGTCGTAGACAACGGTCGACTTGCTGACCCCTGCCTCCTGCGCAACGGCGTCGATCGATAAACCGGCGGCACCGAGTTTCACGACCACACGCTCCGCCGCATCCAGGATGTCGTCCTTCATGATCTTGCGAATCCGGCCCACGTCGCTCTCCACTTTGTCACTTGATGCATTTACGAACGATCGTATATGAATGCAATAGAAAAACGATCGTTCGAATAAAATCTGTCTATCGTCAGGTGTTCTGTATGTCCTCCGCAAATCGCTGGCTCATCCTTGTTGCCGTTATGGCAGCGTTCCTTCCGGTCGTCGTTGACATGACGATCCTGCACATCGCGATACCGTCGCTCACCGTCTCCCTTGGGGCTTCCGGCACGGAAGTCCTGTGGATCATCGATATCTATGCGCTCGTGATGGCGGGCCTTCTCGTGCCCATGGGCACATTGGCGGACCGGTTGGGTTATCGCCGCATCCTGCTGGCAGGGCTTGCCGTGTTCGGGCTGGCATCGATCGGTGCAGCTTTCTCGACGTCCGCCGCCATGCTTATCGCCTTCCGGGCTGTGCTTGGTGTCGGTGCGTCCATGATCATGCCGTGCGTGCTCGCTGTCATCCGCACCACATTCGAGGACGATGCCGAACGGGCAAGAGCGCTCGGCATGTGGAGCGTGATCGGCATGGCGGGTGCTGCCGTTGGCCCGCTGATCGGAGGGATATTGCTGGAGCATTTCTGGTGGGGTTCGGTTTTTCTGGTCAATGTTCCGGTGCTTGCCGTGGTCATGCCCATGGTCTGGATGCTTTTGCCGAAAAGCGTCGGCAACAGCGAAAAACAATGGAAGATCGGCCAGGCCGTGCTGCTTGTCGTCGGCCTGGTGATGACCGTTTTTGCCATCAAGACGGCCATGAAGGGCGGGATGGATGCCCTCGTGATTGCGACGGTCCTTGGCGGTGTGTCGGCCATCGGCTGGTTTGTCCGGTTGCAGGTGGTCTCTGCCGTGCCGATGCTCGATGTCTCGCTCTTCCTGAAACCGGCCATCACGGTCGGCATCCTGATGGCTTTCGTCGCCTCGGGCGCTCTTGCGGGGTTCGAGCTCGTTCTGGCGCAGGAGCTTCAATATGTGATCGGCATGTCGCCTCTGGAAGCTGGCCTGTTCATGCTGCCTCTCGTGATCGCTGCGGCGGTTGGCGGCCCCCTTGGAGGCAGCCTCGCTCATCGGTTTGGCTTGCGCAGCATTGCCTCGTTTTCGATGGCTGGTGCGGCGGCATCGCTGTTTGCGCTCGCATCGATCGACCTGATGGCCTCAAAGTTCATGACCTCCACGCTGCTGGCAATTCTCGGCCTTTGCCTTGGGATCGGCCTGCTGGCATCGTCGATCGCCATCATGGGAAGCGCGCCGCCTGAAAAGGCCGGTGCTGCGGGTGCGCTCGAAAGCGCCGGCTACGAACTGGGTGGCGGAATCGGCATCACCTTCTTCGGCGTTCTGGTCAATTCCCTGTATTTTGCCGCCGTCTCCGCGGCAGGGTCTCCGGCCGCCGACGCCGGCGGGTCGATCGGCGAAGCAATGACAACAGCTTTGCGTCTGGGCGGTGAAGAGGGGGAGGTTCTGAAGCAGGCGGCCCGCGAAGCATTCACCCAGGCGCACGGATCTGTCCTGCTGATCACCGCAGGCATGATCGCGATGCTTGCTGTCGCAGTGTTTGCTGCCCTGCGTGGCGCACGCATGGCGTCGACACCGCATTGAGGCGGGCGCCGTGGTGATGCGGCGTCGCTCCAAATGGCAATTCTCGACAACATGCCGGTGACGGGGATGCCCCGTCACCGATCAACCGCAGCGACACGGCCAGTCTTCGAGGCAATTCACGCCGCCACGGCGATGCCGTCCAGTTCGGACATCACCTCGTCGGACAGGGTGACGTCGGTTGCCGCCAGATTTTCGCGCAGATGCGCCACCGAGGATGTGCCGGGGATCAGCAGAATGTTCGGAGCGCGTTTCAGCAACCAGGCGAGTGCCACCTGCATCGGCGTTGCGCCAAGACGCGTCGCGACATTCGACAAGGTCGATGACTGCAGCGGGCTGAAACCACCGAGCGGGAAGAACGGCACATAGGCAATGCCGTCGCGGGCAAGATCATCGATCAGCGTGTCGTCCTCGCGATGGGCCAGATTATACGCATTCTGAACGCAGACGATGTCGGCGATCCGGCGTCCCTCGGCAAGCTGTGTCGGGGTTATGTTGCTGAGGCCGATATGGCGCACCAGCCCCTTGCGCTGCAATTCGGCCAGCGCCGTCAGTGGCGCCTCGAGCGAACCTTCCGCCGGGCCATGCACACCGAACATCAGGCGCAGGTTGACGACATCGATCACGTCGAGGCCGAGATTTTTCAGATTGTCATACACGGCCTGTTCCAGTTCTTCCGCGGAAAAGGCCGGCAACCAGGATGCGTCGTCGCCACGACGTGCGCCGATCTTGGTGACGACGACGAGGTCGTCGGTATAGGGGTGCAGGGCCTCCTTGATCAGCTTGTTGGTCACGTGCGGGCCATAAAAGTCGCTGGTGTCGATGTGATTGACACCGCTTTCGATAACCTCACGCAGCACGGCAATGGCCGCGTCGTGATCCTTCGGTGGGCCGAAAACGCCTTTGCCGGCAAGCTGCATCGCGCCGTAGCCGAGGCGTTTGACCGTGCGGTCACCGAGTTTGAATGTGCCTGCCTTATCAATATTGGCCATGATCAGTCTCCTTCGCTTCTGATGAGGTGGAAGATAGCCCTTGTTGGTTTGCGGGATAACCGGATACAATCGGCACGAGTTGTGCAATATTTCGAACAATGGGGCGGCCGTGAAAACAGATCTGGGGGATCTCAACGCATTTGTCGCGGTCGCCCGTGCTGGCGGATTTCGTGATGCTGCCCGCAGCAGTGGTTATAGCGCCTCGGGTCTAAGCGAAGCGGTGCGGCGGCTGGAAACTCAACTTGGTGTGCGGCTCCTGAACCGCACCACCCGCAGCGTGGTGCCGACCGAAGCGGGCAGGGGGCTTCTGGAGCGTCTTGGCCCTGCTCTGTCGGAAGTGGAAGCCGCACTCGATGTCGTCAATGGCTATCGTGACACCCCGACCGGCGTCTTGCGCATCAATGTGCCGGTCAGCGCCGCGCGGCTTGTGTTGCCGGCCATCGTGCCTGGGTTTCTTGCCGCCTATCCGGATATCCGGTTGGAAATCATCAGCGACGACAGTTTTGTCGATATCATCGCCGCCGGCTGCGATGCCGGCATCCGTTATGACGAGCGGCTGGAGCAGGACATGATCGCCGTGCCGATCGGTCCGCGTGTGCAGCGTTTTGTCGCCGCCGCTTCACCCTCCTATCTCGAACGTCGTGGCCGGCCGCAGCATCCGCGTGATCTTCTTGAGCACGCCTGTTTGCGCGGTCGCTTTGCCAGCGGCGCGATGATGGGCCCCTGGGAGTTCGAAAAGGGCGAGGACATCATCCGTGTCGACCCGACCGGCCCGCTGGTCGTCCAGCCGGGTGGTGCCATCGAACTGGCCATCGAGGCGGCATTGGCCGGCACCGGCATCCTCTATCTGTTCGACGGCTGGTTGAAGCCGCACCTCGAAAGCGGTGCGCTGGAAGAAGTTCTGGAACCGTGGAGCCAGCGCTTTCCCGGCCCCTTCCTCTATTATTCGGGCCGACGTCTGGTGCCGGCCCCGCTTCGGGCATTCATCGATTTCATAAAGGCGCAGGCCTCGCGTCCAACGACGTGAGGCCGGGCGGCCTCAGATGGCGGTCGGCATGGTCACGCCCAGCCGTTCCGCATGCGGTTCGATCGAGCCGATAATGGTCGGATAGAGCACCACGCCATCCGCCAGCGCTGTTTTCTTGCGGCCCAGAGCGGCCTCGCCGGGAAGACGCACATGGCTGACGCCGGGACGCGGCGGTGTGGCATGGCAGGCATCCGCCAGCCAGCCGGTCTGCCGCAAAAATGCATCGCGCCCGCCAAACGCCTCCGGGTCCCAGACCTGAACCGTCACGGCGGCATTGGTGCCCTTCGGGGCATCGGCGCGGCCGTAACCGGCCAGGCCTTGCGTGATCGCCTCGACCTGCAGCGCCATGCCATAACCCTTCTGCCCGTGGTCGAACCCGCCCGTCGGCAACAGAGAGCCGCCCGCATCCAGCACTTTCGGGTCACGCGAGGGATTGCCCTCTGCATCCATCAGCCAGTCATGATCGTACTGGCGCCCCTCGCGGATCAGTCGCTGCGACATGTTGTTGGTGGTGATCGAGGCGGAAATATCGATCAGCATGGGACCTTCCGGCGTCGGAATGCCATAGGCGACCGGGTTTGGCGTGTAGACGCCCTTCAATCCGCCGAATGGCGCAACCTGTCCGCCCGAAGGAGAGGAGGATGCGACGGATACCAGCATGCCCTTCGACGTTGCCAGTTGCAGATAGGCGGCCAGCGCACCGATGTGGTGACTATTGGCGATGACGATGGTGGTGGTGCCGAATTTTTCGGCGCGTTCGGTCGCAAGTTTTACAGCTTCCGATGTGAGCCAGGCACCAGGCAGGCGGTTGCCCTGCCAGCACACGGCCGGTCCCTTGTCGCTGACGACATCATAGGTGCCGGTCTTGGTCACGACACCATCGGCGATGCCCTGCAGATACCATCCTGCCAGAGCCAATCCGTGGGTAGAATGCCCCATCAGATCGGCTTCGATGAGATAGGTGGCAACAGCCTCGGCCTTGTCGGCCTCAAGCCCTGCCTTGGCAAACAGAGAACGGGCAAATGCCAAAAGATCGCCGGCGGCGTAACGGGGTTCGGTCATCGCTCATAAACCTCCTTGTTGAGCACGCGGGCAGGGCGGTTGCCGGCAATGAAATCCTGGATGTCGCTGATCACCATCAATCCGACATTTTCAAAAGCTTCGAGACTGTCCGCGCCGCTATGCGGGGTAAAGACCACACTCGGCAGCTTGAACAGCGGATGCGAGACGTCCGGTGGTTCCGTGACGAAGGCGTCGATACCGGCGCCCTTCAGCTTGCCGGCCTCGATGGCTATGGCAAGCGCATCATTGTCTACCACTTCGCCGCGCGCGAGATTGAGCAGGCAGGCAGTCGGCTTCATCAGCGCCAGCTTTTCGGCGTTGATGAGGGCCGAATTGCCGGCGCCGCCAAAGACATGCAGCGAAACATAATCGGCGCGCGCCAGCAGGGCATCCAGTTCCAGAAGTTCGATCCCGTGCTCGGCCATGAAAGCCCGGTCCGGATAAAGGTCGGAGGCGACCACTCTCATGCCGAGGCCAATCGCCTTTTTCGCCAGCAGCTTGCCGATATTGCCAAGACCGACGATGCCGAGCGTCTTTCCGGAAATTTCCACGCCGGGCCGTCTGTCCCAGCCGCCGGACACCACGCTCATGTGACCCTGGGGAATGCTGCGGGCGAGCGAAAACATCAATCCGACGGCCAGTTCCGCCACGGCATTGGCATTGGCTGCGGGCGTGTCTGTCACCGGCAGGCCACGTGCGGTGCAGGCCGGAATGTCGACGCTATCGGTCCCGACCCCGTGTTTCAGCACTGCGCGAAGTTTTGGCGCGTTGGCGATGCTCTCGGCAGTCACTGAGGTCAGGCCGGCGACGAGAAAATCGGCGCGTTCGATATGCTTTGAGAGCCCGCCATCCGGAAGGCTGGTGTCGACGCAGCGGATGATTTCCCAGCCTGTTTCGTCCAACATTTGCGGCAGACGGCCATGGCGGCCGAAACCAGGCGAGGTGGTGGCAACGACGATGCTCATGCGCTCGCCTGCGGCCAGATTTCTAGTGTGGAAAAGGGCGTGCTGACGTTCATGGTGCTCCCGATCGTTCCTGCCGCCACCGCAATGGACGGATATCAATTCAGGCGGGAGATAAGGTCTCTTGCTGGCTTCGTATGCCGCCAATACGCATCCGGTGCGCGCACATCTCCCGCATGCCGGCCACGAGACTCCTCCCCGTCGCCGATTGCTGTCCAAAACATTGCGCGTTGATGGAAAGTTGTCAATTGTGGAAATTATGAAAATTATTTCTTGGGAAGATTTCGATGCTTTTGCACCGTTAAGCGTAGTGCATTATGTTGATTATCTATCTGTATAAGCTCAAAAATATTCATGCAAAATCTTTTCGTGTGAACTTGGCCGGCATTCGGTTCCGAAGTGGGTATGTTCGCGATTTAACAAATGCATTCTTTACAACTATCCATGATGCCAGTTTGCGGTCGTTTGTAACGGTGAAGCAAACCATCTGCGCCGGCGAGAAGCCGGCGCAGATGGTTTCAAAATACGCCCGCACCAGCCCGCATTTCACTCCGTGGGTTTTGGTTCATAAAAGGCACGCGCATCCGCTGCCATTGCCTGTCGTGACGGGATCTGGGTGTAGAACATGTGCCCGCCGCGGTAGACTTTCAGCGTGGCGCGGCCGTTGGCCAGTTCCGGCGGCATGTGGTCGATCACATATCGGCTGGCACCATAGGGCGTCAGCGCGTCGCTATACCCATGTGCGATCAGTATTCGAAAGGAGGGAATGACCGAAAGAAGGTCGCGCAGATCGGTGGACGCACTCGCAAGTGCCCGCACATCGCCGCCACGGTTGCCGTTCCATTCCCAGCGCCGGTTCACGTCGGTGTTCAGCAGCGAATAGGTCATGTCCGTCCTGAAGCCGAGATCGTTGCGGGCATAGGCCGCGAAGGCCGAACCATAGGCACGGGTATAGCCATCGAGGATCGGGTCGTCGTTCTGGCTGTAGGGCGCTTCGGGATAGGCATCCGGCACCGCATAGGCGGCATCGTAAGGGCTCACCACCTTGCCGGTGCCGGCCATCTGCTTGGCATAGATGTCACCGAGAAAACCGCGGCTGCGCGCAATCGCATCCTTCGGCATGCCGGTCATGCCGGCAAGTCGGCTATAAAGCCCGTCGGCGGTGCTGCCGCCGGGGCGCGGTCCGGCAAGTGAGGTGAGATAGGCCCCCATGGCAAAACTTTCCGCTTCCTTCATGCCGCCCGGTGTGAACGTGCCGCGACGCTCCATCTCGGCCGCCGCGAGCGATGGAAGCTGCAGCGCCGCGCTCAGCGGATCATCGGCGTTGGCGAGAAAACGACCTTCCAGAAAAGGGGAGAGCATGACGATGCCGGAGACCAGCATGCTCTGGCTGTCCTTCAGCGCCGCCGCCACCTTGGCGGCGCGAAAACCACCATAACTTTCGCCCAGCAGATATTTTGGCGCTTCCAGCCGGTTGTTGCGCTGGGTGTAAAGCGCAATCGCCTTGGCAAGGCTCTCGGCATCCTGCCGCACCTTGTAGAAATTGCCGGCCGCATCATCGCTGGCGGCCCGGCTCCAGCCGGTGCCGACCGGATCGATCAGCACCAGATCGGTAAAGGCGAGCCAGCTGTCCGGATTGTCCTTCAGCACCGGCATCGTGCCGTTGTCTCCCGTGTCACCGAATTCCAGCACTTTTGGCCCGACAAGCCCCATATGCAGATAGGCCGATGCGGCGCCCGGCCCGCCATTAAAGGCAAAGGTCAAAGGGCGGCCCGGTTTCCGGTCCTTTGCCACATAGGCGGTATAGAAGATCTTTGCCGTGCGGTTGCCGTCCTGGCCAATCAGGTCGAGCGTGCCGGCCGTCGCCGTATAGGGCAGTTCGGTATCGCCCAGTTTCAGCATATGATCGGTGGAGGAGTCAGCCGGGATCAGGCTGAAAATACCGGACGAGGCACGCTCGTTTTCCTGCGTGGCCTCTTTCTCTCCACGTTCGGGTGGTGGCTCCTGCGCTGCGACAGGCGCTGAAAACATCAACAACATGGCAGTGGCGCAGGCGAAAAAGCGAATGGCAAGACGATTGGGCACGGTGTTCTCCAGGAGGTCTGTCGAGTGATGTCGAATGTAGGTCGCCAGTCGTCCAAGGAAACTCAACTTGGCTTGATTGCTGCGTCATGACGCATGGCGAAAAGCACATTGAAAGCCTGTGGGAGGGGGTATAGTCATCGATAAAAGACTGGCGAGAACGAGAGGCGGAATGATGTATCTGACACAAGCGGAATTCGAGGATTTGCGGGCATTTCGTCATCGCCTCCACCGCCAGCCCGAACTCTCCGGCGAGGAAGTCGAGACCGCCAGGCTGATCGTCGAAGCGCTGTCCGCGACAAAGCCGGACGAAATCGTCACCGGCATCGGCGGTCACGGTGTCGCCGCGGTTTATGTCGGTCCGGAAGTGGGGCCGACCGTGCTGGTGCGCTGCGAGCTCGATGCGCTACCGATCGAGGAACTGACCGGTCTCCCCTACAAATCGGAGGTCATCGGCAAGGGCCACCTTTGCGGCCATGATGGCCACATGACGACGCTTCTTGCCGTCGCCCGCGATCTCGGCCGCCAGCGCCCGCAAAAAGGCCGCGTGGTCCTGATGTTCCAGCCGGCGGAAGAAAATGGTGCCGGCGCCGCGGCCGTGATTGCCGACGAAAAATTTGCCGCGCTGAAACCGGATTTCTCCTTCTCGCTGCACAACATGCCGGGCCGCCCGCTGGGCCACGTCGCCTTGATGGCCGGCCATGTCAATTGCGCGTCGCGCGGCATGCGTATCGAACTCACCGGCAAGACAGCACACGCGTCCTGCCCGGAAGATGGCATATCGCCGGCGCCGGCGGCGGCAAGACTGATCGCCGAACTGCCCGGGCTCGGCGCCAATCGCAGCACGCATGTGGATGCCGATTTTTCGCTGGTCACACTCACCCACGCCCGCATCGGCGAGGAAGCTTTCGGCATCGCTCCCGGCCACGCGGAAATCTGGGTGACGCTGCGCACGCTGGTCGATGCCCGTATGGCAGCGCTGGTCGAACAGGCGGAAGAACTGGCGCAAAGCGTTGCCCTGCCGGCCGGCCTCCATCTCGGCATTACCTATCACGACGTGTTTCACCACTGCGAAAACGACGAAGTGGCCGTGGCGCATCTGAAAGCCGCGATGGATGCCGAAGGTGTGACCTATGACGATGGCGACGGTTTCGTCCCTATGAAGGGTTCGGAAGACTTTGGCCTGTTTGGTCATGTCTCTAAATCGGCGATGTTTTTCCTCGGCGCCGGTGAAAATCATCCGCGCCTGCACAACCCGGATTACGATTTTCCCGACGAGCTGATCGATACCGGCTCGCGCGTCTTCCTGCGCACCATTCGCGATCTGCTGGGATGAGTTTGAGGTGGTCGCGGCATATATAAAATTCCTATATGTTTGCCGCCGCAGCCCACTCGATTTCCTATCGGCCCCAAGCCATCTATGTCTGTCGAAACAGCATTTTTTCACGCAGCCTAAAAAGAGTGGCTGCGTGTCCGGAGACTTTTGATGGCCCTCGATGACGGCGACCGACGCCCGTCCCCGGAAGCGCTTCTCGAGCGCGCTGCGCAGGAAGGTCGTGGCCGCCTGAAAATATTTCTGGGAGCGGCACCCGGTGTCGGCAAGACCTATGAAATGCTGATGTCGGGTCGTGCCCGGCAGGCGGATGGCATTGACGTCGTTATCGGTGTCGTCGAAACCCATGGCCGGCAGGAAACCATGGCACTGCTAGACGGTTTTGAGATCATCCCGCGTCGCATCATTGATTATCGTGGACAGACGCTCGACGAGATGGATCTCGACGCCGTGCTTGCACGACGCCCGGCGCTGATCTTAGTCGATGAACTGGCCCATACCAACGCACCCGAAAGCCGGCATCCAAAGCGATATCTGGACGTTCTGGAACTGCTGTCACGCGGCATCGATGTGTATACGACGCTCAACATCCAGCATGTCGAAAGCCTCAACGATGTGGTTGCGCAGATCACCCGCATCCGCGTGCGCGAAACCGTACCGGATTCGGTCATCGATCGCGCCGATGATGTCGAAATCATCGATATAACGCCCGACGACCTGATCAAGCGCCTGCACGACGGCAAGGTCTACATGCCGAAAACAGCCAGGCGTGCGACGGAGAACTATTTTTCCCCCGGCAACCTGACGGCACTGCGCGAGCTGGCGCTGAGACGCACGGCCGAGCGTGTGGATGACCAGTTGCTCAATCACATGCGTGCGCACGCCATTTCCGGGCCATGGGCGGCGGGCGAGCGCGTTCTGGTCTGCCTCGATCATGGCGGCGATGGCGCGGGTCTGGTCCGGTATGCCCGCCGGCAGGCCGACCGCCTTCGCGCACCCTGGGCGGCGCTCCATCTGGAAACGCCGCGCGACGCCATGCGCAGCGAGGAAGACAAAAGCCGGCTGGCGGCGACCATGCGGCTTGCCGAACAACTGGGCGCCGAAACGATCACGCTGCCCGGCTCCCGCGTGGCAGCGGAAATCGTTGCCTATGCCTGTGCCAACAATTTCACGCATATCGTCATCGGTCGCTCCGGCAAATCCCGGCTGGTGGAATTTTGGCAGGGCTCGGTCACTCAGGATCTGGTCCGTTACGCCGGCGATATCAGCCTGCACGTGATTTCCGGGCAGCAGGCCCATCCGGCGGCAACAGGCGTTCGCACCGCCGCACCGCCAGCACCGTTTCGCTGGCTACCCTATCTTGGCAGCACAATCTTCGTGATGCTTGCCGTTGGGGTCGGCACGCTGCTGGATAAAATCCTGGCGGTGCAGAACCTTGCACTGGTCTTCCTGATGGCCGTGCTGGTGTCGGCGGTCCAAGGCGGGTTGACGGCCGGCCTCTATGCCTCGGTTCTGGCGGCGCTGTGCTTCAACTTCTTTTTCCTCGAACCGCGCTACAATTTCACTGTCCGTGATCCTGAAAGTGTGGTGGCGCTGGTCTTCTTTCTGGGCGTGGCGCTGGTTGCCAGCAATCTGGCTGCCGCCGTGCAGCGACAGGCCCGGGCAGCGCGCCAGAGGGCGAAAACGACGGAAGACCTTTACCTCTTTTCGCGCAAACTGGCCGGCACCGGTACGCTGGACGATGTCTTGTGGGCAACCGCCTTCCAGATCGCCTCCATGCTGAAGGTCCGCGTCGTCATCCTCTTACCCGAAGCGGGTGAGATCGCCGTCAAGGCCGGTTATCCGCCGGATGATACGCTGGTCGATGCCGATATCGCCGCCGCCAAATGGGCCTGGGAACACAACCGTCCCGCCGGTCGCGCCGCGGATACGTTGCCGGGCGCCAAACGCCTTTATCTGCCGCTCAGCACAGGCCGCGGCGCGGTCGGTGTCATCGGTCTGGATAACGATCGGCAGGGGCCGCTTTTGACCCCGGAGCAGCAACGGCTGTTCGATGCGCTGGCCGATCAGGCAGCGCTCGCCATCGAACGGGTCCAACTTGTTTCGGATGTCGATCGTGCCCGTCTGGCGGCTGAGACCGATCGGCTGCGCAGCGCGCTGTTAAGCTCCATTTCTCACGATCTGAAAACGCCGCTCGCTTCCATCATGGGGTCCGCGGGCACGCTCAAGGATTTTCATGGCAATCTCGACGACAGCGCGCGGCTCGATCTGCTCTCGACCGTCATCGACGAATCCGAACGGCTCAACCGCTTTATCGCCAATCTTCTGGATATGACACGCCTCGGCTCCGGTACGATGGAGCCGAATTATGCCCTGCATTTCGCCGGTGATATCGTCGGCACGGCGCTTGGTCGCGCTGCCAAGATGACCACCGGTCATAAAACACGCGTCGTCATTCCGCCCGATCTGCCGATGGTGAAGGTCGATGCCGTCCTGCTCGAACAGGTCCTGTTCAACCTCATCGACAATGCCGCCAAATATTCGCCCGAACACACCATGATCGAAATTCGCTGCTGGTCGGATGGCGACAGGATCAGGCTCGCCGTGATCGATGAGGGACCGGGCATACCGGTCGATGACCTGGAACGGATCTTCGACAGTTTCTACCGCGTGCGAAAAGGTGATTTCGTGCGCGCCGGCACCGGCCTCGGCCTTTCCATCTGTCGTGGTTTTGTCGAAGCCATGGGCGGACATATCAAGGCTGCCAACCGCACGGATCGTTCCGGCGCCATCTTCACCGTCAGTCTGCCGCTTGTCGCGCAGCAACCGATTTCACAGGAGATCAAGTGATGCAGTCGACCGTGCGCATCCTCATCGTCGATGACGAACCACCGATCCGGAAACTCCTGCGCGTCGGTCTGTCCACGCAGGATTATGCAATCAGCGAGGCGATGAACGCCAAGGTCGCGATCGAACTTGCCAGGACCGACAAACCGGACCTGATCCTGCTCGATCTCGGCCTGCCGGATATGTCCGGCCATGATCTTCTGGCCAAATGGCGCGCGGAAGGACTGGACCTGCCGATCGTCATCCTCTCCAGCCGCACCGACGAGGCGGGTATCGTCAAGGCGCTGGAACTGGGCGCAGATGACTACATCACCAAGCCTTTCGGCATGAACGAGCTTGTCGCCCGCATTCGCGTGGCGCTGCGCCACCGGTTGCAGACGCAGGGCGAAAAACCGGTTTTCCAGACTGGCGACCTGATGGTCGATCTGGTCAAACGCATCGTCAGCGTCGGTGGCAATGAGATTAAACTGTCGCCGAAGGAATACGATATCCTGCGCGTTCTGGTGCAGCATGCGGGCAAGGTGCTCACCCATCGTTTCCTGCTGGAACATGTCTGGGGAGAGCCGACCGATGTGCAATATCTGCGCGTTTATGTGCGGCAATTGCGCCAGAAGATCGAAGATATGCCCGATCAGCCGAAATACATTCTCACGGAGACCGGTGTCGGTTATCGTCTCAAGGATGGTTTATAGACCGGCTTCCCGCAACACCACGGTGACAACCCGCCGCCACACGCTGGCAGCAAAACTTTCGCCGGCCGCATCGAGCACCATCACACCCTGAAGCGAGCGCCCGGGCAATTCGCTGTCGCCGAGCACGCTGGCGGTCACGCCATATTCGGCGGTGACCGGCGCCAGTGTCTGTCTTTTTCCGCCGGTAGGCGGATGCACGGCAATTGCGCCGCCGAAATGTGAGGTCAACTGCGGAATGTCGATTTCGCGCGCGCCGGATTGCGCCAGCGCGGTCAGCGTAATCGGCAGCCTTGGCTCGCTCACGTCGTCGGGTACGAACCAGCCGCCGGCTTCCTGCGCCAGCCTGCGTCCTTCATTGCCACCCACATAACCGCGCACCACGGTGCCGGCCGTCGAGGAGAGAAAGGCCAGTTGATCAGCGCGGGAAACCCATTGTCCCTCGTGGATATCCGGGTTGAGATCGTTGATGCGGCCATCGAAAGGTGCCCGTACCGTCAACTGCCCATTGCGTTCGTCCAGCCCCTTGGCACGGGCGGAAAGCCCACCCAGTTCGCTTTCGATGACGCTGCGGGCGGCGAGGTCCTCCGCATTGGCGCCGACACGCGCCAGCCGTCGTTGCGCCAGTTTGATCTCTTCGGCGACGATCCGCATTTCCTGTTCGACCGCCGGCGCATCGATCACGAACAGGATGTCGCCCGCCTTGACCGATTGGCCCTTGGTGACGGCAATCGTTTCAACCCGGCCCGGTTCCTGCGGGTAAAGCCGAACGAATTCGCGTGGCAGCACCATGGCCGGTGCGCTGACCTGCCGGGAAAGCGGCAGGAAGGCGAGAAGGATCATGCCGGCAAAAATGCCGAAGCTCACATAGCTACGCCGGCTGGCAAGAATATCGTTACGCATGGACCACCATTCTTTCATTTCCATCCAGACCGGACGGATGAGAAAAAAGCCGATTTCGACGGCAAACAGCATTATGCCCACGATCTTGACCGCGAAGTGGTAGACCAGAAGCGCAATGCCGAGATAGAGCACGATCCGGTAGATCGCCGTCGCTATCGCATAGAGTGTCAGGATGATGTCGAGCCGCCGCGGAAAGGCTTCCGGCGCCGCATCGTTCATCCCGAACAGGAATTCGCGCAACCGCCAGCGCATGTGGCGGAAGGCACGGGGCTGCAGGTTTTCGACGCCCAAAAGATCGGCGAACATGTAATAGCCGTCAAACCGCATGAACGGGTTGAGGTTGACGATCAGGCTCATGATCCAGCCGGTGGCGGCCAGCACGAAAACAGCGCTTCGCAGCACCCCGTCCGGCAAGAACGCCCACAGCAACAGTGCGAAGGACGCGACCGCCAGTTCCACCATGATCCCGGCGGAATCGATGCGCAGCCGTGCCCGCCGGGAGGTCAGTTTCCAGGCGTCACTGACATCAGTGTAGAGCAGCGGCACCATCACCATGAAGGCGATGCCGATCGTCGGCACCCGGCAGCCATGGTGATGCGCCACATAGGCGTGGCCCAGCTCGTGCAGGCATTTGATGAAGATGATCGACAGCAGCGAGACGACCGCGCCTTCCAGCGAGAAGACATAAGGGAAGGTGCCGATAAAATCTTCCCACTGGCGCGAAACGAGATAGATGCCGATTGCCGCGGCGATCAGCGTCACAATGCCGAAACTGCGGCTGAAGAGCAACGAAACCGAGGGCCATGAGGCGCGGATGAACCGGTCGGGCCGCACGAGCGGAATCTTGAAAAACAGGTAGTTGTGGATCAATCGCATGAACCACGAGTGTTTCTGGTTTGCTCGCTGGTGCAGGCTTCTCCACGAGCCGGTGGCAGGCTGCGAAAGCAGCATGTTCTGTTCCAGCATGCGGATGATGGAAACGATATCCTCACCGGTCAGCGTGTTGCCGAAACGGGTATCCACCGCCCTGATCAGGTTGGAAACCGTGCGCGCCGCATTCCACAGGGACAGGATCTGGAACATTTCATAGGTGATGCGGAAGAACTTGTTGCGCAACGGACAGAACACGACCCATGTCGGCGCCCCGGAATAGCTGACGCCGCCCCTGGTGATCTGCAGGTCCTCGCGGATCGGCGGCAGCGGAATGTCCTGCGGTACATCCGCAGCTTTCGCCCCGGCGGTCAGTTGCGCGCCGGTCGGCAATGCAATGGTTCGCGGCGCCGCCGTCATAACCCGAACTTCTGCCGCATCAGCGCGATCGGCTTGCGGAACAGGTAATAACCGAGGAAGACGCGATCACCGTAGACCTGCGCTGTGCCGCGAATGCCAAGCCGCATACCCTGCGGCTGTTCCTCGAGTTCGGCATAGATGCGATAGGCGAGCTTGTCGCCCTCCACCATGCGGGCCTCGAAAGAGGCGGAAACCACCGTTGCCTTGGCGGGCCGCAACGGGTCGGAATCGAGAAAGGCGCGCACGCTTGCCCCCGGCGCCACCGCAATGGCATCGGCGACCGGCACGTCGATACGCAATTGCATGCGGGACGGATCGGCCACTTCCATGATGCGTTCGCCCGTCGTCACCGGCCGGCCGATCCAGTCGCGTTTGTCGGTATAGATCGCCACCCCGTCCACCGGCGCGCGGATATCGGATCGCTCCAGCATGTCGCGGGCATAATCGCGTTTTGCCGATGCGACGGCGAGTTCGCTGCGGGTCACGGCCAGTTCTGCGCGCAGGCGCGGATCGGACACCGCGCCTTGCGTCACCTGCATCAGCTTGGCCTCCGCCACCCGAACATCCTGTTCGGCCACAGCCAGTTCGTTGCGCAGCACGACGTCGGACATCTGTACCAACCGCTGCCCTTTCGCAACTCTCTGATCGGGATTGACGAGTATGGTGTCGATCACGCCGTCGAGCGGGGCAGCAATTACGGCCGGCGCGATCGGCGCCACGGCGGCGGGTGCCAGCACCGTCATCGGCACCGGCACGAAGGCAAGCGCAATGGTGGCGATGGCCGCTGCCGCGAGCAATGGCTTGATCTTCAGGCGCCGCCGCAGCTTGCGTTCGCCGGTCAGTGCCGCCCATGCATGCGCATAGGTATCGGCCAGACGGCGGGAGATGAGGCTGTCCATCTCGCTCCATGCCGTTTCCCGTGCCAAAAGCATGCCGCCGAACACTTTTCCGTCGCGCAGGGCAAACTGCTGCCAGTTCATGAAGCGGTACGGAAAGCTCTTGTGTTCCACGTCTCCGGGCGGGCAATGCGCCGGAAGTGTAAACGTGTTGGGAGACTTGAGGCCCGTTTCCTTCTGCAGATCGGCAACCACCGCTTCCACCCAGCGAATGCGTGGCGAATTGCGATCCACGGCGCCAATCGAACTGGCTGCCCGCACCGTAAAGACATCCGAGCGTCCCTGCAGCACAAAAACCTGACGGCAACGCGTCAGTCGCATGGTTTCATTTGCGATCAGAAATGCCAGTTCGCCGACTGTCTGGGCGTGCCGCGCCTCTGCTTCCACCTTTAACAGCAGATCGAGCGCCTTGGCCCCGGGCGCGTTTGCGGGCTGCGCCATATCCGATGCATTTGCCGCATTGCCACCTGATCTGGGTGGTGGAGCCGAACCTTTTGATATCGGCTGGGCCATCCGCGGTTCTCCGGAATTCGGCGTAATCTTGAATTCCATGGCTCACTCGCTCGCCGGTACGTCTTCGAACACGGTCGCACCGCTCATGCCGGGCAGCACGCCCTCAGCGCCGTTCCAGAACCGCCCCGTCACTTTCACTGTCTGGCTGACGGGATCGACGACGGCGGCAATGCGCACGATCTCTGCACCAAGGCTTTTCCCCGTTTCGTCGATGCGGATGGTGAAACGGCTGCGGGGTTTCAGCCAGCGCAGCCAGTCGGATGGCAGCAGGATCTCGATCTCCAGATCGGACTGCGAAACGATCTGCATCATCGGCTGGTTGGGCTCCGGTATCTCGTGCTCATGCGCGCGCATGACGGCAATGCGTCCGTCATAGGGGGCACGGATCGTGCAACGCGACATTTTGGAGCGAAACCCTTCCAGTTCAGCGGCTGCCTGATCGGTCTTGGCGCGTGACAGTTCGACTTCGAAATTGCCGACCGCCCGGGATTTCGCCAGTCGTTCGTTGTTTTCGAGCGTGATCTTTTCCGCACGCAACATCGCCTCTGCCGATTTCACCTGGGCGGCGAGATCACCGCATTCGAATTCGGCAAGGATATCTCCCTTGGCAAAACTCTGTCCCTCGCGAAAGGGCAGGGAGCGGATCGGAAATGTCATGTCGGAAGCGATCATAGCCTCGTTGACCGGTTTGACGATGCCGCGCAGCGTCTCGTTGCCGGCCTGGGCAAAGGCGCAGCCGGCATTTGCGGCCGAGCCAAGGACACAAACGGCGAAGATCGCGCCGCGAAGCCGCGGGCGCGATCCTGTGTTCAAAAATTTCGTTCGATCGGTCATGATCGACCTCTTTACATGTTACTGAACACTCGCCGTTTCGGCCTTTACGTAAATCACGGCCGCGCCACCGCCCTCGTTCCACAACGCCTTCATGCGGGCGGAAATCTCGGCAACGCTTTCCTTGGTGGTCAGGCCGCGCGGAAACGGGTCGACGCCGAGCGAGGCGTAGACATTGGCATAGGCGTTCTGCATGTCGGCATAGGCCATATCGAGCTTGGCATCGGCCACCAGCGCATTCATCTCCTCGCGGATGAGGATCTGCTCGCTGGTCTTCTGCGCCTTTGTTTCCGCCCGCACCTGATTGAGAATCCGGTGCGAAACGTTGGAAAGGGCCGCCGCCGTCGAATAGGACTTGTTGAGATGGGTGAAGCGGGCGCGGCTGATATGGACCTGCGTCATGACAGCCATGGCGACCGACAATGCGCGGGCGTCCAGCACGTCCTTTTCGGCCTCGATCTTGCGGTTGGTTGCGGGAAGAGCAAAAAGCTTCATGGCATTGAAGCTGACCTTGGCGCCCCAGGACGCCCAGTTGGGGTCGGTGATGAAGTCGTTGCTGTCATAGTTCTTGCCGGCATAAACGCTGAAGCCGGGCAGGATGTCGAGCAGGGCCGCATTGACCTCCTGCTCGTTGATGCGCATCCGATAGGCCACCTCACGCATTTCCGGCCGGTTCGACGCCGCAATGCGATACATTTCGGAAAGATCGTTCGGCACGCTCAGTTTCGGCACGCTGCGCTTGGGCAGCGATAACGTGAAGTCTGTGCCCGGCGTGATGTTCATCAGCGCCGCCAGCTGGCTCTTGGCAACCTTCAGCTCGCCCTCAAGCTGCTCCACTTCACGCTTCACCTCAATCAGTTCACGTTCATAGGTCAGCGCCACCAGCGGCGAGGCTTCGCCACTGCCGGAAAGGCCGCGGGTTTCGCGAAGGGCCCGTGCCACCCGGCCTTCGAGCGCCCGCATGCGGCCGACGAGGCGCTGATAGCTGGCCGCGCGCCAATAGGCGGTTCGTACATCCTCGATCACCTTGTTGACGATGCGGCGCTTCATCTCTTCCTGGATGAGAGCCTGATCGGCCGCCTGCTTGGCACGCACATAGGACAGGCCGAAATCGAGTACGTTCCAGGAAAAGGTCAGGTCGCCGGTGCGAACATTCGGGTCGCGGGTCGACGGCGTCGAGGGGTCGCCTTCGTCACGACCGGCATATCCGGCGCCGGCCACCAGTTTCGGCAGCGCGCTGTAGCTGACCAGGTCAGCTTCACGAAGCTTCAGCGAAGCCTCCATGATTTCGACCTTCGTATCCAGGTTGTATTTCAAGGCCCGCGCCATGGCTTCGTAAAGATCGATGGAGCCGGTGACGGGTTCCTGATTCGCCGTCGCCCTCACCAGCTTGTCATTGGCGAAGGAGACATTTGCCTCGGCTTTGAGTGGTTCGGTTTTCACCGAGCAACCGACCGCAATCAAACTGACCGGGACAATCCATAAATAGGGAAATTTCACCGCAACACCTCAACTACGACCCGCAAAAAACCTGTCTCGACAACCTGACAGGCGCCGCGGGCGTCATTCCAAACAGCAAGTCAACCTAAGAGTGGCTGCGCGTGAAGAGTGAAAACCCAAGGCTGATTTAACATTTCCGAATATGATTAATAAGGCGCTAACATATTAGCGATTATGAACGTGTGAGCGTTAAAAAGCCTCCCGTCCAGGCTGAGGAAAGGGTGAGGTGGTTTTTGCGATGTGCCGGAAAAATACGGGTTTTCCAAAACATCATGTATTGCTAAAATTAATAGTAGCTGTTTGTAATTTGGTAAACAACTGAATCCTAATATTCGGTTCCGGTTAATGCGATCGCTGATGTCAGGCGGACTGAAAAGCCCGCCAGCGCAAAACCTGGACGTTATGTCCGGACCATTTATGCGCGGGAAGGTAAGTCATGAACGAGCATTTCACTCGCCCGAAAAAGCCTCTTTCCAAAAAGAAGGCAAAACCGCAGAAGGCGAGGGGGCAGGACAGGTTCGGCGCCATGCTTATGGAGCTCGAGCAGCGTATTGCTTTTGATGCTGCTGGCGCCGCGACGGTCGAACATGCTCAGGAGAAAGACCAGTCGGCAGCCCACGAAACCACTGAAAAGGCGGTTTCCGACACCCGCGACAGCGACGCACTTACGCGCGCGCTGGCGGCCGCGGGCGAAGGCGCGCATGTGGGCGCACAACCCACGGAGGCGCCCGGCTCTACCGTCGGTCGGCAGGTCGTTGTGGTCGATAGTTCGGTGCCCAATTACGAATCACTTTTGCAGGGCATCGAGGGGGATTTCGACGTCGTCGTTCTCGAAGCCGGCCGCGATGGTGTGCAGCAGCTCGCCGAATCACTGCGCGGCATGGACAATGTTCAGTCGATCCACATCATTTCGCATGGCGATGAAGGGCGTCTCTATCTCGGCACGGCGACGCTGACCGTCGAATCGATGGCTGACGAATATGCGGCGGAGTTGCAAAGTCTGCGTTCATCGCTGGCGGACGACGCCGATATCCTCATCTACGGTTGCGATTTCGCACGCGGCGAGCTTGGCGAGAGTGCTGCCCGGATGATGGGTTACCAGACCGGTGCCGACATCGCCGCCTCGGACGATGCCACCGGTGCGTCAGCCAAGGGCGGCGACTGGACGCTGGAATACCGTTATGGCGAGGTAACGACCAAATCCGTCGTTGCCGCCGATGCGCAGGAACGTTACGCCGAACTGCTGAACGTCCAGGCGTCCGTCGGCAACGGCGCGGTTCTGGTCTCCTCCGAGCGTACGATCTACAGCGTCGATCTGGCCACCGGCAAAGCAACTGCGATCACGGTGGTGCCGGCTACGGTTGGCGGCATCACGATGTCGGACACCATCAATTCGCTCGCGGTCGATCAGACCAACGGGCTGATCTATTATACGGATTCCGCTTCGGCAAACACCAACAGGGCGCTGTTCGCCTACGACTTCATCAACAACACCCATATCGTCATCGACAATGATCTCGGCAGCAACGGCGCCATCGCCAATGTCACCATCGGCACACGTGGCGTTGGTAGCGGCGCTGCCGCATTCTACAGCGGCTCCCTTTATCTCGGGGTGGAATCAGGGGCTGGCGATGCACAGATCTGGCGTCTGACTTTTTCCGCCGATGGCAAAACGCTGGCCGGTGTCTCGACCTTCGGTGCCAATCTGGCCAGCACCGACTGGGGCGATTTCGCCATCGACGCCACCAATGGCAATCTGCTCAGTATTACGGGCACCGGCATCAATCGCTACAGCCTTGCCACCGGCCTGCAGGTCGGAACAACCTATGCCAATCCGGGCGCCACGCAGGGCGCCAATGATGCGGCCGGCAATTCCTATGTCGTCGGCACGCTGACGCAGGGCAATGCGCCGATCCTTCAGCGCTTCAATCCGGTGACCGGCGCGACCGTGGGATCGGCCATCACGATCACCACCAACGGTTCGACGGCGCTGACCGCCATCAGTGATGCCGCCACCTGGACGCCGCCGACAGCCTCCATCGGCGACACCGTGTTCGACGACAATAATGGCAACGGCGTCTTCGACCCTGGCGTGGACGGGGGCATTTCCGGCGTCACCGTGCAGCTCGTGGATGACGTCAACAATAATGGCATCGCCGATGCCGGCGAGCGTGTGCTGGCGACCGATACGACCAACATCAATGGCGCCTATCTGTTTACCGGCGTTCTTCCCGGTCAGTACGTGGTACGTGTGACGGATGCCAACGGCGCTCTGGGCACCTCGCCAGCCGTCACCGCGACGACCCAGTCGGTCAGCGTGAGTGCTATCGGCACATCGGTGCTCAGCGCCGATTTCGGCTACAATGCCGTCGGCCCAACCATCGATCTGAACTCCGGCACCACATCGCAGGAAATCGTCGGAAACGGTGCCAATCCCGGTGGCACCAGTTGGACCGTGTCCGGTACCGGCAGCATCGTCAACGGCGGCTTTGCCTGGCAGAATGCCGGGGCAACCGGCACGATCACTCAGACCGGCCTGTCCGGCTGGAACGATGGCCTTGCGCCATCGGGCGCGACACAACTGACTTTCGAGGTGGGCTGGAGCAACAATGCCAACGTACTCGGCTCGACGGATAATACGACGCCGGCCACGCTGGAGATTTCCATTGGTGGCGTTATTTATGCCCGCGTCTCCACAGGCGTGCTCGGTGGCTCGCCGAATACGGCGACGATTACCTATCTGAACGGCGCAAGCGGCTCACCGGCCACAGTTGCGGCCTCGGCGGTCAATACGACCACCTGGGCGCGCACAGCCGTGACGATCAATCTGCCTTCGACGGTCGCTGCGACGGGTCCGTTGGTGTTCAGCTATAATTCCACCGGTGGCCTGCTCGGCCTTGCACCAAGCACCGATGATATCTTCATCGACAATGTCAGCGCGCTGACGAACGTGGATGCCGTTGCCGGCGTCAATTATTCGGCGACCTATACCGAAAACGGGGCGGGCGTGAACATTGCAGCCGCCGCTGCCAGCGTGCGCGATCTCGACAGTGCCAACATGCGCGCCGCCACGATCGTCCTCACCAATGCCCAGGCGGGCGACCTGCTGGCGCTGGGCAGCCTGCCTGCCGGCATCACCGGCAGCGTTGATACGTCAACGCCCGGCCAGATCACCATAAACCTGACGGGAAGCGCCACCAAGGCGGGCTATGCGACGGCGATCCGCAACATCACCTTCTCCAATTCCGGGGATAATCCCGGAACGACTGCCCGCGTGATAAACGTCACCGTCAACGACGGCGCGTTTTCCTCGCCCATCGCAACGTCGACCATCAACGTCATCGCCGTCAACGACGATCCGGTCAACACCCTGCCGGCTGCAGGCTGGACGACCAATGAAGACACCAATGTGGTGCTGACCGGTCTGTCGATTGCCGATCCGGATGCGGGTGCCGGTACCATGACCGTCACGCTCTCGGTCGGCAGCGGCACCATCATCGCCACCAGTGCCGGTGGCGTCACGGTTGCCAATTCCGGTTCGTCAAGCATCACGTTGACCGGCACGCTTACGGCCATCAACGCTTATCTCGCCGGTTCGTCGGCCCCGATCTATGTTCCTGTCGCCGATGCAAATGGCGCGGTCACGCTGACCATGGTCACCAATGATGGTGGCAATACCGGCACCGGCGGCGCAAAGAGCGATACCGATACCCGCACCATCACCATCAATCCGATCAACGACGCCCCGGTTCTCGATCTCGACAGCACGGCGTCGGGCACGGGTTTTGCCACGTCCTATACGGAAAATGCAGCGGGCGTCGCCATAACCTCGGCGTCGGGCACGTCGGTCATCGACGTTGACAATCTCAATATCGCCTCGGCGAGCATCGTCATTACCAATGGTCAGGCCGGCGACCTGCTGACTGTATCCGGCCTGCCCGCCGGGGTTACCGCGTCCTACAACGCCGCCACCTTCACGCTGACGCTGACCGGTTCCGATACCAAGTCCAATTACCAGAGCTATCTCGCACAGGTTCGTTATTCGAGCACGTCCGATAACCCGACGAATGGTGGCACGGCCACCAGCCGCAGCATCAATGTCACTGTCAGTGATGGCGCCCTCAACTCGAACACGGCCGTTGCCACCGTCGCTGTCACTGCCGTCAACGATGCGCCGGTCAACACCATTCCGGCCGGCTGGACCACCAATGAAGATACCAGCGTCGCGCTGACCGGCCTTGCCGTCACCGATCTCGATGCCGCTTCAGGCACGATCACCGTCCGTCTGTCGGTGCCGGCCGGCACGCTGACGGCGACGGCCGGCGGCAGCGTCGCGGTGACCGGTTCGGGCACGGGCATCCTCACGCTGACCGGCACGCTTGCCAATATCAACGCCTATCTCGCCAGTGCTGCCGCGCCGGTCTACGTGCCGGTCGCCGATGCCAACGGTGCCGTGACCCTCACTATGGTCACCAATGACGGCGGCAATACCGGCGGCGGTGCGCTCACCGATACCGATACGGCTGTCATCACGATTACGCCCGTCAATGACGCGCCGATCCTCGATCTCAGCGCAACCGGCAGCGGTACGGGTTATTCGACAAGCTACACGGAAAATGGCACCGGCGTTGCCATCGCTGCCAACGATGCGCTGATCACCGATGTCGACAATGGCAGCATGGCGTCGCTGACGGTGCGCATTAACAATGGCCAGGCGGGCGACCTTCTCTCCGTCGCCGGCACGCTGCCGTCCGGCATCACCATTCAGAGCTACGATCCGGCGACATTCACGCTGGTCCTGTCGGGCTCCGCCTCCAATGCCGCCTACCAGACGGCGCTGCAGCAGATCCGTTATCTGTCCACCTCGGAAAACCCGTCTACGGTCACCCGCAATATCAGTGTCGTCACCAATGACGGCGGTCTGAATTCCAATACGGCCATTGCGACGGTCAACGTCATCGCCGTCAACGATGCGCCGGTCAACACCGTGCCCGGCACGCAGTCCATCGCCGAGGACGCGCTGACTGCAATATCCGGCATCTCGGTCAACGATGTTGATAACACCAATGTCACCGTGACGCTCTCGGTCACCAACGGCACCCTGTCGCCTTCGGTGACCAATGTCGGCACGGTCTCCGGTGTTGGCACCGCCAGCGTCACCGTGTCCGGCACGCTGGCGCAGGTCAATGCCGTCGTCGCCTCACTGCGTTACCAGGGGAATGCTGATTTCAACGGCAGCGACACGCTGACCATCGTCACCTCGGATGGCGCGCTGACCGACACCGACACCGTGGCGATTACCGTCACGCCTGTCGCAGATGCCACCAACGATACGATCGCGGCGTTCGAAGACACGCCTCTCTCCTTCAACGTTTTGACCGGCACCGGTGGGGCCACAGCCGATACCTTTGCCAATCCCGCCCGCTTCGTCAGTGCCGTCACCCAGCCACCGGCCGGCCAGGGCACTGTCAGCTTCAATGCCGATGGCACGATCACCTACACGCCGACCGCTAATTTCAACGGCCAGACCACGTTCACCTACACGGTCAATTCCGGCGGCATCCTCGAAACGGCGACCGTCACCATCAACGTCGCCGCCGTCAACGACGCACCGGTTAACACCCTGCCGGGCGCCGGCTGGAACACCAATGAAGATGTCGCGGTGGCGCTGAGCGGCCTGTCGGTGGCGGATGTCGATGCCGGCACCGGCACGATGACGATCACGCTGTCGGTGACCGGTGGCACGATCACCGCCGCAAATGCCGGTGGTGTGACCGTCGCCAATTCCGGCACGGCCAGCGTCACCCTCACTGGTACCCTCGCCAGCCTCAACGCCTATCTCGCCTCCGCCTCGGTGCCGGTCTACAATCCGGCCGCCAATGCCAACGGCTCCGTCACCCTGACGATGATCACCAATGATGGCGGCAATACAGGTTCCGGTGGCGCCCTTGCCGATACCGATACACGCACCATTACCATTGCCGCCGTCAACGACGCGCCGGTCAACACGCTGCCGCCCACCTTCTCGGTGGCGGAAGACACGGCGCTCAGCCTCGCAGGTCTGTCGATAACGGATGTGGATGCCGCCGGCGGCACGATGACGGTCGTGCTCTCCGTCAATTCCGGCCTTCTGTCGGCCACGGCAGGCGGCAGTGTGACCGTCACCGGTTCGGGCACGGCGACACTGACACTCACGGGCACGCTTGCCAATATCAATGCGTATCTCGCCGGCGCCGGCACGCGGCCGGTCTTCACGCCGGTTGCAGATTTCAACGGCAATGTCACGCTGACCATGACCACCAGCGATGGCGGCAATACCGGCTCCGGCGGCACGCTCTCGGATGTCGATACCAGCATCATCACCGTCACGCCGGTCAACGACGCGCCGGTTCTCGATCTCGACGCGTCGGGCGCCGGCACCGGTTATGCCACCAGCTATACGGAAAAAGGCGCAGGCGTTTCCGTCGTTGATACCGATGTGTCGATCATCGATATCGACAATGCCAACATGGCCGGCGCGGTCATCAGTATCACCAACGCCGTGGCCGGCGATGTGCTGATCGTGTCCGGCACGCTGCCCGGCGGCATCACCGCCAGCTATGACGCCGCGAATTTCCGTCTGACGCTAAGTGGCTCTGCCACCAAGGCGGATTACCAGCAGGCTTTGCAGCAGGTCCTTTATCGCTCTACCTCCAGCGATCCGGGTTCCACACCGCGCAGCATTTCCGTCACCGTCAGTGACGGCGCGCTCAATTCCAATACGGCCGTTACCACCGTCACCGTCGTCCCCGTCAATGATGCCCCGGTCAACGGACTGCCCGCCACGTTCAGCGTCACCGAAGATACGCAATTGACGCTTTCCGGAATCACGCTGGCCGATCCCGATGTCGGGTCCGGCACGATGACAGTCACCTTCGCGGTCAACTCCGGTACGCTCTCTGCAGCCGCCGCCAATGGCGTCACGGTGTCGGGCACGGGCACGGCATCGATCACGCTGACCGGCACGCTCGCCAATATCAACGCTTTCCTCGCGTCTGCCTCGGCTCCGAAATTCAATCCGGTTGCGGATTTCAACGGCTCCGTCACCCTCTCCATGATCAGCAGCGACGGCAGCCTGACGGATGTCGACACCAGCACGATCACCGTCCTTCCGGTCGCCGATATCGTCAACGATACCGCAACAACCGCGGAAGATGCGGCGGTCGCGATCAACGTCCTGGGCAACGACACGTTCACCAATGCCAACCGTACCATCACGGCCGTCAATGGCACCGGCATTGCCGTCAACGGAACTGTCGCCGTCCCGAACGGGACGGTTCGTCTCAATGCCAATGGCACGCTGACCTTCACACCGGCGACCGACTATAACGGACCGGCCAGCTTCACCTACACGGTCACCTCCGGTGGCGTCAGTGAAATCGGCACGGTCAACGTCACCGTCACGCCAGTCAACGACAGTCCGGTCAACACCGTACCCGGCGCACAAACGACGGCCGAAGACACATCGCTGGCCATCAGCGGCATCTCCGTCACCGATATCGATGGCGACAGCCTGACGACGACGGTTAGCGTCACCCGTGGCACGATCTCCGTCACCGGTTCTGCCGGCGCAACGATCGGCAACAACAATACCGGCACCGTGACGATCAGCGGCAGCGCCGCGGCCGTCAACGCCGTACTCGCCAGTCTGCGCTACAATCCGAACGCCGATTACAACGGTAGCGACACGATCACCGTCGTCACGTCCGACGGCATGCTCAGCGATACCGATACGATCGCGGTCACTGTCACGCCGGTGGCCGATATTGTCGCCGATACGGTCACCACGCTCGAAGACACGCCGATCACCTTCAACGCCATCACCGGCGTCGGCGGTGGTTCAGCGGATAATTTTGAAGGGACGCCGGTCCTGACCAGTGTCACCCAGCCGCCGGCCGGGCAGGGCACCGTCACCTTCAACGCCAATGGCACGATCACCTATACGCCGGCACAGGATTTCAACGGCCAGACCAGCTTTACCTACACCGTCACCTCCGGCGGCGTCACGGAAACCGCGACGGTCACCGTCAATGTGACGCCCGTCAACGACGCACCGGTCAATTCCATACCGGGCAGCCAGACGATGACGGAGGACGGCACGCTCGTCTTCTCCTCAGCGGCAGGCAACGCCATCGTGGTCGGCGATGTCGACGATACGAACCTGACGGTGACGATCACGGCCGCCAACGGCACGTTCTCGCTGTCGAGTATCGCTGGTCTGACCTTCACCACCGGCACCGGCACGGCCAATGCGACCATGACCTTCTCTGGCACCAAGGCGGCCATCAATGCCGCCCTTGCCGGGGCCAGCTACACGCCGACGGCAGATTATTACGGCACGGCCGGTGGCATCACCATCTCGACCACGGATAACAAGGTCGCCACGCCGACCGTTTCCAATATTGCCGTCACGGTCACCGGTGTCGCGGATATCGTCGACGACACGGCCTCGACGGCGGAAAACACGGCTGTGGCGATCTCCGTCCTCGCCAATGACAGTTTTGAAAATGCCGGTCGCACCATTACCGCTGTCGGCGGTGTGGCGATCACGGCTGGCGGCGCACCTGTCACCGTTGCCAATGGCCAGGTCCAGCTCACGGCCGGCGGTCAGCTCATCTTCACGCCGAACAATGCCTATGCCGGCGTCACCTCGTTCACCTACACGGTCACGTCCGGCGGCGCGACCGAAACGGCCACCGTCACCGTTGCCGTCGCTGCGGTCAACAAACCGCCGGTGAACACGCTGCCGCCGACCTTTACCGTGCTGGAAGACAATGCTCTTGCGCTTTCGGGCCTGTCGATCACCGATCCGGATGCCGGCACCGGCAATGTTTCCGTCACCCTGTCGGTGGGCTCGGGCATCCTCAACGCCACCGGCGTTGCCGGCGTCACGGTCGGTGGTGCGGGAACGGGTACGATTACCCTCAACGGCACGCTGTCGGCCATCAATGCCTATCTCGCCGGAGCCAATCGCCCGACCTTCACGCCCGCCGCCAATTCGGTCGCCAGCGTCACGCTGACCATGACCACCAATGACAATGGCAATACCGGTGGACCGGCCCTCACGGATATCGATACCGCCACCATCACAATCACTGCCGTCAACGACGCGCCTTCCGGCACGGACAAGACGGTAACGATCGCCGAAGACACGACCTATACGTTCGCCGCCGCCGATTTCGGCTTCTCCGATCCAAACGACAATCCGGCCAATGCATTGTCGGCCGTGGTCATCACCACATTGCCGGCCAATGGCACGCTCACGCTGGGCGGTACTGCAGTCACGGTCGGTCAGGTTATCCCGGCCGGCAGCCTTGCCAATCTCGTCTTCACGCCTGCTGCCAATCTCAACGGTACGGCGCTTGCCGCCTTCACCTTCCAGGTGCGCGACAATGGCGGCACGGCGAACGGCGGTGTCGATACCGATCCGACGCCCAACACGATCACCTTCAACGTCACCCCGGTCAATGATGCGCCGGTCAATACGCTGCCGGGCACTTTTGTCACCGATGAAGATACGTCCTTCGCGCTGACCGGCATTTCCGTGACCGATGTCGATGCCGGTTCCAACCCGATCACAGTCACGCTCAGCGTCAACTCGGGCACGCTTTCGGCAACAACGGCGGGCGGCGTCACGGTTGCCGGCACGGGCACCGCGTCGATCACGCTGACCGGCACGGTCACCCAGATCAACGCCTATCTCGCCTCGGCCAACCGCCCGCTTTTCTCTCCGGCCTTGAACGCCAATGGCAGCGTCACGCTGACCATGGTCACCAATGACGGCGGCAATGCCGGCGCCGGTGGCCCTCTGACGGACACCGATACCGCCATCATCACCGTCAATCCGGTCAATGATGCGCCGGTCGGCTCGAATGCCAGCTACACGATGAACGAGGATGCCGTTCTGAATGGCACGTTGCCGGTGGCAACGGATGTCGATGGCGATACGCTGACCTATTCCGCCGGCGCCACCGCACCGGCGCATGGTACCGTGGTCATCAATGCCAACGGCACGTTCACCTATACGCCTTCCGCCAATTACAACGGCTCCGACACGTTCACATACCGGGTCAGCGATGGAAAGGTTGCGGTCGAGTACACCGTCACGGTCGGTATCAATCCGGTCAACGACGCCCCTGTTGCCAACAATGATGCAGCCAGCATCCTGGCCACCGGCACGGCCACCATCAACGTTCTCGCCAACGATACCGATATTGATAACGACACGCTGACCGTCGTTCAGGTCAACGGTTCTGCAGCCGGCGTCAGCCAGGCCGTCGCCGGCAGCGGCGGCGGCACATTCACCATCGGTGCCAACGGCCAGGCCGTCTTCAATCCCGGCAGCGCCTTTATCGATCTTGCGGCCGGCCAGACCCGCACATCCTCGGTCACCTATCAGATCTCCGACGGCAATGGCGGCACGTCCTTTGCAACCTTCACCGTCACGGTTACCGGCGTCAACGACGCCCCGATCTCGACGCCGATTGCCAACCAGTCGGGTGCCGATGCACAGTTCGTCAGCCTGAATGTTGCAGGTAACTTTTCCGATCCGGATACCGGGGATACGCTGACCT
Source organism: Endobacterium panacihumi (assembly GCF_050847465.1). NCBI lineage: Bacteria > Pseudomonadati > Pseudomonadota > Alphaproteobacteria > Hyphomicrobiales > Rhizobiaceae > Endobacterium > Endobacterium panacihumi. The sequence continues at coordinate 262,904 of NZ_JBOZRA010000004.1, read as the reverse complement.
TCAGTCAGACGGGCCTGCCCGCCGGTCTCACCATCAGCGCTGCCGGCACTATTTCCGGCACGATCGATCGCAGTGCCAGCCTTGGTAGTCCTTATTCCGTCACCGTCACGGCGACGGATGGCAGCGGCGCACAGGTGAGCCGCACCTTCACCTGGACGGTCACCAATCCGGCGCCCGTGGCTGTCAACGATGCGGGCGCGACGACCGAAAACGCCAACACGTCCGGCAATGTCATCACCAATGACAGCGATCCGGATGGCGACCCGATCGCTGTTTCGGCCGTCGGTGGTTCTGCTGCCGGTGTCGGTACGGCCGTGACCGGTTCGAACGGCGGCACGTTCACGATCGGCGCCAATGGCGCTTATGTCTTCAACCCCGGCACTGCCTTCGATAATCTGGCCGCCGGCCAGACCCGTACCACCGCCGTCACCTATACGATCTCGGACGGGCAGGGTGGCACTGCCACGGCAACACTCACCGTGACTGTCACCGGCACCAATGATGCGCCCGTCGCCGTCAATGACACGTTCACCACCAACGAAGATCAGCCGGTCACCTTCGATGTCCGCACCAATGACAGCGATATCGATGGCGGCACGCTGTCGGTCACGCAGATCAATGGCATCAACATCACGGTCGGCAACAGCGTTACGCTTGCCAACGGTATCGTCACGCTCAACGCCAATGGCACGCTGACATTTACGCCCAACGCCAATGCGAACGGCGGCGTCAGCTTCGTCTACACCCTGTCCGACGGGCAGGGCGGCACAGCCACCGCCAGCGTCACCGGCACCATCGTCCCGGTTCAGGATCCGCCTGCCGCTTCCGATGATACGTTCACGACGGCGGAAGACACGCCCACCACATTTGATGTGCGCCTGAACGACAGCGACCCGGATAATGATACGCTGACGGTCACGCAGATCAACGGCAGCGCCATCTCCGTCGGCGGCAGCGTCACCGTCACCGGTGGCCGCGTCACGCTCAATGCCAATGGTACGCTCACCTTCACACCGAGCCTGAACTACAACGGCAATCCGTCCTTCACCTACACGATCTCGGATGGTAACGGGAATTCTGCGACGGCCACCGTCAACGGCACTGTCACGCCGGTTCAGGATCCGCCGGTCGCTACCAACGATACGTTCACAACGGCGGAAGACGCTTCCGCCACATTCGATGTGCGCTTGAACGACAGCGATCCGGATAATGATCCGCTGACCGTGACGCAGATCAACGGCGCCGCCATCACCGTCGGCAACAGCGTGTCCGTGACCAATGGCACGGTGAGGCTGAATGCCAATGGCACACTGACCTTCACGCCGAATGCCAATTACAACGGCGGCATCTCCTTCACCTATACGATTTCCGACGGCCAGGGGAATTCGGCCCAGGCGACGGTCAGCGGCACCGTCACCCCGGTCAATGATGCCCCGGTCGCCGTCGGCGACACGTTCACGACGGCGGAAGACAATACTGTCGATATCGCGGTCATCGCGAACGACAGCGATATCGATGGCGATGCGCTGACTGTTACCCAGATCAATGGCAGCGCGATCGTCGCCGGCTCGTCGATTGCCGTCACCAATGGCAGCGTGCGGCTCAATGCTGATGGCACGCTCACCTTCACACCAGCCGCCAACTATAACGGCCCGATCTCGTTTAACTACACGATTTCCGATGGCAATGGCGGCACTGCGACTGCCAGCGTGTCGGGTAGCGTCACGCCGGTGAATGATGCCCCGACCGTCGTCAATGACACGTTCACGACGCCGGAAGACACCGTCATCACCTTTGATCCACGCGTCAACGACAGCGATATCGATGGAGATGCCCTGACAATCACCGCCATCAATGGCTCGGCGATCGCCGTCAACGGCTCCGTCATCGTCACCGGCGGCAGTGTCACGCTGGATGCCGATGGGCGCCTGACCTTCACGCCGAACGCCAATTTCAACGGACAGGTCAATTTCACCTACACCGTTTCCGACGGCACCACGACCTCGACCGGCAACATCGCCGGTACGGTCACGCCGGTCAATGACGCGCCGGTTTCCTCCAGCGTCACCGTCACCACGGACGAGGACACCGCGCTGTCCGGCACACTGCCGGCCGCCACCGATGTCGATGGTGATATCGTCACTTATGCCGCCGGCTCCACGTCGCCGGCCAACGGCACTGTCGTCATTGGCGCCAACGGTGGCTACACCTACACGCCGAACGCCAATTTCAACGGCCGCGATACGTTCAGCTTCGTCGTCAGCGACGGCAAGGGCGGCACCAACGAATACACGGTGACGGTCGATGTCGCCTCGATCAACGACGTGCCGACGGCCGGCACGTTGCCCAATCGTGCTGCGGCCGACAGCACTGCCGTCAACATCAACCTCTCCGGCTTCTTCAGCGATGCCGATGGAGATACGCTGAGCTATAGCCAGACCGGTCTGCCTGCCGGCCTCTCCATAACCGCGGCCGGTGTCATTACCGGCACGATCGACCGTCAGGCCAGCATAGGCGGCCCGACCGGCAATGGAGTCTACACGGTCACCGTCACGGCCAATGATGGCAATGGCGGCACCGTGACCCGAAGCTTCACCTATACCGTTACCAATCCGGCACCAATCGCGGTGGGCGACAGCCTCACTACGCCCGAGGATACGCCCTACACGATCAATGTCCTCGGCAATGACAGCGATCCCGATGGCGATCCCCTTGCCGTGGTCAGCGCCACCGCTGGCAACGGCACGGTCACGATCGGTTCGAACGGTCAGATCACCTACCAGCCGAACCTCAATTTCAACGGCACCGATACGATCGTCTACACGATCTCCGACGGCAATGGCGGCACGGCGACCGCGACGGTGGCGGTGACCGTCACTCCGGTCAACGATGCACCGGTCGGCGGCACCATTCCTGATCGCACCCGCAATGACGGCGATGCCGATTCCCTCGACGTGCGCGGATTCTTCAGCGACCCCGATGGAGATCCCCTCACCTACACCGTTTCCGGCCTGCCCGCCGGGCTCACCTTCAACGGCACGGTCATCAGCGGCACGATCGCCAGTGGCGCCTCCGGCCCGACCGGCGAAGCCGTCTATACCGTCACGGTCACGGCCGATGACGGCAGGGGAGGCACGCCGACGCCGGTCACATTCCGGTATACCGTTCTCAACCTGCCGCCGGTTGCCGCCGACGATACGGTCACTACGGCGGAAGACACGCCGGTCGATATCCTCGTGCTCGGCAATGACCGCGATCCCGATGGCGACACGCTGTCGATTGTCCGTATCGACAATCGCGAGTTGACGCTCGGCAATCCGCTGGCCACCGCTCACGGCACGGTCACGCTTCTGATCGGGCAGGATGGCAAACCCTTCCTGCGCTTCACGCCGAATGCCAACTATAACGGCGCCGAAAGCTTCACCTATACGATCGACGACGGAAACAGCGGCGTTGCCACCGCCACCGTTCGTATCAATGTCACGGCGGTGCCGGATGCGCCCGTCGTCGTCAAACCCATTCCGCCGCTCGTGCGTGCGGATGGTCAGGCACTGGCGCTTGATGCCGGCGACTTCTTCACCGACCCGGATGGGGATGCCCTGAACTACATGGCTTCGGGTCTTCCCGCCGGGCTGTCCATCGATCCGGCCAGCGGCACGATCCTCGGCACGATCGACAAGAATGCCAGCCAGTTGAACGGCGGCGTCTATACGATCCGCATCACCGCCTATGATGGGGCAGGCGGCACGGGCAACAGCATTTTCCAGGATTTCGTGCTGCGGGTCACAAACCCGGGACCGACGGCCGTCAATGATACGGTGACGGTAGCCGAAGACAGCAGCATCACCTTTAATCCGATCACCGGTTTCAACACCGACACGGGCACCGCCGGCCGCGACATCGATCCCGACGGAGACCCGTTACGGATCACTTCGGCGTCGGCCGGTCACGGCACCATCACGCTCGTCAATGACGTGAACGGCTTCCCCGTTTCCATCACCTATACGCCGAACGCCAATTTCAACGGCACCGACACGATCGTCTACACGATCTCCGATGGCAATGGCGGTGTCTCGACTGCCACCGTCACGATCAACGTCACCGCCGTCAACGATGCGCCGGTCGCGACGCCGATACCCGATCGCATCGATGGCGATCGCCAGCCGGTCAGCTTCAGCGTTGCGCCGTATTTCAGCGATGTGGATTCACCGGTTCTGTCCTTTTCCGCATCCGGCCTGCCTCAGGGCCTCACCATCGCGCCGGATGGCAGCATCACCGGCACGATCGACCCGGATGCCTCCGGCCCGACCGGCAACCGGACCTATACCGTCACCATTACGGCCAACGATGGCTCGCCGGGCGGCGTGACGACACAGACCCTGACCTGGACGATCATCAACCAGCCACCTTACGCGGTGAATGATCAACTGGTCGTCACCGAAGGCGGTTCGGGCAGCGACAATTGGCGTGGCAACGATTCCGATCCCGAGACCGATCCGTTCAGCCTGACCCAGGTCAACGGTTCGGCCGGCAATATCGGTCAGGCGATTGCCGGTTCTCAGGGCGGTACGTTCATCGTGCGTGCCGACGGCACCTATTCCTTCGATGCCGGTACCGCATTCCGGGACCTCGCCGAAGGCCAGAACCGCACGACGGTCGTGCATTACACCATCACGGATTCGAAAGGCGGCTCAAGCACCGCCACGATCGCCGTCACCGTCACCGGTCTCAATACCGCGCCGGAACAGCCTGTCTCGCTGCCGTCTGTTACCATGCCCGACAGTCAGATACTCACCGGTGCGCAGCTGTCTTACGGCGCGTTCTTCACGGACGCGGATCTCGGCGACACATTGCGCTTCTCGGCCACAGGCCTGCCACCCGGCCTGACGATGAACGCCGATGGCAGCATCACCGGTCAGATCGCCAGGGATGCATCCGGCCCCACGGGCACGCGCCTCTATACCGTCAGCGTCACCGCCACCGACCGCGCAACCGGCGGCCTGTCGAGCACACAGACATTCGCCTTCACCGTGACCAATCCGGCACCTGTCGCCAATAACGACAGCTACAGCACACCGGAAGATACGCCGCTCGACAACATCAATGTCCTCGGCAATGACGTCGATCCGGATGGCGACACGATCTCGCTTGATCCGACCTTCACGCCGATCGCTGCCAATGGCAGTGTTGAGGTCAATCCGAACGGCACGCTGCGTTATATACCCAATCTGGATTTCAACGGCACGGATACCATCGTCTATCGCATCACCGATGGCCAGGGCGGGTATTCCACCGGCATTGTAACGATCAATGTGAATGCGCAAAACGATCCGCCGATCACCTCTCCGATCGCCGACATGCAGCGCAACGACTATGAAGTCATCACCTTCGACACCTCGGCGCATTTCGTCGATCCCGAAGGTGACGTGCTGAACTATGTCATCACAGGCCTGCCTCCAGGCCTTGAATATGATGCCGCGACCGGCATCATTTCCGGTCAGATTGCCAGCGATGCTTCAGGTCCGATGGGAAGCCGCAGCTACGTCGTTTCGGTCACCGCGCGCGATCCCGCCGGCTTGAGCAGCACGATCCAGTTCGTCTACATCATCAATAACGTGGCCCCCGATGCGCGTGATGATGTCGCCACCACGAACGAAGACACGCCGGTCGATATCGATATCCTTGCAAATGACGTTGATCTCGATAACGACACCCGCACGGTGATCTTCGTCAATGGCGTCAATCTCACGGTCAACGGCGCTTCGGTCGCCACCACGAACGGTTCTGTCCGACTTGTGCTCAATGCGGCCAATGAGGCCGTCCTGAGATTCACGCCCAATCCCAATTACAACGGTACAGAGTCCTTTACCTACACGATCAGTGACGGCAACGGCGGCAGCGATACCGCCAGTGTCACCATCACCGTTCTGCCGGTCAACGACGCGCCGACGGCATCGGCGGTGCCGAACCAGACGCAGGCGGACGGTTCGTCCTTCAGCCTCGACGTGTCGAGCTACTTCTCCGATGTCGACGGCGACGATCTCGACTACGTCGTGACCAATCTGCCGCCCGGTCTCACCTATGATGCCGAGACCGGTATCATCAGCGGCACGCTGGCCGCCAATGCTTCGGTCAACAGCCCCTATACGGTCACCATCACCGCTTATGACCGTTTCGGTCAGGCGCCGCCGACCGGTCCTGGACTTTCGGCATCGACCAGCTTCCAGTTCACCGTCACCAACCCGCCGCCGGTTGCGGTTGATGATGCCTATACGACCGCGGAAGATACGCCGATCACCTTCAATCCGGTCACAGATGTTGCCGGTGCCGACAGTGATCCGGACGGCGATGCGCTGACATTGGTGTCCATTGACGGCCAGTCCATCATCGCAGGCGGCAGCGTGGCGGTCGCCAATGGTGTCGTCAGCATGGATGCGCTGGGCAACCTGACTTTTACGCCTGCTGCCAATTTCAACGGAACCGTTTCCGTTTCCTATCGCATCAGCGACGGGCAGGGCGGTTTCGATGACGGCCTGATCTCCATCACCGTCACCCCGGTCAACGACCAGCCCGTCATCGATCTCAACGGCGTGGCAACTGGCACCGATCGGGCCATAGACTTTACCGAGGGCGGAGCTTCCGTTCCGGTCGCATCTGCGGATGCGACGGTCTTCGATGTCGAAGGCGGCATCGTTTCCATGGATATCGCCCTGGGTGGCTTTACCGGCGGTGGCGCGCTGGAAATCTTCCACCTCAATGGCGTCGTCGACATTTCCTACGGCACGCCGTCCAGCGGCACGCTCAGCTTCGGCGGCACGACGTTCCGATACACCTATAGCGGCACCAGCCTTCATGTCGAAAACGCTGCCGGCGCCAACGTGACCGTACCCGACGCCGATCTCACTGCGCTTGTGCGTGCCATCCAGTACGAGAACCGCAGCGACAACCCGGCGCCCGGTATCCGCACTCTCACGTTCACTGTTACGGATACGCTTGGTGCGGTGTCGGCCGCCGCCGTCACGAGCATCAATGTCATTCCGGTCAACGATGCGCCCAATGCCGTCAACGACACCGGCACAACCACCGAAAACGCCATTCTCAACGGACCGTCGGTTCTTTCCAATGACAGCGATCCGGAAGGCCAGACCCTGGCCATCATCCGTATCGGTGCTGCCGGTGCGGTTGGCTCGCCGGTCGCCGGCAGTAGCGGCGGCACCTTCGTGTTCGCTGCCGACGGAACCTATGTCTTCAATCCCGGCACATCCTTCGACGATCTTCAGGTCGGCGAGAGCCGGACAACGTCGGTCACCTACACGATCCGTGATACGGATGGAGCCGAATCCACGGCCACCTTGACGATTACGGTCACCGGCGAAAACGATGCACCCATCAACGGCACGACCACAATCCCCGTCATCGAGGATCAGGTCGCGACCGGTACGCTGACCGCTTTCGATATCGATGGTGATACGCTCAGCTTCGCGGTCGCCACGCAGCCGTCACGCGGAACGGTCACCATCAGCCCGAACGGCGACTATACCTACACACCGGCTGCCAATTACAATGGCCCGGACAGCTTCACCTATACGGTCAACGACGGCCGCACGACGGTTACCTTCACGGTAACGCTCAATGTCGTGGCACAGCCGGATGATCCGGTCGCAACACCGATCCCGAACCAGGCCTATAATGATAGCGATCCCGTTTCGATCAATGTTGCGGGTTATTTCTCCGACCCGGACGGCGACACGCTCACCTTCAGCCAGACAGGCCTGCCCACCGGCCTCGGTATCACTGCACAGGGCCTGATCACCGGAACACTTGCCGGCAATGCATCCGTCGCTGGCCCTTACACGGTTACGATCACCGCACGTGATCCGGATGGCAACACGGTTGCCCAGAGTTTCACGCTTGTCGTCGCCAACCCGGCGCCGATCGCGCATGACGATCTCGTCAATGCTGGCGAGAATGAAACCCGCACCGGCTCGGTCTTTGCCGATAATGGCGCCGGCGCCGATGTCGACCCTGATGGCGACACGATCACCGTGTCGGCCGTCAACGGTGTGGCCGGCAGCGTCGGTACTGTCGTGACCGGTTCGGCCGGCGGCACATTCCGTGTGGCTTCTGACGGTCAGTATGAATTTGTGCCCGGTACGGCTTTCGACAGCCTGCGCGCCGGCGAGACCCGCGCCACCTCCGTCACCTATACGATATCGGACGGACAGGGTGGGTTCTCGACCGCGACGCTGACAGTCATCGTTACCGGCACGAATGATGCGCCGATCGGCTCCGACGGGACGGGAACCGTCGCCGAAGACGGCGTTCTGACCGCTTCCTTGCCGCCGGTCTTCGATGCGGAAGGCGATACGCTCAGCTACGCTGTCGGCACCGCTCCCGCCAACGGCGCGGTGGTCATCCGTCAGGATGGCACCTACACCTACACGCCGAACCCGAACTTCAATGGCACCGATACGTTCACCTACACGGTCGGCGATGGCACCGATACGGTGACCTACACGATGACGATCACGGTCACGGCGGTCAACGATGCGCCTGTCATGCAGGACGTCTCTGTCTCCACCAATGAAGATTTGCCCTATAGCGGCCAGATCGCCGCCGTCGATGTCGACAATGCCGCCAATACGCTGGTCTATGCACCCTATGCCCAGCCCGCTCACGGCACTGTCATCGTCAACCCCAACGGCACCTATACTTACACGCCGGCGCTGAATTTTAACGGCACCGACAGTTTCCAGATCATCGTCACCGATCCCGGCGGCCTGACCGATATCGCCACGGTCACCATCACCGTCAATCCGGTCAACGATGCGCCGGTGGCCGTCAACGACAATGCCGCCACCACGCAGGATAACGCCATTACCGGCAATGTCATCCTTGGCAGCGACAGCGACCCGGATGGCGATGCCATCCTCGTGACAGCGATCAATGGTTCGGCCTCGGTGGGATTACCGGTTATCGGCAGCAATGGCGGCACATTCGTCATTGCTGCGGATGGTACCTATTCCTTCGATCCGGGCACGGGCTTCGACGATCTGCAGGCCGGCCAGACCCGCACCACCACGGTCACCTACCAGATCTCCGATCCGGGCGGCCTGACGGCGACAGCCGTGCTGACCGTCACCGTATCGGGCGTCAATGATGCACCGGTCGGCGGTCCGTTGCCCGACCAGACCTGGAGCGACGGTCAGGCCATCTCCTATCCGACCGGCGGAAAGTTCTCCGATCCCGATGGCGATCCGCTTGCCTTCACGATTTCGGGCCAGCCGACAGGTCTTGATATCGACCCGGCCACCGGCGAAATCTTTGGTCGCATCGATCGCTCCGCTTCCGGCCCGAGCGGCCGCAGCGATTACACGATCGTCGTCACCGCCTCCGACGGCAATGGTGGCACTGTCTCCCAAAGCTTTGTGCTGACGGTCATCAATCCGGCCCCGACCGCGGTGGCCGACAGCTTCACCGTTGCCGAGGGCAATATTCTTGGTGGCAACGTGCTGATCGGCGGTGGCAATGGGCCTGATACGGATCCCGATGGCGATCCGCTCACTGTCTCGCAGGTCAGCCCGCCCGCGAACGGCACGCTGACGCTGAATGCCGACGGCACCTTTACCTATGTGCCGAACCCCTTCTTCAACGGCACCGACACCTTCGTCTACCAGATAAACGACGGCAATGGTGGCATCAGTTCGGCGACGGTGACGATCACCGTCACCGCGGTCAACGATGCCCCAGTGGCTTCCGACGACAGTTTTGCCATCGATGAGGACGGTTCCGTCACCCTCAACGTGATCGCCAACGACAGCGATATCGATGGTGATGCGCTGGTGGTCACGCAGATCGACGGCCAGCCGATCGCGATCGGCAATCCGGTCGTCGTGACCGGCGGCACTATCTCGCTCAATGCCAATGGTACGATCACCTTCACGGCCGCCGCCGATTATGTCGGCTCGCCGTCCTTCACCTATACCGTGTCGGATGGCACGCTGACCGCACAGGCAACCGTCACCGGCCTCGTCCGGCCTGTCAACGACGCGCCGGTCAACACGCTCCCGGCCAGCTATTCTATGCTTGAGGATGGCGCGCTGCCGCTATCCGGCATTTCCATTGTTGATGTCGATGCCGGCAATGGCCCGATAACGGTGAGCCTGAGCGTCAGCGGCGGTACGCTTTCCGCCTTCTCGGGCGGCAATGTGAGTGTCACCGGCGGCGGCACGGGCACGATCGTGCTCACCGGCACGCTTGCCAATATCAACGCCTATCTCGCCAGCGCGGTCGCGCCGGTTTACCGGCCGGTCACCGACAGCAGCGCCGCCGTCACCCTCACCATGATCACCAGCGATGGCGGCAATACCGGTGCGGGCGGCGAACTTATCGCCACCAGTCAGTCGACCATCTTCATCCAGCCTGTCAACGATGTGCCGGTCGCCGAAGACCAGTCGATCGTCACCGCCGAGGACACACCGGTCTCCGGCACCATCGCGGCCTTCGATGCCGATGGCGATCCGCTCACCTTCACTGTCGTTACACCGCCTCTGAACGGCACCGTCACGATCGACAATGCCGGCCGTTACGTCTACACGCCGGCGCTCGATTACAACGGCAATGACAGTTTCCAGGTCGAGGTCAGCGACGGTCAGGGCGGCCTGCGCACGGTCACCATTGCCATTGCCATCTCGCCGGTCAACGACGCGCCGACGGCAGCCGACGCCGCCTTCTCGATGGACGAGGACGGCGGCGCTGTCACCGGCACGCTGCCGGTGGCGACGGATCGCGAAGGCACAACCGTCACCTATGCGCTCGGCAGTCAGGCCGGCAATGGCACCGTGTTGATCACCCCGACCGGCGGTTACACCTATACGCCGAGGCCCGATTTCAACGGTTCCGACACGTTCACCTATACCGTCAGCGATGGCCAGGCGAGCTCCAGCTATACCGTCACCGTCACCGTGCGCCCGGTCAATGATGCGCCTGTTGCCCCTGATGTCGATGTAACAACGCCGCGCAATCAGGCAGTTGCCGGACAGCTGACGGCTGTCGATATCGACGAAGATACGCTCACATTTGCGCTGGGCACACAGGCCACGAACGGTATCGCAACGGTCGATGCCCTTGGCAACTACACCTACACCCCCAACCCCGAGACGTTCGGACGCGACACCTTCACCTACACCGTCACCGACGGAACGGTGACGATCACCCGCACGGTCACCATTGATGTCGGTTCGGACAATGCGCCACCCGTGGCCGGCAACTACACGTTCATCATCGATGAAGACACGCCGCTCACCGACCGGGTCGAGGCAACCGATGCCGATGCCGGCGACACGCTCCGCTTCTCGGTGGCGACAGGCCCGGCGCATGGCGTCGTCAGCATGGATATCGACGGCAATTTCACCTACACGCCGACCGGCAATTACAACGGCACGGATCAGTTCACCTATCGGGTCTCCGATGGCCAGACGAGCGTGATCCGTACGGTCTCGGTCACCATCAACGCCGTCAACGACGCGCCGGTCGGCTCCAACGCAACGATCTCGGTCACGGAGGATGTGACGAGCAGCGGCACCTTGCCGCGCGCAACCGATCCAGAAGGTTCCGCCGTCACCTATGCGCTCGGTTCTGTCGTCCCGCTCAACGGCCAGGTGACGATCGCGCCCAACGGCACCTATACCTATGTTCCCAATCCTGATTTTTACGGGCAGGACACGTTTACCTATACGGTCAGCGATGGCGCGGCGTTCAATACTTACACGGTCTTCGTCAATGTCATCGGCGTCAACGATGCGCCCCGCGCCGGCAATTTTGCCGATAGCACCGCCGAAGATACGCCCCGGACAGGACAGTTGCCCACCGCAAGCGATCCGGATGGCAACAATCCGACGATAACCTATGCCGTTGGCACCGGCCCGGCGCATGGCACTGTCGCAATCACTTCGACGGGCCAGTATACTTATACTCCGGCCGCCAATTTCTACGGTATGGACAGCTTCACCTACACCGTTAGCGACGGTCAGGCCTTCAATACCTACACGGTGACGATGACCGTCACGCCCGTCAACGATGCGCCGGTTGGCGCCGATACATCCATCACGGTCACCGAAGACACGCCGTTTACGAACCGGTTGCCGACGGCGACCGATCCGGAGGGGTCCGCGGTCGCGTACGGTCTGGCCACCAATCCGGCCAATGGTACCGTCACAGTCAATATCGACGGCACCTATACCTATGTCCCGCGCCAGGATTATTTCGGTCAGGACAGTTTCCAGTACACGGTCAGCGACGGCGTCGATGTCGCGACCTACACCGTTTTCATCACCGTCACCCCGGTCAACGACGCGCCGCGCGGCAGTGATGCGATCCTGTCCACGACGGAAGATCAGCCGCTCAACGGCCAGTTCCCGGTTGCCACCGATCCCGAAGGCTCGGCGGTCACCTACGGGCTTGGCACGCAGGCTCCGTCCCATGGCACGGTTACCATTGTCTCGGGCCGTGATTTCATCTACACGCCCAACGCCGATTTCTACGGTCAGGACAGCTTTACCTATACGGTCAGCGACGGCACAGCGACGGCGACCTACACGATCACCATCAATGTCGCGCCGGCCAATGATGCCCCGGTCGGCTCGAATGGCGCCATCACCGTCAACGAGGACACGCCCTATAGCGATATCCTGCCCGTCGCCACCGATGTCGATGGCGATACACTGACCTATGCGCTGGTCGGTCAGGCGCAGCACGGCACGGTGACGGTGCTGGGCAACGGGCGCTACACCTACGTTCCGGCCGCCGATTATGCGGGCCCGGATGTCTTCACCTACAGCGTCACCGACGGCCCCGAGACGGTTGTCTACCGGATCGATATCACCGTCACGCCGATCAATGATGCGCCGCGTGGTTCCGATCTTGCCGTCACCATGCCTGAAGACGGCCTGTCCAGCGGACGCTTGCCGGTGGCGACCGACCCCGAGGGCACAACCGTCATCTATGCGATCGCCAACGGACCGGCGAACGGCATGGCCACGGTCGATGCACAGGGCAATTACACCTATCGCCCGAACGCCGACTACAATGGCCAGGACACGTTCACCTACACGGTCAGTGACGGTCTCGCCTTCAACACCTATACCGTCACCATCACCGTCACGCCGGTCAATGACGCGCCGCGGGCATCCGATATCGCCGTCACGGCGACTGAAGACGAAACACTGACCGGCACGCTTCCGCTCGCCGTCGATCCCGAAGGCCAGCCCTTCACCTACGGTCTCGGCGCGCAGCCGGCGCATGGCACGGCCACGGTCTCGGCCGATGGCACGTTCACCTATACGCCGAACCCGGATTACGACGGCCCGGACAGCTTCACCTACACGGTGACCGATGGTTTCGCGACCTCGACCTATACCGTTACCGTCAACGTCCAGGGCGAGAACGATCCGCCGCGCGGCAGCGACGTCACCATCACGGCAACGGAAGACCAGGCCTATAACGGCCGCCTGCCGGTGGCCTTCGATCCGGAAGGACAGTCGCTCGAATATGGTCTCGGCAGCATCGCGCCGCAGCACGGCACGGTGTCCATCCAGGCGAATGGCGATTTCGTCTACACGCCAAACCCGGACTATTATGGTGCCGATAGCTTCACCTACACCGTCAGCGACGGTGTCAATACGGTCAGCTATACGGTCACGGTCAATGTCGTGAACGTCAATGATGCACCACGTTCAAACGATATCTCGATCAACGCGTCCGAAGATCAGGTCTATAATGGCACCCTGCCGCCGGCCATCGATCCGGAAGGCCAGCCCTTCACTTATGGCCTCGGCTCGCAGCCGGCGCACGGTATCGTCAACGTCAATCCCGACGGTACCTTCACCTATACGCCCAATCCCGATTACGCCGGCCCGGACTCGTTCCAGTTCACCGTCAGCGTTGGTACGGCCACCAATATCTACACGGTCACCGTCAATGTCGGCGGCATCAATGATCCGCCGCGCGGCCGCGATGATGCGATCGTCGCGACCGAGGATCAGGCCTATAACGGTCAGTTGCCGCTGGCGGTCGATCCCGAGGGCGATGACGTCACCTATGCCGTCGGTGCCCAGCCGTCGCATGGCACGGTCACGATCACAGCGACTGGCGCTTATGTCTATACGGCCTATCCCGACTATTACGGTGCCGACAGCTTCACCTATACGGTCAGTGACGGCAATGCGACCTCGACCTATACCGTCTCGATCACGGTGACCGGCGTCAACGATGCGCCGCGCGCCAATGATACGGAAATCAGTGTCATCGAGGATCAGGTTTACGCTGGCCGTCTTCCCGTGGCGATCGATCCGGAAGGCCAGCCCTTCACCTACGGTCCCGGTATCCTGCAGCCGCAGCATGGCTCGGTCACCATCGCTGCCAATGGCGACTTCGTCTACACGCCGGCCGCAAATTACTACGGCCCCGACAGTTTCGAATACACGGTGACAGATGGCACCGGTACGTCCACCTACAGGGTCGATGTCACGGTCGGCCCCGACAACGACCCGCCAGTCGGCGGCAATATCAGCATCGAACCGGTCGAGGATCAGGTCTATAACGGCTTTTTCCCGGTTGCCGAGGACCCCGATGGTGACCCGGTCACCTATGGCATCGGCGCGCAGCCGGTCAACGGCATCGTCACGGTCGGCCCGGGCAATGCCTTCACCTATACGCCCTATCCGGATTACTCGGGCCCGGACAGCTTCACCTATACAGTCACCGATGGTGACGCGATGCAGACCTATACGGTCACCGTCAATGTCCAGGGCGTCAATGATGCGCCGCGTGGCAGTGATGCGGCGATCGTCGCCGTCGAGGATGAGGCCTATGTCGGTACCCTGCCGCCCGCCATTGATCCGGAAGGTCAGGTTGTCATTTATGCCGCCGGTCCGCAGGGCCCGCAGCATGGTACGGTTACGATCTCGACCGATGGCAATTTCGTCTACACGCCGGCCGCCGATTATTCCGGTCCCGACAGCTTTACCTACACGGTGAGCGATGGCGACCAGACGGCGACTTACGTCATCTCGATCACGGTGACGGCCGTCAATGATGCGCCACGCGGCGTCGATCTGACCATCTCCGTCGAGGAAGACGAAACTGCCGGCGGAACCCTGCCGGTGGCTTTCGATCCCGACAGCCCGAACCTGATCTATGGGTTGGGTGTGGCGCCACTGCATGGCACTGCCACCGTCGATGCCGATGGCAATTACACCTATGTGCCGAACCCGGATTACAACGGCCCGGACAGCTTTACCTATACGGTCACGGACGGCACGGCGATCTCGACCTACACGGTTACCATCAACGTGACCCCGCAAAACGATCCCCCTGTCGGTTACGATGGCACCGCCACCGTCACCGAGGATGTGCCTTACGACGGCACGCTGCCGCCTGCCAGCGATCCGGATGGCGATCCGCTGACCTATGCGCTTGCCGGCCCGGCCTCGCATGGTACGGTGACCATCCTGCCGGATGGCACATATCGTTATGTCCCGGCCGCCAACTACTACGGCGCCGACAGCTTCACCTACAGCGTCAGCGATGGCGTCAACACGATCATCCGCACGATCGCCATCACCGTTCTGCCGGTTGATGACGCACCGGTGGGCTCGGACCATGCCTTTGCCGTCGGGGAAGATACGACGGCCGATGGCACGCTGCCGGTGGCGGTGGATCCCGAGGGGCAATCACTGACCTATGGTCTCGGCAATGCGCCCGCCCATGGCACTGTGGCAATCGGCCCGAACGGCAGCTACAGCTATGTGCCCGATCCGAATTACAATGGCCCGGACAGCTTTACCTACACGGTCAGCGATGGCGGCCTGACATCCAGCTATACGGTTTATGTCAGCGTCACCGCATCGCCGGATGCACCGGTCGGCTCGAACGGCGCCATCAATGTCATCGAGGATGTACCTTTCGACGGCACGCTGCCGGTCGCCACCGATGCCGACGGTGATCCGCTCACCTATGCGCTTTCAGGACAGGCGACGCATGGCACCGTGACCATCCTTGCCAACGGCATCTATCGTTACGTTCCCGCACTCGACTATTTCGGTCCCGACAGCTTTACCTACAGCGTCACGGACGGACAGTTCACGCAGATCTACACGATCAGCATCAACGTCGTGCCGGTGAATGATGCACCGCAGGGAACCGACGCCACCGTCGCGACGCTGGAGGACGTACCGACCAGCGGCCAGCTGCCGCTGGCGGTCGATCCCGAAGGTCTGCCTCTCACCTACGGCCTTGCCGCAGGCCCTGTTTACGGAAGCGTCATCGTCAATGGCGACGGCTCGTTCACCTACACGCCGAACCGCAATTTCAACGGCACGGACACCTTCACCTATACGATCAGTGACGGCACCTCGATCTCGACCTATACGGCGACCGTTTATGTCGCGGCCGTCAACGATGCGCCGGAAGGTTCGAACCTGTCGATTTCCGTCGGGCCGGACACCACGACCACCGGCACTCTGCCGATTGCACTCGATGCCGAAGGTTCTCCGGTTTCGTATGGACTGGGAACCGGCGCCGAACACGGCACGGTCACCGTCTCGGCCGATGGCACCTACAGTTATACGCCGACAGCCGGATATAACGGGCCCGATAGTTTCACCTATACGGTCAGCGACGGCACGGCCAGCACGACCTATACGGTGACGATCTCCGTCAGCGCACCCGATGCGCCGCCGGTCGGTTCCGACCTTGCCGTATCGACATCGGAGGATACGACGATTGCCGGTCCGCTGCCGGTTGCCATTGATCCCGAAGGTCGGCCGGTGCGGTATTTCCTCGGTGTCGATGCTGCGCATGGCCGTGTCACCATCGATCCCAACGGCTTCTACCGCTACACGCCGGATCAGAACTACAACGGCACCGATGTCTTCACATACGTGGTCAGCGATGGCGTGACGACATCGACCTGGCGTGTCGTCATCGACGTGACGCCCGTCAATGATGCGCCGCTCGGTTCCGGTACCTCGATTTCGGTGCCGCAGGATGCCGTCTCGACGGGCACACTGCCGCCGGCCATCGATCCGGAAGGGGCGCCGATGACCTATGGCATCGGTCAGCCGCCGGCGCACGGTACGCTCGTCGTGCTTGCCGACGGCACCTATCGTTACCAGCCGGCGCCCGGCTATTTTGGTGCGGACAGTTTTGTCTATACGGTCAGCGATGGCGAGACCGTGTCCTCCTTCACGGTCGAAATCATCGTGGTGTCGGCCAGCAATCCGCAGCCGCCGGAACCGCCGCCCGGCACCAACGAATACGAACCGCCGGCACCCAATCTCGGTGGCGGGGCTGTCACCGTCACATGGCGGCCGGAAACCAGCACCACCAGCAGCACGATTGCGCCCGCCAGCGGCTCCGTCATGGAAAGCCTCAACGGCATTGCCGGTGATATCGGCGAAAACGGCCCGGTCAACAGCGTCACCAATTCGATCCGCTCGCTCAACGGCATCGGCTCGCTGCCGGATGAGGGGGCCGTGCTGTATGCTGCCCGCCAGATCAGCGAATGGATCGAAAGCGGTCGCCGTATCGATGATTTCACGGTCGGTTTCTACAAGGGCGGATCCAACACCCGCCTGTTCGACGGTCGCGATGCGCTGACCTGGTTCAGCGTCGACACGATGATTTATGCCGGCCAGCTCTACATCATGCCGTCGCCCGGTTATGGTGATGATGCCAGCTTCACCGTCACGCTCGCCGATGGTTCGCCTTTGCCCGACTGGCTGCGCGCCACCCGCCAGGGCGTCGTCATCGGTCATCCGCCGGCCGGCTTGCCGTTCATCGATATCCGTATCAGCGGCATCTCGCCGGACGGCGAACCGGTGGCCGACGATGTCCGCATCGACTTGATGAATGGGTCGATCATGACCCACGAAAGCGACCGCGAGGCTCTGCTGGTGCCGAGCCTGTTTTCCGACGAACTGCAATACCAGTTGACCATGGGCGACGATGCCGCATCGGATCTGTCGCGGGCATTGGCGCAGTGGCGGGAATAGGGGGGAACCAGTCATGGGCGTCGGTGGCGCCCGTGACTGGCTGAACCCAACGCGGATGGGGCGGATGTTTTTTTACCCTCGGAAAACTAAAAGTTGACTTTCGGCGTTTGCATCTCTATTTAGAGTTTATCGATATTTTCCTGCCGAGATTTGGTTACTGCGCGATTGGCACCGCGTATTGAACGACCCTCCCTTTAAAGCATCGTTATCACCATCCGCACCGCGGTTCGCGTTGTGGTCCACATTTGTTGCTAAGAAAGGGTTCATCATGACCACCGGCACAGTTAAATGGTTCAATTCCACCAAGGGCTTCGGCTTTATCCAGCCTGACAACGGCGACACCGACGCTTTCGTGCATATCTCCGCCGTCGAGCGGGCAGGCATGCGCGAACTCGTTGAAGGCCAGAAGGTTTCCTTCGAGCTGGAACGCGACAAGAAGTCCGGCAAGATGTCGGCCACCAATCTCCAGGCCGCCTGATCTGATATCCGCTTTCGTGTGACCACGGATGTACTGGCATTGCTGAAAGCGTCATATATGAAAGGTCAGGCTCAAGCCTGGCCTTTTTTTGTTTGTTGGCGATGGTCGTCGTACCAAAGACAACCGAGACATTGTCCCGACCCGCGGACCGTGTCGCGCCACGCAGGACTTCGGCACGTAAAGGAAGAACAAAAGACATGACCAACACGAAGACCGCCATGCTGACCGTTGAGCTGACGCCGACCCAGGTCAGGGGGTTGAAGCTCGCAAAAGATGGCGACCTGCACCCGCAGGAAGGCAAGAAGTGGACCCATCTCGACGCCGTCGAGACCTATGCGAGAACCGACCGCTTCAAGGAGCGTCCGCTGAAGGTGAAGTTCGCGACGACCGGCACGGTCACCCAGTTGCGGGACTACGGCCTTTTGCAGGTTCTCACCGCAGACGTCGATGCGGATGAAACCCCGCATGGCATCACCATGGCCGGCAAGATCTGGCTGCTGAAGCACAAGTGACGGTGAGGGACGCCTCATCGATCTGGACGCATCCGGAGAGCCGTGACGCTCGACCCGAAGACCTGTTCGCCGATGACGCGGGCGGGACGCCTGTGCTGGATTGCCAGACATGCGGTGCCTGCTGTTCCTATTCTCAGGAATGGCCACGGTTCACGATGGAAACCGATGAAGCGCTGGACAAGGTTCCGGCGCAGTTCGTCGCTGCCGATCAGCGCGGCATGCGTTGTGAGGACAATAGGTGTTCGGCGCTTTCCGGCAAGGTCGGTGAAAGCACGTCCTGCATGGTCTACGATGTTCGGCCCGATGTCTGTCGGGCCTGTCTGCCGGGAGACGACGAGTGCCTGATAGCCCGCGCCGCCTTCGGAATGGATTGAGGGTGGGCGCAAGCCGCCCACGATCGGTCGCTTGCGATAATCAAAAACACCCCGCGACATTGGCCGCAGGGTGCTTGTATCACGCAAAAATCCGATCCGCTCAGGCGTCCAGATAACGTTCCGCCAGACGCGCCCACATGGCCGAACCGGTCGTCAGGCTGCCGTCGTTAAAATCGTATTTCGACGAATGCAGGATGGCCGAATCCTTGCCATTGCCGAGGCGCAGAAAGCTGCCGGGCCGGTGGTGGAGGAAATAGGCAAAATCCTCGCTGCCCGGCAGCGGCGGGCAGGTGGAGACGTTTGCATCGCCAACCAGTTCCCGCGCCACTTCGTTGGCAAACGCCGTTTCCGCTTCCGAGTTCATCACGACCGGATAACCGTATTCATATTCGATCTCCGCCGTCGCGCCATGGCCTTCGGCCACGCTTGCCGTCAGCTTGCGGATACGCTCTTCGAGAAGTTCGGCCACGGCCGGATCGAAATAGCGTACGCTCATCGAGATTTCTGCCGAATTGGGAATGACGTTCGAAGCCTTACCGGCATGGATGGTGCTGACGGTGACGACTGCCGTCTGGGTCGGATCGACATTGCGCGACACGATGGACTGCATCGTCACGACGAGATTGCAGGCGATCAGGACCGGGTCGATGGTCAGATGCGGACGCGAAGCATGGCCGCCCTTGCCGTGAATGGTGATCTTGACCGTATTGCCGCCCGCCATGATGGCGCCCGGACGGGTCAGCAGTGCGCCGGCCGGCATGCCCGGATGGTTGTGCAGGCCAAAAATGGCATCGATCGGAAACCGTTCGAACAGGCCGTCCTCGATCATTTTTTGCGCGCCGCTGTTCTTACCGGCCTCTTCTGCCGGCTGGAAGATCAGCGTGACCGTGCCGTTGAAGCGTTTGGTGCGGGCCAGATATTCGGCGGCGCCAAGCAGCATGGTCGTGTGGCCGTCATGGCCGCAGGCATGCATTTTTCCCGGAACCGTGCTGGCATAGGTCGCACCGGTTTCTTCGGCGATCGGCAGCGCGTCCATGTCGGCGCGGATGCCGATGCTTTTCGTGCCGGTGCCGTTCTTGAGCGTCGCGACGACACCATGGCCGCCGACATTGCGGGTCACGTCGAAACCCCAGCCTTCCAGCTTGTCAGCCACGTAACGGGCGGTCTCGGCTTCCTCGAAGGACAGTTCCGGGTGTGCGTGCAGGTGCTGACGTGTCGCCTTCAGTTCGGCTTCCATCGCATCGAAATCGGCAACGCGGGCATAAAGATTGTCTTGGGTTGGCATGGCTTATCCAGACGTTCGAAATTCAAGAAAAATGCCCCGACCTTTCGGCCGGGGCGAGGTGGGGAGGAGTTCTTAAAGGAAGCGCGACAGAAAGGCCTGTGTGCGCGGATGCTGCGGGTTGCCGATCACATCCTCCGGCTTGCCCTGTTCGACGATGACACCGCCATCCATGAAGACCACGCGGTCGGCGGCTTCCCGGGCAAAGCCGATCTCGTGGGTGACGACGATCATGGTCAGGCCCTGTTTGGCCAGATCCTTCATCGTCGCCAGCACTTCGCCGACGAGTTCGGGATCGAGCGCCGATGTCGGCTCATCGAACAGCATCAGCTTGGGCTTGATCGCCAGCGCGCGGGCAATCGCCACGCGCTGCTGCTGGCCGCCGGAAAGCTGGCGCGGATAGTTGCCTTCCTTTTCGGAAAGGCCGACCCGCTTCAAAAGCTGGCGGGCATTCTCGATCGCATCCTTGCGGCTTTCACCGTGCACGCCGACCGGTGCCTCGATGATGTTCTGCAGCACCGTCATATGCGGGTAGAGATTGAACTGCTGGAACACCATGCCGATCTTGCGGCGTTGTTTTGCAATGCCGTTATCGGTCAGCTTTTCCAACCGGTCGTTCTTTACCCGGTAGCCGATTTGCTCGCCGTCCACCTCGATAAAGCCCTGCTGGATGCTTTCGAGGTGGTTGATACAGCGCAGGAAGGTCGATTTGCCCGAGCCGGATGGCCCGAGAATGACGACGACTTCACCGGGTGCGACATCGAGATCGATACCCTTCAGCACTTCGAGCTGGTCGAAGGCCTTGTGAACGTTGCGGGCCTGAACGAGGGGCTTTGCATCAACGGCAATTTCTTTGACAGTTGCGGTCAATGGCTTGCCTCCTCTGTGACAGCCGCCGGCTTGGCGGCAGCCGTCGCGTTGCGGCGGTCGCTACGGCCGTAATAGGCTTCGATATAGCTCTGACCGATGTTGAGCACAGAAGTGATCAGCAGGTACCAGATGACCGCAACCATCAGCATGGGCACGATTTCGAAGGTGCGGTTATAGATCGATTGCACGGAGTAGAGCAGGTCGGCCATGGCGATGACGCTGACCAGCGATGTTGCCTTGATCATGCTGATCAGCTGGTTGCCGGTCGGCGGCACGATGGAGCGCATCGCCTGCGGAATGATGATGCGGCGCAGTGCGCGCGCCTTGGTCATGCCGAATGCCTGCGCCGTTTCGGCCTGTCCGCGTTCAACGGACAAAAGACCGCCGCGGATGATTTCCGCCATGTAAGCCGCTTCGTTGAGCGCCAGACCGACGATCGCCGCCGTCATCGGCGTGATGACCGAATTGGTGTCCCAACTGGCCAGTGTCGGGCCGAAGGGAATGGCGATCGACAGGTTCGGAAACAGCGTCGACATGTTGTACCAGAAGATCAGCTGGACCAGGAGCGGCGTGCCGCGGAAGAACCAGATGAACAGCGAGGCGAAACCGCTCGCCAGCCTGTCGTCGGACATGCGCATGATGGCGATGATCAGTCCGAGCGCCACGCCGAGGATCATGGCGATCACGGTCAGGCCAAGGCTGACGTATAGGCCGCTCAGAACCGTCGGGTCGAAGAAATACTGGGCAACGACCGGCCAGCCGAAATTTTCGTTATTGGCAACGATCCAGCCGAAATCGACGACCACGATGGTGACGATCAGCCAGAGCGCGAGACGGCCATAGCGGAACGGCGCATGCGCCGTTGCCACATCGCGGAAATCCGCAGCGCCCGAAGGCGCTGCCTGTGTTGAAGTGTTCGTGCTCATTTCGGCAGCTGTCCACCGAGGTTGATGCCCGGCTCCTTGAGCATGTTGTTCTCAAGGCCCCACTTTTTCATGATCGTCGCATAGGTGCCGTTATCCATCAGAACCTTGATGGCATCCTGCAGAAGCGGGCCAAGCGGGGAACCCTTCGGCACGACAGCGCCCTGATAAAGGTTGTCGAAACCGTTCTTTTCACCCACGCCGGTCAGTTCCAGCTGGCCGTTGGCCTGGGAAACGAAATAGGTCAGCGGTGCCTGCGAGGAGAAGAAGGCATCGGCGCGCTTGGAGCGGACGGCGAGGATCGACGCCGGCTGGTCGGTATAGGACTGAACGGCGACGGCTTCCTTGCCATCGGTCTTGCACTTTTCCGACTGTGCCTGGATCACGCGCTCGGCGGAACCACCGGCCATGACCGCAATGCGCTGGCCACAGGCGGTGTCGAGCGAGGTAATGCCCTTCGGGTTGCCCTTCTGCACGGCAAAGACCACGAATTCCTGAACCCAGTCGACAAAATCGTTGGCTTCTTCGCGGCTCTTGAAGTCGCCGACCGGACCGAAGGCGAACTGGTAGCGGTTGGAGTTGACGCCGGCCAGCAGCGCCGGCAGGCCGCCGACGGTCGCGTGGTCGATCTTAACGCCGAGAACCTGGCCGAGCGCGTCGGTGAGATCGGCGCTGGCGCCGGTCATTTCCGTGCCGGTGACGATTTCATAAGGCGGGAAGGAGCCGTTGTTGACCGAGGTCATCTTGCCAGCGGCCTTGATGTCCGCCGGCAGGCGGTCGTTCAGTTCCTTCACCACGTCCAGCTTGATGGAAGCGTCTTGAGCCTTGGCGACACCGGCCAGGGCCACGCCGACCAATGCGAGAGCGATAAGTTTCTTATGCGACATGTTCATTCCCCTTTGTTTTACAAAGCTACGTTTCTTGAGAGGCTAAAGTTGCAGGCCTTGAGTTTATCCGATCCGGCTTCCGTCGGTATCGTATGCAAAAAGCTCTTCCGGCGTCATGTGACGTTTCATGATGCCCTGCGCATGCAGTTCCTTGGCGAAATCGTCAATCATCTTGCGGTTGACGGCAAAGCCGCTGGCGTCCCAGCCCTTGGGCAGTTCGCGCGACGTCTTCAGCACTTCGTCGAACATCCACGGCGTCGTTTCGGCATATTTGCGGCGCTTCTCCGTCCACATTTTCTGCGACTCGTCGATGAGGCGGCTGACTTCGGCGATCACCCACGGGTTTTCCTTGACGATCTCGGCCTTGATGCCGATCAGATGCATGCCCGGAACATAACCGACATCATCGAAATAGCGGCGCTCTTCCGAACGGAAATCCGACAGAACCTGACGATATGGCGAACCCGGCTCGAAATAGCCGTTCGGCATGAAGGGCGTGAAGATCGCATCCAGTCCGCCGTCGCGCAAAAGGTCCACCATCGGCTTCTCGCCGGGGCAGGCTTCGATCAGGCCGGGCTGGCCAAAACCGTCGAGACGGTCGGTGATCGGGTGCGCCTCGGTCAGGCGACCAGCATACCACATTGCGTCCTTCACCTCGACACCTTCGCGGCGCACGGCGGCGCGCGTCCAGGTGTTGCCACTGTCGCGCCAGCCGGTCACGCCGATGCGCTTGCCCTTGAGTTGACCAAGTGTGGTGATGTCACTGTCGGCCATGGTCATGATGCAGCGATGGCGAAAACCGCGCATGATGAAGTTGGGGATAGCGACAACACTGTCATCACCGTCATGGCGAAGCTGCGTATAGCGGCTGAAGGAGATTTCAGCGGCGTCATGATCCGGGTCTTTGCCGATATGGGAAACCAGCGTGCCGATACGATCAACCTGAAGATCGAGTTTGTCGGAGGCGACGTCACCGAGAACCAGCGGCGTCATGTAGTCCCAGTCACGCAGTGCAATTCGAAGGCGCAGTGTCATTTGTGCTACTCATTCAGAAAATGCTGATGGACTGAGATTAAAATGTTCATTTTGAAATGATCAAATGTTATTACGTTATTGAACATTAAATTTGGTGAGAGAATGAGCGACGCCTACGATTCGAACTGGTTTGCCCAAAAATTAAGCGACCGCACAATTCGCGGAATTGCGTTGGAAACCAGTGCCTTGATCAGGGCAGGCGCACTTCCGGTCGGCGCAAAGCTGCCTCCGATCCGTGACCTCGCTTTTTCGCTCGGCGTGAGCCCCGCGACGATTTCGGAGGCCTGGAGCGAGCTTCGAAAGCAGAAAATCATCACCGGCAGAGGCCGAAACGGTACCTGGGTAAGCGGCGATCGTTTCATCGCCAAGCCGGAACGATTGGCCAGTTCGGGTCGATACGGGCCCGATGCGCTCGATCTGACCATGGCCGTGCCGGACCAGAGGCTGCTGCCGCCTCTGGCCAAGGCACTCGCCTATGGTGCCTCGGCGGAGGATCTCAACAGTTATGAGCGCAGCCGAATCCTGCCGGAACTGGAAACGGAGGTGCGCAGGACATGGGCCTATGAAGCGGAAGCGTTTCTGACCATGAATGGCGGCTATAATGCCGTCTATACGGCGATCCATGCATTGGTGACGCCGGGCGCGCCCGTGGCCATCGAAGAGCCGACGGCGATGCGCCTGCTCGATATTCTCGAGCATATCGGCGCCCATATCATTCCGGTGAAATGTGATCAGGATGGACCGTTGCCGTCATCGCTGCAGGAAGCGATGCGCTACAAGCCGGTGGTCTTCCTGTTCCAGCCGCGTCTGCATTCGGTCACCGGCCGCACGGTGACGGCTGGGCGCATGTGGGAACTGGCGGATGTTCTACGCAGCAGCGATACGCTGATCATCGAGGATGACGGTATTGCCGACATCGCCGAAAGCGGCCGTCATTCGCTTGGGCAGGAATTTCCCGATCGCGTCATCCACATCCTGTCGTTTTCGAAAACCCACGGGCCGGACCTGCGTCTCGCAGTGCTGTCGAGCACGAAGGCGATCGTTGAGCAGATCCAGTCCTATCGCAGTTTCAGCGCCGCCTGGACGAGCCGTATCCTGCAGGCGGCAGGTGCGTGGCTGCTGCGCGACGAGGCAACGGCCGAGATGATTGCGAAGGCGCGCGGCATCTACAAAAAACGCCGCGATGGCCTGACGGAAAAACTCGCGGCGCGTGGCGTCGAGGCGACGGTCGGCAGCGGTCTTTGCGCGTGGGTGAAGGTGGAAAGCGAACCGTTTGCCATGGTCACGCTGGCTGCGCGGGGCATTGCCGTGCAGCCGGGCAACAAGTTCTCCTTCCTGCCCAGCCATCATCTGCGCGTCGCCACCAGCACGCTGGACGATCGCGCCGGTGAGGTGGCGGATGCGATCGCTCTCGCCGCGCGTGGGGGCTGAGGGTAGGGGCGATAAGCCCCGTTCTCAGCTTCGCGGTTTCAGGTTCTCCGGGTCATAGATCGGCTTGTAACCGACACTCACGACCTCCACTGGATAGGTCTCGGTAAAATACTCGACGTTGAGCTTGCGACCAATCTGGCAATGCGACCAGGGCAGGTAGGCGAGCGCGATATTTTTGCCGACCGTCGGGCCATAGGCGATCGAGGTCGTGTAGGAGCGGCGCCCCAGTTCATCCACCAGAACGGCGCTCGTCTCCGGGTCCATCACCGGCAGGTTGCCGACCGGGTAGCGTTTGATGCCCGACGCATCGGTGTTTTCGGTCATGACCAGCGTGCACAGCATCGCTGGCTGGTGTTCCCGCGCCTTGTATTCGAGGTGTTTTGCCTTGCCGCGGAAATCCGCTTCCTTGACCTTCGGGCGCGCCAGATCGGCTTCGATCAGATTGTACTGCGTGAGCAGGTCGCCGTTCTGCAGGCGCAGCGATTTTTCCATGCGGCGCGAATTGGCATAGGTCTCGACGCCAAAAGCCATCACGCCGGTGGCGCGAAGTGCGTCCCAGACGGCAAGGCCGTCCTCGTATTTCATGTGCAGTTCCCAGCCCTGTTCACCGACATAGGAAATGCGGAAGGCGGAGACCGGCTTGCCGGCGATCTCGATCGGCTTGATCGCCGCGAACGGGAAGTTTTCAATGTTTAGGCCATCCGGGTCTGCCACCACTTTTTTCAGCGTCTCACGGGCATTCGGGCCCCAGATCCCGATCGTAATGAATTTTTCGGAGACGTCGGTGATGGTGACGTTGAGGCCGCGATCCTCGGCCACACGTTTCATGTAATGATAATCACGCGGCCCCGCATCGGCACCGTTTACCAGACGGCAGCGGTCTTCCATGCGGAAGACAGTGAAATCGGCGCGCACCATGCCCTCGTCATCGAGGAAGTGGGTATAGATGCCCTTGCCGATATTGCCGTCACCGCCGATCTTTGCAGCGCACAGCCATTCCAGCAGCTCGACATGGTCCGGGCCTTCGATATCCGCCATGTGGAAGTGGCTGAGGTTGACGATGCCGCAATCCTCGCTCATCGCCAGATGTTCGGCATTCGAGACGCGCCAGAAATGGCGGCTGTCCCATTCGTTTTCACGAAGCGGAACCTGATTGCCATACTTCTCTAGAAGGTGCTCGTTGGCCGCATAACCATGCGCACGCTCCCAGCCGCCAAGCTCCATGAAGTAACCGCCGAGTTCCTTCTCGCGCTCATGGAAGGGCGATTTTTTCGCGCCGCGACCGGTCGCATAGGGTTCGCGCGGATGCACGGCCGGGAAATAGATTTTTTGCGCCGCCTCATAGGTGCGGCCCTCGATGAATTTTTCGTCCAGTTGGTGCGGATAAAAACGCGCGTAGTCGATCGAGTTGTGATCGATCTCCGTGCGGCCGTCGGTCATCCAGTCGGCGATCAGTTTTCCGTAGGCCGGACCGTCCTTGACCCAGATCGCCACGCAATACCACAGCCCGCGCACCTTCTGGCTTTCGCCGCAGGAAGCGCCGCCGCCAGCCGAAACCTGCAAGAGGCCGTTGAAGGAATGCCCCTCGTTATACCCCAACTCGCCGAGAATAGGCGTCAGCTCGATCGCCTTTTCCAGCGGCTCAAGAATCTGTTCCATGTCGAGGTCGCGCTGCGATGGCGACAGGCGTGCCTCGTGTTTTTCCAGAATGTCGCGCGGGTGGCAGAGACGCGGATTGGTGGTCTCGTAATAACCCCACTCGATCTGGCCGCCTTCGGTCGTCTTCGGGTCGCCGGTATCGCGCATATAGGCGGAATTGCCCTGGTCGCGCAGCAGCGGAAAACCGATTTCCTTACCCGTGCCTTCGAATTCATTGTATGGGCCGAAAAACGTCAGCGGATGGTCGACCGGCATGACGGGCAGGTCCTCGCCCACCATTTCGGCGATCAGGCGGCCCCAGATGCCGGCGCAGACGATGACGTGATCGGCCATGATCGTGCCGCGATGGGTAACGACGCCCTTGATGCGGCCGCCCTCGACGATGAGAGATGTCGCCGGCGTATTGCCGAACACTTTTAGCTTGCCCGCCTTCTCGCCGGCATCGACCAGCTTGCCGGCAACCGTCTGGCTGCGCGGAATGACGAGGCCGGCATCGGGATCGAACATGCCGCCCTGCACCTGATCCTCCTCGATCAAGGGGAACATTTTCTTGATCTCGGCCGGCGTGACCAAATGCGCGTTGGTGCCGAAAGCCTTGGCCGAGGTGACCTTGCGCTTGATCTCCTCCATCCACGTATCGTCGCCGGTGCGCGCCACTTCCAGCCCGCCGATACGGGCGTAATGGCCCATCTTTTCGTAGAAATCGATCGAATACTGGGTGGTCCAGACCGACAGATAATCGTGGCTGGTGGTGTAGCAGAAATCCGAAGCGTGGGCGGTGGAGCCGATATCTGTCGGAATGCCCGACTTGTCGATGCCGACAATGTCGTCCCAGCCGCGCTCGATCAGGTGGTGGGCGATCGAGGCGCCGACGATACCGCCGAGCCCGATGATGACGACTTTAGCCTTGCTCGGAAATTCTGCCATTGCATGCCTCGTGCTTCGAAATGTCGGGCGATCTTATGAGGAGTAACATGCGCCACCTCTTCAGAATACGACACGCAGGAACACCGCTGCGCCATGGCGCAGGGCGCGCAAATGTCACAAACGAAAACGGCCGGGCGTGGTGGCCCGGCCGTTCTTATGATCCAACTATTGCGGAAGGGCCGCTCAGGCGCGCTTCTTCTCCGCCTCGTCGTGGTGGAAGGGCGGCGGCTCCACATCCGGCCCGCCGATCGGCTTGCCGGCCAAATCGCGTGCGACCGCGATCAGGAAAGGCCAGGACGATATGAAATAGCGCTTGGCCAGCCGTTTCGGCTCGCTTGCGGCCCGCCACAGAAATTCGAAGCCGAGTTTCGAGACGATCCGGGGCGCGCGGCGCTTGGTGCCAGCATAAAATTGCAATGCCGCGCCGAACGCCAAACCATAACAATCCGGCAGTTCATGGCGGTGCTGCGACATCCATTTTTCCGATTTCGGCGCGCCGAGGCCGAGGAAGAGATGTGTTGTCTGCTGCTTGCGGGCAAGCGTGGTGAGCCAGGTGCCGAAAGCTTCGTTCTTTTCGAAGCCCATGGGCGCGGTGATCGACAGATGGTCGCTGAAGCCGAGCTCGCGCACACGTTCATTCAGCTTCACGGCAGTGTCTTCATCCGGGCAGACGAAAAGCAGGCGATGTTGGCCCGGAGACAGGCGACGCAGGATCTTTGGAAACAGGTCGGAGCCAGAAAGGCGGCCGGGAATGGGCGCGCGGCGCAGACGGGCGTAAAGCATGACCGGCATGCCGTCGACAACCGCCTTCCAGGCGGAGCGATAGGCGGCACGGAATTCCGCATCCTTGGTCAGGCGTACGATATGATCGACATTGGCCGTGACAAGCAGTTGCAGGCCTTCCGAGCGTGGTGCAGGCGCTGCCAGTGCCGCCAGCATGACTTCTTCATTCCACGTGGTGAAATTGAACCCCAGAAGGTTGTGCTCGGCGGATGTATGCTTGTTGTCGTTATCCCATTGCGATGGGACGCCTCGGGGCGAAAGCTCTGTCATGAACTGTCCCAGACTCCGTATCTCTGACGATGCTGCAGCGAGCCTGGTAAGCCAGGCCGAACATTGCTGCCGACAACGTGAACCAAAATGGGCCGGATCGCGCCAGGAAGACGCTTTCCAAGCAGGCCAGGAAGATACCGTAGAGCCAAATTCTTAAGAACAGCCGGGAAATATTGTTAGAATTGTTTCGATCGCTTTGAATATTAAAGCTTCTTAGCGGGACGTAAAGTAGACACACTATCAGAATAAAGAGGCCCGGTAATCCCATGTTAACCATGGCGTCTACATAGGCATTATGTGCATCTACTGCTTTTACGGCCCAGGTGAAGGCTCCGAGGTCGCTGTTCACCAGCGTGTTAGTACCCCAGAAACTATCAAACCCATATCCGAAAATCGGGTTTTCGCCGATGGCTGCAAGCGCGAGATTCCAGATGTCGGCGCGGGCGGTAAACGTCGCGTCGATGCCGAGCGAGGTCACGAAATCGCGCACGGACGGCAGGGCCGTCACCCCGACGGTGGAAAAGTTGATAAGCCCGACACCACCGAAAACGATCAGCACGCGTGACCAACGAAAACGCTCGAAGATGAAGGCCAGAACCAGAATGACCGGCATCAGCGCCGTCGATGTCTTGGCGCCGGTCTTGAGCAAAAAAAGTGCGCTGGCGGCAAAAATGAGAAGTCCGATGACGCGCGACCAGGAGCGGGCCAGATAGAGCCCGAAAAAGCAGAACATGGCCATCACGCCGCCCGCCTCGTTCTTCTGAACGTAGAGGCCGCGCCACAGGCCGGCATGTTCCGGCTCCAGAAAGTCGTTGGGCTGATGGATCGAAAGATAGGGAACGAAGATCACCCCGAAATAACAAAGCCCCAGCACGATCAGCACGCTTTTGCCAAGCAGGCGCGCAAACTCTTCCTCGCTCGCGGGCAACAGAAGCAGAATGCCCGCACTGAGCGTGACCATGATGGCGATGATCGAGCGTTTCAGCGCACCGGCCGGATCGACCGAAAGGATGGCCGTCAGCAGCAGCCAGAAGAACAGGGTCCCGAACACGAGGCGCGGCTGCAATACCAGTTTCCGCGCCTGCGCATTGGTCGCAGCAAAGGCGACCATCATCAGCGTCAGAAGCACCATCACCCCTTGCGTCCAGCCCGGCGGTTTTGCCGTGGATGGATCGACGCTCAGGTCGGTAAATGGCGTCAGCGTCACCCAGTAGAGCAGGAACACACCGATGAACAACAGGCGCGCGCCGAGGCTTGCTTTCGGTGCGGCCGGTCTGCCGGTGGCGATGTCGCTGTCTGTCGGCACTGGCGTGGCTCCGTCTTGCAGGTGACCTGCAAGAGGCACCTTTCCGTCAGGCCGATTAGATTAGAGATGTCGCATTAAGAATTTGCCAAGGCTGTGTGATGGCGGTTTGCGTCAGCTTAACCACGAAGGGGGATGTGCCCGCGCAAGGTGCCGGTTTGCTATATGGTGATGGCCTGATCTGTTGCGCCAAAAGGGTAAGAAGGCTTGAAACTCCATTTGCTTCCGCTGCGTCACTGTCTCGCGATCTGCCTGTTTCTGCTCCTTGGCGGTGCCGCCGCGGCGCAATCCCTACGCACGGCCGAAGAGCAGACCGCAGCGCTTGGGCGCGGCGTCAATTTCGGCGGCATTCTGGAAGCGCCCGATGCCGTGGATCGCGCAAAACACCTCGATCGCGCGCTCTTCAAAGCCGTCAGGGAAGGCGGCTTTGCCACCGTTCGCCTGCCGGTGCGCTTCAGCAATCACGCGGGCCTGACAGCGCCCTATACGCTGGACGAAGGTTTCATGCGTCATGTCGATGACGCCGTGAAATCGGCGCTGGCGGAAGGTCTCACCATCATCATCGATTTCCACCACTACCGGCAGATGGATGGCGATCCGCTGGACGAGGGCGAAGGCCGTGCCGATCTGTCGGACGAGGGCCTGCGCGAACGTTTCACCCTCATCTGGCAGCAGAACGCCGAACGGTATCGCTCACAGCCAGTCGATAAGGTTCTGTTCGAGATCTATAACGAGCCGCACGGTAATACGGATGGCGATGTCTGGAACAAGCTGGTCAAGGATGCGCTTGCCGTGATGCGCAAGAGCAATCCGGACCGTTTTGTCATCGTCGACGCCGGCAATTGGGCGACGGCCTGGGGGCTGGAAACGCTGGAACTGCCGGAGGATGATCGTCGCCTGATCGTGTCGGTCCACAATTACGCGCCGTTCGATTTCACCATGCAGGGTGCAAGCTGGATCGAAAATTCGGCAAAGTGGGTCGGAACGCCCTGCTGCTCGAAGGCACAGATCGCCAAGATCAACGAACCGCTCGATATTGCCGCCGAATGGTCGGTCAAGAACAATCGCCCGATCTTTCTCGGCGAATTCGGCGCCAATTCCATCGCCGGTTACGAAGACCGCGTGCGTTACACCCGCATCATGCGCGATGAGGCGGAAAAACGCGGCTTCACATGGGCCTATTGGGATTTTTCGTCCGACGAGTTCGGCCCCTGGGATTATCTTGCTAAAAAATGGCGCGTCGAACTGCGCGACGCGCTTACCGGTAAGTAACGCCTCAGGCAATTCCCAGACGGTTCACCGTATCGATCACGGTTTCCACCTTCATGCCGCGTTTGCGCACCTTCTCCACCACTTCGGAGAAGAAGCGCGGCGTGCAGCCGATATTGGTCGGATCGGGGCGCACATCGTGGGTATAAAAGATCAGCCAGCCCTTGCGGCGCTGCGCATCGTCCAGCATGGCGTCGATCGAGCTGGAGTCGTTGGAGCAGTCGTAAAGCTCCTGCGCCTTCAGATGCGCGAGGTCGATAATGCCGTGATTGGTGCCGACCTTGATGCCCCGCAGCGCCGGATAACGCTGCATCAGCGTCAGTTTCGACATCACCGAAATCATGCCGAACGGATAGGCGAAGGAGACCGGCTTCGAATGGCCAACGATCTCGGAAATGATCCGGTCGTTTCGGCGAACGTCTTCCCTGAGGTCGCCAAGCGGCGTGCGCTGCACATTCACATGGTCATGCGTATGGCCACCGATCTCGTGCCCCTTGTCGGAAAGATCGCGCACCATCGCTTCGTCGACGATCAGCTGGCCATTTTCGTAGCGCCCCATCAGCCCGCTTGCGAGATAGAACGTGCCGCGCATGCCGGCGTCTTCCAGCGCCGGTGCCGCGTTCTGGTAGCAGGACACAGGAAAATCGTCGAAAGTAAAAGCAACGACAGCCTCGTCCAGTCTCAGACTATATGGCCTGAAATGAACGTGCCTGCCGATCTTGCGGGAAAATCCATAGAGAATTTCCTGCGGTGAATTTGACCGCATGCCGCGGCCCGCACCATTATCCGTCATACCGCCCCCGATAGATTGATGCCGTTTCTTTAATCGAGATCTCGGCATCGGGTAAGTATCGTTCTGTGTTAATGGTTACTTCGAAGCTGAAGTCCCATGCGCGCAAGCACATCTTCGAATGCTTGCGCCGCCCGCTCAACCGAAAACTGCATTGCCCGTTCCCGAAGCGCATTGATATCGGTCGGCCTGTCGAGAATATCTGCCATGGCACCGGCAAGTGCACTCGCATCGCCCACCGGCACCAGCGGACCGAGCGCGCCACCTTGCAATATTTCGCGCGGCCCATGCGGTGCATCGGTACAGGCCACCGGAATGCCGCAGGCCATCGCCTCGATGATGGCATTGCCCAAACCCTCGTGGCTGGAGGAAGAAACGAACAGCGATGCTTTTGAAAGCGCCTCGATCGGATGCGGATGGTGTCCGGGCAGATCGACATCACCTGAAATGCCGAGTTCGGCGATTTTTGCTTCGAGGTTCGGCCTTTCCGATCCCTCGCCGACAATCGTCAGTTTCGCCGGTCGCTGCTTCCTGAGCAGCGCAAACGCCTCGATCAGCGTCAAAAATCCTTTTTCCGGCGAAAGCCGCCCCACGGAAAAGATGTGCCCCGGTTCAGGAGAACGGTGGCTGCCTTCGATTTCCGCCCGGATCGCCGGTGTGATCACGGCATTGGTGCCGAGATTGACGATTTTTTGCGCTGGCACGGAAAACTGTTCGATCAGGTCCTTTCGCGCGCCTTCCGTCAGCGTCATCACCACATCGGCCATGGGATAAAGCTTTGGCGCCATCCGGTAGGCCAGCCGGTTCTGCCAGTAAGGGTCGTTTAACCGCGCCTGAACCGGGCTTGCCGCCTCGCGCAGGATGATCCACGGGCGGGATGTTTTTGGAACGAAACGTGATGCCATTGCCAGAAGGGCGTTGGGCGCCGCTTCCGCCGAAACCACGCCTTTCGGTCGTCCTTTTGCCAGCAGTTGGCGAATTGCCGGCCCGGCAAAGGCGAGCCTTATCTTGGCGCCATCACCCAGATCGATCACCGGCACATCCGGGCTGATCAGCGCGTTCAGCGGGCCGGAACTCTGAAGCGTCACGATCGCCGTATCGATGCTGTTTTTCTGCAATTCATTGGCCAGAAGAATGGCGTCGCGTTGCGCGCCGCCGCCATCCAGACCCCGAACCAGAAAACACAAGCGTCCGTTAGCATTTTCGATACCACGAGAGGGATTGGTAACCATTGATCCGCCATTATCAGCTTTGAACTTTCCTCGGAGGAGGGTATCCATCCAGGATCGCAGCCCGCGTATTTTAGGCGGCAATCATTAATGCGAGGCGAATGGCCGACACATCGGGAAAAACGCAATCAGGCGAGAGCGATGTTCTCGTCTATCTGCTCTGCCGGGTAGCCGCCGCGATCTTTAACATCGTGGCCGTGGCATTGTTTACCCGTCTGTCCGATGCGCATCTTTACGGCGAATATCTGATCGGTTTTTCGATCTGCTTCATCGTTTACAGCCTTACGGTGCAATGGGCGGTGTTCGCGCATTTCGGCACCTATACGCAGGAAGCCGCCGATCGTTTCGCCGGCTCGCTGCTGGTGATATCGGCTGTGATGACCATCCCGGCTTTGGCGGTGATCGCCGTCCTTGCCGTCACCGATACGCTGGAAATCCACATCGCCTGGGGTTCGGCGTTTCTCGCCGTCTGCTTCACCGCCTATTTCGCATCGACGGAAATCGCCCGCGCGCGGTTGCGGCCCGGCCTCGTTGCCATTGCCACCATATTGCGCAGCGCGCTGTCCATGCTGCTCGGCTGCATCGCCCTTTATCTCTTCGACAGCCCGACCGCGCTCCTGATGGTGATCGGTATCGGTTATGCGCTGGGCGCCATCCCGATCTTCGTGTTTCTCGCTCGCACCAGTTGGGCAAAAGGGTTTGTCTGGCCGCTGAAAAGCGATGTTTTCGGCATGCTGCGTTACGGCTGGCCGCTGATCTTTGCCTTTGGTGCCTCCGCCGGCGCGCTCAATATCGATCGTATCGTGCTTGAGCATTACACCAATGCAGCTTCAGTCGCTCCTTACGGTGCGGTCATGGACCTGATGAAACAGACCTTTCTGGTTCTCGCCGAGGCCATCAGTGCAGGCTACATCGCCCATGCCCGCAAACACATGCTGAACAAGGATGAACACGAAGTCGGGCAGGTCCTGCGCCGCAGCTTTGTCTCGCAGCTCTTCATCGTGGTGTTCGGCACCGTCTCCTTTATCGTTCTGGGCCGGCTTGTCTTCGGCATCATTCTGGCGCCGAGTTATGTGGACACGGCACTTGAGATCATGCCCTATCTGCTGATCGGCAATGCCATCCTCATCCTGCGCGCCCATTATTTCGGGCAGATCATCTATCTCGGCGCATCCTCGCTGCTTGAACTGACCGCCTCCGTGGCAATGGTCGCAGCCGCGGTCGTCGCCGCCTTCATGCTGGTGCCGGACATGGGGCCGAAAGGCGCCGCCTTCTCCTTCGCCATCGGCCAGACGGTAGCACTCGTGATCCTGATTGCCGGTGCGCCGAAACACGCCCGCATGCCGATCGACTGGGTGAGTGCCGGCATGCTTGTCGCTGCCGGTTTTAGCCTCACCGTCATCGGGTTGGAGTTGCAGGTGCTGATCGGCCATCTCTGGGCCAACACGATCAGCATCCTGCTGATCGGCATCGTCAGCGCCTTTTTCGCCATCCGCTGGAATATTTTTAATATCGGCGAGGTGGCGGGCAAACTGATGGGGAAACTGGGAAAAGCTTAAGCCTTCAGCGGCGCCAGCAATTCCCCATAAAGCTCCAGCATATGCAGGCGTCCATGCCGTTCCACCTGCATGCGACCATAATTCGAGCGCATCTCGGCAGATGGATAATTGGCCATCATGTCCTGCACGGCCAGCGCCAGTTCGTCGGCATTGCGAACCTGGTGAAACCGCGTCATCGCCTGCACGCCAACCGGCTCACCGGTCGACAATACCTCGCGCAATACCGGCAGATCGCCGGCCACCACCGGCAGGCCCGCCATGGTCGCTTCCACACCGGCCAGACCAAACGTCTCCCAGATGGACGGGAAGACGTAGATATTGCCCGCCGCCAGAACATCGCCCAGATCGCTGCGGTCGACGGCGCCGATCAGGTGCACGCGGTCGAATACGCCCAGCCGCTGCGCCTGATTTTCCAATGCTGCCTGATCCGGCCCGTCACCGGCGATGATCAGGTGCACACCGGGCAGCAGCGCCAGCGCGCCAATGGCCGTTCCATGGTTCTTTTGGGCCACCAGTCGTCCGGTTGCGACCAGAACCGTCGCGCCTGCCGGGATCTTCAGCTTCTCCCGCCAGTCGATCCTGCCCGTCGCTTCCGGCAGCGGATCGACGCCATGGATGATGTCGATGAAATGTTTTTTGTAAGCCGCGGGCCAGCTGTCAAAGGCATCACGGGTGGCGCGCGAATTCATCACCATATGCGTATAGACGCCGAGCGTGCCAAAAATCTTGTCGATTGCCCGCCAGTGCGGACGAAGACCTTCCGGGGAGGCGGTGTGATGCGACACCCGCATCGGCACGCGCGCCAGCCAGCCAAAGAAATTGCCATAGATGGAGGCGGCGATCTGGTAGGTGAGGATGGCCTGATAGCGACCCTTGAGAATGTCACGCGCCAGCGAAACCATGTTCTTGACGGTCTCGACCGCGCCGCCCTGCCGCAGGCCACGGCTTTCCACGGCAAAACCGCGTTCCTCAAGGCCCGCCGTGACCATGTCTACCAGCGTGCGCACGCCCC
This sequence comes from Endobacterium panacihumi, assembly GCF_050847465.1. NCBI lineage: Bacteria > Pseudomonadati > Pseudomonadota > Alphaproteobacteria > Hyphomicrobiales > Rhizobiaceae > Endobacterium > Endobacterium panacihumi. The sequence continues at coordinate 226,258 of NZ_JBOZRA010000004.1, read as the reverse complement.
CCATCTTGTCGTGGGTCACGAGTTGCAGCACGCGCGGCTGGTTATCCTTTTGGTCGGTCATGTCTTTCTGGCCCGGCAAATCATTCCGTTCGCCGACCATGAAGAGCATTTTTGTGCAGTGCTCACAAATACAAGCCGCCGTAAGGCCCGCGATCAAAGCAAGAACACCGGCAGTGTGCGGCTTTTAGATCACAATTTTCTCATGCAGGCGGTTCACAGAGGTTTTGTGGCGCAGATCGCATAACGATGTTGCAGGCCCCGTGCCGTCGCCTTGAAGAAACCGAGATGTCTGGCCTGCGCCCGGTGGATTGCCTTCAGGTCCTGATCGATCACGACAGTCGCGAAGCCGGCCTGCTGCAAAAGCGCCGCCACATCGCCGGCCCGCGCCCCGCCGGAAAAATGCACCTGGGAGAGGATTTCCTCATGCTTGCCGGCCATTTCCGCCGGTGCATGCGAAGGTGCCTTCTTCACCGCGCCGATCTTTTCCAGCCATACGGCAAGCTTTTTCACCAGTCTTTCGGCAAACCCGACATTGACGAAATCGCCATCGACGATCAGCAGTTTTCCGCCCGGTTTCAGCACCCGCATCCACTCAGTGAAAGCGGCGGCAGGGTCCACCAGCGTCCACACCAGATGCCGCGTGACGATCACGTCATAAGCGTCATCCGGCTCCATCGTGTTCTCCGCATCCGCCAAACGGAAGCTGATGTCGCGACCGCGCTGTTTCGCCTTGGCGCGCGCAAGTCCAAGCATGGCCTCCGACCAGTCCAGCCCCGTCACATCAAAACCGGCATCATCCATCAGATGCGAGACGACCGCCGTGCCCGAAGCCAGATCGAGGGCAGGGCGGCCTTCGCCCTTGCCCAGATGTTTTCCGATGAGCGCCTGCCATGCCTGCCGCTCCTCTTCGGAAAAAATCTCATGCCCCGGAGACAGGTCGAATTTTTCGGCGCGCGCCGACCAGTAGGCCTTGATCTCATCCCGCAGATTGTAGTTCTTGCCGTGTGTTTCAGTCATTGCAGTCTTTGGTTGTCCGCCGCTTACATAGTCGAGAATAGCTCTAAAAGATAAAACTTGACCGATCCAGTCATAAAAGAATAGAGCGCCTTCGGTTTCCACGGGAGAGAGCACTCATGCCTCGCAATATCAAGGTCGCGGCCCTTTCGGCAGCACTTCTTTTTTCAGCCGTCTTCCCGGCTCTGGCCGAAAAGGTCACGGTCAAGGACGTCACCGGCCGTGACGTCGAAGTCGAGGCACCGGTCAAGCACGTGATCCTCGGCGAAGGCCGCCAGATTTACTTCCTTGCAGCCCTCGACAAGGAAAATCCGTTCCAGCACGTCGTCGGCTGGCGCGATGACCTGCCGAAGGCCGACCCGGAAACCTATGACGCGTATCTCGCAAAATACCCGGATATCGCCAAGCTGCCGACATTCGGCGGCATGAAGGACGGCACGTTCAACATCGAGCAGGCCGTGGCGCTGAAGCCCGATGTCATCCTGATGAACATCGACGCCAAGACCGCGACGGAAGAAGCCGGTTATATCGAGAAGCTCGCCAAGGTCGGCATTCCGCTCGTTTATGTCGACTTCCGCGAAAAGCCGATGGAAAACACCGAGCCGAGCATGCGCATCATGGGCAAGCTGATGGGCAAGGAAAAGGTCGCGGAAGATTTCATCAAGTTCCGCGCGGATAGCATCAAGGTCGTCACCGACAAGCTGGCCGCCGAAAAGCCGAAGGCACCTGTTGTCTTCGTCGAGCGCGCCGGCGGTTATTCCGATGATTGCTGCATGTCATTCGGCAGTGAAAACTTTGGCAAGATGGTCGAGATCGCCGGCGGCAAGAACATGGCCAACGGCATTATCCCGGGCACGTTCGGCACGGTCAACCCGGAGCAGATCATCGCTTCCAATCCTGACCAGATCATCGTCACCGGCGGCATGTGGGAAGCCTTTGTTCCCGGCGGCGCATGGGTCGGCGTCGGTTACGGTGCGGATGTGAAGGAAGCCAAGGTCAAGCTCGAAGCGCTCACCAAGCGCCCGGCCTTCACCGGCGTCAAGGCCGTGGAAGAGAAGCAAGTCCACGCCATCTGGCACCAGTTCTACAACAATCCGTACCAGTTCGTTGCCATCCAGGAAATTGCCAAGTGGCTGCATCCGGACCTCTTCAAGGATCTTGACCCGGAAGCGACCTTCAAGGAACTGCATGCTCGCTTCCTGCCGCTTCCCTACAAGCAGGGTTTCTTCGTGTCCCTGAAGGGCGAATGATCTGATGGCCAACCTGACTTTGGAGCAATCCTCGGTCGCCGGTTCCAGCACAGCAGGGCGGGAGCGCTATCGCGCTCTCGCCTTCCGGCGCATTCTCATCCTCTGTCTGTTGACGGCGGCACTCGCCTTCAGCATCGCCGCCGACATGGCGCTCGGACCGGCGAACTACACCATCTCGGAAGTGCTGCAGGCGATCTTTTCGCCCTCCACCGCCGGCAACCAGCTGCGCGTCGTCATCTGGGATATCCGCATGCCGATCGCCCTGATGGCGGTCACTGTCGGTGCAGCGCTTTCGGTCGCCGGTGCGCAGATGCAGACCATTTTGGCCAATCCGCTGGCCAGCCCCTTTACATTGGGCATTTCCGCGGCCGCCAGTTTTGGCGCAGCGCTTGCGCTTGTCGCCGGTGTCGCCATCTTTCCGGCTGCCGTGCAATATATGGTGCCGATCAACGCCTTCCTGATGGCGATGGCCGCCTCGCTGTTCATCTATTTCGCCTCCACCATGCGCGGCGTCAGCGTCGAAACCATCGTTCTGCTTGGCATCGCCCTGGTCTTCACCTTCAACGCCGCCCTGTCGCTCTTGGAATATCTGGCTTCCGAACAGGCGCTCGCCGCTGTCGTGTTCTGGACCATGGGCAGCCTCACCAAGGCCACATGGGCCAAGGTCTATGTCACGGCTGCCGTGCTCGTCGTCACCGTGCCGCTGTTCATGCGCAAGGCTTGGGCGCTGACCGCCCTGCGTCTGGGTGACGACAAGGCCGCCAGCATGGGCGTCAATGTCCGCAGGCTGCGGCTCGAAACCATGCTGATCGTCAGCCTGCTCGCCGCCATCCCGGTCTCCTTCGTTGGCACGATCGGTTTCATCGGCCTCGTCGGCCCGCATATCGCCCGCATGGTCGTGGGCGAGGACCAGCGCTTCTTCCTGCCCGGCTCCGTCATTTGCGGCGCGCTTCTCCTGTCGGTCACTTCTGTCGTCAGCAAGGTCATCATTCCCGGCGCCATCCTGCCGATCGGCGTCATCACCGCCCTTGTCGGTGTGCCCTTCTTCTTCGCGCTCATTTTCGGCAACAGGAGGCGTTCATGGTAAGCCTCGCACTGAAGGATGTCGGCGCCAGCTACGGCCGCGTCACCGTGCTGTCCAATATCGGTATCGATACGCTGGAAAGCGGCAGCCTCACGGCCGTCATCGGTCCCAATGCCGCCGGCAAGTCGACGCTGTTCAAGCGCATCGCCTCGCTGATCTCCGGCCCCGGCCTCGTGCAACTGTCGGATAGCGAGCGGGGCGACCGCTCCATCTGCTACATGCCGCAGGATACCGGCGCCAACGCCGTCCTCACCGTCTACGAATCCGTCCTCCTGTCCGCCAAGCAGGGCGGCGGCTGGCGGGTTCAGGATGACGAACTGAACGAGATCGACGACATCCTGAAGGCGCTCCGCATCGAAGACCTTGCCTTTCGCGGCCTCGGCGAATTGTCGGGCGGACAACGTCAGCTCGTGTCTCTGGCGCAGGCGCTGGTGCGCAAGCCGGAAGTGCTGTTGATGGACGAGCCGACCTCGGCGCTCGACCTGCATCGTCAGGTCGAGGTTCTGGCCTTCGTCAGCCAGCTGGCTGCGAAAAACGGGATGATCGTGCTGATCGCTCTGCACGATCTCAATCATGCGCTGCGTTATTGCCACCACACGATCGTTATCGCGAATGGTACTATGGTCGTCAGCGGCCGCACCGCCGATGTCATCACCCCGGCCATGCTGCGGGATGTTTACAAGGTCGATGCGCGCATCGAGACATGTTCGCGCGGCGAGCCGTATCTCTTGGTGGATGGAGTCGCCTGAGGGACAGAGGTGGCTCCGTGGCGGGGCATAGGCTCACCTTCTTTACGTCTACGCCGACTTCCCTCACGGTCCCTCTCCCTCTCCCTCTCCCTCTCCCTCTCCCTCTCCCTCTGCCGGAGTGAACCTATCCGGCGTCATCCCGGCCTTGTGCCGGGATCCAGCAGCGCCGCGTCTGCGGCACGATAGACTCGCAAACTGTTACTGCAAAGGAAGAGTTTTCTCACCGCGCGGACGCGCGGTGGCTAGATTCCTGTGTCGAGCACAGGAATGACGTAGAGGAGAGAGGATGCCACCTCCGCCATTACACAACAAAAACGGCACTCAATGTCGCAAACAGAATATTTTCTCCTCGAGCCGACACTCTTCGGTCCAACAAAATCAAGATCTTGTATCTAATTTCATCCCCACATTTCGGGGTCGTGCGACACTCATCGCGTTCTGTTTCGGCTACACCGGTCTGCATTGCCGGCGAGATAGAGCCGGTGATCGCATGGGACGCCCTGATGCAGGTGATCCATGCGGGGCTGCGCAGAAAATGGTCTTCCTCTCGCCTGAAAGATGGCGGGGCGTGCGTGTGTCGCACACAAACCGGCTCGATCTAATAACCAATAACAGCGAGTCGCCGCAGAAGGACCGGAGTTGCGCGGAAATCCTCGGGTTTAACCCGAGGACCCGAACGGGGCACGTCGTGCGCCATTATAAAATTAAATTAGGAGGCACAGGACGTGCCCCGGCCGCATAACCCGCAACGACAGCGGGCAAAAATTGAAAAACCGGGATCGCCAAGGGACGAGTCTGTCCTCATCTTACTCGACTGTGGAAATCCGACGTTTCGCGGCAATACGCCGCATAATTGCCTGTCCGATCGCGGGACTGTCGGCTTGTCGTGGCGAAAAAGAGGCCGCATGATTGATCGGTTAAAGATTCATTTCAGCCATCGGCGCCGTTTCTTTGTTCTAACGGACGTATCGAACGGCAGCGGTGCTTGCGGCAGGAACAAAACGGCGGCAACGTCGAAGCCCGCGAGGAAACGGGGAAGGGTACAGGGATTATGAAAATTGGAGCGTTGAAGGAACGCGGTCAGAACGAGGCGCGCGTCGCGATGACGCCTGACAGTGCGCTGGCATTGCAGAAGCTCGGTTATGAATGTTTGATCGAAACCGGCGCAGGGAAAGCCGCCGGCTTTTCGGATGATGCCTATCGCGCCGCCGGCGTAACGGTAACCGAGACTGCCGCAGCACTGTCGTCACAGGCTGACGTGATCGCAAAGGTTCGTCCGCCGGAAACTGCGGAACTCGCCGATCTTGGTCCGGGCAAAACGCTGATTTCGTTCTTCTACCCGGCCCAGAATTCGGCCCTTCTCGAAGAAGCCAAGGCGAAGGGCGTCAACGTCATCGCCATGGACATGGTGCCGCGCATTTCTCGCGCCCAGAAAATGGACGCGCTGTCGTCGATGGCCAACATCGCCGGTTACCGCGCCGTCATCGAGGCCGGCAACAATTTCGGTCGTTTCTTCACCGGTCAGGTCACCGCCGCCGGCAAGGTTCCGCCGGCCAAGGTTCTGGTCATCGGTGCCGGTGTTGCCGGTCTTGCCGCCATCGGCACCGCCACCTCGCTCGGCGCCATCACGTATGCCTTCGACGTTCGCCCGGAAGTGGCCGAGCAGATCGAGTCCATGGGCGCCGAATTCGTCTTCCTCGATTTCAAGGACGCCCAACAGGACGGTGCCGCCACCGGTGGTTATGCCGCCCCGTCCTCGCCGGAATTCCGCGAAAAGCAGCTGGAAAAGTTCCGCGAACTCGCACCGCAGATCGATATCGTCATCACCACGGCGCTGATCCCGGGCCGTGATGCGCCAAAACTGTGGCTGGCCGATATGGTCGCCGCCATGAAGCCGGGTTCGGTCATCGTCGATCTCGCCGCCGAGCGCGGCGGCAATTGCGATCTGACCGTCGCCGACCAGAAGATCGTTTCCGAAAACGGCGTCACCGTCATCGGTTACACGGATTTCCCGAGCCGCATGGCCGCCCAGTCGTCGACGCTCTATTCGACCAATATCCGCCACATGATGACGGACCTGACGCCGGCCAAGGACGGTGTCGTTGTCCACAACATGGAAGACGACGTCATCCGTGGCGCGACCGTGACCAAGGAAGGCGAGATAACCTTCCCGCCACCACCGCCAAAGATCAAGGCGATCGCCGCCCAGAAGCCGAAGGAAAAGGTCAAGGAACTGACGGCAGAAGAAAAGCGGGCAAAAGAAGTGGCCGCCTTCAAGGCGCAGACCAAGAACCAGGCCATTCTGCTGGCTGTCGCGACCGTGCTTCTGCTGATCGTCGGTGCCTATGCGCCTGCCAGCTTCATGAGCCATTTTGTCGTCTTCGTGCTCGCCTGCTTCATCGGTTTCCAGGTCATCTGGAACGTGTCGCATTCGCTGCATACACCGCTGATGGCCGTTACCAACGCCATTTCCGGCATCGTCATCCTCGGCGCCCTGTTGCAGATCGGCTCCGGCAACTGGCTGGTCGTCATCCTTGGCGCACTGTCGGTTCTGGTCGCCACCATCAACATCGTCGGCGGGTTCCTCGTCACACGGCGCATGCTCGCCATGTTCCAGAAGTCGTGATCGGGTAGGGGTTTCATATTATGACGATCGGTATCGTTTCCGCCGCCTACATTTCCGCGGCTGTTCTTTTCATTCTTTCGCTCGGCGGCCTTTCGGGTCAGGAAAGCGCCAAGCGCGCCGTCTGGTACGGCATTGTCGGCATGGCGCTCGCCGTTGTCGCCACCATTCTCGGGCCGCAGGTTCCGGGCGGTTTCGGCAACTGGCTCATCATCCTGCTGATGATCGCCGGTGGCTCGTTCATGGGCTATACCGTCGCGGCCCGCGTGCAGATGACGGAAATGCCGCAGCTCGTTGCAGCCCTTCATTCCTTCGTCGGCCTCGCCGCCGTCTTCATCGGCTACAACGCCCATATCGAAGCATGGCGTGTCGCCGGCATGGATGAAGCGACCCGCGCCACGCTCGAAGGTTTTTCCGCCATTCTCGCCCACAAAACCCCGGTTGAACTGGCCATCATGAATGTCGAAGTCTTCCTCGGCGTCTTCATCGGTGCGGTCACCTTCACCGGTTCCGTCGTTGCCTTCGGCAAGCTGGCCGGCAAGGTCGACGGCAAGGCGAAAAAGCTGCCCGGCGGTCATTTCCTCAATGCCGGCGCGGCCATCCTGTCGCTGATCCTCTTGATCATGTACGCTAATGGTTCGGGCGTCTGGACGCTGATCCTGATGACGCTGCTCGCCTTCTTCATCGGTTACCATCTGATCATGGGCATCGGCGGCGCCGATATGCCGGTCGTGGTGTCGATGCTGAACAGCTATTCCGGCTGGGCGGCCGCCGCCATCGGCTTCACGCTCGGCAATGATCTGCTCATCGTCACCGGCGCACTGGTCGGTTCGTCGGGTGCGATCCTCTCCTACATCATGTGCAAGGCGATGAACCGCTCCTTCATCTCGGTTATATTAGGCGGTTTCGGTGGCACCACCGGTCCGGCCATGGAAATCGAAGGCGAACAGATCGCCATCGATGCCGAAGGCGTGGCGAACGCGCTGAACGATGCCGATAGCATCGTCATCGTTCCGGGTTACGGCATGGCCGTGGCTCAGGCACAGCAGGCCGTATCGGAACTCACCCGCAAACTGCGTGCAAGCGGCAAGGAAGTGCGTTTCGCTATCCATCCGGTTGCCGGCCGTCTGCCGGGCCACATGAACGTACTCTTGGCCGAAGCCAAGGTGCCTTACGACATCGTTCTGGAAATGGACGAGATCAACGACGATTTCCCGAACACGGACGTCGTCATCGTCATCGGCTCCAACGACATCGTCAATCCGGCCGCAGAAGAAGACCCGAACTCGCCGATCGCCGGCATGCCGGTTCTTCAGGTGTGGAAAGCGAAACAGGTGTTCGTATCGAAGCGCGGCCAGGGCACCGGTTATTCCGGCATCGAGAACCCGCTCTTTTACAAGGAGAACACGCGGATGTTCTACGGCGACGCCAAGAAGTCGGTTTCCGAATTGCTGCCGATGATCAAATGATTGATAGATAATCGAGCAAAAACAAAGGGCCGAAGCATCGCTGCTCCGGCCCTTTTGCATTTCTTGAGGCGCCGCTTTAGGCGGCGGCTTCGGCATAGAAGCGCCGCAGCTGCGGATCGACACGGTGGTGCCGTTCGGCAGAGGTTTCGGCGGCATATTCGATATGCACCCGTCGTCCGGCCCGTGTCTCGCGCTGCACCCATTCGCTGATCGTCTCGGCGCAGGTATGGTCGAGATAATGCAGGTCGGGAGCCGTCAGACGCACCGGCTGGCTGGCCGGCAGTTTTTCGAGCAGGTTCAGCAGTGCCGGAATGTCTTTTGCCGTCGCCGCACCCGTCAGGTTGAGATAGATCTCGTCTTCGCTCTCCGCCTTTTCGATATGCAGGCGGCGGCGCAGGTAAGGCACGATTTCGGCAATCGACAGCGCAAGACCAACACCGACACCGATCAGCAGGTCCTGCGTCACCACCAGCGACACCGTCGCAAACCAGATGCCGACCGGCACCCAGCCGTGATGATCGAACAGGTGGCGCACATGATGCAGGCTCACCAGACGCCAGCCGGTCACCAGCAGCACGGCGGCCAGCGCCGTCAACGGCACCACGCCGAGAAGCTGCGGCAGCAGAGCCACCAGCGCCAGAACCCAGACACCGTGCATGACCGCCGAAAGACGGGTTTTCGCGCCAGCCTGAATATTGGCCGAAGAACGTACGATCACGCCGGTAATCGGCAGTGCACCGAGCATGCCGCAGATGCCGTTGCCGATACCCTGCGCAAAAAGCTCCTTGTTGTACTTCGTGCGCTCGCCATCATGCATGCGATCCACCGCCGCTGCCGACAGCAGCGTTTCGGCACTGGCAATCACGGCAATGACGAGAACGGTGATGAAAATGCCCGGTTCAGCCAGGCGCATGAAATCGCCAGCACCCGGAATTGAGATGCCATCCAGCAGCGACGCCGGCAGGTCGACACGGGCAATCGGCAAGGCAAAACCAACGGCCAGCAAGGTTCCGAAAGCGACGCCGATCAGCGCACCCGGCACCAGCTTCAGTTTCGCCGGGCGAAACTTCTCCCAGCCGATCATCGCCAGAAGCGAGGCTACGCCCACCATCAGCGCCAGCGTCTGATTGGTGATGCCGTCGTGCCAGAGCTTTTCGACACTGCCTTCGATCGCCACGACATTCTGGATGCCGCCGGCCGCCGGCTTGGAATCCATCAGAACATGGATCTGGCCGAGTATGATGAGAATGCCGATACCCGCCAGCATGCCATGAACGACAGCCGGAGAGATGGCACGGAACCACGAACCGATGCGCAGGAAACCGGCAAGGATCTGGATGGCACCTGCTGCGACCAGAACCGGGCCAAGGGCTGCCACGCCATATTGCTCGACAAAACCGAACACGATGACGGCAAGACCCGCCGCAGGTCCGGAAACCTGCAACGGAGAACCGGCAATGGCGCCGACGACAAGACCGCCGACAATGCCGGAGATCAGTCCCATGGCTACCGGAACGCCCGACGCCACCGCAATACCAAGGCAAAGCGGAATGGCGACGAGGAAGACCACGACAGACGATGCAAAATCCGCCGCGAAGGTGGAGCTTGGTCCACCCGCGGGCGAGGAGGATTCGTTATGGCTGGCCGTACCGCTCACCATGACCTTACTCCGCAGCCATGCGGGCAGTGGCCGGGATCACATGCGGCACGCCGCGACCGGTCACGGCGACCGGCAGTGGCTGATCATCGCGGATCTCGGTGAAGCGGGCGGCTGCGCCGTCGTAAACCAGCACGTCGCCGGTCTCGATGTCGAAGAACCAGCCGTGCAGCGTGACTTCGCTTTTGGCAAGCTTGGCGGCAACGGACGGATGGGTGCGCAGGTGATCGAGCTGGACCACCACATTTTCCATGGCGACGGCGCGGATTTTTTCCTTTTCGTCCATGTTCGGCGGATAGGCCTCACAGACGATGGAGTGCGCCGCGTGGCTATGCTTCAGCCAGGCCGCAACATTCGGCATTTTGCCCAGCAGGTCGGGATGGCAGAGCCCCTTCATGGCGCCACAGTCCGAATGGCCGCAAACGATGATATCGCGAACGCCCAGACCGACGACGGCAAACTCGATTGCCGATGACACGCCGCCATTCATGGTCTGGAACGGCGGAACGATATTGCCGGCATTGCGGCAGACGAACAATTCGCCCGGGCCGGATTGCGTAATGGTTTCAGGCATGACGCGGCTGTCGGCACAGGAGATCATCAGCGCCTGCGGCGACTGGCCCTCGTGTGCGAGCTTGCGGTATAGCGCCGAATGGTCCGGGAAAACGGCGCCACGAAAACTGGAGATGCCCTTCAGAAGGTCGCCCATGGTCGTATCCTCTTTGGCCGGCGAGCATGTCAGGAGACTTGCGCTCGATCCGGTGGTGTGAATGAAGCGATCATTTCGCACTGCAAAATTAGCAACGCGAAAATGACAACTGGCTGACATGCGGGAAGTCGAAATGTGAGGAGTGATCGCTATAAATCGATTTTACGGTAAAAATACCTTGTTTGCCCGCCTTGAAAAAACTGTTGTTTGTCAATTGACTAGCGGCAAGTCGTGGACAAACCGCTAAAAAAGGCGTCAAAAAACTGTGATGATCGAAGTATTTTTCGCCTTTGCGCAAGCTGCACGTTGCGGCGCACAAATATACGCCCTTAGGTGGCGCGTTTGTGACTGGTGCTCAACATGCGAGAGCCATCTCAAGACTGAATTGATCTGAGCGGAAGACAGCGGAGATCGGCATGGGCCGCGATGAGCACGCAAATAAACTCGCCCTTGCTTTGACGGCCAAAGCAAGGGCGAGTTTTATCGTTCAATACTGAGAGGCATATGGTTAGGCAGAAGGCGCATCCGCCTGCAGCAACTGCCAGGATTCATAGGCTGAAATGACGGTTTCCATCTGCGCCGTGTGGCCGGTGATGAAATCGTCGCCGTAGATGGTTTCATCCGGATATTCTGTAATCAGCGTCAGCGGCACGGTGTGGCGATCGTCGATCGACGACAGGCAGGGGAAACCGTTGATGATACGGAAGCCTGTTTCGCCGGCATGGGTTTCGTACAGCGCAATCTGGCGATTGTTGTATTCGAGAATGCCCGGAATGGCGCCGAGATGGCGGGTAACATGATCGAGCATGGCTTCGGCTTGGCTGGTCCACCCGGCGTGATGGCGCATGACGAGGAAAAAGCCCTTTGGCAGTGTCCACATGGCGAAATTGCGGGGCACGTAACCGGAAAGCGGGCGGGTCCACTCATGCGATGGGTAACCGTGCAGGTTGACGTGCAGCTTTGCGCCGCTGAGTTCCTGCGCCTTGAAACGAATGGCTTTCTCGTTCAGGTGCTCGCCGGAATTTTCACGGGTGCGGTATTCGAGATCGTCACCAAGCGCCGTGTAGCGCGCGGCGTGGTGCATGTGGCGCGGATTGTCGACGCGCAGGCGCTGGTGCAGCGCGTAACCATCGGGGTTTTCCAGCGGCGAGATGGTGAAATGCGCGTTGGCGCGTTCTTTCAGCGCACGGGCGGCGCGGATGGCGCCGACGATGCCGGTCGTTTCGTTCGGATGCTGGCCACCGCTGATCATCACGGCGCCATCGCTGCCCTTGACGTAGCGCGCGGAAAGAACGCGGCCGGAGCGGGAGTTGGCGGAAAACTCTTCGCCGCCGATGTCTGCCAGCAGATTTGCCATCTGCGCGGCTGCCGGCGGCTCAGTGGCGGTGTCGATCGCCTGTTCCTTGCCGTCGAGAAAACCTGATGTCAGCGGGCGGGTTTCGACACGAATGCCGATCTCGCCGGTGCTCTTCACAATCTCGGGTACGATCTGGCCGGGTTTCAGGCCACGGTCGCCGAGCGGACGGCCGGATTTCTTCTGGAAAAATTCCAGCAGCGAGAAATAGAAATCCTCGTGCAGGGCTTCGCGCAGGCTCACCACCTCGTCGCCGACCGGCAGATCCATGTCTTCAGCCGGATGCGAGACGCGGATGTTGAGTTCTTCGAAATAAGGTTCGGTGGAGCCCCAGTCATGACTGGCGATGGCGTCGATGGCGCCATGGAACAGGCGCTCGTAATCGGTTTCCAGACGCTCGCCCGTCGCATCCCCTTCGACACGGTACCAGCCGGTCGGCGAGACATTGGTTTCGCCGACGACATCCTGATGCACGCGGTTCGGCACGAGAATTTTGAGCGTTTCCGCCTGGCCGTTCCGCGTGAGTGTCACGTCGTAGAAGAATTCACCGTCCTCGCGGGCGACGAACTCGATCTTTGCTTCACCCACCAGCGATGCCAGCGGGTAAGCTTCCAGTCGAAAGCGGTTGGCCGGGGCATTGGCATGCACTGGGTAACGCACTTCGATCGCCGTAACGCCTGCAAGATCGATCTCTTCCAGGAAGGTGAATAGAAGCGGCTTGTAGGCGCTGCGGATGCGGGCAGTGATACCCTTGTCCTTCAGCGCCCGTTCGGTGGCGCGGCGGCTTTTGGTGTCATCGAAAGTCCAGGCTTCGAAAGACAGGCCGGGCTTGGCACCGGTGACCAGAGTTTCAAGAGTGCGTTCGATTGAAGTCTCGAAGATCGTGGTCATGGTGCCTAAGCCTTGCTGTGTATCGAAGTGTTTATCTGGAGGTGCGGCCGGTCGGGTCGAGGCTGTCGCGCAGCCAGTCGCCGAGCAGGTTGAGGCCAAGCACGGTCAGGAGAATGGCGAGGCCCGGGAAAACGCTGACCCACCACGCGGTCTGCAGATAGGTGCGGCCATCTGCCAGCATGCCGCCCCAGCTCGGGATGGTCGGATCGACACCGAGGCCGAGGAAGGTCAGGCTGCTTTCGAGGAGAATGTTGTTGGCGACGTTGAGCGTCATTAGCACGATCACCGGGCCGATCAGGTTCGGCAGAAGATGCTGGAAGATGATGCGCCAGTCTTTTACGCCGATCGCGCGGGCCGAGAGGATGAATTCGCGCTCACGCAGCGTCAGGACGGAGCCGCGCACGAGGCGGGCATATTGCACCCATTGCGACACGATCAGGAGGATGATCGTGTTGGTCAGGCTGCCGCCGACAATGGCGATGAAGGTGATGGCCAGAAGGATGAACGGCATGGCGAGCTGCAGGTCAGCGAAACGCATGACCAGCATGTCCCAGAAACCGCGATAATAACCGGCGATCAGGCCCATCAGCACACCAAAGATGACAGCGCCGATAACGGAGGTGAAACCGACGAGAAGCGAGATCTTGCCGCCGGCAACAACGCGGGCCAGCACGTCACGACCAAGCGGATCGGTGCCGAACGGAAAGGCCGGGTTGGTGAAGGGCTTTGCCAGACGCGCCATCAGGTTGATCTTTTCGGCGCCGCCCGGAAACAGAACGTCGGAAAACAGCACGGCCAGGCAGATGACGACGGTCAGCACGGTGCCGAGGATGAATTCGAGGCTTGCGAAGCGCGACAGGCGGGAGGTTTTTGTTGCCATTGTCGTTTACTCCGTGCGGATGCGGGGATCGACGAGGCCATAGGCGATGTCGACCAGAAGGTTGATGCCGACGATCATCAGCGACAGAACGGTGATGACGGCCTGAAGCACCGGATAATCGCGGGCAGCGACGGCGTCGAAGGCCAGCGTGCCCATGCCCGGCCAGTTGAAGACGCGCTCGATGACGACGATGCCGCCGAGCAGGCCGCCGAACTGCAGGCCGAAATAGGTGATCAGCGGAATGGCGCAGTTGCGCAGCGCATGTTTGTAGAGAACCTTGCTCTCGGAAAGACCTTTTGCGCGGGCGACCATGATATATTGCGACTGCAGCGTTTCCAGCATCGAGGTGCGAACGAGGCGGACGTTGGTCGCCGTCAGGATGACGCCCATGGTGATGGCCGGCATGACATAGCTGGCAAAACCACCCATGCCGCTTGGCGGAAGCCAGCCGAGCGTGATGGCAAACAGCAGCACCAGCATGGTGGCGAGCCAGAAATTCGGGAAGGACAGGCCGATCAGCGAAAAGATGCGGATCGCCTGGTCGGCAGCCGAACCACGCGAGGTGGCGGCCTTGATGCCGAGCGGGATCGACAGCGCGATCGACACGAACATCGAGATGAAGGCGAGCAGCAAGGTTGCCGGCAGCGCATCGCCGATCAGCAGCGAAACGGACGTGCCGCCGTTGAAACTGCGGCCGAAATCGAAGGTCACCATGCCCTTGAGGAAGGTGAGATATTGCACGATGAACGGCTGGTCGGTGCCGAGCGATACACGGATGCGCTGCAGATCGTCTTCCGTCATGCTGCCGCCGCCCTGAAACATCATGAGCGCGGGATCGCCGGTCAGGCGAATGGCGAAAGAGACGACGAGCGTGATGGCGATGACGACGAAAATCGCCTGTAGCAATCGCTTGATGAGGAAACCGGCCAAGTTCTCGTTCCTGTAAGAGAAGTCCAGCCTCGCCCGCGGGGATGCGGGCGAGGTATCGTTCGTTATGAAGTGACCTAGATTAGTCGACGGACACTTCGTTGAGCTTCAGGCGGTTGTCCGGAGGAGCAACAAAACCCTTGACTCGCTTGTTGATGCCGAAGATGGCGTTGGTGTTGTACAGCGGCAGTTCCAACGCGCATTCGGCAGCGTAAGCACCGACTTCCTTGAGGATCTTTTCGCGCTCGGCACGGTCGGTCAACGGACGCTGGGATTCCAGCAGCTTGTCCATCTTCTCGTCCTTGTCGTAGGGGTTCCACTTTTCGCCCGAGTGGTACATTGCGTAAGCGGTGTTATCGAAGTCGAAGGTCCAGCCGCCCCACTTCTGCTGGAACATCGCGCCGGTCTTGCCCTGCGGGATGATGTCGTTGGTGATGACGTTGGTTTCGTAAGGCTTGATCGTGGCGGTGAGGCCGACCATCGACAGGTAGCTGGAAATGACCTGCGCGACTTCGTTCATCGTCGCATCATTGCCGCGGATGTCGATCTGCAGCGCGGTGCCGGTCTTGACGCCGGCCTCAGCCAGCAGCTTCTTGGCGCCTTCCGGATCGTAGGGCAGGGCCTTCAGGTCGGCGTCGTAACCGAAGGACAGCGCGCTCTGGAAGCTGACGATCTCCGATGCCTGACCGGCCAGGATCGACTGCACGATCGTGGCGCGGTCGACGGCCATGATGATCGCCTTGCGCACCTTCGGATCGGCGGTGATGCCGTCACGGGTGTTGAAGCGCAGTGCATCGACGGTCGGGCCGGGAACGGATACGATCTCCAGCTTGCTGTCGGCCTCGATGACCGGCAGCATGCCGATCGGAATGGTCGGCGGAATGACGAGATCGACGCGGCCGGCCTGCAGTTCGGCAACGGCGGTCGCCGGCTCGGCGATGAAGCGATATTCGAGTTCCGAAAGTTTTGGCGCGCCACCGAAATAATCCGGGTTGGCTTCCAGCTTGATGTTGACCTTCGGCTGGTAGGAAACGAACTTGAACGCGCCCGTGCCGACCGGGTTGAGGTTGAAATTGTCCTCACCCTTTTCGGTGATGTACTTCGGCGGAACGATCATGCCGCCGTAGCCTGCAAGCTTGGTCAGCAGGACCGGATCCGGTGCCTTCAGCTTGAGATCGACCGTATAGTCGTCGATCACCTCGACGCTGTCGATCGAGGTGTAGTTGGAACGCTGCGGACCCTTGGCACCCTGTTCGCCGAGAAGGCGCTCGAAGGTGAACTTGACGGCCGCGGCGTTAAAATCTTCGCCGTTGTGGAATTTTACACCTTGGCGCAGCTTGAAGCGCAGGCGCTTGCCTTCATCCAGCTCTTCCCAGCTTTCAGCCAGGCCGGGCACGATCTTGAGGTCGGGGCCGCGATAGGTCAGGCCGTCGAAGATGTTGGTGGCAACAGCCGACCACTGTACGAGGAACGTGTCGATCGGATCCCAGCTGCCCGGATCCTGCGGCGTGGAAATGGTCATCTTGCCGGCAGCGAATGCGGGTGCGGCGGAAAGTGCCGTGCCGGCGAGTGCGAAGGCTACGAAAGCCGACGCCAGTCCCCTTTTGAACGTTGTCATTACCTGTTCCTCTTCAGATGCTTTGCGATTGTGTCGCGGTTTATGATCCGGGTTTCCTCAGGCGCTTTTGGCGATGAAATGGCCCGGATTGATTTCCTCATGGGAAAGGATGGCCGGCTCGTCGCCGACGCGTCGGACCGGATTGGGAATTTCGCCCTCGATCATCGCCGTCTGGCGCACGGCCGTCGGATCGGCAACCGGAACGGCGGAGAGAAGGCGGCGGGTGTAATCGTGGCTCGGGTTCTCGAACACCTGGGCGCGCGAACCCATTTCCATGATCTGGCCGAGATAGAGAACGGCGACGCGGTGGCTCATCTTTTCCACCACCGCCATGTCGTGGCTGATGAACAGATAGGCGAGACCGCGTTCGGCCTGCAGGTCCATGAACAGGTTGATGATCTGCGCCTGAATGGAAACGTCGAGCGCCGACAGCGCCTCGTCGGCAATGATCAGTTTCGGATCGGAGGCGAGCGCACGGGCGATGCAGACACGCTGGCGCTGGCCGCCGGAAAATTCGTGCGGATAACGCGAGGCGACATTCGACGGCAGGCCGACGCGCTCCAGCAGTTCATCGACGCGGCGTTTGACGGCCTTGCTGTCGTTGATCAGCGAATGGGTGTTGATCGGTTCGGCGATGGAGAAGCCGACCGTCTTGCGCGGATCGAGCGAGGCAAACGGGTCCTGGAAGATGTACTGCACTTCCTGGCGCATGCGAAAACGTTCGGCCGCCGACATGGACGAGTAGTTTCGGCCGTTGAACGAAATCTCTCCACCCATCGAAGATTGCAGCTGCTGGATCGTGCGTCCGATGGTCGACTTGCCTGACCCGCTCTCGCCCACCAGCGCCAGCGTTTCGCCGGGATGGATATCGAAGCTGACCTTCTGCACGGCGCTGCAACGATGTGTGGCCTTGCCAAAGATGTTCTTCCTGATGTCGAAGCGGACGAACAGGTCCTTGACCGAAAGCAGCGGCTTTTCGTCGTATTTCGCGGTGTCCTGGATACGCTCCTCGCCGACCACGGTCGGTTTGCCGTCCTGCAACACGGTTAGCGGCAGCCGCTTGGGGAATTCTTCGCCGGTCATGCTGCCGAGTTTCGGCACGGCGGAGAGAAGCGCCTTGGTATAGGGATGCTGCGGATTGGCGAAAATTTCGCGAACCGGGCCTTCTTCGACCTTCTTTCCCTTCCACATGACGACGACATGATCGGCCATCTCGGCCACCACGCCCATGTCATGGGTGATGAACACCATGCCCATGCCGAGCGTTTTCTGCAGGTCGCGCATGATGTTGAGGATCTGCGCCTGGATGGTCACGTCGAGCGCGGTGGTCGGCTCGTCGGCAATCAGCAGTTTGGGACGACAGGCCAGCGCCATGGCGATCATCACGCGCTGGCGCATGCCGCCGGAGAGCTGGTGCGGATAACGCGTCAGAAGCTCGGCAGAATCGGGCAGGCGAACCATGTCAAGCAGACGACCGGCTTCGGCCATCGCGGCGGTCTTGCCCATTTTTTCGTGCAGCATCAGAACTTCGCAGATCTGGTCGCCGATGGTGAAGACCGGGTTGAGCGAAGTCATCGGCTCCTGGAAGATCATGGCGATCTCCTTGCCGCGGATCGAGCGCATCTCCTTCTGGCTGGCCTTCAAGAGATCCTTGTCGCCGAACAGGATGCGGCCGGTCGCGTATTTCGCGCCCATCATGTCGGCAAGCCGCATGGTCGACAGCGAGGTGACCGACTTGCCGGAGCCGGATTCGCCGACCACGGCCACCGTCTTGCCGGCTTCGACCGTAAACGACAGATCGTCGACAACGCGGCTCGAACCGAATTCGACGCTGAGATTTTCGACCGACAGAAGCGGTTTGATGGTTGCGCTCATGTCCGTGTCTCCGGCTTGGTCTGTTCGGTCGTTGAAGTGGTGCCGCTGGTTATGCGGGCGATAATGGCGCCGGCGGTCTGGGAGGAGCCGGCTTCGGCAAGGATGGCGATGGTGCCGGAAAGCGGTGCGGTCACCGCCGTTTCCATCTTCATCACGTCCATCATTGCCAGAACGTCACCTTTTTCGACAGTCGCGCCATCGGACACGTTCCAGTGAACGAGAAGGCCGGGAATTGGGGCGAGCACCGTACCGGCATCGTTTTCTTCGCCTCTGTTGTCACTGTGCGAAGCCGCCGAAAGCGGGCCAAGCAGGCGCAGGAAGGTATCAGGAATGCCGATCTCGACACGCTTGCCGTCGATTTCGACATGGCTGCGCAGAAGGCCGGTGTTCGCCGCCGGGGCAGGGCGGCTTGCGGCTTCCAGCGTTTCGGCAAAATCGGTTTCGATCCAGCGTGTGTGAACGCGGAAATCTTTGGCGAAATCATCGTGCGCGATGACGGAGCGATGGAAGGGCAGAACGGACGGCACGCCTTCGATGACAAATTCGCTCAAGGCACGGCGGGCGCGGGCAATTGCCTGTTCGCGGTTTGCGCCCCAGACGATCAGCTTGGCCGACAGGGAATCGAACATCGGCGGAATGGCCGAGCCGGAAACCACGCCGGAATCCAGACGCACGCCGGGGCCGGAAGGCGCGGTGAATTTGGTAATCTCGCCGGCTGAGGGCAGAAAACCGCGGCCGGGATCTTCCATGTTGATGCGGAACTCGATGGCATGTCCGCGCGGTTCCGGCATTTCAGTCACGCTGACGGCCAAACCTTCGGCGATGCGGAACTGTTCGATGACGAGATCGAGGCCGGTCGTCTCTTCCGTCACCGGGTGTTCCACCTGCAGGCGGGTATTGACCTCAAGGAAGGAGATCACACCATCGGCGCTGAGCAGGAATTCCACGGTGCCCGCACCGGTGTAACCGGCTTCGGCGCAGATATCGCGCGCAGCAGAATGGATTTTCTGGCGCTGTTCATCGGAGAGGAAAGGCGCAGGTGCTTCCTCAACAAGTTTCTGGTTGCGACGCTGCAAAGAGCAATCGCGGGTCCCCACCACCAGAACATTGCCGAGACGGTCCGCCAGCACCTGCGCCTCGATATGCCGCGGGCGGTCGAGAAACTGCTCGACATAACATTCGCCGCGACCAAAGGCGGCGACAGCCTCGCGGGTCGCCGATGAAAACAGTTCTTCGACCTCGCCAAGTTCGCGGGCGATCTTCAAACCGCGTCCGCCACCGCCATGCGCCGCCTTGATGGCGATCGGCAGGCCGAATTTTTTGGCAAACGCCAGCGCTTCCGCAGGCGAGGAAATCGCGCCATCGGAACCGGCAACCAGCGGTGCTCCAACCTTCTGGGCAATCGCACGTGCCTGCAATTTATCGCCAAGTGCTTCGATCACCTGCGGATCGGGGCCGATCCAGATAAGGCCGGCATCGACGACAGCCTGCGCAAACTCGCTGCGTTCAGAGAGAAAGCCGTAGCCGGGATGCACAGCATCGACACCTGCACGTTTTGCAATGGCGATCAGCTTGCCGATATCGAGATAGCTGTCTTTTGCTGTCACACCGTTCAGCGCATAAGCCTCGTCGGCCAGGTCTACGAACAGCGCGTCGGCATCGGCGTCGGCATAAACGGCGACCGAGGTCAGGCCGTAATCCTTGCAGGCCCGGATGATCCGCACCGCGATCTCGCCGCGGTTTGCTATCAGAACCTTCTTCATGGGCATTTTCCTGGAATGAAACGGGGCGCGAAGCGGCTGATCGCGTTAAAACGGATTTTTGCGCCGACTGGGATCTGGCCGGCGAGATCGAGATGATGGCCGGCGACATTGGCGATGACCGGATAACCGCCGGTCAGCGGATGATCGGCAAGGAAAAGCACGGGCTGGCCGCTGGCCGGAACCTGCAAGGCTCCGCGCACGGTCGCCTCGCTGGGCAGTTCGCCGTGGTTGGCGCGCTCCAGCGCCTCGCCGGACAGGCGAATGCCGACACGGCTGGACTGTGGCGTAACCGACCATTCCTGGGCGAAAAAGTCTTCGACGGCGGCGTCTGTGAACCAGTCGGTGCGCGGGCCCATCACGACATCGAGCACGACCGTTTCGTTGGTGCGCGGCATGGCGAAAGCCGGCTCTTCCGATGAAACGAGCGCGTTTGCCGGTGCCGGCAGAATGGCGACGACATCGCCGGCAACAAGCGCTGCCGGGCCGATCTGCGCCAATGTATCGGTGGCGGCGCTGCCGAGAACCGGCGCGATATCGAAACCACCACGCAGGGCAAGATAGGAGCGCATGCCGGCTGCGGGTGCGCCGAGAGACACCACATCGCCGTCATCGAGCGCGATGGCCGTGTGATGCGGGGTCGTAATTTTGCTGCCGTCAGCACCGGTGATCGAGATCGGCGCCGTTGCTCCAGTCAGCGCCATGACGCCCTGACCACGCATACGGAAGCTGAGGCCGCCGAGAGCTATCTCAAGCGCCGTCGTGTTTGCCGCATTTCCGACAAGCCGGTTGGCGGCCTTGAAGCCCGCACGATCGGCTGCGCCCGAAACGCTGATACCCTGTCCGGCCTGTCCGGCGCGGCCGAGATCCTGAAACACGACCGGCAGGCCGATGGAGAGGATTTCGATCGATGCGGTCGCGGCTTGCGTCGATGCGGTTTTCTTGGCTGATACGGATTTACTCGACGCCTTGATCTCATAGGCCGCATCCTTCGCCATGTCGCGAAATTTGATGCGACTGCCCGGCTGCAGAAGCGAGGCCGGCGTGCGATCGATATCGAACATGGCGAGCGGCGTCGTGCCGATCAACTGCCAGCCGCCCGGGCTCGTTTTCGGATAGACGCCGCTGAATTCGCCGGCGAGGCCGACGGCACCGGCCGGAACCTTGGTGCGCGGAGATTTGCGGCGCGGCACGGCCAAGCGTGGATCGCCGCCCGAGAGATAAGCGAAGCCGGGCGCGAAACCGGTGAAGGCCGCAACAAAATCGCTTTCGCCATGCAGGCGGATCACGTCCTCAACGCTCATGCCGGTCATGGCGGCAACCTCGGCCAGATCCTCGCCGTCATAACGAACCGGAATTTCGACCAGCGCACCCGATGCGGCCTTGCGCTCGCCACCCGACATATCCGAGACGGCTGCGATCAGCGCATCGTCGGAAATCGTGTAGGGATCGAAAGCGATCAGCAGCGTCCGTGCCGCCGGAATGATTTCGGTGATGCCTTCGACCGGGTTGGTCGTCAGGGCATCGAACAACGCCAGCGCCTCGCCGAGATCGGCAAGTTCCACGAGAATACAATCGCCGCGCACCGGCAGGATGCGCATCGACGTGTCTCGGGTCGTGGTTTGCATGACGGATGGCATGATCGTTCAGGCGGTCCCGGTAAAGGCGCGGATGGCGAGGCCGGACTGTTCGAATTTTTCACGCAGGCGCTTTGCCATGGCGACGGCACCTTCGCTGTCGCCATGCACGCAGATCGACTGCGCATCGACCTTGGTGAGCGTGCCGTCGATCGCCTCGATCACACCCTCCTTCACCATGCGCACCATGCGTGCCGCGATCAGGTCGGGGTCGTGCAGGACGGAACCCTTTTCACGACGTGAGACGAGATTGCCTTCCGGCGTATAGGCGCGGTCGGCAAAGGCTTCTGCAACCACCGTCAGGCCGGCGGCGCGGGCCTGTTCGACAAGTTGCGAGCCTGCAAGCGCCATCAGCACCAGCGACGGATCGATGGAAAGGATGGCATCGATGACATCCTTGGCCTGACGCTTGTCAATGGCGATCGTGTTGTAGAGCGCGCCATGCGGCTTCACATAGGTGACGCGCGTGCCGGCCGCCTTTGCGAGACCCTGAAGGGCGCCGATCTGATAGATCACGTCGCCGATCAGTTCTTCACTCGTCGGATCCATGTTGCGGCGGCCGAAACCGGCGAGATCGCGATAACCGACATGGGCGCCGATGGCGACGCCACGCTCGGCTGCTGCGCGAACTGTCTTGAGAATGCCTGCCGGGTCGCCCGCATGAAAACCGCAGGCAACATTGGCGCTGCTGACGATATCGAGCATGGCGGAATCATCGCCCATCTTCCACGCACCAAAACTTTCGCCCAGGTCGCTGTTGATGTCGATGTTCATCATGAACGCTCTTCCCTCGCCTTATTCTGAACAAAAGCTAACAAAGGAGAACAATGCTGTCCATAGTGTTGAACAATTTTTATGTATTGCCCTACAAAGCGCCAAATGCTCAATTTGTGGGCGTGATTAAATTTTTGCACGGTTTTATTCGCCCGGCAGTGCCACAGGCGCGTCATTTCTCTTGTGAAGGGCGCGCGCGCGTTCTACCGGGATGAAAGAACATGGTCCGTGGACGAAGGGGAACGGCTTGGCTGTACGCAAACCACAGGTAGAGGAGCCAAAAGCTTCCGGCTCGACCGATGGCAAGATGCAGGCCGGTTCGCGTGCGACCGAACAGGTGCAGACGCTGGCCGAAACCGTTGCGGCGCGCATCCGTGAACAGGTGATTTCCGGGCGCCTGACCCCCGGCAGTCATCTGTCAGAACAGACACTGAGCGAAGAGTTGCAGGTGTCGCGCAACACGCTGCGCGAAGTGTTTCGCATGCTGACCAAGGAAGGTCTGCTGCGTTACGAAGCCAATCGCGGCGTATTCGTTTCCACACCAAGCATGACGACGATCATCGATATCTATCGCGTTCGTCGTTTCATCGAATGTCCGGCGCTGGCGCATGCGCATCCGCGTCATCCCGGTGTCGCCCGCATGCGTGCTGCTGTCGAGCAGGCGCGTCAATGCCGCGAGAAAAAAGACTGGCTTGGGGTCGGCAGTGCCGACATCGCCTTTCATGCGGCCATCGTGGAATTGTCCGACAGCCCGCGCATGGCCAGTTTTTATGCGCAGATTGCGCTAGAGTTACGGCTTGTCTTCGGACTGTTGAAAGATCCCGAATTCCTGCATGGCCCTTTCATTGATCAGAATCTCGAGATCGTCACCGCACTTGAGGCTGGCAATGCCGTCGGTGCCGCAGAAATGCTGGAAGCCTATCTCCTGAGAGCGGAACGCTTCATTCTCGGGGCCTATGCACGGGTGACATCCGAAACCTGAATATCCTTTGTCCGGCTGACGTTTTCCCGCCAATGCGCTAAAGGCAGAAGACATCATGTCGACAAGGAGATTCCGTCATGACCGATTCCGATCCGGAGCAGACTGTCGAGCGCAAGCGCGGTTCCGGCGTCAAGCTGGTCTATGATCTTCTGCGTGACGAAATTCTCGACCTGAAACTGGCACCCGGCAGCGCCATCGATGAGGTGGCGCTGGCAAGCCGTTTCGGCATGTCGCGCACACCGATCCGCGAGGCGTTGGTGCGACTGGCCGGTGAGGGGTTGATCGAAACCCTGCCCAATCGCTCGACCATGGTGTCGAATATCGATTTCCTCGGCATGCATGCCTATTTCGACGCGCTGGTGTTGATGTACCGCGTCACCACCCGGCTGGCTGCCCAGCATCATAGAGCGGAAGATCTTGAGGTCATTCGCGCCTATCAGGCCGAATTCAGCGATGCCGTACGCTCGCAGGATGCGCTGGCGATGATCGCCACCAATGCCGCTTTCCATTCCGCCATCGCTGCGAGCGGTCGTAACGCCTATTACGCCGGCTTTTTCGATCGTCTTCTGGGCGAGGGGCGGCGCATGTTGCGGCTCTATTACCAATCCTACGATGATCGCTTGCCTGCCCGTTTTGTCGATGAGCATGAGGAAATCATCGCTGCCATCGAGGCGCGGGACATCGATGCCGCCGACCGTCTCGGCAAGGCGCATGGCGAACAGATCGTCGAGCAGATCGGTCGTCTTCTGACACGCCATGAAAGGCAGGACATCGAACTCTAAAAAATCTTGTATTTTTTTTGTCGACAAAGAATGCGGAAGGAGTATTCTTCGTTTCCAGAAGCGTGGGTGTGCTTGCCCGCCAACGGATTTTGAGGAGTTTCGGGAATGGCAAATATCTTTTCGGGCGTCGTCCCGGCACTGATGACCCCCTGCAAGGCCGACCGCACGCCGGATTTCGATGCGCTGGTTGCGAAGGCGAAGCAACTGATAGATGCCGGCATGTCGGCTGTTGTCTATTGCGGCTCGATGGGTGACTGGCCGCTGCTGACCGATGCGCAGCGCATGGAGGGCGTCGAGCGCTTGGTGAAGGCCGGCATTCCGGTCATCGTCGGCACCGGCGCCATCAATTCGGCGTCTGCCGTGGCGCTTGCGGCGCATGCCCAGAAGGTTGGCGCCAATGGCCTGATGGTCATCCCGCGCGTCCTGTCGCGCGGCTCGGTCATCTCGGCGCAGAAGGCGCATTTTAAGGCCATCCTGTCTGCCGCTCCGGACCTTCCGGCGGTCATCTACAACAGCCCCTATTACGGTTTTGCCACCCGCGCCGACCTGTTTTTTTCGCTGCGCGCCGAACATCCGAACCTTGTCGGTTTCAAGGAATTCGGCGGCCCGAACGACATGCGCTATGCGGCCGAAAACATCACCAGCCGCGATGACAATGTCACGCTGATGATCGGCGTCGATACCGCCGTCTACCACGGTTATGTCAATTGCGGCGCGACCGGCGCCATCACCGGCATCGGCAATGTCCTGCCGAAGGAAGTGCTGCATCTGTGCAATCTTGCCATTGCTGCGGCGAAGGGCGATGCCGATGCCCGTGTGCGTGCCAAGGAACTGGAAGAGGCGCTCGGCGTGCTCTCCTCCTTTGACGAAGGCCCGGATCTGGTTCTCTATTTCAAGCACATGATGGTGCTGAAGGGTGATAAGGAATACGCGCTGAACTTCATCGAAACGGACGTGCTCTCCGACAGCCAGCGCGGTTATGTCGATACGCAGCTTGCGCTGTTCGACACATGGTATGCCGACTGGAGCAAGCTGCCGGGTGCGATCCAGAGCGCCAAGGCCTGATAACGATTTGAAAAGCCCTCCGCGCGGAGGGCTTTTCTTTTGGGGATGGGAACGAGAGCGTGCCGAAAAGGCCGCCGGAAAGTTTGGGAACATTATGAGGTCTGATGTTGTCGTCATCGGCG
This sequence comes from Endobacterium panacihumi, assembly GCF_050847465.1. Taxonomy (NCBI): domain Bacteria; kingdom Pseudomonadati; phylum Pseudomonadota; class Alphaproteobacteria; order Hyphomicrobiales; family Rhizobiaceae; genus Endobacterium; species Endobacterium panacihumi. The sequence goes on along the minus strand of NZ_JBOZRA010000004.1, from coordinate 201,036 downwards.
CAGGCGTGGTCGGGCTGTCGATTGCCATTGCCGCGAAGATGCGGGGTTTGCATGTCACCGTCATCGATCGTGAGGGCCCGGCCGCCGGTGCTTCGGCCGGCAATGCTGGCGCCTTTGCCTTTACCGATATTTTTCCGCTCGCCTCTCCCGGCATTCTGAAAAAGGCGCCAAAATGGCTGCTCGATCCGCTCGGGCCGCTCAGCATTCCGCCGGCCTATGCGCTGCAGATCGCGCCGTGGATGCTAAAATTCTGGCGCGCGTGCCAGCCATCGCGTGTGGCGCATTCCACCAGCGCCCAGACCTCGCTAATGGATCTTTCAAAGGCCGAGTTGGAAGCGTTTCTGTCGGCAACCGGCACGCTGCCGATGTTGCGCAAGGACGGTAACCTGCAGGTCTATGAAGGCGATGCGGAATTTCAGGCGTCGCTGCTGGGCTGGGAAGCGCGCGAAAAACACGGTATCGAGTTCCGGCACATGGACGCTGCCGAAATGGCGGACCTGCAGCCTGGGCTGGCGCCACGGTTCATCCGTGGCACGTTCACGCCGGGCTGGTATTCGATTGCCGATCCAAAACTGTATACGCTGGCCCTCGCCGAGCATTTTTCCGCGCTTGGTGGCACAATCGAGATAACCGAGGTTAAGGCGCTACAGCCGGTCAGCGATGGTGTGGAGATCTTGACGGCGGATGGCGGCAAGCGAAGCGCCGGAAAAGTCGTTCTGTCGGCCGGTGCCTTTTCACACCGTATTGCGAAAACGCTGGGTGAAAACATTCCGCTGGAAACGGAACGTGGTTACAACACGACCTTGCCCGCCGACGCCTTTGATCTGCGCATGCAGGTCACATTCGGCGGCCACGGTTTTGTCGTGACGCGTCTGACCAGCGGCATTCGTGTCGGTGGCGCCGTCGAACTCGGCGGACTGGATCTGCCGCCGAATTTCAAGCGCTCGGAAGCCATGCTGAAAAAGGCGCAAACCTTTCTGCCGGGCCTCAAGGCCGAGGGCGGCACGCAATGGATGGGCTTTCGCCCGTCATTGCCGGACAGCCTGCCGGCGATCGGCCGCGCGAAGGGCGCGCCAAATGTCGTCTACGCTTTTGGCCACGGCCATCTCGGCCTCACCCAGTCGGCAGGCACGGCGCGGCTTGTCGCGGACATGCTGACAGAGCAGAAAACGGCGATCGATATCGCCGCCTTCTCGCCGCAACGGTTCGGCTGATCGTTAGCCGAACGGCCTTTCAATCAAGTGCGCAGGTTCGGTGAAAAACACCGGGCCGGTCTCCGACATGTAGATGATGTCTTCCAGGCGAACGCCGCATTCGCCGTAAACGCAGAGCATCGGCTCGTCTGAAAACACCATGCCGGGTTCGAGCCGTGTCGTGTTGCCGCGCACGATGAACGGATCTTCGTGCAGATCCATACCAAGTCCATGGCCAGTGCGATGGGGCAGGCCGGGCACCTGATAATCCGGGCCGTAACCGGCATCCGTCAGTACTTTTCGCGCGGCGGCATCGACGTCTTCGCAACGTGTGCCGATTTGTGCGGCTTCGAAGCCGGCGCGGTGCGCCTTCTTTTCCAGATCCCAGAGTTCGCGCTGGCGCTCGGTCGGCGTGCCAAAAATGTAGGTGCGGGTGATATCCGAATTGTATCGATGGATATGCCCGCCGAGATCGATGAGCACCATGTCGTTTTTCTTGAGCGTCTGCGCATAGGGCACGCCATGCGGATAGGCGGTGGCCTCGCCGAACTGGGCGGCGGCGAACACGTGGCGCATACCGAGTTTTGCGTGTGCGGCCTGAATGAAGTCGATGATCTCAGTGGTCGAAATGCCTTCGTAGAGGCCTTCCCATACGGCCTTGTGGACGCTGAGGCTCGCCGTCATCGCGGTCTGGATGATGGCGATTTCGGTGGCCGACTTGATTTGGCGGCAGGCAGCAATGAGGTCCTTTGCGCCGATGGTGTTCAGACGCGCGCCGATATGGTATGCGATCGGCGTGAAGAATGCGAAGGGCGTGGCTGGGTCAAAGGCCAGCGCGCTCCCCTTTGCAGGCAGGTCGCAGATCAGGTTCGCGACGAGAAGGGCCGGGTCTTCATGCTCTTCCCAGCAGGCGATTTCGCCCCCGATGCGGATCAAGGTGACCGTTTTCGGTTCCTCGAAGGCGGGGCTGATATAGATCGGCGCGCCGGAGGAAGGGATAATCGCGCCGTGCAGCCGCTCGCTGGTGCCGAGCGTGATGCCGGTGAAATAGGTGAGGCTGGTGGAGGTGTCAAGATAAACCGACTTCACACCCGCTTCGAGCATCAGGCCCTGCAGTTTTGCAATGCGCGCAGCGAGCTCGTCATTGGAAATCGGCGCGACGCTTTCTGCGATGTTTTCGAATTCGGAAAGCGATTGTTCGAAGGACTTGTAGACGGGGGCGCTCATGCGGGGCTCTGCCTGATCATGGGATTTCACTGTTTCGCAAATGGTTTTGACGCATTCACGATTGTGTTTCACCTAACACGATCGGGCTGTCGCGTGGCAAGTTTCTGCTCGGGGTGAGCGGTGTTTTTCTCGCTTCTGGAAACACAGACGCCCGCGAAATCGCGGGCGTCTGGTATAGCCGAAACCGAGTGTCTTATTTCGCCAGGCGTTTTGGCCGCCGGTAGATCAGCCAGTAGATGCCGCCCACCAGCAGCGATCCGCCCACCCAGTTGCCGAGCGTGACGACGAGGAGGTTCATGGCGACACCACTGAGCGGGATCGGAGCCGTATGGCCGGCGACGAGCGCCTGGAAACTTTCGGCGCCGCCATAATGGATCATCAAGCCGATGGAGAAATAATACATGTTGGCGACGCAGTGCTCGAAGCCGGCGGCAACAAAGGCCGTGACCGGGAAGACGATCGCCAAGATGCGGTCGGTGGCGCTGCGGCCGGCGAGTGTCAGCCAGACGGCGAGGCAGACCAGAATGTTGCACAGGATGCCGAGCGAAAAGGCTTCGAGCGGCGGCAGCATGGATTTGGCCTCGGCATAATGCAGGGCGGCGATACCGATTGCGCCGCCGCCAAATTTGTAATGCCCGGAGAGGAAGACCAGCAGCGCCACACCGGCCGCACCGATGAAATTGCCGATCCAGACCAGAACCCAGACCTTGATCATCTTCACGGTGCTGATGCGTTTGCTGGCCCAGGCCATCACCATCAGCATGTCGCCGGTGAAAAGCTGGGCGCCGCCGATCAGCACCAGAACAAGGCCGAGCGAGAAGCTGAAACCGGCCAGAAGGCGGGTGACGCCATAGGGCAGGATGCCGTCGGCGCCCGATGCGACCGTGGTCGCGAACATGGCGCCGAGCCCGATGAAGGCGCCGGCGAGGATCGCCAGTGCCAGAAGTGTAATGGTGTCGCTTTTGCTTTTCTTGACGCCCATTTCCTCGGCCTCGACCGCAATTTCATGTGGTGCGAGAATGAGGCCTGCATCAAGTCCGCGGATGGCGGACTTGGTTTCCTTCAGGCTTTCGTCCTGATGATCGAGCGCGCTCATGCGTTGACTGCACTCTTCAAGGGTTTTTCATCGACGATCTTCGGAGCGTCCGCCTGAATGGCGGTTAGCGCGATGGTGAAGACGATGTCATCGACCAGAGCGCCGCGCGACAGGTCGTTGACCGGCTTGCGCAGGCCCTGCAGCATCGGCCCGACAGACACGACATCGGCGGAACGCTGAACGGCCTTGTAGGTCGTGTTGCCTGTGTTGAGGTCCGGGAAAACGAAGACATTGGCGCGGCCGGCGACCGGGCTTTCCGGTGCCTTGGAGCGGCCGACGCTTTCCACGCTTGCCGCATCATACTGGATCGGACCGTCGATCAGCAGTTCCGGGTTTTTCGCGCGGGCGAGGGCCGTCGCTTCACGAACCTTGTCGACATCGCCGCCGGTGCCGGACGCGCCGGTGGAATAGGAGATCATCGCGACGCGCGGATCGATACCGAAGGCGCGGGCGGTGTCGGAGGATTGCAGCGCGATTTCGGCCAGTTGCTCGGCGGTTGGGTTCGGGTTGATGGCGCAGTCGCCATAAACGAGAACCTGGTCCGGCATCAGCATGAAGAAGACGGAGGAGACGATGCTCTGGCCCGGTTCGGTCTTGATCAGCTGAAGGGCAGGACGAACGGTGCTGGCCGTGGTGTGGACGGCGCCGGAGACGAGACCGTCGACTTCGCCGACCGCCAGCATCATCGTGCCGAGAACGACTGTATCTTCCAGCTGTGCCATGGCCTGGGGAGGAGTCATGCCCTTGGACTTGCGCAGTTCCACCATGGCGTCGACATAGTTGGCGCGAACGCTCTGCGGATCGACGATTTCGAGATCGGCGGGCAGATCGAGTTTCTGGGCGCGGGCCATGGCGTGGATGGTTTCGGGATTGCCGAGCAGCACGCAGCGGGCGATGCGCTTGCGGTGGCAGATGACGGCGGCCTGCAGCGTGCGCGGCTCTTCGCCTTCCGGCAGAACGATGCGCTTGTTGGCGCGGCGTGAGAACTCGATCAGCTGGTTGCGGAACCGTGGTGGCGACAGGCGGGCTTCATGCGGCTTGCCGATCTTCTGGCGCAGCGAGCGCGTATCGATATGTTCGGCGATGAACTCGATCACCTGCTCCATATGGCCGCCATCGTCGCGGCTGACATGGTAGCTCAGATGTGACAGGCGCGAGGCGGTCGCATAGGTGTCGTCCGGGGTGGAGAGGATCGGCAGCGTGCTGGGGCCGGAAGAGGTGATCAGCTCGGCAACCGGCGGGGCGAGCAGCGCATCACAGGTCAAAAGCATGCCGGCGATTGGAATGCCGCGCATATGGGCAAGTGCGGTTGCGAGCGCGATATCGCTGCGGTCGCCTGGCATGACGACCAGCGTCATCGGGCCAAGGCGATCGATGATGTTTTCGACGGAGCGGGCGGCCACGACGATTTCACGCACGCGGATGCCATCGAGATCATCCCCCTGTTCGACCTTGAGGTCGAGCGAGGAGACAAGGTCGGAAAGACGCGGCGCGTTAAGGCTTGGGCGATAGGGGATGGTGCCGATGATCTCGCTTTCGCTCATCTCGGTGGCGGCCAGCGCATCGGTCAGGGCCTGGCGATTGCCCTTTTCCGGCAGCTTGTTGACGAGAAGACCTGCAAAATGGCGGTTGGCCTCGCGCATATATTGGCGGCGGGCAAGGGCTACGGCATCCGTCAGGCGCTTGCCGTCGTTGTCGGCGCCGTTGATGACCGGCACCACTTCCGCGCCAAGGCTGCGGGAAATCTCGACATTGAGGCGCTGCGCGATCTGAATGTCGGCAAACGGGATCAGGCCCTCGACCACCACGACGTCATGGTCGGCGCGTAGCGCCTCGGTCATCGTGGCCACTTCTTCAAGAAGAAGGTCCAGCTCGCCCTTGCGCAGCAGCTCTTCCGCATAAGCGAAGGCGATGGGGTCAGGCGCTTCCGTCAGGCACAGCGTGCGGGCAAAATGACTGGAGGTTTCGGTCGCCCGCAAGGTGGAGCCGGGATGTTCGTTCGCCGTCGGTTGCGCGATCGGCTTGACGAAGCCGACCTTCAGGCCGTCGCGCTGCAGAGCGCGGACAAAACCGAGTGCAACCGAGGTGAGGCCGACGTCTTGCGCCAGTGGCGCCAGGAAAATGACACGTGCGGTCATAACTTTAGCCTTTCAATATTTCTCTTGTGTCCGGCATGGCCGGGAGTTTTTGGGCTGCAAGCGCCCGGCATCATAAGCGGCGGGCGCTGCGATCGTGCGAAGCGTGGGTTACCCGGCCTTGCGGATTTCCTGCCCAATGTAGGGGCGCGCCTCGTTGGCGATGGCCCATTCCTCATTGGTGGCGATGACGGCGGCTGCCGGCCCGGTGCCCTTGGCGCTGATGATGCCGCAACGACCGCCGAACATGCCGGCATTCGTCTCTTCATTGAGCTTGATGCCGAGGGCTGCCAGACGTGCGATGGTTTTGGCACGAACAAACGAAGAGTTTTCGCCGATGCCGCCGGTGAAGATCACCGCATCAAGGCGCGGCAGCGAGGTGGCGAGACCACCGATGTAGCGGGCGAGACGGTGAACCATGACATCGAGCGCCAGAATTGCGCCTTCATGTCCTTCGCCTGCAGCGGTTTCCAGCGTGCGGCAATCGTTCGACAGGCCGGACAGGCCGAGAAGGCCGCTCTTGCGGTTCAGAAGCTTGTCGAGATCGTCGATGGACTGCTTGTCCTGACGGGCAATGTGGAAGATTGCGCCGGGATCAATATCGCCGGAACGGGTGCCCATGACGAGGCCTTCAAGCGGGGTGAGCCCCATGGACGTGTCGACGCTTTCGCCATTGAGCACGGCGGTTGCCGAAGAGCCGTTGCCGAGATGGGCGATGACCAGACCGTGGTCCTTCGGATCGAGGCCCAGCAGGTCGACGGCTTCCTTGGCAACGAAGCTGTGGCTGGTGCCGTGGAAACCATAACGGCGCACGCCGGCATCACGATAGTCATGCGGAATGGCGTAGGTGTGGGCCGCCTGCGGGATTGTCATGTGGAAAGAGGTGTCGAAAACGGCGACATGCGGGACCCAGCCGAGAACTTCCATGGCAACGCGCACGCCCAGCACATTGGCCGGATTGTGCAGGGGAGCGAGATAGGAAATGGATTCAATTTCGTCGATGACCTCGGGATCGAGACGGGTTGCCTTAACAAACCGTTCGCCGCCGTGAACGATGCGATGACCGACGGCGCCGATGGCATCCAGGAGGCCACGCTGCTGAAGTTCTGCCATCAGGCGCCGAAGAGCGACATCATGGCTGCCGTCATCGAGTGCGATGGTTATCTTTGCGTCATTCTCCTTGAGGATCAACCGGCTTTCCGGCTGGCCGAGATTTTCGGCAAGACCCGAAAGGATGGCGGAACGGTCCGTTCCCGCGAACAGGCTGAACTTCAGCGACGAACTGCCGCAATTGATAACCAACACATGCGTACGTTCTTCGGCCATGCAAAATTTCCTTGTAAAATAGTCTCTTGGTCTATGGAAACGACGAGGCGGCCATCGATGGATGTGAGATGTTGGCCGCTTGGCTTTTTTCAAGCGCTGATCACGCGGCGATCGGAGGGCTTATGCCAGCGCAGGCAACAGCCGCTGTCTGTCGATCGATGAGAAAGCCGTCGAATTCAACGAAAAGGGAGCCGTCCTCGGCACTCCATTCTTCGGAGGCGTGGAGCGCGTCGAATAGCGGCTGTTCGGCTGCTTGTACCGGCAATGGGGGCGCTGCTTGTGTCGCCGAAATTGCCCAGCGGCAGTCCAGAAATGCGGTGGCAACAGCTACGGTCAGCGGTGCCGTTGCCGGGCTGCCGTCATCGCTGAACTCGGTGTCTGGGCTGTCGTGCAGCCATGGCTCCATGGAAATGAGCCGGTCGGAAAGGATGCCCATCTGTCTGTCTTTCTAAAACACGTGGTCAAGGCTCCTCCCCACCACAACAAGACGCCGAAACGTCTCGTCGTGTGCTCCGTTCGTGATCCTAGCTCCATGGCCGACATGGGCATTGATCACGATCAACGGCTTCCTCCCGCCATCCGTCCCCGCCAATATCACGCGCTTCCTAATCGGTAAATTAATATGATAAGAATACTCATGTTATATTGATGGTCTTCTGGCGCGGTGTTGCCGCGAAACTTTCCCGGCCGTTTCCTGAAGGGTGTTGCAAACCCGGTCTGAAACTATTCCGTTTTTGTTGTGCCCCAAGGCGTTTCGCTCAAGTAGGGTTGCGAAAAATCACGGACTGGGACCCCTTCGATGAGCAGCGAAAAACGCGTGCGTCTGCGCGCGCTGGGCATTTCTGTCGGCCATTACGAGACCGGTGCACTGAACGCGATCACCGATGTCGCAGGTGTTGCCGTCGGTCATGTGACCTGCGTTGAGGGTGAGCGGACGCGCACCGGCGCCACGGCGATTTTGCCGCATTGCGGCAATCTGTTCCAGGACAAGGTTCCGGCGGCACTTGCCGTCTTCAACGGTTTTGGAAAGTTTGCCGGCTCGACGCAGATCGCGGAACTCGGCGAGATCGAGACGCCGATCCTGCTGACCAATACGCTCGGCGTTGGCCGCGCCATCGAGGCGATCAACCGTCATACGCTGGCGCAGGCTGGCAATGAGCGCGTCGTTTCGCTGAATGCGGTCGTCGGGGAAACGAACGATTCCCGTCTCAACGATATTCGCGCCGCGCGCCCGACCGTTGAAGAAATGTCGCAGGCATTGGCTGTCGCCAAGAGTGGTCCGGCCGAGGAAGGCGCTGTTGGCGCCGGCACGGGGACTGTAGCGTTCGGCCTCAAGGGCGGGATCGGCACCAGTTCGCGTGTCGTTTCCGTGGCTGGTGTTGCCTATACGGTCGGCGTGCTGGTGCAGTCGAACTATGGCGGCAAGCTGACGGTTGCGGGCCAGCCTTACGAGGCCGAAGGTGCGCATGACAAGGACGGCTCGATCGTCATGATCGTCGCGACCGACGCGCCGCTGTGCTCACGCAATCTCAAACGTCTGGCCGAGCGTTGTTTTGGTGGTCTGGCGCGCACCGGTGCGGCCTTGAGCAACGGTTCGGGCGATTATGCCCTGGCCTTTTCCACTGCCGAAGAGCTGCGCCGCACGCCGGAGCGCCGCAAGGCGGTTGCCAGCTATCCGGTTCTCTCCAACGATGTGGTTTCGCCCCTGTTCGAAGCCGTCATCGAGGCCTCGGAAGAAGCCATCATCAATTCGATGACCATGGCAACGACCACACACGGCTACAACGCCGGCACCGACAAACCTTCCACCTACAATGCCATTTCGCTCTTCGCCCTGAAGCGCCGCTGAAACTGAAGACTGGAGTTCTGAATGCCTGCCGCAACGCCTCGCATCGTTTATCTCAACGGTGCCTTCCTGCCCGAAAACGAAGCGCATATCTCGATCTTCGATCGCGGTTTCCTGTTCGGCGACGGCATTTATGAAGTGACGGCGGTTCTCGACGGCAAGCTTATCGACAGCCCGCTGCACATGGCGCGTCTGGAACGCAGCGTGCGCGAAATCGGGGGGCATTTGCCGATTTCGACCGACGAGATCGTCGCCATCGAAAAGCGCCTCGTCGAGGAGAACCAGCTGACCGAAGGCGTTATCTACCTGCAATACACGCGCGGCGCCGAGGACCGCAATTTCCTCTATTCGGACAATATCGAGCCGACGCTGCTTCTTTTCACCCAGGAAAAGACGCTGGAGCACGTCGCTGCCGTCGAAAAGGGCCTGAAGGTCAAGATCGTGCCGGACCAGCGCTGGGAACGCCGCGATATCAAGACCGTCTGTCTGCTGCCGCAGGTTCTGGCCAAACGCGTCGCCAAGGCCGAAGGCTGCGACGAGGCATGGATGGTGGAAGACGGTTTTGTCACCGAGGGCGCATCGTCGACGGCCTATATCATCACGCATGACGACAAGATCGTCACCCGTGGCAATGGCACGGCGATCCTGCCGGGTTGCACGCGCCTCGCGGTTCTGGATCTTGCCCGCGAACAGGGCCTGACCATCGAAGAGCGCCCGTTCACGGTGGAAGAAGCGATGGCGGCGCGCGAAGCCTGCCTGACCAGCGCTTCGAACTTCATCGTGCCGATCACCTTCATCGATGGCAAGCCGGTCGGCGATGGCAAGGCCGGCCCGATGTTCCAGCGCCTGCGCACGCTCTATATGGACAATGCCCGCCGCACGGCAGTGTGATTTTTGAAGTTTCCCGGATCGCTCCTTAAAACAATCCCCGTTTGGAGCGGGACGGAACTAGCCGGCGGCCGTTAAAACATCCCAGATTTTTCTGACGATGGGCCGCCGGTTTTCTTTTGAGCGATAGAGGCGGATTTCCACCTCGATATCCCATTCCGGTTCCGCCGCGCGCACCAACCGGCCGTCTGCCAGTTCGGCCTTGATGAGGCTTTCCGGGATCCAGGCAAGCCCCCAACCCGACATCACCATGGCTTTCAGGCCAACCGAATGACTGCCGACATGCACGCGATTGTCTGCTGGCAGGCGCGTGGCCAGCGTGCCGGCGATCAATTGACCGAAAAACGACGTTTTTTGATAGCTGACATGCGCGAAGCCTGCCTCCACCCGGTGGAGGGGCTCGCCGTTCTCATTTTTAGCGCTGACAGGGATGATGGTTTCGGCGCCGAGCCTGTGATGTTCGAACTGCGGATCGAGCAGCATCGGTACGTGCAGGTTCTGGTAGGTGAGTAGAAAATCGGAATCGCCGTCGATCAGCGAATTGAGGTTTTCGTCCATGCTGCCCGAGTCGGGCCGCATATGTGAGACGAGTGGCCCGAGTTTTTCGCGCAGATCGCTCAGCCAGTCGGGGAAAAAGGTGAAGGACAACGTGTGCAGCGCCGTCAGCGTCACTGTGCGGGCATCATTACCTTCCTCGTGCTGCAGATTGCGCCGGGCTTGGTAAAGGTTCTGCAGTGTCTGTTCGGCGATCGGCACGAACCTTTTACCGGCTTCCGTCAGCCGTGACGGATAGGTGGCGCGGTCGATCAGGCTGGTGCCGACCCAGGCTTCCAGCTGCCGGATGCGGCGGCTGAAGGCGGATTGGGTGACATTTCGCTCGTCCGCCGCCTTGGAAAAATTCAGCGTCTGGGCCAGCGCCAGAAAATCTTCAAGCCATTTGACTTCCACCGAACACTCCAAAACAAAACCGGTATCGGTTTTTCATTGGTCCGATTGGTGGGAAATTGCAATCAGGTGCCTTTGCTATATTCGATCATTCTTGCACGCGACAGAACCAGTTCGAGCCGGTTTTTGGCAAGAACATGCAGGCAGACGCGCTTGGTCCACGGTCCATCCTTGAGCGTGAACAGGAAGCGCCCATTGCCGAGCGCCTTCAAGGGCATGCGGTGACGGACCGGGCCGACGCCCATGACGACGGCATCGCCATCGATCTCGAAAAATGCGCCTTCATCGGAGAACCAGCGGCCTGCAAGCGTGGCCGGGATGCCGGTATCGATGGCGGGCAGAAATTTGCGCGGCGGATGGCCGATCTGGCCGATAATAGCATCGCCGTCCATCTTCAGGCGCATCGGTGACGAGGCGGAGAAGGATGAGACGAAACCGTCCAAGTCTTCATAAGCGGTGTCATCGGCATCGAGCCAGGTGACGGTAGATCCCTTGACCTCGATCCAGAAGGGACCGGTTTCGGTGACGTAAAGGCCATCTGTCAGGACCGGGGAGGCGACGGGCAAAGCGAGATCGAGCAGGGCGGCCATGGCCTCCTGCGCGATCTTGTTGCCATTGGTGTCTTCGCGGTTGGAAACGACGACAAAACCGCTCTGGCTTTGCTGATCAATGAGGAAATAGGTCTTGTAACCGGGATGCGAGCCACCGTGGCCGGTGAAGTTGCGGCCATCGAGGATGGTGCGGCGAAGGCCAAGGCCGTAACCGCTTTCGGAGCCATCCGACAGGGCGCGGGGTGCGGCAAGTGTATCGAGGATGCCGGCGAGCGCGCCGTTGCCGGCCGCCAGCGCGCGGACCCAGTTGGCAAGGCCGGTGGCGCTGCCGGTCATGCTGCCGGAGGCGGAAATATGCAGGCCGGCGGCGGAGAGCTGCCATTTTTCACCGTCGTGCCAGTAACCCGGCACGAGACCGGCGACCGCATCGTTCCAGACATCCGGAGCATCGAGCGTGGCGTCGGCTTTTGCGCCGGCGCCGCGGATGAAATCGCGGAAGAACAGGCCCTTGCGTTCAAGTGCCGTTTCGACGAGGCGGTAGCCGGTGTTGGAATAGGAGACTTCGGTGCCGGCCTCGTAGTTCAGGCGGGTCTGGCGGGCGAGGAATTCCATCAGCGGTCCGGCCTTGGTTTCGGTGTAGACCGAAAGGCCGAGCAGCGAGAGGCATTCGCGGGTGTCGGGCAGGCCGCCGCTCATGTCGAGAGCGCGGCCGACGGTGACGCTCGCCAACGGTTCCTGCAGCTCGGGCAAATGCTGGCCGAGCGTGTCGTCGAGCGAAATGGCTTGCGGGTGGGATAGCACCATGGCGCAGAATGCGTGCTTGGTGACGGAGGCGTAACGCACGACCGTATCGGCGGAGAAGGGGGCCATGGTCGCGAGGCTTTCGACGCCGCCGGCTTCCGCGAAACGGATGCCGTTGGCATCGAAACCGATCACCGCGCCGCCGGGCTGGTCACTGCCCCATCCGGCCGTGAATTTCTTCACGGCGTTCCGTGCGGCTTCCCAATTGGCTGTGATCGACATTTCGCTTCTCCAATGACGGGTTTGTTTTTTCCTCCGTCATGCTCGGGCCTGTCCCGAGCATCCAACCACGTCGAATGCATGGTCAGGGCTTGGATCCTCGGGACAAGCCCGAGGATGACGACGGAGAGGCTTTTATCCTCAGGCCGGTTCTTCCAACTCCACGCTCAGGCTGCGCAGTTCGCGCGTGTGAGCGTGTTCGATATTGCCGAGCCTCAAATCCTCGGCAGTGACCTGTTCGACCATGTGGCCATCGATCATCACGCCGACCTCGGTGCAAAGATGTGAGATGACGCTGAGATTGTGACTGACCATCACATAGGTGAGGTTTCGCTCGGCACGCAGATCGGCGAGGAGGTTGAGGATTTCCGCCTGAACCGAGACATCGAGCGCCGAGGTCGGCTCGTCCAGCAGCAGCACGTCCGGCTCGGCGATCAGCGCGCGGGCAATCGCCACACGCTGGCGCTGGCCGCCGGAAAGCTGGTGCGGATAACGGAAACGCGCCGTCTGCGGCAGCGCAACAGCCGACAGAACCCTGGCGATGCGGTCGTCGATATTGTCCATGCCGTGCACGAGCGGCAGTTCCGACAGGATGCGGTCGATCGTCTGGCGCGGGTGCAAGGAGCCGTAAGGGTCCTGAAACACCATCTGCACCTTGCGGAAGAAGGCCGGTGGGCGTTTCAGCGGTGCATTTTCGCCGGAAAAGGCGATGCGGCCCGACCAGTCGTTGTTGAGGCCGGCCATGGCGCGCAACACGGTGGATTTTCCCGAACCGCTTTCGCCGACGATGCCGAAGCTGGCGCCTTCGGCGACGTTGAAGGACACGCCCTTGACGACTTCCTTGTCACCGAAGGAGATGCGCAGATTGTCCATCTCGATGGTCATTTCAGCCACTCCGGATCACGGGTCAAGACGGGCAGGCGCTCCTTGGGATGCATTAGCGAGGGCATGCAGTTCAAGAGGCCGCGCGTATAGGGATGCTGGGCGGAGAGGAGGTCGGATGCCTTCAGCTCTTCCATGACATGGCCGGCATACATCACGGCGACGCGGTCGCAGAAATGCGAGACCAGCGGCAGGTCGTGGCTGATGAGCAGAAGGCCCATGCCGCGTTCCGATACCAGTTCCTCGATCAGGCGCAGGATTTCCGCCTGTACCGTGGCATCGAGCGCCGAGGTCGGTTCGTCGGCGATCAGCAGTTCCGGATCCGGCGCCAGCATCATGGCGATCATGACGCGCTGGCCCATGCCGCCGGAAACTTCGTGCGGATAGGATGCTGCCACCTTGCGAGGATCGTGGATCTTTACCATTTCCAGAAGATTGATGGCGGCTTCCAGGGCTGCACGCTTGCTGCCGCCCTTGTGGGCGCGCCAGGATTCGGCCACCTGGCTACCGATCGTCTTCACCGGGTTCAGCGAATATTTCGGGTCCTGCAGGATGAATCCGGCCCGCTTGCCGCGGATCGTGCGCATCTGCTTTTCCGACGCCGACAGCATGTCGATGCCGTCGAATTCCAGCTTGTCGGCTTCGATCCGCGTCTGTTTTGGCAGAAGCTTCATCAGGGCGCGGGCGGTGAGGCTCTTGCCCGAACCGCTTTCGCCGACAATGCCGAGCTTTTCGGTGCCGAGCGTCAGCGACACGCCCTTGACGGCGGGCGCAAAGCCGGTGCGGCTTTCAAAGCCGATATGCAGGTTCTTGATTTCGACTAGCATATCAGGCCGCCTTCGGATCAAGGACGTCGCGCAGGGCGTCGCCGAGGAAGTTGAAGGCCAGCGACACCATGAAGATCGCGATGCCGGGAATGGCGGCAACCCACCACTGTTCGAAGATGAAGCGTTTTGCCGTGGCGATCATCGCACCCCATTCCGGCGACGGCGGCTGTGCGCCCATGCCGAGGAAGCCGAGCGAGGCGGCGGTGATGATGATCGACGACATGTCGAGCGTGACGCGCACGATCAGCGTCGGCACGCAAAGCGGCATGATGTGGCGGAAGATGATGCGCCACGAAGAGCCACCGGTCAGACGGTAAGCCGCGATGAAGTCGCTGCCGCGCACCGTCAGCGTTTCGGCGCGGGCCATGCGGGCATAGGGCGGCCATGCGGTGAGCGCGATGGCGAGTACGGCGCTTTCGACGCCCGGCTGCAGGGCTGCCACGAAGGCGAGCGCCAGAACGAGACGCGGGAAGGCCAGAAAGATGTCGGTGATGCGCATCAGGACCGTATCGACGACACCGCCGAAATAACCGGCGATGCAGCCGATGGCGAGGCCTAGCGGCGCAACGAGAACCACGACGGCGATGACCATGCCGAGCGTGACACGGCCGCCGTAAAGCAGGCGCGAAAAGATGTCGCGGCCAAGCTCGTCGGTGCCGAACCAGTGGATAGCGGTCGGCGCGCTGAGACGGTTGGCGAGATCCTGCGCTGCCGGATCATGCGTGGCAAGAAGCGGCGCGAAGATGGCGATGCCGATGAAGATGGCGATGATGGTCAGGCCGATCATGCCGAGCGCATTGCCGCGCAGGTTCAGCCAGATGCGGTACCAGTTGCCCCAGGCGGCCTGGCGGCGCGAGGACGGATTTTCGTCCAGCGCCCAGTTTCGGAAGGTGGCGATCATTATTGTACCCGTGGATCGAGGACGCGGTAGAGAATGTCCGCAATCAGGTTGAGGCCGACATAGATAATGCCGATCAGGAGCGTGGTGCCGACGACCGGGTTCATGTCCGCATTCATGAGGGAGACGGTCAGATACTGGCCGATGCCCGGCCACGAGAACACGGTCTCGGTGACGACGGCGCCTTCGAGAAGGCCGGCATAGGTGAGTGCGACGACCGTGACGAGCTGCACGGCAACCGTCGGGAAGGCGTGGCCCCAGATAACGGTGGTCAGCGACAGACCTTTGGCGCGGGCCGTGATGACATATTCGCCTTTGAGCGCGTCGATCATGAAGGCGCGCGTCATGCGGGCGATATAGGCCATCGAGAAATAGGCGAGGATGATGACCGGCTGGGCCATATGCGCAAGCGCATCGAAGAACGCATCGAAATCGCCTGCGATCAGCGTGTCGATGGTCAGGATGCCGGTGACCGTATCGATCATGCCGTCAAAGATGATGTCCTGACGGCCGGGGCCGGGGGCGATATCGAGCCAGGAATAGAAGATCAGAAGCGAGATCAGCGACAGCATAAAGACCGGCACGGAATGGCCGGCGAGGCAGACGACGCGGATCGCCTGGTCGGTGAACGAACCCTGACGGACGGCTGCCCAGACGCCAAGCGGAATGCCGATCAGCATGGCCAGCAGAAGGGCTGCGGTCGCAAGCTCGAATGTCGCCGGGAAAAAGCGCACGATATCTTCGGCAACCGGGTTCTTGGTCAGAACCGACATGCCGAAATCGCCGTGGGCGAGTTGATAGAGATAATGCAGGAACTGCACCGGAATGGGCTGATCAAGGCCCATCTCAGTGCGTACGCGAAGAATGACATCCTCAGGCGCATTGTCGCCAACGGCGGCAATGACCGGATCGACCGGCATGACCCGGCCGATGAGGAATGTCAGCACAGTCAAACCGAACAGCGTCAGGAGGACGCTGCTCAGTGTTGCTGCAAGGCTTTTGAAACGCTTGTTCACGACTTGGAAGTCTCGAGGTAGGTGTTGCCTTCAGACAGAACGCCGATGGTCACGCCCGAGACGTTCTTGCGGCAAGCCGCGGTCTTGGTGGTCTGGAACATGATGGCGAACGGGCTGTTTTCCATGAACTCGCGCTGCAGGGCTTCGTAAAGCTCCAGACGCTTTGCCGGATCTTTTTCGTCACGGGCAGCTTCTGCCTTGGCGGCCAGGTCGTCATTCTTGAAGCTGGAGCGCCATGCGAACGGCTTCTTCTTGGCGTCGTCCGAATTGTCCTTGTTGATGCAGAACACTTCGGCATTCGAGTTCGGGTCGAAATAGTCGGTGCCCCATGCCGAAAGTGCCATCTCGTGGCCGCGGGCGCGCATCTTGGTGAGAACCTGGCGGTTTTCAGCCGACTGCAGCTTTACGCGGATACCGATTTCGCCAAGGTTCGCCTGGATCGCCTGGGCGAGGTCCGGGTAAGGCTGGGCCGAGTAGTGGTCGAGCGTGATGTCGAAACCGTCTGCAAGACCGGCTTCGGCCATCAGGGCCTTGGCCTTCTCGACATTCTTCTGGAACGGCGTGTCGGAAACGGTGCCCGGGAAACCGGTCGGCTCCATGCTCTGGTGAACGACGTGCGTCAAAGGCACGATGTTCTTCTGCATGCCTTCGTAATCGAGCGCCCACTTGACGGCCTGCCATACCTGCGGCTTGGCAAGGTTGGCATTGTTCTGGTTCAGCGAGATTAGAACGAGCGAGGCGATCTGCTTGCGCACCAGCGTGACGTTCTCGTCGGACTGAAGCGCCTTCAGCTGTTCCGAGGTCAGGTCGCGGGCAATATCGACGTCGCCCTTCTGGAGCATCAGCATCTGCGAGGACGGATCGACCACGTGGCGGATGATGACGCGCTTCAGGTTGCCCTTGTAGGGGCCGTGTTCGTTCAGCGTCAGCGCGATGCTTTCCGAAGCCTTCCAGGCCTGCAGCTTGAACGGGCCGGAACCGGCGCTGTTCTTCTGCAGCCATGCGTTGCCGAGGTCACCGTTTGTTTCGTTTTCGAGAACGGTCTTCTTTTCGACGATGGCGCCGATGTTCGCCGACAGGCAGAACAGCAGGAAGGAGATCGCGGTCGGTGCTTCGGTCGTCAGCGCGACGGTCTTTTCGTCCTTGGCGACGATGCGGGCTTCTGCGTTTTCAGCGGTGAAGCCGAACTGGTTGATGATGAAGGCCGGGCTCTTGTTCATCTTGATGGCGCGCTGCAGCGAGAACGCTACGTCCTCGGCGGTGACGGCGGCGCCAGACGCGAACTTCTGGTCGGACAGCTTGAAGGTGAAGACCTTATTGTCGGCATCGGCTTCCCAGGAAGCGGCGATGACCGGGGTCACGGTATCGGGGTTGTCGCTGTTGGCACGCACCAGCTTCTGGTACATGTTGCTGATCATCTCGCCGCCGACGGCCTCAAAACCCTCATGCGGGTCAAGGCTGGTCATGTTGTCGAGCTGCTGTGCAACGACCAGAATGTCCTTCGGCGTGGCCGCAAAGGCGGTTTCGGCCAGTTCGAGATAGGACAGGAACGGAACGGCTGCGCCGCCGATCAGAAAGTTGCGTCTTGATACCATTGCTATATTCCCCTTGATGTGCCGCCCCCGGGATTTAAGGGGTGGCAAGATTTTGCCGCAATTTATAGCGGTCTTAACAGTGTGTTTAAAAACCGACCAATTCCATTTTTCGCATAGGTTATGCGCGGTTTGCATTTGCGGACGTCGCCACGCCTACTTACGGATAAACGAAACTTCAATGTTCCGGCAGGACACTTCAGAAAATGTTGAACAATTTGCTCCCGATCTTCGATGGCCATAATGACGTGCTGTTGCGCCTGCGACGCGATGGCGGCGCCGATCCGGTCAAGCGTTTTCTCGAGGGTGAGGATGTGGGGCATATCGACCTGCCGCGCGCCAAGGCCGGTGGTCTGGCCGGAGGCCTTTGCGCCATCTACGTGCCTTCGCCGAGCATGACGAAGGACGCCAATGGTGATTACCCGACGCCGGCGCAACCGGATGCCATCAACGAAACGCTGGCGATGGCGCGGTTGCTGTTCGAAATCGAGGCGCGGTCGCAAAGTGGTGTGACTGTGTGCCGCACGGCAGAGGATATCCGCCGTTCGATCGATACCGGCAGCTTTGCCGCCGTTTTCCACATCGAGGGCGCGGAAGCCGTGGCCGCCGATCTCGATGCGCTTCATGTTTTGCATCAGGCGGGCCTGCGAACGCTCGGTCCGGTCTGGAGCCGCCCCAACGTCTTTGCCTATGGTGTGCCATTCCGTTACCCGTCTACTCCCGATATCGGTCCCGGTCTGACGGAAGCCGGTCGCGACCTGATCCGCGCCTGCAACGAGTTGAAGATCATGGTCGACCTGTCGCACATGAACGAGGCCGGTTTCTGGGAAATCGCGAAACTGTCAAACGCGCCGTTGGTGGCCTCACATTCCAACGTGCATGCGCTGTGCAACCACAGCCGTAACCTCACCGACCGCCAGCTCGACGCGATCCGCGATACGGACGGTCTCGTCGGCATCAATTTCGGCGTGCTGTTCCTGCGTGACGATGGCATCAAGGATGCCAATACCAGCCTCGACCTGCTGGTGCGCCATGTTGCCTATATCGCCGAACGCATCGGCATCGATCGTGTTGCGCTCGGTTCCGATTTCGACGGCACGACCATTCCGGCCGAAATGAAGGATGCGGCCGGCCTGCCGCGTCTGGTCGAAGCCCTGCGCAAGCATGGCTTTAACGACGCGGAATTGAAGAAGATCGGGCACGAGAACTGGATTTCCGTTCTCGAGCGTACCTGGGCCTGAAAAAGCTCAGTCGGCATCCGGCTTGAAGGATAATTCAAACCGGTCCGCGAGAAAACGTGTGCGCACGCTCTGGACCGGTTTGCCCTCCATATCGACATCGACGGCGTTGCTGATCAGCACGATGGCGTCGCTGGCGCATTGCAGAAGGTCGACATCATTGGGTGAGACTCGCTCCGCCGTGATGCGGGTCTCGCGACGGCGGTAATCGCTGACGCCGGATTTTTGCAGCGCCTGGGTGATTGATCCGGTTTCCGCATAAGCCGAAATGATGTCCGGAAAACGCTCCACCGAAAACAGCGAGGTGGAGCGCGACATCGGCATGCCGTCCACCACGGCGAGACGCTCCAGCCGGTGTAACGGCGCGCCGACCGAGACATCCAATAGTGCCGCCTGCCGTGCATCGGCGGCCACACGCTCGGCGCCGATCAACCGGCCTGACGGCTCGATCGACTGTTTCATCATGTTTTCGCGAAAACGTACCCGCTCACCAATCGGATAGATCACGCGCGGCGGCTGGGCGTTGACGAATGTGCCGCGCCCGCGCTCGGCGCGCAGCAATCCCTCGGTCGAGAGAGCCGCAATGGCGCGGCGCACCGTATGGCGGTTGACGCCGTGGCGTTCTGCAAGCTCGACTTCGGGCGGAAGCTGCTGTGCGATAATGCCGGAAGCGATGTCGGCGCGAATGGCGTCGGCGACGCGGCGCCAGCGGGAAATGCCGTCATCGAGGGCGTGCATCAACGTACTCCAATAAAAATGCGAAATGTCATCAAGCTGTCACTGGTCAGGTTCTATAACCTCGATTAGATTAGTTGTCTACACAAATAGATAAATAGGTGTGACATGACGGCAGAAACAGCGAATGCGCGGAGGAAACGGGCCCTGGATGCGATGGCGTCCATGCCGGGCAGTTTGCTCCATGAACTTTACAATCAGAATACAGCCGGCGCGCCCGGCGCCATTGCGGTGCGCGGGCCAGAGATCGGTGCGATCATGCTGCGCGGCCGGATCGGCGGCGGCGGTGCCCCGTTCAATCTCGGCGAGGCCAGCGTGACGCGCGCCACGGTGCGTTTGGAGAGCGGTGAACTCGGCCATTCGATCGTGCTCGGTCGTGATGCCGACAAGGCGCGCATGGTCGCCCATCTCGATGCGCTACGCCAGCTGCCGGACTGGGTTGCCCGCGTGGAAAAATCGGTTGTCGAACCCGCATTGCAATATGCCCGTGAGCAGGCCGCAATTCAGGCCGAAGAAACGGAAGCGACGCGCGTCGACTTCTTCACCATGGTGCGGGGAGAAGACTGATGAGCGTTTTGATCAATACGCGTTCGGAAGGCCATGTTTTTGAGGGTGGGTTTGCCAATCCTGTGATGGATAGTCAGGCCGTTTTTCGCCGCGTCATGAATGCGCTGGCTGAGCCGGGCACCATTGCCGATCTTTCCGGTTTCGTCACGCCTCCGGCACCGCTTTCGCAGGCCGCTGCCGCCATTCTGCTGACGCTGGCCGATTACGATACGCCGGTCTGGTTCGAAAAGCCGGAAAACAATGACGATGCCATTGGCTGGATGTCGTTTCACACCGGTGCGCCGCGCACGGCCGATGTTTTTCGCGCGGGCTTTGCGGTGCTGGATAAGGGAAGTCCCGTTTCAGCATGGACATCCTTTCCGATCGGCACCAGCGATTACCCGGATCGCTCCGCCACCCTGCTTCTGCCGGTTGAAAGCCTTGTCGGAGGTGAGCCACTGACACTCACCGGTCCCGGCATCGAAACCCAAACGGTCATTACGCCGGTCGGTCTGCCGCTGGGTTTCGTTGCCGCCATGGCGGAAAACCGCGCTGCCTATCCGCTGGGGCTTGATGTGCTGCTGGTCTGCGGCGGTGAAGCGATCGGCCTGCCGCGCACGACAAGCATCGAGGAGGCTTGAGCCATGTATGTAGCCGTCAAGGGCGGGGAAGCCGCCATTGCCAATGCCCATCGACTGCTGGCCGACCGCCGTCGCGGTGATCGTGATGTGCCGGCGCTGACGCTTGCGCAGATCACCGGCCAGCTGGCGCTCGCCGTCGATCGTGTCATGGCCGAAGGTTCGCTCTACGATCCCGATCTTGCCGCCATGGCCGTGCGCCAGTCGCGTGGCGACATGATCGAGGCGATCTTTCTGCTGCGTGCCTATCGCACCACGCTTGCCCGTTTTGGCAATTCGCGACCGATCGATACCGCAAAGATGCGTATCGAACGCCGTGTTTCCGCCACCTACAAGGATATTCCGGGTGGCCAGCTTCTGGGGCCGACCTTCGATTACACCCACCGCCTGATCGATCCGGCCATGGCCGGTGACGAACCGGTCGATGAACCGCTGCGCCGTGCCCGCGAGGATGAACGCCGCGCCCCTCGGGTGACCGACATTCTCAACGATGAAGGCCTGATCGAACGCGACGTCTTGTCCGACGACGAGCCGGGCGATCTCACCCGCGATCCGACGGCCTTTCCGGCGGATCGTGATGTGCGCCTTCAGGCGTTGGCGCGCGGCGACGAAGGTTTTCTGCTGTCGCTCGGTTATTCGACGCAGCGCGGTTACGGTCGCACCCATCCGTTTGTCGGTGAAATCCGCATCGGTCTAGTCGATGTCGAGATCGATGTGCCGGAACTCGGCTTTGCCGTCTCGCTCGGAAGCGTTCGGGTGACCGAATGCCAGATGGTGTCGCAGTTCACCGGCGGCAGCGAAGAGGGCGCAAAGTTCACCCGTGGTTACGGTCTGGTTTTCGGCCAGTCCGAACGCAAGGCGATGGCGATGAGCCTCGTTGACCGTGCCCTTCGGGCCGACGAATTCGATGAACAGCGGCTGGCGCCGGCGCAGGACGAGGAATTCGTGCTCGCCCATTGCGACAACGTTCAGGCGACCGGTTTCGTCGAACATCTGAAACTGCCGCATTACGTCGACTTCCAGGCAGAACTCGACCTGTTGCGCACACTGAACAAGGCCAAGGCCACCAACGATGAGATGAGGGAGGCCGCAGAATGACGCTTCCGGAATATAATTTCGCCTATCTGGACGAACAGACCAAGCGCATGATCCGCCGCGCGATCCTGAAAGGTATCGCCATTCCCGGTTATCAGGTGCCGTTCGCCTCACGCGAAATGCCGATGCCGTATGGCTGGGGCACCGGCGGTGTGCAGGTGACGGCGGCGATCCTCGGTCCCGATGATATGCTGAAAGTTATCGATCAGGGTGCCGACGATACGACCAATGCTGTCTCCATCCGCGCCTTTTTCGCGAAAACCGCCAATGTGGCGACGACGACGAAAACAGCCGATGCAACGGTCATCCAGACGCGACACCGTATCCCGGAAGCGCCGCTCTCCGCCGGTCAGGTCATCGTCTATCAGGTGCCGATCCCGGAACCCTTACGTTTTCTCGAACCGCGCGAGACCGAAACCCGTGTCATGCACGGGCTGGAGGAATACGGACTGATCCACGTCAAGCTTTACGAGGATATCGCCCAGCACGGCCATATCGCCACGACCTATGCCTATCCGGTCAAGGTCGAGGATCGGTATGTGATGGACCCGTCGCCGATCCCGAAATTCGACAATCCGAAAATGAACGGTTCGCCGGCGCTGCAGCTGTTCGGTGCCGGTCGCGAAAAGCGCATCTACGCGCTGCCGCCCTTCACCCATGTCGTCAGCCTCGATTTCGAGGATCACCCGTTCGAAGTGCAGAAATTCAAACAGCCATGCGCGCTCTGCAATGCCACCGGGGTCTATCTCGATGAGGTGGTGACCGATGATCGCGGCGGCCGCATGTATGTCTGCTCCGATACCGACCATTGCGAAACGCGCCGCGCTGACGGCCATCACGGGCCGGGCCTGCCGATCGCGGGCCAAGAAACCGTCAAGGAGGACGCGGCATGAGCTCTCCCATCCTGTCCGTGCGTGACCTTGAGCGCCGTTACGGTGATTTCATCGGCTGCACCGACATTTCCTTCGATGTCTGGCCGGGCGAAGTGGTCGCCATCGTCGGTGAATCCGGTTCCGGCAAAACGACGCTACTCAACTGCATTTCCGGTCGGCTGGAGCGTTCCAGCGGCAGCATCCAATACCATATGCGTGATGGCCGTTTTCCCGATCTCGCGGATCTTTCGGAGGCTGAGCGGCGGTTTCTCATGCGCACCGACTGGGGTTTTGTGCACCAGAACCCGGCTGATGGTCTTCGGATGCGGGTTTCTGCCGGCGCCAATGTCGGAGAACGGCTGATGGCGATCGGTGACCGTCATTATGGCGAGATCCGCGATACGGCCACCGAATGGCTGGGCCGCGTGGAAATCGCCGGTGACCGCATCGATGACAAGCCTGTCGCCTTTTCCGGCGGCATGCGCCAGCGTCTGCAGATTGCCCGCAATCTCGTCACCCGCCCTCGACTGATTTTTATGGACGAGCCGACCGGTGGTCTCGACGTTTCGGTGCAGGCGCGTGTGCTCGATCTGCTGCGTGGTTTGGTCAGCGATCTTGGTCTTGCGGTGGTGATCGTCACCCACGATCTGGCCGTGGCACGCCTTCTGTCGCAGCGGATGATTGTCATGAAGAGCGGGCGCATCGTTGAAACCGGTCTGACCGACCGCGTGCTCGATGATCCGCATCATCCCTATACCCAGCTTCTCGTCGCCTCGATCCTGGAGTCGTGATCATGAGCGTTTCAATCCAAGAGACAGGCAACGCGCTGCTTTCGGTTCGCGACGTGGCAAAGTCCTTCACCATGCATCTGCGTGACGGCGTTATCCTGCCGGTCGTCAACGATGTGAATTTCGAACTGTTCGCCGGTGAATGTGTCGTGCTCGGCGGGCCGTCCGGTGTCGGCAAATCGTCCATCCTGCGCATGGTCTATGGAAACTACTCCATCGACAGCGGCGAAATCCTCATCCGCGACCGGACCTCCGGCGAGGCTCGTGATCTCGGTGCCGGTGATCCGCGTCTCGTGCTCGATCAGCGGCGGGATTGCATCGGTTACGTCAGCCAGTTTTTGCGCGCAGTCCCGCGTGTCTCGGCGCTGGATATCGTCGCCGAACCGCTGGTCTCGCGTGGTGTCGACCGCGCCGTGGCTGCGGAAAAGGCTGCCGGTCTGCTGCGTCGCCTGCATCTGCCTGAAGCGCTGTTCGACTTGCCGCCCGCCACTTTCTCCGGTGGCGAAAAGCAGCGTGTCAACATTGCCCGCGGTTTCATCACCGATCACCCGATCCTGCTGCTCGACGAGCCGACCGCTTCGCTCGATGCCGCCAATCGTGACGTGGTGATTTCGATGATCCAGGAAAAGCTGGATGCCGGTACCGCCATCCTCGGCATCTTTCACGATCAGCCGGTGCGTGATGCGGTGGCGACGCGCACGATTGACGTTTCCGCCTTCTCCGCACGAAAGGCCGCGTGATGCAGAAACAGCTTTCCGCCACCGTTCCCTTTATCGATCCGACCGCTGTCGTGACTGACAGCCAGCTTGGCCGCTACACCGAAGTGGCGGCCGGTTCGACCGTCACCGAAACCACGATGGGCGATTATTCCTATGTCAGGGAAAATTGCATGGTCTGGTGCGTGGATATCGGCAAGTTCGTGAATATTGCCGCTGCGGTTCGTCTCAACGCGACCAATCACCCGACCGAGCGGGCAACGCTGCACCACTTCACCTACCGCGCCGGCGATTATTTCGAAGGTGCCGAGCATGAGGCCGACTTTTTTGCCGCTCGCCGCGCGAGGCGCGTGATCGTCGGTCATGACGTCTGGATCGGCCACGGTGTGACGGTGATGCCGGGCATCAAGATCGGCAATGGCGCGGTCATCGGGGCGGGGGCCGTCGTCAGCCGGGATGTGGCGCCTTACACCATCGTCGGCGGGGTGCCGGCAAAACTGATCCGCGACCGTTTTTCCGCCGGCATCGGCGAGCGCATGGACGCGCTTGCATGGTGGGACTGGGGCCACGACCAGTTGTTTGAAGCATTGCAGGATTTTCGTGATCTGTCTGCCGAGGACTTCCTGGGGAAATACGCTGGCTGACACAGAAGTTTCACTGAACTGTCTCCGAAACATCATCGAAACATCGTCAGAGTTTCTTGAAACCTCTCACTTTCAGGGGAAGAAGAATGTCCGCGATTACAGTCTCTAATCTGTCGAAAACCTTCGGCAAAAACCGCGCCCTCGACAAGGTAAGCCTCACCGTGGAGCGTGGCGAGATGGTGGCCCTGATCGGCGCCTCCGGCTCCGGCAAGAGCACGTTGATCCGCCATATTGCCGGCCTTGAAACGGCCGACAGCAAGGGTGGTCGTATCGATGTGCTGGGTGACCTGTGCCAGGACGGCGGTCGTCTCAATCCACGGCTGAAGCGCGGCCGCATTTCGGTGATCTTTCAACAGTTCAATCTGGTCAGCCGCCTGTCGGTGATGACCAATGTGCTGATCGGTCATCTGGGCCGCACGCCACGCTGGCGCGGAACGCTTGGCATCTTCAACCGCGCCGAAAAACTGAAGGCGCATGCGGCGCTGGAGCGTGTCGGCATTCCGCAAGTGTTCGCGCAGCGGTCCTCGACGCTTTCGGGCGGCCAGCAGCAGCGCGCCGCGATTGCCCGCACGCTGGTGCAGGAAGCGGAAATCCTGATCGCCGACGAACCGATTTCGGCGCTCGACCCATCCTCTGCCCGCCGCGTCATGGACGTTTTGTCGGACATCAATTCGCAGGACGGCATCACCGTCGTCGTGTCGCTGCATCAGGTGGAATATGCGCGTCGTTATTGCCCGCGCACCATCGCCATGCGCGACGGCGCGATCGTTTATGACGGTCCGTCCACAGCGCTTTCCAACGAATTCCTGGCCGAACTTTACGGTGCGGCCTCGGAAGAACTGGTCCTGCCGGATGCACCGGCCGGTCAAGCTGCTCCTGCCATTGCCGCGGAGCGAGAACGTCCTCGGGCCGAGCTGGAGCTCGCCTGATCACTCTTTGAAAACTCGGAGAACCACGATGAACGCGATTCTGAAAAGCATGGCGGCGATGTCCGTCGTCTTCACCATGAGCTCCGCAGCCTTTGCGGCAGACACGATCAACTTCGGTATCATCTCGACCGAATCCCAGCAGAACCTCAAGACCAGCTGGCAGCCGCTGCTGGACGACATGAAGGAAAAGACCGGCCTCGACGTCAAGCCGTTCTTCGCCTCCGATTACGCCGGCATCATCGAAGGCATGCGCTTCAACAAGGTGCAGATGGCCTGGTACGGTAACAAGTCGGCCATGGAAGCCGTCGACCGCGCCGATGGCGAAGTTTTCGTGCAGAGCGTCGCCGCCACCGGTGAGCCGGGCTACTGGTCCGTCGTCATCGTCCCGAAGGACAGCCCGATCCAGAACATCGATCAGGTCCTTAAATGCGACCAGTCGATCAACTTTGGCCTCGGCGATCCGAACTCCACCTCCGGCTTCCTCGTTCCGATGACCTTTGTGTTTTCCGCCAAGAACATCGACCCGAAGAAGTGCTTCAAGAACGTCACCAACGCCAACCACGAAACCAATGCCATGGCTGTTGCCAACAAGCAGGTAGATGCTGCTGCCAACAACACCGAGAGCATGGCGCTGATCAAGCAGAACAACCCGAAGGCCTATGACAACATCCGCGAAATCTGGCGTTCGCCGCTGATCCCGGCCGACCCGATCGTATGGCGCAAGGATCTGTCGGAAGAAAACAAGGGCAAGATCCGCGAATTTTTCCTGACCTACGGTACCGACAAGTCGAAGGGCAATGTCGAGGAAGAAAAGAAGATTCTCGCCGGCCTGAAATGGGCACCGTTCCGTAGCTCGAGCGATGCGCAGCTTCTGCCGATCCGCGTCATGGAACTGACCAAGTCGATCAGCCAGACGCAGGGCGACGCCAAGCTGGACGCTGCCGCAAAGGAAGCCAAGATCAAGGACCTGACGGCCCAGAAGACCAAGTTCGAAGCCGAACTCGCCAAGGTCAGCACCAACTGATTTCAGTTGGTCTGAACGATCAGTGGGCAGGCCTTTGGGCCTGCCCAGGCTAACGCCGAAGGGCGCAAGTCTCTCCGCCGTCATCCTCGGGACAGGCCCGAGGATGACGGAATTCAACTGGTCGGCTTGCCCTTGGGGGCTGGCCCTTCTTCCGGCACAACACCCAAACCATGAGCGACGCGACGATGACCTCCACCACCGCCACGACCAAGCCGCTGCCGAAACAGCCCGGCAGTTCGCGCAATGGCCTGATCCTGCTGACGGTGATTGCAGCACTTGCCTATAGCTGGGGTCCGGCCGAGATGGGCCGCTTCACATATCTCTTCACCGATGCCGGCAACATGGCCGAATATGCCAGCGGCTTTCTCACGCCCAATTTCAGCGAGTGGCGGTTTTATCTCGAGGAAATGGTCGTCACCGTGCAGATCGCGCTCTGGGGCACGTTCCTGGCCGTGGCTTTCTCCATTCCGCTCGGCATCCTGTCCGCCCACAACATGGCACCGTGGTGGGTGAACCAGCCGGTCCGCCGCCTGATGGACATGTTCCGCGCCATCCATGAAGTCGTGTTTGCCGTTCTTTTTGTCGTGGCCGTCGGCCTCGGCCCGTTTGCGGGCGTGATGGCTTTGTTCATTCACACGACCGGCACGCTGTCCAAACTGTTTTCGGAAGCCGTCGAAGCCATCGATCCGCGTCCGGTCGAAGCGATCCGCACCACCGGCGCCTCGCGTGTTCAGCAGGTTCTGTTCGGTGTCATCCCGCAGGTTCTGCCGCTGTGGATCTCGCTGTCTCTCTATCGTCTGGAATCAAATATCCGTTCGGCCACCGTGCTCGGCGTCATCGGCGCCGGCGGCATCGGCCAGGTCCTGTTCGAAAGCATTCGCGGTTTTTATTACCCGCAGGCCTCCGCCATGCTCATCATCGTCATTGTCACCGTCAGCCTGATGGACCTTCTGTCCCAGCAGTTGCGCAAACTGGTGATATGACACTTTCCCGCATTCTTTCCTTGAGCGTTTTGAAAACGCTCCGTAAGCTGTGAACACATCATGACTCAAGAAACCATCTTCACCAATTGCGCCATCGTTCTCGCCGATGAAATCGTCACCGGCAGCGTGTTGGTGCGCGACGGCAAGATTGCCGATATTTCTGGCGGTCATTCGACCGACGGCATTGACCTGAATGGCGATTATCTGCTGCCCGGCTGCGTCGAGCTGCATACCGACCATCTGGAAACCCACTTTCAGCCGCGCCCAAAAGTGCGCTGGAACATGGATGCGGCGCTGCAGGCGCATGATGGGCAGGTGGCAAGCTCCGGTATCACCACCGTGTTCGATGCGCTGCGTGTCGGTATCGATGACGATACCGATCTTGGCCCGTCTGATATGGCGGCGATGGCAACCCGGATTTCGCAGGCCAATGCGGCCGGTCGTCTCCGCGCCGAACATTTCATCCATCTGCGGTGCGAAGTATCGGTGGCGGATGTGGCGGAACAGTTCGACATGATGGGCAGCAATGACCGCGTGCGTCTGGCCTCGCTGATGGACCATGCGCCGGGCCAGCGCCAGTTTGTCAGCCTCGAAACCTACCGCATCTATTATCAGGGCAAGAAGAAACTTTCGAATGCCGAATTCGATGCCTTCTGCACGCGCCGCATCGCCGAATCCGAAGCCAATTCGGACCGCAACCGCAAGCGCATTGCCGAGCTTTGCCACGCGGCCGGTATTGCGATTGCCTCGCATGACGATGCAACCGCCGCCCATGTCGCCGAAGGCGTCGAGCTTGGCATCGCACTTGCCGAATTCCCGACGACCATTGAAGCCGCAGTGCTGTCGCGCGAAGCTGGTCTGCAGGTGCTGATGGGCGCGCCGAACGTCGTGCGCGGCGGTTCGCATTCGGGCAATGTCTCGGCGCTCGATCTCTTGGGAAAGGGTGCGCTCGATATCCTGTCATCCGACTACATTCCGTTCTCGATGATGCAGGCCGCCTTCGTGCTAGCTGATCGCGAACTTGCCGATCTTCCGCATGCGGTGCGGCTGATTTCCGACAATCCGGCCCGCGCTGCGGGTTTTGATGATCGCGGCCGTATCGAAGTCGGTCGCCGTGCCGATCTGGTGCGGGTCCGCGCCGAACGCGACCTGCCGCCGGTGGTCGTCGGCGTCTGGCGGGAGGGCAATCGTGTCTGCTGACCGACAGGGACTTTTCATAGCTGTTGTCGGCCCGAGCGGTGCCGGCAAGGATACGCTGATGCGGGCGGTCGCCGCCCGCCTTCAGGATCGGCCGGATATCCGGTTCGCTCAGCGTGTCATCACCCGCGATGCCGATCCCGACAATGAGGACCACGAGGTTCTTTCCCGCGCAGATTTCGCCGATGCGCGGCAGGACGGTGAATTCTGTCTCGACTGGGAAGCGCACGGTCTTTGTTATTCGCTGCGCCGGGAAGCCGCAGAGCATGTGGAGAAGGGCGGTATTCTCATCGCCAATCTTTCCCGCGCCGTGCTGGCGGAGGCGGCATCACAGTTTGCCCGCATGGACGTGCTGGAGATCACGGCGCGGCCGGACATTCGTGTCGAGCGGCTATTGTCGCGTGGACGGGAAACGGCGGAGGATATCCGCAGCCGCATCGCCCGCGAAATGCCGATCTCCGTGCCGAACCTGCCGGGGCGTATTGTCACCATCGATAATTCCGGCAGGCTGGACGATGCCGTGGATGCGCTGGAAGCCTATCTGACCGGCGCGCGCTCGGCAGCCTGAACGGACCATAATTCTCTGCATTGTGATGCACCCGGTCTTCACCGGCGGGATGCGCTGTGGCAGTTTCCGCGCCGCAAGGGGAGAGTGTTGCGCATGACTGGAAATATTGCGGTGCGGCTGGAAAATGTCAGTCGCGCTTTCGGAACGACGGCTGCCGCCAACGGCATTTCGCTCGACATCGCCAAGGGCGAGATCGTTTCATTGGTCGGTCATTCCGGCTGCGGCAAGTCCACCCTGCTGCGCATCATCTCCGGCGTCGAGACGGTGGATTCCGGACGCGTGTTTCTCGATGGGCGCGAAGTTGACGGCCAGACTTTCGTTGAACCGGAAGCGCGTGGTGTCGGGTTCGTGTTTCAGGACTATGCGTTGTTTCCGCATCTGAATGTTCGGGACAACATCCTTTTCGGCTTGAAACGCTGGCCAAAGGCAGAGGCTGCCACCGCCGCCGAAAATATCATTCACCGCATCGGCATAGAGCATCTCGCCGATCGTTTTCCGCATACGCTCTCGGGCGGCGAACAGCAGCGTGTGGCGCTCGCTCGCGCATTGGCGCCTCAGCCGGCCGTCATCCTGATGGACGAGCCCTTTTCCAATCTCGATCAGGGACTGCGCGACAAGGTGCGCACCGATACACTGTCGCTGCTGCGCTCATTGTCTGCCACCGCCATCATGGTGACCCATGATCCCCAGGAGGCGCTTTCTGTCGGCGATAGGGTGGTGCTGATGCGATCCGGCGAAATCGTGCAGGCAGGCAGCCCCTATGATCTGCATGATCGGCCGGACAATGCCTATGCGGCCGAATTCTTCTGCGCTTTCAACAAGGTTGCCGGCCAATGGCATGACGGAAAGTTCAAGACCGTCTTCGGCAGCTTTGCCGTGGCGTCGGGAGCACAGAAGGCCGGAGCGGCAACACTCTACATTCGTCCGCGTGATGTCATCGTCTCACTGAGCGGCGGCAACATTCCTGCGCGGATTAGCGAACGTGTCTTTTACGGCGATACGGAACAGCTTGTGCTGTCCATCGATGGACTTGAGACACCGCTGAGAGCGATCATGTCAGAAAGGCTGCCCGAGGGCACGGATGTGGTGAATATTGCAATCCGTCCCGAGCGTCTCCGTGTATTCTGATGGTAGATCAATGGTTGTAAATACATCTAAAAAATCGATAACGTCTGCGTGATTTCGACCTGTAATTGACAAAATAAACTTGACTAATCTGGTCATGAAATGGTGCAAACCCTCCGTGTTTCTCTAACGGGGGAGTTATCATGAAACCGACCGCCATTCTGGCCTCCACGCTTCTTGCCACGTCCATGCTCGTTGCTCCGTCGCTCGCATCGGCAGCCGAAATCAACGTCTATACGACCCGCGAGCCGGCCCTGATCGCGCCGCTGATCGAGGCCTACACAAAATCCACCGGCACCAAGGTCAACACCGTCTTCATGAAGGATGGTCTGGCTGAACGCGTCGCTTCGGAAGGTGCAAGCTCGCCGGCCGATATTCTCATGATGGTCGATGCCGGCAATCTGGTCGACTTGTCAGAAAAGGGCGTGACCCAGGCGGTCGATTCGTCGGTTCTGACGTCTTCTATCCCGGCTGAATTGCGCGACGGCAAGGGCCACTGGTTCGGCCTGTCCTATCGCGCCCGCGTGCTTTACGCCGCCAAGGATCTCGATCTGGCATCATTCAACTATGAGGATCTCGCCGATCCGAAGTGGAAGGGCAAGGTCTGCATCCGCTCTGGCCAGCATCCGTATAACACCGCGCTGTTTGCCGATTACATCGCCCATTACGGTGCGGAGGAAACCGAAAAGTGGCTGTCCGGCGTCAAGGCAAACCTTGCGCGCAAGGCTGCCGGCGGTGACCGCGACGTTGCCAAGGACATTCTCGGCGGCATTTGTGATATCGGCATCGCCAATACCTATTATGTCGGCCTCATGAAGGCAGGCAAGGGCGGCGAAGAGCAGGTCAAGTGGGCGGATGCCATCAAGGTCATCCTGCCGACCTTCAAGGACGGCGGCACGCAGGTGAATGTCAGCGGCGCAGCCGTTGCCAAGAATGCGCCGAACAAGGCCGAAGCCGTAAAATTCCTGGAATATCTCGTCTCCGACGAAGCCCAGAAGATCTATGCTGAAGCCAACTACGAGTATCCGGTCAAGGCCGGCGC
This sequence comes from Endobacterium panacihumi, assembly GCF_050847465.1. Taxonomy (NCBI): domain Bacteria; kingdom Pseudomonadati; phylum Pseudomonadota; class Alphaproteobacteria; order Hyphomicrobiales; family Rhizobiaceae; genus Endobacterium; species Endobacterium panacihumi. The sequence continues at coordinate 169,454 of NZ_JBOZRA010000004.1, read as the reverse complement.
CGGCATTGATCCGATCATCGCCTCCTTCGGCGAACTGAAGGTCGACAACAAGCCGTTGTCGGAAATCGTCAGCCATCGCAAGCAGGCAAGCGAGCTGGTCGACAAGGTCGGCTTCGACAACTAAGGGATAGGGAAGGCGTCCCGTCGGGGGCGCCTTCGTCACTTGCAAAAAAAAGGCTATCTGCCTTCGCCTTTCGTCATCCTCGGGCTTGTCCCGAGGATCTGCCATGGTCCACGTGTCTCGGACTCAGCAGGTCCTCGGGACAAGCCCGAGGATGACGGCGTTGAACTCGTCGTCGTGTGATGCAGTCTCCAGTGAACATTGTGATGCACTTCAATCAACCGGTTGCCACTCCGTCAAACGCGAGGCGCGGCGCTCGTTCAGGCCGAATCTGGCTGATGCTGGCCGTCTTCGCGGCGCTGGTCGTCACGTTGCCGGTACTGGGCCTAGCACTGGAAGCATTAAAAGGTTCGTCCGGTCTCTGGGCGCACCTGTTCTCAACCATCCTGCCGGTGGCCATGGTTGATACGGTCATTCTTCTGGCCGGTGTCGGCATCGTCACCGCCGTCATCGGCACCACGACGGCATGGCTGGTCACGGCCTATGATTTTCCCGGCCGCCGAATGCTCGAATGGGCGCTGCTGCTGCCGCTTGCCGTGCCGACCTATATCATCGCCTATGCCTATCTCGATATCCTGCACCCGATCGGTTCGGTGCAGGGAGCGATCCGCTGGGTGCTGGGCTATGAAAGCCCACGCCAGTTCCGCCTGCCGGATATCCGCTCCATGACCGGCTGCATTTTTCTGCTCGGTTTTGTGCTTTACCCTTACGTCTACATTCCGACACGAGCGATGTTTCTTACCCAGTCCGGCAATCTCGTCGATGCAGCCCGGACATTGGGTGTGTCACGCCGCGCCGTGTTCTGGCGGGTGGCGCTGCCGCTGGCGCGTCCGGCTGTCGCCATCGGCGTGGCGCTGGCTCTGATGGAGACGCTCAACGATGTCGGTGCCGCCGAGTTTCTCGGCGTACGCACCATGACGGTATCGATCTACACGACATGGATCACCCGCACCGATCTGCCGGGTGCCTCGCAGATCGCGCTTGCCCTGCTGCTGATCGTGGTGGCGCTTGTCGGCATCGAACGTTGGGCGCGGCGAAAGCAGCGTTATGCCACCGATGCTCGCCGCAGCCGGGGTTTTACCCCGCAAAAGGTCTCGCCGCTCAAGGGCATGATCTTTCTCGTCGTTGGTCTTCTTCCTATTATCCTGGGGTTTGTCGCGCCGGCCATCTATCTCGTGACGGAAGCATGGAAACGCTACCGTTTCGCCGGTCTTTCCCCACGTATTCTGGATGAGGCGGTCAACACGATCGTCATCGCGACGGTCGCAACCATTATCACCATCCTTCTCGGTCTTGTCGTTGCTTACGCAGCCCGCATCAGGCCTGGCAAAAAATCCGCCGCGCTGCTGCGCCTGTCGAGCATGGGTTATGCGGCGCCGGGCACTGTGGTTGCCATCGGTGTGCTGATCGTGCTGGCCGGCCTCGACCGGTTGATCGATCGCGCGGCGCTTGACTGGTTCGGTGTTTCCACCGGACTGCTGTTCATGGGCTCGGGTGCTGCGGTGGTCTATGCGCTGGTGGTGCGGTTCCTGGCCATCTCGGCCGGCGGTATCGAGGCCGGTCTTTCGCGCATCCCGCACTCGCTGGATCATGCGTCGCGCACGCTCGGGCAATCGGTGTCCGGCACGTTTCGCCACGTGCACCTGCCGCTGTCGAAAACGGCAATCTCGGCAGCAGCGCTTCTGGTCTTCGTAGATTGTGTGAAGGAATTGCCGGCGACGCTGCTGCTGCGGCCACTCAATGTCGAAACCTTTGCCACCCATCTTTATGGTGAGGCCGCACGCGGCACCTATGAGGAGGCGGCCATTGCCGCCCTTGCCATCGTCGCCATCGCTATCCTGCCGGTCGTGCTCTTGTCGCGTGTCGGCAGCAACAAATCGGCGGTCGGCTGAACGCTCAATTTTCCACCCATCGGCGGCCGGAAGCAGTCAGGTGCGCATGCATGGCGGCCTGTGCGGCGAGCGGATTTTTCATTTCGAGTGCCGCGAGAATGGCCTCATGTTCGCTCAGGGCGAATTGCCATGTCTCCGGGGTCTCGAAACGGCCGCGCATGTGATCCGACATGGGGCTATGCCGCTCATCGAACAGGCTGGCAACGATTTCCGCCAGAACCGAATTGCCCGCGCTTTCGGCGATCACCAGATGAAACTGGCGATCCTGTTCCAGCGGCTTGCGGCCCTCGGTGATTTCTGCCCGCATCGCTGTCAGAATATCGTGCAATATCTGCAATGTCGTCTCAGGGATCATTGCCGTGGCCTGGACAATGACAGCGCTTTCGATGACGGCGCGCGCCTGCATCAGTTCCGTCGGGCTTTCACCAAGTGAACGACTGGCGATCGATGGCTTGGCCGCGTTGAGCACATATACCCCGGATCCCATGCGGATTTCTATTGTGCCATCGATTTCCAGAGCGATCAAAGCTTCGCGCAGCGACGGGCGCGACACACCCAGTTGCTGCGCCAGTTCACGTTCGGCCGGAAGGCGCGAGCCGGGTGGGTATTGGCCGTTGACGATCAGTTGCCGCACCTGATCGGCGATCTGCTGGTAGAGGCGGCGTGCATCGGTCATCGTGGTCTGGCCAATCATCAGAAAATACAGTCTGAAATTGAGTAGATGGCCAAAATTGAGAAAATGCAAGCCGACAGGGAATAATTGGCTTGACCAATATTAATTCCACGGCCTAGTTTGCCCATCGAAAGCGCGGGAGGCTTTTGCGCGAGGAGGAGATCGCGATGGGAGGAATGCCGGCAACGGCAGACACGATCGATGCGCGGCCGGTTCTGCTGAAGCTCGACAATGTCTCGAAGGAATTTCCGGGCGTGAAGGCGCTTTCCGGCGTCAGCTTCGATCTGCGCGCCGGTGAGGTGCATGCGGTCTGTGGTGAAAACGGTGCCGGTAAATCGACGCTGATGAAGATCATCAGCGGTGTCTACCAGCCGAACGAGGGTTCGATCACCTTCAAGGGCGAGCCTGTGCAGTTCGCTTCGACATTGCACTCGGAAGCCGCCGGCATTGCCATCATCCATCAGGAACTCAATCTCGTGCCGCATCTGACGGTGGCGGAAAACATCTACTTGGCACGTGAACCGCGCCGTGGTTTTCTGGTCGATCGGAGAAAGCTGCTTGCCGATGCAAAACGCTGCCTCAATCGTCTCGGCGTCGATATCGACCCGAATATGCAGGTGCGCACGCTGTCGGTCGCGCAATGCCAGATGGTCGAGATCGCCAAGGCGCTGTCGCTCGATGCGACCGTGCTGATCATGGACGAACCGACCTCTTCGCTGACCGAGCAGGAGGCGCAGCTTCTCTTCAAGGTCATCCGAGATCTGAAAGCCCAGGGTACAGGCATCATCTATATCTCGCACCGTCTCGACGAGATGGCGGAGATCGTCGATCGCGTCACCGTGCTGCGCGATGGCCGTTACATCTCCACCGATGAATTTGCTGAGCTCAGCCTCGACGATATCGTGGCGCGCATGGTCGGCCGTTCGCTCGAAGACAAGTTTCCCGAGCCGAGACGTGTGCCCGGCACGGATGTCATCTTTTCCGTTTCCGGCCTGACGCGCGCGGGCGTATTTTCGGATGTGAATTTCGAAATCCGGCGCGGCGAAATTTTAGGGTTTGCCGGGCTGATGGGGGCGGGGCGCACGGAAGTGGCGCGTGCCATTTTTGGTGCCGATCCCGTGGATGCCGGTACGATCACACTCGACGGCAATGTACTGAAAATCACCGATCCGCGCAGCGCCATCGAAGCCGGCATTGCCTATCTGTCGGAGGACCGCAAGGCGCAAGGGTTGGCAGTGAAGATGCCGGTGGATGCCAATCTGGTGATGGCGCGCATGCAGGCGGTGAGCAATTCCGCCGGTGTCATCGACCGTAAAAAGCATCGGGAGGCGAGCCAGCGTTATGTCGACCTGCTGAACATCCGCACACCCAGCCTCGGCCAGCCGGTACGGCTGCTTTCGGGCGGCAATCAACAGAAGATCATCATCGGCAAATGGCTGTTTCGCGAGCCGCGCATCATGTTTTTCGATGAGCCGACGCGCGGCATCGATGTCGGCGCGAAATTCGCAATCTACCAGATCATGGACGAACTGGCGGCAAACGGTATCGGTATCGTGCTGATCAGCTCGGAACTGCCGGAAGTGCTGGGCATGTCGGATCGTGTCGCCGTGTTTCACGGCGGGCGCATCACAGCGACGCTTTCGACGCGCGACACAAATCAGGAAGAAATCATGCATTACGCGTCCGGCAGCGGCCGGCGTGCGGAATAGGGAGGTCATGTTTTGGCCGATATCACCAGTGAAAAGCCGGCGCAGCAGCCAGCCCAACCGCAGTCTCCGGCAAGGGGGCGCCGCCTGAGCGAACGCCAGAAGGACATCATCCAGAAGTTTGCCGCGCTCGGCAGTCTTGTCGTGCTGGCCGTGATCTTTTCCGCCACCAGCAGCGCCTTCATGACCGTCGGCAACGGCATGACCATCGCCCTGCAGGTGACCTCGATTGCGCTTCTCGGCATCGGTGCAACCTATGTCATCATCACCGGCGGCATCGATCTGTCTGTCGGTTCGGTTCTGGCACTGGCGGGTGTCGTGGCGGCCCTTGCAGTGAAGGAACTGAACATGCCGATCTGGATCGGCATGTTGCTCGGCATTCTCACCGGTTCGGCCTGTGGCCTGATCAACGGTCTTGTCGTCACGCAGCTGAGACTGCCGCCGTTTATCGCCACGCTCGGCATGATGCTGATCGCGCGTGGTGTCGCGCTGCAGATCACTGGCGCACGCGCCGTTTCCGGCCTTGGCGAGAGCTTTGGCGAGCTCGGCAACGGCTCGCTGTTCCGCATCGAAAGCATCGACGAGATGGGTTTTCCGGTCGTCAGCTTTCCGGGCATTCCCTATCCGGTCGTGCTGATGATCATCATCGGTCTTGCAGCCGCCTTTCTGCTCAACCGCACCGTGCTCGGCCGTTATATCTATGCGATCGGCTCCAATGCCGATGCCGCCCGGCTTTCCGGCGTCAATGTTTCGCGCGTGACGGTGTTTACCTATGTGGTCTCCGGCACGCTCGCGGGCCTTACCGGCTGCGTGCTGATGTCCCGCCTCGTCACGGCCCAGCCTAATGAAGGCGTGGCCTATGAACTGGATGCGATTGCCAGCGCCGTTATCGGCGGCACGTCGCTGATCGGTGGTGTCGGCACGATTTCCGGCACGGTCATCGGCGCCTTCGTGATCGGCATCCTGCGCAACGGCCTCAACATGAACGGCGTCTCGGCCTTCACCCAGCAGATCATCATCGGCCTTGTCATTCTGGTCACCGTCTGGATCGACCAGTTGCGCAACCGCCGCTGAGGAAGACGAAGCGGTCATCGCTTCAGGCAATACAGCACGGGAAGGAGAGGAGCCTTCCCCCGCAACGGCCCCGGCAGGGCCGGAACACAAGAGGAGGACAAAACATGCGCAAACTGACTATCGCCCTAATGGCTTCGGCCATCGCTCTTGCCGGTACCACCGGCGCGTCTGCGGCGGAAATCGCCGTCATCGTCAAAACCGTCAATTCCACCTTCTGGCAGAATGTCCAGAAAGGCGCGGATGCGGCGATTGCCACCGCCAAGGGCAAACACACCATGACCTTCCAGGGCCCGGCGGCAGAATCCGCCATCGCCGATGAGGTCAACATGGTTGAAAACGCCGTCAACCGTAAGGTCGGTGCGATCCTGCTTGCCCCGTCCGATCCGGATGCGCTGGTGCCGGCCGTCAAGAAAGCCTGGGAAGCTCGTATTCCGGTCGTCATCATCGACAGCCAGCTCGCTGACGGTGCCGACAAATATTACCAGTCGTTTCTCGCGACCGATAACCGCAAGGCCGGTGAACTGGCGGCGCAGGCGATGATCGACAAGGTCGGCACGACCGGCAAGATCGCCGTCATGTCCTATGTTGCCGGTGCCGGTTCGGAAATCGGCCGCGTCGGCGGCTTCACCGACTACATCAAGAAGAACTCCAAGCTCGAAATCGTCGGGCCGTATTATTCGCAGTCGCAGATGGCGACGGCGCTGAACCAGACCACCGATGTTCTGGCCGCCAACAGCGACCTCAAGGGCATCTTTGGCGCCAATGAGCCGACCGCGATCGGCATGGGCCGCGCCATCAAGCAGGCCGGCAAGGCGGGCAAGGTCGTCGCCATCGGTTTCGACGGCAATCAGGACCTGCAGGAATTCGTGAAAGACGGCACGCTGACCGCCACCGTTGTCCAGGGCTCCTACCAGATGGGTGAAAAAGGCGTCGAAACCCTGCTGACCATCCTTGGCAAACAAAAGGTCGAAAAGACCGTCGACACCGGCGTCGTGGTCGTCACCAAGGACAATATCGACAAGCCGGAAGCCAAGAACGTTCTTTACTGACCCAGACTTTTGGCGCGCGGACTTCTTGTCCGCGCGTCGTCCATATGACGAGCAGGATTTGAGAGTATGAAAGTTTCCGACAGGCGCAGGCTGCGCAACCGCGATGTTTCTTTCACGGCTATGGGGCTTGGTTGCGCCCAGATGGGCAATCTTTACCGGCTGACCAGCTATGCGGAATCGCTCTCGGCCTTCGATGCCGCCTGGGAGGCGGGTATCCGGTATTTCGATACGGCGCCGTTTTACGGTTACACCCGTTCGGAGCGGCGGCTCGGCACGATGCTCACCGATCATGAGCGCAAGGATTACCTTCTCAGCACCAAGGTCGGTCGTATCATGGTGCCGGATGATACCGTGGGTGCGGAAGAGGATGCCTATGTGGCACCGCTGCCTTTTCGTCCAACCTATGATTACAGCTACGATGCGATCATGCGGTCCTTCGAGGCGAGCCGTCAGCGCCTCGGTATCTTCGCGCCGGATATTCTGTATGTCCACGATATCGGCCGCGTCACGCATGCCGATCGTCATCAGCATTACTGGGATCAACTGACCAAGGGTGGTGGTTTCAAGGCGCTGGGTGAATTGCGCTCCAGCGGTCTCGTCAAGGCGGTCGGTCTCGGCGTCAACGAATGGCAGGCTGTCTCCGAAGCCATGGATGAATTCGATATCGATGTCTCCATGCTCGCCGGGCGCTACACGCTGCTGGAACAGGATAGTCTGGCGCTGCTCGACCGTTGCCACCGCGAAGGGGTCGGCATCGTTGTCGCGGGCGCCTTCAATTCCGGTCTGCTCGCCGGCAACAAAAAATTCAATTACGCCGAGGCGCCTGCCGATATTCTCGCCCGCGTGAACGAGATCGAAGCGGCCTGCGAGGCTGAAGGGGTTTCCATGCAGGCGGCGGCGCTGGCGTTTCCGACGCTGCATCCGGCTGTCGTCACCGTCGTTTCCGGCGCGCGCAATGGCGAGCAGATGAAGGCCAATGTCGGCTGGTTCGAACAGGACATTCCCGCATCCTTTTGGGCACGGCTGAAGGAAAAGGGCGTGATCTCGGCCGATGCACCCATTGGGGGAGTGTGAGGCGATGATCATCGATGCCCACCAGCATTTCTGGCTTCTGAAGGATCGCGGCGGTGGCTGGCCACCATCGGATCTGGAAGCCATTTATCGCGACTTCCTGCCCGCAGACTTTCTGCCGGAGATCCAGAAGGCGGGCGTTGCCGGAACTGTTCTGGTGCAATCCCTGCCTGATGTCGAAGACACGCGTTTCATGTTGGGGCTGGCGCAAGAGAATGATTTCATTCTTGGCGTGGTCGGTTGGGTGGATATGAAGGCGGCCGATGCGCCTGCTGTGATCACCGACCTTGCGAAGGCGAAGAAGCTCAAGGGCCTGCGACCGATGTTGCAGGATATTGCCGACGAGAACTGGATCGATGATCCCAAACTCGAACCGGCGGTCGATGCGATGATCGCTAGCCATCTGGTGTTCGATGCGCTGGTGCTGGAACCGCATCTGCCGGCGCTGCACGCCTTTGCCCGCCGCCACCCGAGCCTGCCGATCATCATCGACCATGGCGCCAAGCCGCGTATCGCCAGCGGGCATTTTACCGCGTGGCGGCATGCGATGCTGCGGCTGGCCGAGCTTCCCAATGTCTCCTGCAAGCTTTCCGGTCTTCTGACCGAGGCCGGCGATCAGGACCCGCGGGCGCTGCGGCCCTATATCGAAACTATACTCGAACTGTTCGGGCCTGAGCGGGTGATCTGGGGCAGTGATTGGCCGGTTCTGCTTCTCGCCGGCTGTTATGGCAGCTGGCTCACGCAGTGCCGCGATATCGTGCCGACCGCTGACCACGATGCCGTTTTCGGCGGCAATGCGCGCCGCTTGTATCGATTGTGAGGACGAACTGAATGCAGAGAATGGGAATGGTCATCGGCGTGCAGCCGGGCAAGGTCGAGACCTACAAGGAATTGCACGCCACTGTGTGGCCGGAAATTCTGGCGCTGATTTCGAGCTGCAACATCAGGAACTACACGATCTTTCTGAAAGAGCCGGAAAACCTTCTGTTCGGTTACTGGGAATATCACGGCACGGATTTTGAGGCCGACATGGCGAAAATGGCAGCGAGCGAAAAGAACCAGGAATGGTGGTCGTTCTGTATTCCCTGCCAAAAACCGTTCGAAACCCGGAAAGAGGGTGAATGGTGGGCCATGATGGAAAACGTTTTTCACCTCGATTGATAAGGATGACGAAATGACCAAAATTCAGGGCAAGACCGTCGTGGTGACGGCTGCCGGCCAAGGCATCGGCCGTGCGAGTGCGCTTGCTTTCGCCGCTGCGGGCGCAAAGGTCTGGGCGACGGACATTAACGATGCGGCGCTTTCGACGCTCGATGGTGAGACCAATATCCAGACCGCGCATCTCGACGTCCTCGACGCTGGTGCCGTGACGGAATTCTTCGAAAAAATCGGCGCGGTCGATGTGCTGTTCAATTGCGCCGGCTTCGTCCATGCCGGTTCGGTTCTGGACATGCCGGACAGCGATCTCGATTTCGCCTTCGATCTGAATGTCCGCGCCATGGTGCGCACCATCAAGGCGGTGCTGCCCGGCATGCTGGAGCGCGGCGACGGCACGATCATCAACATGGCCTCGATCGCCTCCAGCTCAAAGGGCGTGCCGAACCGTGCGGCCTACGGCATCACCAAGGCGGCCGTGATCGGTCTCACCAAATCTGTCGCCGCCGATTATGTGGCGCGCGGCATTCGCTGCAATGCCATTTGCCCCGGCACGGTCGAAAGCCCGTCGCTGGAAGGACGCATGCGCGCCCAGGGCAATTACGAGGCGGCGCGCGCCGCCTTCATCGCCCGCCAGCCGATGGGCCGCCTCGGTACGCCGGAAGAGATTGCCGATCTTGCCGTCTATCTGGCCGGTGCGACCTACACGACCGGTCAGGCCGTCGGTATCGACGGCGGCTGGGGGATCTGATTTTCTAACGAATGCCGACTTTGTACTGAAAGGAATGATGACATGAAGTTTCTCCGTTACGGCGCACCCGGTGCCGAAAAGCCCGCCATTCTCGATGCCGATGGCAAGATCCGCGATCTTTCCGCCCATGTTTCCGATCTCTCGGGCGCAGCGCTTGCTCCCGATGCACTCGCCAAACTTGGCGCGATCGATGCCAAAAGCCTGCCGTTGGTGGATGGCGATCCGCGTCTCGGCCCCTGCGTTGCCGGCACCGGCAAATTCATCTGCATCGGCCTGAACTATTCCGACCACGCCGCCGAAACCGGCGCGACCGTGCCGCCGGAACCGATCATCTTCATGAAGGCCTCGTCCGCCATCGTCGGCCCGAACGACAATGTTCTGATCCCGCGCGGGTCTGAAAAGACCGACTGGGAAGTCGAACTCGCCGTCGTGATCGGCAAGACCGCAAAATATGTCTCGGAAGCCGACGCACTGGATTATGTCGCCGGTTATTGCGTCACCAACGACGTGTCGGAACGCGCCTTCCAGACGGAACGCTCCGGCCAGTGGACCAAGGGCAAATCCTGCGACACATTTGGCCCGATGGGCCCGTGGCTGGTCACCAAGGATGAAGTGCCGGATCCGCAAAACCTTGCCATGTGGCTGAAGGTGAACGGCGAACAGCAGCAGGACGGTTCATCGAAGACCATGGTTTATGGCGTCGCTTTCCTCGTCTCCTACCTGTCGCAGTTCATGTCGCTGCATCCGGGCGATGTTATCTCCACCGGCACGCCTCCGGGCGTCGGCATGGGCCTGAAACCGCCGCGTTACCTGAAGGACGGCGATGTTGTCGAACTCGGTATCGAAGGTCTCGGCACACAAAAGCAGACTTTTGTTGCCGACCGCTGATCCAGCACCAAACCTAACATTCTGACAGACGAGGCCGCCTCATGACCCGTATCACCAATCTCCGCGTTTTCGACCTGCGTTTCCCGACCTCCCAAAGTCTGGACGGGTCCGACGCCATGAACCCGGATCCGGATTATTCGGCGGCCTATGTCATCCTCGAAACCGATCGCGAAGGCATTTCCGGCCATGGCCTGACCTTCACCATCGGTCGCGGCAACGACATCTGCTGCATGGCGATCGAAGCGATGCGGCATCTCGTAGTCGGCCAGGATATGTCGGAAATGCGTGCCGCCCCCGGCAAATTCTGGCGGCATTTGACCGGAGACAGCCAGTTGCGCTGGATTGGTCCGGACAAGGGTGCTATGCACCTCGCCACCGGTGCCGTCGTCAACGCCCTCTGGGATGCGCTAGCTAAGGAAGCGGGCATGCCGGTGTGGAAATTCGTCTCCACCATGTCACCGGAAGAGATCGCCGACATCATCGATTACCGGTATCTCACCGATGCACTGACCCGCGACGAAGCGATCGACATCCTGCGCAAGGCCGATAGCGGCAAGGCAGAGCGTATCGCGACGCTCGAGCAGGAAGGTTACGCCTGCTACACGACATCGGCCGGCTGGCTGGGCTACCCGGATGACAAGCTGCGCCGTTTGGCGCAGGAAGCGGTCGATGCCGGTTTCAACCATGTGAAGATGAAGGTTGGCCGCGATCTCGAAGACGATATCCGCCGGCTTACCATTTGCCGCGAGGTGATCGGCCCTGACCGCTACATGATGATCGACGCCAATCAGGTCTGGGATGTCGATCAGGCGATCGACTGGGTGAAGGCGCTGTCCTTCGCAAAACCGTTCTTCATCGAAGAGCCGACCAGCCCGGATGATGTGGCGGGCCACAAGAAGATCCGCGAGGCGATTGCGCCGGTAAAAGTGGCGACCGGAGAAATGTGCCAGAACCGCATCATGTTCAAGCAGTTCATCGCCGAAGGCGCCATAGATATCGTGCAGATCGATGCTTGCCGCATGGGCGGTCTGAACGAGGTTCTGGCCGTGCTGCTGATCGCCGCGAAATTCGGCAAGGCGGTGTGGCCGCATGCCGGTGGCGTTGGGCTTTGCGAATATGTGCAGCACCTATCGATGATCGATTACATTGCGGTGTCGGGAACCAAGGAGGGCAGGGTGATCGAATATGTCGACCATCTGCACGAACATTTCGTCGATCCTTGCGTGATCAAGAATGCGGCCTACATGCCGCCATCGAAGGCCGGTTTCTCGATCGAGATGAAACCGCAATCGATTGCCGATTATACATTTGGTCGCCCGAAGGCCGCTTGAGGATTTTTGTGATGATGAATGATATTCTGGCGCTGACGCTCTCACCTGAAACCATTCTGCCGACCGATGCCGACAAGGCGATCCTGATCGGTCGTGTGTGGTCAAACGCTGCCGGTGGACCGTTGCCGGTGCTGTATCGCGATGGCCAGTTGCACGATATTTCCGGCATTGCCCTGACCTCCAGTGCTCTTCTGGAAATCGACGGCATCGCCACGCGTGTCGTGAGCGAAGCCGGTCCGGTTGTTGGACCTCTCAGCGGTTTTCTCGATGGAAGTCTTGGCGCGCTGCTGGCACCCGTCGATCTCCAGGCGGTGAAAGCCGCTGGCGTCACCTTTGCCGGTTCGATGCTGGAACGGGTGATCGAGGAATTTACGCGCGGCAATCCGGCCGAAGCGGCCAATGTTCGCGAAAAGCTCGCGCCCGTGCTTGGTGAAAAGCTCACCGGCCTCGTGCCGGGGTCGGAGAAGGCTGCCGAGGTGAAGGCGCTGTTGACCGAGATGAAACTGTGGTCGCAATATCTCGAAGTCGGCATCGGCCCGGATGCGGAAATCTTTACAAAGGCGCAACCCATGTCTTCCGTAGGCAGCGGCGCGCTGGCCGGCCTGCATCCGAAGTCGGAATGGAACAACCCGGAGCCGGAAGTGGTGCTGGCTATCCGTTCAGATGGAACGATCGTCGGGGCCGCTTTGGGCAATGACGTCAACCTGCGCGATATCGAAGGGCGCTCGGCGCTGCTACTCGGCAAGGCCAAGGACAACAACGCCTCCTGCTCGATCGGTCCGTTCATCCGCCTGTTCGATGATACCTTCACGCTCGATACAGTGCGTAATCTCGAAGTGTCGCTGAAGGTGACCGGCGAGGATGGTTTTGTCATGGATGGCGTCAGCCGCATGAACGCCATCAGCCGCGATCCCGCGGATCTGGCCGGGCAGTTGCTCAACCCCAATCATCAATATCCCGATGGCGCGGTGCTGTTCCTCGGCACGATGTTCGCGCCGGTCAAGGATCGTCGCGGTCCCGGCCAAGGCTTTACCCACGAAGTGGGCGATCGGGTGGAAATCAGCGCGCCGGAACTCGGGCGTCTGGTCAACCGCATGGCGCGCTGCGCCGATTGCCCGCCCTGGACTTTTGGCGTCGGCGCGCTGATGCGCAATCTGGCGGGGCGGGGGCTTCTCTGAGGTCGCCCTCAGAGAAGTGTATCATCACATCACCGCGCCGATCTGCCACGGCACAAATTCGTGGCGGCCATACCCCAGCAGTTCCGATTTCGACTTCTTGCCGGACGCGACGTCGAGGATGACCTCAAAAATCTCGCGGCCCTTGTCTTCGAGGCTCACGCCATCGATGACATCACCGCAATTGATGTCCATGTCTTCGGTCATGCGGGCGTAAAGCTCGTTATTGGTGGCGAGCTTGATCGATGGCACCGGTTTGCCGCCATAAGCGGAGCCGCGGCCGGTGGTGAAACAGAGAATGTTGGCACCGCCCGCTACTTGACCAGTCGCCGCCACCGGGTCGTAACCGGGCGTGTCCATATAGACAAAACCCTTGCGGTCGATACGTTCGGCGTAGCGGTAGACACCTCTGAGCGTGGAGTTGCCGCCCTTGGCCACCGCACCGAGCGATTTTTCAAGAATGGTGGTGAGGCCACCCGCCTTGTTGCCGGGGGAGGGGTTGTTGTTCATCTCACCGCCATTGCGGGTCGTGTATTCGTCCCACCATGCGATGAGGTCGACGATCTTCTGGCCGACCTCGACGCTTTCGGCGCGGCGCGTCAGCAGATGTTCGGCGCCGTAGATTTCAGGTGTTTCGGAGAGGATGGCCGTGCCGCCCTGACGCACCAGCATGTCGGCTGCGACACCGAGCGCCGGGTTGGCGGTGAGGCCTGAATAACCGTCGGAGCCGCCGCATTGCAGCGCGAGCGACAGCTCCGCTGCGGAAATCGGCTCGCGGCGTGAGCGGGCGACGAAAGGCAGCATTTCCTTGATCCGCGCAACCCCTGCCTCGACAGCCTTGCGGGTGCCGCCGGTTTCCTGAATGGTCAGCGACTGAAAATGCTCGCCCTCGGCAATCTGGTAGGTTTCCTTCATGCGCGGGATCTGAAACACTTCGCAGCCGAGGCCGACCAGCAGCGTTGCTGCAAAGTTGGGATGGCTGGCATAGCCCCATTGCGTGCGCGACAGCACGTCAAATGCCTCGCCCTTGTTAGCCATGCCGCAGCCCTGGCTGTGCGGCAGGGCGACGATGCCATCGATATCGGGGTAATCGGCGAGAATGCCTGAGCGGTTGATCTCTTCGGCGATGTAATCCACCGCCGTGGCGGAACAGTTTACCGAGGAGAGGATGCCGATATAGTTGCGGGTGCCGGCGCGGCCGTCGGCGCGGCGAAAACCGTTGAAGAAGGCCGGCGTTTCGCCCGGCAGCAGCGTTTCCTTCGGACGGGCTTCGGCGGCGAAAGCATAATCGCGCTCAAAATCCTCGCCCATGGTGACGTTTTTTTCGTGCACCCATTCGCCCGGATTGATGTCGGTCGACGCAAAACCAATGATCTGGCCAAATTTGCGGATCGGTTCGCCCTTGGCGATAGGACGCGTCGCCACCTTGTGGCTGCGCGGCACGCGGGCAACGGCCACAACATCGCCTTCAATTGGGGTTCCCGTGGGCAAGTCGGCGGTCGCTACCACCACATTGTCCTGCGGGTTCAGGCGGAGTGTCTTTTTCGTGGTCATGTTCAATGTCATGTCAAGCCTCCAGGATCGCTTTGATCACGCCGGCTTCCGGCTTCGACCATTCGGCGAAAAGCGAAACGCCGTCTTCCAGGCGTCCGCGATGGGTGTTGAGCGCGCGGGTCGGCACTTTGCCGGCCTCGATCTGCCGCACCACTTCGGCAAAATCATCAGGCTGGGCATTGCGGCTGGCAATCAGTGTCGCTTCGCGCTTGTGGAACTCAGGATCGGAAAAGGTGATATCCTGCCGCACGACGGACAGAAGCACGTAACGCGCGCCATGGGCGAGAAAACCGAAACCGCGCTGCATCGGCACGGCATTGCCGGTGGCGTCGATGACGACGTCATACCATTCGCCGCCGGTCTGGCGTTCGGCTTCCGCCTCGGCGTTTTCGTCAGCAAAAATGACGCTGTCTGCGCCAAGCTGATCGACGGCGAATTTCAAGCGATCCTCGCGCGTGTCCATCACAGTCACATGCGCGCCGCGGGCCTTGGCGAAGATGATCGCAGACATGCCGATCGGGCCGGAGCCGGTGACAAGAACACGATCTTCCGAGGTAATCATGCCGCGTTTGACGCCATGCGCGCCGATGGCCAGAAACTCGATCATTGCCGCATCTTCGAGCGGAATATTGCCGGTGGGGATGACATTCTGCTCCGGCACGCAGAGATATTCCGCCATGCCGCCATCCTTGTGCACGCCCAGAACCTGAATGTTGCAGCAGGCATTGGACAGGCCCTTGCGGCAGGCCTTGCAGGTGCCGCAGGAGAGGTAGGGCACGATATAGACCGGATCGCCGGCCTTCAGTCTGCTCTCCGCCGACGCCTCTTCAACCGTGCCCGACAGTTCATGCCCCATGACCCGAGGATAATCGAGAAAGGGATGTTTGCCGGCAAAGATGTGAAAATCCGTGCCGCAAATGCCGATATGGCGGATGCGGACCTTCACCTCTTTTTCTCCACGCACCGGTTCGGCGCGTGAGACGATGGAGAGGCGGCCGGGTTCATCGCAGACGAGTGCCTTCATGCGGATTTCCTGTCAGTGGCGTGGACGATGCCTTCAAGGGTTGGTGCCGGTGTGCCGGCCCAGTCGAGAAAGGCTTTTATGCGCCGCTCGATCTTCAGCGCATGGTTGCCGGCAATGTCGGCAATACGGTGTTCGAGATAGGGATTGAGGAAACGGCCGAGCGTGGTTTCGACATAGGCTTTGGCTTCTTCACCCATGCCATGGGCGGCAAAGCCCGGAACGACTTCGTCGCAATAAATGGCATCGAGCCGCTGGCGGATGGTGGGGTCGGCCAGGATGTCCTTGACCGTTTCGCCTTTCGGGCGGCCTTCCTTCAGCCAGATATCGGCGAGTGTGGTGTGGCCGAGATTGAGGATATGCAGTTTTAGTCGTTCGAAAGGTTCGAGCTTGTCTGTCAGCACGATCGACGGATGGGTGCAGGGCAGGCTGAGGCCGGGGGCGCGCTCGACAGCCCAGAGCCCATAAGGCTCGGCCACCGCGCCAACCGGTTCGATCGGTTCGGAAACGATGCGATCCACCAGCGTATTGGCGAAAATCACCTTCTCGTCCAGCCATGTCAGAAAAGCGGCGTCGGCTCCGCCTTTCTGTGCGAGATCACGAACGATGCCTTTCAGCACCGGGCCATTGCCATTGATCAGTTCGCAAGGCAGGATCGTGATCGGCTTTGCCGTCCTCTCGAAACGTGCCTTCAGAAGCTGGGCAAGCTTGCCCGGAAAGGACGGGCGTGGCGACAGGATGTCGAGATCGGGGGCTGTCGTTTCCGCCGCAATGTCGTAGCCGGAATCTCCTGTATTGGAGAGAACGTATTCTGCTTGCTCGCAGAACAGGTTGACGACTTCTGCCCAGTTCGCGGATGCGGACAGGCCGCGCTCGACGCTTTTGACCGCAACGGCGTGCTCGACGGGCTTGCCGTCTTCCAGGCCACGAATAATAACCGGGAAACCGTCTGGATTTGCAAAGGCCGCCAGCCGCCCGGCGCGCTCGGCGGAACCCGATGTCTGTACGATAATGACAGGCAGAACATCCTGTCCTGCCTGCTTTGCCTCATGCAGAAAGAAATCCGCATGCGCCTGGAGAAAACGGCTGGTGCCGAACTGTAAAATGATGCCCGTCATGGACGCTCCGCCCTGATCTGATAACTGTTTGAAACAAGGATCGGTCGAGGCGCAGCAGGCCGACAGAAATGCAATTCGCGTCGCATGCTCCCTCTCCCGTAACATGCATTAAAACTGTTCTTTTGGGATAAAAGACAATTGCCTTGCAGGCAATTTGTTTTTTATATAAAAAGAGCATTCATAAAAAACAGCTTCTGCCAAGTGTCATTTCAAGGCGCTCTCCCGGTCATGAAAACCAATGCTCTTTTCAAGCGCAGCTATAATCAGGCCCTCGACATGCTGGCCGATGCGCAGGCCGGTGCGCCGCTGCCTTCCGAGCCGGCCATGGCTGCGACACTCGGTATCAGCCGCACGACGGTGCGCGCCGTGTTGGCGGCGTTGTCCATGCGCGGCATCGTCGCGGTTGAAGGTCGCGCCAAGCAGCAATTGCGTCTGCCGAAGCGTAGTGACTATCTCGCCGATGCCGATATGGAACCGCTGGCCGATATGGTCGAGCGCAAGTTCATGGCATGGTTGGTCGGTCCCGATTGCAGCCCCGGACAAGTCATCAACGGTTTGGATCTTGCCCGCCAGTTCGGCGTGTCCACGTCAGCCATTCGTGACTGCCTCAATAAATTCAGCCATTTCGGTCTTCTGGAGCGCCAGAGCAACGGGCGCTGGCGCACGCTGGGCCTGACTGTGGATTTTGTCGGCGAGCTTTTTGATATGCGCGAGTTGATCGAGTTTCGGGCCGTCGATCGTTTTGTCGCTCTCCCGAAAGATGATCTGCTTTGGGGCGAATTGTCGCTGATCGAGGAAGAGCATCATGCAATCCTTGCCGATTTCAATAATCGCGGCCGCGATTTTTCCGACCTTGATCATCGGTTCCACAAGCTGGTGGATAGTGCCGTGCCGAACCGGTTTCTCGGCAATATCCAGGGCGTAATGTCGGTGATTTTTCACTATCATTACCAGTGGAACAAAAGAGATGAAGTGGCCCGCAATCATCGCGCGCTGCACGAGCATCTGGCCTATATCGACGGTTTGAAAAGCGGTGATCCCGCAAGGGCGCGCGAGGCATGCCGCCTGCACCTGCACACCGCGCGATCGACCATGCTGACGTCCATCGACCTTGCCTGATGCAAAACAGGCAGCATATTTTATCTTGACACGTAATGATATTACATAACATACACTATTGCCATTGACGGCGGGCACATCTGCCAGCTAACTCAGCGGCGACGGTTTCCAGCGCCGAAAGCAATGGAATTAAAAGGGAACACGGTGCGGATCCGATTTATCAGATCTCAATGCCGTGGCTGCCCCCGCAACTGTAAGCGGATCACCGTCCATCCTCGAGATGCCCGAAGGGTATCTGGCCACTGTGTCGTGATCGGCATGGGAAGGCAGGTGGACGGCATGTTCGTGAGCCAGGAGACCTGCCGTCAGGACAGAACTATCGTTACGGGCGGGGATGCCCGGAAGAGGATCACGTTATGACGCTTCCATGCGCTTGTGCGCACTCCATGGTCTTTATCCCTTTTTCGTCGATGTCGACTGTCCGCCGGCAAGCGTTCTGATACGCGCTGTCGCCCTCCATCGATCACACATTTCCAGGAGAGACCATGTTTCATTTTTCACGCCTGTCGGTCTGCGCAGGTTTGCTGGCTTCGGCCGTCGCGATCCTTCCATTTTCGACCCCGGTACAGGCTGCCGAAACCCAGTACCCTTTGACCATCAAGAATTGCGGTCTTGAACTGACCTTCAAACAGGCACCGTCGCGCACGGTGTCGGTTGGCCAGAGCGTCACCGAAGTGCTTTATCTGCTTGGCCTGTCGGACAGGGTGGTTGGCACGGCGCTCTGGGTCAGTCCGGTGCTGAAGGGGTTTGAGGAAACGAACGCCAAGGTCGAGCGCCTGGCCGACAACGATCCGAGTTTCGAAGCGGTGATCGGCAAGAAGCCGGATCTGGTGACGACCCAGTTCCAGTGGCAGATCGGTCCGGAAGGTGTGGTGGGCACGCCTGCCCAGTTCGCCGAACTCGGCGTGCCGGTCTATACCTCGCCGGCCGATTGCGTCGGCAAGGACAATTCCGGTGGTGGTGATGGCGTACGCACCGGCGTGTTTTCTATGGAGCTGATCTATCAGGAAATCCGTGATCTGGCGAAGATCTACAACGTTCAGGATCGTGGCGAAGAAGTTGTCGCCGATCTCAAGAAGCGCGAAGAAGCCGCGCGTACAAAGATCGCTTCGGCGGATGGCAAGCTCTCGGCCGTCTTCTGGTTCTCCAGTGCCGAACTCGATATCGATCCTTATGTCGCTGGTCGCCACGGCGCGCCGGGCTACATCATGTCGGCGCTCGGTATCAAGAATGTGATCGAGAGCGATGAGGAATGGCCGACCGTCGGCTGGGAAACCATCGCCAAGGCCAACCCGACGATGATCGTTGCCGGCAAGATGGATCGCCGCCGGTTCCCGGCCGATGATGTCGCCGTCAAGCACAAGTTCCTCAAGGAAGATCCCGTCGCCAGCCTGATGCCTGCCGTGAAAGAAGGCCATGTCTTCGAAATGGATGCGCAGGCTATGAACCCGACCATCCGCACCGTCGAGGGACTGGAAAAGCTGGCTGATGCCATCGCCGCCTCGGGCCTTGCCAAATAAGCTGATAGCGGTGGAACATATAACGTCAAAAATGAGTAGAACGGGCGTCGCACTTGCGGCGCTCGTCATCCTTGCCGTTGCGCTAGTCGCCGGGGCGGCGATTGGCGAAACCTCCATTCCATTTGATGTCGTGTTGAAAACGGTCGCCAACCGCGTTTTCGGCGCCGGCTACCCGCTGGAACCACTCGACGAGGGCATCGTCTGGGCCTATCGCCTCAGTCGCGCTGTCGTTGCTGCCTGTTGCGGCGCCTCGCTGGCAATCGCCGGTGCCGTGCTGCAGTCGCTGCTGCGCAATCCGCTGGCGGATCCCTACATTCTCGGCATTTCCGCCGGTGCCTCCACCGGTGCAGTTGCCGTAGCGCTTCTGGGTTTTGGCGCGGGAATGCTGACCATGCCAATGGGTGCGCTCGCGGGCGCGCTTGCCGCTTTCCTGCTCGTCAGCCTGCTGGCCATGCGCGCCGGCAGCGGCAGCAATGCTATCATCCTTGCCGGCGTTGCAGGCTCGCAGATGTTCAATGCGCTGACCTCCTTCGTCGTGACCAAGTCGGCGACGGCCGAGCAGGCGCGCGGCATCATGTTCTGGCTGCTCGGCAATCTGTCAGGTGTGCGCTGGCCGGATGTCGGTCTGGCGCTGCCGGTCACGATCATCGGTCTTCTCATTTGTCTCTGGCATGTCCGCGCACTCGACGCCTTCGCCTTCGGCAATCAGGCGGCCGCCTCGCTCGGCATCCGCGTGCGCCGCGTTCAGGTCGTCCTGATCTGTACAGCCGCCGCGATGACGGCCGCGATGGTCTCGCTGGTCGGCTCGATCGGCTTTATCGGCCTCGTCATCCCTCATGCGGCACGGCTCATCGTCGGTGTTCGACATGGGCGTCTGCTGCCGGTAACGGCATTGGTCGGGGCCGTTTTCATGATCGTCGCCGATATCCTTTCGCGCACCATCGTTTCCGGGCAGGTGCTGCCAATCGGTGTGATCACGGCTCTGTTCGGTGCCCCGGCATTTGCCTTCATTCTCGGGCAGAAGAGGACGCGACCATGAAGCTTTCTGCCCGAAATCTCAGCTGGTCCGCCGGCAGTCTGGAAATCGTGCGTGACGTTTCCTTCGACGTCGCGCCGGGTGAGTTTCTCGGCATTATCGGCCCCAACGGTTCCGGCAAAAGCACGTTGCTCTCGATGCTGGCCGGCATTCGCAAACCGCTTTCCGGACATGTGAGGCTGGGTGATGCGGCGATAAAATCCATCGGCAGCCGCCACATTGCTCAAAAGCTTGCGTTTGTGGAGCAACAGGCGGAAACCACCGAAAGAATTACGGCGCGTCAAGCCGTCGAACTGGGCCGAACGCCGTATCTTGGGCCGCTATCCGGATGGTCCCTGGAGGATGACGCGATCGTCAACGCGGCGCTTGAAAACGTCGATATGATCGATAAGGCAGAGCGCTTTTGGCATCATCTTTCCGGGGGAGAACGCCAGCGTCTGCATATCGGGCGAGCGTTGGCACAGGAGCCGCGCGTCCTGCTTCTCGACGAGCCGACCAACCACCTCGATATCGGTCACCAGATCGATCTGCTCGATCTGGTACGCCGCCAGGACCTGACGGTGGTGGCGGCGCTGCACGATCTCAACCATGCCGCCATGTTCTGCGATCGCATTGCCATCATGGATCAAGGCAGGCTGACTGCCATAGGTGCGCCAGCGGAGGTTCTGACTTCGGACACGATAAGTGCCGTCTTCGGTGTGGACGCGACCGTCTGTGAAGACGAAGACGGCCTCTGTCATGTCCGCTTCCGGGCCAGCGATCGCAAACGCAATTCCTCCAGAAAGGACGATATTTCATGATCAAGATTTTTAGCCTGCTCTTTGCCATGCTGGCGACCTTGAGCTTTGGCGGAGCTGCTTTTGCCGAGACGTTCGAAGTCAGGATGCTGAACCGGGGAGAGAAAGGGCCGATGGTATTCGAGCCGGACTATCTTGAGATCAAGCCCGGCGACACTGTCAAATTCGTGCCGACCCACAAGAGCCACAACGCCGCAACGATCGACGACATGATTCCGGATGGCGCCAAGGGCTTCAAAAGCAGGATCAACGATCCATTCGAGACCACGTTCGATACCGTCGGCTTCTACGGCATCAAATGCTCGCCGCATCTCGGCATGGGCATGGTCATGCTCATCAAGGTGGGCGAGGCGGCCGTGCCGGAAAGTTATAAGTCCGTCTCCCTTCCGGCACGTGCAAAGCCGCGCATGGAGGCGCTGATTTCCCAGGCTGAAAACGGCAACACCAAATAAAGCGGCCGTGTCATCTGACGCCTTTGATCGGTTGCTGCAGAGGTTGCCGTCCCGGTGGTGTTGTCGCAGGATGCATTTGCTGCCGCGATAGAGGAGAAGATGCATGACGAATGACCATCCCCACCACCACGGCGAGGATCATTGGAAACACAATGGGGTCCGGGTCATCAAAGGTGACCAGCTCGATGACAATACGCCGCAAACGCCCGGCATGTATCGGCAGGCGGCAATCAACCACGCGCGTGTCGGCGCTCAGAAGATTTGGGCCGGGACGGTTGCAATCGAGCCCAATGCCAAGACCGGGGTTCATCATCATGGTGCGTTGGAAAGCGTGATCTTTGTCGTGCGTGGAAAGGCGCGTATGCGCTGGGGCGACAAGCTGGAATATGTGGCCGAGGCCGGCCCCGGGGATTTCATTTTCGTGCCGCCCTATGTGCCGCATCAGGAAATCAATGCCGATCCGGACAATGAGCTGGAATGCGTGCTGGTGCGCTCTGACAACGAGGCGGTTGTCGTCAATATCACCGATGTCGATCCGGTGGAAAAGCCGGAGACGGTTTATTGGGTGGACCCGATCCACAAACATCCGGGCGAACCGGACTGAATTTTTCTCCAAGGCCGGAACCGCTGCCAAGGCGGCGCCGGTCTTGGTATAAAAAGGTCAGCAGGTGAAGGTCAGAAGGTCAGGTGCACCTTCATGGATCTGGTCCGGTCGCTGGCGAGATCGAATGCCTCGACGGCGCGATCCATGGGTATCTGCGCTGAGAGAAGCGGACGCACGTCGATGCGGCGTTCTGAGATCAGCTTTGCCGCCCATGCAAATTCCGCATCGAACCGGAATGTGCCGCGCACCACCAGTTCCTTGGTGACGATAGCGCTGATCGGCACTGTCACGTCGTTACCCATGCCCACGGCCACGATGGTGCCACGCGGGCGCACGACTTTCAGGAGGCCAGCCAGAACCGGGCCGCTTCCCGAACATTCGAACGCAACGTGGATCTGCCCCTTGCCTTCGGCATAGGGTGCGAGGCCCTCCGGTTGCTCCGCAACGTTGATAACGGTATCCGCACCGATGGATTTTGCGATTGCCAGCGCCGAATTGGAAATGTCGGTGGCGATGATCTCAGTGGCACCGGCATAGCGCGCGGCGAGAATAGTCAGGCAACCGATCGTGCCGGCACCGGTGACCAGAACACGTTTGCCGACCAGCGATCCCGCCTGTTCGACTGCATGCAGGCAGACGGCGAGCGGTTCGCAGCAGGCGGCCTCTTCGAAAGGTGTATCGGGCTTGACGGGCACAGCCTGTTCGGCCTCAACGACGATTTCTTCGCGAAAAAGCCCCTGTACGTGTGGAAAGCGCATGGCAGAGCCATTAAAGCGCATTTCCATGGCATGTTGGCGCTGGCCTTCACGCATGAATTCGCAATCCCCCTGCGGACGGCTGGGGTTGATCGCCACGCGCTGGCCAACCGTGACATTGGTGACGCCTTCGCCGACCGCCGCGATTTCGCCGGAGGCCTCATGGCCGAGGATCATCGGTTCGCGGACGCGGACGGTGCCGAATCCGGCATTATGGTAATAATGCAGGTCCGAGCCACAAATGCCGCCGGCCCTGAGGCGGATGCGGACTTCACCTGGGCCCGGCTCGCCGACATCGCAGTCTTCGATCCTGAGGTCATGCGCCTTGTGAATGACGACGGCCTTCATGAAAGCTCTCCGTAAGGGTGCCGTAGAGAGCGATCGCGCTGTTGCGGGGCTGCTAGTCGTTCATGTGAACCGGCGCCACGGCAAAAGCGGCGGAACATGCCCGCCGCAAGAAAAACATTCATCGAACCCTCCAAAAGGCCGCAGCCTATCGGCTGTAACGTCTACAATCATCTGTCGGCCGGCCTCCTCGCCGGCCGACAGCGCCATGCTACGCTGTTATCTTACCATTCCGCAACACTGCCATCCTCATGCCGCCAGATCGGGTTGCGCCAGCGATGGCCTTCCTTGGCCCGCTCGATCACATAATCTTCGTTCACTTCGACACCAAGGCCCGGTCCCTGCGGAATGCTAACGAAACCGTCAGCGTATTGGAAAACATCCTTGTTGGAGATGTAGTCGAGGATGTCGTTGCCCTTGTTGTAATGGATGCCGAGGCTCTGTTCCTGGATAAAGGCATTGTGGCTGACGGCATCCACCTGCAGGCAGGCGGTAAGCGCGATCGGCCCGAGCGGGCAATGCGGTGCGAGAGCGACATCATAGGCTTCCGCCATGGCCGCGATCTTGCGGCATTCCGTAATGCCGCCGGCATGCGAAAGATCGGGCTGGATGATATCGACATAACCATCCGACAGAACCTGCTTGAAATCCCAGCGCGAATAAAGCCGTTCGCCAAGCGCGATCGGTGTCGAGCAATGGTTGGCGATTTCCTTCAGTGTTTCGCGATTTTCCGAGAGCACCGGTTCCTCGATGAACATCAGCTTGTAGGGCTCGAGTTCCTTGGCGAGAACCTTGGCCATTGGCTTGTGCACGCGGCCGTGGAAATCGACGCCGATGCCGATATGCGGGCCGACCGCCTCGCGGATGATGGCGATGGTTTCGACCGCCTTGTCCACCTTCTCATTGGTATCGACGATCTGCATTTCCTCGCAGCCGTTGAGCTTGATCGCCTTGAACCCTCGGGCAACAACCTCTTTGGCATTGTTGGCCACATCGGAAGGGCGGTCACCGCCGATCCACGAATACACCTTGATGCGATCACGCACCTGACCGCCGAGCAGCGAATGCACCGGCTGGCCAAGCGCCTTGCCCTTGATATCCCATAGCGCCTGATCAATGCCGGCAATGGCCGACATATGAACGGCACCGCCGCGATAAAACCCGCCGCGATACATGACCTGCCAGTGGTCCTCGATGAGGAAAGGGTCTTTGCCGATCAGGTAATCTTCCAGCTCGTGAACGGCGGCCTGCACGGTCAGCGCGCGGCCTTCGACAACCGGTTCACCCCATCCGACGACGCCCTCGTCGGTTTCTATCTTCAGAAACAGCCAACGCGGCGGAACGATATAGGTCGTCAATTTGGTGATTTTCATGCGTTTACCCATTGCCCGGCAAACGCCGGATTGTTGAACACGTCTGAGGCTGTTCCGGTGTCTTTGAGCACGCGAAATCGGCCGTACCCGATCGCAATGTATCGGGACCGGAACCTGCAACGGCACAGGATTTCTGTCTCATGTATGCGGCTGCCAGCCTCCGCTGCCGCTCCACGAAGCTAAATAAATCATACTTATTGTCAAACCAAATATGATGATTTGACGCAGGCTACACGGCCGTTGCGATGCCTCTGCGCGAAGGAAAACGGGCACCCATGAGGCGGCAATGCGCGTAAAAAGATAAATGATGAACTGCTATTTCTTTAGGTTGCGAATATGCAATTTTAGGTTTAGATTTTTTTGCAGGAGCGGGGGGCTTTGATATGACAAATGTTGCCGGCAAGGCTTATGGCATGAACGTCGTCACGCCAATGCGACCGACCTGCACGTGGCTGAATCGTTTCATCTTCATGATTTCACGTGCGTTTCCCGGAACGCTTTCGGGGCTTCTTGGACTTTCGCTCATTCATTTCGCACGATGGGTGATCATTCGGCGTGATCAGTGGCCGCAGTGTGGGCAGCCTCCGCAAAAGTTGCAAAACGACTACATGCTGTTCTGCAGCAATTTCAACGGAACCTGGGATCAGTATATCGATGCCTTTGCCGACGGCATTCCGAGCGGTCTTGATCTGTTCTGGTACTCGAGCACCAAATATCCCAATTCTATCCCGATCACGCCGTTCAAGACCTACATCCACAACAATCAGGTCGATACCGGTTATTATTACAATGCGACGCCCGGCAGCGGCCAGCGCGACATCAAACAGGCGTTGAAACTCGCTGCTGCCTTGCGAGCCGTCAAGGACAGTGGTGATGATGCGGCGCTTGCCGCCGCCTATGAGGACGTGCTTCTGGTCGCGCAGGGCTGTCTGGGTTCGCCCGGCTACGCGCCGATTGCCAGTTGCGATACGGCCATCGCCGACCTGCATCGCTGCCAGGCGGTGCGTGAGCGATGGGGACCGCATGGCGACGGGCCGCCGGAAGCGACGCCCATGTCCTTTGCGCCCGAGGTCGCGCATCTGCGTGGAAAGCGAACGCCTGACGATGCCGATATCGAAGCGGTCAAGGCTGCAGTCGACGCGGTGGTCGAATCGGACAGCATGGTCGAGGAGTCGGCACCGGAAAAATCTGCCGGCGGATCGCCGCCAGTCCCAGCTGTCGATTTGCAGAAGGAGAAGGCCGATGCCTAATCTGGACGGAGGTCATTATTTCCTCACCGCGGTGGTGCCGGTCTGGAACAAAGGCATTGTCGAGCACGAGGGCATGCGTAGCTCACCCATTCATATGGTCCGCGAGGCGCTCGAAACCCTCCCGACAGCCTTGCAATCGAAAGAGAGCGAAAAAATAGGCATACAAAGCCCTTTCGCACGCTCGCTCCGAACCCATTTTGCCCGGATCGTCGTGCTTGATCAGCCCAATTTCAACGGGCGCGATCATGGCGATGCCATCGTCGCATCCATCCGCGAAACCAATCTTCTGGATCCGCAGCCGGTCGATGCGCTGTCCTGTCCATATTTGCTGGTGATGATCGACTTCGATCCGCAGGGCAAAGACCCGGCGCGCGATTATTGCGAAGAACTGTGGCGGCTCATGCCGGAGGAACTGACGGCGGTGTTTCGTTACTGCTACGGTTTTTCCAAGGTTCGCAATGCCAGCGGATTTGCCGATTTCCTGCTGCCCTGCCAGCTCGAAACGACAATGCCTTTCAATGATTACTGGGTCGGGGCGCCGCAACTGCAGTCCATGTCGAAATGGTCGCTGATCGCAGTGCCTGTCGTTCTTCTCCTGTTGCCGCTCATTGCTGCGATGTTCGGCCAGATGGGCTGGTGGATGGCGATCTGCCTTGCCCTCCTCCTGGGCATCATAGGCTTGATCATCGATTATATCCGGGTCATGCGATGGGGCGCGCAGCCTTTTCCGGCTGCCCCCAATTCCTCTCTGCGCGATGTTTTGAAGGCGCTTTATCTTCAGCAGGTCTTTTCCGATTTCGCCATTCAGCAGCAGGGGCGGGACCTTGCCGAAACCGGCGCGGCATTCCGCCAGTTTCTGGTGTACCATCGACCGAATGACCTGGCGGGACCAACACAGCCGCCCGGCGTCATTCGCAGCACTATCGGGGGGATGGGGGCATGACGGTGGTTCTCGATCTTGCCGATATCCAGGGTGGTATCCTGCGTGCTTACGGGCGGCAGGGTTTTCCGAAAGCGCGCTATTTTTTCCTGACGATCCGCGATCCCGCCAAGGGTCGTGACTTCGTGGAGGTTTTGCGTCCCAAAATCACCACGGCGGCTCGCTGGAAAAACCCCGATCGCGGCGAACCGCTGCTGCGCACGCGCAACCCGCGCGTCAAGGACGTGGTGCGCGCCGAGGGTGTCCCCGATTACCCGGGCGAAGTGACGTTGCCCAAGCCGAAAGTGGCCATCAATATCGCCTTCACCTTCTACGGACTGCTGGCGCTCGGTGTGCCGACGAGAACGCTCAGGGAGATGCCGGACGAATTCATCGACGGCATGCAGCAGCGTGCCGCCATTTTGGGCGACGATCCGTTTCTCGATACGTTCGATCCGGTCTGGCGCAATTCAAGGGGCGAAAACCGCGTTCATGTGCTGGTGTCCATGAATGCCGAGATGAACGCAGATGGCACGCCGGTCAAAGAACTGATCGAGGAGACGGAACGGCTCGAACAGCTTTGTCGTCAATCGGATGGCGGTGTCGTGCTTTTGACCGGCAATGGCCCGCATGACGAAGCCTTTCAGGAAATGTCGGCTATTCTGCGAGAGGATAATGGCCGTATGTGGCCGACCAACAAGGAGCATTTCCAGCTCTCGGATGGTTTTGGCGACCCGGTGTTCGAAGGTCAGATGTCGCCGGAGGCAGAACGCCTGCGCGTTATCGGCGGCGGCAAGCTGATGCCTGATCGCACCTGGGCGCCGCTTGCCACCGGTGAATTCCTGCTCGGTTATGCGGACGAGGGGCAGGAAGTCCCGGGGGCTGCCATGCCGATCGAATTCAGCCGCAACGGCACATTCATGGCCTATCGCAAGCTGCATGAGAATGTCGGCAGTTTCGAAAGTTATATTGCCGATCAGGGCGCGCGTTATGCACGCTATTGCGATGTCGACATCGAAGAAGGCACCGAAACCGTTCGCGCGAAACTGGTCGGACGCTGGGAGGATGGTGTGCCCCTGATGGCTGCACCAACCTTTGCCGACTGGCAGAAATTCAACGCCGAACTGGAAAAAGCCCGCAAGAACGAGGACAAGGCGAAGCTGGCACAGATCGCTCTCGAATTCACCAATTTCACCTATCGGTCCGATCCGGCCGGCAATACCTGTCCGGTCACGTCGCACCTGCGGCGTGCCAACCCGCGAGACATGCTCGATCCGCTTGCTAGTTCTGCAGATTTGAAGGGCGGCGACGGCTCGGCGCTGGTGAACCGTCGACGTATTTTGCGGCGCGGCCTGCCATACGGGCAATATGATCGCAACGCGCCCGGCGACGGCGGCGAACACGGAATCATTTTCCTGGCGATCTGTACCAATCTCTTCCGGCAGTTCGAGTTCGTGCAGCAGCAATGGATCCATTACGGGTTGGATTTTAATGCCGGCAGCGATACCTGCCCGATCCTCGGCAACCATCTGGAAGGTGACAACCACAAGATGGTCATCACCACCGATCCCGCATCCGGGCGGCGCCCGTTCATTTGCGATCGGCTGCCGCAACTGGTGGAGCCGCGCGGCGGCGATTATTTCTTCGTGCCGAGCATGACGTCACTTCGGCTGATCGGCATGGGCATTATCGACCCCACCTGATGTTTTGAATTGGAGGCGAGGGACAGGATCGTGTTTTGGTTGCTCAATCTGCCCGTCGCGATCTGGCGACGTTGTCTGCTCGTCGGCCAAGGTCTTGCGGCATTCGTGATGCTGGTCGGCAGCGTGATTGGGGCGCTGCTGAATGGCAAGGGTCCGATTGCCAGCCGCATAGGCGCTGCGTTGACGGCAACGGCGTCTCAGCGCCGGGCCTTTGCGGTCCTGCGGCTGGTCCAACCCAATCTGGTGCTGAAACGCCAACTGGTCGTCGCCTATGCCAACCAAGGCACCGCCGCGGTCACGCGGCGTGAGGATGTGATCGATGTTCTGTCGCGTGATGATGATTTCGGCGTGGTTTATGCGCCGCGCATGGAAATGATTACCGGCGGCGAGAACTTTTTCCTCGGCATGCAGAATACCCCGCGTTACACACGCGATGTTTCCAACATGCGCCTCGCTGTCCGTCGGGAAGATGTCGCGACCATCGTGACGCCTTTTGTCGAAGCCACTGCCAGATCTCTGGTCGACAGCGAACCCGGAAAAATCGATGTGCCGCAAGCACTTAGCTTGCCGACAGCGGCGCGGTTGCTCGATCATTATTTTGGAACGCCGGGGCCTTCCGAAACCGATATCGCCGACTGGACCACGACACTGTTCTGGTACCTCTTCATCGATCTCAAGGCCGATACGGCGCTCGACAGGAAAGCAACGGCGGTGGCCATTGCCTTTCGCGAATGGCTGGATGAGTTGATTGCGGCGCGCAAGGCTTCCGGCGATCACCGCGATGATGTGCTTGGGCGCTGTCTCGCCATGCAGGCTGGCGGTTTGCCGGGAATGAGCGATAGGAATATCCGTGATAACCTGATCGGTCTGCTGATTGGCGAGTTGCCGACGACATCCGCCTGCGTCAACCTTGCCCTCGACGAACTGCTGGACCGGCCACACGCATTGGCTGGAGCCTGTCGTGCGGCCCGTGCGGGGGACGATGCGGCACTGGCGGCGCATGTGTTCGAGGCCTTGCGTTTCCGGCCGCTCAATCCGGTGATCTATCGTCGCGCCTTGCGCGACAGTGTTGTGGCCGGCGGCACGTTACGGGCGCGGCACATCCGCAAGGGCACAATGGTGTTTGCATCAAATCTTTCGGCGATGTTCGACCCCCTTGTCATTCCTCATGCCAATGCGTTTCGCACCGACCGACCTTGGGAAACCTATATGCTCTGGGGATCCGGTCTGCATGCCTGCTTCGGCGCCTATCTCAATCGTGTGACGATTCCCGGCATATTGAAGCCGCTGTTGGCCAGAAAAGGCCTTCGCCGTGCTGAGGGGGCAAGGGGACAGATAGACCAGCAGGGCACACCTTTTCCGGTTCATTTCCACGTCGAATTCGACGGGTGAAATGGACGATGCCGGATACGCGAAGGCCCGCGCTCCACATGGAGCGCGGATAAGATTTTGGCCGCCGATCAGAGTTTGTAGGCGGTCTTGGCCAGATTATAGGCGAGTTCCCAGGCCAGTTCATGGGCGTCTTCGATCTCAAGGCGATGTTCAGCAACAAGCCGTGCCAGGAAACCGCAATCGATGCGGCGAGCCACATCGTGGCGGGCCGGGATCGATAGGAATGCGCGGGTATCGTCGTTGAAGCCGACCGTGTTGTAGAAGCCGGCCGTCTCCGTCACCTGCTCGCGATACCGGCGGATGCCTTCCGGGCTGTCATGGAACCACCACGCGGGACCGAGTTTCAGGGCGGGATAGTGGCCGGCAAGTGGCGCCAGTTCACGGGCATAGGCCGTTTCGTCCAGTGTGAACAGGATGACCGTCAGGCGCGGATCATTGCCGAAACGATCGAGCAGCGGCTTGAGGTTGCCGACATAGTCTGTGGCCTTGGGAATGTCCGCGCCCTTGTCCTTGCCGTAACGTGCAAAAATCTGATGGTTGTGGTCGCGCCATGCGCCGGGGTGAATCTGCATGACGAGGCCGTCCGTCACGCTCATCTTCGCCATTTCCGTCAGCATCTGACCGCGGAACGTCTCGGCATCGGCCGGAGAAACCGCGCCGCTGATCACACGCTGGTAAAGAGCGTTCGCGTTTTCCTCGGACAGATTTTCAGTGCGGGCCGTTGCGTGGCCGTGGTCGGTCGAGGTGCAGCCCGCGAAATCCTTGAAATACTGGCGGCGGTTCTGCAGGGCGGCGAGATAGCCCGCAAATGTCGAGACATCGGCACCGGCGATGCGGCCCAGTTCGGCGATGTTTTTGGCGAAATTCGGAAATTCCGGATCAACGACGGCGTCCGGGCGGAACGCCGAAACGACACGGCCTTTCCAGCCACTTGCCGCCAGCTTACGGTGATGGCGCAGGTCGTCCAGTGCGCTCTCCGTCGTGGCAATCACTTCGATGTTGAAACGCTCGTAAAGCGCACGTGGCAGGAATTCCGGCTGCTGCAGCGCTTCGGAAATATGATCGTAGAAACGGTCGGCGCTCTCAGCGGTCAGCTTTTCCTTGATGCCGAACACTTCTGTGAAAGCATGCCCAAGCCAAAGCCAGGATGGCGTGCCGCGGAACAGGTGAAAGTTTTCCGCAAAGATCCGCCAGATCTTGCGCTTGTCGGTCTCGACCGCAGTACCGTCGATGGTCGGGATGCCGAGGTTTTCGAGCCGTATTCCCTGGCTGTAGAGCATGCGGTGGACGTAGTGGTCGGGAATGATGAAAAGGCTGGACGGATCACCGAAGGGCGCATTGTCGGCAAACCAGGATGGTTCGGTATGGCCGTGCGGGCTGATGATCGGCAGATTGGCGACCTTGGCATAAAGGCTGCGCGCAATCTCTCTTGTGGCGGGGGCATCGGGAAAAAGCCGATCCGGGTGGAGTGAAAACGTGTTGGTCATTCGATTACCTTTCTAGACATGCCCGCCTCCCAAGGCTGCGCATTCCGTGATGCTGTCTGCGGTGAGCGACCCGGCGCCATAAGTGAATTACGGCATGCCGCTCAACGGCAAGGCTCAGTGGATACCGCGCTCCGAGCGAGCCTTTGAGGCGCGAAGCGAGATTTTCAGAAGCGTTCCGGTGTGCGGGATCGCGATGCTAGTTAGATGCGAAGTGCCGTTCCGGCGCAACCTGATCCTGGGGCGACATAATGGCTTGCGCATAGGCCATCATGAATGGCCCGACACCCTTCGCATCATCTGCGACCACC
Source organism: Endobacterium panacihumi (assembly GCF_050847465.1). Lineage (NCBI taxonomy): Bacteria > Pseudomonadati > Pseudomonadota > Alphaproteobacteria > Hyphomicrobiales > Rhizobiaceae > Endobacterium > Endobacterium panacihumi. Next base: position 137,815 of record NZ_JBOZRA010000004.1, on the reverse strand, counting down.
TCTTCCGTCAGATAATATGCGGGTGAACCGTCGCGATAGCGGCCATTGAACGGGCCGAGGCCCGCGACCTGGCAAATTCCGGTGAGACGTGTTTCACCATCTTCGGCAATAAGTCGCGTATCGATAAGGGCGCTTGCCGCCTTTGCACCGGCGGCCGCAAGCCTCCGTTCTTCGCCCACGGTCAGATGGAGATTTTCTGCGGCCAGAAGCGCATAGGCAAACATGGCCGATGCGGATGTCTCGTCATAGTTCCCGGAGAGATCCGGCGCGTCGAGGACCTGGGACCACAGGCCGGATCTCTGCTGTCGGTCGGCGACAGCAAGCAGGATTTGGCCGGTCTGCTTCCTCAGCGCCGATGTCGCCTGGTCGTCCGGCAAAGCGGCCAGAATGTCGACAAGCGCCATTGCCTGCCAACCCATGGCACGTGCCCACACCGCCGGAGATTTGCCGGTGACCGGATCTGCCCATTTTTCGACGCGACTGTCATCATAACCGTGGACATGCAGGCCGCCGCCGATCGCGGTCAGCGCAAGTGCCGTCGCCATCTGCTGCAGCGCATCGCTGATGCGCGGTGTTTCGCCCGTTGCAAGCGCATATTCCACCTGGAAGGGCAGTCCCATGTAGAGGCCATCCAGCCAGACTTGAGAGTGGTAGCGCTTTTTGTGCCAATAGTTTCCGGCCGGAATGCGCGGATGAGCATCGAGCTGGCCTATCAGCCGTTTGGCTGCTGCCATATAGCGCGGGTCACCGATTTCTCGACCGAGGAAGATCAGCGCGCGTCCGGGCAGGATGTTGTCGATGTTGAACTCATCCGGCGTGTAGCCGGCAAGGCTGCCATCGGGACCGAGTTGCGGGGAAATGAGGCGGAGAAGGTGGTCGAGCCAACGCTTTTCGGAGGTTGCCTTATAGAGCAGTTCGAGCCCGCGATAGATGCAGCCATCTTCATAGCACCAGGCGCCGTTTTTGTAGGCCTCGTAACGGCTGCAATAATGGTCGAAATAATCGGTAGGTGTCATGACGCTGCCAATACGTTGGAGGTTGAGATGGAATCGGGCGAAAGAAGCGCGGAGTCGTCGCAATCGATCTCGGCGTGTTCGCAAAGAATAGCTTCGTGACGCATCGCACGGACGTGATCCGCCATGATCGGCGGCATGGGTGTGGCCGCAGGATCGGTCGAATGGATGCGCAGCCCGCGGATGCGAATGTTGCGGATGGGCATTTCCGGCAGACCGAGGAAAACGCCGGCGGCCAAGGCAAGACCATGCACATCGACGTCTTCGACAAGGATGCCATCGATCTGCGGCGTGCCCTCAACGACTGGCGCAGGTGCACGCGATTGCACCCAGTCGGCGTGCCCATCCGCATCGCAGCAATAATGGGCATTGGCGGAAAGCGGCACCAGCACGCCATCCATCTTGACCCGGCGCATGATGATATGGGTGATGGCGCCGCCACGACCGCGTCGGGTTTTGATGCGCAAGCCGCGGTCTGTGCCGGTCATGTCGCAGTCCTCGACCGTCACGTCATGCACACCGCCGGACATTTCCGAGCCGATGACGACACCGCCATGGCCGCGCTCCATCAGGCAATGGCGCACCGTGACGCCACGTGTCTCACGCAGGTGACCTGCTTCCCCTTTGCCGCCGCGTTTGCCGGCCTTGATCGCAATACAATCGTCGCCGACTGAAAAACGCACGCCTTCGATCAACACATCGGTGCAGCCTTCGGGGTCGAAACCATCGGTGTTGGGACTGTCATGCGGGGCCTGAATGTGCAGCCCGATCGCCGCCAGCCTGTCGCAACCTTGCGGATGCACGGTCCATGACGGCGCATTGCGGATGGTGAAGCCGAGCAGGGTCACATCTCGGCAATCGATCAGGTGCAGTCCGCGGGGACGCCGCGCGCCGTTGCGTGTTTCCTTCGGCCAAGTCCACCAGTCACCGGCGTCACCCGATCCATCCAGCACGCCTCTGCCTTCGATCACCAGTCGTTCGGCGCTGATGGCGTGAACCGGAGCGGCAAAACAGGCGTCGGGCAGCCCTTCCCAGCTTCCGAGCATCCTCCCGGCTGCATCACGTGCGGGAAGGACCGGCCATCCCTCTCTCAGGCTTGGCGCACGCATGACCGCCCCCGCGGCCAGATGCAACGTCATGTCGCTGCGCAAGGCCAGAGGAAATGTGGTCCATACGCCGGGACCGATATGAAGCGTGCCTCCGACCGGAACGTTCGCCAGTGCGGTGCCCAGCCGGTCCGCGTTGCTTTTGGCCGCGGCCAGATCCGTCAGCGCCGCATCGGCAATGAGCCCGTAATCGGCGGCATGAATGAGACCGGCGCAAGTAGCGGTGTGAAAATTCAGGTTCTCGAAACCGTCTACCTCGAAACGATAGTTCGTGGAGGGTTCAAGCATATCGACAAGTGTTACGGCTTTCTCAGCAGTTCCGTGCTGAACCGCGTCATCCGATCCAGCCCGGAACAACCGCCAGGGCAGGGGACGCGGCAGTGCATGGCGTGCGCCGGGCACAGACAGTCTCATGGCCGCGATCCGTGCGGAGATCGCAACTGGAATGACTTTGTACATTTTGGCTCTCTTGTGTGGTGGTCAGCCACCCGGCCTTATCTCAATCCGTCCGGGTGGCTGGTGTCGGTCGCGATCAGTCGAACTTGGCAAGTGCGTCGTTGACGCCCTCGATGATCTGTTCGGCTGCTTCCTGCTCGTCGAGTTGCTCGTAGGCGTATTCTTCAAGCGTATCGATGATGATGCCGCGGATGACGGGGTTTTCGTCGAACGGCGAAATCGTCGGGCCTTCAGAGGCCATGACGATGGCATTGGCTTCCCGAACTTCCGGCTCGCCTGCATTGGTCAGTCGTGCCATCGCGGCCTTGGATGCCGGAATGCCGCGCGAGGTGCCGAGGACATCGATGCCTTCCGGTTCATTCAGCAGGCAATTTGTGATCTGCGCTGCTGCCTCCGGGTTTTTCGAGTTCTTCGAGATGGAAAAGACCATCGACGGTTTGCGGAAAACACCTTCGGATTTACCGTCGGTCATCTTCAGCATCGGCACCGGCTTCAGAACCTGGCCTTCCTTCAATGGGTCGGCATATTTCGAATAGGTGGAATCCCATTCGTAGGAACCGGCGATCTTGCCTTCCGACCAGGCCGGCTTTTCGAAGAGGTTGACGTTGCCGTCCGCCGCTTCCTGCTTCTGCGAGCGGATCGCGCCGGTTTCCACGAGCTTGCCGAGGAACCCGATGCCGGCGGCCAGTTCCTCAGGCGTCCAGGCAACGCGATTGGTTTTGGCGTCTACCATGCCCTTGCCGGTCGCCTGCGTCACGGCAAGCGTCACCAGAAGATGCGCCGTCTCCTTGACTGCGTTGAATGTGTAATAATCTGGACCAAGCTTTTCTTTGACCGTCTTTGTCATTGCAAAGAATTCGTCCCAGGTTGTCGGGACCGCCACGCCAGCCTTTTCAAGCGTCGTCGTGTTGAAGAAGAATACGCGACCGCTCGTGGAGACGGACAGACCCTGCAAGACGCCATTCGTGGAACCCGACTGCAGATCTCCCTCGGTCCAGTTCGAAAGGTCTATGTCCTTCAGCGTGCGCAGATCGGCAAAACCCTTGCCATCCTTGGAAAACAGCGGCAGCCACGGCCAGTTGACCTGGATGATGTCTGCTTCTGTCTTGCCGGCCATCTGCGTGGTCAGCTTTTCGAGATAGCCGTCGAAGCCGGTAAATTCGCCCTTCACGGTGTGGCCATATTTGGCACCGCAGGCGGCGATGGCCTTCTGGGTCGCCACGTGGCGGCTTTCACCGCCCCACCATGACATGCGCAATTCCGCCGCTCCTGCCGACGGTGCCATGGCGATGAGACCAAGTGCCGTGCCGGCCATGATCATCGATGTTTTTAAAATGCCCTTCATCTGTCTTCCTCCTCGTTGAAACTAGGCCGCGATGCTGCTGCTTGCCTGCAGAGAAACGTTACGACCGTCCGATTTATCGAAAATGTGAAGTGTCTTCGGGTCCGGGCGCAGACGGATCACATCCGACTGTCCGCGTGCCTCGAATTCCGCGGCGCCGACAACGCTGATCAGGCGGCGTCCCTCACAATCGGCGTGCATGTAGACCTCATGGCCCATGAACTCGGCATTGACGAGTTTGGCCTGCAGAGCCGGTCCCTCGGAGACCAGAGAGAACTGCTGCGGTCGAATACCGAGAACAGCTTCACCCGGCTGACCCGAAAGCCGGGCCGTCAATTCGGTGCCGAGCGCCAGGCGCTGGCCACCCATGACGAATTCACCGCCTTCCATCGCGCCATCGACGAGGTTCATCTCCGGCGTGCCGATGAACCCGGCCACGAACAGATTGGCTGGAGCGTTGTAGAGTTCCTTCGGCGTGGCAACCTGCATGATGCGCCCGGCCTGCATGACGCAGATGCGGTCGCCCATGGTCATCGCTTCCGTCTGGTCGTGGGTGACGTAGACCACGGTGGGCGAACTGCCCTCCGCTTTCAGCTGGCGGTGCAGGTCGGTGATGCGAACGCGCATGGAAGCACGCAGTTTGGCATCAAGGTTCGACAGCGGTTCGTCGAACAGGAAAACGCCTGGGTTCTTGATCAAGGCGCGGCCGAGCGCGACACGCTGTGCCTGACCGCCCGAAAGCTGTTTCGGCAGGCGGTCCAGCAGCGGTTCGATTTCCAGAATGGCCGCGACCTTGTCGACCGCCGCATTGATTTCTGCCTTGGGTCGGCCTGCAATGCGCAAGCCGAAGGAGAGATTGCCGCGCACCTTCATATGCGGATAAAGCGCATAGTTCTGGAACACCATGGCGATCTGCCGTTTGCTCGGTGTCAGGTCGTTGACCCGCTGGCCACCGATGATGACGTCGCCGCCGGTAATATCTTCCAGACCGGCAATCATGCGCAGTGTCGTCGATTTGGCGCAGCCGGATGGTCCGACCAGCACCATGAATTCGCCATCCTGAATGTCGAGGTTGATGCCGTGAACGACTTTGTTGGTCTTGTTGTAGACTTTGTCGAGGTTTTTCAGTTGAACGTTTGCCATGTCAGCCTTTCCTGCCTCCCGCAGAAATCCCTTCGATGAAATAACGCTGCGCGGCAAAAAACACGACGAGCGCAGGTGTGATGGTGAGCACCGACATCGCCAGGATGCGGTTCCATTCGAAGGCTTCGGTTGTATCGATTGAGAGTTTGAGCGCGAGGCTCACGGGGTATTTGTCGACCGACGAAATGTAGATCAGCGGCCCGAGAAAATCGTTCATCGTCCACATGAACTGGAACAGGCAGACCGAAACCAGTGCCGGTCCAAGCATGGGAACGACGATGAAGACGAGCGTCTGCAGGCTGTTTGCGCCATCGACGCGAGCGGCCTCTTCCATATCCGTCGGAAGCGAGCGCAGGAACTGCACGAGCATGAAGACGAAGAAAGCATCGCCGGCGAGTGCCGACGGCACCCAGAGCGGCAGAAAGCTGTCTAACCAGCCGAGATCCCGAAACAGGATGTATTGCGGAATTCGGGTGACAACGTTGGGCAAAAGCAGGACGGCGATGACCGATCCGAACAGGATCTTCTTGAACGGAAAATCGAAGCGCGCGAAGGCGTAAGCGACCATCGTGCACGAAATTGCCGTACCGATGACTTTTGGCAGGATGATAAGGAACGAGTTCCAGAAGAACCTGCCGAATGTGTAAGGCGTGGACGTCTGCCAGCCCTGGACATAACCTTCAAGTGTCGGCGTTTCCGGCAAGAAGCCTGCACCGGCAAAGATTTCCGAATTGGTCTTGAAGCTGGCGCCCACCAGCCAGATCAGCGGGTAGAGCATCAGGAAGCCGACACCGAAGAGAAGCGCGTAGCGGACGACCGATGAGATGAGGTCCATGCGGGCCCGCTTCGCGGCCGCAGCTTCGTCGGCGGTATGGACAGATGTGTTGGACAAATGGATGTCGGTCATGGCTTAGCTCCTTTTGTCGCCGGCGTAATAGACCCACTTCTTCGAGGACCAGAAGGCCACGAGCGTGAGGACCATGATGATGGCGAAGAGCACCCAGGCGATCGCCGAGGCGTAGCCCATGTTGAACTTCTTGAAGGCCTCCTCGTAGATGTAGAGGGGTAGGAGATAGGTGGATTTCAGCGGGCCGCCCTGGGTAATGATGTAGGGACCATTGAACTCTTGGAACGCCTGGACCATCTGCATGACGAGATTGAAGAAGATGACTGGCGTCAAAAGTGGCAGAGTGACGAAGATGAAAGTCGTGACCTTGCCGGCACCGTCGATGGAAGCGGCTTCATAGAGCGACTTGTCGATCGACTGCAGGGCGGCGAGGAAGATCACCATGGCCGAGCCGAACTGCCAGCAGCGCAGAAGCGTGATGGTGAAGAGCGCATTGGTTGGATCGCCGAACCAGTCCACCGGGCCGAAGCCGAGCATGGCGATCGCCATGTTGACGAGGCCTTCGGTGGAGAACAGGTAGCGCCACAGAACGGCGATGGCGATCGATCCGCCGAGGATCGAGGGCACGTAAAAGGCCGTGCGGAAAACGTTGATGAATTTCAACTTGTAATTCAGGATCGCCGCGATGAAGAGCGCGAAGGCGAGCTTCAGAGGCACGGTGCTGAACACGTAGATCAACGTGACAGTCAGGGATTTGTCAAAAGTACGGTCGCGGGTGAAAAGTCTTTCGTAATTGGAAAGCCCGGTCCATTGCGGGCTGCTCATCAGATCGTAACTGGTGAAGCTGAGATAAAGCGATGTCAAAAAAGGTATGGTCGTGAAAATGATCAGGCCGACCAGATACGGCGCCAGATAGGCGTATCCCATAAAACGCTGTGACTTCATGTGACGCCTCCGGGCGGCAAAAGCCACCCCGCCGGGGCAAATTCGTTTTTGTGCAAATTCAATTCCTCCTCCAGCCAGAAAGTGCAAGGCTGTTATGCGTCATGCACTTAGCTATCAATCTAAACAAAGATCAATTTGCTCGTTTGAGCTGTAATCCTCGTGACATAATTGGATTTTCGTCCCAGAATGAATAAACAAACATGGGAAAAAAGATGGACGAAATCGAAGGTGGGATTCTTTCCAGTATTGCGCCATCCGCGCTGGCACTGGAGCTGACGCGCGCGACCATCCGCATGCAGCATTCCAAGGTCTGGAGGATCGACAAGACCAACCCCGTGGAAGATCTGGTGATCTGTCTCGAGGGACGTGGCCATTACGTGATCGAGGGCGAGCGGTATGTGATGGAGCCGGGGGATGCGATGCTCATACGGCGCGGGCAGCGGTTTCGCGGCTGGAACCACGGGCCGGAAGCCTATACCGGCATTGCCCAGCATTTCACGCTCGATATCTACGGCAATCACGACCTGATTGCGCAGATGGAGCTGCGGCAGAAGGTGCGGCTGAAGAAATGGGCGCTCCTCGGGCCGCTGGTGCGCCAGTACCGTCAGACCGCACCGCCGTCATCGATCACGCTCGGGCAGCACCATCTCTTCATGTATCTATTGATCGCCTATATCGAGGATGCCTTTGTTCGCTGGCAGGACCGGGCGACATATCAGGCCGAAGGCGCGGATGCGCTCGATCTTGCCGTTATGAAGGCAGTCGCGATGATCTCTGCCAATCCACTCGATTCGGATGTTGCCGAGAGGGCTGTGGATGCCTCGCCGTTCAATGCCGACTATTTTCTGCGAGAATTCAAAAAGAGAGTGGGGCAGACGCCGCGAAAATATCAGGAACTCAAGCGCATGGAGCGTGCGATGCACCTGCTTGAGACGGGGATGGCGGTTGCGATGGTGGCAGCCGAAGTCGGTTATGGCGATCCCTATTACTTCTCGCGCATGTTCCGGCGCACGACCGGCATCAGTCCGCGCGACCACGTGAACCGCGTGAAACGCAATCGGAATGGCGGACTTTTGGCATTTGATGAGCCGGAACAGCAGCGACTGATGAATGCCGACCCGTAACTCCGGTGTCAGGCAGGGTGCTGGCGTGGCCTTGCACCAAGGCGCGCGAGAACCTTGCCCGGAATACCATACTCCTTGATGACGTCCTCGCCATTATGAAGCCCGCAGGTTTCCCTATGGACGAAGAAGCCCCACACGGCTTCGGAAGCAGCATCGATCAGGCGCTCGATTTCTGCCGTTTTCAGCGCTTTGCTTTCGCCCGCGTTGAGTGCGGCAATTGCCATCTCTACGGCTTGGCCATGGCGTCCGAGCGCATGGGCGCGCTCTGCCATCAATTCATATTCAAGGGTGGCAAGGCCACTTTTTGTCGGATCGAAATTTCCAAAATTCCCCGGCGGACGAACTGTCATGTCGATCTCCGTGGATGATGACGTCCCATACGGGACGCACTGACCTGCCTATGATGGACAGTCGCCACAGGGATGGCGACCCGGCAATGTGACGCATGCCAAAGATTGCGGCAATCGCCGCCGATGAATTGGCAAGCGCCAATCGGCGGCAACCTTGCTGGACCTGTCATGCGACGAACGACCGCATGCGGCTGCTTTTCAAGAATTCAGCGATAAAGACATTCGCTGGTCGCTTTTATAAATAAATGCCAATAATATATTTCCATAACTTCAATATTTATTTCAATCGCAATAATTAGAAATCAATATTGATCATGATTAAATTCGATTATTTACCTATTTAGTACGTTCCCATTCGGCTGCGATTGAATTTTACGACTTCCGCAATTCGTTGTTTGCTGATTTGTGGCGCCAAATGAATTAAATCGATTTATTTTGATCATGATCAAGACCGAAAGAGAATATTGACTCGGTTTTTTGGGTTGCGTAGCCTTCCCATGGGCCTATCAGAACTGATGCCTTCAAGGCGATCGGGAGGGGCCTGCAGGAGGATAATTTATGAACGTTGCCACAACGCATATTACCGCCGCCCCGCTCGATGATCGCGATATTTCCCTGATCGACCGGTACTGGCGCGCAGCAAATTACCTGTCCGTTGGCCAGATTTATCTTTTGGCCAATGCTCTCTTGAAGGAGCCGCTTAAGGCCGAGGATGTCAAACCGCGCCTTCTTGGCCACTGGGGCACAACGCCCGGGCTCAATTTCATCTACGCCCATCTCAACCGTATCATCAAGGCGCGTGACGCCAATATCATCTATATCTGCGGGCCGGGACACGGCGGACCGGGTATGGTGGCCAATACCTACCTTGAGGGGTCTTATTCGGAAATCTATCCGCAGATCGGCGAAGACGAAGACGGCATGCTAAAGCTGTTCCGGCAGTTTTCCTTCCCCGGTGGTGTTCCAAGTCACGTCGCGCCGGAAACTCCCGGCTCTATTCATGAGGGCGGTGAACTCGGTTATGCGCTGGTGCATGCTTTCGGGGCTGCCTTCGACAATCCCGATCTCGTGGTTGCCTGCGTGGTAGGGGATGGCGAAGCGGAAACCGGTCCGCTGGCCACCGCTTGGCATTCCAACAAATTCCTCAATCCCGCAAGCGATGGCGTCGTTCTGCCCATTCTGCATCTGAACGGCTACAAGATCGCCAATCCGACCGTGCTGGCCCGCCTTTCGGATGAGGAACTCGAACACCTGTTCAAGGGCTATGGTTATGAGCCTTTCTTCGTGGAAGGTGATGATCCGCAACTCATGCATCCGCTGATGGCCGGTACGCTCGACACCGTGTTCGAACGGATCGCCGCCATCAAGGCGCATGCGGAAACGGATGCATCGGAACGCCCCCGCTGGCCGATGATCATCCTGCGCAGCCCCAAGGGCTGGACAGGCCCGAAAGTGGTCGATGGCAAGAAGGTGGAAGGCCATTGGCGTGCCCACCAGGTTCCGGTCGCAAGCTGCCGGGAAGATGCAGAGCATCGCCGCATTCTCGAGGAGTGGATGCGCAGTTATGATCCGGAAGATCTGTTCGATCCGGACGGCAAGCTGAAGCCGGAACTGAAGGCGCTCGCGCCACGCGGCGACCGGCGCATGGGGGCAAACCCGCATGCCAATGGCGGACTTCTGCGTCGTGAACTGAAAACGCCGGACTACCGCGATTATGCGGTTGCGGTTCCGTCTCCAGGCAGCGTCGAAACACAATCAACAAAAATTCTCGGCGACTATCTGCGCGACGTCATTCGCTACAACGCCGAGGAAAAGAACTTTCGCATTTTTGGACCGGACGAGACCGCGTCCAACCGTCTCGGCAGCGTGTTCGAAGCCACCGACAAGGTATGGATGGCCGAAACGCTCGATAGCGACGATCACCTCGCGCCGGAAGGCCGGGTGATGGAAGTGTTGAGTGAGCACATGTGCCAGGGCTGGCTGGAAGGTTATCTGCTCACCGGCCGTCACGGCTTTTTCTCATGCTACGAAGCCTTCATCCATATCATCGACTCGATGTTCAACCAGCATGCCAAGTGGATCAAGGTTTCCAGCCATTTGCCTTGGCGCAAGCCCATCTCGTCACTCAATTACCTGTTGACATCCCATGTCTGGCGGCAGGATCACAACGGCTTCTCGCATCAGGATCCGGGTTTTATCGATCTCGTCGCCAACAAGAGTTCCGATATCGTCCGCGTCTATCTGCCGCCGGATGCCAACACCCTGCTGGTCATTGGCGATCATTGCCTGAAAACCTGGGACCGCGTGAACGTCATCGTTGCCGGCAAGCAGCCGGAACCACAATGGCTGACGATCGAAGAAGCGGAGGTTCATTGCAAGGCGGGCATCGGCATATGGGAATGGGCGGGCACGGAAGAAGGACTTGACCCGGATATCGTCATGGCCTGCGCCGGTGACGTGCCGACCATGGAGACACTCGCGGCGGTCGATTACCTGCGCCAGATCCTGCCGCATCTGCGTATCCGCGTCGTCAATGTGGTCAACCTGATGGCGCTGCAATCGCCGCAGCATCATCCGCACGGTATTTCCGACGAGATGTTCGACGACATCTTCACCAAGGACCGCCCGGTGGTCTTTGCCTATCACGGCTATCCGTATCTGATCCACCGACTGGTCTATAAGCGGACCAACCACCGGAATTTCCATGTCCGCGGTTTTGTCGAGGAAGGCACGACGACCACACCGTTCGACATGGCGGTGATGAACGAACTCGATCGCTTCCACCTGGCGATCGAGGCGATCGAACGCTTGCCGGCATTGAAGGAAAAGGCAGCAGGGCTGATCCAAACGCTCAAGGAAAAGCTGGCTGCGCACAAGGCTTATGTCCACGAATACGGCGACGACATGCCAGAAATCCGGGACTGGAAATGGCCTTATGCAAAGCCGGAGATTCCGGCTGGCGAATAAAGCCACAATTCCGCCGTCCGGATAAGCGGACGGCGGAGCTTTCGTTGCACTCAGGCCGCGCGACCGGCCGCTCTGCCTGAAAAGATGCAGCCGCCGAGAAACGTGCCTTCCAGCGCACGATAACCATGATAACCGCCACCGCCGAAGCCGGCTGCTTCGCCGCAGGCGTAAAGACCTGTCAACGGCCCGCCGTTCTTGCCAAAAACCTGCCCGTCGAGATCCGTTTCCAGTCCGCCCAATGTCTTGCGCGTCAATATGTGCAGGCGCACAGCGATCAACGGCCCCGCTTTCGGGTCGCGGATGCGGTGCGGTTTGGCCGTCCGCATCAACCGGTCGCCGATATAGGCGCGCGCCTGCCGTATCGCGACGATCTGCAGATCCTTGGCAAACCCGTTTTGCAGTTCGCGGTCGCGCGCCTCGATCTGCGCTTGCAGGTGATCCAGCGAGATCTGGCATTCGCCGATCTTGTTCATGCCCTCGACCAAAGCTTCGAGTGTGTCGGCCACGACAAAATCCTCGCCGTGCTTCTTGAAAGCTTCCAGAGGTGGTGTTGCGGTTTTGCCAAGACGGCTTTTCAGCAAAAGTCGAATGTCTTTGCCAGTCAAGTCCGGGTTCTGTTCCGAGCCGGAGAGTGCAAATTCCTTCTTGATGATTTTTTGCGTGGTCACGAACCAAGAATGCGCATGACCGCGTGAACACAGTTCCTTCAGCGTTCCCAGCGAATCGAAGCCGGGCAGGGCGGGCAACGGAAGCCGATTGCCGGCGGCATCTAACCACATGGAGGACGGGCCGGGCAGAATGCGGATGCCGTGGTTCGGCCAGATCGGATCCCAGTTCTTGAGCCCTTCGGTATAATGCCACATGCGATCCGTATTGATCATCCGTGCTCCGGCTGCGGTCGCATGATTGAGCATCAACCCATCGACATGCTGCGGCACGCCGCAGACCATTGTTTTGGGTGGATCGCCGAGGCGATCCGTGGGCCAGTTGCGCCGCACCAGCGCCTCATTGCCGCCGATGCCGCCGCTCGCGATGATCACGGCGGATGCGTCGATCTCGAAATTTTTCAAGACGTCCCGGTTCGAGGGCCTTCCACGGACAACGTTGCAAGGTGCGAGCACTTCGCCGATAACGCCGGTGACGGAACCTGTTGTCATCTGCAGGGCAGTCACCCTGTGGCGGTGCCTGATATCGACAAGGCCGTCATCTTGTGCCGCCAGAACCCGCTTCAGAAATGGCGCAAGCGTTCCGGGGCCGGTCCCCCACGTCATATGAAAGCGCGGGACAGAATTGCCGTGATCGCCCGCAAGCCCGCCACCCCGTTCAGCCCAGCCGACGATCGGAAACCAGCGCATGCCGAGACCATGCAGCCAGCGGTGCATCTCGCCAGCGGCAAATTGCAGGTAGGCCTGCGCCCATAATCGCGGCCAGTGATCTTCGGTGCGGTCGAAACCGGCAGAGCCGACCCAGTCCTGAAGCGCGAGATCATAATTGTCGCGAATGCCGAGGCGTCGCTGTTCGGGTGTGTTCACCATGAACAGGCCGCCAAGCGACCAGAAGGCCTGACCTCCCAGGCTTGCCGGCGGCTCCTGTTCCAGCAGGATGACCTTGCGCCCTCGTTCAACCAGTTCGCAGACTGCAACGAGGCCGGCAAGCCCGCCGCCGATCACCACGACATCCGTTTTCATCTCGAGCAATGCGAACTCCTCCCCAGGCAGATTCGGCAGCATATTTATTGACACGTCGCGCGCATTTCGCAACTCTGCGTATCTTCCGGTTGCAGTCGTTTTTTCAGAAGCAACAGCGGCAAATAGGTCGGCATGTTTGCCACCACGCCGAAGGCGATATAGATCGAGACCACAGTTTGTGGCGGCGAGTCTTCAGAGTGCCATCTCCTGAGACGCGCGAGAGCATCGATGCCGCCGCCCCCGCAATGCCGCCGCCGACGTCTTGAAACGAGAGCCCCATGCAAAGCCCTTATGCCAATCCCAAACAAGCGCTCGAACAGGTCTGGGGTTACAAATCCTTTCGCGGGCAGCAGGAAGAGGTCATCGAAACCGTCCTGCGTGGCGGGGACGCTCTCGTTCTTTTCCCGACCGGCAAAGGAAAATCCCTCTGCTTCCAGATCCCTGCGCTCTGCCTCGACGGTCTGACCATTGTCGTGTCACCGCTGGTGGCCCTGATGCATGATCAGGTGGAGGATCTGAAGGCGCTGGGCGTTGCGGCGGCCTGCCTTTCATCGTCGCAGAGTGATGAACAGAATGCCGACGTGCGGCGCCAAGTCTCCGCCGGGACGTTGAAACTGCTTTATGTGACCCCCGAACGCATCGTCCTGCCGTCCTTTCAGACCATGCTTGGCCGAGCGCGCGTGTCGTTGATCTGTGTAGATGAATGCCACTGTGTCAGCACCTGGGGTAACAATTTCCGAAAGGACTATCTGGCGCTCGGCAATCTGAAAACGCTCTTTCCCGGTGTGCCGCGCATAGCACTCACCGCGACCGCCGACCCGCATACACGTGAGGACATCATTCGGCTTCTCGACCTCGGTCAGGCGGATGTGTTCGTCGACAGTTTCGATCGTCCCAATATCTATTACGAGATCGTCGAACGCTCGAACGGGCGCGCGCAACTGCTTGAATTTCTGAGCAGATTTAAGGGTGAAAGCGGCATTGTCTACTGCCTTTCACGCAACAAGGTAGAAGAGACCTGTAACTGGTTGAATGAACAGGGCTTTCGCGCTCGGTATTATCATGCGCGCCTTGATCCTGACGTTAAAGCGGAAGTTCAGGAAGCCTTTCGCATGGAGGAAGGGCTTTGCCTCGTGGCGACGGTCGCTTTCGGCATGGGCATCAACAAGCCCAATGTACGTTACGTCGCACATCTCGACCTTCCGTCCTCGGTGGAGGGTTATTATCAGGAAACCGGGCGTGCCGGCCGCGATGGCCTGCCATCCTCCACGTTCATGACCTACAGCATGCAGGACATCGTGCAACGTCATCGGATGATTGAGGAGAACGAGGAGTCGTCCGACGAAACAAAGCGCATCGAACGGGCAAAGCTGAATGCCCTGCTGGCCATATGCGAGACAGCGGGCTGTCGACGCACCGCCATCCTTTCGCATTTCGGCGAGCGCCATAGCCAGGCCTGCGGCAATTGCGATACCTGCCGCCAACCGGTGGAACAATGGGACGGCACCGATGCGGCCATCAAGGCGCTGGCAGCGGTTTACAGGACGGGCGAGCGTTTTGGTACCGGTCATCTGATCGATGTGCTGATCGGCAAGGTAACCGACAAGACGGAAAAATTCGGACATACGGACTTTCCGGTCTTCGGTGCCGGACGCGAACATTCGGTGCAGACCTGGCAATCGGTTTTCCGGCAGTTGCTGGCCTTCGATCACATCGGCATAGACCACGCCAACTTTGGTGCCGTGGTGCTGCGTGAAAGTGCCGCCGACGTGTTCAAGAAACGCTGCCAGGTGATTTTCCGCAAGGACAAGACGCGCGCCGACCGCAAGGCGGCCCGGTCATCAAGCGCTGGCGCCAATAGCCGGGCAGGACTTTCGGAGGTGGAAGCCGTTCTGTTCGAACGGCTTCGCAAGCTGCGTCTGGAGATTTCCAAGGATGCAGGCATCGCGCCCTATATGGTTTTTCCCGATACAACGCTGGTGGCTTTCGCGCGGGAACGTCCCTCGAGCGAACGCGAGATGCTGAACATTGCCGGGGTGGGCGAGACGAAGTTCAAGCGGTACGGCGACGATTTTTTGGCGGTGATACTGGATTGAAACTGTGCCGCGATCACCGTTTTTGATTCAGAGCTGTTATGATGTTGGGAACTGTGTTGTTCGCTCCACGACACAGTCCGACATAGCCCAGCAAAGCGCCGGCCTTCCGACATCAGGAAAGGCCAGCGATATCCCCGGCTGTCGAACCACGATGCTTTACGCTGACTGCAGGACGTTGTGCGGTTTCATTTCCTGAGTCAGCGGCATGAATTTGGCGGCGAGATCGTCCGCCCCACGCACAAGGATACCCTGATCCGAGCCCACCTCGACGAAGTTGAAACCGACATCGATGTAATGGCGGCAAAGCTCTTCATTGGGGCAAATGATGCCGGCTGCCTTCCCGGCGGCGCGGACGCGTTTGGCGGCGGATTCCAGCACCTTGACGACTTCCGGATGCGTAGCCTGATGCAGATAGCCCATATCGGCAGAAAGATCACCGGGTCCGAAGAAGAAGCAATCGACGCCGTCCACCTCGGCCACCGCTTCCAGGTTTTCAATCGCCTTCATCGACTCCGGCTGTACGATGACGCAGATTTCCTCTGCCGATTTGAAGGGATAATCCTTGATGCGGCCAAAATTGGACGCCCGCGGCGCTCCGCAATAACCACGTCCGCCGCGCGGCGCATAGCGTGTTTCCCAGACGATCGCACGAGCCTGTTCGGCCGTATCGACCTGCGGAATGATGATGTTCTGCACACCGATATCGAGGTATTGCTTGATGAGGATACGGTCATTGGATGGTAGGCGCACAGCCGGCGACGTCACGCCGTTCGCCGCACCACACGCCTGCAGTTGCGAATACAGTGCCACCAGATCGGTCGGTCCGTGTTCCGTATCGATGCCGATCCAGTCGAAGCCGGATCCGGCGATCATTTCAACGGTTACCGGATTGCCGAGTTGGCTGAACAGACCGATCTGCAGCTTGCCGGCCTGGAGCGCGCGTTTGAGCGGGTTGATCAAAATGCTCATGGTATCCTCCTGTTCATCGCGTGCCGGTTCGCGCCGATCGTGCCGGCGCAGTCGAGCGCCAGCCGTCCTCGGCAGGGGCGGGCACACGCCCCTTGACGTCTTTTGTGTCTACTGAAATTCAGCCGGGATCGAATGCGAGGCTGATGGGGCCGAGACCTTCGATTTCCGCCTCGAATACGTCTCCGGCGGTGATCATAGCCATCGGGCCGAGCGATCCGGTCATCACCACATCGCCTGACTGAAGCGGCTGGCCGGCAGCAGCGAGCGTATCGGCTAGCCAGATCATTGCGTTGAGCGGATTGCCGTAACACGCCGCCGCCGAACCGACAGAAACCTCTTCGCCGCGCAGCGTCGTTCGCATCTTGCAACGCAGGATGTCGAAATCGGAAAGCTTGCGTGGTTGGGAGCCAAGCGTGAAAAGGCAGCCGTTGGAGTTGTCCGCCACGAAGTCGGTCGGTTTGACATCCCAGTTGAAGCGGCTGGTGACGATTTCGAAGGCTGGCACCGCATAAGCGACTGCGCTGATAATGTCCGCAACCGTATGTTTTGCCCTTTCAAGCGGGCGTTCCAGCACGAGCGCGATTTCGGTTTCCAGTTTCAATTGCCCGTAAGGCGTCGCGTCGATGGAAACGCCTTCGGCGAGGCACATATCGGCAAACAGCATGCCATAGGTCGGCTGGTTGACTCCCATCTGCTGCTGCACGGCCTTGGAAGAAAGAGCGATCTTGCGCCCGACCGCGCGACGTCCCTGGCGCCGCCAGTAATCGCTGTTGAACTGGTTGACCGCGTAGCCGGCGGTGAGATCGTTGTCACCCAAAAGGTCTCGGACGGGCGCGCAGAAACTGCGGTTTTCATAGGCTTGCCGCACGCGTGCGGCGGCTTGTTCGATCGGGTTGTGTATTGTCATTTGTCTGTCCGGTGAATCGTGAAAATGGACGGTTGGAAAAGGTCGGAATGAAAATGCCTTCTAGGCGTTGACCACGTTCTGCGCTTTGCCACCGATGAAGGCGCGCAGATTTTCGACCGCAGTTGCCATGATGCGCATGCGCGGTTCACGCGCGGCCCATGCGATATGCGGCGTAACAATGCAGTTTTTGGCAGTCAGCAAAGGGTTGTCGGCTGCGGGTGGCTCCGATGAGAGAACATCTAGCCCGGCACCGGCAATGCGGTCCTGGTTGAGGGCGTCTGCAAGGTCCTGTTCGTTGATGAGCGGGCCACGCGACGTATTGATCAGAAAGACACCCGGCTTCATTCTTGAAATTGCCGCCGTGTTGATCATGCCGACATTATCGGCGAAGAGGGGGCAATGCAGGCTGATGACGTCCGCCTCGGCATAGAGTTCATTGAGGTCTGCGTAACGCAGCCTGTCGCTTTCAAGGTTTTTGTCGCGATAGCTGTCATGGGCGATGATATTCATGCCGAGTGCCTGGCCGATACGCCCAAAGGCCTGACCGATACGGCCAAAACCAATGATGCCCAGGTTCTTACCGTGCAACTCGAACAGTGGGTTGAGCCAGTAACACCAGTCTTCACCCTTGGCCCATTGGCCGGAGCGAGCAGACTGACTGTGGCGTCCGACCTGATGGCAGAGTTCGAGCAGCAGGGCGGTTGCGAACTGGGCGACCGACATGGTGCCGTATGTCGGCACGTTGCAGACGGGGATGCCCTTTACCTTCGCCGCATCGATATCGACCACATTATAGCCGGTCGCGAGAACACCGATGAATCGCAGGTCGGGGCACTGTTCCAGAATATCTCTGGAGATGACCGTCTTGTTCGTGAAGATGGCATCCGCATCACCGATCCGCTCCACTGTGAGTTCCTCCGGTGTGCGGTCGTAGACGGTGACTTCGCCCAGATCTTCCAGCCCGGCCCAGGAAATATCGCCCGGGTTCAGTGTGAACCCGTCCAGCACGATGATTTTCATGTGGTTATCCTATCCGTATTCATGGCACGGCCGGAGTGGCCGCGAGGAGGTCTGTGTGAAATTTCCGCGCCGGACGGGGGAAGTGCCCGGCGCGGAAAACGCGAGTTCCCTAATGGAACTCGGCACTTTGCGCCTCGCCAACCTTTTTGCCGTCCAATGTCAGCACGGCAGTCAGGCTGATCAGAGCATTGATCGTCAGCCACACGCCGACCATGGCGTTGCTTTCGAATGTATGTGTCAGCCAGGCGAGGATTGCCGGGGTAAAGCCGCCGAGCACGGCGGCCGCCACCGCCTGCGCGAAGGAGTAACCCGCCGTTCTGGCATGTGCCGGAACAAGTTCAACCATGGTGGCCACCTGCACTGCGCTATAGGAGGCATAGATGAAGGAGAACCAGAGTTCGAAAACCACGAACTTGAAAACGGTCGGTCCATCCGCCAGCCACGAAAGCAGCGGATAGGCGGTGATCGCAGCGGTGATGGTGACGATGACCAGCATTTTCTTGCGGTTCACACGGTCCGCAACGATGCCCATGGTCGGCAGGAAGATCAGCATGGTCAGGCCGACGAAGAACAGCGTGATGAAACCGGCGGATTCACCGAGGTTCAGGCTTTTGATGAAGGTCGGGGCGTATGTCGTAACGGTCTGCGCCGTGACGGTTGCCATGGCAACCATACCCATGCAGGTGAGGATGACGCGCCAACCGGTGGTCAGGCTCGTGCAGATCTCACGAACGGTCGGGGCCTTTTTCTTCTTGGCGAAAACCTCGGTTTCCTGAAGGCTGGACCGCAGCCAGAACATGACCGGAATGACCGCGCAACCAATCAGCAACGGGATTCTCCAACCCCAACTGTGCAGGTCGTCGGGTGCCATCGTCCAGAGCAGCACCAGCCCGGTGATCGAAGCTGTCATGACGGCAAACTGCTGCGACCCGGCCTGCCAACTCGTATAGAAGGCCCGGCGCTTGGGCGGTGCGATTTCAGCGAGGTAGACCACGACGCCACCGAGTTCTGCACCGGCGGAAAAGCCCTGTAGCAGGCGGCCGAAGAGAACGATGATCGGAGCAGCGATGCCGATCGAGGCATAGGACGGGGTCAAGGCGACGGCAATGATGCCGATCGACATGAGCGAAAGCGCCATGATCAGACCCTTGCGGCGGCCATGGCGGTCGGTGTAGGCGCCGAGCACGATCGCGCCAACCGGTCGAGCGAGGAAGCCGAAGGCAAATGTCATCAGGGACATCATCAGCGACACATATTCGTTGTCGCTTGGAAAATAAGTCTGGGCAATATATCGGGCGTAATAGCCATAAATCATAAAATCGTAGATTTCGAGCGCATTGCCTGCGCCGACCTGAACGATACGTTTGACGTCTACACTTTTCCTTGGTTGAGCCGCCTGTGCCGGCATGTCTGCAATTTGGGTCACAATGTCTCCCTCCCAATTGCGTTTGAAAATGAGATCCGCGGCTGGAACCCGCGTTGGGAGCGGTTGAGGAAAGGAGAAAACCTCCTTCAGCCTTTCCGCGCCGCCCCCGATCGGCGAATTTGCGAGATCAGGAGCGCGTCAGCGCCTTGCGTCCGGCAAAGGGATGACCACCGCTTTCGATACGAATGGCCTCATTCCATTTCGCCATGCGTTCTGAGCGGGCAAACGAGCCCACTTTCAGTTGGCCGGCATTCCAGCCGGTCGAGAGGTGAACGATGGTGACATCTTCTGTTTCGCCGGACCGCGCCGAGACGATGGCGCCGTAACCGGCCTTGCGGGCGGCATCGAGCGCTGCTTTGGTTTCGGTGATCGTACCCGCCTGGTTCGGCTTGATCAGCACGCAATTGCAGGCGCCTTTGGCTGCCGCGTCTTCGACACGACGCGCATTGGTGACGAAAAAATCGTCGCCGACGATTTGTACTTTCGATCCGGCAGCTTGCGTGAAGGCAATGAGACCGGCCTCGTCGTCTTCGGCCAGCGGATCCTCGATCGAAACGATCGGGTAGCGATCGAGCCAACCAAGCAGCAGTTCGCACATGCCGTCGGAATCGTATTCGGCTTCCTCCAATGCCAGCCGGTAGCGGCCGTTCCTGCCGAATTCCGATGAGGCGATGTCGAGTACGATGGAAACATCCTCGCCCGGCACATATCCCGCCCCTTCGATTGCCCGCACCAGCGTATCAAGTGCCTGCTCATTGCTGTCGAATGCCGGCCACCAGCCGCCTTCGTCCGCGACACCTTGCAGCAGTCCACGATCCTTCATGATGCGGCCGGCGCTGTGGTAGACTTCGCAGGTCATTTCCAGCGCCTGATCGAAAGATTTCGCGCTGGTGGCGACGACCATCAGGTCTTGGATATCGATGCGACGGCCAGCATGGGCGCCGCCCCCGAAAATCTGGATTTGCGGCAGGGGAAGGCGAACCGGATTTTCTCCCGCAAGATATCGCCATAACGGTTGTCCGGCATCGGCTGCCGCCGCATGCAGCGCCGCGATAGAGACTGAAATGATACCGTTACCACCAAGGCGTTCCTTGGTCGGTGTGCCGTCCAGTGCGATCATCTGATGGTCGATCGCTGCCTGGTCTGTCACATCCATGCCGATCAGGGCAGAGGCTATTTCGCGCTCGATATTGGCAATGGTTTTTTGAACATCCTTGCCGGAGAGCGCTTTGCCGCCATCGCGCAGCTCAACCGCTTCGTGCGTGCCGCGCGAAGCGCCCGCCGGCGCGATGCCGCGGCCGGTACGGCCGTTTTCGAGCAGGACCTCCGTTTCGACTGTCGGCCATCCGCGTGAATCCCACACGCGGCGTGCCCGGACATCCTTGATTATACTCATTGCTGTCTTTCCTTCATCCATGCGGCCTGCAGGTCTTCGAGAGACGGCAAGCCGTCATCGATCAACCTCGTTGCGAGGCGACGCACCTGCATGCGTTGATTTTCATCGAGATATTCGACCGGTGACTTGCCATCGACTCGCGCCAGAGTGAGGCACGGCAGGAGGGTGGCGACGCGCATGTCGAGATTGGCGCGAGGCTCCCAGCTGACATGGGCAAAATACGCTTCGGCCATCCGCCGGAAGAGGCGCATGTATCCGTCCGCGCGATTCGGGAACAACGCGCTCTTGAGCCAGAAATGGTTGAGGCAGAAGGCGAGATCGAAAGCCGGATCGCCATACCAGGCGCATTCCGCATCGAGGATCACCGGCCCATCGCGGCCGACCAGAATATTTTTCGGGCTGACATCCCCATGCACAAGCGTGCGCTTGCACTGCCTCGTCCGCTCTAGAACGGCGGTTATCCTCTCGGCGAGGTTCGGATGGATACGCGCTGTTTCGCCCAGATAGGGATCCAGTCGCAGGCTTTCGAAATTGGCATCATTGGCGAAAGCCTCCGCCATGTCGGCCCGATCGGCTGTCGCGGCATGGATGCGTCCAAGCGTGTTGCCGAGCGCGGCGGCGATGTTTTCATCAACGTGCCCCTCCAGCAGTTGTGTTTTCCAGTTCGGATAGTCGGCTGCGGGCAGGAACTGCATGGCAAAGCAACCTGAAGCGCGGTCGACGCCGTAGATTTTGGGTACCGAGCCGGGGGCAATGCCGTCGACGGTTTTCAGCCAGTCAATCTCACTGAAAATACGATCGACCGGTGCCTGCCAATCCTTGGCGACCTTCAGTTTCGGCAAAGCCTGTTTGAGGCAAAATGTCCGCTTTCCAGTGGAGATTTTCAGCACGTTTGAGGACACGCCGCCGGGCAGCATCTCGACGATAAGGTCATCGGCCTCATCAAAGATTTGCATGCGGGCGAGCAGAGCTCGGATATTCTGGTGGCTACTATTCGGAGAGATCTGATTAACATTCACAGCAACGTCTTTCTGCTTGAATGGACGGTCATATACCTTGTGTCCCTTCGGCATTCAGGCGTCGGAGGGCGTTGTCGCGCGAGCTGTCATGCTTGCGTTCTCAAAATTCGCGGAACGAATGAGCCGTGGGCTTAAGGAGCCGAAGCCGGCTCCAGGTATTTGTCCTTCAGGGCCTGGGTCGCCCCTCGGAAAACACCGAGATCCGAGCCGACGCCGACAAATGTCGCTCCCATATCGAGATAACGGCGTGCATCGGCTTCGACGGGCGCCAGGATACCCGAAGCCTTGCCTTGCGCTTTCGCGGCGGCGAACACCGCTTTGATCGCATCCTGAACTTCCGGATGGTTGGCATTCCCGAGATGGCCATAAGCCGCAGCCAGGTCTGACGGGCCTACAAACAGCGCATCAACGCCGTCAATGGCCGCCATTGCTGCCGCGTCTTCCACCCCGGCCTTGTTCTCGATCTGTACGACGACCGTGATATTGTCGTTGATGACCTTCATATAGTCCGCGATCGTCCCATAATGGTTGGACCGATGGGATACGGAAACGCCACGCACGCCATGCGGCGGATATCGCGTGGCAGCAACGGCGGCTTGTGCCTCATCCACGCTTTGGACATAGGGTATGATGAAATTGTAGACGCCGGAATCGAGCAGACGTTTGATCAATACGGTGTCGTTCCACTGGGGCCGCACGAAAGGTGCCGAGGCGGAGGTTTTCAGTGCCATCAGTTGCGGTATGAGCGACAGGATATCGTTAGGTGCGTGTTCGAGATCGATCAGCAACCAGTCAAAACCCGCAAGGCCGAGAACTTCCGTGGTGATCGGACTACCCAATGCGCTCCAGCAGCCGATAAGTGTTTCACGGGCTAACAGACGCTGGCGAATAGTGTTCGGAACGGCGGTGTAAGGTGATTGTTTGGGCATGGTGGTTTCCTCCTCCCAGTATGTTGGTGGTCAGCGAAGCTGGCTCGGCGAGTCTTTCGCAAATGGTTGCCTGGCTGTCGGGCGATCGATCAGAATCGCCCTGAAATCGTTGACATTTGTTAGGGTCGGTCCGGTCTCGACACTGTCTCCGAGGGCCTGGAAAAAGCTGTGGGCGTCGTTTCTGGCCAAATATTCGCGCGGTACGAGGCCCAGCGCGCGCGCCTTTTGAAGCGTGTCTGGCCCGAAGGTTGCACCGGCGATTTCCTCTATTCCATCGACGCCGTCCGTATCTCCTGCCAGACCGTGGATGTCGCTCGCTCCGTTGAGCGCGATGGCAAGCGAAAGAAGAAACTCGACATTGCGGCCACCGCGTCCATCGCCGCGAATGGTGACCGTGGTTTCACCGCCGGACAGAAGGATGCAAGGTGTCTGGAATGGCTGCTCGCGGCTGGCGATGTGGCCGGCAAGGCCCGCCATGACCTTGCCGACATCCAGCGCTTCGCCCTCGATCGAGGTCCCGAGAATGTGGGCTTCATATCCGGCGCGCTCCGCAATCACGGCAGCCGCTTCCAGTGCCATCTGTGGAGTGGCGATCATGCGGGCCTCGCAATTGGCAAGCCGCGGATCGTCGGGCTTGATGCTTTCACCGCGGCCGCTTTCGAGGATCTGCCTCACAATTTCGGGCACGGAGATCCCGTAACGATTGATGATGGACAGCGCATCGTGGCAGGTCGTCGGGTCCGCCACCGTGGCGCCGGAGGCGATATCCATCGGATTATCGCCGGGTACATCCGAGATCATCAGGGAGACGACCTGGGCCGGATGGCATGCCGCCGCCAGGCGACCGCCCTTGATCGCAGACAGATGACGGCGCACGGTGTTGATTTCCGAAATCGTGGCGCCGCATCTGAGCAGTTCACGGTTGATGGCTTGCTTGTCGGCAAGTGTCAGGCCATCAATCGGCAGCGGCATCAGCGACGATCCGCCGCCCGAGATCAGGCAGACGACAAGATCGTCGGCCGTCAGGCCGCTGACGAGGTCAAGGATCCGCCTTGCGGCCTTAAGACCCGCGTCATCGGGAACGGGATGCGCCGCCTCGACGATTTCGATGCGCTGGCAAGGCTGAGCATAGCCGTAACGGGTGATGACCAGCCCGGAAAGCTCGCCCGACCATGCGTCCTCGAACGCCTTGGCCATCGCCGCCGAAGCCTTGCCGGCGCCGATGACCAGCAACCGCCCTTTGGGAGGTTCCGGCAGATTCGCCGGAACGCAGCGGGCCGGCTGGGCCGCGGCAATCGCGGCCTCGAACATCTGCCTCAACAATTCCTTCTGAGCGTCGGCCATGGCGTCCTCCTCCCATTCGCCGGTCAGGCGTTCGGCTTTTGACCGATTTCAAAATTCGCAAGGAATTCGAGCGCCCTGACCATGGCCGAATGATCCCACGCCGTTCCCCCATGCGATGCGCAGGCATTAAACAGTTCCTGGGCCGTCGCTGTGTTCGGCAGGGAGAGGCCCAGCGCGCGTGCCGTCGACAAGGCGAGATTGAGGTCCTTCTGGTGAAGGGCGATGCGGAAACCCGGCTCGAAATTGCGCGACACCATACGTTCGCCGTGCACTTCGAGAATGCGGGAATTGGCAAACCCACCCATCAGCGCCTGCCGCACCTTGGCAGGATCGGCACCCGCCCTTGCCGCAAGCAGCAGGGCTTCGCCAACCGCTTCGATCGTCAATGCAACGATGATCTGGTTGGCGACCTTGGTTGTCTGGCCGTCGCCATTGCCGCCCACCAGCGTGATGTTCTTGCCGAGGAGGTCGAACAGAGGCTTGACGATCGCAAATGCGGCTTCCGGGCCACCCACCATGATCGTCAGCGATGCCGCCTTGGCGCCAACTTCCCCGCCCGAAACGGGCGCATCGAGATAGTCGCAGCCGAGCGCGTTGATCTTGGCAGCGAACTCTTTCGTCGCAACGGGCGAGATCGAACTCATGTCGACAACGATTTTTCCGGCGGACAGGCCTTCCGCGATACCGGCCTCGGAGAACAATACGGCTTCAACATCGCTCGTGTCCGGCACCATGATAAAGATGATGTCGGATTGTTCAGCCACGTGCTTGCCGGTCGTGCAGACGACAGCGCCGCCCGCTGTCAGATTTTCCGCGACCGGCCCGATCGTGTTGACGAACAGCTTGTGGCCGGCGGCCTGCAGGTGCGCGGCCATCGGAGTGCCCATGATGCCCAAGCCGATAAAACCCAAATTCATGTCAAAGACCTTTCGCCGGATAATTGAACCCTTTGCCGATATCCGGTTGGAACTCACCGGTTTCGGCATTCACTATGATACCGCTATCATTCGGGATGGAGGCATTCCTTGCGAAATGCGCTTATGCGTCGTTTCGTCTCAAACGCGACATGAATTGTTTGTCACATCTGCCGCGGGCTGGTATGGATTTGAGCAGTGAAACCGTGATGCCCCGACCTTGCCGCTCAACACACCTGCTCCGAAAAAACTTCGTAAACCCCGTTCCAGTGGAGCCATTACTCTGCGCGAGGTGGCAAAACTCGCCGGCGTGGCGCCGATGACGGTTTCGCGCGTCCTCAACCAGCCCGAGCTGGTAACAGCATCGACGCTTCAGGTGGTGCAGGCTGCAATAGAGCGAACCGGTTACGTTCCCAATCTTCTGGCAGGTGGGCTTGCGTCGCAAAAAAGCAGGTTGGTTGCTGCGATAGTGCCGTCCATCGGCAATTCGATCTTTGCGGACGTCATCGAGGCCTTGGCTGATCGTTTGAATGGCGAGGGTTACAAGGTGCTACTCGGCTTGTCCGGATATCCGCCGGACGAGGAAGAAAACCTTTTGACGACCGTTCTTTCACGCAAACCCGACGCCGTTGTGCTGACGGGTATCACACACTCCCGCCTCAGCCGCAGCCGGCTGCTGGCAGCGAAAATTCCGGTCGTGGAAACCTGGGATTACACGCCCACGCCGATCGACATGCTTGTCGGTTTCTCACACGACAAGCTCGGACGGGAGGTGGCCGAATATCTTCATGACAAGGGCCACCGGCGGATCGGCATGGTCTGGGCTTCGGATGAGCGTGCGCGGATAAGACAGCAGGCTTTTATTGCTGCTCTGTCTGAAAGGAGTGTACCCGATGTGCAGGTGGCTGTGGTGGACGCGCCGAGCACGTTGAAGAAGGGCAGGGAAGGCATTGCAGAGATTTTTAACCGGGGCAAGACGCTGGATGCGGTCTTCTGCAGTTCGGATATTCTCGCGCAGGGCGTCCTGACGGAATGTCAGATGCGGGGCCTGTCGGTACCCGGTGATCTGGCCGTGGTTGGCTTTGGAGACTTCGAGTTTGCCGCCCATATCTGTCCGCCTTTGACAACCGTGCATATCGACCGGCGGGCGATTGGCCGGGCCGCAGCGGAGGCCGTGCTTGCCCGGATAGCAGGACGCGACGTCGAAAAGATCGTGGATGTCGGATTTCGGTTGATAGAACGCGAAAGTGCGTAACGCGATTGTCGGCCGGATCTCCCACAACATCAGGGATGCGGCCTTGCGCCAAGCGGCTTCGCTCCTGTGTTCCGCCTCGCGTACTGTTCACATCATTCTGTTTCGCGTTCTGATAAGTGGTCAATTTCCGATCCATCTTCTAGTTTCGCGACAATCCGAGTCAGACTTATGAGGATGTTGTTGAAGACCCCAATTTTCCTGGCTTCCGTTCTGGGTTTAGCGATTGCGACACCTGCGCAAGCCATCGATAACGGTATCGTGCGGCAATTGAATGCGCTCGATCCGCAGGAACGGCGCGAGCAGCGGTGCGATATTGAAGCGATGTCGCAGATCGCCAGGGCGGGCGAAGGGTTCAGGCCTGACAAGGTGATTGCCTACAGCCGTGCCGACATCATCGAGAAAGGCAATGATCTGAAGGCGCCAGGCGCGGTCTTTCGCAGCGCCGGCGACTGGTACAAGCTGAAATTCAGCTGTCGGACCGGTGATCATGGTCTCGATATCATTTCGTTCGATTACAAGATCGGCGAAAAGATCCCACGCAGCGAATGGGAGCGCCTTTACCTTTACGACTGACCCTCAGGCCTTGTCCGTCGGATCATCCCGGTCGAGTGCAAAATCATCGAACCAGTCATGTCTTTCTCCCCGGATCATCGCTGCAATTATCCGGGATGCCATGTAGGAGAAAGTGATGCCATTGCCGCCGTAACCATAGGCGGCAAAGATTCTTTGTGCGCTGGGCACACAACCGATCAGTGGTAGTCCGTCGGATGTTTCGCCAAACGTGCCGCACCATGCATGCGAAACACGAGGGTCGATATCCGGCCAGATTTTTCCGAGCGTATCCCAAAGACATGCGGTCTTGTCGGCCAGCATATTGTCGCGTTGCTGCGGGTCCACGACCGCCTCATCCTCGCCGCCGATAATGATGCGGTTATCGGCTGTGAGGCGAAGGTAATGATAACGTGCGGAAGCTTCCCATATGAGCGCCCGATCCCGCCAGAGTTTGACGGGATCCTGCGGAACGGTTGCGATGGCAAAACTCGAAACCGTCGAATGCAGTTTGGGCATCACCGCATGCGGCATGACATAACCAGTGGCAAGCACGACATGGTCAGCCTCGATGACGTAAGATCCTTCAACCGCTATCACCACCCGCCCGCCTTCTTCCGAAAATTCCTTCACGGACGCCTCGATTAGCCTTGCTCCGCGCGACTGCGCAAGAGTGAGAAGCGACCATGCCATCAGCAGCGGGTCGGCTTCCGCCGCCCCTTGCGAATGGATTGCCGCCTCTCGATCCAAGCCGAACTCCCTGCGAAGAGCCGTGTAATCGAGGAACGAGCCGGGCAGACCTGCGCGATGCCGGAGCTTGTGCTCTTCCATCAGCGCACCGGCGCCCACTTCTTCGGCTGCGAGATAGAGTGTCTGACGGGCAGCAAAACGGCATGGAAGGGAGTGTCGGGTTACCAGTGCCTCAAGCCCAGAAACCGCGGCAAGGCTGCGGCGATAGATATCGGCGGCGCGGTCGAACCCATAATAGCGGGTGAGTTCGGTCAGCGGTGCATCGATTTCCCACTGCAACATGGCGGTGCTGGCCGCGGTACTGCCAAGACCTACAGGCTCACGGTCGATGATCGTCACGGCATAACCAAGTCCGGTCAGATGCTCTGCGGCAAGCGCACCCGTAATACCACCTCCGATAATGGCGATGCCGGTGCGAAAACTCTCCGTCAAAGGTTGTCGTTCCGGCCTGTAGGCATTGTTGCCCCAAGGGGATTTTCCGGTGACGAGATCGGTCTGTGTCGTTTCCTCGAAATCGAGTCTGTTGTTACTCAAGACAAGGTCTTTCATTTCGCGGGTTGAAGGGCCGCTTTCCAGGCAAGATCGAAGTGTCGGTCGTTCATCCTGACACCAGTTTGTCAGTCAGGCAGACGCGGAACGGTTTTTCGCTCGGGGAAAAGCTCGGCGAGTACGGTCATCATGATCAGCGACAACGGCAGGGCAAGCATGGCGCCGACTGCCCCCCACATCCAGGTCCAGAACAGGATGGCGATGAAAACGACGAAGGGATTGATCTCCCACTGTCGCCCCATCACGGCCGGAAAAACCAGGTTTTCAACCACCAGATGGACTGCGAAAAAAACTGCCGCTGGTGCCAGTGCCAGAAGCAGTGAGTCATGGGTAATGATACCGGCGACAGCCACGGAAAGCGTCATCAGCGTAATGCCAAGAAATGGCACGAAGCTGGAAACGAACGCGAAGACACCCCACAAGACCGGTGCGGCCAGGCCGCCGATATAGGCAATCAGCGTCATGGAAACGCCGAGGCCCGCGTAGATCATCGTGGCGGTCGCAAAATAATAGCCCAGCACTTCCTCGATCGAATTGATGACGCGAATTGCAACCAGTCGCTGATGGCGGCGCGGAAAAGCCAGTATGATGGTACGGCGCAGACGCAGGCGGCCGAGCAGGAAGAGAAGAAGCGCCGCAAAGAAGATCAGCCCCTGCACAATCGCCGGTGTGAGGCTGGACGTAACGACACCCAGAATGTTGCCGCTGTTGTCGATCAGTGATTGCATCGACATCGGTCCGGTTTCGAAGCTGGCAGGACTGATATTGAGCCAGTGCTGGCGCTCCAGGAACGGCATCAGACGGTCGATCGTGCGCTGCACGAAGTTCGGCCCCTCGTCAATCAGCGTCGCGACCGGTTCGGCAAGCGCGTTAATGAGCAGGAACACCACGGCAGCAACCAGTGATGACAGGATGATGGCAATGCCGAAACGCGGCACCCCGGCGCGACCAAGCTTTTCAGCAGCCAGCCCCAGGATCATGCCAACCACGACGGCGAGGGTCACCGGAATAAGGATCAGCGACATGTAATTGACGACGGCGAAACCGATGATCAGGAACATGCCGATCACTGCCCAAGAGCTTGCAACCTCCAGTGCTTCGCGGCCGAGCGGTGTGAAAGCGGTTGGATCGGCCTCGTCAGCGGGCAAATTTTCCGGCCGCAGAGCCGGTGGTTCTGCGCTATGTTTTCTGTATTTGCTATTCTTGATATTCAGCGCGACCATGTATCACCGGCTCCCCATTGACGCCGATCAACGCGACAAAAAGCATCCGGTTCCGCAAAGCTGACAATCACCCGTAATAGTTCAGGTGGATAGCGTCAGGCCGATGCCCCAAGGATCCTTCAGGGAAACGCCGTCGCTGGTGCGGGTGGTTGCAATCGCCATCCGATCGAGAGAGGCAAGAGCATGATCCAGCGAGGCCTCTTCGGTAAAGCGAAGCGAATAATCCGATAGGCCCGTCATTCCGTTGCTGCGGGCTCCGGCACCGCGGCTGTTCCAGATATTGGCCGCGATATGGTGGTGATAACCGCCGGTGGCAAAAAAACTTGCACCCGGATAACGAGCCATCACCTTGAGGCCCAGAACATCTCGATAAAAGGCCTCGGCTTCCGGCACGTTGCCGACCTGCAGATGGATATGGCCAATCGCAGTGCCGTCAGGCATACCGCCCCATTGTCCTTTATCGGCGCTGTCATAAAGCGCTTGCAGGTCCAGTCCTTCCGTCGCCATTTTCACCATGCCATCAGGTAGCATCGTCCATTCTTCCGGGCGGCGATCACGATAAACTTCGATGCCGTTGCCTTCCGGATCGGAGAGATAGATTGCTTCACTGACAAGATGATCGGATGCGCCATCGAGGCGTATGCCGGCATGGGCTGTGTGCGCCAGCCAGTCTGCAAGGGCCGAACGATCGGGCACCAAAAATGCCGTGTGGAACAGGCCTGCAGCGGTGCGCGGCGCCCGCACAACATCGCGCTGCGTGGTCAACGTCAAAAGAGGTACGTCACCTGCGCCGAGCACCTCACCGCTTGCCGATTGTTCCAGTGTCTTCAGGCCAATGATGTCATTATAAAAGGCCGAAACGCGATCGAGTTCGCTGACCACCAGATGCGCCTGATTGACATGAGCCGGACGGGTCAGGGCGAAGGGAAGGGGGGCTGCGTCGCTCATGAAAACTCCTCGGATGATCGTCTGCGGCAGGCCGCCCAAGACTTCAGGTCCCCTTATCTTTTGTTTTCCGCATTCATGATAGGTAAGTTATTCGCGATTAAACGTTCGCTCGTTGTTGACAATCGCCGTGTATCGCCTGCCCTCAGTGCTGAAGCCCGGCGCCGGGGAAAAGCATGTACGAAAAGATCATCGTCGCTATCGATACTGCCGAAATGGACAAAGGCGAGCGTATCCTGACGCGCGGAATGCGCATGCTGGCACCGGGTGGCATGCTCATTCTGGTCAATGTCGTTGAAGATATTCCAAGCTACATTTCTGTTTCTGACCCTATCGACCTGGCTGTTGCCGCGCGCAAGGATGCCGACGCGAGGCTCGCCCAATTGTGTGAACAGCTCGGTGTGAACGCGGTGATCGAAATCAGGCAGGGCGCGGCGGCACGTGAAATTCTGGCGGCCGCCGAAGACAACCGGGCCGACCTGATCATGGTGGCCTCGCATGTGCCGGACGTTTCCAATTATTTCATCGGCGCGACTGCCGATCGCATCGTCCGCCATGCCAAGTGTTCGGTGCTGATCGACCGCTGACACGCGAGCCACCCATCTGCCACAAGTTTTCATCGTGCAACGCAATGTGAAACGTAGATGCAGCTGCGGCCATTGCGCTGTCACATCCACATGCTCATTGTAAGGCTTCAGGAGATGAAGCGAAAATGACGATGCCGCTGAGGGATGCCGACGCAAAGCCTCTTGATAGGCCTTTGAACAAGCCGATCGTCGAGCTTTTCGACTTCGGCCGCGCCCACGATTTTTATGAGGTCGTCGCCGATGGCATCGTTCATGGTGTCGGACTGGTATTTGCCCTGATCGGCGTTACGGCATTGATCTTTTATGCCACGCTCTGGTCTAGTCACAGTGAACTGGCGGCTGCCTGGATTTATGGCCTCGGCCTCGTGCTCTGTATCGCCGTTTCATTCACCTACAACATCTGGCCGACATCGCGAATCAAATGGATACTCCGGCGCTTTGATCATTCCGCGATTTTTGTACTGATTGCGGCAACCTACACGCCTTTCCTCCAGCGGGGCGCGCATGAGCCGATGATCGCGATCATGCTGGTCGCCATCTGGATGGTGGCGTTGGGCGGCATTGCGCTCAAATGCTTTTTTCCCGGACGATACGATCGATTAGCCATCATGCTTTATCTTGCGATGGGCTGGAGTGGTGTCATGGTGGCTGGACCGATTTCGGAATATCTACCGTCGGTTACTGTCTGGCTGATTGTGATCGGCGGAATCATTTATTCGCTCGGCGTGATCTTCCATGTCTGGGAAAGATTGCGTTTCCAGCGGGCAATCTGGCATGCTTTCGTCATTGCCGCCGCCGCCGTGCATTATTCCGCCGTGATGACCTGTTTCAGTCTGTCCGGTACCGGCCTTTAAGCGGCTTGATCGGGCTCGACAGGGCTGTGGCACCTCTCTTACATGGCTGGACACTCATTTGACGGATGCCATCCATGCCCGATGCCCAGTCCGCGACCATCACCGTTCGCGATGCCACTGAAGCTGACCTTGCCGACATTCGAGACATTTATAACGACGCTGTTTTGAATACGACCGCGATCTGGAACGACAATATCGTTGATCTTTCCAACCGACAGGACTGGTTTGCCGCGCGTGTGGCGCGTGGTTTCCCCATTCTCGTCGCCGAGGTCGATGGCAAACTTTCAGGCTACGCATCCTATGGCGACTGGCGCGCCTTCGAAGGGTTTCGCCACACGGTCGAACATTCCGTCTACGTTCACAAGGATGCACGTGGACACGGGCTTGGCAGGCTCTTGATGAAGGCGCTGATCGAGCGCGCCGAAGCAGGCGGAATCCATGTCATGGTTGCGTGTATCGAGGCAAAGAACGAAGCTTCGATTCGTCTTCACGAGAAGCTCGGCTTTCGCACCACCGGCACGTTTCTGGAGGTTGGCACCAAGTTTGGACGTTGGCTGGATCTGACCTGCATGGAACTGCGGGTCAATGAGAATGGTTGAAGCCTCATCGCTAAAGACGCCAATCGCGAAAGGACGTATGTCATGAAAATTACCCGGAGCGAAACACGTGCCTCCATCACGCCGTCTTCGGACTATTTCACTGGGCACGTGCGTCAGGATCCTTTGAACGCCGCCGAAGCCCCAGGTCGAGTGCGGATCGTCAGCGTCACGTTCGAGCCCGGTGCACGGACCGCTTGGCACACGCATCCCCTTGGCCAGACGCTGCTAATCACGTCTGGAGCCGGTCTTGTGCAGACCTGGGGTGGCCCGATCCGCCGGGTCAGCGCTGGGGATGTCGTATGGTTTCCTGCAGGTGAAAAGCATTGGCATGGAGCGGCACCGACGACGGGTATGACCCATACCGCCATTCAGGAGGAACTGGACGGTCGCACCGCGGACTGGCTGGAAAAGGTCTCCCACGAGCAATATGGCGGTGAGATCGAAGGCGGCCAAGCCTCATGAGAAAGAGGCCGACAGTGATGCCGGCCTCGTTGGCTTTCATTCTGGAATATCTTATTCGGCGGCCTGCATCGTGGAGGCCTTGTTTCTATAGGGCTCGCACAGCGCTTCCAGCATTTTCACCTCTTCCAGGGTCAGGTCGGTCAGCGGCGCGCGAACCGGGCCGGCATCGAAGCCCATCAGGCGCACGCCGGCCTTGATGGCGGAGACGGCATACCCCTTCTGGCGGTTGCGGATATCCATGAACGGATAAAAGAAGTCGATCAGGATCCTGTTGGTCGTTGTGGTGTCGCCGGCACGCAGCGCCTTGTAGAAATCCTGAGCAAGGCCCGGCACGAAGTTGAAGACGGCCGAGGAATAGGTCGTCACGCCGGCGCCTAAATAGGCATCGGCAAACAGTTCGGCCGTGGGCATGCCGCCGAGATAGGTTAGGCGATCGCCCAACTTGGCCGTGATCTTGCGCACGAGGCCGATATCACCGGAACCGTCCTTGAAGCCGACGAGGTTCGGGCAGACGTCGCAAAGTCGCGCCAATGTCTCTGCCGTCAGGATCGAGTTGTCGCGGTTATAGACCATGACGCCGATGCCGACCGACTGGCAGACAGTCTTGATGTGCTGATAGAGGCCTTCCTGGCTGGCATCCATCAGATAGTGCGGCAGCAGAAGAATGCCGTCAGCGCCGGCCTTTTCGGCGGCCTTGGCAATGGAAACGGCAATGCGCGTGCCATAACCGCAGCCCGCAACGATCGGCGTCGCGCCGGCAGATGCCTTGGCCGCCTCGATGATTTCCGGGATTTCCGAAGGCTCAAGATTGAAGAACTCGCCGGTACCGCCCGCTGCAAACAGAACCGTGGCATCGAAACCAGCCAGCCAGCCGACGTGTTTTTCATAGGCTGCGCGGTTGAACAGGCCGTCCTGTCCGAACGGCGTAACAGGGAAGGAGAGAAGGCCCGCGCCCAGCGCCTTCTTCAGTTCATTCGGATCCATCGACATTGCGCACCTCTGTTGCTTGCGATTACGCAAGAACTAACAAGAGATATTATGACTGTCAATTGAGATAATATATTTAAGTTTATCATGGGCGACGGATCAGCGACCTGTAGCGCTGCTGGCTGCCTTTGAGGTGTGTGCGCATGGCATCGCGCGCCGCCGAATCATCAGCATTTGCGATGGCGCGGGCGATGTTGGCGTGTTCCTTCTGGATCTGCGCCATATAGTCTGCAGGCGAGGGGGCGGTGTCGCCTTCGGTCAGAAGGGATCGCGGAATCATCTGCTTGCCGATTGCTTCCAGCAGTTCGCGGAAACGCGGATTATTGGTGGAATCGGCAATGGCAAAGTGAAAGGCGCGATCGCTTTCGACTGTCGGATTTCCCGCTGAAATCTGTTTCTCGATGGCCTCGAGACACTCGAAGATGATTTCCTGCTGCGCCGGAGAAGAGCGCAGTGCTGCCAGGCCAGCGGATTCGATCTCGATCGCGGCGCGAACCTCAAGCATTTCAATGATCGAGGAGACACGACCGGCATCGACATTGCGCAACCCGTTCTGAAACAATCCTTCCTGCGGCGGAAGAACGAAAACGCCAACGCCATGGCGCACCTCCACGAGACCATCCGCGCGCAAGGAAGCGATTGCTTCGCGGATGACGGTTCGGCTGACCTGATGCTGTTCGGTCATTCCGCTTTCGGTCGGCAGCTTGTCGCCAGGCTTCAATTCGCCGCCGGTGATAGCATCACGTATGCGCCGGCCAACTGTCTCGACGAGGTTGCGACCCTTGCGGGCAGGGGCTTTCCCCGTTGTGTCATCCGATGTCGACAAGGTTTAGCGCTTTCCGGTTGCCATCATTTCAGTGACTTAATGACGGAATGCGCCTGCTTGTTGTCAAGGATGAAAAGAGAAATTTGTTGACCTTGCTGATGATAACTATACTATGACAGGACGTCTGATGTATGATGACATAGGCAAAATCGCCGGAGTGAGCGCATTTCCGACCCGAAGGTGCGGACATGCGAGGCGAATGACAGGCAAGAGCGTGGCGTACCGGCCGACGCTGATGAGGAGGAAATCGTGAAGATTGCAGACGTCAATGTGCGGGTGTTTTCGTATACCACGCAACGCCATCAGGATACGGCCGGTCATGCCCATCCCGGCCCACCGCACAAGGTCAATATGGCAATCCTGACCATCGTGGCCGATGACGGCACGGAAGGCTATTGTTTCGCACCGCCGGAAGTCATTCGTCCGCATGTGATCGACAAGTTCGTCAAAAAGGTGCTGATTGGCGAGGACCCGTTCGCGCGCGAACGTCTGTGGCAGGATCTGGCCCATTGGCAGCGCGGCAGCGCCATGCAGTTGACCGACCGGGCGCTGGCGATCGTCGATTGCGCGCTGTGGGATCTGGCTGGCCGCAAGCTCAACATGCCGGTTCACAAGCTGATCGGCAGTTACCGCGAGAAGATCCCGGCCTATGGCTCGATCATGTGCGGTGATGAACTGGAGAACGGTCTGGCCACGCCGGAAGATTATGGCCGTTTTGCCGAAAAACTGGTCAAGCGCGGTTACAAGGGCATCAAGCTGCACACATGGATGCCGCCGGTTTCCTGGGCGCCGGATGTAAAGATGGACCTCAAGGCCTGCGCTGCGGTGCGCGAGGCTGTCGGTCCCGATATCCATCTGATGATCGATGCCTTCCACTGGTACACCCGCACGGAAGCGCTCGAACTCGGCCGTGGATTGGAAAAACTCGATTTTGCCTGGATCGAGGAGCCGATGGACGAGCAGAGTTCGGCTTCCTATGCATGGCTTGCCGAAAATCTCGACATACCGGTCGTCGGCCCGGAAAGCGCCCATGGCAAACATTTCAACCGTGCGGAATGGATCACCTCCAAGGCCTGCGACATTCTCCGCACCGGTGTTCACGATGTCGGCGGAATCAGCCCGGCGATGAAGTGCATGCATCTGGCCGAATCCTTTGGCATGAACTGCGAAATTCACGGCAATGGCGCGCCGAACCTGATCGTTGCCGCCTGCGTGAAAAACGCAAAATGGTACGAGCGCGGCCTGCTCCATCCATTCCTCGAATATGACGATGGTTTCGAGTATCTGAACGAACTCGTCGATCCGATGGACGAGGACGGCTTCGTTCACATCTCGGACAAGCCGGGTCTCGGTGAAGACATCAATTTCGACTTCATCAACGCCAACCTGGTTGACTGAACCTGCAGGCAAGACAAAGCCCGGCTCCCAAAAGCAGCCGGGTCAGTTTGATGGCAAGTCGTCCATTCAGCGTTCCCGTCATCCTCGACCTCGTGCCGAGGATCTGACCACGTCAATGATACCAGGTGCCCGCAGATCCTCGGTCCAGCCCGGGGTGGCGACGGAGAGGTCTAGGATCGTTATCCTGTTACAGATTTTGGGCAAGCCAGTCGAAGGCGTGGTCCTGCTGCTCGACGGCAAAACAATGTGCGCCGGGCCAGAGCCTCGTTTCGAGCTTTGCCGCAGCCCCGGAAGCGGACCATATGACGTGAAGCTGCCGATGCGCCTCTGTCGCTGCCGGCACCGGAAAATGCCGGTCGTCCGCGCCGCTGAAAATCAGCGCCGGTTTCGGCGCGGTAAGGCCCGCGAAATGTGGGTAATCCAGTTTTCCGGCGATCTGCGGATGCAGCATGGAAAAGGCGGATTGGCCGCGCAACTGGTTGTTTCCCGGCTGCATCAGGCCATGCAGGGTACCCATCCAGCCGCCGCCAACACAGGCCGCGATGTCGTCGGAAAGCGCTGCAACCTTCCAGGCGCGCGAGCCGCCCATGGAATAACCGAAGCTGACGATGCGGTTTTTGTCCACACCCGGCAGATCTTGCAGGAAAGCCAGGGCTTCCAGATCTTCGGAGAGAACCACCGAGGCGTAAGAAACGCCAAACTGCATCAGGTTGGCAGCCAGCGCCTGCTGTGCCTCGTATCCATTGCCCCTGCGGCTGCCCCAGCCAAGCGCGTCTGCGCAAAGCACGGTATAACCGTGCCGAACCAGCTCATTGCCGATAAACCGGCCGCCATAGAGCTTGTTGATCCATAGATCGATATCGGCGCGCAGTTGGGCACTTTCATCCGGGCGGTTGATGAGCTTTTCCTTGCCAATGGAAAAGAACGAGCCGTGATCGTGCAGAAGGAGGACGGCTGGCGTCGGTGCGGCCGTCTTGGGGCGAAGCAGATAGGCACGCGTCGTTTCACCGTTTGAAAAGCAGAGTTTCAACTCCTGCCCAAGCGCGTCGTTGTCCGACCATTCCGAAATGATCGAGGACGTTGCAGGCGATACGCGATCGACACCCAGTGCCATCAGCACCTTTTCGCGGGTTGCCGATTTCCAGGCCTGAAAATCCTGCGCTTCGGGATCGAAATTCCAGACGAAATGATTGCGATCGCGAAGACGTCGGGCGATGCCGCACATATTCTCCGCGTCGATCATCAGTCCTGCCGCATCTTTGCCAGCGTCCTGTCCTTGCTGGCAATCAGATGCGCGCGCATGGCGGCTCTTGCAGCATCGGGATCCCGTGCCTCGATCGCTTCGAGAATGGCAAGATGCTCCTTGTTCACGCGAGCAAGAAGAGTGGACAGTGTCTTGTCATCGACGGCATGCGTCGTGCGGCGCATGCGCGGCATCAGGGTTTCGCCGAGATAGTTGAAGATGCCGGAAAAATGCTCGTTATGGCTGGCTGCCGCCACCGCACAGTGAAATTCGAAATCCGCCAGCGTATTGCGCGTCGCGTGTTTCACCGCTTCTTCCATCGTGTCGCAGGCGGCCCTCATGGCCTTGAGATCGGCGGCAGTGCGGCGCTCCGCGGCAAGGGCAGCGGCTTCGGATTCGATGCCGATGCGCAGTTCCAGTCCCTTGATCATGTTGCCGGCCTGCATCAGGTCCGCATCGCCAAGCCGGAAAGGTGTCACGCCGGCGTCATCACGGACAAAAACGCCGATGCCGTGCTGGATGGAAACGAGGCCGCTGGCCCGCAGATTGGCGACCGCCTCGCGCACGACCGTGCGGCTGACACCGAGTTCTTCCATCAACGCCTTTTCGGTCGGCAGCTTGGAGCCGCGCGGATAGTCATCCTGCTTGATACGCTCGGTCAGAACGCGCACGACCTGCGAGCTCAGGCTTTCCCGGCGGGCAAACATGGTTGGCGAAGCATCAGCACTCATCGCGAGGCCTCCGATCTAAAAATAATCAAACCGCCTGATCGTATTCCAGGCTGGCCTGAATGAGTTCGCGGGCATAGGGATCTTTTGCCGCGCCGGTTGCCAGCACGTCCCGGCTCATCACTTCCACGATCCGTCCATGCTGCATGACAGCCAGCCGCTCGCACATATGATCGATCACTGCAAGATCATGGCTGACGAAGAGATAGGTTAGGTTCCGCTTCGCGCGCAGGTCGGCAAGTAGATTCAGCACTTCCGCCTGCACGGACACGTCGAGGGCCGAAGTTGGCTCATCGAGCAGCAGGATGCGGGGCTCGAGAATGAGGGCGCGGGCAATCGCCACACGCTGGCGCTGGCCGCCCGACAGTTCATGTGGGTAGCGCGACAGGAAATCCGGGTTAAGCCCGACATCGATCAGCGCCTTTTCCATGCGCTCCACCTGCCGGTCCATGCGGTGAATGCGCAGCGGTTCCTGCAAGGCGGTGCGGATGGACTGGCGCGGATGCAGCGAGCCATAGGGGTCCTGAAACACCATCTGCACGGTGCGGCAATAATCGGCAAACGGCATGTCGTTGACGGAAGTGCCTTCCAGCTTCACGTCGCCATCCCACGAATTCAGCAGGCGGGCGATGCAGCGCAGGATGGTGGATTTTCCCGAGCCGGATTCGCCGACGAGACCAAAAGATTCTCCGGCCGCGACCGAAAAACAGACGTCGCCGAGAATGCGTCGCTTGGCGGGACCATGACCGAGACTAATTGAGACCTGATTGACTTCGATCGCGGTCATACGCTCATCTCCTGTGGGGCGAGTGCCTGCGGCTGGCGGTTGAGAACGGGAAGCGGTTGGCGGCTTCCGCCGATATGCGGCTGCGCCGCCAGCAGGCCTTTCGTATAGGGATGGGTGCAGTTCTTCATGTCACGGGCAGCGCGTTCTTCCACCACTTCGCCGTGGCGCATGACGAGAACGCGGTCACAGAAATTGCGCACCAGATTGAGGTCGTGGCTGATCATGATCAGGCCGATGCCCTTGTTGGTGACGAGCTCGTTCAGAATATTGAGGACCTGCATGCGCACCGTCACATCGAGCGCCGAGGTCGGCTCGTCTGCGATGATGATCTGCGGCTCGGGGATCAGCATCATGGCGATCATGATGCGCTGACCCATGCCGCCGGATACTTCGTGCGGGTAAAGGCCGTAAACCCGCTCGGGATCACGGATCTGCACCGCCTCCAGCATCTCAAGGGTTTTCTGTTTTGCCACCTGTGCCGACGCGCTGTAGTGGACGCGATAGGCCTCGGCGATCTGGTCGCCGACCGTATGGACCGGGTTGAGCGAAAATTTCGGATCCTGCAGGATCATCGAAATACGCCGACCGCGAATGTTCAACATTTGCCTTTCGCTGGCGGCGAGAAGATCGGTGCCGCTGAAATCCATGCGGTCGGCTTCGATCTTTGCGGTCGGCAGCAGTTTCAGCAGCGCGCGGCCGATGGTGGATTTGCCGGAGCCGGATTCGCCGACGATGCCGAGCCGTTCACGGCCGAGATCGAAGGAAACGCCCTTGACGACATTGTTGTAGCTCTTGCCGCTGCGATAGCTGACCTGCAGGTTTTCGACTTTCAGGAGGGGCTGGTTGTTGTCCATCGCTGTCACTCCTTAATGCTGTTTCGGATCGAGCGCGTCGCGCAGGCCGTCACCCAGAAGGTTGAAGGCAAGGCTGACGAGCAGGATGGCGCCGCCGGGGAAGGCGACCAGCCACCAGTTATCGAGCATGTAACGGCGGCCGGTGGCAATCATCGCGCCCCATTCCGGCAGCGGCGGCTGCGCGCCAAGGCCAAGGAAACCGAGGCCGGCGGCGGTCAGGATCACCGTTGCCATCGACAGCGTGATGCGCACCAGAACGGACGGCATGCACATCGGCACGATGGATTTGACGATGATGCGCAGCGAAGAGGCACCCTGCATGCGCGAGGCCGAGATATAATCCGCATTGCGGAAGGTCAGCGTTTCGGCGCGCGCCAGACGAGCGATCGGCGGCCAGGCGGTGAGGCCGATGGCGATGATGGCGTTTTCCAGACCCGCACCAAGGGCCGCGACAAAGGCCAGCGACAGGATGAGGCTCGGGAAGGAGAGAAAAATGTCGGTGATGCGCATCATCACCGTATCGTACCAGCCGCCGAAATAACCGGCCGTGGTGCCGACCAGAAGGCCGACCGGGCCGACGATGACCGAAACGATGGTGATGATCGTCAGGCTGATGCGGGTGCCGTAGATGATGCGGCTCATGATGTCGCGGCCGAGTTCGTCTGTGCCGAACCAGTGCGTCGCATTCGGCGGCTGCAGCACGTTGTTGAGATTGACGACATTCGGATCGTAAGGCGCCAGAAGCGGCGCCACTAGTGCCGTCAGAAGCAGGATCGAGATGACGATCAGACCAAAGCCGGAGGACGGGTTGCCGAGCAGTTCGCGAATGACGCTAAGCAGGCGTCGCAAGGCCGAGTTCGGGTTCGAAAGCATGGACGGCATGGCGTGATCCTGAGCATTGAGCGTTTCGGTGGCCATTAGCGCGTCCTCGGATCAAAAATCTTGTAGAGCGCGTCGGAGAGAAGGTTCAACGCGATGAAGATGATGCCGACGAGCAGGACGCAGGTCATGACCGCGTTCATGTCGCCAATCAGCATGTTGTTGGTGATGTACTGGCCAAAACCCGGCCAAGAGAAGACGGTCTCGATCAGTACGGCGCCTTCGAGAAGGCTACCATAGGCGAGCGCCACGATGGTCACGAGCTGAACGCGGATGTTGGCGAATGCGTGGTGCCAGATGGTGCGGTTCTTCGACAGACCTTTCACGCGCGCCGTGGTGATGTATTCCTGGTTCAGCTGATCCAGCATGAAACTGCGGGTCATGCGGGTGATATAGGCCATAGAGGAATAACCGAGAATGCTGGCCGGCAATAGAAGGTGGTTCACCGCGTCCCAGAACACTTCCCAGTCACCGGCGATGATGCTGTCGATCAGCAGGAATCCGGTCGTGTCGGGAACAAGGCCGATATAGAAGTCGGAGATACGTCCGCCACCGCCGACGAGATCGAGCACGGCGTAGAAGATGATCAGGCCGATCATGCCGGTCCAGAAGATCGGCATGGAATGGCCGATCAGCGTCAGGAAACGGATGACGTGGTCGACCGGCTTGTTGCGTTTGACGGCTGCCAGAATGCCGAGCGGGATGCCGAGGCCGGCGCCGAACAGGATCGCGAATGTGGCAAGCTCGATCGTCGCCGGCATCACATGCAGGATGTCGTTGATGACCGGCTGGCCGGTGCGGATCGAGGTGCCGAAATCGCCTTGCGCCAGATCAGTCACGTAACGGAAGAACTGCTGGTAGATCGGCAGATTGGCGCCGATGCGCTCCGCCACCATTTCATAGGTCGCCTGATCCGCTTCCTCGCCGATAATGGCGCGAACGGGATCGACCGGCATCATGCGCCCGATACAGAAGGTCAGGATCAGCAGGCCGACAAGGGTAACGAATATCGTACCCGCCTGCCGCCCAAAGGCGGTGAGATTTTCGGACTTCATGGTGCCTCCTCAAATGGTGTGGGAGGCCGGGGCGCTGCACAGAAACAGGACGCGGGCAGCGCCGCGGCGCGGGCGGAATTACCGCTCCTTGGTGACCGTTCGCAGCTGTGTGGACCACGACGGGTTCAGCTGCAGGCCCTTGATGTCGGCGCGGAAACCAACGCTGTCGACGACTTCGGAGAAGGGCTGCAGGGCAGGGACCATGTCGGCGTAATATGTCTGGATCGCCTCGTAATCCTTGATCTGCTTGTCCTTGTTGCCCTCAACGAGAGCATCATCGATCATCTTGTTGATCTTCTCGTCATAGAAGGACGTACGCCAGCCCTGGAAGTTGGTGAGCTTTGCCGCATCCGAATTGTCCGGATTGTAGACCGTGGCGCGCAGATTGCTGTCCGGGTGTGGCAACTGTCCGCCGCCGCCGCGACCGACAAGCAGTTCATACTTGCGCTCGCGCATGGCGCCATAGATCTGGTCGCCCGTGCCGGTGATGATCTCGGCCTTGATGCCGGCTTGGGCAAGCGTTGCCTGAATGGCGGTCGCCGCACTCATGAAGGGCACATCGGAAATCGCGCGCAGTGTCGTGGAAAAACCGTTCGGATAACCGCCTTCAGCAAGAAGAGCTTTCGCCTTTTCGACATCGAGCTTGTAGCCGGCATTCGGCAGTGAGCCAAAGATGCCGCTTGCGATCGGACGATCACGCAACCGGCCGAAATAGGGCAGCACGCTGTCGTTCAGTCCCTGATAGTCGATGAGGTAACGCAGCGCTTCACGAACCTTCGGGTTTTGGAATTTTTCGTCCTTCATCGACACGGCGAGATAATAGAAGCCGCTGCCGCCATTGGTCTGGATTTCGACGTTTTCGTCTTTTTCCAAGGCCTTGAGATCGGCTGCCGACATGGAGAAGGCGATGTCGATATCACCCTTTTCGAGCATTAGTCTCTGGCTCTGGGATTCCGCCAGATGGCGCATCATGATGCGCTTCATCGCCGGCTTTTCACCCCAGTATTCCGGGTTCTGGTCAAGGATAACGCGTTCGTTGGACGCCCATTGGCCAAGTGTGAACGGGCCGGAGCCAGCCGACTGGTTGGTTAGCCATGCCGCGCCCTGATCGCCGTTCTTGTCGTGCTCCATCACGGTCTTCATGTCGAGAATGGAGCCGGGACCGACAATGCCGAGCGTCTGCACGATGATCTGTGGATCGACTTTCTTGGGCAGGGTCACCACGATAGTCTGCGCATCGGGAGCGGTAAAGCTTGCATCCGCATTGGCGGCGGTAAAACCGTGCGTCTTGAGGAAGGAGGCCTGCGCAAGGTTGAGTTTCATCAACCGCTTGAAGGACCAGACGACATCTTCCGACGTGACTGGGTTGCCGGAGGCGAATTTTGCGCCTTCGCGCAGCTTGAAGGTGATCGAGCCGTTATCATCGGCGATCGTCCAGCTTTCGGCGAGCTGCGGGTCCACCTTGGCGCGCTCGACCGGATTCAGCGAGACGAGGTTATCATATATGTTGGCGAGAACCTGAACGGTCTCCTTGCCGGTAATCGCGGCTGGGTCCAGTGTCAGGATGTTGTTCATCGAAAAACCGACGACCAGCATGGTCGGTGGCGTTTCGGCAAAAACGGGCTGAGAAAGCAGGGTCGAGGCAAAGAGCGCGGCGCCGAGCAGCTTCACGGATGGTTTCATCGTCATAGATCCTCCCAATCACGACTGCCTCCTCCAAGGCAGTAAAACCGCATTAAGAGATATGATGTCCTACGACAGATGTCAACGGCAATAGAAGATTCATAATGATGTTTTCAATTGTCGGGTATCAGGCTGGTGGGCGATTGCTGGAGCCAGGACGAGAGCCAAAGAATGTGCGGAAATGTCGTGTCAGGTCTCGGATCAAGCAAAATGACGGTCGCAGCCGTTCTGGCGACAGCGCGCCACGCTCCGATCGCGTAAAACGCATTCCAAAGCCGTAAATCAGCCGTTAGCCCGAAATTTTCGGCCAGGTATCCGAAAGGCGGTATCCGCCAGGCCAGGGATCGGATGGGTCCAGCATCAGTTGATGCGTGCCGGTAATCCATGCCCGGCCCGAAATCAGCGGATAGATGGCGTTAAGTTCGCCGACCTTGGTCGTTGCGTCGATGCTGCAGCGAAATTCTGAACCGATGATTGAACGGCCGATATAGGTTTCACCAATGGCCATTTCGCCGCGCGCATGCATCACTGCCATTCGCGCCGAGCAACCGGTCCCTGTCGGTGAACGGTCGATTTTTCCCGGTTGGATCACGACGGCATTGGCCCCAGTCAGCACACCGTTTTCTCGGGTTAG
Organism: Endobacterium panacihumi; assembly: GCF_050847465.1. Lineage (NCBI taxonomy): Bacteria > Pseudomonadati > Pseudomonadota > Alphaproteobacteria > Hyphomicrobiales > Rhizobiaceae > Endobacterium > Endobacterium panacihumi. The sequence continues at coordinate 93,967 of NZ_JBOZRA010000004.1, read as the reverse complement.
GGGAGCGGCGACCTGGCAGAAGGAGATATGGTCCCAGCCGGGGTTTTCAGGATGAGTGAAGCCAAGCTGCTCATTGGCGGAATTGGTGATTTTTACGCCGGCCTCGGCGATGTCCCGCGCTTCGTCCGGCTTGACCGCAAAGCCCAGAGTTTGCGCATCGACGATGACAAAACTGTCGCCGCCATAGGCGGTATCCACCGTCAGCGTACCAAGGCCCGCGACTTCCAACGAGACCCCGAGCTTGTCGGAGAATGAGGGGACGTTGCGCACGGTGATGCGCTCGGCCTTGCCGTTGTGGCATTCGGCAGTCACATCCACCAGACCGCCCGGCGCTTCCAGCACCATCTTCGTCACCGGCTCGGTCATCGGTATGATGCCGCTATCGAGCAACACGGTAGAGACGCAGATCGAGTTCGACCCGGACATGGGCGGCGTGTCTGCCGGCTCCATGATGATCCAGCCCATCTGTGCACGCGGGTCCTTTGGCGGCACGAGCAGGTTGACGTGGCGGAAAACGCCACCGCGCGGCTCGTTCAGCACGAAATTGCGCAGCGTCTCGTCCTTGGCGATAAACCGTGATTGCTCCCAGATCGTATCGCCGGGAGGAGGGGCAACGCCACCGACGATAACATCTCCAACTTCGCCTTCGGCATGGCAGCTGACGACATGGATGATTTTTGACGTGCGCATTGCGGCTCCTCCCGGAATGGATCGATCAGGCTTCGGCTAAGGCCTTCAGCTTATCGTAATTCTCGGCGGAAAGAGGGATGCCATCCTTCTCCGCCTTGGCACGCGTCAGATGGCGGCGGTCTCCAGGAAGGCGCTCCTGACCGGCTTCGAGTACCAGATCGCAGATGCCCGCGACACGTTCGGCAAACACGTCATTGCCACCACGCGCCGGATCGATGACGATGGAAAATTGGCCGGTAAACGGTGTCTGCGCACCCTTATGGCCGCTCCAGTCGAATTCTCCGGAAAAATATCCGCCGGTGAGCGCCGCGCTCAAAATTTCCACCATCAGCGCGATCGAATTGCCCTTGTGGCCGCCGAAGGGCAGAAGCGCGCCGCCGTTCAGGATTTCCTTCGGATCATTGGTCGGCTGACCATCCCGATCGACACCCATGCCGGGTTTCAGGTCATGTCCGGCACGCGCCGCGATCTGCACGTCGCCATGGGCAATCGCCGAAGAGGCTTGATCGAAGACGAAGGGTGCTGCGCCGGCACGCGGTGAGGCAAAGGCGACCGGATTGGTCCCGAATACCGCCTTTTTGCCCCCGTGCGGCACAACGCAGGCCATGCTGTTGACGACGCTGAGCGCAACCAAACCTTCCTCCGCAAAAGGCTCAACATCCGGCCACAGCGCGCTGAAATGGTGCGAACGACGAATGGCGAGAACGGCGACGCCATTCTCCTTGACCTTTTTGATCAGCATAGGACGTGCCGCAAAAAATGCCGGTTGCGTGAAACCACCCTTTGCATCGACACGCACAAAGGCCGCCCCTACATCCTCCACTTCCGGAACAGCCTTACCATCGACCCAGCCGCTATTCAGCGAGGAGACATAACCTGCCATACGAAAAATGCCGTGGCTAAGAGAACCGTCGCGTTCACAGCCGGCGCAGTTTGCAGCCAGGATTCCGGAATTATGCTTGGAAACCCCATGGCGAACAAAGGTCGTCTCCAGCAGCGCAACAAGATCGGCATAGGAAATGTGGAACGTGGCGGGTTCGGTCATGCAAGCTCCAAGGGTGGATCGAGGCGAACGTTCGAAACAGGCAGGCGGCCTATTGATGAGAGCATATCTGTGGCGGGCCCGCGTTCAACCGGTTTTCTAAATACTTATCCCCGTCCAGGCGGTAGCGACGTTCTTCTGGAATGCGCCAGCTCTGGTTCCGGTCGATGATAGACGGCCTCGCATTCCAGACCTGAAGAATGCTTGTTCCACGGAGGGTTGGCGTGACGAGCGCAACCGTTTTCTCTCTGGCCTTCCGCAGGGTGGAGCGACCGCACTGATCTTTTTTGTCAATGATGATGACCATCAAACGGATCCGGCGCGACGAGTACCGCCTGTCCGACCAGATACCTATACCGCACCTTGAAACTGGCTTTGGCGATCTTTTTGTTCAGTTCAAAACGAATGGCGCGACTCCTCTCAGAGCCGCGCCATTCGGATCATTGGATGATCACACTGTTTGCGATCAGTTGACCGAAGCCAATGTCATCGACGTACCCGTAGCCGCAACGTTCAGACCAAGTTGGCCGGTCACGCTGACCGTCTGCAGATGGATGGAGCCGGTTGTGCCGCCCACCAGAATATTGGCGCCAACACCGGCACCGACAGTCGCCTCAGCCGTAGCGCCTTGATAGATACCGCCGAGCGAGCCGTGGTGATACCCCGCAGTCGGGGCAAGCACCGCCCAGATCAGGCGGCTGCGGGTGGTGAATCCGATGTCAACGCCCAGCTTGCGGATCGCGCCGGAATAATGGTCAAGCGGCTCACCGCCGATCGTGGATTTGAAAACACAATCAACTTCCTTGGCCGAGCCGAGAATGTAACCGGCGCCACCGCCGATGTTGCAGTCGAGGTAACCGATCTTAACGCCGTTACGTGCGCCTTCTTCAACGACCACCGGGCGTTCTGCGCGCACCACGTCAGCAGCGTAGACAGCGCCGGCGCTTGTAAGAACCGGTGTGGCGGCAAGTGCCAAGGCAATGATTTTCTTCATGTCAGTCTCCTTAGTAATCCCTGTTGCCGCCATCTTCATTCCGGCGATGAGACAAGCTGGCGATCCGTCAACGAATCCGTCGCCAATTCGATCCATGCCGATGGCATTTTCGGGGCGGCCGGACAAAAAAGGTTAACAACAGGTGCGCCGTTTCAAGGGAAGGTCACCGGTCGATTTCTCTGGCCGCGCCGGTAGTCGCGGGGCGACAGGCCGGTCCGCTGGCGAAAACAGCGGGAAAAATAGGTGGCATCGGAAAAACCGAGATTTTCCGAGATGTGCCGAATGCTGGCATCGGTCAGCGCCAATGCTCGTTTTGCCTCTTCGATGGAGCGGTTGATGATCAGGTCATGGGCTGTCATCCCGGTTACCTTGCGCACGACGCGATTGAGATGCGTAGGAGACAAGCCAAGCTTTAGGGCATAATCGGAGGCCGTCATCTGCTCGCGGTAATGACGGCCGATCAACTCTCTCAGCGCGGCCACATGCCGATGCGCATCATCAATGAATGTTTCATCTGGCGTGCTGGCATGCTGGCGACGGATCAGGCCATACACGACCGCCAGATAGGCATCCAGCATACCTGACCGGTTCGGCCGTGCCGCATCATATTCTTCGGCAATACGATGAAAGGTCTGATGAAGATAGGAGGCATCCGGGCTTGCAGCGCCAAGAGGAATGACCCGCGCATGACTTTGACCGATGAAGACCGCAGGTCGTTCCGCAGTGACTGTGATGACCAAACCGGCAATGTCACGCGAAAAGCGAAAGCCGTGAGTGGGGCCAGGCGGAATGAAAATCACGCAGGGCGGCGTCAGCGCGATCGTCTTTTCACCGAGAACCGCATCACCGGATCCGCTCGATATGTAGAGAAACTGCATAAAATGTTCATGCCGATGTAGGCCGATTTCCCACCGATATGTACTGCTGCGTGACGCGATCGTTTCGCAATGAAGCTGAAAATTCGGCCTTTTGGCGCTGTTTTCTCCATAAAGATCGTAAGTCGGCACCTGGTAAGACATTTTAACGACCTCTCAAGCAGTGTTCGATTTGTGCAAGATGTGGATGAAAAAGTCCATTGTATGCAGTTCTGACATTCGTCAATCTTTCCCGGCACCGTACTGGGAGGATATCGTGCGCACTCAAGTCGTCATCATCGGCTCCGGGCCGTCCGGCCTGTTGCTCGGCCAGTTGCTCAATAATGCCGGCATCGACAATGTCATCCTTGATCGTGTCGGCAAGGACTACATCCTCGGCCGCGTGCGCGCTGGCGTGCTGGAGGAGGGGACTGTTCGCCTTTTGGAAAAGGCGGGTGCCGATACCCGCATGCTCGCGGAAGGCTTGCCGCATGACGGCTTTTCTCTCGCTTTCGACAACCGCGATCATCGTATCGATCTTTTTGCCCTCACCGGCAAGCGTGTCATGGTTTATGGGCAGACGGAACTGACCCGCGACCTGATGGACCAGCGCGAGCAGACGGGTGGGGTGACGATCTACGAAGCGGCGAATGTCATCCCACATGATTTCGATGGCGAAAGCCCCTTCGCTACCTATCAAAAGGATGGCACCACACACCGGATCGATTGCGACTTCATCGCCGGCTGTGACGGTTATCATGGCGTCAGTCGCAAATCCGTGCCGGACAAATCGATCGCCACATTCGAGCGGATTTATCCGTTCGGCTGGCTCGGCATTCTGGCGGATGTGCCGCCGCTCAGCCATGAACTCATCTATGCCAACCACCCGCGCGGTTTCGCCCTCTGCTCCATGCGATCGGCAACGCGCAGTCGGTATTATATCCAGTGCCCATTGGACGAGGAGGTGGAAAACTGGAACGACGACCGCTTTTACGATGAACTCCGCCGCCGGCTGCCGCCAGCGCACGCGGAAGCTCTGATCACCGGGCCGTCTTTCGAAAAATCCATTGCGCCACTCCGCTCTTTTGTTGCCGAGCCGGTGCGGTTTGGTTCGCTTTTCCTCGTCGGCGACGCAGCTCATATCGTACCTCCGACCGGTGCGAAGGGGCTGAACCTGGCTGCAAGCGACGTGCATTACCTTTTCGAAGGATTGCGAGATCACTATCTCGATCGCTCCCAAGCCAGTCTTGATCGATATTCCGAAAGGGCGCTGAAGCGCGTGTGGAAATCCGTGCGTTTTTCCTGGTCTATGACCACCCTGATGCATCGCTTTCCGGACGGAGGTGAGTTCGGCCAGAAGATTCAGGAGGCGGAACTCGACTATCTCACCCATTCCGATGCGGCGGCTGCGTCATTGGCCGAAAATTACGTCGGCCTGCCGTACTGAGCGTAGCTGCGCGCGCGCTGGAGAATCGTGCAATCATCTCGGTGAAATGAACTGGCCTCGGTCAAAACCCGGCCCTATGTTTCGCGCGTCGGCCCCTGTTGGGGCTCCGTTTCATCAAGTTCAAATCGGAAGGTTCTCATCATGGCGATTGCAAGAGGCTATGCCGCGACGGATGCGTCCAAACCCCTCGCTCCCTTTACCTTCGAGCGCCGCGAGCCCAATGACGATGACGTCGTCATCGACATCAAGTTTGCCGGCGTCTGCCACTCTGATATCCACACCGTCCGCAACGAATGGGGCGGCGCGGTATATCCCATCGTGCCAGGCCATGAAATCGCCGGTGTCGTCACTGCGGTCGGCTCCAAGGTTTCCAAGTTCAAGGTCGGCGACCATGTCGGCGTCGGCTGCTTCGTCGACAGCTGCGTCGGTTGCGCCACGCGAGATGTCGATCTCGAGCAGTATATGCCGGGCCTCGTACAGACCTATAACAGCGTCGAAGCCGACGGCAAGACGCCGACGCAGGGCGGTTATTCCGACAGCATCGTCGTCAAGGAAGGTTATGTCATGTCCATCCCTGACAATCTTCCGCTCGATGCCGCTGCCCCGCTTCTGTGCGCCGGCATTACGCTGTATTCGCCGTTGCATCACTGGAAGGCCGGTCCCGGCAAGAAGGTCGCGATCGTCGGCATGGGTGGCCTTGGCCATATGGGCGTCAAGATCGCCCACGCGATGGGTGCGGAAGTGACGGTGCTCAGCCAGTCCCTGTCGAAAAAGGAAGATGGCCTTCGCCTAGGCGCCGATCACTATTACGCGACTAACGACAAGGAGACCTTCTCCAAGCTTGCTGGAACGTTCGACCTGATCATCTGCACGGTTTCGGCAGAGATCGACTGGAACGCCTATCTGGGATTGCTCAAAGTCGAAGGTTCGTTCGTGGTCGTCGGCGCGCCGGAAAACGCCATCCCGGTTCATGCCTTCTCACTCATCCCGGGCCGCAAGAGCATTTCCGGTTCAATGATCGGCTCGATCAAGGAAACTCAGGAGATGCTGGATTTCTGCGGTCAGCACAACATCGTCAGCGAGATCGAACTCATCGACATCAAGGATATCAACGAGGCGTATGAACGCGTCATCAAGAGCGATGTGCGTTACCGTTTCGTGATCGATATGGCGACCCTCAAGGCCGCGTAAAATCACAAATCCGATTTTTGGAATAGGCGGGCCGGTCGCAAGACTGGCCCGTGTTATTTGCGGCCAGGTCACGATAGCGCGTTGCCAGCGTTCACATCGATAGTTTTTTTCTATCGATCTATCGAATTGATCCGCTTGAACATTTTTGCGTTTTGTCAGAAATGCGGCAAATGGACACAGGATTTATCGGTAAGAAATCGTCCGCCGCAGGCGGATGGGGTGCATTGAAAAGCTGCGGCAAGCAGCTTCTGAAAAGTGGTACGCCGCTCTCGGGCGCGCGCACCATGCTGAAAGCCAATCAGCCGGACGGCTTTGATTGTCCGGGCTGTGCGTGGGGTGATCCGGCGCACGGGTCTTCGTTCGAATTCTGCGAAAACGGCGTCAAGGCCGTGGCTTGGGAATCGACTGAAAAGCGTGCGACGCCCGAACTCTTCGCAACCCACACCGTCACCGAACTGCGCAAACTGAGCGACTACGAGCTCGAGCGTCACGGCCGCCTGACACATCCGATGCGTTACGACGCGGCGAGCGACAAATATGTGGCGGTCGACTGGAGCGAAGCATTTGCCGAAATCGGCAGCATCCTGAAGGGCCTCGACAGCCCGGATCGCGCCGAATTCTACACATCCGGCCGCGCCAGCAACGAAGCTGCCTATCTCTACCAGCTGTTTGTCCGACTTTACGGCACCAACAATTTCCCCGATTGCTCCAACATGTGCCACGAGGCGAGCGGCGTCGGCCTTCGCCAGTCGATCGGTGTCGGCAAGGGCACGGTTCTTCTTGAGGATTTTGAGGAAGCCGATGCCATCTTCGTGATTGGCCAGAATCCCGGCACCAACCATCCTCGCATGCTGGGTGATCTGCGCCGTGCCGCCATTCGCGGCGCCAAGATTGTGGTCTTCAACCCGATCCGCGAACGCGGCCTGGAGCGGTTCACCGATCCGCAGGACAAGATCGAGATGCTGCGCGGTGGCGCAACCGATATCGCCAGTGATTATCTGCAGCCGCGCCTCGGCGGTGATATGGCGGCCGTGCGCGGCATGGCCAAGGCGGTGTTCGCCGCGGAAGATGCCGCAATCGCCGCTGGCCTTCCATCGGTTCTCGATCACGCTTTCCTTGCCGAACACAGCATCGGCCTTACCGATTACCGCGCCGCCGTCGATGCGACCGATTGGGCGCAGATCGAAGATCAGTCCGGCCTGTCACGCCAGCAGATCGAGGCTGCCGCTGAAATCTACATGAAGGCCGAGCGGGTGATCTGCACCTGGGCCATGGGTGTGACCCAGCATGTGCATTCCGTCGCCACTATCCGTGAAATCTCCAATTTCATGTTCCTGCGCGGCAATGTCGGCAAGCCAGGCGCCGGTCTCTGCCCCGTGCGTGGCCATTCCAACGTCCAGGGCGATCGTACCGTCGGCATCAATGAAAAGCCGCCGGTCGCTTTCCTCGATGCGCTGGAAAAGCATTTTGGCGTCGCCATGCCGCGCCACAACGGCCATAACGTTCTGGCCGCGATTGGTGCCATGCTGGACGGCTCGGCCGACGTCTTTATTGGCCTCGGCGGCAATTTTGCCCGTGCGACACCGGACAGTGCCATCGTCGAACAGGCGATGCGCCGCATGAAGCTGACGGTCAACGTGGCCACCAAACCGAACCATTCGCACCTGATGCCGGGGGAGATTTCATACGTTCTGCCGTGCCTCGGCCGCACCGAAATGGATATCAACGCCAAGGGTGTTTCGCAGCTGATCAGCGTGGAAGATTCGATGAGCATGGTGCATGGCTCGGCTGGCATCAACCGCCCGGCCTCGCCACTCCTTCTTTCGGAAGTCGCCATCATCGCCGGTATCGCGGAAGCCACCGTCGGCAATGGCGTCGTCAACTGGTCGGAACTGGCGCAGGACAATGATCGCATCCGCGATCATATCGAAGCGACCATCCCCGGTTTCGAAAACTACAACGAGCGCCTGCGCAAGCCGCGTGGCTTTCATCTGCGCAACGCAGCAGCCCATCGCGAATGGAATACGACGAAAGGCAAGGCGACCTTTTCAGGCGTTGCGCTGCCTCAGGAAACCGTTCACCAGCGGGCAAACAAGGGGGGTGGCAATTTTGCGCTGCAGACCTTCCGCTCGCACGATCAGTACAACACCACGGTTTACGGCCTCGATGACCGCTATCGCGGCGTTTACGGTGAACGTCAGGTGATCTTTATTCACCCTGCCGATCTGGAAGCGATGAATGCTGCTGCGGGCGACCGCGTCGACGTTGTCACCGAAAGCAGTGACGGCATCGACCGCGTGGCTGAAAATTTTCGCTTCGTTCCCTACGATATCCCACGCGGCAGTATTGCCGGATATTATCCGGAACTGAATGTGCTGGTGCCGCTCGGCAGCGCGGGTGACGAAAGCGATACGCCGACCTCGAAGTCGATCATGGTGTCGTTCCGCAAGCGACAGGCGGCGTGACCGATGAAACGTCAGACGCCGAGCGTTTTCTGGCGCTCGTCGCGTCAGCGCAGGAAAGAGATCCTGCGCTGACATCGATACAGGCGGCAATTCTGATTGCCGCCCAACTCGACATAGCGCGGGACAGCCGCAGTTTCGCGCGAATTTTCGGCGTGGAACATGCGTTGGCGCTTCGAGAGTTGAATGCGCTGGCCGAACGTGGCGATGCCGTAAAGATCGCCAGACGCGACGCAAGAACGTTGCGCAGTTTTTATGACATCATAGACAGCCGGCCCCCAGCCCCCTGAGACCGCCGCCAGCATGCTGCATAAAAAATCCAGACTTACCAGAAGGTGCCTACTTACCAAAAGATACCATTGGCTCTACCTTCGTCGTCAGGACACTGTGGAGATAGAAACATGGATTTCTCAAAAGCGACAATTCTCATCACCGGCGGCAATTCCGGTATTGGCAAGGCACTTGCCAAAGCTTTGGCGGCGAGGGGAGCCAAGGTCATCATTACGGGACGCGACGACACCCGCCTGAAGGAAACGCTCTATGCCAATCAAGGCATGTTCGGTTACGAGCTGGACGTGACCGATCCCGAAGCAATCAAAAATTTCGTGACCAACGTCACAGAGCATCACCCTGATCTCAATGCCGTGATCCATAATGCCGGCATCATGATCAGCGAGAATGTGTTGGCAGACGCCTATGATCTCGACATCGTGGAGCAGACGATCTCGACCAACCTGCTGGCCCCCATTCGGCTGACCGCGGCGTTGCTGCCGCATCTGCGCAGGCAATCGGAAGCCGCAGTGGTGACAGTCTCGTCCGGCCTTGCCTTTGTTCCGCGCGCCGACACGCTGACCTATAGCGCCACCAAAGCCGCCATCCATTCCTGGACCACCAGTCTGCGGCATGAATTGCGCAATACAAGTGTGTCTGTCGTGGAACTGGCACCGCCGCTAGTGGCGACCGACCTGACGCCCGGCCAATCCCAAAATCCGCGCGCAATGCCGTTGGGCGAATTTATATCGGAATCCGTCGACCTGCTTTGCGCCCAGCCGACGCCCTCTGAGGTGCTGGTGGGCCGCGTCATGCCGCAGCGTACAGCCGAAGCCACCGGCAATTTCGACAAAGTGTTCGGCCTGATCAACCCCGCCTGATCTCGAAGATCAGCATTTTCACCACCATGGAGCAGGCCAGTGTCGGCCTGCTCAATCTTTTTTGTCGTAGATTGAGCGTGCCGATGCCACGGCATCGTGATTTTCCAAAGCCCAGACCCAGACATTGCAGAACGCTGCACCGAGCGTCAGCCCGAGTGGCGAAAGGCTGTATTCCACCTTTGGCGGCACACACGCATATGTCTTGCGCACCACCAGTCCGTCGCGCTCCATGCGGCGCAGCGTCTGGGTCAACATCTTCTGGCTTATGCCGGTCACTTGCCTGGCGATGTCTGAAAATCGCAGCGTGCCTTCTTCCCAAAGCGTGTCGAGAATGACCACGGTCCATTTGTCGGCGAACCCTGAGATCATCTCCCTTACCAGCGTTTCCACCCTCGGGTCTACGTCCGCCGGATAATCGCGTGCCTTGTAAGAATCCGCGCGGGCCATCTGATCCGTGGTGAAGGACGGGCGGTGCTGCTCGCGCATGATTGGGTCTTCCTCATGGATGATCTGGTTCGTTTCTATATAAAAGAGAGTTTTGAAGCAATATTTGCGATCGATATCCGGCTCCACAGTCGGGCTATAGCATGGTCCGAACGTGCGGCAACGAAGCCCCGATCAGGTGATGACCCAACATCACGCAAAAATCTCATAATGTTTACAAGCATGTTACCGGCCAGACCTCCCTATTTTTCCATTTCTCTCCTGTCGGTAATTATCGCTCCGCCTGGTGCGTTCTTTCCATCACTTTTCCACTCCGAATATTCATGCAGACGCAGCGCCTGCACGCATTTTGCATCCGGGTGACTGTTGACCAGAAAGGGATCAAGATGACTGACGCATCAGACACCAAGGGTATTTCACGCCGGCACATCCTCGCTGCCACGGCAGCAGGATCGGCGGCAACCGCCATCGCGGCTTTTGGCACTCAAGCCCGCGCGCAGACCGCCTCCAACGCGGCGTCCGCGGCAGGGGCAGGGCGCGTGGCTGTCGTCACCGGATCGTCCCGAGGGATCGGCGCCGCGACCGCCAAACGACTGGCGCAGGATGGTTTCAAGCTTGTCGTCAACTGCAGGGTCAATCGAGATCTTGCGGCCGCGGTAGTCAAGGATATCGAGGCAGAAGGCGGGCAGGCGGTTTGGGAACAGGCGGACATACGTGATCCCGCAGCCGTAAGACGTCTTTTCGATGCCGCAGAGCGTGCTTTCGGCGGCATCGATGTCGCCGTTGCCAATGCTGGCGTTATGCATCTGGCACCCTTCAGCAAGATGTCCGACGACGATTTTGACACCATGATGGACACCAACACAAAGGGCAGTTTCAACACGTTGCGCGAGGCGGCAAACCGGGTGCGTGATGGCGGCAGGATCGTCGCCATGTCCTCCAGCATTGTCGCGTTGCGCTCACCGACCTATGGACCTTATGCGGCGTCGAAAGCATCGATGGAAATTTTTACGAACATTCTCGCCAAGGAGCTGGCTGGCCGAAAAATCTCCGTTAACGCGGTGGCGCCCGGCCTTGTTGCAACGTCGCTTTTCCTGGATGGCAAATCCGAGGAACAGGTTGCCGGTTTCGCCCAACGAACGCCTCATGGCCGCATTGGCGAACCGAGCGATATTGCCGCCACAATTGCGTTCCTGTGCAGCCAGGACGGCTGGTGGATCAATGGGCAGACGCTGTATTCCAATGGTGGCGTGGTCTGACAGGCGAAAAGTCTTTACTGAAGTCGAAGATCGGGCCGCATGATGCGGCCCGATGCATTGCTTGCCCGACCCGTCAAAGGCCGGCATCCGGTGAAAATCGTAACTGCGCCTCCACACAAAATGTGGAGGACGAGGTGGAATGTCCGTAATCCGGGAGGCGCCGCACCTTTGCGACATGCCGGTTCCTCCAAAAACGAAGCCATTGAAATTATTGGCATGTCGCACTTGGAAATCGAATGTACCCGGTTACCCAGGTGCATTCGATAATACAGATTATGGAACTAAGAGTCTGTTTCAAAAGACGGAGATCTAAAGCACTGAACCCAGGATAGCGTGAAGACGTCATGGTCTTCATCGTCTTTAGCCGCGGCTTGTGTTCGCTGCTTCAACAAAGGGCAAAAGCGTATGTTGGCAAACGCATGCACGCTTCCGTTCGACAAGTGAAACGCTATGGCAGCCGATTCCCTGAGCTGCGAATGCTTCGGTAAACCGCTTTATTGGTGGCCTCACTTGTTGATACCCGTATCAAATCCGCCCTGCGCAAACTCTTTTTTTGCGATTGCCGCGAACGAGTGAAGATCCTCATCGGAAATCTCCGTGCTCAATCCGGAAATGGTGATCGCCCCGAGAAAGCTCTGATCGCTGTCGAACAATGGTATCGAAATGGACGTGAAGTGACGCAGCCTCTCGCCGCGTGACGCGGCATAGCCGTTCTCCCGAACAGCGACGTCGCCTAATGCCTCGCCGCCGGTAAAGGCTAGCAGTATCTTCGCTGCCGATCCACCATGGTCTAACGGCACCGAGGTTCCCAGTTCAACATAATTGGTATGGCTGGCCCTCTTCCGGCAGCGGCTCATACAGACGCGCTGGTCACCCGCCCTGATGAAAAACGAAGCCGACTGGTTGACCTGCTCGGCAACAGCATTCAGGGGCCGCTCAACGCGTGAAATGAGTGTCGAGGTTTCCTTGAATATGGCGGCAAGACGCAGGTTCATTGGGCCGGGCGAATAACTACCATCGGAATGCCGCTCCAGAAATCCCCAATGCGCCAGAGACCTCAAGGCGCGCAGAGTTGTGGATTTGTCGAGCCCCGAAAGATCGGAAAGTTCTCGCAATTGCATGCGGTTACGTTCCGCTGTGAAGAGGTGCAGGAGAAATAATCCACGATCTAGCACTCCGGCCGGCGGAGCTTCCTGCTGAGGCGCTGACACAAGAGTGCCACCCGTCCTGGAACGGTCGTCAGTTGACATAACGCAATTGATCCATTTTATTAAATGAAACGCGTTTCATCATATAAAACGAAATTCTCCCGTATGGCAAGCCCACGACATAAAAATTCTTCCGAAAGTGCCTCAAGCGCAAAAAAACCGGCCAGAGGCATCCATTGAAGCAAAGGGATGACCGACTGAGCCACCATCCCTGAACCGCCGATCTCATCTTTTTTCCAGTCTTCGGAGACTTTGAATGAAAACGACCCGCCGCTCACTTCTTGGATTTCTCGGCGCCACTGCGCTCAGTCCTGCCATTTTCTCCACGACCGGCGGTGTGCCGGCGGCATATGCGCAAGACAACGACACATTAATTCTCGCGCAGACCAACGACATCCTGACGCTGGATCCGGCCAATCACGGTAACAACTCGACAGAGTCGGCGCTCATCAACATCTACGATTATCTGGTGAACAAGGAATTCGTGGATGGCGCCATGACCTTCCAGCCGAACCTCGCAAAATCGTGGCACAGCGACGATCTGATCCGCTGGGTGTTCGAACTGCACGAAGGTATTGTCTGGCACGACGGCAGCGCATTCACGGCTGAGGATGTCAAATTCACGATCGAACGGGGAAGAAAAGAGACCGGACTGAACAGTGCATCGAAATTCAACGCGATCGAAACAGTCAATGTGTTGGGGCCGCACCGCCTCGAGATCTTGACCAAAGGACGTGATCCCCTGCTGCTGCACAGCTTTGTCGGCAATGGCGCAATGATCCTGCCCAAGGCTGCGTTCGAGGCTGCTGGAAATGCGGAAGCATTTTTCGCCAAACCGATCGGCACCGGCCCCTACAGCTTTGTCCAATGGCAGCGTGGCGACAGGCTGACCCTCAAGGCAAGTGGCAATTGGCGGGGTGGCAAACCGCATTGGTCTCAGGTGATCGTGCGTGGCATTCCGGAAACGTCTACACGCGTCGCGGAAGCCTTGACCGGTGGTGCCGCCGTCGCCGTGAACATTCCGCCGGACGACATCGAGCGCATCAAAAACGGTTCTGATACCAATGTGGCGTCGTTCGACATTGCGCGCAATTTCGCCCTGCACGTTCGCAATGAAGAAGGTGCCGGCACGCGTGATCTCCGGGTGCGCGAGGCAATCGATCTTGCGATCAACCGCGAAGAGATCGTGCAATTTATTCTCGATGGTTACGCGACGCCGACACGTGGCCTTTTCCCGCCGGAAATCCCAGGCCACAACCCGGAACTCAACAGCAAGAACGCTTTCGATCCGGATCGTGCACGCGCCTTGATCGAAGAAGCCGGAGCCGAGGGGACGGAGATTACCCTTCATAGCCCAAGTGGACGTTGGGCCAAGGATCATGAAACCGCGGAGACGATCGTCGGCTATCTGCAGGATATCGGCCTGAAGGCGAAGCTTGAAGTCCTCGAATGGAGCGTCTTCAACTCGCGCCTCCAGGCCGACCAACTGGGCGATATCTACCTCTGGGCCATGGGTTCCTATACCGATGCCTCACACCTCACCGACATGAACCGCCTGAAGCGCTTCAACCCGCATTGGCAGGACGAGAAGTTCATCGCCCTTTCGCGCACGCTGAACGATGCTCCGACCGAGGATGAGAGGCAGGCCATGCTGCGTGAGGCGCAGCGCGTCATGACGGATGCTCGTGTCCGCATCGGCATCCTCTATCCCAAGGCTATCTACGCGACGAGCAAGCGCGTCACCTTCCCCGGCCGGTTCGATGAGATGATCCCCGCCGAAAAGGTTCGCCGGGCATGATCATTGCGGCACTCAGGCGGTTTTTGTTTCAAGCCATACCGGTCCTCTACATCGTCTCGTTGATAGTCTTCTTCCTTGTCCACATGGCGGGAGACCCAACGGTAATGCTGATACCGGAGGACGCCACGGAGGCCGACAGGCTGATGCTGGTGGCCGCCTGGGGCCTGGATCAACCCTTATACGTCCAGTACTTCCGCTATATGGGCAATATCCTGCAGGGTGACTTCGGTCTGTCCTATCGCTACGGAACATCGGCCATGCCGATCGTGCTGGAACGGTTGCCCGCGACCTTGCTTCTGACCGGCGCCGCCATGGTCATCGCTTTGGCAGTGGCCATCCCGGCCGGCATCATCGCCGCTCTGCGCCGAAATACTTCCGTAGATTTTGCCGTTTCCGGCCTTGCGGTACTGGGAAAGGCCATGCCGAACTTCTGGGTTGGCATCATGCTGATCCTGGTATTTGGCGTGTATTTCAGGATGTTCCCGGTCTCCGGCGGGGGTAGTCTTGCACATCTCGTTCTGCCGGCAGTCACACTCGGCATTTCATTCGCAGGTGATCTGGCGAAACTTATCCGCGCAAGCCTGCTGGAGGTTCTGCAGCAGGATTACATCCGCACAGCATATTCGAAAGGTATACCGGACAGGGTCGTGATCCTGAAACATGCTCTTCGCAATGCGACCCTTCCAACACTGACCATGACGTCACTCCATCTGATCGCGCTGTTGGGCGG
Organism: Endobacterium panacihumi; assembly: GCF_050847465.1. Classification (NCBI taxonomy): domain Bacteria; kingdom Pseudomonadati; phylum Pseudomonadota; class Alphaproteobacteria; order Hyphomicrobiales; family Rhizobiaceae; genus Endobacterium; species Endobacterium panacihumi. The sequence goes on along the minus strand of NZ_JBOZRA010000004.1, from coordinate 78,697 downwards.
CGCATTGGTGACGGAAACCGTCTTTGCATGGCCGGGGCTGGGCTCCCTGATCGTGCAGGCAGTGAATACCAAGGACATGGCCGTCATTCAGATTTCCGTCTTTGTCATCACAATCATGACCCTGCTGATCAATTTCGGCACCGACCTTTTGTATCGGCTGGTCGATCCGCGGATACAGATAGGATGAGTGTGCTCGATCATAGCTCCACCCCGCGTCCACGCGGCATTGTTTCCGCGATATCGCGCAGCCCATCAGGGCTTGCGGGCGCGGCATTGCTCACCATCGTCATTCTGGCCACGCTCTTGGCGGACATCCTGCCGCTGGCCGATCCTATGCGGCGAAGCCTTTCGTCGCGGCTCCTCCCACCGGTATGGATTGAAGGCGGCACAGCAAGCTTCCTTCTTGGCACGGACGGACAGGGCCGCGATATCCTGGCTAGGATCGTTCATGGTGGCCGCAGTTCTCTGATCGTAGGGCTCACGGCAGTCGCGCTCTCCGGTTTGTTCGGTCTGATCCTCGGCGTACTGGCCGGGCTTCGCGGCGGGATGATCGACACTGTGATCATGCGGGTCGTGGATGCCGTGCTGGCTATTCCGACCATGCTGTTCATGCTGGTTGTGGCCATGGTCGCCGGTACTGGTATCCTGCCGCTGGTGCTCGTCATCGCCGCGACCAACTGGGTGACCTATACACGTATAGTCCGGGCCGAGGTCATGCGGGTAAAGGAACTGGATTTTGTCGCGGCGGCGCGGATAAGCCGGGTCGGACTTCCATCCCTTCTGGCTAGACATATCATCCCGAACATCCTGCCGGCTTTCGTCGTCGTTGCCACGCTCAATGTCGGCACCGTCATTTTGACCGAGAGCGCATTGAGCTTTCTGGGCTTCGGCATACAGGCACCACAGATTTCGTGGGGGCAAATGTTGTCCGAAGGGCGCGAAACCCTGGCGACGAGCTGGTGGATCAGTACCTTTCCCGGCATCGCTCTCACCGTTACCGTTTTCAGCATCATCCTGCTGGGTGACTGGCTTCGCGACTACCTTGATCCGAGGTTGCCATGAGCGCATCAACTGCCAAACCCATCCTACAATACCGCAACCTGACCATTACACTTAACGGCCGTGTGCTGGTCAAAGGCCTCGACCTTGATGTCAATCGCAAGGAGATCATGGCACTGGTCGGCGAAAGCGGATCCGGCAAGACGCTTACAGCACTGAGTGCCGTCGGCCTTCTCCCCGCGGGGGCGACTTTATCGGCCGACCGTGCAGTGCTCAACGGCCACGACCTCGTTGATCGAAGCGCCGATGGCTGGAGAAATATTCGCGGCTCCGATGTTGGTATCGTGTTTCAGGAGCCGCTATCGTCGCTCAATCCGGTGCTGACCATTGGCGATCAGATCGGCGAGGTCCTATGGTACAAGAAGCGCCTGTCCCGACGGACACGCCGTGCAACGGCCATAGACCTTCTCGCCCGGATGGGGCTTGCCCGCCCTGAACAGCTTCTGAGTGCTTACCCCCACCAGCTATCGGGCGGCATGCGCCAGCGGGTCATGCTTGCAATCGCGATGGCCGGAGAGCCGTCGCTTCTCATCGCCGACGAACCGACCACAGCACTGGACAATTCCGTCCAGGCACAAGTGCTGGAACTGATCGTCAGCACCGCCGAACAGAGCGGCATCGGCGTCCTGTTCATCACCCATGACCTGTCCGTGGTTGCTCAGCTGGCGGACAGGGTCGCAGTGATGCGTGACGGATCGATCGTCGAAACAGCAGGCGTCCGCGATCTCTTTAGTGCACCGAAAGACGACTACACACGCCGCCTGATCTCCCTTGCCCCTCGCCTGCCCGCCGTGGTTCGCAATCCCACCCTGGCTAAAAGCCATGATCCCGAGCTTAGGGAAAGCTCCTCTCCCATTCTGGAGCTTTCCGGCATCGGAAAGAGCTATGAGCGACGTGACCATTTCTGGACCAGGGGCGAAAGCCACAGGGCACTGGATGACATATCGCTGACGGTGCACGCGGGAGAAACGCTCGGTCTGGTCGGGGAGTCCGGTTCGGGGAAGTCGACACTCGCGCGGATCATCACAGGGCTAACCCGGCCTGACCAAGGAACAGCCCAATTTCAGGGGAAAGATCTTTTCGGTTCCGAGCAGTCGCGGTCCTCCGATATTCAGATGGTATTTCAGGATCCATTCTCCTCGCTCAACCCGCGCATGCGTGTCGGCGAGATCATCGTTGAGCCATTGCGTGCCAGGGGCGGACTGAACCGCGACGCTCGCCATGCAGAGGCCGAGCGTCTTTTGGACGCCGTTGGCCTTCCTCCCTCGATGACGCATCGCCTGCCGCATGAGTTGTCCGGCGGCCAGCGTCAGCGCGTCGGTATTGCACGCGCCCTCAGTGTTCGCCCCAAACTCCTGATCTGCGACGAACCTGTATCGGCTTTGGACGTGTCGGTGCAGGCGGAGATTCTTGCTCTTCTGCAACGCCTGCGCCTTACCTACAGCCTCACGACGATCTTCATCGCGCATGGCCTGGACAGCGTCTACGCCGTCTCCGACCGCATCGCGGTTCTCAAAAATGGGCGCCTTGTCGAAGAAGGCCCCCGCGACGCGGTCTTCGGATCGCCCCGAGACCCTTACACACGCAAGCTGCTCGACGCGGTTCTGGACTCCGATCCCGAACGCAGCCGCTTCCGTTCCCACCGCCTCATCACAGAGAAGACAGCATGACACAACGACAGCTCCATTTCGGCCTGTTTCACCTGCCCATCGGGCGACACCCCTATGGCTGGCGGCTGCCGACGGCAGAAGGGCATCCCGAAGACCTGGCCTGGGCAATCCGTACCGCACGCAAGGCGGAAGAGGGTCTGTTCGATGCATTCTTCCTGGCTGACAGCCTTGTCGGACCCTCGCCGGGCGAGCATGGACGACCCGGCGGACTGGAGCCTCTCACTTTGCTCGGCGCAATTGCGGCCACCACGAGCCGCATCGGCTTGGTCGCGACCGTTTCTACCTCCTTCTCCGAACCGTTCAACGTTGCACGCATGTTCGCTTCGCTCGATCATATGAGCAGCGGACGCGCAGGCTGGAATGTTGTCACATCCCAATCGGATAGAGCTGCGCAGAATTTCGGACAGGACGATCTTGCAGCACATGCGGAACGCTATGCCCGTGCGACCGAGTATCTGGATGTGGTCAGGGGGCTTTGGGATACCTGGGATTCGGGAGCGCTGGTTTTCGACCGGGCGACGGGCGTCATGGTTGATCACGACAAGATCCGCCCGCTCGACCACCGCGGTAAATTCTATTCCGTACGAGGCCCGTTGAACGTCTCGCGACCGCCGCAGGGACATCCGGTCGTTTTCCAGGCAGGCTCATCGGGCGACGGCCTGGCGCTTGCCGGAAGTCGCGCCGACGTCGCTTTCACCGCTCAGGATACACTGTCGGAAGCGCTTGAATACAAGCGAGCGCTCCATGCCGCCGCGGCCAGTCGTCATGACGGACACCTGCCACTCGTCATGCCGGGTGTCATGCCGATCACCGGCCGCACCGCCGCCGAGGCGCGCGAGAAATTTGCTTTGCTTCAGGCCAATACGAATATCGCAGCCGGCATCAGCCAGCTTTCGGGACGCTGGGGATACGACCTGTCCACTCATGACCTGGACGGACCTGTTCCCGAACCGTCGGAGCGCGTGCATGGCCAGAGTAGAGTCACGATGCTTCTGCAGAAGGCGCGTGAGGAAAACTATACGCTACGTGATCTCGCGGCATTGGCCGTGGCCTCACATGGGCATCGTATCCTCGTCGGCTCCCCGGAAGATATCGCAGACGAGTTGCAGGCCTGGTTCGAGGCGGGAGCGGCAGACGGCTTCAATATCATTCCTGCCTCCATGCCGGACGGTCTCGACGATTTCGTCGATCTCGTCGTGCCTGAACTGCAACGACGTGGCCTGTATCGCAGGAGCTATGAAGGCAAGACCCTGCGCGATCATCTCGGGCTGCCGGCCGCCTGACTGGCGGCCGTTGCCAGCCAATCATCAAAGGGAGACACACATGAACCGTGAAAAGTCTATAGAAGAAGCTTTGGCGAGAGTCCGCACCGCTCTTGCGGGAGGTGTCGACCGCGAAACTCTGGAGGCAGCCAAGGAGGCTCTGGTCGCGCTTGCGGCGAATAGAGAATTTTGGACTGACGCGCAGTTTCCCGCCCCCGGCGAGGATGAACGTCAAGCCCGTTATCTCATTGCCCAGGATGATGCGGAAGGATTGACGCTCTATCTGAATGTCATGCTGCCAGGCAAAAAGATCCCGCCACATAATCATACGACCTGGGCATGTATTGCCGCTGTCGAAGGCGAAGAAGAGAATACTCTTTATCGACGTCTCGACGATGGGTCCGAAGCGGGTAAAGCGAAGCTCGAAATTGACCGTACCATATCTGTTTCGCCCGGGACTGGCATCGCTATGCTGCCTGACGATATCCACCATGTCGAAATCAAAGGCGATAGACCGATCCGTCATTTGCATCTCTACGGCCGGCCGCTGGAAACTCTGACCGCGCGATTGACGTTTGATCTTGCTGCTGGGACGTCACGTGCCATGCCGGTCGGCGTAAAGACGCGGTGATGAACACTGGACCGCCACTGTCGGAAACATGCGCCGCATTGACGCGTCGAGACAGAGGCGCTGCCGCCGACTTGGTTGCCGGCTCTTCTTGCAAGCTGGAAGAGCATTGCACTTATTAGCGGCACAAAAGAAAAATTGTTCTCCTCAACTCGAGCCTCGGCAACCCCGGTGCGATCATCGGAAGCGAGGATAGGCTAAGCTCCCATTAAGGTAGAGGTTTTTTGATTTGTCAGTGCAATTCTTATCTCCACAGGCGGTAAAGTCATGGCTTTCTGACGGGATCGAGATCGCGTTTCTTGATGTTCGTGAGCACGGCCAATATGGTGAAGGACATCCCTTCCTGGTGGTGTCCACTCCATTCAGTCGCCTGGAACATGATGTGGCGCGGCTTGTCCCCAGAAAGACCACGCGCATCGTGGTGCTCGACAATAACGACGGTGTTGCTGAGCGGGCGGCGACATCGCTTTTGCAAGCCGGCTATAGCGACCTGTCTGTTCTGGAAGGCGGCGCTGAAGGGTGGAGAAAAGCCGGATACACACTCTTTAAGGGCGTCAATCTTCCCTCCAAGACATTCGGAGAGCTGGCGGAAGAGGCATTTGCCACGCCCCATATTGCTGCTGTCGCCTTGAAGCAGCGCCGCGAAGCCGGCGAGGATATCGTGGTGATCGACGGACGGCCGCTTTCTGAATTCAGAAAGATGAGCATTCCTGGGGCCGTCTGCTGTCCAAACGGCGAACTTGCCCTGCGGATCGGTGCGTTGGCACCGGACCCGAAGACAACGATCGTCATCAACTGTGCAGGCAGAACACGCAGTATTATCGGAGCCCAGATTCTCCTCAGCCTTGGCATTACTAACCCGGTGCTCGCCTTGGAAAATGGAACGCAGGGCTGGCACCTGCAGGATCTCGGGCTTGAGCATGGCAGAAGCGAACAGTATCCTGTCAATATAGAGGTCTCCTCTCAATCCATCGAGCGCGCCTCGGTGCTTGCGGATGAGGTCGGACTTTTTTCCGCGACCCGCACTGAACTTGAGGCATGGCTTGCGGCTGACGACAGTTCGACATTCGTGATTGATGTGCGGACAGCAGAAGAAGTCACGCAGAACGGCTTCGAGGGCGCTATCCATGCGCCGGGCGGACAACTGCTGCAGAGCACGGACCAGTATGTCGGCGTACGCGGTGCCCGCATCGTGCTGATCGACACGGACCGGGTCAGAGCGCCGGTCGTTGGTTACTGGCTTCACCGCCTCGGCTGGGATGTCGCACTCGTGCGGCCTGAGGAGTTGCCTAAGCTAGCTCTTCCGGAACATCTGGAAGAACTTGCAGAGGTTTCACCTCAAGAGCTGTCGTCCGCGCTCTCCGATGGCAATGTCGAGCTGATCGACCTCAGGCCGAGCGGCGAATATCGGAAGGGCCATATACAAGGGGCCCGTTGGTCAATCCGTCCACGGCTCTCGCAGCAGGCAGGCAAGAATGTCGTCCTGATTTCTGATGAACCGTACATTGCAGCGCTGGCAGCCCGCAATCTGACCGGAAACTCCCGCCGGTTGTCAGGCAGGATTGCCGATTGGCAGACGGCCGGCCTGGCGATCGTATCGACCTTGCAAGACCCTCCGGACGATCAGCGGATTGACTTCCTCTTTTTCGTGCATGACCGGCACGATGGCAACAAGGCCGCCGCCCGCGAATATCTCAAGTGGGAGACTGGTCTCGTTGCTCAGCTCGATGCAGATGAGCGCGCAATCTTCCGCCTTCCAGCGCATAATTGAAAAAGGACGTACGAATGAGACACGGTTTCGACATCTCGCGCCGAAGCGCGCTGGGCCTCCTTCTGTCCGCCGGCGGCGCGACGCTTTTGCCACGTATTTCCCATGCCCAGCAAAAATGGCCGGCAGGCGACGTCTCGTTCATTGTGCCCGTGTCTCCCGGCGGTAGCACCGACAAGGTCTCCAGAACGCTCGGCGAACGTCTAGGCCCGATCTGGGGTCGCTCGGTCGTCGTCGAAAACGTCACCGGAGCGGGCGGTGCAATCGGTGCCGGGCGCGTGGCCAAGGCCAACAAGGATGGTCAGACGCTGCTCGTCCATGGTGAAGCGATCGTCCTCAACACCATTCTGCAGAAAGACACGCCTTATGCATTGAGGGATCTCGTGCCTGTGGTGAGAATTGCCCGCAATGCGCAGATTCTCGTCGTCAATCCCAACCTGAAGATCTCCTCTGTCGAGGATTATGTTGCGCTTGCAAAACAACGTGAAGGCGGCCTCACCGTCGGCCTTCCGACGAGCGGCGGCATTGGCCATATCGCCCATGAGATATTCGCCCAACGGGCTGGAATTTCCGTGAACTACATTCCTTACGCGGGCGGCGCACCGGCCGCCACGGACGTGATGGGCGGGCACATCGATGCGACGATGATCACGCTCGCTGCTGTCACAGAATTCATCAAGGCCGGCAAGCTGACTCCGATCGCGGTCACCACATCGTATCGCGCGCCGGCAGTTCCGGAGGTACCGACGCTCGCCGAATCAGGCTTTGAGGGCTTTGATGTCGAAAGCTGGCAAGGGATACTCGCACCTGCCGGCACGCCAGCCGACGTTATCGCCAAGATCAATGCGGACGTGAATGGCGTTCTTTCCGATCCCGCTGCGAAAACTGCAATCGAGGCCATGGGCTTTGGCATCGGTGGCGGGACGGCCGACGAACTTGCCGAGGTCATCAAGAAATCTCACGCCACCTATGCGGATGTCATCAGGACATCGAAGATCGAGCTGCGCTGAACCATGAGAGAGCGCTTCCGCAAACCGGGCGATCCCGCAGGCGTTCTCGCGGGAGCGCTTTTCGTTTTAACAGGAATGCTCAGCGTGGCCCTCTCGTCCGGCTGGCGGGTCGGCACGGCGGCTCAGATGGGGCCAGGTTACTTTCCGATGATCCTCGGCAGCATCCTTGTTGTTCTCGGCATCGTCATTGCTGCTCGCGCCCATCTGGCGGCCAACCATACGGCACTGCCCACGGTCGAATTGAATGCCGTTTTCCCGGTCATCTGCCCAATCATCCTTTTTGCCGCCGCCTTGTCGACCTTAGGGCTTCTGATTTCGATCTTTGGCCTTGTCTTCTTAACCAGAATGGCTGATCGCACCATCAGACCCGTCGAGACGCTCGCCTTGGCGGTGGTTCTCGCGGGCATTGTGACGCTGATCTTCGTTGCAGGTCTCGGCGTGAGGGTGCCCTTGTTGCCGCATACGCCTGCCGGATGGTTCGGCTGATGGAGTTTCTGTCCAATCTGGAACTTGGTCTTCTGACCGCGATCAGCCTGGAGAACCTGGGTTACGCCTTTCTCGGCTGTCTGCTCGGCACGATCATTGGCGTCCTCCCGGGACTTGGCCCCGTCCCCACGATCGCCATGTTGCTCCCTATCACCTATGCGCTGTCACCGACCTCAGCGTTGATCATGCTTGCAGGCATTTATTATGGCGCCCAATATGGTGGCTCGACGACGGCTATCCTGCTGAAGCTGCCGGGGGAATCCTCTTCCGTTGTCACACTGCAGGATGGTTATGCGATGGCTCAGAAGGGTCGTGCCGGTCCTGCACTTGCCGCGGCAGCAATTGGATCATTCTTTGCGGGTACCGTCGGCGTGTTGCTTCTTGCGATTTTTGCCGCACCGCTGACGGATATCGCATTGGCTTTCGGCCCGGCGGATTACTTTTCGCTTATGCTCTTCGGCCTCGTTGCGTCCGTTGCCTTGACGTCGGAGCCACTCGATCGTTCACTTGCGATGATCATTGTCGGCATCCTGCTCGGCCTTGTCGGCACAGATGTGAATTCCGGCGCGCAGCGCTTCACTTTCGGCTCGCTGGAACTGATGGACGGTATCGAGTTTGCCTGCATCGCCATGGGAATGTTTGGCATAACAGAGATCGTTACCAATCTCGAGGAAAGACGCAAGGGCGTAGCGGCGATGCCTATCGTCGGCCGTCTGTGGCCGAGCAAAGACGATCGCCGCCGGATGTTACCGGCCATCCTGCGTGGCACCGGCATAGGTGCTTTGCTTGGCGTATTGCCTGGAGCCGGTGCGACCATCGCCTCCTTCGCCGCCTACACGCTGGAAAAGCGTGTTTCAAGTCATCGCAGCGAGATTGGCAGCGGTGCAATCGAAGGTGTCGCGGCTCCGGAATCAGCGAACAACGCGGCGGCCCAATGCAATTTCATTCCACTTCTGACACTAGGCATTCCCGGCAGTGCGACGATGGCGCTCCTCATCGGTGCGATGATGATCCACGACATCCAGCCAGGCCCGCAGGTCATCTCAAGCCAGCCGGCGCTGTTCTGGGGCCTTGTCGTTTCCATGTGGATCGGCAACATCATGTTGCTTATTCTCAACCTTCCGTTGATCAGCATCTGGGTGGCCTTACTGAAAATCCCCTACCGGCTGCTCTATCCGGCAATCATCGTCTTTTGCTGCGTGGGCGCTTACACGATAAAGAACTCTGCCTTTGATATTCTGATCGTCGGCGTTCTCGGGCTTGTCGGTTATGTTTTCGCCAAGCTCCGGATTTCGATGGTTCCGTTGCTGCTCGGCTATGTCCTGGGGCCTCAGCTTGAGACGATGCTGCGCCGCTCCCTCATGATCTCGCGGGGCGATTATTCGGTGTTCGTCTTCAGTCCGATTTCTGCCGTCCTGATCTTCGCCACTACTGCGCTTTTGTTCTGGGCGCTGCGGGCGCGGAGCAGGAAGGCTCTGGCTGCGCAGGATATTTGATCCGAAGGCATGGTATTTGAGACGTCACGGAACGGCTGATCAACCGCTGAGCAATTCCCCCATCCATAAGTGACAGGTCCGCACAAAGACTTGGTGTGAACGTTCACACCGGGCGACGTCTTAGTTGCGATGTTTTTTGATGAGATATGGCCTCACGGCCCGCTAGAGCCGTGATTTACAGTTAAGTTATTGATTATGTTGAGACCGGGTGTTGCTGAACGCTGAGGCCGCCATCAACGGTCAAGCAAGTGGCATTCATGAACGGGCATTCGTCGGAAATCATGAACACGGCGGCCATGGCAATTTCCTCTGGTGAGGCAATCCTGCCGCCCGGATGCAATTTCATGGTTTCGGCTTTTGCCGCTTCCGGATCAGGGAAACTGTTCCAGTAGTCGATTACCTTCTGGGTTGAAACATACCCTGGCGCCAGAGCATTCACCCTTACATTCTGCGCCGCATATTCCAGCCCCAGCGACTTGGTCATGCCAAGCAGAGCGTGTTTTGCCAGCGGATAAGGGAAAGTGTGCGCAATGATTGTGAAGGCATGTGTCGACGCAATGTTGAGAATGACACCGCCACCGGCGTCGATCATGCCCGGCAACGCCGCCTTGCAGCAATTCCACGCACCTTTGAGATTGATATCGAAACAGCGGTTCCATTCTTCATCGCTTGTTGCAAGCGGCTCCGCAAAAACGTTGACACCGGCATTGTTGATCAGCGCATTCACTGAGCCGATTGTTTCGGCAGCCTGAGATACCGCGTCCGCAATGGCCGCAGCATCTGTGATATCGGCAGAGAGCCAACCGATCCTGTTTCCAGCATCTCGTAGAGTTTTCGCTTCACGTTCCAGAAGGGCGGCATCGCGATCCACCAGAAACAGTGCTGCCCCCTCTTTCAGACAGGCTTTCGCAACGGCAAGACCGATTCCCTGCGCCGCGCCGGTCAAAAAGATCCGTTTTCCCTCAAGCCGTCCCGTCATGTTATTCTCCTTACCACTCGGCAAAGCTGCCATCTTCGTGGCGCCAGACCGGGTTGCGCCAGCGATGGCCTTCCTTGGCTCGCTCGATCACATAATCTTCGTTCACTTCGACACCAAGGCCCGGTCCCTGCGGAATGCTAACGAAACCGTCGGCGTATTGGAAAACATCCTTGTTGGAGATGTAGTCGAGGATGTCGTTGCCCTTGTTGTAATGGATGCCGAGGCTCTGTTCCTGAATGAAAGCATTGTAGCTGACGGCATCGACCTGCAGGCAGGCAGCGAGTGCAATCGGGCCGAGAGGGCAATGGGGAGCGAGCGCCACGTCATAAGCCTCCGCCATGGCCGCGATCTTGCGGCATTCGGTAATGCCGCCGGCATGCGAAAGGTCGGGTTGAATGATGTCGACGTAACCATCCGATAGAACCTGCTTGAAATCCCAGCGCGAATAAAGTCGTTCGCCAAGCGCGATCGGTGTCGAGCAATGGTTGGCGATTTCCTTCAGTGTTTCGCGATTTTCCGAGAGCACCGGTTCCTCGATGAACATCAGCTTGTAGGGTTCGAGTTCCTTGGCCAGAACCTTCGCCATCGGTTTATGCACACGGCCATGGAAATCGACGCCGATGCCGATATGCGGGCCGACCGCCTCGCGGATGATGGCGATGGTTTCGACCGCCTTGTCCACCTTCTCATTGGTATCGACGATCTGCATTTCCTCGCAGCCGTTGAGCTTGATCGCCTTGAACCCTCGGGCAACAACCTCTTTGGCATTGTTGGCCACATCGGAAGGGCGGTCACCGCCGATCCACGAATACACCTTGATGCGATCACGCACCTGACCGCCGAGCAGCGAATGCACCGGCTGGCCAAGCGCCTTGCCCTTGATATCCCATAGCGCCTGATCAATGCCGGCAATGGCCGACATATGAACGGCACCGCCGCGATAAAACCCGCCGCGATACATGACCTGCCAGTGATCCTCGATCAGAAACGGGTTCTTGCCGATCAGGTAATCTTCCAGCTCGTGAACCGCCGCCTGCACCGTGAGCGCGCGGCCTTCGACAACCGGCTCACCCCAACCAACAATGCCCTCATCGGTTTCGATTTTGAGGAACAGCCAGCGTGGCGGAACGATGTAGGTGGTAAGCTTGGTGATCTTCATGTGAAAATTCCGATCAGGCTAGAATGAGGTCTGCAGCCTTGTCGGCTGCGGCAAGAACGGCGGCGTTGGTATTGCCACTGACGATGGTGGGCATAAGCGATGCATCGACGACGCGCAGGCCACGCATACCGCGCACCCTGAGGCGCGTATCCAGAACCGCCTCCGGATCGCGGTCGTGGCCCATTTTGCAGGTGCCGACCGGATGATAACCGGTCTTGACCGTTCGCTTGCAATGGGCCGCGATCGCCTCGTCGCTGACCACATCTGCGCCCGGAAAAATTTCCCGATCAATGAGATCGCGCATCGGCGAGGCGGCCAGCACGGTGCGCGCGAAACGGAAACCTTCCATTGTGAGCTTGAGGTCATCCGGATGGCCGAAAATCTGCGTATCGACGATGGGATCGGCGAACGGATCGCTGGAGGCGAGGGTAACCGTTCCCCTCGCCTTCGGACGCAACAACAGGGAATTGATGGTCACACCGTCACCCGGATCGGTGCCCATCACGTCACGATCGAGATAGACTGTGGGAACGCAGAACATCTGGATGGTCGGGCGGTCATTGTTGCCATTCGGATCATAGAATGCGCATGTCTCGACGCCGGTGGTCGATGCAGGCCCCGATCTGAACAGCAGATATTGCAGCCCGGCCTTCATCATCGGCCAACCGCGGTCCTGCTTGTAATAACCGAACGAGCCTTTTGTCGTGGCAACGACCGGACATTCGTAATGGTCCTGCAAGTTGCGTCCGACGCCGGGCAACGCCACCTTGGTCTTGATGCCGAAACGCGACAATTCGTCTTCTGGGCCGATGCCGGACAGCAGCATCAGTTTCGGTGTTTGATAGGCGCCGGCCGCAAGAATGACTTCCGTGCCAGCCGTTGCCGAGCGGACCTTGCCACCGACCACATAATCGACCCCGACTGCGCGATCGCCATCCATGCGAATGCCAGTGACGGTCGCACCCGTTTCGATCGTCAATCTGGGATCATCCATGACAGGCGCGAGAAAGGCATCGACCGCGCTCGAACGACGGCGCGTGCGCCAATCTATCGTATGCTGCATGAAACCGACGCCGAACTGTTCGGCGCCGTTGAAATCCGGATTGTAGGGAATGCCCATGCCCTGCAGCGTTTTGACATAGGTGCGGGTCATCGGGCTGGTATGGCCGAGATGCGAAATCTTGAGCGGACCGCCGACGCCGTGGTATTCGCCGGCCAAGTGATCGTTGTCTTCCTGTTCCTTGAAATGGGGCAGAAGATCCCGATAGGACCAGGCACCGTCATTCTCGGCGCCGGGTGCCGTCACCAGTTCGTTCCAGAGATCGAAATCGGCCGCCTGCCCGCGCATGTAGACCATGGCATTAACGGTGCTGCCGCCGCCCAGAACCTTGCCTTGCGGCACGATCGGTCCTCGTCCATCAAGCTGCGGCTGCGGTTTCGTCTGGTGCATGGCGAGGTAGGTATCCTTCGCCAGGAACTTCATGTAACCGGCGGGAAAATGCATGATCGGATTAGCCTTGGCCGGACCGCGCTCCAGCAGCAGAACGCGTGCGCCCCCTTGCTGGATCAGACGCGCCGCCACCACGCAGGCCGAACTGCCGCCACCGACGATGATATAGTCGAAACGACCGTGCTCAGACATCTATTCTCCCCACCGATATATGCAGGCTTAAAGCGTTTGTGGCCGAAGCCGGATGCTGCCGGCCAATGATTGGCCGGGCTGCAGGATTTCAAGCCCGCCGAGGTCCGGCAGGTTGTGGCCGTTTGCCAGATGCGACATCGGTTCGAAGCAGAAATAATCGCGCTCGAATTTTGGATCGAACACCGTGTCGGAGACAAAAACGAAGGCATGCCCGAACAGCGGATCGGCGGTCAGATGAAGCTGCGTTCCGCGCTCCGGCCAAGCCATGATCGCTTCGCCTGACCAGTCTTCAAAACCATTATTGACCCAGCGATGCGGCAAGGCTGCAGGCTTGCTGAAATCAAGGTCTTCCGGAATGTCCGTCGCCTCGCCGGGCAGCCACCCCTCCACTTCCGTCCAGAATTTCTTGGCGGGCGCAAAAAGCGTCGTTTTCGGCGTCATCGGGAAATACGGATGCCAGCCAAGCCCGAACGGCAAAGCCCTATCGTCCTGATTTGTCACTGACAGGCTCATCTCCAGCCCGTCCTGCGTCAGCACAAAACTCTGGCTGGCCTCGTAAACATAAGGCGTCTTCCCCCCACGATGGGAAAAGCTCATGGTCAGGCGATCGGCCGCCTGCTCATCGATCGCCCAAGACGACTGCCAACCCTCCCCATGCAGATAATGCGCATCCCATTCCGTGTTCGGAGTGAAGTGATAGTCCTGCCCGTCGAACGTGAAGCGGTTGTCTTTCACGCGGTTGCCGAACGGAACCAGCGGATAGCAGGAGGATGACAGCGCGTCCGCATCGTCCGGCGCTTCCCGCAGCAGCGGCACGCGGACCCCTCCGGCCTCTTGCCAGAAACCGAGGACGAGACCGCCTGCCGTCGAAACCCGCAGCGAAAGCGCACCGGATTTCAGATCCACGATCGACATCACGATTATCCCTTGTTGCGCGAAAGGCTGCGCTTGATGGCCTGGATATTGGCGAGAACAGCGACGACGATGATCAGACCACGCACCACCTGCTGGAAGAACGGATTGATCCCGAGCAGAATGAGGCCATTGCCGATCAACGTGATCACCAGAACGCCGAGCAGGGTTCCGAGCATGGAGCCACGCCCGCCCGACAGAGCCGTTCCGCCGACCACGACAGCCGCGATCACGTCGAACTCCAGTCCGCTGGCCGCCGTCGCATTGCCCGAGCCCAGACGCGACACCAGAAGGATGCCGGAGATCGCCGCCATGGCGCCGCCGATCGCAAATAGAGCGACGCGGATGCGCGCCACATTGATCCCGCTCAAATAGGCCGCGTGCGCGTTTCCGCCCACGGCGAAGACAGAACGTCCAAACGCGGTCTTGCGGCTGACGAAGGCGAAAACCGCAAACAGGATCAGCATGATGATCGCAGCTGGTGGAATGCCGAGAACCGAGCGATCCAGGGCATCCAGCATGTCGTTGCGGCCGATCGAAACCGGCAATGCGTCCGTCACGAACAGTGCGGTACCGCGCAGGGCGCTCCACATGCCGAGCGTCGCCACAAACGACGGCACGTCGAAATAGGCGCGCAGCACACCGGATACAGCACCAAGCGCTGCGCCAAGGGCAACAGCAAGCACGAAGGCGGCAGGTGTCGGAACCCCCATCTGAAGCAGAAACGCCAGTTCGACGGAGATGAAGGCCACCATTGGCCCGACGCTGACGTCGATTTCCCCGGCGATGATGATCAGCGTCACGGCCCATGCCGCGATACCGATGGTTGCCGCATCCCGCAGGATATTGACCTGATTGTTGAATGAAATGAAACCCGGTGCCGTCGAGGCGAAAATCACGTAGAGCACGACGATCGCGAAGAACAGGCTAAGCTCGTTCATGTGCTGCGAAAACGCGAATGCAGGCTTTCTGGATTTGTCCACGGGTGCCGACGTGGCGGCGTGTTCGGTTGACATCGTTCGTCTCCCTTAATGTCCGGTAATGCAGGCCGCCATCAAGCTGTCCTGATCGATGTTGGGTGATTTGAATTCTTCCTGCAGCCTGCCGTCCCTCATGACGAGAACGCGATCGCAGACCAGCGGCAGTTCCTCGATCTCGCTGGACACGAAGATGACGCTGCGCCCTTCTGCGGCAAGCTGGCGGATAATCGCGTAAATCTGCGCCTTCGCTTCGATATCGACGCCACGGGTCGGTTCGTCGAGTAGAAGCACGCGGCTGCCGGCATAGACCCAGCGGCCGATCACGACCTTCTGCTGATTGCCGCCGGACAGCGTGCCGATCGGCGTATCCGTGCGCGCCGTCTTCACATGCAGGCGTTCGATGATCTTTCGTGTTGCCTCCGCCATTCGCCGAGAGGACAGGACACCATTGCTGGTGACGCCTGAAAAATTGGTGGCCAGTGTATTTTCGTCGACCCCGAGCAGCGGGACGATGCCCTCCTCCTTGCGGCTTTCGGGCGTGTAACCGAAACCACGACGCACCATCTCGCGATAGCCTGCCGACTTGACCGAGGTTCCGTCGGCTAGAACATCGCCTGCGTCGAAACGACGAACACCCATGATCGCCTGCAAAAGCTCGGTGCGCCCCGCGCCGAGTAGGCCGGCAATGCCCAGTACCTCTCCCTTGCGCAGGGAAAAGGAGATCGAGGACAGTTTTGGCGCAAGTGCGAGGTCCCTGACCTCCAGCACCGTCTCCGCCTGGCTGCGATCTTCCAGCACGGCAGCCTGCGAGGCTTCCGAACCGAGCATCAGCCGCACGATCTCGCGTGTATCAGCACCTTTGACATCGACCGTGTCGATGATGCGGCCATCACGCATGATGGTTGCCGAATGGGCGATCTGGCGGATTTCGTTCATCCGGTGGCTGACATAGATGACGGCAATGCCCTGACTTGCCACACGGGTCACGGCCGCCATCACCTTTTCCGCCTCGGCAGCGGCAAGGGAACTGGTCGGCTCATCGAGAATGACAAGCTTTGGATTACCCAGCATTGCGCGGGCAATTTCAAGCAATTGCCGTTCGGCGGGGCTCAGGGCCGCGACCAGACGGCTCGGCGGCAGATCAAGACCGAGCCGCGCCATGGCCTGCGTCGCCTGCCTGTCCATCTCTGCGGACTGGATGACACCGTTCTTCTTCGGCCAGCGCCCCAGAAACAGGTTTTCGGCCAGCGTCATGCCGGGAACGAGGCTCAGTTCCTGATAAACGACGCGCACGCCCTTCTCGAAACTTTCCTGCGCGCGGCCGGAGCCACCCTGCGTCAACGCGGCGCCGTCGATCAGCACTGTTCCGCTATCCGGGATTTCCGCGCCCGTCAGCATGCGGATCATTGTCGACTTGCCGGCACCGTTCTTGCCGAGCAATGCCCTCACCTCGCCCGGCGCCACCTCGAATGTCGCATTGTCGAGAGCAAGAACACCGGGATAACGACGCGTGCAGCCTTTAATGGTTGCGACGGCAGGCATGACAGCCTCAACATTTGGGGAAACAGATGTCATCGATTTTTCCGTGGAACCGGATGCCGCAACGTTTCTGCGGCATCATTTTGTTACATCTCACCGCATTCCCGCGCACGTTGAGCGCGCGGGAAGCAGCTATCGATCACGGGATGCCGTCGGCATGCGCCGAAAGCCATGCCTTGCCGTCCTCGGCGGATTTGTAGAGATCGATCTCGTAAGGCACCTTGATGCCTTCCGGCGGCTGGCCGTCGATCGACTTGATGGCCTGCGCCAGCGCAAGCTTGCCTAGCCCCTGACCGGAAATGTCGACCACCGCCTTGATGATCGAAAAATCAGCCAGCTCTTGCGCGATTTCCGTCGTCATGTCGCCACCGAACACGACGACCTTGCCGGTCTTGCCCTGGCTCTTCACCGCCCGTGCAGCACCCAGCGTGGCGCCACCCGCTTCACCGAAAAAGGCGTCGATATCGGGATTGGAGGAGAGCATGGTGCTTGCAACCGAAACCGCCTTGTCGAGCACCGCGCCTTCCTGGTTGGCAACGATCTTGGCGCCCGGGACCTTGGCCATCAGCGCTGCCTCGAAGCCCTTGCGGCGGGTGACGCACACTTCGACGAATTCGCAGTTCAGAACGGCGATCTTCGGGGCTTCATTTTTCTGAGCGATGAAATAGTCGGCCGCCGCATCACCAAGCTTTTGACCGAATTCGAAGGGATCTCCGACGGCATAAGCCGAGATGTAATCCTTCATGTCTGCGTCGTTGAGGCAGGTGTTGTAGCAGACGACCGGAATTCCGGCGTCATGGGCACGGCGAATAGCACGATAGGAACCGTCAGCCGACACCGGCGAGACGATGATCGCTTGAACGCCTGCAGAAATGAGCGAGTCGATAAAGGTCGATTCCTTGCTGACATCGCCCTGCGCATTGGTCTCGACGATATCGAGTTTGCGCCCGGCGTCGCCAGCAGCGGTCTGGATGCCTTTGCGGACGCCTGCATAAAAGCCCTGCGCATCCATATAGATCGCACCGACCTTGAGATCTTCCTGCGCATGGGAAGCAGACATTCCGGCAATCGTCGAAAGCGCCAGCGCCGCTGCCTTGACACCAAATTTCATGAAGAAACCCTCCCGTGTTCTGTCGATGACTGACCGGTCGCTTTCTCCATCCGGCCGTTGCGGGCAAAATATTCGACGTCTGACAAATGTCAATAAAGATACTATTTATTTTCGATTTGATCCGATTGTCACAATCATTCATATTACAATCATTCATCCGCGCGATTACAGCGACTTGCCGTTGCAGCCTCTCGCGGACCATCGAGAATCGCGACAAAATTGGGAGTTCCAATGAACCGCCTGCTGACGGAAAACGGCACTCCTATTGCGCAACGTGGCAAACGCAGCGTGCGAGAAGCACTGCTGCAGGAATTCGTATCCTTGATCGTATCGGGCGCCTTTCCCGAAAGTTCCACGTTGCCGAATGAATCAGAACTGACGGACAGGTTCGGCGTCAGCCGGACGAGCCTCCGGGAGGCCATGCAATACCTCTCGGCGCTCGGCATGGTGCGCTCGCGAACACGCGCTGGAACCATCGTGCTTCCGCGCGAAAACTGGAACTATCTGGACCCCATCGTGCTCGAAGCCATGCTGTCTTCTCCGGCGGCGGATGAGGGGTTTTATTCGTCGCTGATCGATGCGCGGCAACTGCTGGAGCCTGCAGCGGCCTCCGCGGCAGCGGCCAATGCCAATGCCCGCCAGCTTTACCAGATTTCCAAGGCATTCGAGGATATGGTGGAGGCGAATGCCCGCGACAACGAAGAATGGAGCCGGGCGGATCTCGACTTCCATACCGCGATTATCAACGCCAGCGGCAACTGGGTTTATCGACAATTTGCCGGCGCCATCCGTGCAGCGCTTCTGGCAAGTTTTCGACTGACCAACCGCGCCAGCCAGTCACACGATCAAGCGATCCTCAAGCACCAGGATGTTCTGGAAGCCATCCGCATGCGTCGACCCGACGCCGCCCGCCACGCGATGGAAACGTTGATCGGCGTGGCGCGCAGCGAGATGACAGACGCTCTTCGGCGCGCGCGCAAGGCAGAAACACCGGAACAATCACGCGACAACGATCCGATTAAAAATCATACATAAATATTGACGCGTATGATTTTTATGGCTTAGTGATCTTTATTCGCGGGGAGAGCGCGAGTTTCAAGGGGAGAGGTTCATGAACGCAATCAGGACACTACTGGCCGCCAGCGCCATCGTTTTTGCCACTGGCAGCGCCTTCGCGGCCGACGTAAAGATCGGCTTCATCGTTAAGCAACCGGAAGAGCCTTGGTTTCAGGACGAATGGAAGTTCGCCGATCAGGCGGCAAGGGAAAAAGGTTTCACGCTCGTCAAGATCGGCGCTGAAGACGGCGAAAAAGTTCAGTCGGCGATAGACAATCTTGGAGCGCAGGGCGCACAGGGCTTCATCATCTGCGTTCCCGACGTCAAGCTTGGCCCCGGCATCGTCGCCAAGGCGGCGGCCAACGACCTGAAACTGATGACCGTCGACGACCGGCTTGTTGGCCCCGATGGTGCTCCGCTGGAAGATGTTGCCCATATGGGCATCTCCGCCGAAAAGATCGGTGAAGGCGCCGGACAGGCCATCGCCGACGAGATCAAGAAGCGCGGCTGGAACATGAGCGACGTCGGCGCCATCCGGGTGTCCTACGACCAGTTGCCAACGGCTGTCGATCGTGTCGAAGGGGCGATCAAGGCGCTCAAGGCCGCCGGTTTCCCAGCCGCAAACATCTTTGACGCACCGCAGGCCAAGACCGATACGGAAGCTGCGCTCAACGCCTCGACCACGGTTCTGAACAAGAACAGCAAGATGAAATATTGGGTCGCTTTCGGCCTCAATGACGAGGCCGTGCTCGGCGCCGTGCGCGCCACCGAATCCGTCGGCATTCCGGCCGAAAATGTTATCGGCGTTGGCATTGGTGGCGCGGAATCGGCCATCAATGAATTCAAGAAACCCTCGCCGACCGGCTTTTTCGGCACAATCATCATCTCGCCGAAGCGCCACGGTTATGAAACCGCTCTCAACATGTACGAATGGATCGCCAACGACAAAGAGCCGGAAAAGCTGATCCTGACCTCCGGCGCCCTCGCGTTGCGCGACACCTATCAGCAGGTCCGCAAGGACGTCGGCATCGAATAGTCCGCGCATCCGAAATTCCCGGCGGCGATCAGCCGTCGGGCACATTCAAGGAGCGGTGATGTCATTTCTCGAATTCAAAAATATTTCGAAAGGTTATCCCGGCGTCAAAGCGCTGACGGATGTTTCCTTCTCCGTCGCCAAAGGTGCTGTTCATGGCCTGATGGGTGAAGATGGCGCGGGCAAGTCGACACTGATCCGCGTCCTGTCCGGTGATCAATCCGTAGATAGCGGCTCCATCCGTATTGATGGCCAGGAGCAGCATTACACGTCAGTCCGCGACGCTTTCACCGCCGGCGTGATCGTCATTCATCAGGAATTGCAACTCGTTCCTGAACTGACAGTGGCTGAAAATCTCTGGCTTGGGCGCTTTCCCGGCAAGGCAGGCGTGATCAACGCCCGCCATATGGTCGAAACCGTCCGCGCCAGGCTCGTGGATATCGGTATCGAGGTTGATCCGAATGCCAAGGTTTCCACCCTGTCCATCGGCGCGCGTCAGGTGGTTGAGATCGCCAAGGCGGTCATGCTCGAGGCGCGTGTCATCGCCCTCGATGAACCGACCTCCTCCCTGTCGTCCCGTGAAAGCGAGATCCTGTTTGCGCTGATCGATAAGCTGAAGGCCAAAGGCACCGTCATTCTCTACGTATCTCATCGACTGGATGAGATCTTTCGCCTTTGCGACAGTATGACCGTTCTGCGCGACGGCAAGCTGGCGGCTCATCATCCTCAGATGGCCATGACGACCCGCGAACAGATCATCTCCGAAATGGTCGGCAGGGAGATCAGCAATATCTGGGGGTGGCGCGAGCGCCCGTTCGGGGAGCAGCGGCTGGAGGTCAATGGACTGTGTGGTTCTAAGCTGCCCACGCCTATCGATTTCTCGGTACGTCGCGGCGAAATCCTCGGATTTTTTGGCCTGATCGGCGCCGGGCGCAGTGAAATGGCACGACTGCTCTGCGGCGTCGACCGCCGATACAAGGGCACTGTTAACATTGACGGCATCGCCGTCGCACCTCACAGCCCGAAAGCGGCCATCAATGCGGGCATGGTGCTTTGCCCGGAAGACCGCAAGTTCGACGGAATCGTTCAGGGACGATCGATCGAGGAAAACATCGCGATCTCCTCGCGGCGACATTTTTCCCCTTTCGGCATTCTCAGCCTTAAGAAAGAAGCCGAGCTTGCCGATCGATACATCGCCAAACTGAAGATCCGCACACCATCACGCAAGCAGGACATCATCAACCTGTCCGGCGGCAATCAGCAAAAAGTGATCCTCAGCCGGTGGCTGTCGGAGCAGGCGATCAAGGTTCTGGTGGTCGATGAACCAACACGCGGCATCGATGTGGGGGCGAAATCCGAAATCTATGAGCTTTTATACGAGTTGGCCGCAGCGGGCATGTCGATCATCGTCATCTCCAGTGAACTGCCCGAGGTCATGGGCATCACCGACCGCATCATGGTCATGTGCCAGGGGCGCGTTGCGGCAGATATCGAGCGCGCTGATTTCGACGAACGGCAAATTCTGACCGCAGCACTTCCCGACAAGAACGCTGCCGGCACAATCTAATCCAGGGTTTTATCAATGAACGCGTTGAAAAAGATATTGCTGGGCGAACAGGGATTGGTTGTGATCTTTGCGGTCGCCTTCGTGATCGTATCCATCTCTGTTCCAAACTTCCTGACCGAGCGGAACATGCTCGGCCTGCTGCAGTCGGTGGTCACCATTGGCATCGTTTCCTGCACGATGATGTTCTGCCTCGCATCACGTGACTTCGACCTGTCCGTCGGCTCTACCGTCGCGTTTTCCGGCATGATCGCGGTGATGGTTTCCAACGCCTCCGGCTCCATCCTGCTCGGACTTCTGGGCGCTCTCGTCGCCGGCAGCTTTGTCGGCCTCGTCAACGGCGTCGTCATCGCCAAGCTGCGCATCAACGCGTTGATAACAACACTGGCGACCATGCAGATCGTGCGGGGGTTTGCATTGATCGCCTCGGACGGCCGAGCCGTCGGCATCAACGATCCGAGTTTCTATCAGCTTGCATTGTCACGCTTCTTCACCATTCCGACGCCGGTATGGATCATGATCGCGCTGTTCATCGTTTTCGGCTTCGTTCTCAACCGGACCGTCTTCGGCAAGAATACGCTGGCGATCGGCGGCAATCCCGAAGCTTCACGTCTTGCAGGCGTGAATGTGGTGCGCACGCGCATCTGGATTTTTGCACTTCAGGGCTTGGTCTGCGCCGTTGCCGGTATTCTGCTCGCTTCGCGCATCACGTCTGGCCAACCGAATGCGGCCACAGGACTGGAACTTTCCGTCATTTCCGCCTGCGTTCTCGGCGGCGTGTCGCTGGCCGGCGGACGGGCTGCCATGACGGGCGTTATCGTTGGCGTGCTGATCATGGGCATTGCCGAAAACGTCATGAACCTGCTCAACATTCAGGCGTTTTATCAGTATGTCGTGCGTGGCTTCATCCTGCTGATTGCGGTCCTTTTGGACAACATGCGTTCCACTGCCGCCGGTCGTGGGAGAGGGTGAGCGCGTGCTGCCTGTGCCTCGTTCATAGCTCTTGACGGAATGTGAACGAGCGACACGTTGTTTATGCGCGAGATTCTCGTGAACAATCCGGGTATCAATCGGATGACTACCCAGGTTGGCGAGCGAAATGTCGTTCGACGTATTCCTATTCGTAACCGCTCAATACAACTCTTCAAAGACGCGCTTGGCCATGAAGTCGATGAAGGCGCGAACTCTGGGAACCCGCGCCGACATTGGAGGCCAAAGAAGCGAAACGCTGCCGCGCTCGTCTGTAAAATCCGCTAGGACTATTTGCAGTCGGCCGGCCGCGATATCGTCTCGCACGAGGTAGCTTGGCACCTGAATTATACCCAAACCACCAAGCGCCGCTGATGCAAGTGCCTCGCCATCGTTCAATATGGTCGCAGGCTGAATGAGTTTCGACTGTTGTAAATCCTTGAACGCCCAGACCTCCGGTCGACCGGTCGTGGGAAACCGATAAAATATGCAATGATGCTTGTGTAGATCCGCGGGCTTATTCGGTATCCCATGGCGAGCCAAATAACATGGTGAGGCGCATGTGATGAACGTATGTGGCCCGATCCTTCGCGCCCGCAGCGTCGAATCGTCCAGTTCGCCAAGCCGGAGTACCACGTCGTATCCGCCCTCAATAATATCGACTTTCACGTCGTCAAGGCTGATATCCGCCGTTACATCAGGGAATCTCATCTGAAAATCACGAAGCGCTGGCATGATGATCTTGCGCCCAATGACTGTCGGCACGCTCACCTTGATACGGCCTCGCGGGGCCACCTGGAGCAAATGAAGCTCATTCTCCGCATCTTGTAGATCTTTCAGAACGCGCGCCACGTATCGGTACAGGACGTCGCCTTCGCCGGTTACAGCCAGCGAACGGGTCGTACGGTTCAGCAATCTTAGCCCTAGACGAGTTTCCAGCCGCTCCACTGCTTTGGCCACGGCCGATGCGGATAGCCCAAGCTTTCTGCCCGCAGCCGCAAAGCTGCCGGTCTCCACGGCGACAGAAAATGCGACGAGGCCGCTGAGGGATTCTATTGAGAGGATTGCCGACATTGTGTCCGGTATGATGCGACGGATATCCCTATTCCGTCAACTGCTGCGATCTTGCAGAGTAGATCGAGAACCCGCTGACGCCGATTGCCAGCTAATCGTTCAGCTAAGTCTTGGGGAGAGGTTACCCATGTCTCACACGCACTCCGATTTCCGTCCATCGCTGGTCGCCCAGTGCGTTGGATAGCGGGACAGTCGGGCGATGGCACGGCTGCGGCAGGCGATATTCGGACGCTTGAAAAAAACCATGACGGTGTGGCTCGCCGTTTATTCCAGTGTCCTTTTGGTCATCTCACTTGCGGGCGACTGCATGCAGGGTTGGCCGCTGCCACTGCGTGTTTTGGGTGCAACGCTCATGATTGTCCCGATTGTCACCAATATCAGCGAGCCAGCGGTCCGGACGGTGATGGGAAAAATCAAAAAGGAGATTTTGCAGCGGCGAATGAGAATACCGCCATGATCTCGTCCTCGTTTGGACGATCGACCGAAAATCGAAGGATTAAGAGCTATGACAATGGTGCTAGACAGCAGCGTAAAGAAGCGCGAAGCGTTCAATTGGATCGGCGGCTCTCAGTGTCAAGACGGCGAATCGAAGGAGTCAATCGACCCAGCAACATACGACATTATAGGCCACTATCCCGATAGTGGGCGGGAGGCAGCGAAATTGGCGGTGGCAGCAGCCTCCAAAGCCTTTCGTGAAACTATGTGGGCCCATGATCACGAGTTGCGTGCTCGCGTGCTCAATCAACTGGCGTGCGCCTTTGAGCGCAACCGAGACAGATTGCTTGATATCCTGTCGTTGGAGAACGGCAAGGTGAGCGCAGAAGCCGCGTTCGAATTGGACATGGTACCGAGCAAACTTCGCTACTCGGCCGCGACCGCTCTGGTCGAAGGTGGCAGGGCAATGACACCGAAGCCCGGCAGCATCTCCTTGATCCTTCGCCAACCGATGGGAGTCGCCGCGGTCATCGCGCCTTGGAACTCTCCGGTCATTCTGACTATCCGATCTCTTGCGCCAGCGCTGGCCGCCGGTTGCACCACGGTCATCAAGCTCCCAGGATAAGTGGCTCAAACGGCGAGCGTCATGGCAGAGATCATGGCCGAAGCGGAAGACCTGCCAAACGGCGTAATCAATCTTTTCTTTGAAAGCGGCCCGGAAGGCTCTGCGTATCTCGTGGATGCGCCGGAGGTGCCGGTCGTCAGTTTTACCGGTTCCACTCGTACCGGCCGCGCGATCAGCAGCACTGGCGCGAGGTACCTCAAGCGCTTCGGAATGGAGCTTGGCGGAAAGACGCCGATGATCATCTTTGACGACGCAGACCTTGATGCTGCCTTACCGGTTTTGGAAAAAGCGCTGACAGTTTTCGGCGGCCAGTTCTGCATGACGGGATCTCGCTTGCTCGTGCAGGATGGGAATTACGAGGCCGTTCGCGACAGCTTGGCTGAGCGACTACGTGACGTCAAAGTTGGCCCTGCCGCAGACCCCTCCAGCGACATGGGGCCGTTGATCGATCGGGCCAACGTGGAGCGGGTTGACGGCGTTGTCCAGACCGCCATTGCTGCTGGTGCGAAAGTGGTGGTGCGCGGCTGCCCCATCAAAGACGGTTCGCTTGCAAGCGGCGCCTTCTTCCGCCCAGCCTTTCTGGAGGTGTTCGACAATAGTCTTGCGATTGTAAGGGAGGAAACTTTCGGGCCGGTGCTGACGATCCAGCGCTTTTCTGATGAGGCGGATGCGATCGGACTCGCCAACGACAACGAGTACGGACTGGCGGCCAGCATCTGGACTCGCGATGTGGATAGATCGTTGCGCGTCGCCCAAGCTCTCGAAGCGGGCTCGGTCTGGATCAACGACTGGGCGAAAGTCTACGACGGTACGGAAGAAGGCGGCTTCAAGCAGTCCGGTCTTGGTCGTCTGAATGGCTTGGCGGCGCTGGACGATTTTATCGAACACAAGCACATCGCGCTGAAGCCGGGCTTGGAACAACGCTGACACTTCAATCCCGTTATTTACCCAAAGGAGGAAACACCATGTCTAACAATGCGCGCACCCTTATCGAGAAGTCGTCAAAAGCCGAGCCCGCATCCACGGCCTCGCCCTTGGCGGTACTGCAGTCGATCTTGTCGAACCCGACCGATCTGGATTTCGTCAAACAATTCACGACTGACGACTTCATATATGTGTCGCTCAACTATGAGCACCCGGAACTGCATCAGATCATGCCTTGGGCGGGAACGAACAAGGGCACCGAAGGACTGGTTCAAACCTTTATCGATGTCGGCCGGTATTGGACGACGGACAATTTCGAAATTCAAGACAGCTTTGAAAACAAGAACGGCGCAGCAATCTTCGGCACGTTCACCTACACATCGAACTTGCTGGGTAAGACAGTGACATCACCCTTCGCAGTTCTGGCACGCGGCGAAAATGGCAAGTTGTCGTACGTGCAGTTCATGGAGGATACCTTTGCCACCGTCCGCAGTTTCAGAGAAAGCGGCCACTATCTCATCAAGGCAAATCCGGACCGATCGGAAATTAGCGTCTAAGTTCCTGGCCAAGATTTGTCGGGAAAACCCAGTTCGTCCTGGAGACCCGACGATGGTTGTCCAACTTCTGATCAGTTGGGCAAAACCCTTTGGTGATCTCGAAAACGGCTACCGAACTTGAATACGCCGGCGCATTGCAAGCCATCTCAAGTTGTCATGATGCGTCTTTCCGCGGTTAGGCTGCCGGCATTTTCAACAGTGATAGAAATGCCGGCGGAAAAGCACACGTATGACCTGTCAGCGAACCATCCCACCCGGGGGGGCGTCATGATGTTACAGTCACAAGCTGACAAAAAAGCGCCAAAAATGACAATCGCGCCTGTTGAAGGCTGTTTAAGGATACAGTCGATGGCCGAGCTACATCGCTTCCAGTGATCAATTCATCCGAGCGCCGCCCGGCGCCAAGCCCGATTACGAGGATATGCAGATGACAAATTTCCTACAGGTCCTGATACCATCAAATTCACAACTCATTTCATCGATCAGCAGCCACAGATGGCTTTCGGGGTGCAATCAATCGATCGGCAGACGTTGAAGAACAACGTCGTTGGCCTCGCCAAGGCGGCGAAAAACGCCGCGAACGGCCGCAGGAAGATCGTCGTTTCGGGCCTATGGACCGAAGTCTGCAACACCACGTTTGCACTTTCGGCGCTTCATGATGCGCCTGATTACGAAATCTACATGGTTGCGGACGCTTCGGGCGACACCTTGCTCGACACTCACAAATACACGATGGACCGCATGGTGCAGGCCGGCATCGTGCCCTTGACGTGGCAACAGGTCCTGCTCGAATGGCAGCGCGACTGGGCTCGCAAGGAAACCTTTGACGCCGTCACTCTCTGGTGAAGGAATATTCCAGTGCCTACGGCATGGGCATTGACTACGCCGTTACGCATGTCCACAGCGGCGCCGAGCACGGCAAGCGCATCGGCCATAATCCTGCTGCGGCAATGTAGGCCTGATCGAACCGCTCCGATAGCCTTTGTTTGAGCGGTTTCCGCCGATCAAGGAGGTCTCCCGTAAACTCTATTTCCTGTCGCTTGGCGCGGGCCTTCTGGTCGGTCTCGTCTACAGCATGCTCAATGGCCGTTCGCCTGCGCCGCCGGTTATCGCCTTGGTGGGCAAAGAATCTAGATTGCTTCCGCGACATCCATCAACAGGCTGGCGTTCCTGGATAGGTGCCCATCGCGCCAGATGAAGTGGATCTCGGTTCGGCCGACTTCACCAAGCGAATGCGCCTTGACCTGATTATGGCCTGGAAGTGTTTTGAACACCGAGCGCAGCATCCAGGCCGCTCCCATGCCGGCACTCACACAAGCCAACATCGTATGGTAGGACTCGATCTCGAGGACCGGCATATGCGCCCGGCCTCCGGCGGCCAGCCAGCGGTCCATTCGAAAGCGGAACGAGCAGTCATGCCGAAACCCATATAGCTCGATGCAATTGAGTTCTGCCGGGCTGGCGACATCGGGATGCCCGATTTCCGTCACGAGTAGCATTTCATCGACGAAGGCGACCCGGCTCTGGAGCGACTTCGTGACGATCGGGCCTTCGGTCAACGCGATATCGAGACTGCCATCGGCGACGTGCGCGACCAGATCCTCTGATGCCTGATGGCGTATCTCCAGCGTGATGCCGCGATGTCGCTGTCGGAGCCTACCGATCAGTGCCGGCATATAATCGACAAGGACGACGTCGAGCGCTCCGATGACCAGCGGGCCGCTGATCTCCTCGTCACGCATCAAGGCGCGGGTGCCATCGGCAAGGTCGAGGATGCGCTGAGCATGTTCGACCAATTGCCGCCCTGCCGGCGAGAGTGACATCCTTTGGCGGTCGCGCAAAAATAGCTCCCGGCCCAAATCGTCCTCAAGCTGCTTGATCCTGACCGTGATCCCTGATGGCACCTTGTTCAGGACCTTGGCGGCGGCGCTAACGGAGCCGGTCTGAGCGACGGCGCGGAAGGCCCGCAGTTGAGGAATTTCCATATCTATCCATTCCGATTTTGCGAAAGCTAGTTTCCGATCTTTTCATTTTTCGGAATAGCTGGCGAGACCTAAGTGTGGGTGAGGCAAAACTCAACGGAAGGAAATCACCATGCTTGAAGTCATCGCCGTATTCACAGCACTGCCGGGAAAAGAAGATGCACTGCGCGCGGCGACGGTCGCCGTCCTGAAGCCGACGCTGGCGGAACACGGCTGCCACCAGTTTGTGCTCCACGAAGATGTCAATAGCCCCGGTACGTTCTTCCTGCGCGAGACCTGGGCGGATCAGGCGGCGCTGGACGCGCATTTCGCGACACCGCACCTCCAAACGCTGGTCGAGCAGCACAAGGCGCTGCTGGCAGAGCCGCTAAAGCTCCACACCGTCAAAGTCTATGAATGAGGAAGCAGGCATGCCAGATCAGGCCCAATCCCACTATCACGACATCGCGGCCATTGCGGCCAAGTTTCCCGACACGGCCGAGACGATGCTGGTCGACACCTATTTGAGCGATGCACCGCAAGCGAGCGCCAGGGTTTTCAAGATCTTCCATCCCCTGCCCGCGCATTTCCACCGTAACTGCGACGAACATCTCTATCTTTATTCCGGAGAGCTGCTCTTCCAGATCGGTGACAACGAGCCGCAGGTTCTCAGGCCGGGTCAGCTTGTCACCTTCACGCGTGATACCGTTCATGCCATTCTGGAGGTCCGCAAGGAACCAGCGATCTTCATGTCTTTCGATACGCCACGCCGAGCGCCCGACGATGTGACATTCGTTGCCCTGAGCCCCGGAGATCGAAAGTTCGTGTCGCCGCTCTCAGACTATCTCTAACGCGCCACTGTTGTCTCCGGCATCTTGCCGGCGACCCCTCGTGAAGTATCCTACTCGCATCTCACCCGACAGATTCGTCCCCGAGACGTATTCGATGGAGGGAGACGATGCAGATCGGCCTGACAGGCAAAACTCTAATTCTGACCGGCTCAACCAAAGGGATTGGCACTGGCAGGTCAATGGCATGTCCGTGGTCCGGCTGTCGCGCCATGCGTTGGACGGGTCACCTGTCATAGGAGACCCCGCAGCAGGCGCATTCAGGCCTCGCGGTTTACCCTTCATTACGTTCCGTCGTCCAAAGCAGGTGACTGCACCAGCGCCGCTAGTAACCAGTCGCGGAACGCACAGACGACCGGACGCGCCGCATTCCGTTGCGGATAGACCAGAAAGTGATTGGCCTCAGTCAATGTTACGCTGCGCCCCGCGAAAGGCAAAACTAGCCGACCGCTGGATAATTCCCGTTCTGCCAGCTTCACGGACTCAAGGCACACGCCCATCCCATCTGCAGCTGCGGCGACGGCCATGAAGCTACGATCGAAACGGATCGACGGCTTTCTAAGCAGAGACGCTCCATTCGCGTGAAACCAATCCGACCAACTCACCGTCTTGATCATACTGCGGATCAGCGGAACGCCATTCAAATCATCAATCGTCTTGAGCCGGGCTGCCATTTCCGGCGAGCACATCGGTTCGATTGCCGCGTGACCAAGTGAATGAACCAAAAGGCCTTCGTGCTCGCTGAAACCATACGTGATGTCGACATCGAATTCATCCTTGGCGAAGTGAACAGGATTGTGATCCGCCGAAACGGTAACTTCGAATGCCGGGTTGGCCCCTAGAAACTCGTTGAGACGCGGCGCAAGCCACTGTGTCGCAAAACTGGGCGACGAATGAAGGCGCAAAATCAGCGACTGCCGGGAAGATAGCATCTCCATCGCACCGCGCAGCAGGGACAGGGCCTCATTCACCGGCTGTAGAAACATTGTTCCATCTGCCGTGAGCTGCAGATCGCCATGGCTGCGATCGAACAGCAATGTGCCTATATCCCGCTCCAGTTTTGTGATCGCATGACTGATGGCGCTCGGAGACAGATTGAGGTCGCTGGCGGCAAGTTTGAACGAAAGATGCCGCGCCGCAGCCTCGAAAGCAGGCAAAGTGCTGATGGGAATACGCTTCGTCATTTCACGATCCGACAAGCTGTTTAAGAGGAAATGGGCCGGGCACAACACCTCATGCTGCGGCCGCGAAGTGAATAAATTTCACCCGTACGGATAAGTTTTCATCTGCGCAAGCGGCCGCTTGTCGAGAAATTTGTAAAGGCGCAAAACGCACCGTCACATGGCATGCGTCAATTTTGCGCAGGCCTCTTCAACATGCCGAGCCAAACCATTGGCCTGGCCTCTTCTTCCGTGAGGCAATCTTGATATCCGATCGAGGCGCTAGGATAGCGCAAATCATATACGGAGCGGTCCTGCTGCTCCTGGGATTGTATTTCGCCGCAAAGGGCGGCTTGCTGGTGTCGCTGGGCGGCACCTACTATTACGCTGCCGCCGGCCTTCTCATGGCCGCCAGCGGCATTCAGGTGGCGCGCGGCAGCAAATCCGGCTTCGTCATCTACGGCGTCGCCTGGCTTATGACCCTGGTTTGGAGCTTTGTGGAATCGGGGCTTGACCCGTGGAAGCTGGAAGTGCGCCTAGTGGCGCCGAGCGTGCTGCTTGCCGCATTCCTGCTGCCGGGCATCGGCAAGAATGTAAAGGTCGCGGTTCCGCGCTTGTGGCGTGGTTTCCAGGTTGTGACCGGCGTTGTCGCAGTCTTTCTCGGCGCCGCCATTCTTTATTCGGCCTATGGTCCGGTCACGGGCGAGAGCACCAAGATCGAGGCGCACACCGCACCGATGGCGCCGACTGAATGGAAACATTACGGTAATGATGCCGGCCAGTCTCGCTTTGCCGATCTGGCCCAGATCACGCCGGACAATGTAGACAAGCTTCAGGTTGCTTGGAGCTCGCATTCCGGCGATATGCCGGACGACGTCGAGGTCAATCGCCGCGGCCGCGAGTACCACTCGGAGTCCACCCCGATCAAGGCTGGCAACACGCTTTATAGCTGCACGCCGCATTCCTGGATCATCGCCACCGACGCCACCACCGGCGCCACGAAATGGACATTCGATCCGAAGCTTCCGCGCAACAACCCTTACATCGTTTGCCGTGGCGTCAGCTAC
Source organism: Endobacterium panacihumi (assembly GCF_050847465.1). NCBI lineage: Bacteria > Pseudomonadati > Pseudomonadota > Alphaproteobacteria > Hyphomicrobiales > Rhizobiaceae > Endobacterium > Endobacterium panacihumi. Next base: position 47,723 of record NZ_JBOZRA010000004.1, on the reverse strand, counting down.
TATGAGGCTCCGCAGGCCGAGACCTGCAAGACCCGTGTCTTCGCTCCTACCATGGATGGCCGCATCTACGCCCTCGACGCCGAAAATGGCAAAATTTGCGAAGGTTTCGGAGAAAAGGGCTTCATTGACCTGAAGGACCAGACCGGCAAGGACAACAACGACAAGGCCTGGGCCGGCGGCTGGCAGGTTTCGACCTCTACCCCGCTTGTCATGAACGATCGTCTTGTCGTCGGCAGCCGCGTCATCGACAACATGTCGACCGACGAACCGTCGGGTGTCGTGCGCGCCTATGATCCGCTCGATGGTCATCAGGTCTGGGCCTGGGACGTCGGCCGTTCGGAAGATGCTCTTCCCGGCCGCCTGCCGGAAGGTGAGATCTACACCAAGGGCACACCGAACGTCTGGGGCACCATCACCGGCGACCCCAAGCTGAACTTGGTCTATCTGGGTACCGGCAACGCGGCACCTGACTATTACACCGCCTTCCGTCGTCCTTTCGACAACAAGTTCGGAACCTCGCTCGTCGCGCTCGACATTACGACCGGCAAGATGCGCTGGCACTACCAACTCGTGCATAACGACATGTGGGACTTTGACGTACCGGTCGGCCCCTCGCTGTTCGACATGCCGGACGGCACACCCGCGCTTATTCAGACGACCAAGATGGGCGAGATCTTCATGTTCAACCGTGCAACGGGTGAACCTCTGGTCGAAACCAAGGAAATGCCCTTCACCACGGTCGGCGCAGCACCGAACGTTCCGGTTTCCCCGACCCAGCCGGTTCCTGTCGGCATGCCGTCGCTGGTCCCGGACAAGCTGACTGAGCAAGACATGTGGGGCGCAACGCCGATCGACCAGCTTGCCTGCCGCATCGACTTTGCCCGCGCCCGCAACGAAGGCATCTTCACCCCGATCGGCCCGACCTATTCGATCGGCAATCCCGCTTTCGATGGCGTGACGGACTGGGGCGGTGCTTCGGTCGATCCCGTGAACAAGATCATGTACGTCAATACGATGAACATGCCGTTCTACTTCCAGCTGGTCGACCGTACCACGCCTTACGCCCAGGAACTCCTGAAGCATAAGAGCAACGGTGGCGAAAATGCCTCCAAGCTCGACGTGCGCATCCAGGAAAATACGCCTTACCTAGCAACGCTGCGCGCATGGCTCAGCCCGTTCATGGTGCCTTGCGTACCGCCGCCGTGGGGTCAGATGGTCGCCATTGACCTGAACACCAAGAAAATCCTTTGGCGCAAGACGCTGGGCAATGCCCGCAAGAACAACGCCTTCGGTCTGACGCAGAACCTTCCGCTGCCGACCGGCACGCCGAATCTCGGCGGCTCGATGGTGACGGCAGGTGGTCTGGTCTTCGTCGGCGCCACCACGGACAACTATGTTCGCGCCTTCGATGCCCGCACCGGCAAGGAAGTCTGGCGTCACAGCCTGCCCGCAGGCGGCCAGGCCAGCCCGATGACCTATATCGGTGAAGACGGCCGTCAGTATGTCGTCATTACCGCCGGCGGCCATGGCGCGCTTGGTACGACTTATGGGGACGAAACCGTCGCCTTTGCCCTGCCGAAGTAACCGGCAATCCCGCTTGGGTCCGCCCGCCTGACCTCCGTCGGGCGGACCTTGTTCGACGCTGCCTCGATGGCCGGCATCCATGCCGGTGGAGGCCAGCGAAAGGCTGCGGCGCACGATGATCGTCTCGCTGTGGCCAAACCTGCCGTTACCCGGAAGGGTGGCGGAACCTGAAGAAAAACCCGAAAGGAATACCAGGATGAAATGGTCTGCACCAAAATTCACCGAAGTCAGCTGCGGCATGGAAATCAACCGTTACGCTCCCGCTGACGGCAACGAGCCAGTACTGTTTTAAGGTACGTCCCAAGGATTGAAGCTCTGCGCCAACCCTTCGGAGCACCGCTTCAGCCAACATCTGCCCCGGCATTCTGCGTGTCCATCCCGCAGGATATCGTGCAGCGAAGCCTGCCGGTTCAAAAGCCGGCAGGCATAGCCCGCTCCTGCACCCACTGGCGCCGCAATCGGTCAGGCACGCCAAAGCGCGACTGCGCGCAACATCAATCGAAAGCCACCATACAATGTCACTGAACCGGCTCTGCCTGTCGCTTGTTACCGCCGCCGCCCTTTTTTCCGGCATCGCCGACGCCGCTGAACAGGCCGCCGAGGCCGCGCCGTCGGGCACCTACATGTCGGATCCCGCCCATTCGAGCGTCATCTGGAAGATCAGCCATCTCGGCCTCTCCAGTTACACGGCCCGCTTTACCCGCATGACCGCAGAGCTGATCTGGAACGCCGAGCATCCCGAAATGTCATCGGTGACGGCGACCATCGATCCTTTGTCCGTACAGACAAATTTCCCTTTCCCGGAGCGTGAGAATTTCGATAAGGAAATCGGCACCGAAGAGCGCTTTCTCGCCGGCAAGCCAATCAGCTTCGTTTCGAAGAAAATCACCGTCACTGACGCGCGTCACGGTATCGTCAACGGCGATCTGAAACTGCGCGGCGAGACCCACCCAGCCACATTGAATGTCACCTTCAACGGCTCCATGGCTCGCCAGCCTGCCGTCGATAAGGCCAAGATCGGCTTCTCCGCAGATCTGATCTTCAAACGCGCCGATTGGGGCCTCGCGCCGAAGGTCAAATCCGCTGGCGAAGATGTGATCGTGATCATCGAGGCCGAACTGCAGCCTGCCGAGGCCGCGGATCATTCGTCAAAAGAAAAGCCGGGTCAATGACCAGCCTCCGCTTCATCGTACTGGGTGCTGCCGCCGGCGGCGGTCTGCCGCAATGGAATTGCAACTGCGGCAATTGCGCCGCCGCGCGCGATCCTTCCTCCGGCCTTGGATCGCAGACACAGTCCTCTCTTGCCGTCAGCGTCGATGGCGAGCGGTGGGCGATCTTCAACTCATCACCCGATATCGGCCAGCAGATCCAGTCGACACCGGCCCTGCACCCAAAAATGCTGCGCCATAGCCCCATCGACAGCATTGTCATCACCAATGCCGATGTCGATCATATCGGCGGGCTTCTGACGGTCCGCGAAAAGCAGCCTTTCGCGCTTTATTTCACCTCCGCTGTCGGCCGGGTGCTCAACGACAATCCGGTCTTCCGTGTTCTTGACCCGGCCCATGTCAGCCGCTGCACGATCCGTCTCGACGATCCGTTCTTTCCCCTTAAAGGTCTCGAAACAAGCATCTTCGCGGTGCCGGGCAAGGTCGCGCTGTTCCTTGAGGAGGGCGAGCCCGAGCTTGGCCTCGAAGGGGAACAGACCGTCGGCGTCGAGTTTCGCATCGGCGCGAAACGCGCCTATTACATTCCCGGCTGCGCGACCCTGCCGGACTGGCTGGCCGACCGTATCAGGGGCGCCGATCTCGTCTTTTTCGATGGCACCGTCTTCACCGATGACGAGATGATCAAGGTTGGTACCGGCGTCAAGACCGGCCAGCGTATGGGTCATATGGCCATTTCCGGTGACGGTGGCAGTCTCGAGCGCCTGCGCGGGCTCGACATTGCCCGCCCCGTTTATGTTCACATCAACAACACCAATCCGATCTGGCGCAATGGGCCGGAACGGGCAGCCGTCGAAGCGGCTGGAATAGCCGTCGGTCACGACGGCATGGAGATTTCCCTTTGACTGAAGCTAAAAACAGAACCGATTTTGAAGCGCAGCTGCGCGCCATCGGCGTGGCGCGTTACCATGACAAGCATCCGTTTCACGGCATGCTGCATAGTGGTTATTGCAACATCACGCAGGTGCGCGCCTGGGTGATCAACCGCTTCTATTACCAGAGCCGCATTCCGGTGAAGGATGCCGCGTTCATGTCGCGCTGCGAGGATGCCACCATCCGCCGCGCCTGGCGCAAGCGCATCGAGGATCACGATGGCGGTCTGACCGAAGGCGGCGGCATTCGCCGTTGGCTGAAGCTCGCCGAAGCCGTGGGCCTCGATCCGGATTATGTCGCCTCCAACCGGGGCGTACTTGCGGGCACCCGCTTTGCCTGCGACGCCTATGTGCGTTTCGTGCGCGACATGCCGATGCTGGACGCTGTTGCCGCCTCGCTGACCGAGCTTTTCGCGCCTGCAATCCACCAGAACCGTATTGCCGGACTGATCGAACATTATGCCTTCGCCAATGACGAGGCACTGTCCTATTTCCGCAAGCGCCTCGATGAGGCTCCGGTCGATGTAGCCTTCGGTCTGAACTACGTGCTCGACCACGCCGACACGCTGGAAAAGCAGGATGCCGCTGCCGCCGCCCTCACCTTCAAGACCGACGTCCTTTGGGCGCAGCTCGACGCCCTGCATCACGCCTATGTCTCTCCCGCTCTGGTACCGCCAGGTGGCTGGGATGGCCGGGAAGGCGTGATCGGTGATCTCGACCAGCCTGCCCTGAAGGCAGAGGTCGAGGGAGAGACCCGATGAGCGACGTGGTTGGCGTGACAGTGACGGGCGAGACCGTTGCAAAACTGGCGCGCGGTGTGCGGCTGCGGGAAGATGCCGTCCGCGGCCATACCGTGCTTCTGGCGCCCGAACGGGCGCTGGCGCTCGATGAGATGGCGGTGATGATCGTTCACGCACTCGACGGTGTCCGTAACCTTGATGCGATCGCCACGCAGTTCGCAGATACGTTCCAAGCGCCGAAGGATCAGGTTCTGGCCGACGTGATCGCTTTCGTCTATGAATTTTCCAAGCGTCGGATGCTGGAGTTGAAATCATGAACGAGCATGTGAGCGTCAAATCCGGCAGCGCCGCTCCGACAAGCGAATGGACTGGCGCCGACGGCGTCGTCAACCGAATCCGCATTCCGGCACCGATTGCCATGTTGGCGGAACTGACGCACCGTTGTCCTCTCGCGTGTCCCTATTGCTCCAATCCGCTTGAGCTTGAGGGCGTCAAGAGTGAACTGTCGACAGCCGAATGGATCACCGCCTTTCAACAGGCGGCGGCAATGGGCGTGCTGCATCTGCATCTGTCCGGTGGCGAACCCGCCGCTCGCCGGGATCTCGTGGAACTGACAGCGGCTGCCGCTGCGGCGGGTCTGTACACCAATCTCATCACTTCCGGCATCGGGTTGACACACAAGCGGATCGCGGAACTTTCCGAAGCTGGCCTCGATCATCTGCAACTGTCCATTCAGGGCGCGACACCCGAGCTTGCCGATCGCGTGGGTGGTTACAAGGGCGGTTATGACCGCAAGATCGCGGTTGCCGAATGGACCCACGCCGCCGGTATCCCGCTCACCGTCAACGCCGTTTGCCATAAGCAGAACATGGACCAGATGGGCGGCATGCTGGACCTTGCCGTCAAGCTTGGCGCACGCCGCATCGAAATCGCCACCGTGCAGTATCACGGCTGGGCGGACAAAAACCGCGGAGCGCTTATGCCGACAAAAGAGCAGTTCCTGAAGGCGAACGTTTTTGTCGAAGAGGCACGCAAGCGCCTCGAAGGCGTTATCGTCATCGACTATGTTGGCGCCGATCACCACGCCTCCTATCCCAAGGCTTGCATGGGCGGCTGGGCGCGCACCGGCCTCAACGTCACGCCCTCGGGCAAAGTTCTGCCATGCCACGCCGCCGAGACCATGCCGCATCTCACCTTCGATACCGTACGCGACAAAAGCCTCGACGACATCTGGTATCACGGCGAGGCCTTCAACGCCTATCGCGGCGACAGCTGGATGCCGGAACTCTGCCGGACCTGCGATCGCAAGGCGATCGATTTCGGCGGATGCCGCTGCCAGGCAATGGCGCTGGCGGGCGATGCGTCCGCCACCGATCCGGTCTGTATCCGTTCGCCGCTTCGCTCGGCTCTGACCGAGCAGGTGGAGGCTGATAGCCTCACCGAGCCGCCACTCTTCGTCTACCGCGGAAGAGGCTGATGTGAAACGGGTAACTAAATGAGTACGTTTCCCGGGTCTTGAACGGGTTCGAACCTTCGACCCGCCGCTCCAGAATGGCATGGCGTGTAGAGTAGAATTTCCCCGTCCTATTAGAAAGCGATACTGCAAGGAATGGATCGTGTCGGGCCTCTCCATGCGTTCTGATTTGCCAATCTGTTGATGGCTAACGAGCACTCAGCCGACGTGGAGCCTGACCGACCGATAATGTGCGAAGAGTGCCTTCATGATGAAATGAAGCTTTGGAATGTGTTCCAACCTTTGCGCCAACTCAATAATCGATGAGCGTAGGTAGGATAATTGCTTTGGCAGCCGTGCTGGATTGAAGAGCTTGGATACTCGCGGGCGGCTAAATGAATTGCCTTTGGCTTGGATTGCCACATGGACAGCCAAAAACCGGAAGCCTGCTCTGTCGGATTGACCACCGTCGATATCGTCGTATCGGGCGCGGTGCAGGGCGTTGGTTTCAGACCCTTCGTCTACCGGTTCGCGAACCAATTGGGTGTTCGCGGAACGGTCCTCAACGATGGCAGAGGTGTGGTGATCGTTGCACAAGCATCCCAGCGGCAGCTGGTGGCTTTTGTCGATGCATTGCGTGAGAAACACCCTCCTCTTGCGAAGATCGCCTCATTGGAGGTCTCGCCCAGACAACAGTCTTCGATAATCGAGAGCTTCAGGATCGTTGCCAGCGGCACAGCCGCGACAAGGGCAAGCGCGTGGATCCCTGCCGACACTTTCGTCTGTGACGACTGCCTGAGTGAAATGCACGATCCGGCCGATCGCCGCTATCGGTACCCTTTCATCAACTGCACCAATTGCGGTCCACGCTACTCGATCATCGAACGAATGCCTTATGATCGTGCAACGACAACCATGAAAAGCTTCGCCATGTGCCCGGCATGTCTCGGTGAATACGAGGATCCTGGTGACCGCCGTTTTCATGCCCAGCCCAATGCCTGTCCTATCTGCGGCCCGCGCCTTCAGCTTGTCGACAATACCGGCGCGGATGTCACAACCGACGATATTCCAGCTTTTGTCAGGTCGGCCCTGCGTGAAGGCAAGATCGTTGCAATCAAGAGTGTTGGAGGCTTTCACCTCGCCGTCACACCCTTCGATGAACGAGCAGTCAGTGAACTGAGGAGAAGAAAAAAACGCGACGCCAAACCCTTTGCACTCATGGCACCCACGATCGACGTCGTCAGGCGCTACGCACATGTTTCATCGGATGAGGCAGATGTTCTGATCTCGCCCGCCCGCCCGATTGTGCTGCTCTCGCGCTTTCCCGATGGTGCCATCGCCAAGGCTGTCGCGCCAAGGAGCCCGATGCTCGGCTTCATGCTGCCTTCGGCTCCTCTGCATTACCTGCTTCTTGAAGAGCCTGACTTGCCGGCCATCGTTATGACCAGCGGCAATGTCTCCGGCCAACCTATCTGCCGCAGCAATGAAGACGCGCTGCGCGACCTCACGCGTATCGCAGATTATATCCTGCTGCATGATCGCGACATTCACACCCGCGTAGACGATAGCGTCATGCGGGTATCGCCAATGAACGAGCCGCGGCGATCAGGCATTACCTTTCTGCGGCGCTCGCGGGGATTTGCGCCAAACCCGATTCATCTGCCGGGAAAACCTGGCGCATCCGTTCTCGCCTGCGGGGCAGAACTGAAGACAACGGTTGCAGTTTCGCGCGGCAATGAGGTTTTCCTCAGCCAGCATATTGGAGACATCAAGAACGAAGACACGTTTGCGGCCCATCAGACAATTGCCGGTGAGCTTGCGCGTCTCAACGGTATCCGGCCACAGGTGATCGCCTGTGACCTGCATCCCCAGTTCCGCGCAACGCAAGAGGCATTGGCGCAAACCGCACTTTCGGTCGAACTCGTTCAGCACCACCATGCTCACATGGCCTCCTGCATGGCGGAAAACGGACTGACCGGTCAGACGATCGGGGTGATTTTCGACGGCATCGGTTATGGAACGGACGGCACGATCTGGGGCGGAGAATTTCTCCTCGGTGATTACGAGACTTTCGAACGCGCCGCCCATCTGCGGCCATCCCTTTTGCTGGGAGGCGATCAGGCCATCCATGAGCCTGTCAGAACCGCAATCGCATTGTTGCTGGAGACATTCGGCACACTTGAGGCACTCCCACCGATCCTGCCGCCACTGCGCTTTCTCGAGACACAGCAGAAGCGCATTTTCGAGACGATGTTTTCAAGACGCATCAACGCAATGCCGCATACCAGCATGGGCAGGTTGTTCGATGGCGTCGCCTCCTTGCTGGGGCTCTGCCACATTGCCGAATATGAGGGGCATGGCCCGATCGACCTCGAGGCGACCCTCGACCGTGATCACAGGATGGCTGAACCATTCGACTACGCCATCCAGGTCAACGAAGGGGGACGATTGGAGATCGATTTTCGTCCCATCGTCCGGTGCCTTGTCGACGACGTGGCAAAGAATGTGCCGACAGCCCAGATCAGCCGCCGTTTTCACTCGACGCTCGTCATGATCGTCAGCGATGTCTGCGAGCGTCTGTCTGAACGCTTTGGCACACGGCAGGTGGTGTTGAGCGGCGGCGTATTCCTGAACGAGTTTCTGCTCGTCAATACCTTTGCCCGCCTGCAGTCTCTGGGCTACGCAGTCCACCACCAGAGCGCAGTTCCGCCCAATGACGGCGGCATCTCTCTCGGCCAGGTGGCCGTCGCCAATGCAAGGGCTTTCCGTCGTGCTGCGGCATTGTCGCAGTGACCCTATGGACCGCTGAATTGTCCGCTGGCTGACGGAATTTCCGCATCAACCGCCCTATCCGTAGTCCGATCGCCCGGGAGGGCAGGTACGAACGACGGTTGCGGTTCATGGACAATATTTCAATCATAGGCTGGATCGGCCTTTTTCTCACTCTGGCGAGTGAAATCGCTGCATTGCTTATGATCCGGGACATAAGGCGGATGCTTGCCGCCTCCTGTCTCGCCGAAATCGGCTATGTGCTGATGGGGATCGGTGCGGGAACACTGATCGGCGATACCGGCGCACTGATGCATCTCGGTTATCAGGTCGTCATGCGTCTTCTGGTGATCACTGCCGCCGCGCATCTGATCCGGCGCACCGGCTCGTCGAAGCTCGACGATCTTGTCGGCAGTTCCGAGCGCTTTCCTTTCGCCTCGCTGATGTTCGGTTTCGGCATGTTTTCGGTCATGGGTCTGTCGCCGTTCAAGGGGGCTTTCTCGAAATTCGTCATCCTCTATGCCGATATCGAAAACGGCGCGTGGGTGCTGGCGCTTGGCGGCACCATCGCCAGCATGATCAGCGCGGTCTATTTCATCCGTGTGGTCCAGGCGATCTGTCTTCAGCGCCAGAGCCACGGCATCCTGCAGGACAGGCCGATCTCGTTCTTCAAACTGACCGCAGCCGATATTCCGATGGCAGTGCTGGCCGTGATCACGATCGGGCTCAGCTTGTTTCCGGAACCGTTTCTCGATGCGGCAGCCCATGCGGCAGGCATGGCCGATCTCTCGCAGCTACCCGAATTCGAGACCGGCTGGAGCGCTCAAGTCCTCCTGCCTTATCTCGGCGGCTTCCTGCTCTTTGTCCTGGGCCGTTTCTCACCGAATCTGCGAAGTGTGGGAGCCGTCACGATTGCCCTTGCGACGCTGGTTTTAATGGCAACATCGTTGAGGCTGGGTGATGTCGGTGATTATTTCGCCCTTATTTTCGCGGGTATCGGACTTGCCGCCACGGTCTATTCGGTCCGCTACATGGCGCATTCGCATGCGGCCAACCGTTACTATTTCTTTCTTTTCATCATGATCGGCTCGCTGATCGGCGTGGCGACCTCCGATCATCTCGGCAATTTCTATCTCTTCTGGGAGTTGATGACCTGGAGCTCCTACCTGCTCGTCATCCATGAGCAGACTGAAAAGGCGCTCAAGGCCGGCAAGACATATTTCCTCATCTGCGCGTCCGGCGCTTATGTCATGCATCTGGGCATTCTCATACTTCATGCCCAGCTCGGCACGTTCGAGCTTGCAGAAATCGCCGAACGCATGCCGCAACTGACGCCAGTCATGAGCGGCCTGATCGCAGTCCTTTTCCTGATCGGCCTCGGGTCGAAGGCCGGGCTCTTTCCGCTGCATAGCTGGCTGCCTGAAGCACATCCGGTGGCGCCGTCCTCCATCTCCGGGCCGATGTCAGGCATCCTCACCAAGGCCGGCATTCTCGGCATCATCAAGATCCTGTTCGTCGCCTTTGGCGGCGCGGCCATTCTGCATCAGGATCTGATTGGCGGCGTAACGGGCCCTGGCCTGGTTCTGATCCTGCTCGGCGCCATCACATTCCTGATCGGCGAGATCCAGGCCTACCGCCAGACCGACCTGAAGCGAATGCTCGCCTACTCGACGCTCGCCCAGATCGGCGAGATCACCATGATCATCGGCGTCGGCACTTATCTCGCTCTTGCGGGTGCACTTACCCATATCGCCAATCACGCGATCATGAAGACCATGCTGTTCTTCTGCGCAGGCGCTTTCATCATGCGTGCTGCCGGCCATGCCCAGAGCCTGAACGCGCTAAAGGGCATCGGCCGCAAAATACCGTTCACCGCGTTTTGCATGGGCATCGGCTTGCTTTCGATCATGAGCGTGCCGCCGTTCAGCGGTTTCGTCAGCAAGTTCATGATGATCTATGCCAGCGTCGAGGCCGGGCTTTATCCGGTTGCCGTCGTGATGCTGATCGGCGGTGTGATCGGCGCCATCTATTATGCCCGCATCCTGCGCGTGATATTCTTCGAACCTTATAACGGGCCTGAAATTTCGGAGGCACCGCTTGCAATGCGCTGCGTGGTCGGGGCTCTTGCGACACTCACTGTTGTCAACGGCCTCTATCCCGATGCGCTGCTGCAGCTTGTCACGCCGGCGATCGATCGGCTTGCCGCTTCCAGTGATCTCGTTCCCGCGGCCTTGCCGCCGGTCACCATGCAATGGTCGTTGGCCGCGGCTGTCGCCGCCATCGGCGCAATCACGGTCTATCTTTTCGGCCGCGGCCATGCGGTGCGTGCCGGTACCCTGTCAATCGTCGTCATGATAGCGGCCCTTGCCGCCGTTCTCTGGCAGGCAAGCCGCTACGACGCGCTCTCCTTCTGGTACGCGGTCGCCATCGTTGCCATGGGCGCGATAAACCTCTGCTATTCGATCGGTTACATGGCGCATGGCCGGTCGCAGAACCGGTTCTACTTCTATTTCATCGCCATGATCGCCGGCCTGCTCGGCGTTACGGCAAGCGGCAATCTGTTCTCCTTCTTCGCCTTCTGGGAATTGATGAGCAGCTGGACACTGTTCCTCGTGATCAGCCATGACGAAACAGAGGATGCGCTGCGCGAAGGCACCAAATATTTCGTCTTCAACGTCGCCGGCGCCAGTATCCTGTTTCTCGGGGTCACCATGCTGGCAGCCTTGGCCGGCACGTTCCAGATTGCCGACCTCGCTACAGCCGTCTCGGCGGTGCCGCCCGTCGATCTGATCGTTCCGACGGCGCTGATCCTGATCGGTTTTCTGATGAAAGCGGCGCAATTGCCGTTCCGGATCGACTACCAGATGCACACCGTCCCCGCCCCGACCCCGGTCAGCGGCTATATCTCGGCGGTGCTTCTGAAGGTCGGCCCATACGGCGTGTTGAAATTCTTCGTCGCGCTCGGCGGTGGTGCCGCCTTCATCCGCATGGCGGAGACGGCAAGCTGGATGCCGAACCTGATGCAGGCAACACAGGTCATCGCCGCAATTACCGTGCTCTATGCCGGCGCCATGGCCGTCGTGCAGAGCGGCATCAAGCGACTTCTGATCTACAGCACCGTCAGCCAGCTTGGCTATATCCTGCTGGCGCTGTCGCTTGGTTCGTCGCTGGGCATCGCCAGCGGCCTGATGCATGCTGTCAACCACATGCTGTTGAAGAATGCCCTTTTCCTCGTCGCCGGCTGCATTCTCGCCCAGGCGCATATCAACAGCCTCGACGAACTCGGCGGCCTTGGCCGGAAAATGCCGGTGACCTTCGCCGTCTTCCTGTTTGCCGGCCTGTCGCTTGCCGGCATCCCGCCGCTCAACGGTTTCGGCTCGAAACTCCTGATCTACGAGGCGGCATTCGAGGGCGGGCATTACATGCTGGGACTGTCCGCCCTCATGTCGAGCCTGTTCACGCTCGCGGCCATCCTGAAATTCGCCCACACCGCCTTCATGGGCCAGCTTTCCGAAAGAGCCTCGAAGATGGCGGAAGCTCCGATGGTGATGCTGGCACCGATGTTGCTTCTGGTCGGGGCAAGCATTGTGGTCGGCCTCTTCCCAGGCCTGCTTCTGGTGCCTATCGCCCACCTGCAAACAGGCCTTGGCCTCGAGCCGGTGCAAGCAAGCTGGCTGCGTGGCCTGCCGGGCGTGTCTTCCTACGATCCGCTCGTCATGATGGTCGCGCTCGTCGCGACGGGCCTGATCGGCTGGCTCTATTATCGGCTGTCCGGCAGCCGGCATGTGACGAGCTATGTCCATACGGGCGGTGGCGTAATGATCCCGAATTCCCGCATGCATCTGCCGGCATCCGCCCTTTACGAAACGCCTGAACGTCTGATCCGGTTGGCCTTGCGCGACAAGCCGTCGATCCAGCACCCGCAAACCGAAAGCCATGCCCATGACCACTGATACACTTCGGACCCTGCTGACTGTGCTGGTCTTTCCGGGGGGCCTGTTCGCCATGGCGCTGGGGCTTGCGCTGAAAGGTGTCGAGCGACGGGCGATCGCCCGTCTGCAGCGTCGCGTCGGGCCGCCTCTCATCCAGCCCTTCTACGACCTGATCAAGCTGATGCGGAAGCGGACCCTCGTTCCAGATACCGCCAATGCCTTCGTGTTTCTGGCTGTGCCGGTCGCCGGTCTTGCCAGCATGGCGGTTGCCGCATCGATGATCCCTATCCCCGGCTTCTACGAGCCAAGCACCGGTCTCGGCAATCTCGTTGTGCTCTTTTATCTTATCTCGATCCCCGCCGTGTCGCTGATGCTCGCCGGATCGGCATCCGGTTCTCCCTATGGCGCAATCGGCTTTTCCCGCGAGATGGCAATCGTGCTGGCATATGAGGGACCGATCCTTCTGTCGCTGGTGGCTGTAGCGCTGCATGCCGGTGCCATGACCGACCAGCCGATCCTGCTCAGCCTGACCGAGATCGTCCACTACCAGCAGGAACACGGTGCCTTCCTGTTCGATCCGTGGATGTGGCCGGCGTTTCTCACCTATCTCTGCTTCATTCCGGCCAATCTCGGTATCGCGCCCTTCGATATCCCGGAGGCGGAATCGGAAGTGCTGGAAGGGCCATTGGTGGAATATTCCGGCCCGCCGCTCGGGCTCATGAAGCTGATGTCGGTCACCAAGTCCGTCGTCGTGCTCGGGCTTGGCATCGCACTGTTTTTCCCCAACGGACCCGCCGGCCTCGCAGGGTTGTTCATCTTTCTCGCCAAGTGCCTCGTACTTGTTCTCGCCGTGTCGGTGCTGAAGGCCGCAGTCGGCCGCATGCGCATCGATCAGGCCGTGCTCTTCTATCTCAAATGGCCTGAACTGCTCGGCTTTGCCGGGCTCGCTCTCGTCATCGCTCGCTTCTAGGAAATCGCCCAATGGACTTCTTTTCCAAAGCCGCCCGAAAATCACCCTGGCTCTACCGGATCAATGCAGGTTCCTGCAACGGATGCGATGTCGAGCTTGCCACCACGGCCTGCATTCCGCGCTACGACGTGGAACGTCTCGGCTGCCAGTATTGCGGCAGCCCCAAACATGCAGACATCGTGCTGATCACCGGGCCACTGACGGCGCGCGTCAAGGACAAGGTCCTGCGCGTCTATGACGAAATCCCCGATCCCAAGGTAACGGTCGCGGTCGGCATCTGTCCAATCTCCGGCGGCGTGTTTCGCGAAAGCTATGCCATCGAAGGACCGATCGACCGCTACCTGCCGGTGGATGTCAACGTGCCCGGCTGTCCGCCGCGTCCTCAGGCGATCATCGAGGGCATCGCCAAGGCGATCGAGATCTGGGCGAAGCGGGCATAGGAGACAGTCATGGCATTCCTGAAAATCCTCTTCGACAATCTGCGCAAGGGACCGGCAACCGAGGCCTTTCCCTTTGGCGAGGCGGCGACGCCCGATGCCTATCGCGGCAAGGTGACGTTCGATGAAACGAACTGCGTCGGCTGCAATATGTGCGAGCATGTCTGTGCCGGAGGCGCCATCCGTTTCTCCGAAAAGGAAGACGGGCTGCATTTCCTCATCTGGCACAACACCTGCATTTCCTGCGGCCTTTGCGCCCACTATTGCCCGACCAAGGCGATCAAGCTCAGCAATGACTGGCACCTGTCGCATCTGCAGGAAGAAAAATACGAGCAGGTCGATCATGCGGTCGTCCCCTACCGGCACTGCACCTCCTGCGGCGAGCGGCTACAGCCGGGCGGGCCGATGCTGCATCAACTTGCCTTCAAGGGCACCAACCCGCGGTCTCAGCGACTGATGAATATGTGCCCGGATTGCCGGCGTAAGGCCAGCTATAGTGGAGAAGCGCTATGAACGAAGCCTCTGACATCATTGACCTGGTGGCATCTGTTGCCCGGACGATCCCGGGAGAATTTTCCTTCGACGAAGACAGGCATGGCAGGGTCACTGCCTGGATCTCGCTGCAAAACAGCACGGATCTGGTTGCCGCGGCTCGAGCCCTCAAGGCAATCGGCGCGCGGTTGAGCATGATCACCGCTCTGTCGGATCAGCCCGAGAGTATCAATACGATCGCCTATCACTTCGACATAGATGGAAGCACGGTCACATTGAAGGTCGAAGTGAAACCGGGCGGTACCGTGGAAACCATCGTACCGCTGTTTCGCAATGCCGACTGGCACGAACGCGAGTTCATGGAACTTTACGATCTGCATGTGAGCGGCCGCGCCAACAGTCGGCGGCTATTCCTCGACGAAACCGTCGATCGGCGGGTGATGCAGCGGCTTATCCCGCTCTCCGTCCTGTCCAATGCAGCAAGCACGAACATGCTGTTCGAGAAACTGATCGTCGATCGGGAGAAGTCGAGATGAAATCCTTTGATATGCCTGTCGGCCCGCTTCACGTCTCGCTCGAAGAGCCGATGTATTTTCGCATCGACGTGGAAGGCGAAGAGGTCGCGGGCATCGAGATCACCGCCGGCCATGTCCATCGCGGCATCGAATACCTCACGGCAAAGCGTAACATCTATCAGAACCTTGCCCTGATCGAGCGGGTCTGCTCGCTCTGCTCCAACAGCCATCCGCAGGCCTATTGCATGGGGTTGGAAAAGATCGCCGGCATCGAGGTGCCGGAACGGGCGCAATATCTCAGGGTGATCGCCGACGAAATCAAGCGCGCTGCGTCCAACATGTTCAATGTGGCGATTCTGGCCCATATCGTCGGCTTCGAGTCGCTTTTCATGCATGTCATGGAAGCGCGGGAGATCATGCAGGACACCAAGGAGACGGTGTTCGGCAACCGCATGGATCTGGCCGCCAATGTCATCGGTGGCGTCAAGTTCGATATCGCCGAAGATCGCATCGCCTATGTGATCACCCAGCTTAACAAGCTGGAACCGATCCTCGTCAAGGAGATCATTCCTCTTTACGAGACCAATTCATCGATCCTGTCGCGAACCCGTGGCGTCGGTCTGATCAACCGCGACCAGTGCATCGATTACGGGCTGATGGGACCGGTCGCGCGGGGATCGGGCTATGCCTATGACGTGCGCACCGCCGCCCCCTACGCGGTCTATGATCGCCTCGATGTCGAGGTCATCACCTACCCGGATGGCGATGTCTGGTCGCGCGCCATGGTGCGGCTGAAGGAAGTGGTCGAGGCCATCCGACTGATGCGTCTTTGCCTGCGCGAACTGCCCGAAGGTCCGCTGACGGCCGGTCCCTTGCCGTTCATACCGGCGGGCGAAGCCATCACCAAGGTCGAGGCGCCGCGTGGCGAACTGATCTATTACCTGAAGACCGATGGCACCGACATTCCAGCGCGGGTGAAGTGGCGCGTGCCGACCTACATGAACTGGGATGCGCTTGAGGTGATGATGGTCGGGGGACGCATTTCCGACATTCCATTGATCGTCAACAGTATCGACCCCTGCATTTCCTGCACCGAGCGATAAGTCCTGTTCGTTCACGAAGTCGTCTTTTTGCATGGCGTGCGCATCGAAAAATGCGCACGCCATGCGCGTTTTGACGCAGAAACCGCTTCGCTTCCGGGTTTGTCGTCTGGTTGACAGAACCTTCTCCCGGACAGGCGTAACCCGGTTTTCAGGAGAGAGGCTGGAGCGTGGCAGAATGCACGAGATCACCATAACCTGCGCCCTGATGAAGGTCGTGAGCGAGGAAGCCCAGCGCCGTGGTGGCGGTAGGGTCACCGAGATCGCGATGACAATTGGCGGCCTGCAGGGCATCGAGCCCGCGGTTCTGGAATCTTCGTTCAGCCTGCTTGCTGAAGACACGATCATGGCCGGCGCCCGTCTCAGGATCAACCAACTGCCGGTGCGCGTCTTTTGCCGGAAATGCGACAGCATTCTCGTCGCAGACGCGCGCTTTCGATGCGGGTCCTGCCACGGCAATGACGTGAGGATCCAGCCTTCGCAAGGAATGACTGTCGATGAAATCGTCGTCTGCGCCTGTGACGCATAGCGGCCATTGGCGAAGTGGACCTGGAGAACGGAAGATGCAGCAAACGCAAGTCAAGGAAAACGTCATCATCTACGCGGAGCCGGACCGCTGTCTGGGCTGCCACTCGTGCGAATTGGCCTGCGCGGTGGCCCATGGCGGTGAAGGCCACGACATCGTAAGCGCGGTTGCGGCACATCTGCCGCTGCATGCCCGCAATCAGGTCGTTTCAGTGGATGGCGCGACGATGCCGATGCAATGTCGCCAGTGCGAGGATGCTCCCTGCACGCTGGTCTGTCCGACCGGTGCCTGTCATCAGGCCAAGGGGCAGATACAGATCGTCGAACAGCAATGCATCGGTTGCAAGCTGTGCGTCATGGTCTGCCCGTTCGGGTCGATTACCGTGCGCTCCGAGGAGAGGCACAAGGCCTCGTCGATCACCAATCGCGGCGTTGCGAAAAAATGCGACCTCTGCGTCGAGTGGCGCGCAAGCACCGGCAAAGCTGATCCGGCCTGCGTCGAATCCTGCCCGACCAAGGCGATCAAGATGGTCGACGTCAACGCCTATCGCGATGCGTTGCGGCTCGCCCGCGCCCGCGAGATCGCCCAGTCCCATCGTTCAATCCGTATTTCGCTCTAATCGAGGAGGCTCATTCATGGCCTGTCTAGACTGCTCCAGCTGCTCGTGCGATCCCGCTGCCACCGAAATGCTGGCGATTGCCGAAGCCCAAAGCATCGATACCGCCTGGAGCCGCTACGCTGCGCAGCAGCCGCAATGCGGTTTCGGAACCACTGGCCTTTGTTGCCGCATCTGTCTGAAGGGACCATGCCGGATCGACCCGTTCGGCAAAGGCCCGCAATTCGGTGTCTGCGGTGCGGATCGTGACACGATCGTCGCCCGCCACATGGTACGCATGATGGCATCGGGCGCGGCCGCCCATTCCGAGCACGGTCGTCATATCGCGCTTGCCATGCTGCACTTAAGCAAGGGCCATTTGAAGGACTATTCGATCCGCGATCAGGAAAAGCTGATGGTCGTTGCCAAGCGGCTGGGCGTGAAGACCGACGGTCGCGAGTTGATGGCGATAGTGAGGGAACTTGCCGATATCACCCTCAACGACTTCCAGAACCAGGATTATGACCAGCCTTGTAACTGGCTGAATGCATCACTTCCGGCACCACGCCTGAAGAAGCTCGGCGAGCTGGAGCTTCTACCGCACAATATCGATGCTTCCGTTGCCCAGTCCATGTCGCGAACGCACCTTGGTTGCGACGCCGATCCAACCAACCTGATCCTCGGCGGCCTGCGCGTGGCGCTTGCCGACCTCAATGGCGAGATGCTGGCGACGGAACTCTCCGACACGCTGTTCGGCACGCCATCGCCGGTCAAGACGACATCCAATATGGGGGTCCTGAAAAAGAATGCCGTCAATATCGCCGTCAACGGTCACAATCCGCTGCTGTCGGACATCATCTGCGACGTCGCCGCCGACCTCAACGCCGAGGCTATCGCGGCCGGCGCCAAGGAAGGTATCAACGTCATCGGCATCTGCTGCACCGGCAACGAGATCATGGTGCGCCATGGGATTCCGCTCGCCACCAACTACCTTTCTCAGGAATTGCCGATCCTGACCGGCGCGCTGGATGCCATGGTTCTCGACGTCCAGTGCATCATGCCGTCGCTGCCACGGGTGGCCGAATGCTTCCATACGAAGATCATCACCACCGACAAACAGAACAAGATCGCCGGCGCGACGCATATGGAGTTCGACGATACGAAGGCTTCGGAGAATGCGGCATCGATCCTGCGCGTCGCCATCGATGCCTTCAGACAGCGTGATCCGAAACGGGTACATATTCCCAATTTCAAGCAGGAAGCCATCGTCGGCTTCAGTGTCGAAGCGATTACGGCAGCGCTTTCCAATATCAATGCCGACGATCCGCTTCAGCCGCTGGTCGACAACATCGTCAACGGCAATATTCAGGGCGTCGTCCTGTTTGCCGGCTGCAACAACACCAAGACGCAGCAGGACAGTGCTTACCTCGATATCGCTTTATCGCTTGCTGCTCGCAACGTGTTGGTTCTCGCGACAGGCTGTGCTGCCGGTGCCTATGCCAAGGCGGGCCTGATGACCCGGGAGGCCACGCGTCTCTATGCCGGCGAAGGCTTGAAGAGCGCGCTGACTGCAATCGGCGAGTCCGCCGGAATGAACGGGCCCTTGCCGCTGGTTCTGCATATGGGATCCTGCGTCGACAACAGCCGCGGCGTCGCACTCGGCACAGCACTGGCCAACAAGCTCGGCGTCGATCTCTCCGATCTGCCGCTTGTCGCCAGCGCCCCGGAAGCGATGACAGAGAAAGCGGTGGTTATTGGCAGCTGGGCCGTCACGATCGGCCTTCCCACGCATCTCGGCACGGTTCCGCCGATTGTCGGCTCGGATGTCGTGACAGGCCTCGTTACCGACACGGCACGGGATCTTCTTGGCGGATATTTCATCGTCGAGACCAATCCGGCGCTCGCAGCCGACAAGCTGTTCGACGCGATCCAGCAGCGCCGCAGCGGCCTGGGTCTCAAGACCTATAGCGCACCGGCTCTCTCTGCGCGGACGAAGCCCGGATCGCGGCAGATGCCGCTTCTGCCGGAGCGGGTGTCATGAAAATCGCCGTAACGGGCAAGGGTGGTGTCGGCAAATCCACGATCGTGGGTTTGCTGGCCCGCGCACTTGCCGACGATGGCTGGAAGGTGCTTGCCATCGATGCCGATCCCGACGCCAATCTGGCGTCCGCGATTGGTGTGCCGGCCGACAAGCTTGCGGATCTGAAGCCGATCTCGAAAATGGTCGATCTGGCGCGCGAGCGAACCGGAGCCACGGACGGGCCCGGCTCGCATTTCATCCTCAATCCGAAAGTCGATGACATCCCCGATGGTTTCAGCGTCGAACATGCCGGCGTGAAGATGCTGCTGATGGGAACAGTAAACCACGCGGGAACCGGTTGCGTCTGTCCCGAACATGCCCTCGTCCGTACTCTGCTACGCCATATCCTGACCCGCAGGAAGGAATGTGTGTTGATCGACATGGAAGCCGGCATCGAACATTTCGGCCGCGGGACCGTGGAGGCGGTGGACCTGCTGATCATCGTCGTCGAACCAGGTGCGCGCAGTTTCCAGACCGCGAGACAGATCGAGCAGTTCGCCGGCGAGCTGGGGATCAAACAGGTCTGCTACGTCGCCAACAAGATCGCATCCGATCGAGACCATGCCTTCATCGCAAGCCGTGCGGACGAATGCGATCTGCTCGCGAAAATGCCCTTCGATGCCTTGGTCCAGACCGCTGATCAGGCAGGCCGGTCCTTCTACGACAGTGACCCCAAGGGCAAAGACCGGGCGAAAGGCCTGATGCAGGCGCTGCTTGAACGCCTGTCTGCGAAAGGAGATCAGCAATGTGCCTAGCAACCGTCACCATCAGTCGCACTCCATCGCCGCCAGTGGCCATCGACGACGTCACCGCCGTCAGCCTGGCTGACGGATACGTGCAAGTCTCCACCCTGTTCGGCGAGGAACACCGCTTCAGCGGTGTTTCCATCCGGCATATCGACACGCGCAAAGGCGTGACCATTCTGTTCGAGGAGGATCATTCCCTATGAAACCAGAAGACCAGGCAAAAATCCGGCTACGCACCTATGTGGCCCATTTTGCAGACCATGCAGAAGACCATCTCGCTGAGATCGGCGCACTAAAGCCCTCACTCACTGATGATGCCCTCCTCACTCAGCTTATCGAACGAGCCATCGACGATATGGAAACGGCACGCCGGTCGCTCCGGGCGGTTCTCGATGCGCTTGGGAGCAGTTCAGACACAGGTCACACACATCATGCCCACTGACTTTCATCAAGGCGCAGGACGCGCCGAAGGCTACGCTTCCGCCGCAGGGATTCTTGCCGGCTGCTGAAGCCGGAGTTCGGGAGGCGGATATGACGGCGCGATTCAGTATAGCCCATGTTTTAACCGGTCCGGCCGGCGAAGGCTTCTTCAACGGGTTTCAGGCACGGTCTCACGGCAAGGGGAGCATGATTTGTTTCGGCGAGAATGACGAGAACGGCATCTTCGTCGTGATGAATGGCAAGCTGCGTGTCTACATGGTCGGTGAAGACCGTGAGATCACCCTGTTCTATCTCGTCGCAGGTGACATCTTCTGTCGCCATTCCGGCTGTCTGATCGAAGCGGTTGAACAGAGCGAGCTGCGCGTGACCGACATGAGGACGTTCGCAGCCAAGATGGAAAAGACCCCTGCCCTGTCGCATGGCCTTATTTCCATCCTTGGCCGCGCGATCATCTCCTGCATGAGAAACATCGAAGAACTGATGTTTCTCGATATCAAGCAGCGCGTCGCCTGGTTCTTCCTGGATCGGGCGACCGCGGAAAACGAGGACGCGCATTTTGCCGTCAAGCTTTCGGTCGATCTCACCGTCGAAGAAATCGCCAACCTGATCGGATCATCACGACAGGCGACATCAACGGCGATGAACAGCCTGATCAAGGACGGCCATCTCGAGCGCCATGGCCGGACGGATTACACCATACCCGACAAGGATCGCCTGAAAGCGGCAGCGGCGACGGGCAGACTGTCGGCACGGTGAGCGTGTCGGAAGCCGCACCGTTGGTCGTATGACGGGCGGTATCCGGATTGTAGCCGGCATTGGCGTGGCGATCAGTCTGGTTTGACAATATCCGGCAGCGCCCAGGACAACCGGGAGCGCCGGCAACGTGAAGAGGATTTTTGACGATGTGTTCCATTTGCGGCTGCGGCGAAGCGCGTGTCGAAGGCCATCCTTCGCACGATCATCCCCATCTGACCGACACCGAGCATGCCGCTCTGCATGCAGCGGGCATAGCGCACGGCCACGCTCATGGGCATAAGCACGGGCATGGGCACAATGGCCACCACCATCATGCCCATGACGACATGCATTACGGCAACGGCGTTGCCGGTGTGTCCGTATCCGGGTTGGATCAGCATCAGGTTATCCGGCTGGAGAAGGCGGTCCTGTCGCATAATGACGGCCTGGCTCAGCAAAACCGCGTGGAATTTTCCCGTGCAGGTGTTCTTGCCCTGAACCTTCTGTCCAGCCCCGGTTCCGGTAAAACCACATTGCTCTGTGAGACGATCAGGGCGATTGCCGACAGATTGCCAGCAGTCGTCATCGAAGGTGACCAGCAGACGAGTTTCGATGCGGATCGCATTCGCGCCACCGGCGCACCGGCGATCCAGATCAATACCGGCAAGGGCTGCCATCTCGATGCGGCGATGGTAGCCGACGCCTATCGGCAACTGTCTCCGGCGCCGGGGACTGTCCTGTTCATCGAAAATGTCGGAAACCTCGTCTGCCCGGCAGCTTTCGATCTGGGAGAGGCCGCCAAGGTCGTCGTCCTTTCGGTCACGGAGGGCGAGGACAAACCGCTCAAATATCCCGACATGTTCGCGGTCGCGGATCTGTTGATCATCAACAAGATCGACCTTGCGCCTTATGTGAGTTTCAATATCGAACGCTGCCTGGAGATGGCGCGCCGCATCAACCCCGATCTTGCCGCCCTGCAGCTGTCCGCCACGACCGGCGAGGGCTTTGACACATGGCTGCAGTGGATTACCGAGAAACAACAGGCGATCAGTTCGCGCCTCGGTTCGTGATCGAGAAGGACAGCTCATCATGTGTCTTGCGATACCAGCGGAGGTGACGGAGCTTCTGCCCGGTTCTATGGGTCGTGTCCGGATCGACGGCATCATCAAGGTGGTCAGCCTGGCGCTGGTCGATAGTGTCGAAGTTGGAGACTACGTTCTCTTGCATGTCGGATTTGCTCTGAGCCGCATTGATCCTCAAGAAGCGGCAGAGACACTGGCGCTCTTGAGGGAGATGGGCGAACTGGCGGAGCTCGAACCGGAGGATCTTCCCGGATGAAATTCGCCTCGGAGTTTCGCGACGGAAGCCTCGCACGCCGGATCGCGACGACCATCGCCGCCGAATGCCAGCCTGGCCGCCGCTACAGCTTTATGGAATTCTGCGGCGGACACACCCATACCATTGCCCGATACGGGCTTGAGACGATGCTGCCGGAAGCGATCCGCCTCATTCACGGGCCGGGTTGCCCGGTCTGCGTCCTTCCTGTCGGCCGGATCGACAGCGGTATCGAGCTTGCCCGTGATCATGGCGTCATTCTCTGCACCTATGGCGACATGATGCGGGTTCCCGGTTCGCATCGCATGAGCCTGCTCAAGGCCAAAGCCGCCGGCGGCGATATCCGCATGGTCTGGTCGACGCTCGATGCGCTAAAGATCGCGCGGGACAATCCTGGCCGCGAGGTCGTCTTCTTCGCGATAGGCTTCGAAACGACGACCCCACCCACCGCCATGGCATTGAAGATGGCAATGGCCGAAGGCCTCACGAATTTCAGCATATTCTGCAATCATGTACTCACACCATCGGCGATGCGGGCAGTACTTCAGGGCGGCAGCCTGCCGCTCGAAGGCGTAATCGGGCCTGGGCATGTATCGGCTGTGATCGGCATCGATCCCTACCGGGAATTCTCCGATCGCGGCATGCCGGTCGTGGTCGCCGGCTTCGAGCCACTCGATCTGTTGCAGGCCATTTTAATGTTGGTGCGGCAGGTCAACGAGGGTAAGCCTCGCGTCGAAAACGCTTATGTACGAGCACTGCCAGCCATCGGAAACCCGAAAGCGCAGCAAGCGATTGCCGAGACGATGACGCTGCGCGACAGTTTCGAATGGCGGGGGCTCGGAACATTGCCCGATAGTGCGCTCAGACTTGCCCATGCCTATGCCAAGTTCGACGCCGAGCGGCGTTTCGCGCTGCCCTATCGCACCATCCCCGACCCGAAATCCTGTGCCTGCGCCGAGGTCGTACGCGGCATCAAGCGACCGGAGGAATGTCCGCTGTTCGGCCGTAGCTGCACGCCCGACAACCCGATCGGGTCCTGCATGGTGTCGAGCGAAGGCGGGTGTGCCGCCCATTGGCTTTATGGCCGCCACCGGACGACGAATGAAGGCAGAAAGGCCGTTGCATGAATATGAATGTTCACCGAAACCGACATCTGTTTCCGCGGCCGCTGGATCTGGTCGCAGGGCGCGTCGATCTCACACATGGCGGCGGCGGGCGGGCCATGGCGCAGCTCATCGCCGAGCTGTTTGCCGGCGCGTTCGACAATCCCTATCTCGCGAAGGGCAATGACATGGCAGTGATGCCACCGACCGGGGGACGGCTGGTCATGTCGACGGATGGGTATGTCGTCTCCCCGATCTTTTTTCCCGGCGGCGATATCGGGTCACTGGCGGTGCATGGCACGGTCAACGACGTCGCCATGAGCGGTGCGCGACCCCTCTATTTATCGGCAAGCTTCATTCTCGAGGAAGGCCTTCCACTGGCGGAGCTCAAGCAGGTCGTCGAAAGCATGGCGGCGGCAGCGAAACAAGCGGACGTCCTGATCGTTACCGGCGATACCAAGGTGGTGGAACGCGGCAAGGCAGATGGTATCTTCATCACCACCACCGGCGTCGGCTCGCTGCAAGACGGGCTGCACATCTCGGGCGAGCGGATCAGGCCCGGCGATGCGATCATCGTTTCGGGTACGATCGGCGACCACGGTATCGCCCTCCTGTCGAAACGCGAAAATCTCGAGTTCGAGACCACGATTGAAAGCGACAGTGCGCCGCTCCACGGACTGATCAGCGCGATGATCGAAGCCGAACCCGACATCCATTGCCTGCGTGACCCGACCCGCGGTGGTCTTGCCGCCACACTCAACGAATTGGCGCATCAGTCGGGCCTCGGCATGATCGTCGATGAGGACGCCGTGCCGATCAGGCCGGCGGTACGCGGCGCCTGCGAATTGCTAGGCATCGACCCGCTCGGTGTGGCAAACGAGGGAAAGCTTATCGCGTTTTGCCCCGCGGACAAGGCCGAGGCGCTGGTCGCTGCCATGCGCCGTCAGCCGTTCGGCGAGAATGCCGTGATCATCGGCCATGCGCAACCGGACCCTCGCCGGCTCGTCTGGCTCAGAACGTCATTTGGCAGCCAGCGCGTTGTCGAATGGTTCCATGGCGAACAGCTTCCAAGGATCTGCTGATCCAGGGGAGTTAGACCTGTGGCGCGGATGAAAGAGATACGCTCAAAACCCCCACGCCCTTTGAGTCCCAGATCAGTTGATCCGGCCGTTGTTGGCGTTGACCGCAGATTGCTTGAGGATACTCGGCAGCCAATGTGATGCCAAGCCGCAGAAAAACTTGAGCGGTCGATGGCATGATCGGCGTCACAGGTCAGCTCAAATCTGTAAAGCTCAGGCCACCGGCGGAAGCGGATATCGCTTTCCCGAAACGCTCGGCAAAGGCGGCAGAACTGCTCCCTGCAGAAGTCGTGAAGCCGGGTGTCTCGCCTCATCGAAATGAGCCGATGCGATCTCCTCCACGATACGGCTTTCATCCATGACGAGGCAACGTGCTGCAAAACGTTTGACCAATCTCAGATCATGGGTCACGAAGAGATAGGCAATGCCGTTTTCCCGCTGAAGCCGTGCCAGAAGAGCAAGAGCGGAAGCCTGCAGATGAATGTCGAGGTTGGAAACAGCCTCATCCAGGATGATCAGTTTCGGATCGACGGCGAGCGCGCGGGCGATGCAGACCCGCTGCAACTGTCCGCCGCTGACCTGCGCAGGAAGGCGGCCGGCAATGTCCGATGGCAGATCGACAAGGCGCAACAGTTCCTGAACGCGGCCCTCTCTCTCAACCTCATCCATCGAGGTCAAATGCCGTAGCGGCTCGGCAATGATCTCACGCATGGTGAAGCGCGCATTGACGGCGCTCGGAGAGTCCTGAAACACGAGCTGGACTTCGCGTCGGAAAATCTTCGTTTCTGCGCGGTCAAGTTCGGATACCGGCTTGCCGTGGAACAGGACCTCTCCCGAGCTCGGCCGTTCCAGCCCGACCAGCAACCGCGCAAGCGTGCTCTTGCCGCAGCCGCTTCGCCCCAGCAGCGCCACCGTTTCGCCCTCCCCGATGCTAAGCGAGATATCCTGCAGCACCGTCTTGGCAGCACTGGCGCCGACAAGCGAATGGGTTCTGTAGATTTTACCGAGATGACGGGCGCTGAGCAGGGTCATGCGCTGAGCTCCATTCCGTAGAGCGACAGATGCGCGCTGACCAATGTCCGGGTGATCGCGTGCCCTGGCTTGTGAAAAATATCCGTCACCGGAGCCTGTTCGACGAGGCGACCGTGATCGAGAACCGCGACATCGTCCGCCAGCCTCGCCACCACGCCCATATCGTGCGTGACCAGAAGGACGCCGAGACCACGGTCCTCGACCAGTTTTTCCAGCAGTTCCAGAACGCGAAGCTGCACGACGAGATCGAGATCGGTTGTCGGTTCATCCGCGAACAGGAATGGTGCTTCGCTCAGAAGCGCCAGCGCGATCATCATCCTTTGCAGCATGCCACCGCTCATCTCGAAGGCATGCAGGCCGAGAATGGCCTTCACATCCTCCAGCCCTGCGGCGCGCATGCAGTCCTCGATCCGATCTCCCGCGCCGGAACCCGGAATTCCGAGAGCCCGCAACGTTTCATCGGCGTGATCCCGCATCGTCCGGACGGGATTGAACGCGCTTCTGGGGTTCTGCATGATCGTTGCCACATGCCGCCCCCGCAGAGTGGCGGCATCGTATGCAACGCCATCGATGGTCACTTGCCCGTGCGTCTTCGCTACTCCGGGCGGGAGCACGCCGAGGGCCGCCGAACAGGTCATGGATTTGCCGGAACCGCTTGCCCCGACCAGAGCCATGATACGCCCCTGCTGAACCGTGAGAGAAAGATCATCGACGAGGATTTGACGCTGACCGTCGATCACGCTGGTCGCGGTCAGTCCTTCGATGGAGAGGGTCTTGCTGGTCAATGGCTGTGCTCCGCCTTGAGATGCGGGTCGAGCCTGTCGCGCAGGGCATCGCCGAGAATATTGAAGGCCATGACGCTCAAAAACAGCGCCAGCCCCGGCCACAGGATCAGCATCGGAGCCGTCCAGACGAACTGGCGCGCATCGCTGATCATCACGCCCCATTCGGCGGTCGGCGGCGCGACGCCCAGCCCGAGGAAGGACAGGCCTGACACATGCAGCATGATATGGCCGATATCGAGCGTGGCCAGAACCACGAGCTGCGAGAAGGTTGCAGGCAGGAGATGTTCCACGAAAGTGCGGATCGGTCCCGCACCGCTCATGCGGGCGGCCAGCAGGAACTCCCTGTGTCTGAGCGACATGACGATGCCGCGCACGATGCGGGCGTACCAGGCCCAGTGTGACAAGGCGATGGCAAGAATGACGTTGACGAGACCGGTCCCGAGCATGCCGACCATGAACAGCGCCAGCACCAGCGTCGGGAACGTCAGAAAGACATCGGTGACACGCATGATAATCTGATCTGCCCGGCCGCTGACAAAGCCGGCTGCACCGCCGATCACGATGCCCAAAGCCAGAATAAGAGCCAGCGCGATCGCAACGGAGCCGAGCGAGACCTCAACGCCGGCGATCAGCCGCGAGAGGATGTCGCGGCCCAGATGATCAGTGCCCAGCCAATGCGAAAAGCTTGGCGGCTGAAGCCGTCGCACCAGTTCGACCTCGTCCGGGTGATAGGGGGCAATCCATGAGCCGGCGACTGCCGCGATCAGCAGCAGCAGAACGATCAGGCAAGCCAGACGCACCGACCATCGGCGCGGAAGTTGAAAAATGCCCGCCTGTTGAACTGAACCGGGTGAAATCGTATCCATCATTCCGCACCCTCCGCAGACAGGCGAATGCGCGGGTCGGCCCAGGCATAAACGATGTCGACGATCAGATTGCAGATGACGAAAATCGTCACCATGGCCAGGGTGAAGCATTGGATGACAGGATAGTCACGGTTCATGATCGCCGACACAGCATAGCGACCGACACCCGGCCAGCCAAAAATGCTTTCGATCACCAGCGTGCCACCGATCAGTTCGCCGATATGCATGCCGGTTGCCGTGATGATCGGCAGCCAGGCGTTTCGCAGCACATGGGAACGCTCGACGGTGCGCTCTGGCAGGCCGCGCAGGCGCGCATAACGCACATGCCGTTGTCCCGACACTTCCAGCATGCTGGCGCGCAAGAGGCGGGCATTGATGGACAGCGACATGAAAGCGATGGCGATCGCCGGCATGACGAGATGGGCGACACCACCACGCCCCATCGGCGGCAGCCAGCCTAAATGAATGGAAAAGACCAGAACCAGCAGGAAGCCGAGCCAGAAGTTCGGCATGGACACGCCGAGAAAGGCGACGATCCGGACCACCTGATCCTGCCAGCCTTCCCGGTGGCGGGCAGCCCACATGCCAAGCGGGATGGACAGGCCGAGCGTCAGGACGAGCGCGACACCCGCAAGCTGAAGTGTTGCGGGCAGGAAATAGAGCAGATCCGGCAGAACGGGCCGCTGGGTCGCAAACGATATGCCGAAATCACCGCTCAGCGCCTTTCCGAGCCAGTCGAAATATTGCGTGGCGATCGGCCTGTCCAAGCCGAGCATCTGGCGAGCATCTTCCAGTGCCTGCGCGGTGGGCGGCACCTTCGACAGGCGCAGATAATCCATGGCCGGGTCGCTAGGGCCAAGCCGCAGCAGCAGGAAGATGACCAGCGATGCCCCAAACAACATCGGGATAAGCAGAATTATGCGGCGGATAATAAAGGAAAGCACCTCAGTTCGCCCCCGGTGCCAATTTCTCGAACGGGATCTCGCTCGACATTGCGCCAAAGGTGATCTTCCCGACCTCGGGCTTGGCCACGGCAATGGCTGTCACATAGGTCAGTGGCAGGTAGACGGCTTCCTCGTGAAGACGGGTCAGGATATCCTTGTAAAGGTTTTGCCGAGCGGTCTCGTCGGTGGAGACCAGAACCTGTCCGATCTTGGCATCGATCTCGGCCTTGTCGGCCAGCCCGAGCTGCGCCTGGTAATCTGCGTGGGAAGGCACACGCATCGAACTGACAAAAGCATGCGGGTCGTAGGGCGCCCCCCAGGTGCGGTTGAAGATCATGCCGAAACGGCCATCATGCTGACGCGCAAGAACGCTGCTCTCTTCCTCACCGGTCAGCTTCACGTCGATCCCGACCTTGCGCAGGTCAGCCTGCACGATCTCGGCCATGGACTTGCTGATCGCATCGGTGCCGATGAAGCAAAGTTCAACACTCAGCGTTTCACCATTCTTCTCGCGAACGCCGCCGCTCGCCTTGGCTGTCCAACCCGCCTCGTCCAGAATCCGGGCGGCCAGTGCCCGGTCGAATGTGTAGGGTTTCAAGCCGATATCGGCATAGGGCACGTTATCGGCGAACAGAGTATCGGCGCGCTTCTGCGTGCCGTAGAGCACGGTGGCAATCATCGTATCCTTGTCAACGGCGTGATTAATCGCCTTGCGGACAGCCAAATCTTTCGTTGCGCCGAGATTGGTATTGATCGCCAGCACACGCGTTTCCACTGGGACGGAAAGCTCGGCCGTATAAATGCCCATCTGCTTGAAGCGCTTGTAGGTGTCGGGAGAAATCGGGCCATCCGTGCCGTAGATCAGATCGACCTCGCCGGTCTCAAAGGCAATCGCCCGTGTGTTCGGATCTGGGATCACCTCGACAATGACCTGTTCGTAGGCGGGCTTTGCACCCCAGTAACCGTCATTGCGGGTGAAGACGTCGCGCTCCCCAAGCTTCGTCTCGGTCAGCATCCAGGGACCCGTACCGATTGGCGCGGCTATCCCTTCAATCGTGCCACCGTTCCTGAACTGCGATGGCGCGACAAAACGGAACGGCCGCGGCAGAGCCAGTTCCTGCAACAGCGGGTAATAGGCATCCTTCAATGTGATCCGTACGATGAGCGGACCAGCGACATCGGCAGAGACGATCTGATTGGCAAGTTCCAGCCAGCTATGGCGGACACGGTTTTTCAGGACGGCATCGATATTCGCCTTGACTGCAGCTGCGTCAAAAAGCTCGCCGTTGGAAAATTTTACATCCTCGCGGAGCTTGAAGGTGTAGATCTTGCCGTCAGCAGAGGCCTCCCACGACTGCGCCAGCCACGGCCCGACCGTGCCGTCGGCGCTGTAGCGGACCAGCGGCTCATAGACCATGTTCTGGGCGAACATCTGGTTCGGCGAATAGAGATGCGGATTGAGCGGCCCGACATTCATCGGCCAGGAGAAGTTCAGGCTTGGGTCGGCTTGGGCGCTGGAGGCAAAAGCAGCAGAAGCAAGTGCGAACGCGAGCGCCAGCCTGCGAAACCTGATCTTCGACATAAAAGAGCCTTTGGTGAAAAAGTGAAAGTATGATGTTTCCCAAAATATCTCATACTATCCCTGTCGCGACCGCAACATACGCGAATTGCCGCAGTCGTCTGGACAAAGTCTTCTTCGAAAGCCAGAACAGGCTTGCTTGGACAGTTTTGTGCCCGGAAGGAGATATCGATGCAGAGGATCACCATCACAATCGACGACGACCTCATGGCAGAACTGGACCGGATGATCGCGGTCAGGGGTTATCAGAACCGTTCTGAGGCCCTGCGCGACCTTGCCCGAGCAGGACTTCAGCAGGCCTCGATGGAAGACGGACATCTGGACAATTGCGTTGGTGTGCTGAGTTACACCTATGACCACAACGCCCGCGATCTTGCCAGAAAGCTCACCACCAGCCATCACCATCACCACGACATTTCGGTCGCCAGCATGCATGTGCATCTGGATCATGACCGATGCCTGGAAGTCAGCATCCTCAGGGGAAGGACTGACGAGGTCCGACATTTTGCCGATCATGTGAAGGCCGAACGGCACGTTACCCATGGAATGCTGGCAGTTCTGCCTGTTTGATCAGGCGACTACCGGACAGCTACAGGCTCTTGATGGGAAGCGGACCGGCGTCTCTCGGGATAGCCAAGCTATATCATTGAACGAATAGGACTGCAGCGTTCGGACACTTGGACGCACACTGCATAGCCGCCTCAAGGCCAGCAGAGGGCGGCTTAGTGTCACCTGCCATCTCCGCTTCGCGCCAGAAGCGGTCATGCCAACAGCAAGGTATGTGAGATTGCTGCCTTCGAAATGGATAAGCTACTGAGGAAAACAAATGCCAGAAGCTGAGTTGACATGCGAAGTCCGCTATCACATCGATAAAAACAGCTTGGAGGAGTTTGCCGCTTACGCGCGGACCTGGATCGCGCTCATCGAGCGACACGGCGGCCTCCACCACGGATATCTGGTTTCCCGTCAAGCCCCTGCAGGAGCCACTATCAGCTTCCCAGGCCAAGGAGATGAGGAAGCCGAATTAATTGCGATTGCTCGCTTCACCTTTCCCAACGACGAATCGTATCTCCGATATCGAGATGGCGTTCAGAGCGATCCCGATGGCATCGCGGCGAATTCTCGATATGGACTCAATCCGCCCTTCAAAAGATATATGCGTACCTTCCTCCAAAAGCTGGCTTGAGCGCTTTTCAACGAATGGCGGCTTCGGGCCGAGGCTGTGTGAAAGCACCGTCGCATCCCATGGTATTTCGTCATCGAGTTTGGTCTAGCGGAAATTGGCTGGATTTTGCGCCTATCGGATGCTGGAAGGCGTTGGAGATGGTGGTGATGGTTTAGTTTGGCGGCTTTCGGGCCCCAAATGGCGGTTCAGCACCTACCTCAAGCGGCCATGGCTCTGATGAGCGCTCTTACTCCAATCATGTTGATCATCCGTTTGATGTTGTAGGCAGCACGTGCAGCGCCATTTCCGTCCTGACGTTTTTCAGTCTGCGCATCTGGAAATGAGTTGCGCGCATCCATGCTTTGATGGTTCCGAATGGATGCTCGACCGTGCATCTCCGGGTGCGCATGAGACTCGGATTGTCTTCCATTCAGGAATACATAGCGTCAATCAGATGCTCATGCTCCCAGCGTGTGATCCGCCGTTCCTTTCCTGTCGTGCATCGTGTCTTGAGGGGGCATGACGGACAATCCGTGCGCCAGTAGCGCCGAAGCATCAGGCCCTTTTCCTCGGTGGTATATCTGTATGCCAGCGCTTTCCCGGCAGGGCAAACATATGTATCGGCGCTGCCGTCGTAGACGAAATCAGCCTTCACGAACATGCCCTTCTTACGGTTGTTCGATGTCTCAGGCCTCGGGACTGTTGCCGTTATCCCGGCCTCATGACAGCTCAGCAGTTCAACTCCGTTGAAATAGCCGCGGTCGGCGATGGCATCGAGCGTATCGACCTTCAGTGCTTCCATTGCCGCCTTGGCCATAGGGGTCAGTTGTGATCGATCGTTGCCGATATTGGTGACTACATGCGTGACGATAAGATGCGTCTCGACGTCGACCGCCGTCTGCACGTTATAGCCCACCAGGCCCGTGCCTTTGCCATATGTCGCCATGGATCGGGCGTCTGGATCAGTCAGCGAAATCTGGCCGGCTGGCTTATCCTTCAGCGTTTCCGCGATACCTTCGAGGCGTCTGACTTCTTGGTGAACACGAACGAGCTTCTCCTGCAGCCGGGTGACTTTGCGCAGCGTTACCTCGGATTGCTCCAGGGCATCAGCTCTGCCCATTTCCTCTAAATATCGCGGCGCGCTCGCTTCGAGGTGGCTGATCCGCAATTCGATCTTGCTGGAGGTGAAGTTGCGATCCCGATTGTTGACGGCTTTGAACTTGCGCCCGTCAATCGCGTCATTACCGCCGCCCAACACACCGATCTGGCGGCACAGTTCGACAAATCTGGCGCAGGCTTTCCGGATTGCTGGTCCATTGTCTTTGCGGAAATCGGCTATGGTTTTGTGATCAGGAACGAGCCGCCCGGTCAGCCACATCACTTCAACACTACGCCCGGCTTCACGTTCCAGCCTTCGACTTGATCCTCGTCGTAGCAAAGGCGAATGCTCGCTGGTCGCTGGATTTCGTCCACGATCAATTCGACTGCGGCAGACGCTTCCGCATCCTCCATGTGGCCGATGACGTCACGCGCGAATGCCTGGCGGCGAGCGACCTGACCTTCACATTGTCATATTGACCCCGGCCGCTGGGAAAAGCGCCGCATAGACATGAAAGACGGCATCACGCGGCCCGTCATGGGCCAGCGTGAACACGGCTTCAGCTGTCTGGGCAACCTTTCCGAGCTCGGCATTGACTGTGGTGATGATTATCGACGAAGGCGTTGCAAGCGGGATCTTTCGGCAAAAATCCACCGACCTCCCCAAGGTGATTATGGCGCACATTGTGGGCACGGTCGTTTTTCGCCTGATCTTCGACGACCGCCGTCACTTGACAGCGATGAAGTGCTCTCGACCCATATCGACGTTCTGGTGAACGGATTGAAGCAGGCAATGGCCTGATGAGGCCAGTATCCGACCCGCTTCTGCTCCGCGCGGGAGTGACCAGTAGGCCAAAAACAATCAACAACGTTCATCCATGCCAAGCCCGAATGACGGGGCTTGGCATGGTTTCAAATCCAAACCGGTTTTATTGCGGTGGCGCCTCGAGCGCATGGAGAATTCCGCGCAACTCGGCAAGCCCGCGCATACGTCCAATCGCCGGATATCCGGGTGTCACCGTCTTGTCCAAGTCATCCAGCATCCGGTGTCCGTGGTCGGAACGGAAGACGATGCGGTCAATGTCGGCACGACCACGATCGGCGGCAACGAGTTCGTTCAGCACGGCCACCATGTCGACATCTCCCTCGAGATGCGCACTTTCATGGAAACTGCGCCCGTCACCTTCGCGCCTGGTGGCACGCAGATGGGCAAAATGGATGCGTGATGCAAAACGGCGGGCGATGGCCGGCAGATCATTCTCGGCTCGAACCCCAAGACTGCCGGTGCAATAACACATGCCATTGGCGACGGAAGGAACGGCATCGAAGAGTGCCGCATAGTCGTCGGCTGTGGACGCAATACGCGGAAGGCCAAACAGCGAGCGCGGCGGATCATCCGGATGCAAGGTGAGCTTGACGCCACGCGCCTCCGCCACCGGGCAGACCATTTCAAGGAATTCGATCAGATGCTGGCGAAGCATCGCTGCATCGATCCCCGCATAGGCCTCCAGCCGGTCACGGAATGCAGGAATGGTCAGTGGTTCGGTTGTCGAGCCCGGCAGAGCCGAGGCAATATTTTGGGTCAGTGCCGCGATATCGGATTCACTCATGTCGCCGTAAAGCCTGGCCGCGCGCGCCCTGTCTTCAGCGCTATACTCGTTCTCGGCTCCCTTCCGTTCGAGAATGAACAGGTCGAAGGCGGCAAAACGGTCTTGATCGAAGCGCATCGCGGTTGCACCTGTGTCAATCTCGTAATCGAGATCGGTGCGGGTCCAATCCACGACCGGCATGAAATTGTAACAGATGATCGGGATGTCGCAGGCCGCGACGGCTTCAAGGCTGGCAATCCATGCGTCGATTTCCGCCTTTGCGCGTCTACCCAATCGTTTGACGGCATCGGGGATGGGAATGCTTTCTACAACCGACCAGGTCAGACGCGAACGGTTGGCCGGTGCATCTTCGATCAGCGATTTTCGTGCACGCACTTCCGCCTGTGTCCACGCGCGGCCAATGGGGACCTCGTGCAGCGAAGAAACAATCTGCGTGGCGCCCGTCTGGCGAACCTCATCCAGTGTGACAGTTCCCTGCGGGCCGAACCAGCGCCATCCCTGTTTCATCTAAAATCCTCGTCTTTCGAAATTTTCAGGTTGTTGCCGCCGCAAACAAGCGGCGACCGAAAGGCAGCGGTCAAACCGGATTAATGGTCGACATGCGGCATGATCCGTTCGAGATGCGCACAGACAAGGCGACGCCAGGGAAGGTTTTCACGCAGCGAACGGGAGAAGAGGCCGGGCAATTCGAACAGACGAGCCGCGATCGCTTCAGCACAAAACTCCACACCTTCAAGCTGTCTGGCAATCTCGTCGGAACGCGGGTCGCGTATATCGTAGGCCCTGCCGTTCTGGTCGGTTCCCAGCGCGTAACGCATCCACGCGGCGACACCGATGGCATAGGTTTCACCCTGACGGCCATGGTCCAGCACGCTCATCGCCGGCTCCAGTAGGCGCTGCGGCAACTTCTGGCTTCCGTCCATGGCGATCTGGTAGGTTCGATGCGCTATGGCCTTGTTGGAAAACCGTTCGATCAGCTGTTTGGCATAAGCGGCGAGATCGAAACCCGGCAGCTCATCAAGTGTCGTCGCCGCCACGCGCAGGTGACGCCGCGCGATCAGGACCAGTTCGGGATCCTCCATCACGTCGCGGATAAACTCATGCCCGCGCAGGTAACCGAGATAGGCCAGCAGCGAATGTGTACCGTTCAGCATGCGCAACTTCATCTTTTCATAAGGCGCGACATCGGCGACCATCAGGACGCCCGGCACGTTTTCCCAGGCAGGTCTGCCGCCGGGGAAACGATCCTCGATCACCCATTGCGCAAAAGGTTCCGTTTCGACCGCTGCGTGATCCGCATAACCGGTCAGGCGCGCTGCATCATTGTAGGTCTCTTCGGTGCTGGCCGGCGTGATACGATCGACCATCGTGGACGGGAAAGACACGTTGTCGCCGATCCATGTCGCAAGTTCGGGATCGACCCGCTTTGCAAAATCGAGCACCAGTCGCTTCAGCACCACGCCATTGCTCGGCAAGTTGTCGCAACTCAACGGCGTGAAGGGCGCCACACCTTGCTTGCGACGGCGATCGAGGCCCTCCACGAGATAGCCAATCACGCTGGTCGGAGCGTGCCTTTGAACCAGATCGGCGGCAATGGCTTCGTTCCGCTCGTCCAGCCCACCCGTGGCCGGATCCAGACCATAGGCCTTTTCCGTCACCGTCAGGCTGACGATGCGGATATTCGGATCTTCAAGGCGCCGAAGCAGCATTTCGGGATCGCGGAGCGCCACATGGGCACCCGTCACGCCGCCGACAACCCGCGCGGTCGTGCCGACGCTGTCGCGGGTCAAAACGGTATAAAGGCCGTTCTGGGCATTGAGGTCGTCGCAAACCTGCGCCGTGCGCAGGCTTGCGACTTCGATGCCCCAATCCCCTTCCGACAAGGGGATGGCGGCCTCCGTCAGGGCCGCCACATGGGCGCGAAAGAAGGCGCCCGGCCCGAGATGAAGAATACCGGTCTTCAATCGGTTGCGATCATAACCCGGGCGCTCCACCATCGCGTGGACGCCATCGATCTTCGTCAGTCGTTCAGTCACAGCTTGTAGGCCTGTTTTGCATTTCCATAGGACAGCGCGTGAGCGACAATCTCGCCCCGCGCCTTCGAGATGCGATGCTCGACAACGAGTTCGGCGATGAAGCGGCAAACCTCGCGACGCCAGACGTCGTGACGTGCCGGGATGGACAACAGGGCTCGGGTGTCGTCGTTAAAGCCCGCCAGATTGGCAAAACCCGCCGTTTCCACGACCGTGTTCAGATAACGGCGGATACCGTTGGGACTGTCGTGGAACCACCATGGCGGCCCGATCATCAGGCATTCCCAATGACCGGCCATCGGCGCAAGCTCGCGGGAATAGGTCGTCTCGTCGAGCGTAAAGAGGAGAATGCGCAGGCCTGGCGCATGGCCGTGTTTCGACAGGAGCGCCGAGAGCCCGCCGACCCAGTCGGTTCGGCCGGGGATGTCTGCGCCCATATTGGCACCGCGTGTCTCGAACAATGTCCTGTCGGTGTTGCGGCGCGCACCGGCATGGATCTGCATCGTCATGCCATCTTCCGCAGACAGGCCTGCCATTTCCGTCAGCATCTGGCCACGGAACAATTCAGCGTCGGAAGGGGAAAGAGCGCCCTTCAACGCCTTGTCCAGCAGCGCCTGCCTTTCGACCCCAATCAGATCGGCAGTAAAGGCGCTCGGCACGCCGTGATCGGTCGCCGTGGCACCGAACTGCCGGAAAAAGGCGCGCCGGACGCGATGTGCGTCGATCATGCCGTCCCAACGGGTGACATCACATCCCGTCAACTCGCCAAGCCTGATCAGATTGTCGCGAAAGCCCGCAGCATCGGGGTCGGTCACGCTATCGGGACGATAGGTGGTGCGCACCTTGCCGATCCAGCCGTCATCCGCCAGCTTCTGATGATGCACGAGATCATCCAGCGCACCTTCCGTCGTGGCGATCGTTTCGATGCCAAACCGCTGGTGCAATGCGCGGGGACGAAATTCTGGCTTTGCCAGCTGTTCATTGATCCGGTCGTAAAGCCTGTCGGCGTTTTCCGG
Source organism: Endobacterium panacihumi (assembly GCF_050847465.1). Taxonomy (NCBI): domain Bacteria; kingdom Pseudomonadati; phylum Pseudomonadota; class Alphaproteobacteria; order Hyphomicrobiales; family Rhizobiaceae; genus Endobacterium; species Endobacterium panacihumi. The sequence continues at coordinate 10,865 of NZ_JBOZRA010000004.1, read as the reverse complement.
CGTCAGCGGCTCGTCACACCCGAGAACCGCCGACATGGCGTGATCGACCCAGAGACTGGACGGCGTGCCATCGAAAAGATGGTATTTCGCCGCCAGTTCCCGCCAGATGGAGCGACCGCTTGCCACCGGCCCGCCATCGAGCCGCGGAACACCCAGATCATCCAGTTTTGTGCCCGTGCTGTGGAGCATGCGAAAAACGTAATGATCGGGGATCACCAGCAGGGAGGCCGCATCCTCGAACGGCTTGTCCTCCGCGAACCAAGACGGTTCCGTATGTCCGTGTGGACTGACGATTGGAAGATCACGGACCGTTTCGTAGAGATCGCGTGCAATCGTCCTGGTCGAGGTATCGACGGGGAACAATCTGTCCGGATGAAGGTAGCCGTTGCCAACGCTCATAATGTCTCCTCACCATTTAAAACCGACGATCAGATCGGCGAAGAACCTCAGTTCTGCACCACCAGGTTCTCGTTCCACTTTGTCGGAAGAGGGTCAGGCCGGGTGATCTCCACCCGTTCGAGCGTCAGATCGCCTACGCCCTTCGCAAAGACACCGGGCATGCCACCCGGATATTCGATGAGGCCGATGATCTTGCCATCCTCACCGAAGCGCCAGGCATTGACGCGACCGACCGAACGGTCATCGGGAAAGTTTTCGAAACGATCCGCGGGCGTGGGGCGAATGTCGTAGTTGAGGCCGGTACCGAGCGCGCCGGGCACCTGTGCCAGAGCGATGTCGCGCAGGGTGATGTCGGAAATGTCGCCTTCGCGCTGGGCAACGATGTTGATCGCACCTTCCATCGAACCCTTGACGTTTTCGATCAGCACGCCGCGCACGTAACCCGCCGGACCCTCTTCGGGACGCCGATCGATCGTGTTGATGGTGACGGCCTCGCCTGAGCCCCAGTAACCTGCCGGCGTTTCATGGCAGTCGAGGGTAATGTTGGAGAAGCGGACATTCTCGACGATACCGCCATCGCGCGAAAAGATGCCGAGACCACGGTTGGAACCTTCGAGCCTGATGTTTTCGAACGTGATGTTGCGGAAGGGCGCAAAACTTTCCGTTCCAAGCTTCAATGCGCAGGAATGGCTCTCGACCACGCAATCCTTGACGACGATATCGTCGCAGGCGCCGGTGAGAACACCGTTATCACGGCGCGTGGTCTTCAGAACGACCCCATCGTCTGCAGTACGCAGTGTGCAACGCTCCAGACGGACATGACGGCTGCCGTCGATGACGACCGCATCCGTGTTGGGCATACGGCGGTTGTTGTCGACAGAAACATCGGTCACCTCGACATTCTCGCAATCTGCAAAATGCAGGGTCCACATTGGCGAATCGTCGATTTCCAGCCCGGCAACCCGGACATTGCGGCAACCATCGATGACCATCAGCCGCGGCCGGTCCTTCACCGCCACAAGCGTACCCATCTCACCATCGTCACCATTTGAGAAGGCGGTGGAGCCGTTGCAGACGATGCGGCCCTTGCCGACCACGGCAATATCGTTCTGGCCTGTGGCCACGATCATTGCACGGTTGCTTTCCTCGGCCACGATCGAAACCGTGGTGTCGGCATAAGCCGCCCAATCCGAGAGGAAATGCAGTTCAGCACCTTCAGAGACTTCAAGTGTCACCAAGGAACGCAGGCGCAGGCCACCGCAATGGTGCACGCCGGGCTCAAGAACGACATGCAGCGGTTCGCTATCGGCGGAGAAAGCGGAAAGCAGAATATCGGTAATGGGGGCAGATTGCGCGGCAATGCGCAGTTCACGCAGGGAAGACATAGCACACCTTTGATAAGATTGGTGCGGGTCGGGCATCAGTCTGCCCTCCCCGCCAAATGAAACTGGATTTAAGTGCGGGTCTGCAGCAATGCGGCGATGTAACCGTAGCAGAATGCGAAGGCCACCTGCTGCTGGTTATCACCGGCAAGCGTTGGCGCATGATCCGGCATGACCATGTATTTGTAGCCGGTGTCACGCAGTGCATCGATGATTGCCGGCATGTCGACATCGCCGTCATCCGGGAAGCTCTCGCGAAAACCATACCGTTTTCCGACGATGTTGCGGTAGTGGATGTTCATGAGCTTGCCGCGCTCGCCGAACCAGCGCGTGACCGCAGGTGCTTCGGACACGTCCTCCAGCATTTCTGCAAGTGTACCGATGCAGAAATTCAGCCCATGGACCGGGCTTTCATGCATGCCGACGAAACGCTTCATGCCCTCGACCGACCCCAGCACACGTGTCACGCCCTTGTAGCCGGCCGGCGTCGCCGGATCATGCGGATGGCAGGCAAGACGCACATTCGCGGATTCCGCAACAGGCACAACGCGGGCAAGGAAATAATCGATGCGCTCCCAGATCGTTTCCTCCGACAGGTTGCCGACAGGCCCCGGTTCGTTCTGATCGACCAGATCCCAGCGAAAGGCCTCGGCCATGTAACCGCCGCGACCCGGCTCCATCGGCGTGCGTGGAATGCCGATGTAATTGAAATTGTAGCGAACCGCCGGAACGCCCGCGGCAGCGCAGTTTTCGATCAGCCTGCAGATGGCGTCGATCTGCTCGTCACGATCGGGACCGGCCGTTACGATGTCCGGGCATCCGGTCTTGAGCACGCCGGAGGATGACATCGGCAGAAGCAGCATGTCCCATGTCAGCCCGAAACTCTCGAGCTTTTCGCGGAAACGTTCGAGCGTTGGCCTGTCCCAGGAGCGCCATGGGCCATCCGGATCGGCACTGACGTGATCGACGCCCAGCTGTTTCATGACGCTGTAGTCCGCGTCCGTTCGCGCCCTGAGTTGCGTGCCCAAGTACATGAATGATCCTCCTTCTTGATGTTTTAGAATGTCATCTGCTGCCGCCATCCCCGGCAGCCAGGGGTGCCAGACCCAGGCCCGAGATCGCTGCCCTAGCAAATGCCTCGTAGCGACGCTGGGAATTGACCAGATGCAATTGCATGGCCTTGCGCGCCATATCCGGTGAATGTTTCACGATTGCCTCGACAATCGCCCGGTGTTCCTCAACGACGAGTTCGAAATTGTTTTCATCCCGCTCAAGCGACCGGTTTGCCAGTTGCGACCAGGGAATTTCTGTTGCCCCGACAGCCTGCAATGCTCTTGGGAAAAGCTGGTTATGGGTGGCTCTTGCGATGACCATATGAAAGTCCCGATCCGCCTCGAATGACATTCTCCTGTCGCGAACCAGGGCCTCAATGCGCTCATGAGCCTCGAGAAGCGCAAAAATTTCCGCCGGCGTTGCGCGTGCGGCCGCCAGCATCGCAGCCTGACATTCAAGCCCGGCGCGATATTCCAGCATCTCGATGACTTGCGGGACGGATTGAAGGTCATGGACCGTCAGCACCGCCTCCGCGTCGAGACCCTTTCGGCCTTCGACGAAAACGCCTGCACCATGCACCGGACGAACCAGGCCGGACGCCCTCATTTCCGCCACAGCCTCGCGGATCACAGTACGACTGACACCGAACCGCTCTATCAGCATCGGCTCCGCAGGCAATTTAGACCCGACAGGAAAGACACCATCGCGAATATCCGCCGCAAGCGCGGCCTTCACAGTGTCAGCCAGACGAGGCTTCCTGCGCAAACTTGCTGACTGGTGAATTGTGTTGTCGGTCGACATGAACCGCTTTCGAAATGAGGAATTGAAGTAGACACATCATACTTTGTGTACTATTTCGATATGAAGACATCATATGAGTAGAGTCAATAGGGAGGAGACCTTGACGACATCATTTGTCCGTTGCGTCGCCGCGATTTTCATGACGTCCACAGCCTTTTTCGGGGCACCCGCCGATCACGCCAAGGCGGAAACACCGAAAGACACGCTTGTCTACGCGACCTCGCTTTCGCTGGTGATTTCGCTTGATCCGCATCAAAACAGCGATTCCACCAGCACCGAGATCATGGCCAACCTCTATGACCGCCTGCTGGCGGCAACGGCGGATGGCAAGCTTGTGCCGCAGCTGGCCGAAAGCTGGCAGGTGACCGACAAGGCCATCATCTTCAAACTGCGAAAAGACATCTCTTTTGCATCGGGTCGTAGTATCACCGCCAAGGATGTCGTCTGGTCGATGACACGGTTGATGAAGCTGAATTATGCCGTCGCCAACAAATACACGACCGCCGGCTACAGTGCAGACAACATCGAAAGCATGGTTCACGCCGAGGACGACCATACGGTCCGTCTCGACCTCACCGGCGAGATGGCCGGCGATCTCCTCCTCTTTCGTCTCGCCGAGGTTTCTGCAAGCATCGTCGACCGCGAGATCGTTGAGCAGCATGTCGATGCCGGCGACTGGGGCAATGGATGGCTGAGAACACGTTCTGCCGGATCCGGGCCTTTCAAGCTGGATCGCTGGACGCCGAACGAGATGGTCATCATGTCGTCGCGTCCGAATTACTGGGGTGGCGCCCCTCCCCTCAAGCGCGTCATCATGCGCCATGTGGCGGAAAGTCAGGTCCAGCGCCTGATGCTCGATCGCAACGACGCCGATATCGCCGCTGCACTCTCGGCCAATGACGTCAACTATTTCATGTCATCGCCGACGGCTGGCATCCAGCAGGTTCCGACCGGAGGTTTCTTCGTTCTGGCGATGAATGCCAGCCGCAAGCCGCTCGACAATCCGAAAGTGCGTGAGGCGATCTTCAAGGCGATCGATTTTGCAGCCATCGAAAAAAGCATCATGGGACCATACGGCCCTGCCCGGCACATTCCCGTGCCAGTGAGCTTTCAGGATGCCATACCGGATCCGAAGGAATGGGCTTATGATCCTGCCGTCGCAAAGCAGATGCTTGCGGATGCCGGATATTCGCCAGATAAGCCGCTGACGATCAAGACGATCGCACAGCCGCCACGCGTCGACTTGGCAACTGCCGTGCAGGCATCCCTGTCGGAAGTCGGCATCAGGGCAGAGGTCATCCAGGGTTCCGGTGCCGATATCGTTTCCATGCACCGCGCACGGGATTTCGACCTGCTGATCCCGCAGACCAGCGCCTACATGACCAATGTTCTGGGTGCCATGGAGCAGTTTTCGTCCAATCCGGACAATTCGGCCAAGGCAAACAATGCAGGCAATTTCGTCTGGCGCTCGGCCTGGGATATTCCCGAACTCACGAAATTGACGGCAACCGCCATGCGAGAGACCGACCCGGCCGCACGCTCAAAAATGTATGTGGAGATGCAGGAGACCTTTGCATCCCTGACTCCGGCTGTGTTCCCGATGTTCGAACGCAGAACACCGGTGGCCGTTAGCGATCGCGTGCAGGGATATGTCGGCCACCCGCTCAACGCCACGCGCCTCGAAAACGTTAGCAAAAAAGACTGATTGGGAGTTGGAACGTGGATATTGCTCTCTCGCTGGGCAGGAAGGTCGGGCAACTGATCTTGAGCCTCTTCGTGCTGATCGCGGTCACCTTCATCATTGGACGTGTACTGCCGACAGATCCGGTCAGCGCCATCGTCGGGGAAATGGCCAGCCCTGAAGCCTATGCGGCCATGCGGGAACGTCTCGGCCTCGACCAGCCCCTGCTGATCCAGTTCTGGCGTTATCTCGTCAGCCTTGCACAGGGTGACCTCGGCATCGCGATCCTGACCGGAAATCGCGTCGTCGACGACATTGCCTTGGCATTTCCGGCGACACTGGAACTGGCGACGCTCGCCATTATCCTGTCCTTCATACTGGGCGTGCCGCTCGGCCTTGCCGCGGCACTCAAGCGCGACACCTGGATCGACCAGCTTGCGCGTCTGGTATCGTTGGTCGGCCATTCGATACCGGTCTTCTGGTTCGGCATTCTGGGACTGATGCTGTTTTATGCGATCCTCGGCTGGGCCGGTGGCCCGGGTCGCCTCGACGTCTATTACGAAGACCTCATCCCAACGCGAACAGGCATGATCCTGATCGACAGCCTTCTGGCGGGCAACAGCGACATCTTCTGGAACGCCATCTCGCACATGGCCCTGCCGGCCGCGATGCTTGCCTATGCGGCCATGGCCTACATTACCCGCATGACGCGCTCCTTCACGCTGGAGCAGCTGGGTCAGGACTACGTCATCGCCGCGCTCGCCAAGGGCGCCAGCGGCAGCCGTATCCTGTTCAAGCACATTCTTCCGAACATCGCCGTACAGCTCGTGACGATCCTCGCCATTTCCTATGGCGGCCTGCTCGAGGGAGCGGTTGTCACCGAGATCGTATTTTCCTGGCCAGGCCTCGGACAATACATGACCTCGGCCCTGACCATCGGTGACATGAATGCCGTTCTGGCTTCCACCATCATCATCGGATGCATTTTCATGATTTTGAACTTCGTGGCGGATATGGCCTACACCCTTCTTGATCCCAGAACACGGGAGGCACGCTGACATGGGCGCCGCTTCTTCCCTGACCGAAACCTCGGCTCCCCGCAGCCGGTTTGCCTCCGTCGGCACATTTGTCCGCAAGCTCGGACATGAGCCGCTCGGACTGTTCGGCTTCATCATTCTCGGCCTGCTGCTGCTGGTTGCGATTTTCGCTCCCCTGCTCGCCCCCTATTCACCAGTGCAGCAAAACCTAGCGATGTCGCTGAAACCGCCATCCGCCGTGCACTGGCTAGGCACCGACGAGTTCGGCCGCGATATCCTGAGCCGCCTCATCTGGGGCACGCGTATTACCCTGCGCACGGTGTTTTCCATCACCGCGATCGTCGGTCCTGTCGGCCTCGTCATCGGCGTTGTCGCCGGTTATTTCGGCGGGCGGATCGACGCCATTCTCATGCGTGCGACGGATATCGTCCTGTCCTTCCCTTCGCTCATTCTGGCGCTCGCCTTTGCCGCAGCCATCGGCCCGGGCCTCAACACCGCGATCATCGCCATCTCGCTGACCTCGTGGCCGCCCATCGCCCGCCTTGCCCGCGCGGAAGCGCTGGTCGTACGCAACATGGATTATGTCGCCGCAGCTCGTCTTTATGGTGCCAGCCCATTGCGGATGATGTCCTACTATATCGCCCCCATGTGCATTCCCTCCGTGGTCGTGCGCCTGACGCTTAACATGGCGACGATCACCCTCACGGCCGCCTCCCTCGGCTTCCTGGGCCTTGGCGCGCAGCCGCCGCTTCCGGAATGGGGCGCCATGATCTCGGCCGGTCGCCGGTTCATTCTGGACTTCTGGTGGGTTCCGATGATGCCCGGTTTCGCAATTCTTCTGACCAGCCTTTCGCTCAACGTCGTGGGTGACACGCTGCGCGACATCCTCGATCCGCGCCACGGGAGGGCATGAGAATGGCCAATGCGACCAACACGAAGCTCAATTCCCTTGAAGTCCAGAACCTTTCGATCCGTTATGGTTCCGGCTCTATTGCAGCGGTCAGTGATGTGAGCTTTTCGCTGAAGGGCGGCAAGCTCGGCCTGGTGGGTGAAAGCGGCTCCGGCAAAAGCACCGTCGGCAGGGCCATCATGCGCCTTCTGCCGCCGACTGCCCGCGTGACCGCAGACACACTGCTTTTCGGACAGACGGACCTCTTGTCCGCCTCGCAGAAGGAACTGCGCAGCCTCAGGGGCAGCAATATCGCGCTGATCATGCAGGACCCGCGCTATTCGCTCAATCCTGTCCTCACCATCGGCCAGCAGGTGTCGGAAACGGCAATCCTGCACGAAGGGCTCAAAGGCGCGGCCGCCTGGGCCGCGGCGCGCGACATGCTCGACCGTGTGAAGATCCGCAATGTCGACCGGGTGATGAAAAGCTACCCTCACCAGATATCCGGCGGCATGGGCCAGCGCGTCATGATCGCCACCATGCTGCTGGCAAAGCCGGGGCTGGTGATCGCCGATGAACCGACCTCCGCGCTCGATGTCAGCGTGCGGGGCGAAGTGCTGGAACTTCTCGACGGACTGGTGCGAGAAAACGGTTCGAGCCTCATCCTCATCAGCCACGATATCCGCATGGTTTCGGCCTTCTGCGACCAGATCGCCGTCATGTATCGCGGGCGCATCGTCGAGGAACTGTCGCGCCTTTCGGATGCCAGGCACCCCTATACGCGCGGTCTGGTGGAAGCCATGCCCGACCCGCTCAATCCGGTTCGCAGGCTGAAAGTGCCGGACCGCGCAACCTTTGCCAGCCTGCAGGGAGGACACTGATGCTCGAGGTCAAGGATTTCAACGTAACCTATGGCAGCGGAAAAGACGCCAACCACGTCGTGCGCGGTGTATCGTTCACCGTCGAGCGGGGACAGAGTGTCGGCATTGTCGGCGAATCCGGCTGCGGAAAATCAACGCTGCTGCGCTGCATCGTCGGACTTGAAAACGGCTGGACAGGATCACTCGGCATGGATGGTCGCAGTGTTCGACAGAGCCGGACCATGGATGACCTGCGCTTGGCGCAGATGGTGTTTCAGGATCCCTACGGGTCACTTCATCCGCGGCACAGCGTCGGACGGGCCCTGTCCGAACCTGCCCGCTGCATGGGGCTTGCGCATGATCGCGCGCGCATCGAGCGGGCACTGGAAGAGGTTGGCCTACCGGCCAGCTTCGCCGATCGTTATCCGCACGAACTGTCGGGCGGCCAGCGCCAGCGCGTGGCAATTGCCCGTGCTCTGATCGTCGAGCCGCCGATCCTGCTTCTCGATGAGCCGACTTCCGCACTGGACGTGAGTGTTCAGGCAGAAGTGCTCAATTTGCTGTCCGATCGGCGCGAGGAGAGAGACCTGACATTCCTACTTGTCAGCCACGATCTTTCGGTTGTCGCCCATATGTGTGACCGCGCATTCGTCATGCAGAATGGTCAGTTCGTCGATGAACTGACACCTGCCGATATCGGAGCACAGAAGGCCCACTCACCTTATGCGCAGGTCCTGATGGCAGCCAGCAGTTACGGCTACGGTTCCCAAGCCTGACGGTCCTATTCGAGTCCCCTGAACCTAGCCTCTATTTCTCATGCGACGACTGTGTTTTGCTGCTGCCTGATCAACATGTGACAAAGAAAAGTGGGGCCGCCGATCTGGACCGGCGGCCCCACTTTGCCGCGGCATGAAGGGAGCTATCCGCGAACTGTTTTGGGATCTTGCGATTTACTGGCTAAAAACCAGATCGGCTTTTTCGCCGCCCCAAGCCTGAAGACTGCCATTCACATCCGTGAACCGCAGGCTTCTCGTGGCCATCATGCTTGTGATGCACATGTGATCGACCTTTATCGCCCAGGCCACGGATACGGAAGGCATGAGGCCGCGAATGGTGCCTGTGCCATCAGGCATCAATGTCAGCTTCAGGGCAGATCGATCCCCTCGCCCACGCCGTCGCGGCCAAAAGATTCCTCGTGGTCTTCGATGATCTGGCAGACGATCGCTTCAAGCCGATCGATCCTCCCTGAGCAGTCTCGCAAGGATTTTCGTATGTCTCGGGCAAAACCGGTGGTCATCCTGGGTGCCGGGCCAGTCGGGTTGCTGGCCGCACTTCACGCCATGCGCTTAGGTCGAGACGTGAGCGTCTTCACCAATCAGATGCCTCCGGCCAATGATGGCCGTCGCAACCATGGCCTTCGCCCTCATATCTAATGCGTGCCGTCTCAGGTCATTGCCTTGCTGGTCGAGTTCGGCGTGGCACCCGCCCTGCTTGGCGTCGAACGGTTGTTCGCGTCGAAATGCCTACAACGGGAGGAGGATCACCCGATCATCTTACCCGCAGCGCCCTACGCCGCCATCAGCCGACCGAACCTCGAAGCGGCGCTGGCGAAGCTGACCGAGCGCGCCCGAATCCGGATCGAGCCGCAGGCTGTTTCGGCCGCAAGCATCGAGGCGATTGCCAGCGACGCGATTGTCTTCGATGCAACCGGCCGGCGCGCGATCAGCGCGCGGAAACGCTGGCGGCCCACCCAACCCATCGTCGCGCGCTCGTTTCATTTCGCAGGGGTCGGTCCAGCGCGCGAGGGTCTTGCACTTGCTGCCGGTCCGAATGGCTATGTCTATCGAGTCGCCAATCGTAACGGCATATGCCTTGGCGTGGTGGGCCACGGCCATAAGAGCAACTGGGACGATGCGCGCGACCGGATTGCCAGCTTCGCGCCATGGATTGTATCCGACCTCACCGCCGGCGATCTCTTGATGACCAAGGGCAGAAGCGGCCCGACTTCGCTGCAATGGGCGGAAGCCGGCGCCTGCGCCATTCTGATCGGCGATGCGGAATTAAGTCGCGATGCCATGTCATCGCAGGGTCTGGCGATTGGTCTTGGCGCTGCTATCGTTGCCGTCTCACAGGCATTGACCGACGCCCGACCCGGCCCTCCCGCCGAACTGGCTCACGAGCGATCCGTCCACGCGCGCCGTACTCTTGAACAGATCGCGGCGACGCCCTTCTCGCGCGATCATACTTGGCGCCAGTATGGCGGTTTTTTGGGTCAGACAGCGGCAAGCTCGTGTATTAGCGAAGAAGACATATCGCCAAAGGAGCATACGCATACCTGCCAAAGCAACAATAGAATCTGTCGCCAGTCGTTTGGGAGCTGAACGACCCGAAGTGTGGAATAATGCAGGTCTTGAAAGTGTTCGAACCGGCGACCTGCTATTTCACACGTTTGGTGTAAATGTTTTTTTGAAACGGTTCCGAAACCAGTCCCAGAGGGTCACAGCTAACCCCATCGCTCGGGTCACCGGATCAATAAAACGCTCCTCTTGGCACGCACGTTTGGCAAGTTCAAGGTCAGCTAGCATTGTTTCTCTCGCAATCCCATCACTACTAAGAGCCCATCAATCCGCGTCGTCACATGTTCTGATACACCGGGCCTTCCGCACCCTGCGGCGGCACCCAGTTGATGTTCTGGTTGGGGTCCTTGATGTCGCAGGTCTTGCAATGAACACAGTTCTGCGCGTTGATGACGTAGACCGGGCT
>NZ_JBOZRA010000003.1:0-544591 GCF_050847465.1 Endobacterium panacihumi | reverse complement strand
GCTGCACGACCCGGGCGGTCTGGCGAGGATTGGTTGCGGGCTTGGCCATGTTTCTTCCTTTCGAGCCGAAGCGGTTCCGGCCCCGTGCCGGCTTGCCCTTCGGTGCGGTCGACCCGAACCGGCGGAAGACGGGCGCTTCAAGGTCCGGGCTCGTCCAGTGCAAGCGGAGCCGATTTGCGAGCGAGCGGGGCAAAAGCCGTGCGATGTCGAGCGAAGCTGCTCCGTGCAGGATGGCGGGTCCGGCCGCCCTGCGGCGCGCTAGCGGCCTTGAAGCGCACGGACGCCGGTTCAGACCGCAGCAAAACCGAAGGACAAACCGTCACGGTGCCATGACTGGACTTTGAAAGGGACATGGCTCCAGCCCGCCCGGCTACCACTCCTCGACCTGACCGGTCTGTTCGCTCGATACCGCTACGCTGCCGTCCGGTCCGCTCCCGATGTCTGCGTTGGGCAACCGATAGGATTGAAGCCAGGTCGGGCCGTGGGTGTTTCGGAGAACTCGCCGCTTCCCCTGGAGATGTGGCCGAGGAGTATTTCGCTGATGCGCGCGACGGGAAACCCGTCGGCGCTTGTCCCGAATTCGACGCTATCGGCGGCGGGATTGGTGCATGCTGGATTGTTTGCACGTGGGTTTGAAGGTCCGTTCATTGCCGGGCTCCTTTTTAAAGGGTGCGGAAAAGCGAACCGCCGGCGCGGGGGGCGGCGGCGGAACGCTTGATCTGAGAGGGTCGGAGACTATTCGGCCGCGATACCGTACGCCGCCTCGTGATCGTCCAGCGTCGCCGCATCTTCCGCGGTGTCCGGCGTCTCGGGGAGGCCCGCCTCTTCGTCGTCATCCGTGACGAAGCCGTTAGGCTCTTCCTCCGTGGTATCGACGTCGTCTTGCGGCGCAGTCTCCTGATCAAGATGCTTGAGGAGGGCGACGGCGTCCGCCGGCTCCGGCGCGAAGAGTGCCGAGGGATGCACGAGGTTATTCTCGCCTTCGAAATGGGTAACGAGAGCGGAGCGGGTCTCGCGGACACGCGCACGCGGCTCAATCCCGGCATCCTTGGCAACGTTTTCCAGCGCCTGACGCGACAGGGATGCGAAAAACTCCTCCGACCCCATGTTCGGCAGATAGCTGTCCGCGCCGATCGCTTCTCCCGCAAGGCGAGAGACGACGCCGCTGTTCGACATGCCACGGCGGCATGAAAGCACGTCGATCAGAGTTGCTCGCGCCGCAACGCGAACGGTATCCATATCGAATGCGAGCCTGCCATCCTCCGTCAACAGACGAGCAACGTGACGGCCAAAGCGAGCACCGCCATAGAGCGCGCCGCCTGCGCCGGAATCGACCCGCACGTTCTGACCGGCAAAGGCGAGGACGAGCAGCGCCATCAGCATGTCGTCCTCGATCGGAGCGTGGCCGAGCGCGTCGTGCAGCGCATCGGTGCGGAAATCACCGATCATGTCGTGCCCCTTCTGCGTGACGTCTGGCCGGACCTTCGGAGTGACGATTGCGTCAACTTCCTCACTGGTTCCGACCGAGCCGCCACCAGCAGTGCCCTTTGGCTTCTCCGCCTCGGGCATGCGGTAGTAGACAGTCTGCACCTTGCCATCGCGATCGAGATAGAGCGCGGTGTGGTCGGACTTCGACGGCTTGCCATAGACCTGGGAAGCCTTTTTCGGCAGTTCCGGCTGGCCCCAGTTATTGACATCGACGATCCCGCCCTTCTTCGGCCGATTGCTCGTCATCCATTCATGCTGGGCGCCGAGGAAGCCCTCGACATTGGTGGTGTAGCGACCATCCTGGTCGGCCGGCGCGAAGAGGTCCTCGACCCATTCGATGCCGTAGGCGTCGCGCAGATCGTCGCCGAAGCTCGCGTCCTTGGCATACATCCGCTTCTTGGTCAGCGCGTTCGCGATCTGCCACCAAGGAGCCGTGTCGCCCTTTTTGGGCTTATGTGCTTTCCAAACCTCCTTCTGATCGACCTGGCCTGCGGCAGCGATGATGCGCAGCTGTTGCTCGGACGGCATGTCGCCGAGCGCCATCTGTTCGAGCATGGTCGGCAGCACATTGGCGAGCAGGCGCAGCTTGCGGATCTGGCGGACGGGAAGGGCGAGAGCGACAGCGATCGCTTCTTCGGTCCAGCCGAGAGCCACCAGCCTCTCAATGCCGCGCCACTGGTCGACCGGGTTGAGGGCTTCGCGAACAGTGTTTTCGACCATCGAACGCATTGCGCCGTTGTCTTTGGCGGCGTCGACAACCAGAATTTCGATCTCCTCGAGACCGGCGGCGATTGCAAGCCGGACCCGGCGATGACCGGCGTCGATGATATAGCCGTTGCCACCATCGACTTCCTGCGCAACAACAGGCGGCTGTACGATGCCCACGGCCTTGATGGTGGCCAGCATCAACGCATCGGCCTGCGGCGACGGCTTCGATTGGCGCATCCGGTCGGGATTTTCCCTCAAAGCGCGCGGGTCAACTTTCATGATCTGCATGGGATTCGTCCTTGTCTGGAGAGCATCGGACCGGCGCCTTGCCAGCCCTTCCTGTCTTCATATTTCTCGAAGACAGCTCCTGGACCGCCGAGCGGCCGGACTGCCGCAACTGCGGCCGAGCATCCCTGCCGGGCAGGACGAGCGGGGCCTCTGCCCTGCGATGGACGACCGGCCGAGATCGTGCAGGCGGCGGTTGAGCGTAAGCGCCGGCAGGAGGACCGATCTGCGACCAGTTCCTTCTTCTCCTCCATATTCTTTTTTGGGAGACAGCTCGGCAAAGCCGCACGTTGGGCTCTTCACGTCCATTCTGAGAGAAAGGTATCTCTGACTTTACCGCTGCGAGCGACGCCGGACGCCCAAGATGCTAGTCGGCGATTTGCTCAACCCTGTCGCCAGGGCGAAATTGCCACGTAATATCTGCCGACATAATCACGATATCAGGTCCGCCACGACATGAGCGAGCGGGCATCTGCCATCATGCGCTTCAAGACAGCTCGTTTGCCCTTCTCATCAACCGCCACGATCTTTTCGGTAGGCTGGTGGTGATCGTCCGCTTGCGCGTTTCCTGGTCGTACGTGCTCCTGCACTTCGCATTTGGCGGCGACGGTGATGTGCGAGATCGCGGCCTCGTCGAATTTCACACAAACAGCGACCGGCACGCCTGAGCAAATACGATCAATCGCATTCTGGGCCGCCGCTTCCTCGTTATCGGCTTCAATCAGAGTCGTCTGGGTGACAAGATAAAACGGCATTCGGTTCCCACGGTCTTTTCCGCAATGAAATCTCATCGACTTCGTCCACCCGTCAAGGGCTCGCGATGCCAAAAACGGCGCGGCCAATCGCGGGGAAACGCTTCGAATTGCGATATGTGGTGTCGGAACTTCCCATCACCAAGGCAACAAAAGATGCATGGCATGGGTTTCGCCCTGCCGTTTTTTAGGGGAAGAAAATGTATTCAGTTGGCGTTGAATACGATCGACTGTTACAGCTCGACACCGTCGCTGAACGCAAATCGAGATGACATGCCCACGGACCTGGAGACACGAAAATCAATGGCCCAGAGGGTCATCGACCATGCTCGTGAGCGTGGCACGCCGATAGACACGAACCCGGCATTCATCGCTCTGCTCGATCGGTGGGTCGGCGGCGAGATCAACTTCGACGAGCTGCGTGGGTACTACAACGATATGCTCAAGACGCAGGCCCGTGAGCGACGTGGCCGCTGGGCGCGCGGCGCCGGCGCTATCGAGACAGAAGCGGTCGATCTCCAATCAGGCGCCGATGGCCAAGAAAAAAAGGGCCAACGGTGAACCGTGGCCCATAAGATATGGAGGTCAAAACCTCCAGAGGGGAACAGCTGCTGCAGCGGCACTGGGAGGAGACCGCGAATACGCATCAGCTATGATTGCTTATGCCTGAACTTTCATCAGCCTGCACATAGAATTTGCGCATAGCGTTATGCACCTTGTGGCATGCCGTCGTCATCGGCAGCGTCGGCCGCCAATAACGTTTCGATCTGGCGGAGCGTCTCTCGCTTTCCGTTGAGCTCATCGGCGAAAGCAAAGCTGCCGCCATCACGCGATCGGTAAGACGTCAACCTGCGCTCCGCCTCATCAAGCCGCCGGCGATACTGGCGCTGCTCGTCGTCAAAGCCATCAAGCGCATGCTCCAGACGTGAGATGGCGCCGAGCGGCGTGACCGTGATGGATAGATCAATCTCATATTCAGCGCCGGTTCGCTGAAGCAGCGTTTCAAAACGATAGCCATCGCCCTTGCCGTAGCGCTCGCCCTCATAGGCCAGATCGAAGCCGCCAATCGTCGCCAGATGGACCTCACCCTCCTGCTGGATCTGCAATAGCGTAAGGATCTCCTTCATCAGCGCCCGACCGGCTTCCTTGCGCTCGGTGTGATCTTTACCGAGCACCACCATGGTGAAGGCATCGCCTGTGGTTGGAAGGAGACGCTGGATATCCTGGCCAATCTGACCGATGCGTCGCGTTGAAATCTCGATCTCACGCTCGGCGTCGCGCATCTGCCGACGGACAGCATACTGGTCGTCTTCATGGGCGGCGCGAAGGCGTTCGAGCCGGGCAATGTCGGCCTCCAGCCCAGCTTTCTGCATCAGCCGCTCGTCGCCGGACGCGATGGCCTTGGCCATGGCGAACTGGTTGGCCGCACCTTCCCCGACATCCTCCAACCGCCGGATGGAGGTGTCGCCCGACAACGCTGCAGCGATGAACCGCGCCTTGCGCTCGTTGTTTTGCCACATCGAGGCGTCGAGCGAGCCTTCGGTTGCATAGGCGAAGATATCGACCTCGTCGTGCTGGTTGCCCTGACGCACGATCCGGCCTTCGCGCTGCTCAATCTGCGACGGCAGCCACGGCACATCGAGATGATGGAGCGCCTTTAGCCGCAGCTGCGCATTGACGCCTGTGCCCATCGTCTCCGCCGAGCCGATCAGGAACCTCACCTTGCCGGCGCGGACATCGCCGAACAGCCGCTGCTTGGCCTCGGTCTTTTTGAAGTCCTGCATGAAGGCGATCTGCGACGCTGGCACACCGAGCCTGATCAGCTCGTCGCGGATGAACCGGTAGGCCGAAAAGCCGCGGGTCTTTTCGACATTGATCGTGCCGAGATCGGAAAAGATCATCTGGGCTGCGCCCGGCAGATCGAAATCCTTGCCGTCGGGGCGGCGATAGATGGCGTCGCCGGTCTCCTGCCAGATCCGGTGAGCATTGCGGACGAGGAGATTCAGCTTGTTTTCGGTCTCGTTGCCGGCCGCCGGCATGACGAAGCGCAGGTCGACCGCCGCATGGCGGCCGTCGGTGATGACTGAGAGCAGGATGTCGTCACCAGGCTTGGCCGGTCCCTCGCGCTTTTCGATCGCCTTGATCCGGGCGTCGAGGGTCTGCTGATAGGTCTTGAATAGCGGTGTCGGCTTCGCTGTCAGGATCTGACGGCGGCCCGTCGAGAGGTTGGGCACCCTGACATACTGACGAAGGTCGTCCGGCATGACCACGTCGGCAAACGAGCGGAACATGGCGATCAGCTCGGGCACGTTGACGAATGAGGCAAAACGGCTGACCGGCTTGTATTTGCCCGACGGCTGAATCTCGAGTTCGGTCGTCGTATCGCCGAAGCAGGATGCCCAGGCGTCGAATTCGTGCAGCCCGCGCTCGGCAAGGGCGTCACGGCCGAGTAGACGTTGGACCGAGAACATCTCGCCGAGCGTATTGGTGATCGGCGTGCCAGACGCCAGCACCAGTGCACGACCGGGGTTCTTCGTCTCGATGTAACGAGACTTCACATAAAGATCCCAGGCGCGCTGCGATCCATTCGGATCGATCCCCTTCAGCGTCGACATATTGGTGGCGAAGGACAGTTTTCGGAATTCCTGCGCCTCATCGACGACGATCTGGTCAACACCGATTTCCGAGATGGTGAGAAGATCGTCCTTGCGGGTGGCGAGGCCTTCAAGCCGCTCCTGCAATCCCTCCTTCAGCCGCTCGAGGCGCTTGCGCGAGACGCGGTCCTCGCTATCGACCTTGGTCAGCAGGTCCTCGTAAAGTTGTAGTTCGTCCTGGATCATTTGGCTCTCGAAGGCCGACGGCACGGCGATGAAGCGAAACGCCGAATGCGTGATGATGATCGCATCCCAGGTCGCCGTCGCCGCCCGGCTGAGGAACCGTGCGCGCTTGTCCTTCGTGAAGTTGGTCTCATCGGCGACGAGAATGCGGGCATTCGGATAGAGCGCCAGGAATTCGCGGGCGGCCTGCGCCAGGCAGTGGCCGGGCACGACGAGCATCGCCTTGGCGATCAGGCCCAGACGGCGCTGCTCCATGATGGCGGCAGCCATGGTCATTGTCTTGCCGGCGCCGACGGCATGGGCGAGATAGGTCGAGCCATCGGCGATGATCCGCCAGATGCCACGCTTTTGGTGCCCGTATAAAACAAAGGCGCCAGAGGCGCCGGGAAGTTTGAGATGGGAGCCATCGAATTTCCGCGGCGCGATATTGTTAAAGCGATCATTGTAATCTCGGGCCAGCCGATCGGTGCGATCGGGATCGATCCAGACCCAGTCCTGGAAGGACTGCTTGATCCTCTGCAGCTTGTCGCGCGCTGCCTCCGTATCAACCACATTGAGAACCCGGCGCTCGCCGTCAGCGTCCCTGAAGACGTCGAAGATCTGCGGGACCCGGCTATTGAGCGCATCGGCTAGCAGGTCGCCGGCGTTGCGACGGCTGGTGCCCCATTCCGATGTGCCGGCGGCGCTGTAGCCGAGCTGACGCGCCTCCACGGTCCATGAGCCAAGTTCCGGCATGTGATGGATGCGGACACCGGCGTCCATCTTCTCCTTCACGAAGGCGACGACGTCGGCAGCCGGGATCCACGGTGCTCCGAGACGCGCGGTGATGTCCGAGGCGCGAAGGTCGGCCGGTTGGACATCCTGAAGGGCGCTAACATTGCGCTCATAGGCCGGATCGAGCTCTGCTGCAGCCTGGGCGGTGGTGAGCTTGGTACGGACGGCGCCGGAGAGATATCCGTCTGCCGTTTTCCACGATCCATCGGTGGGATCGCGGAAGATGGCGTCGCCCAGCTCGTCGATTACCGCCGCCGGATCGCTGTGGAGCAGCTCGGCGATATGCTCGATATCGACATAGCCGCGTTCGTTCAGCACGACGGCCAGCGCATCGGCGGGGGAGGTGATCGTCGGTGCCGCCGGCGGCGCAATCACGCGTTCGGAAAAGATCGGGCCAGGCTTCGCCGTCTCGGTCTCCAGATCGTAATCCTCGATCGAGGCGACCAACCAGCAATCGGGATCATCGCGAAAGGGTGCAAGGTTCGGCTGGCGATGGGTTTCCTTCACCGCGCCGGTCTCCGGATCCTCCTGGACCGAGACAGTCGTGTGGTTGATCGGACCGAAATCGCGGACGAAAGCCGACCAGGCCAGACGCAAGCGAACCTGAAGATCGCGCCAAGGGCAGTCCGTTTCCTGCGCCTTCAGCACCTCGCGCACGGCATCGCGGATCGGGATCAATTTTGAAATGATCCGGACATGCTTTTCCGAGATCCCATCGCCCGACCGGCCTTTCCTGACCGTGACCGGTACGGCTACGCCGTCGAGCATCTGCATCAGACCCTTTGAGCGATCGAGGAAGAAGCTGCCTTCGCGAACACGCCCATCCTTCGGCTGCAGGTCAACGATCTCAGCCAGTTCATCCTCGAGATCGACGTCGATGGGCGTCGGCTCGCCGTCATAGATTTCGGCCGGCAGGAGATCGATGGCAGCGGCGAGGGCGGCTTCAAGGTCCTCTTCTGCGCGGAGAAGGCAAGTATAGGTTTCGCCAAAAGGCCCCGAGGTCAGCGCGTGTGTGCCGAGCACGAAGCCGGGGTGCCGGGCGAACCACCTGTTGATGCGGATCGCACCCTCGTCGTCGGTGGCGGGCCTGATCTCATCGACATCGAGCCACATCTGATCGCCTTCCGGCTCGCCGGGCTTGCGCTTGCGGAAGAAGAGGATGTCGACGACGACATCGGTTCCTGCATCCCGACGAAAGCTGCCCTCAGGCAGCCGGATCGCCGCGATCAGATCGGCCGACTTGGCGATATGCTCGCGTGCCGTGGTATCGGCCTTGTCCATTGTGCCGTGTGAGGTCACGAAGGCGGCCAGCGCGCCGGGCTTCAGGAGAACGATCGACCGTGCAATGAAATAGTCATGCAGGCGAAGGCCGAGCGACCGATAGGTTCGGTCCGAGCGGACGGTGCGATCGGAAAAGGGTGGATTGCCAATGGCGAGATCGTAGATCGGCGCCAGGTCGGTGCGGGCGAAGTCGCCATTGATGATGCGAGCCTTCGGCTGCAGCAGGCCGACGATACGGGCTGTGACCGGATCGAGTTCGATCCCGGTGACATAGGCTGCATCGCGGAACGGTTCCGGCATCAGGGCTGGAAACAGACCCGTGCCGATACCGGGCTCTAACACCCGGCCGCCGCGCCAGCCGAGTTTTGCAATCCCGGCCCAGATTGCCCGAATAATGAACTCTGGTGTGAAGTGGGCATATTGGGTGCAGCGGGCGAGCGACGCATAGTCCGCCTCGGAGACGGCAGTTTCGAGTGAAGAGCCGAGATCGTCCCAGCCGTGTCGGAAGTCGACCTCGCCTGGGCGGCGAAACATGCCGTTGGCCAGCTCGCCGGCGCCGAAGCCGGTGAAGCGGATCAGCTGCGCCTGCTCCTTGGGCGTTGCCGGCCGGTCCTTGGCAATTCCGTCGGCAACGAGGATTGCCGCGACATTCGCACGGGCGCGATCTTTCCAGGAGGTGGCCAGTTCGCGGTCACCGTCAAGATAGAAGTTTGCCCGAGACACTGCTCGCCGAACAGGCGTGGCAATGACAGGGAGGGCAGGGGCCGATGCGGGCGGAGTGGGATCCGGGTCGTCATCATTGGCTGCATCGGGAGAGAAACCGCCAAACGCGGTCACACCAAGCCCGAGCCCGGAGGACAGGGCAGAGCTGCCGAACATATCGAAGGTAAAGGGATCATTGCTCATGAAAAGCTCCTTTGGAATGCGGACGTGCGAAATCGTCCGGTCGAAGTTTCGACCGGCTACAGCGACCGGATTGTGGGGGTAGGGTCCGGCTTAAGCCGCCAGGACCGTGGGGAGGTGGCGCAGGTGAACCGGCAGCTTGGCGGCGATCTCGTCATCGGTCAGGTTGTCGAGCAGCTTCAGGAGAGTGCCTTCCTTGCCACCATAAAGCATGACCGTACGATGGCCCTGTATCGGCTTCGGCCAGCGGGTGCCGGCATAACCACGATAGTCGTCCGCGGTGGTGCTCCAGATGTGCTCGAGCCGTTCTTCGCGGCTCATCGCCCGAACCAGCCGGGTTTCGCGGTCGACGATCGCAGATCGCATCGCCTCGACCGAATTCGGATCAGAGAGGTCGCAGTAGGTGTGGAAATAGCGCACAACGTCATCGATCCGCATCACGTAGAAGACCGACGTGACAGAACCGGTCATGAACTCGCGCATCGCAAAGATCGGACCGCGCATCCAGAGTGGTGGAATGATGTCGAGCATATAGGTGTAGGAAGTCTCGGCGATCTCGAACCATTCGCCGGCATAGGTGGCAGACTGATCACCATCAAAACGGTCGGGGCGCCTGGCGTGCCGATCGAACATCCGGAACATGTCGTTGCGCTTGGCTACACCCTGAAACACTTTGCGGGGGAGGGACATTGAAGTCATCAGCTTGATCCTTTCGGGGTTCGGGGACCGAAGGCGGTGCTGTCCTCTCGACCTCACCCTTCTCTTCAGTCCCTCGTCACCGCCCGCTCGGCCGGCCTCGTGTCCGGCTGGGTCAAGGGCCGGCTCTTGCCGGGCGAAGCCTCCCTTGATGCGGTCGGCACGCATGCGGCAGACCTCATCTTTTCTCCGTCTTCCTTTCTCGCTTTTCCTTCTCCCTGTTTTGGAGAACCTCGTTCCAATCGTCCGCCGAAGGTCGGAGGCGCAGCCAGTTGCAGCCGGCACGCTCGGCGATGACACGCAGTCGTTCCGCATAGGCATCCCCTTGAGAATTGGCGTCGGTGGCGGCGACGAGATTGACCCCTGGGAAAGCGGCTAGCACAGAAAGAGCGGCATCTGTTGTGGGCGACCAGCCGCCGCCGGTGCTGAGATAAAGCGTTCCCTCGCGCGGCCCCTCGATGGCGGCGAGGCTCATCGCATCGATTGCGGCCTCGGTGACGCAGAGGCGAGAAGCATCGCTCGCTCCTATACGGAACAGCACCTTCGAGCCCCCCGTGGAAAATCCACGCCATTCGGGACCGCGCTCTTCCCAGCCGACCACCGCGCCACTGCCATCGAAATGCGCAGCCCACATGCTGCCATGAGGTCCTTCCCGCAGGATGTCCTGCCGAATGGCGTGCCGGACGATGGCAGGGGGGACCCCGCGCTCCCAACAAAGATAGCGCCAGGTGTCGGAGCCGGGCGACGGCGTCCGTCGGCTTCGCCAACGCTCCTCAAGGTCTCCCGCCGAGCCTGAAGAGCGCGGGGACGTCCATTCCGGACGGGAAAGTCGAAACCCGACCAGACCCGCGACCGCTTGCGCCGCGACCGGAAAAGTGACCTTATCAAGAAACATGGCGAGCGCGAAAACGTCGCCTTTCTCATCGCTCAGTGGATCAAACCAGCCGCGCCCGTCATGCGTCACGATAATGATGTTGCCGCCATGCCGGTATTTGACGGCTCGACGGGTACTTTCCCTCCCATCGAGTTCATATCCGGCCCGCTCCAGGACAGCTTCGCAACTGACCTTAGCGCGTAGCGCCTCCAATTCTTCCCTTCTCATATTTCCTTCGGCCGCAACGCGGCCGTCCCTTATTCTTCCCGCGAGTTTGCGGGCACAATTCCGCCCGCCGCGAAGAGCGGAGGGGGCAAGGGCGCGGCAATCAAGTTGCAAATTTGCACCTTGATTGCCGCGGCGAAGCTTCCCTTGCGGCCGACAGCACGCCAGCGGCAGGAGCATGCGGGTCTCAGTGAGACCCGCGAGGGAAATACTCGTGCACGATCTCCAGATCGTCTTCGTCATCGAGTTCGTCGGACGGAAGGACGCCGAATTCGTCCCCGGATCTGAACAGAGTGATGGGGACCATCAGGTCGTTGCAGAGGTGGAAAGCGTGCAGTTGAGCGAGAGAGAGATCGTGTGCCATGGTGAGAAGCTCCATCGGAAGCGGGCCAATTCCCGCTGATGGCTCCTCAAAGGAACAGGGACGGTCGCGATCACCGCGGAGACGGAGACGGAGCGGCGGCAGCTTGGCTGCCGACCCCTTGAGGGTTGATCGACGGAGATCCGGACCTGGTCCAGGACGCCATCACAAGAAGCGGGATTGAAGTGCTTTCGGTGTTGCCGGTCCTGAAGGTCGATCGCCGACCATTCATTGAAAAGCACGACGTAATTCCCACCGCCGACTATCCGCAAACGCCAGAGATGGCCGTGACATGATTGCGCGGAGACTGCTCTGGAGGGTGAACAATTCGCCCATCAAGGGTAATGAACGGCAAACCGCGTCACAGAGCTCATGGATTCCCGCCGAGCGGTCAAGCAAACGAGAGCCGATCCGTCGGCGACGAAGGCGGCCCGTCAAAGTGTCGATGCTGCAAAGGTGGCGCTCTGAGAGCGCGAACCCGTGTGGTGGGAAGACGGCGCACCGGACAACAATCGGAAGCTTGCCAAAAACACGTCGTATCGCGCGTGGTTCGAGATGCTGAAGCGATCCCCTTAGGGCTTTGAACCGCCAGCCGGGTTAGCTGGTGCCGCGAGGTTCTCCGGCTCGCCGTGCGCGGGTGCCGAAACGGATGACGTTGTCCGCGGATCTGTCGTCGGGCCGATAAGATAACTTCCCACGGCCGCCGCGATGGCGACGATGACCGCGGTCACTCCAATACGGATCATCCGTTTGTTTGATCGGTTTATTTCGCTCAACGTTAAACTCCCTATTCCTCTGCGAGCACACTCAGCTGCCTGGCGACGGCTCGGCCGCTTCTGCACCCGCAGTGCTGCCCGACGGCGTTCCATTGCCAGATTTCGCCTTACGTTCTTTGGCCTGGTCTTCCTGTCGTTGCAGATCACGTTCGATCGTCTCGCGCGAACCTTCTGCAGGGTCTTGCTCGGAATGGTTTTTCAGGTCGGTCATTCTCGATATCTCCCTTGTGTCTGCCCAACTTTCTCCGCACCCGGATGGTTCCGCTCGTGGTGCTCGGCGTTTTGCTGTTGGCTGCGCCTTGACAGCGGACTGACAGACGACATGTCTTGCGGATGAAACGCATATCGCCGCCCACGACAGACAGACATCCCGATCGATTTCTGCAATGCCAGGAAGCGATGGCCAGCGCGTTCGCGGATATTGCCTTGGAGGCCATCAAAGCCGGCTGGAATGCTGAAGAGGTTGCCTCGGCCATGGTGGAGCTGGCCGATCATATGATGCTGGGTATGATCGCCAACCGCGACCTTGCCCAGGACCTTTCGATCCTCAGGGGACGATGAACAGATGTGCGGACGGTTTACGTTTGAACACGAATGGCCGGCCTTTGCCGATCTCTACGACCTGCAATGGGATCAGGAACGGGGCCGAAACACCCAGGCTCGCTACAACATTTCTCCGACACAGGACGTTCTGATCGTTCACAACGATGCTGAGGGGCGTCAGATGGCCGAAACCGCTCGCTGGTGGTTGGTGCCGTTCTGGGCAAAGGAGCTCCCGAAGGGCGCCATGTTCAATGCCCGCATTGAGACGATCGGGACCTCGCCTGCGTTTCGCGATGCGTTCAAGTCGAAGCGGTGTTTGATCCCGGCCGACGGCTTCTACGAATGGACCTTCAATCAGGATGACGGCAAAAAGGACCCATGGCTCATCTATCAACCGGGCGGTAGCCCCTTCTCCTTTGCCGGGCTTTGGGCGCACAATGAGAAGCTTGGCATCACAAGCTGTACGATCGTCACAATGCCGGCAGCAGATCCGATGACGAAGCTGCACGACAGGCAGCCCGCCATTCTTGGCCCAGCCGCCTACAAGGAGTGGCTTGATCCATCAACGAGCGGGGCACGCGCGAAAGAACTCGTGGAAAAGCAGAACCTCGACGGAGTGCTGGAATTTCACCGGGTCTCCAGAGATGTGAACTCGTCGAGGTTTACCGGAAAGCCCGAGGTGAACCCGCTGTGACCATGGCCCCAGTTTCAGTGGAAGTTCCTGCTCTTCACCTTCAGCGTATCGATATGCAAATCCGGTATGAAAATGTCGCGAACCTTGTTTGGCCTCGGCCGATCCCGAGCATCTCCACCCCCGGGTGAACCGTGCGCGAACTCGTCGCCGCGTCCGGTCGGATGCCTGAACTCGGCGTCACGATCGGACAGGGCCGCAAGATCTTCGGACAGATCCTCGAGCTGCCGTGCGATCAGATGAACGACCTCGCCCTCGCGCTGGATTTTTCCATGGATGGCCATCATGCTCGCCCCAAGCACGACCCGTCGCCGCTTTTCGAACAGGCTCGGCCAGACGACAATATTGGCAATACCAGTTTCATCTTCGATCGTGATGAACATCACCCCCTTGGCGCTTCCCGGCTTCTGGCGGACCAGCACCAGTCCGGCGGCGCAGACAAAACTCTTGTCCCGCGCGTTCATCGCGTCTGCGCAGGTGATAATCCGGCGCGCGGCAAGGTCGCGGCGAAGGAATGATATCGGGTGCTCCCTCAGCGTCAGCCCGACATGCGCATAATCCTCGACGACGTTATGACCTTCTGTCATCTGCCTGAGCGTGACCTCCGGCTCCTGTTGCTCGGCCACGGCCCTCTCCTCCCGAGCCGCGGCGGCGGCGAACAGCGGAAGCGGCTCATCGCGAAGGGCCTTGATTGCCCATAGGGCATCGCGCCGCTCCAGTCCAAACGCCGGCCGGAACGCGTCGGCTTCGGCAAGCTGGACGAGCGCCTCGGCCGGCACGTCCGATCGTCGCCAGACATCATCGACAGTTTCGAATGGCCGCTCCATGCGCGCGGCAACAATCCGCGCCGCATCCGCAACTGCCAGACCGGCCACCTGCCGCATCCCCAGTCGGATGGCGTGCCGGTTAGTGCCTGAAATTTCCTCGAGTGTGCAGTCCCATCGCGAATGCTGCACAGAGATCGGACGGACCTCTACCCCATGCTTGCAGGCATCGCCGATGATTTGCGCCGGGGCATAAAAGCCCATCGGAAGCGAGTTCATCAGTGCGGCGGCGAAGGCATCCGGAAAGTGACACTTGATGAAGCAGGATGCGTAGGCGATGAGAGCGAAGGACGCCGCGTGGCTTTCTGGAAAGCCGTAGGAGCCAAACCCTTCGAGCTGTTTGAACGTCCGTTCGGCGAATTCGCGCGTATAGCCGTTGTTGATCATACCGTCGATCAGCTTGGCCTGAAACCGTGAGACACCACCGGTAAATTTGAACGTCGCCATCGACTTGCGCAGCTGGTCGGCCTCGCCGGCGGTGAAGCCTGCGCAAACCATGGCGACCTTCATCGCCGATTCCTGAAACAGCGGCACGCCCAAGGTCTTGCCGAGCACGGCTTCGAGCTCGGGCGTCGGGTATTCGACTGGCTCCTTGCCCTCGCGGCGTCGAAGATAGGGGTGAACCATGTCCCCCTGGATCGGCCCGGGCCGGACGATCGCGACCTGAACAACAAGGTCGTAGAATGTCCGGGGTTTGAGCCGTGGCAGCATCGACATTTGCGCCCGGCTCTCGACCTGGAACGTCCCGAGCGTATCGGCCTTGCGGATCATCGCATATGTGGCGCTATCCTCCTGCTTGACCCTGGCGAGATCGAGATCCTCTCCCTTATGCTCCCGGATCAGGTCGAACGCCTTCTGCATGCAGGTGAGCATGCCGAGTGCCAGCACGTCGACCTTCATCATTTTCAGCGCCTCGACATCGTCCTTGTCCCATTCGATCACCTGGCGATCTTCCATGGCGGCCGGCTCGATAGGCACAAGGTCATCGAGGCGCGAGCGCGTCAGCACGAAGCCGCCGACATGCTGACCGAGATGTCGAGGCGCCCCCATCAGCTCGCGTGCAAGCCGAAGTGTCATCACTAGACGATAGTCATCCGGGTTCAGGTTCAGCTCGCGGACATTGCGCTCGGTAATCTCTTCCGACCACGACCAGAGGCCCGATGACAATGCTTTGGTGACATCCTCGGGCAGGCCCATCGCCTTGCCGACATCCTTGATGGCGCCCTTGGCCCGATACCGGGTGACGGTGCAGACCAGTGCAGCGCGGTCGCGGCCATAGGTCCTGTAGATCCACTGGATGACTTCCTCGCGCCGTTGATGTTCGAAATCGACGTCGATATCCGGCGGTTCGTTGCGTTCCTTGGAGACGAAACGCTCGAACAGCAGGTCGTTGGTCTCTGGATCGATCGACGTTATGCCAAGGATGTAGCAAATGGCAGAATTGGCGGCCGATCCCCTGCCTTGACAGAGGATGTCTCGGCTGCGGGCGAAACGGACGATGCTGTAGACGGTGAGGAAGTACGGCGCGTAGTCCATTTCCCTGATCAGATCGAGCTCGTGCCTGACGGAGCGCAACACCTTTTGGGGAAGACCTTCGGGGTAACGGATCGGAATACAGTCACGAACACACTGTTCCAAGGACTGCTGGGCGTTCATCCCATCGATCAGCGCTTCCTCGGGATATTCATAGGTGAGCTCTTCCAGTGAAAACCGGCACTGCTCGACAATTTCCATCGTCCGCGCCAGCGCCTCCAGATACCGGGTGAAGAGCCGCTCCATCTCCTCCGGCGGCTTAAGATAACGGTCGGCAAACCGCTCCCGGTCGAACCCGAGCGTGTCGATCGTGGTGCGTTCGCGGATGCAGGTGACGATATCCTGAAGCTGCCGGCGGGACGGTTCATGGAAGAGCACATCGTTGGTGACGACGGTCTTAACCTTGAACTTCGCCGCCATGTTCGACAGCTCGTGCAACCGCATCTGATCGTTCGGCCGCCGTCGGAGGCAGAGCGAGACATAGGCCCGCCTCCCAAAGATGTCTGCCATTTTCCGAAGGTGGCGGCCGCATATCTCGTCCGGGATATCCGGCACCAGGATGCCGATCATGCCTTCCGCGTAAAGCGCGACATCATCGAGGTGGAGGATGCAGTTGTCCTTGCCGCCCCTGCTTTTGCCGAGTGTGATGAGCCGGGTGAGCCGTGAATAGGCTGCCTTGTCGATCGGATAGACGAGGATCGACATACCGTCCTGTAGATCGAGGCGACATCCGACGACGAGACGAAGGCCTGTGTCCCGTGATGCCTCAAGCGCGCGCACGATGCCTGCCAGTGAATTGCGGTCGACCACACCCAGTGCCTCGACGCCAAGTTCCTTCGCGGCCGCGAACAGCTCCTGTGCGGAGGATGCCCCTCGCAGGAAGCTGAAATGGGTCGTCACCTGGAGTTCGGCGTATTTCATGCGAAGATCCCGTGCATGAACCAGTTATGCGAGCCGGTCTCGGGGTCCACGCCGTCGCCGGACCGGAATATCCAAAAGCGTTCGCCGTCATCGTTTTCGATCACAAAATAATCGCGGACCGCGTCCAGCTCGTTTGGCCGCATCCACCACTCACCAAAAATGCGCTCCGGGCCATCGGCGCGTTTGACACGGTGGCGTTTGCCGCGCCAGGTGATGGTGGCGGGCGGATAGTCCGGCATCATCGCTATCGCCTGGATTTGTTCGGGTCGGCTGAACAGGCGAACCGGGCGTCGCCAATGACCGACCCAGCCTTCTTCGATTGCTTCCGCAACCGCTGAAACCCGCTGAACACTGCGCTCGGGGACATCGGAGGCGAAAGGAGCGACCCGGTAGACCCGCTGGCCACGATTGGCGAAGACATCAATCAATGGCGTGATATCGCTGTTTTCTTCCTCCACGAGTGACGAAACCTTCTGCTCTTGCGCCAAGGGCTCGGCGGAGACGGCCACCAGCGTCAGCTTCTCGATGCCGAAACCGGGTTCGATCTTTTCGGTACGGTCGCGGAAGAGCTTGGCGAGCCAGGCGATATCGCGTGCGGGCTTCGCCGTTCCGGCCCGGATCGCCTGGATCGTATTGTCGACCTTGTGGACGATGAGGTCGGTCCGTCGGGCACCAAGCCCGCGCTTCTCGAGCTCGGCAACGAGCTGTACGACCAGCCTGCCGACATATTTGTTGATCGTCTCGGCCGCACCTATCGGCTCCTGGAAGGATCGCGAGACCTCGACGAGGTCGGCGGTTCGGATGGGATCGATCGGCTCATTCATGCGCCCGAACATCTGATCGAGACGACGGCCGACTTCCGGCCCGAAGCGAAGGGCCAGCGGCGCCCTCGGCGTATTCGACAGTTCTCCGATCGATTGGAAGCCGAGAACCCGTAAATCCTGCACCACCTTTTCCGGAAGCCTCAGCAGGGAAATCGGCAGTTTCTCGACGGCGCGGACGATCTCGCCGCGCGGCACGATGACCGTGTCCCGTTTGATGGCGCGTACGCAGGCATGTGCCGCCCCCCAGGTGTCGGCGATTGCGACCTTGGCGGTGAGCCTTCTGGCCCGAAACATGTTGACGATGCCGGTGATCATCGGTTGCTCGCCGCCCTGGAGATGATCGGCGCCTTCCGTATCGAGGACGAGGCCATCGACGCCATCGACCGCAACGATGGGAGAATAGTGGCCGAGCGCCCAGAGGCCAAGGCGATCCAGCGCCATGGCATCGGCCGTGGGATCCGCATCGACGAGCATAAGTCCGCGAAAAATTGCCTGCGCCTTGGCAGCCGGCATCCCCACTTTGACACCGATTTGTCTGGCGGCGTTGTCTGCGGCAGACACCCAGCGCTTGGCTCCACTACTGGCAATGACGGCGATCGGGCGCTCATCCGGAATAGCGGGATCGTCCCGCCTGATCCTGTCCGTGGCCAGATCCGGAAGATAGATGGATACGACCCTTGTCATCACACGCTCCGACGTAAAACTCAGCACACTCGCCTGCACGCGAGCTCATCAACTCAAGGAACCATTGAGGGCGCCCGATCCCGGGAACCGGGAGCTCTTGCGATGGAAGCACGCTCACCCGCCATCGCGTGGCGGATGCCGTCGGCTGCCCAAAGTCGTTTGCCTCCGTCTGCCGCCGCCATCGCCGGACTGCCAAAGCAATGGTCCCGGATCGTTCGGCCACAAGCTGAAGCCGTCTGCTGACGACCATCGGCAGCCTCACAAGCTCCCCGACGACCGCCCCCAAACCGCCATAGGAAAGCGCTTCCTCCATATTGGCGGCAACGTCCTCTTGGCTGTCGCTTTCCACAAAGATAACTCTCTTTGGATGCAACCCCGCCTGAGCCAGCGCCGGAAAAAACAGATCCGGGCGCGTCAGACACCAGACCACCGGTCCCTTGGTCCTGGCGGCAATCCCCGCTACAAACATTGCAGCCGCGGCTCCGTCCACCGTTCCCGCGCCGCCGCCCGCGACCTCGTGCAGTGCGCCATTGGCTAGGCCGCCGCCGGGAAGTGTTGCGTCGATTTCCGCCACGCCGAATGGAAGACAGCCAGCCTTCTTCGCCGCCTCTCCTTCAATCGAAGAAATGCGTTCGCGCAACTCTGCGAGGACTTGAGCGCGGACAGCCGACATCGGTCGCGGGTCCCTTCCGGTTCGCGTTGGTTAGATTAAGACGACGTCATGTCGCCAGAACACTTGATGTTCTGTATCTGTTCCGTTAGTTGGAAAGAGTCAAGCGGGTGCAAAATAGGAATACAGTCTCATAATTTTAGCAAGATCGCGGATTTTCCATTTCGAATCAGATCGCTAGGACGAGCGCGTGGGAGATACACCGATCAAAGAAAAAATTGGGGGGCCGAACAGTTTGTTAAATCAGGGGAAGGCCGCATTGAAACGTCTTGAACCAAAGGTCCTCGATCTCAACGCGACACTTCGGCAGGTGAGAGTGCCTGTCATTACGATAGAATGCCGCGCATGTGGCCGCTCCGATGGAGTTGATCGTAAGGTGCTCGTTCGCAAGCATGGTGCAGAGATCACATTCGCGCGGTTAAGGAGGATGGCGGCAATGGGATGCGAGCGGCTTATCAGCACCGACGGAGACCAATGCGAGACAAGGTTTCATTGTGTCGACAGAAACTGAATGACGATGCCTTGCTATAGCCAGCACTTGGCTCGCCGGGGCCACAAACGCGTGTGCGGCAGTCCTCCCTATCGCTGTTTTCGAGGAACAATCGGATTTCCTTCGTGTTGAGACTGCTCGAGCAACAAGCGGAAACTTGGGAGTGTGTCATGATCGATCACGGAGAAAACGTGTCCGGCTCAACGGCTGCGGATTTAAAGCAAAAAGTAAGCGAAGATATCCAGTCGGTAACGGACTTTGCCCACCGAGAGGCGACTGCGGCGTCGGACAAGGCAAAAGAAGCCGCGACGGACCAGAAGAACATTTTGGCGAACAAACTCGGCGGCGTCGCCCAGGCTCTGGAGAAAGCCGCGGCTGAACTCGAAAACGGAGAGAACCGCGACATCGGCAAACTGACACGTAATCTTGGGACAAATCTGCGCAATGCCTCTGCGAGGATCGAGGACCGCAGCTTGAGCGAAATTGCCGGAATGGCTGAAGACTTCGGTCGCAAACAGCCACTTGCATTTCTGAGCATAGCGGCCATCGCGGGCTTGGCAGCAAGCCGCTTCTTGACCTCATCAGCTCCCAACTCGGGCGGAGAGCACGGCAGTACCTCTTCCTCCCCCAAGACACTTACTCCATCCAGAGCGCCGTCGACTTCGGTTGCACCCACCAGCCTCACCACCACGGAGGGCCGCGCCTATGACTAATTCAACCGATAACCGCTCCCTTCCAGAGCTCGTCACCGGCTTGGTCGGCGATATCTCCGGCCTTTTCCGCAAGGAAGTTGAGCTGGCGAAAACGGAAGCGTCCGAGAAAGTGTCTCATGCCTTGACGGGTGTGGAAGCGTTCGCCGCAGGCATCGTTTTAGCAATTTGTGCGGTTGGCGTGTTGTTGGCCGCGCTGGTCAACGGGATCACTGCGCTGCTCGTCTCGCAGGGCATGACGGAACCGAACGCCGATGCGCTTTCGTCGGTTGTTGTTGGCGTCGCCGTCGCACTTTTTGCCTGGGGCCTCGCTTCGCGCGGACTGAAAGTCCTCAAGGGCGAAAATCTCAAGCTTGAGCGCACGTCCGCCTCGCTGCAGCGCGACGCCCAGATCGTAAAGGATAGAACCTAATGGCCTACACGTCAGACAACTCGCGATCTGCAGAGATCGAACAGGAAATAGCACAGGATCGCCAGCGCATCGAGGAGCGGCTCGACGCAATTCAACAACGAATGTCGCCGGGTCAACTCGTGGACGAAGCACTCGCTTACGTAAAGTCGAGCGGCGGCGGCGAATACGCTTCAAACCTGGGCTTTGCGGTCAAGAACAATCCGATCCCGCTGGCCCTGATGGGTGTCAGCCTCGCGTGGCTGATGGCGGGACCGAAGACCAGCGTGGCTTCCTATGCTCAAAGCTCGGACGAAACTTATCCTCTCGCCACCACCACCGGCAATCTGCGTCGCATTGGTCCGCCGGAAGCAGAAGGCGATGCCCGTTATAGCCACTTCAGCGACGCTAGCGGAGGCCGCTTCAAAGCCCTAACCGACAAGACGGGCCGTCGCGCGGGGCATTTCGTTGATGCCAGTGGAAAAACGTACCGCGGCTTCGCAGATGCGACCGGTCGCCAAATCCATGAGATCCGAGACGAGGCTGGAAACCTTTTCGATGATGCTTCGGGGTGGGTATCGGATACCTGGCAATCAATCACCGACAAGGCCGGCAATGCTAGTCAGCGACTGTCCAATGCAGGCAGCAGTGCGACCGACATGGGCTCGCAGCTCAATGAAGCCGTGCTGAAGCACTTCAAGGATCAGCCGCTCGTCGGCGGAGCGCTTGCTTTTGCCCTCGGCGCGGCTATCGGAGCCGCTCTGCCTCACACGCAAACGGAAGACGAGGCCCTCGGCGAGACCTCCGATCGGCTGAAAGACTCGGTATCGGCTGAAGTCTCGAAAACAGTCGACAGAGTGGGAGAGGCGGCAGCAGACGTCTATCAGAAGACCGTGAGTGTGGCATCTGATGTTCACGATACGGCCCGGGACAGAATCGCTGAAGAGACCGGTTCTTCTGCCCCGAACCGCCCAGCCACGCCTTGATCCAAGTGTGTCAGCTACCTGCCCGGTGCAGGCCGGGCAGGTAGCTACCGATGTTGGCTGCAATTTTAGTGGCGGGCGCGAGGTCGAGGTCAAGAAACGCCATTGCGATAAGCGCAACGGCTCACACGTCCGACGTACCTGCATCGCACTGATGGACGAGACAGAGGCTCTCCGCCCGGCCCAATGGGAGTTCGTTACCCAACAATGTCTCCGAGCGAGGCGCTAACGTCATAAGGCGAGCGTGCGGCAGGGCAAGGATCTTATAGGCAGCCCCAGGGCTCGTTGAGATCAGGGAGGTAACGATGGACAGCATCGGCAACTGGAGGCATCTGTGTGTCGACACCCAAAGGATGTTCCTGGAGAGCACTCCTTGGACCCTGCCTTGGATGACGAACATCCTACCTCAGCTCGAAGCGCTGTCACAATATCATGCGGCCCGGACAATCTTTACGCGTTTCATTCCTCCTAAACATAGGGATGACGCCGCTGGGGCCTGGAACGACTATTATCGAAAATGGTGGATGATGACCGGCGAACACCTCGAAGGTGAATGGCTTGACCTTGCTCCATCCTTGCGGTCGTTTGTGCCGCCCGCGCGCATCTTTGACAAAACTACATATTCCCCCTGGATTGATGGAAGGCTGCTGTCTCACCTGCACAGTCAGAGCGTCGACACAATTGTCGTAACCGGTGGGGAAACGGATGTGTGCGTTCTCGCAACCGTTCTCGGTGCGATCGATCTTGGTTTGCACGTCATTTTGTTAAGCGACGCTGTGTGTAGCGGCGCTGACGAGACACATGATGCTGCCGTTGGCCTGCTGGAAAATAGGTTTTCTGTTCAACTGGATCTGAAGACCACGGAAGAATTCCTTTCCTTAACCACCTGAAGCGGCGGAGGTCGAACTGAGCTTGAAAACATTGTAGCCTCATCGGGGTACCAACACTCTCAACTCACACCACCATCCTTCCACCATCCTATATGCCAACGCATATCTGTCTGTCGCTGCCGGGCTAGGTTGCCCGTTTTCTCATCTAGCGACGCGTCCCGTTAAAGATGTCGGCTAGGGCGCGCCAAGCGCCCTAGCGAGGGTCTCATTTTGTGGCTGGTGCTGAGGCCTTGCCCAACTTGAGTGATGGCTCACGCCCCCAGATGCGGAGTTTTCCGAGGCTCGCCACAAATCCTGCCACACCTTCTTCTCCAGGAAGGACGATGGTTCCTTCATCCAGATCGGCAGCGATCCCAGCCTTCTCCAGCAGTGGCAGCGCGGAATTGTCATAGCCGATGAACTTGCAGTGCTGGAAGGCATCGGCCACGAAATCCCGGGCCGTGGCTTCATTGATTACATCTTCGATACCTTCAGGTGATGTCAGCAGTGCGACGGCATCAAACAGGACCGACGGCCCACCATCAATCATGTGATGGGCTTCGATCAGCTTACCGTCGGAGGCAGCGACACCGCCCACTTTAGGTGCGATGAGTTCAACAACACCCTTGTCGGCAACGACTGCGTTCACCAGGCCTTTGAGCAGCTTTGCATCAACCCCGTCCGTCACCAGAATGCCCAGTTTGCGCCCTTCAAAACGCTTGGGTCCGCGTTCGACAATGCTCAAAGCAGGCGAAGGCTCGAGGTCCTGACGGGTAGGCATAGCCGCATCTGCCGGCTTTGGCATGGACCGGATACCAAGTTTCTGGGCCACGGTTGTCGCAAGGGTCTCATCGACGTTCAGCAGGTGCGAGACCATGCGTTCACGAATGACAGGGTTTTCGACCTTGCTCAGCTCGAAAGTGAGAGCCATTGCGATATGCCGCTGTTCAGGCGGGGTCTGGCTGATGAAGAACTGCCGGGCCTGACTATAGTGGTCCGCGAAGCTTTCTGGGCGAAGACGGACCTTTTGTCCCTGTTCCTCAGATGGGAAGTGACGGTATCCGCGCGTCGGCGACTCCCTTGGGCCTTCACCGCGCGAATTCGGCTGATAGTTCGTCCTCCCGACCGGATTGCGCATCGCCATATGGCCGTCCTGCTGGAAATTGTGGAAGGGACACTTCGGCGCATTGATTGGAAGATGCGTGAAGTTCGGGCCGCCCAATCGTTTCAGCTGCGTATCGAGATATGAAAAATTCCGGCCCTGCAGCAGCGGATCGTTACTGAAGTCGATGCCTGGCGGCACGTTCTGGGTCATGAATGCGACCTGTTCGGTCTCGGCAAAAAAATTGTCGGGCATCCTGTCAAGGACAAGGCGACCGATTGGCTGGACCGGGAGGATTTCCTCCGGAATGATCTTCGTCGGATCGAGTATGTCGAAATCGAAGCTGTCTGCAAATTCCTGATCGAAGAGCTGAACGCAAAGCTCCCATTCCGGGAAGTTACCCGACTGGATCGACTGCCAGAGATCCCTGCGATGAAAGTCAGGATCGGCGCCATTGATCTTGACGGCCTCGTTCCAGGCGACGGACTGCAGACCGAGCTTCGGTTTCCAATGGAATTTGACGAATGTGGACTCGTCCTTGGCGTTGACGAAACGAAAGGTGTGGACGCCGAAACCTTCCATGAACCGGAACGAGCGAGGAATCGTGCGGTCCGACATGATCCACATGATCATGTTCATGCTTTCGGGCGTCAGGCTGATGAAATCCCAGAAGTTGTCATGGGCAGTCTGAGCCTGCGGAAAGGCCCGATCCGGCTCCTGTTTCGCTGCATGGATGATGTCGGGAAACTTGATTGCGTCCTGGATGAAGAACACCGGGATATTGTTGCCGACGAGATCCCAATTTCCTTCCTGAGTATACATCTTTACCGCAAAACCGCGGACATCGCGGGCGAGGTCGGCAGACCCCTTGTTGCCGGCGACGGTCGAGAACCGCACGAATACCGGGGTTTTCTCACCGGCGCGCTGGAACACGTCGGCACGTGTATATTTGGCAAGAGACTGGTATGTTTCGAAAAAGCCATGCGCGCCGTAACCTCGGGCATGGACAACGCGTTCAGGGATGCGCTCGTGGTCGAAATGAAACATCTTCTCCCGAAAATGGAAATCGTCCACCAATGCGGGACCGCGTGCTCCGACCCGTAGAGTGTTTTGATCATCCGAAACGGGGCCGCCTTGCGCGGTGGTCAGTATGTCGTGCCCATCCTCCGCAAATTGGTGCAGCTCGCCACCATTCCCCCGATGAAGTTGCTGGTCGTGAATGGTCACTGTATCGGACAACGCGCGCGGCTCAACGCCGACTGACTTCCTGGACACCTTTGTGGTTTTGGCCATTGGTCTCTCCTGAGAATATCGAATGAGAAAAGGCCGCCCGTGGGCGGCCTTGAGTGGAGCATAAAAAAGGCTTACGTGCCTTTGGCACCCTTTGAATTGGCGGATGCTTTGGCAAGCTGCGTCAGCTTCTTGTCTGTCGCCTCTTCCTCGGCGAGGTTTGCCTGGAGGAGCGGTATTGCGTCAGCAAGGCCGAGCTGGTTTGCCCATTCGATCAGAGTGCCGTACCGTGCGATCTCATAGTGCTCAACGGCTTGCGCGGATGAGATGAGGCCGGCATCAAGGGCTGGCGATCCCTTGAATTCTTCCATAATTTCCTCGCCCTCGGCGATGATGCCCTGAATTGCTTCACAGGTCTTGCCTCGGGCAGCCTTGCCGAGGAGTTCAAAGACCTGCTCGAGACGCTCGATCTGGTCTTGCGTCTCGTCCCGGTGCTGCAGAAAGCCGGCTTTGCCCTCTTCAGATTGCGCGGCCCGCGCCATTTTCGGAAGCGCTTTCAGGATCTGCTTTTCTGCGAAATAGATATCTTTCAGCGTGTCGAGAAACAGGTCATCGAGTGTCTTCGTGCTGGCCATGGTTGCTCCTCCTTTGAGATGGCATGGAGCCGATCAACTCCACCAGTTCACGAATGTTCCCGAAAACGTGAGCCCTGCTAATCTTTCCTGTCCTCACGCATCATCCGAGCCCTGATCCCCCCATCCATCTTCATGCCATCGTGCATCGGTCTGAAGATTGCCCCGCTATGGGATGATAATCTGCCGCCCCGGTCAGATTCCTTCTTCGCGACATTTGCCGACATTCGCTCCGTGAGGTCCGGCATCAGATGATGGGATATGTCGGAGGCTTTCGCCTTCCATCCGACAGGACGCTCTTCCTTGGGATTGAGACATGCTTTTACGATCGCATCCACGACAATTTCAGGATCGTCCATCATCGCCATACGTGGCTCGTGGCCGGTATAGTTGGCGGCATGGGTCCACCACGGCGTGTCGACCGCCCAAGGCATGATCGTGCCGACCTTGATGTCTTCCAGTCCTGCCAAGCGCAGTTCTTCATTGAGTGACCGGCTTAAGCTGAGAACGCCAGCTTTCGTCGCCGCGTAAGTATTTTGAAGGGCGAGTGGGACTTCGCTGTCGATCGAGCCAGTGTTGATCAGGGTGCCATATCCCTGTTCAGCGAACTGGCGAAGGGCAGCATGCGCCCCATAGATCAGACCTTTCAGATTAACATCGACGAGGCGGGCGTGATCCTCGATCGGGATATCCCAAAAGTATCCGATCGCGCCGACGCCGACATTGTTAATCCAGACATCGATGCTTCCGAACCGAGCGATGGCTGCCTCTGCGATAGCCGCAACCTGCGCAGGATCAGAGACATCTGCCTCTACCGCAAGGGCGCTCCCGCCTCCGCTCTCGATCTCAGAGACCATCTCATCGAGCATAGGTTTACGCCGTGCGGCGATAACCACAGACGCACCTTCCGCGGCCAGTTTGATGGCTGCACCCCGACCGAAGCCACTGGAGGCACCAACAACCACCACGACCAGATTACGCAAACTGTTGGGACGAGCGCTCATATCAGATCTCCATTGGTTTCTCGTGAGAAGAAGACCGAGCAGCCCAGGATGTTCCATCGTCTCCATCTGGATGATTAGATGGAGGGCGCTAATTGAATTGCGCAGCAGGGAGAAACTCGATGGATGAACCGCGACTTCGGCCTGATGGACTGCAACTTGACGAACATCGCCGCTTTCAGGAGCGCTTCTGGAAGCTTGAACGTGTAGCCTGGGTCGTCTTCGCGATTGTTACGATCAGTGCCGTTCTTGGATTGACTGGGGCAGGGGGGCCGCTTGCGACCGCGTCGGCAGAAAGCGGCAACGCGGTAATCTCGTATCCTCGCGTGGCGCGATGGGAGACTGCAGACGAATTGCAAATAGCCTTCAGGCCGAGAGACGGCGTCACCGAGCGAACGGTGATGCTCGCGCCCGAGTTCGCGAAAGCCTTTCAGCTCGAAGATGTTCAACCGAACCCGAGCGAAACCAAAATCAGCGATCGTGGCCAGATTTTGATATTCAGGAACCCTGACTCAAAAGGTGGCCTGGTGACCATGCATATCCGGGCACAATCGGTCGGCCGCAACGGATTCAGCATAGCGGTCGATGGGGATGAATCGACCGTTCTCACGACTTACGTCTTACCTTGAGGCCACCACCATGGAAACGGTTATCCGCGGCGCATCGATCTACTTCATTCTTCTCGTCAT
The DNA here is from genome assembly GCF_050847465.1 of Endobacterium panacihumi. NCBI lineage: Bacteria > Pseudomonadati > Pseudomonadota > Alphaproteobacteria > Hyphomicrobiales > Rhizobiaceae > Endobacterium > Endobacterium panacihumi. Next base: position 517,847 of record NZ_JBOZRA010000003.1, on the reverse strand, counting down.
TTTGCGTTTGTCCGGCCGCCGCACTGTTGCCCAGATGACCCCGTTCGACCTGGTTTTGCTGTTGGTTGTATCGGAAACGACGCAGCAAGCTCTACTGGGAGACGATTTCTCGATCACCAATGCCGTCGTCCTCATGATCGTTCTGTTCGGCATCGACATCGGCCTGTCCTTCTTCAAACAATGGGCGCCTGGCGCCGCCAGATATATGGACGGTGCTCCGACCGTTCTCATCTCCGATGGCGAGGTGGATTTTCGTGCATTCCATCGCGCGCGCGTAAGCCTTGATGACGTGTTGACGGCAGCGCGCCAGAACCAGGGGCTTGAGCGTTTAGACCAGATCAAGTCAGCCGTACTCGAAGCTGATGGTGCGGTCAGCATCATACCGGTCTCGTAGGCAGATGTGTGGCGTAGGACGTTCTGGCTGACCACGTGAATGTCGGAACATCGGACAGGCTGCTGCATTCCTCATGTGCAATGCAGCAGCCGGCAGCATTGCTCCCCCAGATAAGCAATATCCGAGAGCACAATGCCGACACCCGAAAAGAAGATCCGTTACGCCGTCGTCGCCGGAGGTCAAATCTCCCAGCAAGCCTTCATGCCGGGTATCGCACAGACCGACAACTCCGAGCTGGCCGCATTGGTCACCGGCGATCCAATCAAAGCCGACAAGCTAGCCGGCCAATATGGGATCAAATCCTGGTCCTACGAGCAGTATGACGAGCTCTTGAAGTCCGGTGATATCGACGCCGTCTACGTTGCCACCCCGAATTTCCTGCATACGCCGTTTGCAGTCGCCGCTCTTGAAGCAGGTATCCATGTCCTCCTTGAAAAACCGATGGCGTCCAGTGTCGAGGAAGCGGAGCAGATCCTCGCCGCGCAGAAAAAGAGCGGCGCCAAACTGATGATTGCCTACCGGCTTCACCACGAGCCGGGCAATGTCGAGTTGTTCACACGCGCCCGAGCCGGCGATTTTGGAGATCTTAGATCGTTTACGTCGGTTTTCGCGCAGAACGTCGCTGAGGAGAATTCGCGTGGCCATAACGGCTATTGGTGTGGGCCAGTTCCGGACATGGGCACATATCCGCTGAATGCCATCCGCAACCTCTTTGGCGCTGAGCCGATCGCGGTGCACGCGGTCGGAACCAAGACCAAGGACCGCGGCTTCAACTTCGACGACACGGTTGCCGTGACATTGCTGTTCCCGGAGGAACGCACGGCCCAGTTTACGGTGAGCTACGCGACCGCGTCGGCTGAGAACTTCTCCTTGGTCGGCACCAGGGCAACGATCGAAGCCTCTCCCTGCTTCATGTTCGGACCGTCCGTCGGCATCGCCTACAAGGAGATCACCGATGAGGGCGAAAAACAGCACGCGTTCGAGCCGGTCGAGCAGTTCGGAAATGAAACGCAATACTTCTCTGACTGCATCCTCAACGATCGCGAACCCGAAGCCAGTGGCGAAGAGGGGCTGATGGACATGCGGGTGCTGGCCGCGGTCGAAACGTCCCTGCGAACCGGAGAGACAGTAACTCTTCCTCCGGCATCCCGAAGCCGTCGTGTGGATGCTGACCAGACGCTGAAACTGAAGCCTGCCAAACAGCCCGCAGAAGATGAAATGATCAACATCATCCCGCAGTCAAAATAGGCGGAAATCATCCGTAACCTGCCGACGGGCTGGCCTCCTTCAATCGATAAGGAACTTGCCGCGCATTGTAAGGTTACGCATTACACCACAAACATGGAAGGAGCTCTTCGATGGGACTGAAAGCGATTGCGCTCAATGCCACACTGAAGGCGTCTGGAGGCGAGCCGTCGTCGACGGACCGCATGCTTTCGCTGATAGCGGAAGCCATGGCGAAGGACCGCGTCGATACCGAGACCATCCGTCTTGCCGACTTCAACATAAAGCCGGGCGTCACCTCCGACGAAGGGGAGGGAGACGACTGGCCGTCTATTCGGCAGAAGATCCTGGACGCCAACATCCTCATTCTCGGCACACCGGTCTGGCTGGGCCAACCGAGCAGCGTTTCGAAGCGCGCGCTCGAGCGAATGGATGCTTTTCTCGAGGAAACGGACGAGCAGGGCAGGATGGTATCCTACGGCCGGGTCGCGGCCGTCGCCGTCGTCGGTAACGAGGACGGTACCCATCATGTCTCAGCCGAAATCTACCAGGCCTTGAACGATGTCGGTTTTACCATTGCGCCGAACGCTGTGGCCTACTGGGTCGGCGAGGCCATGGGATACACGAATTTTGTCGACCTTGAAAAGGTCCCCGAGGCTGTCACCACTGCCGTGAACATGCTGGCCCGCAACACGGTTCATTTAGCGAAACTGACGGTCAAGAACCCCTATCCTGGCGAAACGTGACATCGCGTCCAACACATCTCATCTTGAAAAAACAGGGAAATCACAATGGCGAATGCCAATCAGTACGATATCCAGAATCCGCTCACCCAATATCCTCAGCCGGAATTCCCAAAACAGCCACAGCCGGTTCCGGGTCTTGCAAGCAAGATGCAGCCGGTCCCCGATCATGGCGAGACGAGTTACAAGGGCTCAGGTCGTCTCAACGGCCGCAAAGCCCTGATTACGGGTGGGGACTCCGGCATCGGCAGGGCGGCTGCGATCGCATTCGCCCGAGAAGGCGCTGATGTAGCGATCAGCTATCTTCCGGAAGAGCAGTCGGATGCCGATGAAGTCGTCAAGCTGGTGGAAGCCGAAGGACGAAAAGCCGTCGCTATCCCCGGTGATCTCAAAAGCGAAGAATTCTGCAAGACTCTGGTCGAAACGGCGCACCGCGAATTGGGCGGTCTCGATCTGGTTGCCAATGTCGCAGGCCGGCAGAAGTCTGTCGAGAGCATTGCAGAGCTGACCACTGAACAGTTCGACGAGACGTTCAAGACCAATGTTTACGCACTTTTCTGGGTCTGCAAGGCAGCGCTGCCTCTTCTCCCGGAGGGCGCGACGATCATCAACACCTCTTCCATCCAGGCGTATGAGCCGTCGGCGAGCCTGCTTGACTACGCGCCAACCAAGTCTTCAATCGTCGCGTTCAGCAAGGCGCTGTCGAAGCAGGTGATTAAAAAAGGCGTTCGAGTCAACGTTGTCGCGCCCGGTCCGGTCTGGACACCGCTACAGACATCCGGTGGGCAGCCGCAGGACGCGATCGTCAAATTCGGAAGCCAGGTACCGATGAAACGCCCGGGCCAGCCGGCTGAATGTGCGCCGCTCTACGTCTTTCTGGCCTCACAGGAATCCAGCTATATAACCGGCGAGGTATTCGGCGTCACCGGTGGCAACACGCTGCCCTGATGCTGTTTTCTCTCACACCAGAACGCTTGGGCGGCTTTCTGCCGCTCGAGCATTACGCAGCTATCGGCGAAGGCCGCTCGGTTGCGCTCATTGGAGCGGACGGCTCAATCGACTGGTGGTGCGCACCTGATATGGACTCGCCTCCGCTGTTCAACCGGATGCATGACCCTGACGGCGGACGCTTCTCGCTCACCCCGACGACCCCGTTCAGGATCGAGCGGCAGTATCGTGAAGACAGCAACGTCCTCGAGACGACATTTATCACTGCAAACGGTCGGGCCCGCGTGACAGAATCCTTGAACAGCGGCGCCGGGGGACGCTTGCCCTGGTGCGAACTTGCTCGCCGCATCGAGGGGCTTTCCGGCACGGTCGAGTTTGACATCGTGATCAACCCGATATGCTCCCAGGGCAAGGTACGTCGGGTCAATCATCCAAACGCTGCCATTCGCTATATCGGCGATCTCACCACAACATTTTGCCATCCGGACGCCGTTTCCGTCGTTGTGGATGAGGATCACACCACCGCGGCCCGATACCGTGCGGAAGCCGACAGCCGGATCTGCATTGCCTATCTTGTTGCCGACAAGGCGCCCCTCGCGATACCGGAACTATCGGAGATCGACGCGAGGATCGATTTCAGTGACGGGGAGTGGCGGCGCTGGGCAGACAAGCTTTCCTATGATGGCCCATTTCGCGATGACTTGGTGCGTTGCGCGCTGTCTCTCAAGTTCCTTCTCTATTCGAAAACCGGCGCGATCGCAGCGGCCGCCACGTCAGGACTGCCTGAGCGATTGGGCGGGGACAAGAATTATGACTATCGCTTCGCGTGGATTCGCGATGCCGCCTACACCATTAAGGCGCTTCTTCGTGCCGGTGGGCTGTCGGAAGCGATTGCTGCGTTTGGCTGGCTTGTGCGGACGATCGATGAGGATGGTCCGACACCGTCGGTGGTCTATACGCTCGACGGCGGGGAGGTCCCCGATGAAGAGATCATCGACGTTCCAGGTTACAAGGGATCGACGCCCGTGCGGCGGGGCAACCGCGCCAAGCGACAGGTCCAGCTTAGCTGCTATGGAGATGTTCTGGAGACGGCGTCGCTGTTTGCCGACAAGGGGCATGTTCTTGATCCGAGAACAAGCCGCCTGCTAGAGCGGCTGGCGGATCAGGTCGTCGATCGCTGGCAGGAGAAGGATGCCGGCATCTGGGAGCTGGAGGATCAGCAACACTACACATTCTCGAAAATCGGATGCTGGCTGGCGCTCGATCGGGCGGCTCATCTCGCCCGCGAGGGACATATCGACGGAAATGCATCTCGATGGGAGGCAGAGTGTGATCGGGTGTTGGCCTGGATCGACGCCAACTGCTGGTCCGAAGAGCGTCAGGCATATACCTTCTACGCCGGAACTGAAAAGCTGGATGCCTCGCTGCTCCTGACGACACGCTTTGGTTTTGAGCATGATGATCGGCTCAGGCTCACGCGCAATGCGATTGAAACTGAGCTCGCCGTCGGCCCGCTGGTCTATCGCTACAGCGAAGCCGCCGAAGAGGAGGGCACATTCGTTGCCTGCGCTTGCTGGCTCGTCGAAGCCTACGCCTTCCTTGGCGAGGTCGACCGCGCCGAGGACATGCTGAAGTCGCTGTTGGAAAAACTCGGCAACAATTTCGGCATCCTGTCCGAGGAAATGGATGCCGAAACAGGCGAGGCGCTAGGCAATCTCCCCCAGGGCCTCAGTCACCTTGCCCTTCTTCACGCGATTTACGCATTACAGGAGAACCGATCATGACCGATGTAAAAGTTCTCGACGCTTCCCTGCTCCCGGATCAACTCGGCGAGGGCGTGTTTTGGGACGGCGATGCCGGCGCCCTTTACTGGGTGGATATCGAGCGACAGGTCATCCATCGCTACCATGTTGCGACCACTGCGCATCACTGCTGGAAAGCGTCAAAGCAGGTGAGTTTCGCCTACCCACATGACGGTCATCTCATGCTGTGCCTGGCGAACGGCGTTCATCGTTTCGATCCGCAGACCGCAATCGAGACCCCGGTCGCCGTCCTCAACCTGCCAAGCGATCACCGCCTTAATGACGGAAAGCTCGATCCATTTGGACGGCTGTGGGTCGGCACGATCAACACGAGTGAGGATCCTGCCGAGACTGCCGCACTTTACGTCTTGAGAGGTGACGTTCTGGAAGAGGTCGAGAGTGGATATGTTAACGCCAACGGGAAAGCGTGGAGCCCTGATGGAAGGGTAATGTACCACGCGGATACGGACCGCGGCACGATCTGGCAATACGATTATGATGGTGAGACCGGCACGGCTTCCGGTAAACGCGTTCTGGTCAAGTTTCAGGAAGGAAGTCCCGACGGGCTATGCACCGACGAGGACGGGAACATCATCGCTGCCATGTACGGCGGCGGTTGCCTCAAGGTTTTTTCCTTCCGAGGTGATGAAAAAGCGCAAATCGACCTGCCGGTATCAAATCCGACAAGTTGTGTTCTCGTTGGTTCCAATCTGTACATCACAACGGCCTACGACGGACTGACGGAAGATGAGCGTAAGCAGGAGCCACACGCAGGGCGATTGTTCGTCACGCGCTACTCTCCGCCGAACGATGGATAAGTCGAAAAGTCGGGTGCAGCATTTCTGCTCCAGCCTGCGAACCGTCATTGCTGACAGAGGTTCGCCGCTGGAGCGCGAGGTCAACAAGCCTTAAATCATGATTTCGCCGCCGGTTACCGGGATGACCGCCCCAGTCATGTAGCTACCCAAATTGGAAGCAAGAAGGACATATGCCCCTGCAAGTTCAGCGGGCTGACCAGCACGCCCGATCAGCGTCTGCTCTCCGAACTTCGCCGCCTTTTCCGCCGGCATCGTCGAGGGAATGAGCGGTGTCCAGATCGGTCCAGGCGCTACGGCATTAACGCGGATCCCCTTTTCAGCGACCATTTCCGCCAATCCAGCCGTGAAATTCGAAACAGCACCCTTCGTCGAGGCGTAGGCGAGAAGCTGCGGTGACGGCTGTCTCGACTGGATCGAAGTGGTGTTAATGATCGAACTGCCGGGTTTCATGTGCGGGATAGCCGCCTTTGACAGAAAGAACGGCGCATATATGTTTGTGCGAAACGTCTCGTCCCACTCCTCGGCTGTGATATCGGCGATGTCGGCATAGGTCCGCTGGAATGCTGCGTTGTTCACCAGAATATCGACGCCACCAAGTTCGCTCACAGCGCGCTCCACGATATCGATGCAGTGATCTTCTGACTTGATATCGCCAGCGACCAAGAGGGCGCGTCGCCCTGCCTTTCCCACCCAGCTCGCCGTGTCTTCGGCATCGTCGTGCTCATCAAGGTAAGAAAGCAGAACATCCGCTCCTTCCCTTGCAAAGGCGATCGCGACTGCACGTCCAATGCCGGAATCAGCGCCTGTGATAATCGCGACTTTTCCATCGAGCTTGCCATCGCCGCGATAGGTATGCTCACCATGATCAGGGACGGGCGTCATCGCATCGGTCTTCCCGGGCGGTTGCTGTTGCTGCTCAGGATAGGGTGGCTTCGGATAGTTTGTCTGATCGTTCATTATTCTCTCCTCGCTTCTCACAGACTGGTAACCGCTCAAACGCATCGACGGTTCCTCAGGAAGCGTCGCAAGTGTTGCAGCGTGTCGCACGGAGCCCGTGGCGTTTCAGCGAAGAGCGAGATGTGTGGCTGTCATGCTTGCTAACAGGACTGCGGTCAGAGGCGTCACTCAAGGTGCGACTTCAGTTTTCTGTAAAGGATGTACCCTGCAAGAAAGAAACACGCAGAGTTGGTAAGGATGATGGGCCATTCGTGTCGAAGGATCCCGAATGTCGACCACAAGGCAAAGCCGATCACCGTCACCGTGTACATGCGCGCTGAAATTGCTGCGGTATCGTCGGATCTGACCACCTTCATCACCTGTGGGATGAAACTCGTCACCGAACACACCGAAGCCAGATAACCGATGATCAGGACGAAATCCATTCTCGACTCTTTCTTTGTGCAGGGGATAGGTTAAACCGGCCCTTCTTTCCTAAGTTCCCAAAATCAAAGCCAGCTGGCACTCGCGACCGTGTCTCGCCAAACAGGATAACGTGGAACCACCGTCTCCGATGGTTGATCGCAGATTTAAAATAATCCCTTGAGGAACAAATCCAACTTCGGGCTGTTGCAGCCTCAACGGAGTGGAGGATTTCTCGGATGACGATTAGGTTTCTTGGCGTCGCATCGATCGCGGCGGCTTTACTTTCGTGCGGCGTTGCTTTCGCCCAACAGGGTGACGGCACTGAAGTCCGGATCACGACGAATGTATTCAAGCCGAACAAAGTGGCGCCGACCAGCGATCGGATCGGTCAACTCAAGCTTCCGGAAGGCTTTTCCATCGAGCCATTCGCTCAAGGGCTCGGAAATAGTCGCATCATCGCTGTTTCCGACAAGGGCTACGTCTATGTCAGCCGGCGCGAGGAGGGCGATGTCCTCCTTCTGAAAGATGAGGATGGTGACGGAAAAGCTGACACAGCCCCCGTTCAGGTGGCGGCGCGAGCCCAGGCCCATGGCCTGGCGATCAAGGATGACAAGCTGTATCTCGTGACGGTCAAAGAGGTTTTCGTCGCCGACATCAGGGGTGACGGTACGCTTGGTCCGCTTGAGATGATCATCGGCGACCTTCCAGACTCTGGCCAGCATCCAAACCGGGTCATGGCCTTCGGTCCTGATGGGATGCTGTACATCAGTGTCGGATCGACCTGTAACGCTTGTAACGAAAGCAATGCGGAGAATGCCACGGTGTTGCGAGCAACGCCGGATGGGAAAAGCCGCACCATCTTTGCGTCAGGGTTGCGCAACACGATTGGTTTTGACTGGCACCCAGCAACCGGAGAACTCTGGGGCCTTGACCACGGGATCGACCTTTTGGGCGATGACGTCCAGCCCGAGGAGCTCAATCGGCTTGAGCAGGGTAAACAATATGGCTGGCCGCACGTCTTCGGTTCCGGGGACATCTACCCTCAGTCCACCCCCGTCGGCGGGCTGACGAAGGAGCAGTGGCGCGATCAGAGCGAGCCGATGGTGATCGGTTATACGGCCCACGCTGCACCGATGCAGCTCAAATTCTATACCGGATCGTCGTTTCCGGCCGAATATGCCGGCGATGCGTTTGCCACGATGCGCGGATCATGGAACCGAAACCCGGCCTCGGGCTACGAGATCGTTCGGCTTCGTTTTGAAAAGGGTCAGCCCAAGACGATCGAACCGTTTCTCACCGGCTTCCTGACCGATGGCGGCAAAACCCATTTCGCGCGCCCGGTTGGCTTGGCGGTTGCCAAGGATGGCGCGCTCTTGATGGCCGACGACGCCAACGGCGTAATCTACCGGATTTCCTATTCCGGGAATGCGCAAAAATCCGCCTTCGCAAAGGGTGCGCCTGCCAACGTCATGGAGGCACAGGCAACGAAGGGTGTCGGCGTTCCGCTGGCGCTTGATCGATCTGAGACCGATGGCCAAGGCAAAATCACGGTGCAGTCGGAAGCCTTCGACACCGGTGCTTCCATTCCGCTGCAACACAGCGAATACGCCGACGGCGTGTCTCCTGCCATTCGTTGGAGTGCTGTACCTGGGGCCGCCTCCTACGCAATTATCATGGAGGATCCAGATTCCTCACCGATCAAGCCATTCGTTCACTGGCTTGCCTGGAACATTCCCGGCACGGTGACCAGCCTGCCAGAGGGTCTGCAGGAGCAGTTGCGACTGGTCGAGCCAGAAGGCGTGCTTCAGGGACGCAATAGCTCCGGTACTCATGGCTATTTCGGGCCCAAGCCACCCGTCGGCGACAAGGCGCACCGTTACCATTTCCAGGTGCTCGCCCTCGATTCGGTGCTTGATATCCCGCCAACCTCGGATCGGGACGCGTTGCTTGCAGCCATTGCCGGCCACGTGATTGGCAAGGGGGAACTGGTGGGTCTGTACCAGCAGAAAACCGAACCGCCGAAGCAGTGACGCCAAATCATCCCGCTTAAATCTGAGGAATATAAAATGCGTATATTGAACTCACCCTTGGCCGCCGGCGGTCTTGCGCTTCTCCTGCTGTCGTCGTCCGCTACTATCACGTCGGCGCAACAGCCGGCTCCATCGCAACCCGCGACATCGGTGCCGCAGTCCGGCGAACAACAGCCCGGTAAACCCGATGCGCAGATGCAGTCAGTCCTTGATGCCCTGAAAGCCCTCCAGGCCAAACCCTTCGCCACCCTGGACGTGCCTGACGCGCGCATCCAGGCAAGTGCTGCCGACGCGGCGCGGACCGTGCAACGGGATAGGAAGATCTCACCATTCCCTGAAGCAAAGGTCGCGACGAAAGACATCGCCATACCGAGCCCGGCTGGCGCATTGCCCGCTCGCGTTTACATTCCCGAGGGCAAGGGGCCTTTCCCGGTCATTCTGTATTTCCATGGCGGCGGCTGGGTGGTGGGGGATATCAACACATACGATGCCACGCCGCGGGCGCTCGCTCTCGGATCCAAGGCGATCGTTGTCTCCGCTGACTATCATCACGCACCGGAAAGCAAATTTCCCGCGCAGCATAACGATGCCTGGTCAGCCTACATCTGGACTGTCGAGAACATCCACACAGTCAATGGCGATTCCAAGCGGATTGCCGTTGCTGGCGAAAGCGCCGGAGCCAATCTTGCGGCGAACGTCGCGCTGATGGCAAAAGAGAAAAAAACGATGATGCCAGTCCATCAGCTTCTCGTCTATCCGATCGCCGGCAATGACATGAACACCGCTTCCTACCGTGAAAATGCCAACGCCGCGCCGTTGGGCAAGGCCGACATGGAGTGGTTTGTCTCATATGTCTTCAAATCGAAAGACGAGACGGCCGATCCCCGCATCAATCTTGTCGGCCGATCGGATCTAGGGGGCCTACCTTCGGCAACCGTGGTGACTGCGCAGATCGATCCACTTCGGTCCGAGGGACAAGCGTATGCCGAGAAAATGAAGGCGGCAGGCGTAACGGTCAACCTCATCAACGTTGAAGGCGTAACCCATGAATTTTTCGGCATGGGCAAAGTGATCGACAAGGCGAAGGCCACCGTCGATGCGGCAAACGCCGATCTCGCCAACGCATTTGCGGCCGCGAAGTAACCCTGGCTGAGGACACATCCGATGAAAATCACCCTTTATACACTTGTAACTGCGTCACTCGCGTTCGCCTGCCAGCCGGCGCTTGCTGAAGCCATGAAACCAAAACCTCCAGGCGACGCCGCTCCCATGATGGTGATGGACCGCGCGACCTTTGTCAGGGTCGTGCCCAGCGCAAATGAGTTCGAGATCAAGTCCAGCGAACTGGCGCTTGAAAAGGCTGAGGCGTCGGATCTGAAGGACGCCGCGAAAATGATCATCGCCGACCACAAAAAGGCGGGCGAGAAGCTGCAGGCAGTGCTCAAGGAAAAAGGCGTTGACCTCGCCGAGCCGGGGGACCTGTCGCCAAAGCATCGAAAGATGTTGGAGCAGCTCCAGGCAGCGAGCGGCAAGGACTTTGATACCCTCTACCTTGATATGCAAGCCCAGGCACACATGGAGGCGATCAGCATTTTCCGCACCTTTGCCGGATCTGGCGACGATCAGTCGGTCGTCGGTTTCGCAAAAGAGACACTGCCAAGCCTCGAAACGCACATGGCCCATGTCGAAATGCTTATCTCGGCGCGTTAAGTCGTGTGAGTGCGCACCGGTCCGCCAAACTGTTTCCGATCAGGGTCCTTCATCTCGCCGATCAGGCAGCCCAGCGGAAGGAGAGTTTACGTTCTCGGAATATGCTGAACCGGTCGGAAAACTCGCCTGATCGCTTCAGACGCGCGATGACCAGATCGGCTGGCGTCCTCAATCCGCCAGCCGAAAAGCTAGGCTTCGGCGCGCAAACGGGCGTCGGATTGACGGTCCACAATCAGCGCTTTGCACCGGGCCAATCTTGATCACTAGCTGTGATGACTTTGTTTGCTGGCATTCAGGTGCTGATCGTGGGAGGCACCGTGCTTGCCGGATGACGACAACTTGCCCGCCGCGCACGCTTGCTTGGAGCTGGCAGCAGATTTGCTTTCGCCCGCGTTCTCGCGGCTCTCACGCCCTGCCTTGACATGCTGTTCGTGCGTCCAGCCATGGTTGGCCGATATAAGACGTGTATCTCTTTAGATTTCAAAGATTCCAAAAATGGATATGTCCCGTGCCGGCGGCTTTCGACATTTGGAACGATGCAACAACCGCAGCGTTGCCTCGTTGGTAGTGACATCCTGAGGAAATTCCGTTGAGTGACAAATTACCGCCGCCATCGTCGGGACGGCACAGAAGGGCCATGGCTTTTCTGTTCGTGCTTTGCCTTGGCTTGTGCGCGTTGGTATTCCTCGGGCAGTGGTGGATGACCGAGCCGAGCGGGACGGTAGATGGCCGCTCAAGCGTCGTTGATCCTCCGTGATAGACGGTTTTGATCACCCATCGCTCGCGATGGAAACGCACCTCGAGTGCCCTATGTTTTCCGTAGGGGGGCCAACACATGAAAATTCTTATCGTTGAAGACGAACTGCTCATTGCACTAGAACTTGAACGCATCGTCGCTGAAGCTGGCCACACGGTCATCGGGCCCGTGGCAACTCTGGAGCAGGCTTTAGCCTATGCCGCGCAGTCAGAGCTTGTGCTGCTGGACGTGAGGCTTGCGGACGGCAACACGGGCGGTGCGATCGGCCGCCGGTTGATGGACCGATTGGGTCTCAAAGTGATTTTCGTAACCGCAAACCCGGCCAGTATTGGCTATGGCCTTGAAGGTGCGAGCGATGTGATCATGAAACCCTTCACCGACAGTGACATCATCTCAGCGATCGGTCGTGTGCTGGCAGACGGGCGACCAAATTGTTTGGGCTCAAGCGAAACCAAGGACCCCACGAGCGCTTTGTCAGCAACCAGCCGTTAGTCCTTGTTCGAATACATTACCCTCGAGAATTGGATCGCCTAAAACCACACTCACGGCCCGATGCGGCGGCTCTCGGCCGCCACTTCTGGCCTTGCATGGTCATTCTCGAAGTACACCACATCTGAACGCGAAACCAAGGTTTCCCATGAAAGATATTACTGATCGCAATTTCGAAATCGCGGCTGCGCGCCATTTAGGGGAGCCGTTGGATTCATTGGCGCTGAAACACGGACTTCATATTAATTCGGTCAGCCGCATAGCTCAGGAAAATGCCGTTCTGGTGACGCGTCGAAACAACCGTCGGATCCCGCAGGGCTTAACAGTTCGGGCGGCCGTTGCCCTCGAAGACGCCCTCGGTCTTTGGCCCACCGAAAAGAACCGTAGACAGATTGCTGCGCGCTTTGAAGGCATTTTGAGGAATCCAGTGCGTCGAGCAGTGTTATCAGAGATTAAAGACTGGCTACGTGCTCCACCAGTCAAGCCTCCAGCCTGACAATTTAATTGTGAAAAGCATCGTCTCGTCGCCTGCGTGTCGACGTCTGAAATAGGGCTTGGCTGTGTCAGTCCTTGAGGGGGTCGTGGCCCCAGTTCATAAGCGCGTGCCGCCATGTAGAGCCCTCGACGTCTTTTCTGGGACCTCCCTGCGCAAGATGGCGATGGACATAGCCGACCACTTTACGCATGTGGGCATAGTCGTCGTCGGTCAAGGCGGTTTTCGACTTGTTTTTGATCTCGACGATCCTGCGACCTGAATGATGTCCCACCGTTTCGCCGCCACCATCTCCTGACCATCCAGCAGACTTGCTCTCGTCGGTTTTCAACCACTTCTCAAGTTTCGCCGGGGACATGTTCACGGCCTTACCGAAGTCGTCCCAGATCTGGTCTTTGTCGAGCGCTTTGCCACTCATACGGCACCTCCCGCGACGGCATCGACTGCAGTGCGCTCGATGCGACCGTTTTCCTCGCCGTCCCAGTACTCGATCGACCGAGCCGACACCTTGATCAGAACGATGCCTGGGGTGTCGATTCCCTCGGGAAACCAGCGCTCCAGATCCTTTACCCAATGTGCTTCAAACTGGCTCTTGTCACGGATTAGGTCGGCTTCTCCATCGACCGCGATAAAGATGCCCGGCTTGCCAAGGAGGCTGGGCGGAGCGGTGAAGGTCAGGGTGACACCGATGTCGCGATTGATGTCTCGGACCTTCTTTGTGTCTTCGTAAGAAAAGAACCAGGAGTCACCGTCATAGTCGACGTCCCCGTTATTGCTCATCGGGCGACTGACGATGCCCTCGAGACTGTTGGTATTAAACATGCAGAAATCGATCTTGCCGAGCTTCTTGGAGAGCTCTTCCATCGTCATGGTGGTCATTCGAATCCTCCTTATCGGTCATGATCAGAGAACAACTGGCGTCACTCAACGTTCCCCACGACATCTTTCGTGTATGAACTGATCTCGATGAGGCTGCCGTCGGGATCGCGGCAGTAGACCGACGTGAGCCTGCCGCGAGCGCCGTCGCGTGCAACTGGACCAATAATCACTCGAACACCGCACGCCTTCAAATTGGCAACGATATCATTCGGCGAGGCTTCGGTCAGGAAGCATAGGTCGTCGCTTCCTGCTGCCTCATGGTCAGCGGTGAACCATTCGTTTTTGCTCAACGAAACGGGTCGAAGGTTGATGCGCTGCGTTCCGAACAGCATGGCTGTTCTAGGATGCTCAGGATCCGTGTCGTATTCCAGCCGATCCATTCCCAGAACGCGACTGTACCATGCGGCTGATCGTTCGACATCAGTGACGTTCACGACAATGTGGTCGATACCCTGAACCTTGAACGCTGAATTCATCTGCGATCTTTCCCTTCTTTGCCATTGGCCATTTGCATTGGGCGGCCGGGAGCCATAGCGTGTGTGCCATGCGCGGAAGATTACCAGCAGATGTCGCACTTCGCCCGGACGACTTGGCAAAACTCGAAAGAGTGTTTGCGCAAGTCATCCCGGAGCACGACACACATCCGGACGAGTTGGCCATGCTGCTTATCCGCCTCTTTCAGGATGGCATCAACGACGAGCGTGAGTTGCTTGCCGCCGCTGAGAAGTGGTTCCGGTAATATTGATCACCCTAACGTCGCGAAGTTGCATGATCCCACGCAGTTGCCCCGAGAACTGCACGAGGAAAGTCCATCTCAAGCGCTCAGGTCCCGAGGTTTTCGGGATGTGATGATTTCCGCCACGCGCATTGGCTTCAATCCACGCGCATCGACACCGACATCGAACTGTCGAGGAACTGGTTTGAGCCTCCCGTGCGAGTGTCCGTGCAGGTTGATCGACCCTTTGCCCATCTGGTTCCAAGTCCGGAATGCGTAATGACAAAGGATAAGATGGTGACCTTCGTCATGAAGTTCTGCGTAGTGCTGGACGCTGGCCCATCCGCTTGCGCAAGTGGTCGTTTGCGGATCGTTATTGCCGATGACAAGGTGTTTGCGGCCGTTGAGCTTACCCAGTAGTTCTTCACAGTCTCCCGCTCTGGCCGACCTGAAGTCGCCCAGGTGCCATACGTCATCATCGTGATCGACCGCCGCGTTCCAGTTCGCGATGAGTGCAGCATCGTGCTCGGATACGGTTCCAAAGGGTCGGCGGTCGATCCGAAGGACACGGGGATCTCCGAAATGTGTGTCGGCAGTATAGAAATTCATGCCGATTAGCCGAATTGACGCACCGCTGCATAACCGCAAGCACCCGCAGTGGCGGTGAGGACAGTCCCCCACACCATGTCAACAATGCTGAGGCCTGCTGGCCAGCCTTTGAGGGTCGACAAATTCGTCATGTCATACGTTCCGTAGGCGGCAAGTCCGAGAAGCGCGCCATATCCTACGGTCGTCCAGAGCGATTCCGCTCCCAGGCCTGGGCGCACCGCGAGAACAACGATTGCGGCTGCGAAGAACAGGTAGAATATAGCGGCGACCGCGAAATTTGGAGAAGGTAACATCAGGTCACCAAGTTGGTCTCGGTAGAAGCTCTTGGCGATCAAACCTAGCCAGATTGCGTCGATCAATAGAAATGAGAGCAGCGTTCCAGCGTAGGCGATACCAAATGTTTTCATAGGGGGAGCGATCCTCGTTGGGCTTTTGTCTGATGTCCGACTGAACACCGGAGTGTCTGCGTTGTTCCCAATTGCGGAGAATCGAGATTCTAAAGTGGCGCCGCGTTCTCAGTAGTAGGGGCGAAATAAACGGCGGCCCAATCAGTGGCCAGCTCGGTGGCGACGACCCCAAATGCATCTCGGGAGCGGAACAAAATCAATCATAGGAGGTTCTCCCTCCGCATTCGAACCGGGTGCAGGAATTTGGAGTAAGACCATGAAAAAGATTGCTTTTGGCGTTGCGGCCGCACTTCTTTCCGCAACTGCCGCCTTCGCTCAGAGCGAAGCCCCGAAGACCTCGCAGACGACACCTGCGGTATCGACTTCAGGCGAACAGAACCCGGGCGCACCCGTGGCTGGCAAGAACAGCTTCACCGAAGCCCAGGCGAAATCCCGCATCGAAGAAGCCGGCTACACCGATGTATCGGGTCTCAAGCTCGACGATCAGGGTGTCTGGCGCGGGATGGGCAGCAAGGATGGAAAGCACGGCAACGTCGCGCTCGACTTCCAGGGCAACATCACGATGGCTCAGTAAGCCAGCTTCGAACAACAAAAACAAAACGACGAGGAAATCCCCATGCGTACGATTACAGGTCTCTACGATTCCTACGACGATGCCCGTGATGCCGTGAAGGCTCTCGAAGATGCGGGCGTTCCGTCCGATCACATCAGCATCATCTCGAACAAGGATGGTAAGGAAGATATCGAAGGGCAGGGTAACGACGCTGCCGAAGGCGCCGGCACTGGCGCTGGTATCGGCGCGGTCGCTGGCGGCGCGGGCGGTCTCCTGACAGGCCTTGGCATCATGGCGATCCCCGGCGTAGGCCCTGTCGTGGCCGCAGGCTGGCTTGCCGCCACCGCTGTTGGCGCGGTTGCCGGCGCCGTTGCTGGCGGAGCTGTCGGCGGCATTGTCGGTGCGATGATCGAATCCGGTGTGAAGGAAGAAGACGCTCACGTTTATGCTGAAGGTGTTCGCCGCGGCGGCGCGGTTGTTGCCGCCAAGGTGGAGGAAGACAAGATTGCTGCTTCCGAGGCTATCCTTCGCAGCACCCGCTCGGTCGACCTGACTGCTCGTCGCCAGGCCTACACCACAGAAGGCTGGTCGCGTTTCGACGATGCCGCTGATCCTTACACAGCCGATCAGATCGCAGCCGAGCGTGGCCGCTACCGTAACGACCCGCGCGTTTAACACGGGCTGACGTCGCGAAGCTTGAGGGCCACTCGAAAGAGTGGCCTTTTTGCATCTAAGGTCTATGGAATTCATCGGCACGGCAGTTGATTGCTCGAAGAACCGGAACATTGTGAGTCCCGTTCTGTTTGCTTTTCAGTCGTCCCAGAAAGAGGAGTACCTGATGAAGCGCGCTATCGTCGAAGTTTTGGTCACCAGCGCCGACGGAGATCGTATTCCTGTTGGCCTCATGAACACTGAGCAGGCCCTGTCCCTTCCACCTGAAATCGACATCGAAGTCTCCCATCCCGCTCATCAGGCTGGCAGCACCGATATCTTCATGGACAGGGCAGCGCTTCAGGATCATGTCGACATCACACCTTGAAGGACGATCAGTCTAGGACCAGCCAACTCCGATTGAGACCGAGATCTGAAGAACAATGATCGGCCCCTTCGCCGCTGGGAAGTGCGCCCAGCGAATGCTCTTTCGACGGTTGGGCCTATGAACCAATTTCGACGTCGGCTGACCAAATCGATTAGCCCACATGCACCCATCGAGGGAACGTAGAGAATTGTCGCCAGATATCCCTTGAACATCCACGAGTTCTCGAACTCCTGCAAGGGTGGCGTTGCCAAAAATTCTAGTCGCCCAGGGTACCGATCTTGCGCTTACGCGGATGCTCACCATCTGAAGTGCATCCTCCATTGGAGCCCGAGATGGACGACCTGACCGACACGACCTATCCAGACGACTTGATCGAAATTCTTCCGCCTGAGCCGCGCGCCGACCGACTGGATCTGCGTGCCTGCCTCTGTTGCTGCCTACCGTGCAATGCTTCCGCCATAGATGAGGACGGATGCGGCATCTGCGACGAGTGCCTGGCGCCGTAGAACGGCATCACCTCTGAGACGGGCGCCACACACCGATTGCCTTTGATAGCGCGTCCCGGTCGCGGCACCAGCTTGTGCGGACCAGCCGGATTATTTGAGAACGCCCTCGATGCGCCCGACGTGATTTGCCGAGCCACGGCCTTCCTCGGTCGCAGTGATCTCTTCCACTGTCAGGCCTGTCGCGATCGCAAGGTCGTCGAGGCTGTAGCCCTTGGCGAGGCGGCGGGAGGTGATGCTGCCATGAGCGTCTGTATGTTTGGGATTGGAAATGTGATCCATATTGGAATCCTTGGTTGGTGGTCGTGAACTCGCAAGGAAAGGGCTGGTTCCGTACGATGCTGGACTAATCTGGCGAGCCCCGTGCCGGCTGCGAGCCGGAGTGCCCAAAGCTTGGCACTTTTCTCTTCGCGGTGACGGCGTCCCTCCTCGGCCGCCTCCTAGGCCACCTTGTTCGTATGCTCGAATGCTGCCGCGCGTTCTTCCACGGTCAGAGTCCTGCGGATCCTGCTTACCATGAGGCCATCTTCGTCGTTGTTGAGGGTTTTTTCATAAGTGGTTGGCGAGACGGTCGCTTTCAACGGCGACACCGCGATGGCAGACATCCTGCCCGTGCATGGCTACGCCCTTGTGTCCAGCGTATGCAAGCACCATCTAATCCATGCCGCCCCGCAATCAGCGCAGCCTCCGTAGCGACCTCTCCGTCGCGCGTCGATGTTCGTGCGCGGGGTTTGAGGGCGCTCCCGCAAACGGTCGAGCGCCCTCGGCTTGTCTTCCGTCAACCGCAGGATCGGCATGTCAGCTCGGGATAGTCTAATCATCTTCTTCCACGGAATAGGTGCTTCCGGGGCGCAGTTGATGCCGCTCGCCACTTCCTGGCGTACAGCACTCCCGAATAGTCGCTTTTCTGCCCCGGATGCTCCATTCACGCATTGGCGGGGACATCAGTGGTTCCGTATCGACGGCAATCCCCTCGCGACCGAGAACATCCAATCGGCGCGCCAGGGGTTCGACCGAACCGTCTCCGACATCATTCGTCGCGAAGGGTTCAGGGCCAGGCTTGATCGTGTGGCATTCGTTGGGGTCTCACAGGGTGCCATTGTCTCGCTCGATGGCGTCGCTTCCGGTCGCTGGCAGGTTGGCGCGCTCGTCTCGTTCGCGGGCCTTCTTCCGCCGATGGAAGTTTCATCGAAGAGCATCGAGACGCCTGTCCTTCTGGTGCATGGGAAGGACGATCGGACGATACCTTCCATGGCATCGACAATGGCCGCAAGCCAGCTAGAAGCGGCAGGCTTTAATGTCGAAATCGATATCCTCCCAGCAGTCGGGCACACGATCTCATCGGGCGGTGCGCAGAGAGCGCTTCACTTCCTGCAAAAGTCACTCTCATGATGGAAACCGCCGTGACTGCCGGGCGTTTCCTATTAATGCAGAAAGAAGCCGCCAAAGACGAGCGTTCCCGAGGGGAACCAGAAACGGTCTCATTCCAGTTCGACCGGATGACCGTGGCTCGTTTCCGCGAGACGTTTCCCCGCGCGCGCTGGAGCGATGCCCTTCAGGCTTGGACCGTGCCTGGAACCACTGCCCGTCGCCGCATTGATCGATGGCTGGAGACCGAAGCCGCGCGGAGGCGTCCCTTCGAGGAGGAGCGAGGTCGCGATGCCTACGAGTTCGAGCCCATTCTCAGCCCATATTTATCCGTCTACGACCGGGGTTTCAGGATCAGCACGCCTTATTCGAGGACTGTCGTTGACGAGTTGAGGCAGATCCCATTCGCGCGATGGAATGGCGATGAGAAGGTTTGGGAGGTTCCGTATGCTTCCTATGACGAGCTGCAGCAGCGATGGGAGACTATCGAAGAAGCCGCGAAACGAAACGAGCCGGAAGAGCGGCGCAAGCGCGCTGAGGCGCGGAAGGGGACTGCGGAGGAAGCGCAAGCGAAGCGTCGATCCCTGGAACGCCGCAAGAAACGGCTTCCCGTGCCGAGCAAGGACCTTCCGCCGCCTGATCGTCCTGTCGCAACCATTCAGTACGGGATCGTTGTCTTCTCCGAAGTGACGGGCGAACTCGTGGATATCGAGGAGATCGGCGAGTTTTATCGCCACGCGGACGAAGAGCATGTCTGGGCAAGCTGGCGTGCGCCAACCGTCGATGAGCTCATCCACACGTGGCCTGCTCGGGAGGAGCCGGGTGATCGCGAACTCGGCCGGGGCTGGTGGCGGCCAAGTCTTGAAGAACTTCGGGCGGCTCGACGAATAGCGAAAGGCCGTCGACGTGGTGTTGTCCGTGTCGAGTAAATCTCTGGCTCCAAGAGCGTTATGGGGGCAGCGTCGATTGCCTTGCGAAAGTGTAGCAGGATCCGCTGATTGTCACCCATCGTTTATATACGGTAGACGGCTTCGCTTCGACGTCAGATCAAATTTCCGGCGATGCCAAAAAGCTGCCATGAAAGGTTAAGCAATGTATCGGCGATGGCAGCATAAAGTACACGGTGCCGCGCAGGAAGCGACAGGTAACGTAAGGCAGCCAAGGGTGACCGCCTAAGGTGGACGAAGCTCGTGCCTCAAAAGTCAGGAATTGTTTCAATCTTAGCGTGAGCTGGCTATGGAACCAAGCCGCTAGCCGCTCGTTCAGGCGGCATGGGTCCAGAGGAAGATCTTCATGCGTATAAAATTTGTGGTGACTCTTATTACGGGTGTCGTAGCCGCAGCATCAGGGGCTGATGCCAAAACGACTTGGCATCTCTACGGGGCGGTACCAGTGAATGGCGACCGGGCCCTCGAGCTCGCCTACAGCGACGCGCTCGCATCCTGTAGGCTTGAAGGTTATCGTGACATGGAAGAGAGCCGGGTCTTTGCGATGGATTATGACGCGCCGGAAATGGCCAGCTGCTTGTCGCGAAAAGGATTCATCCGTCAAGGTGGCCAGCCGCACGCATACCCAATCCCAAAAGAGACGTACAAAGTCCGCGTCCAGGGAAGGTGATTGTGTACCGGTCGCGCGCACGAGAAGCAATGACTTGTGTCGAATGCCTTCATGGAACCCATCGAGATTGATGAGCGCGCTTTTGTAACTCTCGTGGACCAGGTCATCGACATTACCATCCTGTCTACAAAAACGGCGTGCGAAATTGCGCAGTGCAGGTATCGCCGTTCGGACACGGACGGTTTTGGCGTGCGTTATCTCGCGGGATCTCCATAGGCAAAATCGATCAATCATTTGATGCACACATCGTTGCGGCCGATCCGGTTTCAGGCGAGGGTACGCTTGCGGACGAACGTGGAGACAGGTTTCGCTCACGGCCCTTTTGCTCCTGAAAGGGTGGTCGGAGCCGCCCCCTCTGGAGCGGGTCGGAGTCGAAGGGAGTGATCAGAAGCCATGAGAGAAACAGCGTCAGGGTGACTGCCGTCAGCCCAACCGCCATCTTTGTCTTGGAAGATCCTGACTTCCCTCCCGGCTTTCCCTCGCGTTCGTACTCCGTGGTTACGTCGGTCGACCCGAAAGGGTCTTGCTCCTGATGTCGCACGTTCTTGGCTCCCCGTCAGACTGTTTTCTATTTCGTCTCGACTGTAGCCGCGCACAGCGCCAGCCTCCGCTGTCGGGCGCTGAGCATCGATCGAAGCCTCCGAAGTCTTCGGGCCGGGATCGCTCTCCTTGGCGAAAGCATCTTGCCGGTAACCCGAGTGGTAAGGTGCCGCGGATCGAAGCAGGCACGTCAATCGCGACCTTGTCCCATCGCCTTTAATTACGCTCAGAAACTCCGAATAGGCTGCGCCCAGGGCCGCATGATAAGCCGAATAAAGTGCTTCCGGCTGAATTTTTCACGTCATCTCCGTGCTGGACGAAGGGGTTGTACACTTTGCGTTGTCGACAAACCGGTTGGCGATGACGTCAAAGCTGCCGGGTTCCTCCAGTCTGTGCAGTGCCTCAATCAAGTCGTTCATCCGAGCCGCGGTGTTCCCTCAAATGAGCGTTCCTCAAAAGTGGCAATTACGATCGATCGGTATCGCCGTTGCCGAAAGTCCTTCGGTCAGCGTCTGGCGGATCGAACTTGTCTACGAGAGACGGGGCCGAATTTTCTTCCTCCGAAGGGGAAGAGGCGACGGGCCAGTCGTTAGAGGGCTCCTGCACCTGCTCATCTTCCGCCGAACCTGCGCTGGTTGGGGGAGAAACGCCACCGTGATGATCGCCTGACCAAGTCTGGGCATCACCAGTCGCATAACCGCCAATGTCCTTTTCGGCTTCGCTCCAGTGCCGATCGTGCTGCCCGTTCGGCCGGCCCTCCGCCTCCCATTTCGAGTAGGCCGCGTTGCGAATTGCGTCTTCGTTGCTCATGTCAACCTCCTGTGCTCTGCCGGACCGAACAAATGACGGTGACGCGAGTTCCAAAGAGAACGACAATGGGCCGGCAAGGTTGAGTGTCCATGAGAGCGACGCTGCTGAACCTTGATCACACACCGTTGCCTTGACTCTACCGCTGCACGGCCGAATAGGTCATTGGATATAGGCATCGCAACCGTCTACGTGGGATCCAGCATGAGCAGTCCTCGCCACCCTGGCAAGCCGCCGAAAACCGTCCTTCGACGCATACCGAAACAAGAGCGTAGCAAGGATCGGGTGTCAGACATTCTCAGGGTGTCAGCGGATCTCATCGGTGAAAAAGGCATCGACGCTGTCACGATGAAGGAGATCGGGTCACGAAGTGGCGGACCGATTGCGTCAGTGTATCAATATTTCCCGGACAAGGAGGCGATTGTCGCATCCCTCTACGAGCAGTATGTCGCCGAAACACGTTTCATTTTGAAAGGCGCTATAGGGAACATCCAGACTGCTGACGAAGCAGTGACGGCAGCCGAGCTTTTGGTCGACGCCTATTACGAAGTCATGCGGCAGGAAACGTCAGCCATCGACATCATGAACGCCATCAAAGCCAGCAAGGTACTGGGGCAGCAGGATGTTCTTGAGACGCGCCTTCAAGTCGGTGACTTTTACGAAGCGACCGCACGTTTCGTGCACGAGGGAAGGCGCGATCAATACAAGACCACCCTCATATTGCTTTTCAACATGGCGGACGCGAGCGTTCGCCTGGCTCTAATGCAGCCGCAACGGGCGGCGGGCAGCATCCTTGCGCAATTCAAGGAAATCGTCAGAGTTCAGGCAGCATATTTTCTTCTGGGGAGATTTCCAGAGAAGCTGTCCAGTTCCGTTGGCGAAGTTCACGGTCGCGCCCAGTAGAACTGGTAGTGCGACCGTCGATATGAACTGTCGCGCTTTGGATGAGTGTAGCCAGACAGGCTCGGAAACTTCCGCACATCGGTGGATTGATACCCGCGAGAACCATGGTGTAACCAATCTGTCACAAGTGACAGAGAAGCAGGTTACCGGAGCCATCTCGTTTGTATCGCGATGATGAAATCGAGGAGGTGTCACCTAATTCCGATTGAGGCGTATGTGGCCTCTCAACCAGGATACCTGACATGAATATTCTCAAAAGCGTTCTTTTGACCTGCGCGTTCTCGACCGCGATCGTCGGTGCGGTCAACGCCGCCGACATGGCCGTCGAACAGGCTCCGGTCGTGGTGCCCTCCGCGTCCGGATTTTATGTCGGCTCTCTGAGCTCCGTCAGTTTCCTGGACGATACGTCCTTTTCTGCTCTCGGGAACTCTATCTCCACGGATTATGACACGGGTTTCTACAGCTCGGTCCGCGCTGGTTACAATTTTGGCTCAATAGCGTTTGTATCCCCGCGCGTCGAACTGGAACTTGGTTACGGCAGCGCGTCGGTTGACGCTCACTCCGTCAATGGCGCTGGTGTTGCGGGGATCGATTCCTTCGGCGACGCGCGCTCGTTCCAGGGTTACATCAATGGTTACATCGACATTCCCCTTACGAACGATGGCTTCTTCAGCGCCGTTACGCCATTCGTCGGCGGCGGTGTCGGCTTCATGAACCTGGAACTGCGCAAGCAGGGTGTCGCGGGAACCGCGACCTACATCGACGATAGCGATACCCAGTTCGCGTACCACTTGGACGCGGGCGTCGGCATCAATCTGCAGGGTATCGGCCTTTTTTCCGACATGTCATTGTTCGATAACACCACTCTCGACATAGGCTACCGCTTCACCGCAGCGGATGACTTCGATTTCGTGGCACGCGATGGATCCGCATCGAGCACCGATTTCAGAAGCCATGCAGTAACTTTCGGCCTGCGCAAACAGTTTTGATGACTTGAGCGGGAGGGGCGATCTCGCAACCTCCCGCATCCACGCAGACAAGGAACATCCGGTTGCACAAATATCTGCGGCGAAACTGGCAAGTCGCACCGATCGTCATTTCTACACTGGTGCTCGCGTCCTGCGGCCACGACGACGATGTGCGCCAAGCAGCGGTACCTCCGCACGCGACACCGGGCGTCGGTGCGGTCGCCACGGACGCAGTTGCTATCGAGCGGGCGATGGCCTCGGCCCTGCAACCTCAAGCAAACAGTGTGGCATGGGCGAGCCCAACGACGGGGAGTGCAGGCGTTTTGAGCTATAGCGAAACCCGCGACACTAGCGGGAAAACATGCCGTGCCTTCATCAGCACCCGTCAATCATTGAGCGGGGGCGGCACCGTGAATGGTCAGGCTTGCACTGAAGGCGAAGGGCGTTGGCGGGTCAATTCGTTGAACGAACAATAGGCTTCGAGACGCACGCGCTGCAGTAGAATTCAAGTGGTGCGCGCAACAGACATCAAAAGCTCTGCAGCACCGCTCATGTCCCGGACTTCTGAATAAGGTTGCCACGCCGGGTTGCCGTGTTCGCTCCTGCGGTTTACCCATATGGCACGCAATCCAAGCTCATGGCATGCCTTCATGTCGGTGTACATGCCCATCGCGACGTGGACTGTTTCGTCCGGCATGACATTCATCTGGCTGTATGCGTAATCGAAGATTTCCCGCGAGGGTTTGTAGGATCGGGCCTGCTGCGCCGTGATGACGTGATCGAATGGCACGCCAATACGCTCCACTGTTGGTGCGATCAGGTCGTCATCCGAGTTCGTGAAGATCGCCAGCTTGTATCGAGTTTTAAGTAAGCGAAGAGCTTCAGGGACATCTCGGTGAGGCCCCATGTTTGCCGGTGCCTTCGCCATTCCATCGAGCTCGTTTGAATTTGCGGCTATCCCGATTTCGCCGAAAGCCTGCTCGAAACTGATCCGCAGGATCTCCTTGAACGCCCGGTAATGTCTCCCTGCGGTCAATTGCCTGCTGTGAAGCGAAAAACGCTCCACGACAGCGGCGGCAGATACGTCGTCTGCGCCGTGCGCTTCAAGGACCAGAGCCGCCGCACGCGTGAGTTCCTCGTACCATTCTACGAGTGTCCCGTAACAATCGAATGTAATGACCTTGGTCTGCAAACCAAAATCGATGGATGACGTTTGTAGTCGTTGTGACATTACGGCTTCCTGGCATTGCTGGCCCGTGCGGAACGGATGATATCCTTAATTTCCGAATGGTTGTCATCCGATCCTGCGATAAGCGCGACCGGAAGCGAACCGTACGGATTCATCATTCGACTTGTTGCGCTTCGCACACGGCGAAACCACCAGTCCAGCTTGCATGGCGGTTTACAGTGTCTGAGCGCCGTGATGAGGCGTCCATCCAAGTCCTCGGCATTGCTCTTCGGCGTCAGCGCGGGCCGCGTCGATATCGTCGTAGATGCCTGGTAGCGTGTAGGTCTGTTCGCGATAGACGTAGCTGGCAGTCCCGTCCTCGATGTTGAACTGCACGCTTGGCGCATCGGTTATCTGGTTGGGATCTTGCATGATCTGGCTCCTCGTTCCACTACCCTAGAAGCAGGTAGCGCTGGTTTTGTTCCTGCGCGTTAAATTTTCGCTAGCAGCCCCTATCTTGGTGCCATCATTGCATTGGTGAAGAGGGCAGACATGATCGTAAGACCACACGCAGCTTAGCTGGAAGCAAGCAAAGCATATGCACGTCCTGGTTCCGATGTTTTTCCCGGCTCCACGCTCATGTAAGCATGTTTCACAATTATCGAATATACATCCTACGTCGGAAGCGATAATTGTCGGTGAGGGACGGAGTTCATCATGCCAAAACCGATCGGTTTGAGAAATCTTGATGGTCAAAAGCGCGCGCAGCTCGTCGCGCATTTGAAGCACGTTAGCATCAGTCGCGAAAACTCGATGGCGAGGGACTCATTGGACGGACCGGCGATGAACGAAAACGTCCAAGCCGTGCTCAAAGTGCTCGACGATATTTATCTGAAGAAGTGACCATTGACGGCAAATTACGGCATCCTAATTTGTCCCTTAGGGTAGAATTGGGAGGTACCATGCGTTCGGTCGATGAGGTTTTGTTCTCGAGCCAGTGGTCCGCCGGCGATACGCCTGACGCTGGCTTCTTCACCTGGGATATCCCGGAAAATATCCTTTAAGCCGATGGCGCTCTTGCAGACCTTTTCGGCGTCGATCCGGAAGAAGCGGAGCGCGGTCTCCCAATCGAGACGTATCTGGATCGCGTCCATCCGGATGATCGGTCGCAACTTGCCAAGGCAATCAGTGACAGCATTATCACGCATATGAATCAGCACGAGACCTACCGAGCTCTTAATGCTCAAGGACGCTATGTGACGGTCGCATCGTTCGGCCGCGGCTTCCGCGACCGCGATGGCCTTCCGCGACGTTATGTCGGGATTGTGGTTCCCGTCGGTGAAGTTGATGCGCTGCCGGTTCGATTATCCTGAAGTCTCAATCCCAAGCCGCGTGTCCGGTGGAACCCAATCCGTGCTCTCGAATTGTCTTGCACAATCATAGGAGCTGCGATGCCCAGGTATTTCTTTAACTATCGGATCAACGGGGTTCTTGAGAAAGATCCGGAAGGCTCTGAGTTACCCTCCGATGAAGCAGCGCTCGAAGAAGCGCACAGTGCTGCCAGAGAACTGTTGGCGGCCAAGGTTCGTGCCGGTGAGCTCGTCGATGGCGACGAGTTCGAGGTCTCGACTGGTGACGGGATTGTCGTGCATACTCTGCCGCTGCGATCCGTATTGAAACTTGACGAGTAAAATGCCTTAAACCGCCGGGCGTCGGCGCCATCGAAAAGCTGTGGTCGCCATTCTCGTCTTTTGTGCTCTGCTTTGTGCCATTGTGTACATGGGTCAGTGGTGGATGACCGAGCCCTCAGGTGATGTCGATGCACAGTCAAGTATCACGGCCCCCCGCAATAGGTTCACATCTGTTGTCCGCGCCTGATGACCGGGCTGCTTGAGAGATATGCCGTGAGATTTGAGGCGTGGGCGAACTGATCTCCCATTCCGACCGGTAACCACGGATCGACAACCCCAGGCAGGCTTTGGACGACGCATGGATTCCAAGCGCCTCTGGTCTAGATCCTGATCGAGGAAATTTTTCAAGACGCCGGGTACACAACCTGCAGGAGACGCGTTACCGCGGGCACGGCATCTCTGCAAGCGAGCCGCAAGCTCCTGCCGGCAGGCCCTGCGAAGTCCGCTTGCTTCGCCAGCCTCATGTCGACATTGGCGGCACCACATCCTCGTTGCTCGGTTCCTACGCACGACCAGTTGCAAGTTTAACTCGGTCTCGACCTGCATTCTTGGCTTCATATAGTGCCATATCCGCACGTCGGAAAGCATCTTGCAAATCGGGGCCGGAAGCAAACGACGCAACTCCGAAGCTTGCAGTTGTTCTCACGGGAAGATCCTCCATGAGTGTTGCCGCCTGCCGAAAAGCCTGTGCAAGAGAAAGCGCGACATCCACGGGTGTGTTCGGCAGGAAGACAGCGAATTCCTCACCTCCGATGCGGCCGATGGCTGAGATAGCCGGCGCATATTTGCGAAGCACCATTCCAAACCCCTGGATGACCAAATCGCCGACGTGATGGCCATAGGTGTCGTTGACACTTTTGAAGTGGTCGAGGTCGCAAACAATCACGGCATGCGGTCCTTCCGGCAACCCGGCCATCAGGGTTTGGACACGCCGTTCAAAACCGCGTCGATTGGGGAGATCAGATAGTGCGTCCTGCTCGGATTCGTGTTGCTGATCCGCCATGATCTCCAGCACTAGAACGGCGAGAAGCGTCAGTCCGACCGCCACCATCAGGATAGCCGTAGAGCTCTGGGATATAAGCGCATAGTTCGTGCTGATATAGTCTTCTGCCGTGGATCCGGTCCCGACCAGCACTGTCAGCCCGGCTTTTGCAAAAAATTGGAGGCCAGTTACCAGCATGAGGCCGCCGAGGAACTTGTCGACTGCAAGTCGCCTGCGCGACGACAGGACGACAGATGCGCTCGAAAGGACGGCAATGGCAAAAGGTGTCTGATATAATATGGCGTGAAGTGCCGAGCTTCGCGGCAGATCATAGATGAGGTCGCTTCCGATCGCCGTAAAGAGAACGAATGCGATCCCGACCCTCTTGTCGAGCGGTTTTCCGTAGAGTTCACCCACACCGGCACGAAGCAGGGCCATCCCAGCAACCACTGACGCAAACGCTCCGAGCGCGGAAACTCTCGGGAAGTCCGTGTAAGCGATCAACAGTTCGAAAATGGCCGATAGCGATGCGATACCGAAGCCTGACGCTAGCCAAAGCGCGGCCTTGCGTGAACGTGAGCGGGTGGAAACGACTGCAAACAACGCACTGAAGCACAACCCAACAACACAATTCACCGCAAGGAAAAATAAGACGCCGTTCATCGAAAAGACCTGATATTTCTAGTTGTAATAATTATGGATTTGTTATCATTCGTTATTGAAGAAATGCTGAAAGCGGACGCATGAAGCGATGACGCAATGCATCTCGTTTCCGAAGACGAATTGATGTAATTCGGGCGGAATCGCCAGGACGCCGCACCGGGCAATCAGATTGAACTGACACGCTCTAAGACCAGCGCCTACGCGTCAGATAAGCCGTTGCTGGAACCCAACCAGGGCGCAACCATCACCGTCTCTTAGTTTTCCGGCTAAGGCTGGCAAAAATCCGCTCGAAAAACGATAGCTGCTCATCACCAGTCCGTGCCGTGACTTCAAAGATGATCCTGTCGTCGCGGCGAAAGCCTCCGCTGCTCTTGATCAACGTAGCGATCACACGTGCGGGTGTCGCGCTCGTGACCGTAATCGCAACTGCTTTCGGTCCTGCTTCAACTTTCGTGATACCGAGTTTACCTGCAGCCAGCTGCAAACGTTGCCGCCGCAGGAGACGCGTAACATCTTGCGGTGGATTGCCGAACCGATCTTCGAATTCTTCTTCCAGATCATTAATTTCCCGCAAAGCAGATGATCTTAACAGCTTGGCGTAAAGGTTGAGCCGTACAGAAGGGTCTGCGACATAATCTGCGGGTATCACGCCCGCTATACCAAGGTGCAAAACGGGACGATGGAAGGCCGTGGGAGACTGTTTGCGCATTTTTGCGACCGCGCGCGCAAGCATTGTCTGATATAATCCAGTGCCTATGACCCTCATATGACCAGCCTGGTCATCGCCAGTGAGGTCGCCTCCACCTCGCAAGTCGAAATCTCGAAGGCTAATGGCGAAACCGGCGCCTAGACGGTCGTTGTCAACGAGCGTCGCCAGCCGCCGCTGGGTGTCCTCAGCCTGTTCCTTGCTTTCTTCCGTAAGCAGATAAGCCATGCCCTGTGCGGCCGCGCGCCCGACCCGTCCGCGCAACTGGTGGAGCTGTGCCAGGCCGAACTGTTCCGCGTGCAATATGAATATCGAATTTGCACGCGGAACGTCGATGCCGGTCTCGATGATGTTCGTCGCCAGCAGAATGTCACCCTGGCCCTCCGCAAAGTCCACGATCGTTTCATCGATGACCGCGGACTGCATCTTGCCATGGGCTACCTTGATCGAGAGTTCCGGGACAATCTCGCGCAACATCGCCTCGATACTCTCGATATCTTCAATCCGAGGTACAACGACGAAGCTTTGTCCTCCACGTCGGTATTCGCGCATCAAGCCGGTGCGCATGGATACGTGGTCAACCATGGAAAGAGAGGTTCGAACGGGCCGGCGCTTGCGAGGCGGAGTGGCTAGAAGACTGACTTCTTGAATACCTACCATGGCCGACTGCAACGTTCTTGGGATAGGTGTCGCCGACATTGCCAGGGTATGAAGCGAGGGCGCGAGACTGGCCATTGCGCGTTTTTCCTTCAGGCCGAAGCGGTGCTCTTCGTCAACGACCAATAGTGAGAGACGGGAAAAGCGAACGTCCTTTGAGAGGATTGCCTGAGTAGCGATGATGATATTTATCTCACCCTCGGCCAACTTCGCCTTGACGCGTTTCGCCTCGCTCGGTTTGAGCAGGCGGGACAGCATTGCGACCTTGATACCCGTTCCTGCAAATCGACGCTCGAAGGTCGCAAAATGCTGCCGTGCCAGGACAGTCGTAGGGGCAACGACGGCGACCTGTCCGCCGGAGAGTGATACTGCCGCTGCGGCACGCAGCGCGATCTCGGTCTTCCCGAAGCCGACATCGCCGCAGATGAGCCGGTTCATGACCTTTCCCGACGCCAGATCGGCCAACACAGACACTATTGCTTCTGACTGATCAGCTGTTTCTGCGTATGGAAAGCGCCGAACGAATGCGGAGAAGTCGGCACGTGGGGGTATAAATTTCTCGGCTTGAGAGCTCTGCCTTTGCCGGGCAATTTTCAAAAGGTGACGCGCTGTCGAATGGATGTCTGAAGCGATCTGTTCACGCTTTTTTTGCCAGGCGTCGGTGTGTAGACGATCGAGTGTTACAGCCTCCGGTTCAGAGCCATAACGCCATAATTTAGCGAATTCTTCCATTGGTACGAGTACGGAGCTGTCATCGCGATACATCAAACGGGCCGCGTCATTGGGTATGCCGTCGACGACTATGGTCTCCAGATCTTTGAGAACGCCCACGCCGTAGTTCTCGTGGACAACGACATCGCCGATCCGGAGCTCCGGTTCGGCCAGGGGATTAATGGGCTCGCTACTTGCTCCCGTTCCGTCCGAGACAGCGATTAACGCGACCTTTGCCGGGTCATCGATAAAGCTTTCCTCCAGCTCGCAATGCAACCTCAGCAGAGATCCAGGGGCGAACTCCTTTCCCGCTTCCCACTTTTCGATCAAAACAGGCGTGATGCCGCTTGCCTTCACAACTCGCCGCGTTAGCGCTTCAGCTCTCTTACCGTCCCCGGATATGACCACCGTCAGGCCTTGCTGCAGTTCGTTGTGGATCACATCCACCAAAGCGTCTTGTCGGCGAACCTCCGTTATTTCAGACGGTAGATGACGACTACCTCGAAGATCGAGCGCATCGGCTGAACGTTTTCCGATGTATTGCTGCCACTCTTCGAGAGAGAGATAAAGTGACCGGGCGGACATGGAGTTGGTTTCGCTGTGTCCTTGGCGGAATTGGCGAGCATCATCCACGATTTCCAGATACCGCGTGACCCGCTCTTGCGCCCCAGCAGCCAGATGGAGGGCGGTATCGCCGGCAAAGTCGAACACGGTGGGCATGTCTGAATAAAGATTCTGAAGCAAGCGCTCCATGGTATCCGCTCCTGGCGCGGTATTCTCCGTCGCGACTTGCGTTGATACCGCTTCGGATGCCGGACCGAAAATCACGCGGTTGAGATAACTCTCCGTTCGCTGCGAAACCCGGTCAAAGCCTCTCAATTCTTCGATCAAACCCTCTTCCGAGATAACAATCCGCATCGGACCGGGTGCACCGGCCGGATAGATGTCTATAACGCCTTCGCGAATCGCAACCTCGCCTGGATCGTCAGCGACGGATTCCTCGAGATAACCAGTTCGCCGAACGAACTCGAAAAAAGCGGGTTGATCAAATTGCGTGCCTACCGCAAGTTCGAGCTGGCATTTCATGATGACCGACGGGGGTGGGATACGCTGCAGAGTAGCTTCGACTGAGGTCAGCAGCAGTTTTGCCGGGTTCCGGGTCGTGCACCAGATCCGCAATGCGTCCATTCGCCGGCCCATGCAGTGCGCAGAAGGTGGTACGCGATCATAGGGCAGACAATCCCAAGGCGGCAGAATGACGACTTCTATCTCTGGGAAAAGGGCAGGCATGGCCCCGGCAAGTTCATCCAGACGCCGTTCGCTAAGAGCAACATAGCAAAGCGGCTTGTTGGTTTTTTGCAGCTCGGCAACGAGCCTAGTTGCCACAAACCCAGCGGGTAAATCGATCTCTTCAGCGTTGCCATAGGACTTGAGAGGTTTGGCTTTTACGTCGATCCCCATGAGGCTTGTCTGCTCCTGTCGTCTCTCGTCCTATGACGATGGCATTGTGCCAGCGTCGAAACACATGAGGACAAAGCTCAGTTGCACCGCTGAGCCCTCAGTACGATAGCGGACGGACCTCTCTCATGGTCGAATTTTTCGTTTTCCTTAGCACTCCATTAGCTGAGCTTCCCACAGTTTGTGCAAAAGCGAGGTGTCGATATGCGTAATGGTTGTGAAGGTTGTCGGCAGGGCGAAGCGTTCAAACTGCCGTTTTCGATGGCATTTCAACCGATCGTCGATATTCGCAAGGGTCATGTCTTTGCCTTCGAGGCTTTGGTGCGAGGCGTTAACGGCGAGGGCGCCGCAAGCGTCCTGACCAAAGTTGATCCCGTGAACCGCTACGCGTTCGATCAGCAGTGCCGCGTCAGAGCAATCGAACTGGCAGCCTCGTTGCTCGAGCACGATGACACCGCGAAACTATCAATTAATTTTATGCCAAACGCAGTGTACGAGCCGCGAGCCTGTATCAGGCTCACTTTGGCCACGGCGGAACGCGTGGGCTTTCCCCTCGATCGCATCATTTTCGAGTTCACCGAGGACGAACAACTCGATACAAGGCATGTCTTGAAAATCCTTGAGACGTACCGGCAAATCGGTTTCAAGACAGCCATCGACGATTTTGGCGCGGGCCATGCCGGCTTGGGCCTGCTGACCAAGTTTCAGCCTGATCTGGTGAAGCTGGACATGGATCTTATCCGGCATATTGACACCGACCGGGTAAAGCGTGTGGTCGTGGAGCACACCCTGCGAATGCTCGCCGATCTTGATATAACGCCTCTGTGCGAAGGAGTTGAGACGGATGGGGAGCTTGCAGTGTTGAGGGATCTGGGCGTCGCACTTGTTCAGGGTTATCGCATTGCAAAACCAAGCTTCGAGGCTGCGACCACTCCCGAGGGGTACCGAAGAGCAGCATAATCATACGCAAGGTTTCACCCCTGGCAGCGTTAGAATACCCAATTGTAGGTTTTTCATCTAGCGAATTTCTGGGTTGTGCGGTCTTATGCGAGCTCCAAATTCACCTACAATCCGGCAAAGCCAAAGTCTGCGGTCTGCGATAATATCGGTAATGCGCTGATAAACCGCCGATCTCTGCACCACTTCAAAGAAGGTGTGTTCGAGGTTATGCCGATCATGTGCTTCCGTTGCGCGATATCGCTCAATCCTACGAATGCAATGTCCGTGACCGCCACTACTTTCCGGCCCCCAATTTCCGAGGATCTCGCTTCGATACCGATCCTCACGACCTCTGCGTCGATGCAGCCTCGCGTCTCGACTTCCTCCAGGATGTCTGTCGCGACTGTACGCTCACCCGAGTATGTCGAAATGCACGCGTTGGTGTGAAAGCCGAGCGCGACTGAGACGCAGTCACCAAAAGGAGTGTTCGAAGCTTGACAGTCAACTCGATCGTAAACATGACCAACGCCGGAGCCCTCGCCGCTTCGTATCATGCCGTAAAAATGGTACCAGTCCGTTCGACTAAGATACTCGAGCTTCCACACGACTTGGCTGAAATGCTCCGGCTTAGCCAACACTTCCGATAATCCTTGCACAGTTTCTTGAAAGTCGTCGCGATTACAAAATTGCATGGTCATCCTCGATCCAAGCGGCCTATGCGAGGCATGGCAAAGTCTTTCAGCAAGCGCATCGATTTAACCTCTGAATTTTTCTTCGTCCTGGTCCGAGGGATCGTAGTTAACGTCCCAGTCCTTGCCCGCTTTCTTACCAGGAGGATCACGGTTCACCGTCGCATCTTCGGAGCCCGTGATGACAGTTGGCTTCGCACTGTGAACCCCTGAGGCTTTGCGATCTGCCTGCGAAGGGGCGTATTGGCCTTTTGCGTCATCTTCAGGCTTAGACATCTCGGACCTCTTTGGTTTTCAAAGCGTCAGACAGGTTCTTCTTCTGTGGATTGGCGTTCGTTTCGCCAACCGCATCTTCGTCGCGGTCCGGATCATCTTTGGCTTTGAGATAACCGCGAGGCGTATTTTCCTGAGGCCCTTCCCATCTCGGGGATTGGTCAGTCGTGCCGGGAGCGCCAGCACTCGGAGCAGTGTTTCTCATTTCCATCATCCTCCATTGTCAAGGCCGTAACCCTGTGCGCGTGGTTCTGTTCCTCAAGTCGGTGCCCGGTTGCCATCGCCTTTTGGAACAATGGGTCGGCTGAGGATGTTGAGGGCAGAAGAAACGGGCACCAAAACTGCTCTGCTTTAGCAGCAGCGGTCCGTTGCCCACCACACGCGAAGGAGTTGTAATGTCCGATATGAGCACGAAGACCGTCACCGCAAAGTTTGCGACACGGGAGGCTGCGGACCTCGCTGTCGAACATCTCGTTCAAAAGCTCAATATCCATCGGACGGATATCTTTGTGCAGACAAGCGGTTCTGAGAACTCGTCCGGCGTGGATATCAGCGGTGGTGACGCAGCAACGGTCGATGAAGTTTCGCGAGGCGATGCGCCACTTGGATCGGAAATCGAGGTTTCTGCCGACATCGCCTCGGGTCATGAGGACGCTGTTCGCGCCGCATTCGGTGATCTCGGCGCCACCGATCTGTCCTCTCGCTGAAACCGACCATCCGAGGACCAGGGGGGTCGCTGTCGGCATATGGTCTCTCGAAAACAGTTGAGGTTCTGTCATGGCGGACAACCTGAGCAAATACCGCGCCAAACGCGACTTCAAAAAAACCGTAGAGCCGAGCGGAGAGATGGCCATAAAGTCATCGAACCGCCGTCGTTTCGTCATCCAGAAGCACGATGCGACCCGTCTCCATTATGACCTGCGTATCGAGATAGGCGGCGTGTTCAGATCGTGGGCCGTCACCAAGGGGCCATCGCTCGATCCCAAGGACAAACGTTTAGCGGTCGAAGTCGAGGATCATCCGTTGGATTACGGTGATTTCGAAGGCACGATTCCAAAGGGACAGTACGGCGGCGGCACGGTCATGCTGTGGGATCGTGGCTACTGGGAGCCTGAGGGAAACAGGACACCAGAGCAGGCACTGGAGAAGGGGGATTTCAAGTTCTCGCTCGATGGTGATCGCTTAAAGGGAAGCTTCGTGCTGGTGCGTATGCGCAACCGCGAGGGCGAAAAACGCACGAACTGGTTGTTGATCAAACACGACGATGATTATTCGGTCGAAGAGAACGGTGCAGCAGTCCTCGAAGCGAACGACACCTCCGTCGCGTCCGGCCGAACGATGGAAGCGATCGCTTTAGGGAAGGGCAGGAAGCCTAAGCCGTTCATGACAACCGGAGATCCGATTCAAGCCGATGCGGTTTGGAATAGCAGCGAAGGTCTGGCGGCGGAGGAACGCGCAGCAGAAAGCAAAAATCCCGGCGGCCAGAAGAAAAGAGGTGCTTCTGCCAAATCGAAACCATCTGGATCGACATCGTCGATGCCGGACTTCATCGCGCCCCAGCTATGCGAGACTTTGCAGCGGCCACCTTCAGCGAAAGGCTGGATCCACGAGATCAAGTTCGATGGTTATCGCATCCAGATGCGGGTCGAAGGCGGAAAAGTGACACTGAAGACGCGAAAGGGGTTGGACTGGACGGCAAAATATCCCGCGATCGCTGAGGCTGCATCAGGACTGCCGGACGTTATTGTCGACGGCGAAATATGCGCATTGGATGAGAACGGCGCCCCTGATTTTGCGGCTCTTCAGGCCGCATTGTCGGAAGGTAAAACCGATGATCTTGTGTTCTTTGCATTCGATTTGCTCTTTGAAGGCGAGGCGGATTTCAGGCATTTGCCCCTGACGGAACGCAAGGAACGGCTAGCGAGACTGCTGTCCGACTCCGAAGATGATGCTCGCTTGCGCTTCGTCGAGCATTTCGAAACGGGCGGCGATGCCGTCCTTAAATCGGCGTGTCGGTTGTCTCTGGAAGGTATCGTGTCAAAAAAGGGCGACGCCCCGTACCAGTCTGGCCGGAGTGATACCTGGGCGAAGTCGAAGTGCCGGGCAGGGCATGAAGTCGTGATAGGTGCATATGCGCTGACCAACGGTGCCTTTCGCTCGCTCCTGGTGGGGGTCTATCGCGGCAACCACTTTGTCTACGTGGGCAGAGTTGGAACCGGCTACGGGGCGAAGATCGTCAGTCAAATCCTGCCGAAGCTCAAGGCCCTGAAGTCTTCAGACTCGCCTTTCACTGGAATCGGAGCCCCAAAGAAGTCCGCCGATATTGTTTGGCTGAAGCCGGAACTCGTCGCCGAGATCGAATTCGCCGGATGGACTGCCGACGGTCAGGTGCGACAGGCAGCGTTCAAAGGTCTGCGTGAGGACAAGCCTGCAAAAGAGGTTGAGGCCGAAAAACCTGCAGAACCGGATGAAGTCGATATTCCAGAGCCTGAAAAGAGCGCGAAACCTGCCCCTGCTCGTAAAACGACCTCCCGTCTGCGAAAGGGCGCGAAGGTAGATGTTATGGGCGTACTGATCTCCAGCCCGGACAAGGAGCTCTGGCCTGGCGCGCTCGATGACAAGCCCGTTACCAAGGTGGACCTTGCTCGCTATTATGGAGCAGTCGGGTCTTGGCTGATCGATCACATCAAAGGGCGACCCTGCTCGATCATCCGGACACCTGACGGCATCGGCAGCGAGCAGTTCTTCCAACGCCATGCGATGCAGGGAACCTCTAACCTGATTGAACAAGTCAAGGTCTCCGGGGATAAGCAACCTTACCTGCAGATCGACCGCGTCGAGGGACTTGCAGCCGTTGCGCAGATCGGTGGAACCGAACTCCACCCCTGGAACTGCGAACCGTACCATCCAGAAGTCCCAGGCCGTCTTGTCTTCGATCTGGACCCGGGGCCAAATGTCGATTTCGACACAGTGATCGAAGGTGCACGCGAGATCCGAGACCGTCTGGAAGAACTCGGTCTGGTGAGCTTCTGCAAGACCACCGGTGGCAAGGGGCTCCATGTGGTTACGCCGCTTGCAATACCGAAGGGCAAGAAGCTGAACTGGGATCAAGGAAAGGCGTTCGCCCACGACGTTTGCCAGGCGATGGCGCGTGATAACCCGGACCTCTATCTCATCAAGATGTCCAAGGCGCAGCGGGATGGCCGCATATTCCTGGATTACCTGCGCAATGATCGCACGTCGACAGCGGTTGCTCCGCTTTCGCCTCGAGCACGACCGGGTGCGACCGTTTCGATGCCCCTTAGCTGGACACAGGTGAAAAAAGGCCTTGATCCGAAGCGATTTACGATCCGGACTGTGCCAGATCTCATGAAAGATAGCACAGTATGGCAGGATTATTGCGACAGCCAGCGTTCATTGGAGCAAGCGATAAAGAGGCTGGAAAAAATATCAAAGCAAGCGGCGTGAGAGCGGGGGCGGCCTCCTCGTATTGGTCTACTCTCTTGATAAGAGGCCCAGCTTCTCGGTTGCACGCTCGAATCTAGCCTGCAGTTCCGAGCGCGCGTGAGACGTCCGCTGTTTTATCTCTGCGAGCGAAGTCACCTCGAGATTCGCATTGGTCGCCATTACGACAGCTCGAAATGAAGCTGCTATCATAGCTGCCCCGCCGTAATAATCGCTGGTGACGGACTGATCCACTTTCCCACGAGCCGATACCAGGACCTCCATAGCATCGATCAGCAGGTGGGACGCGGCCAGCGGCTGGCGTGTTGCTTCGATCAGAGCCGAGCGTTTCACCTGTGGGGCAGCATCGTCCTTCAGTGAATTGATGAGTTGCTTGACACTCTTCTGATCCCTCTCAAGCGCCGAAGCGATGTCCATAGCAACAGCGTCCAGGCGAGCCACGATTAGATCGTTGTCGAAATGTTTCTTGACGGACGTCAAAAGCGCCATCTTAGACATTGCAATACCCAGCAACGAAGAGAGCAGCGCGGCAGTGCTACCGCCGAGCTCGGGCGGCGTTTTGGCGGTCATTGCCACCAGATCTTTGAAGGAACGATCTACCAAATGCATCTGGGCACTCCGGCTCAGTCAAAATTATTGAAAAACGGCGCAGCGAGGTCAGGTGGACGCGACGGTTCCCCTATTCCGTGCTGCGCATTGGCAATAGCTAGACGAGCGCACCTATTTGTCTATGGCCACGTGCGCGCTCAGATGCCGGATATGAACGATGATCGTGATCAATGGATCAGCGGACCGCGACATCTAAGCTTCTTGCTTTTCCGACAAAAGCTCGTGTTGTGGTATCCCGAGCAAGAGTCGCACCCGAGCGGTCGCCCTCATACGCACCAGGGCGCGTGCCATGAATGACGCGACTATCAGACCGCGCCAGATTCACGAGCGTAGTTGGGTATGATTTTCCTCCGAGCTTGCTTTTGAGGTTAGACCGGGCGGGGGAGACGACAGCACGTCAGCTTCGGTTATCCATACCTTCCCGTCGATGTCATCGCCTTTGCGCATAGAGGCCGCTGCCAGGTCGCGATAGTATTCCGCATACCGGACAAGGCGGCGTAGTGAGTTCTCTGGCGGATTTGCTGTTGCCTTCAATGCCTCGGATGTCACGATGACCAGCCAGACGGAAGTGCCATCCGTGACCGCGATCTGGCCGTTTTCGTAATAGAGAAACGGGACGGGTTCACAGAGTTCAAGTTCTCCATCACTTGTGATCATCCGGCTCTCCTCGTCTTGAGCTCGTTGGCAACCGACTTGCGGAGAGCATCCATGATGTTCACGACATTGGATGCCGGGGCGGCCACGTCTTTTAACTTGCCAGTCTTTTTCCGAGGCTTGAGCGTTTTCTTCTTCTCGGCGATCAGCGCCAGCAGACTTTCCTGGATCGGATCGCTAACCATGTCCGGCGACCACCGCTTGGTCTTGGCCTTGATCAGCTTCTGGACGAGCGGAATGAGATCCGGATCGGCTTTGTCATCGATTTCCTCGAAGTAGTTTTCCTCCGGACGGACCTCGTCACCGAACCGCAATGACCACAGGACGATTCCGTCGTCGCGCGGCTCGAGCACCACGGCCTTCTCGCGGCGGCCGATGACGAGCTTTGATATCCCAACCACCTTGTCCGCCTTCATCGCATCGCGGATGACGGCGAAGGCCTCGTGCCCGACAGCATTGTCCGGCATCAGGTAGTGCGGCTTCTCCAGGTAGACCCATTCGATGCTGTCAGCCGGAGCGAACTTCTCGATGTCGATCGTCTTCACGGTGTCAAGCGCCACGTTGTCGAGATCGTCGTCGGTCAGGATAACATAGTCGTTCTCGCCGCGAGCATATCCCTTGGCCTCGTTTTCATCACGGATGGGCTTCCGCGTCACGGAGTCGATGTACTGGGAAACGACCCGGTTGCCCGTCTCCTTGTTGAGGGTGTGGAAGCGGACCTTTTCAGATTCCGAGGTCGCCGGGGTCATGTTCACCGGACAGGTGACCAGCGACAGTTTGAGATATCCCTTCCAGTATGGACGAAGCGCCATCATTCATCTCCTCAAGCTGACTTGCGCTGCGGGGCAGCCTTCGAAGCGGCGGACCTCGATGCCGCCCCGCGCGCAGCGCCCTGCCTGCCTTTGCCAGCGTTGGCATTGGCTGCAGTGCGTTTCGGCTTGTCGTCCTTTTCAGTTGCCATTCCGGCGCTATCCCGAAGAGCAGCAAGCAGATCATTGGGCGTCGATACCTCGACCTTCTTCCGCTTCGGCACCGACTTGCCTTCAATCTTCGCCTTCACGAGTTCCTCGAGGGCTGCTTCGTATCGGTCGTCGAACGATGCCGGATCGAAGTCGCCCTTCTTGGTGCCAATAATGTGCTTCGCGAGATCAAGCATCTCGCCCTCGATCTTGATCTTCGGCATCTCCTCGAAGGCCTTCTTCGACGAACGCACCTCGTAGTCGTAGTTCAGGGTGGTCGCGATAAGACCCTTGCCGTGAGGGCGTATGAGGACTGTCCGCATGCGGCGGAACAAGACCGTGCGGGCGATGGCGGCAACCTTGGATTTGCGCATGCCGTCACGCAGAGCAGCAAAGGCATCCGATCCCATCTTGTCCGGGGTCAGGTAATAGGGTTTGTCGAAATAGACGTCGTCCACGTCGGAGCAGGGGATGAACGCTTCGACCTCGAGGGTTTTGTTGCTCTCCGGGATCGCCGCCGCAACCTCTTCAGGGTCGATGATAATGTAATGGCCGTTCTCGATCTCGAAGCCCTTGGTCTGATGTTCCTTCTCGACGAGCTCTTCAGTCTCGCTGTCGATGAATACGCGATTGACCCGGTGTCCCGTTGCCTTGTTGATTGTGTTGAACGCGATGCGATCGGAGGTCGATGCTGCCGTATAGAGCGCGACACCCGCTGTCACCTCACCGAATTTGATGAACCCTTTCCACTGTGCACGCTGTCCTGCCATCGAAACTCTCCACGCAACTAACGCAACTTTGGCGATTCAACCGAATCAGGAGGCAAATCGTTCCGGTACGAAAAGAGAGTCTTTTTCAATGGCTTGCTCTAGTTCGCCACTGCAACCTGAGGATTGGGATCAAGATGCTGGAATCGATGCATCTTTTCGCCAGCTCGTGAGTTGTGCCTTTGCTACAACCGAAAGAGAGCATTATGAGCAAGC
This sequence comes from Endobacterium panacihumi, assembly GCF_050847465.1. Lineage (NCBI taxonomy): Bacteria > Pseudomonadati > Pseudomonadota > Alphaproteobacteria > Hyphomicrobiales > Rhizobiaceae > Endobacterium > Endobacterium panacihumi. Next base: position 477,562 of record NZ_JBOZRA010000003.1, on the reverse strand, counting down.
GCGAACTGATCGATACTGGAACTGACAAGCGATACGTGCGCCGCGACGAGCAGGGCCAGTTCAAGGAGTCTGTCGATGTCGGCCGATCGCTGTCTGCCGACAAGCGTCATCAGGCCAAGCACGAGGCAAAGCCTGGTGAGGGCGACAAGGGCGACCACAAGCGCAAGTGAAGGTTGCTACCTACAACGTCAACGGCGTGAACGGTCGGCTCGCGGTGCTGCTCCGGTGGCTGGACGAGGCGCGGCCGGATATCGTCGTGCTTCAGGAACTGAAGGCTCCCGATCCCAGGTTTCCAATCGAAGAGGTCGAGAAGGCTGGGTACGGAGCAGTCTGGCACGGCCAGAAATCCTGGAATGGGGTGGCAATACTCGCTCGTGGCAAGGAGCCGCTTCTAACGCGGAAAGGCCTCCCCGGCGAGCTGGAGGATGAGCAGAGCCGCTACATCGAGGCGATCGTTGATGGCATCGTGGTCGGAGGGCTCTATCTCCCGAACGGAAATCCATATCCCAGCCCTAAGTTCGACTACAAGTTGCGGTGGTTGCACCGTCTGCAGGACTATGCCGCTGAGCTGATGGAGCTTGACGTGCCCGTGATACTCGCCGGCGACTATAACGTCGTGCCGACGGAACTCGACGTCTACAAACCGGAGCGATGGAAGGACGACGCACTGTTCCGCGTGGAGGTGCGAGACGCATACCGCGCCTTGGTCGAGCAAGGGTGGACCGATGCCGTTCGAGAGATTCATCCAGGCGAACCCATTTATACCTTCTGGGATTATTTCCGGAATGCCTACGGCCGCGATGCCGGGCTCAGGCTCGACCACTTTCTCCTCAGTCCCGATCTGGCCGAGCGGCTTGCCAAGGCTGAGGTCGACAAGCACGTCCGTGGTTGGGAGCACACGAGCGACCATGCCCCTGTATGGATCGAACTTTCTGAGAGAACAATCAAACGGAGGAAAAGATGACCAGTGAATGGCAAGCAGAACTCAAGCTCAAGGTGGAGGACCTCGTGGACAAATTCGTTGTCCAAGGTGTGGCGCACGAAGAGGTGCTTAAGGCTGTTAGGGAGCAGGTGGACCATCTTCGGACCGCGCGTGAGAAGGATCCCGACCCCGCGGATGATGCTGCTGTCATCGACGAGCCCGCAAATGACTGGCCCGCGACCAACTGATCATTCGCATTTTATTAAACTTGTTCGCAAAGAATGTCGGCGAGGGGACGATCTTGTTCTGGACAGCCGAGTTGTACTCGTGCTTGCAGCTAGGAGACGGCCATGTACCAGCGTACCGTACTTATCGTCGAAGACGAGCCATTGATCCGGATGATACTTGCCGACAGCCTTGAAGAAGAGGGCTATACGGTTGTCGAGGCCGCGACCGCGCTTGAAGCGATCGGGCTTCTGGGAACGCGCACCATCGATGTGGTGATAACCGATATAGACATGCCCGGTGGGCTTAACGGCCTCGATGTTGCTCGCTATGTCGCGTCGTGCAAAAAGGAAGTTCCCGTCATCGTGACATCCGGCGGACATGCGATCGATGATGGCGAACTGGTAGGGAACGCTCGTTTCATAGCGAAGCCGTATGATCTGAGAGGCGTTCTGAACATGATGGTTGAGATGGGATCCTATAGCCACCAAAACCCGCTGCGTGAAATTAGGGTGGCATAGTTCCAAACGCGCGAAATGATAAATTTTCAGGGATTCCATGCCTGCAAAGACCACCCCGGCCGACCTGATACTTGCAGCCAACTGGGTGAGCCGTCTCAGCGGCGGTGAGGTACGGGATCATCTTTACTCAAGCATCACCACTATCAGCGACATGCGCACCGCAGTCGGAATACCAGGCAGTGGCACCAAGAGCGACGCGATCATCGATCTCCTCAAAACGGCAAACAATGCGGAAAGCCTTTCGGAGGACGAAATTCGATCGGCTCTTCTTGAGGCTGCGGAGATGATAAGGACACTGCGCATCGTCGCAGATAGCGGGATCAAACTGCGGCTCCTCGATGCAGAGGCAATCAACCGGGCCGATCCGCTAAGTCTTTAAGGGACAGGGTCTTCACGACTATTTCGGATCTACTGGTATGTGACACAAGCACCATTAACGGCCTTGCTGAAGGTGGACGCAGAGGATCGACGACATTGGCGGATCATACTTAAAACTGTCGCCTGAACCCGCATATGTTTGGCGCTGGCGGCGTTCGGTCCTATTACATGTCACTTCCCGTTGTCTGCCGAGGTGAGCCTAATTAAAACTCGCTATGTCGTTGCTCTTGATGCAGCATAGTTCCATAATCGAGCTTATCCGATTTTATATAGCCGGCTAACTAAATATGTGCTGGTGTCCCGGGCCGGGTAGCGCTTCCAACCATACTTCGTTGCCACCCTCTCGTTGTTGAGACCAGCTTACAGTTGCTCGTTCAACTCCCTCAAGAGCTTTTTGCGTTCGTGCCTTCGGGTTATCTGGCGCGTCAATGCTTCCGAAGCCTTGATACTGCCGCCAGCTTCGGAGGTCGTCAGATGGAAGGTTCGCGCGGCGCCAATCAATAGATCCTCGGAACCGTAGATGCCAAGAATTGTGATCTCGATTGTGTCTGGCATCATGTCACCCCTGGGAACCGGATGCTCGTCGAAACCGAGCGCGGTCGCCTTCGCATACTCGATAATACAATCGAACGTGCCCATGTCGACCATTGTTCCAGGTTGTAAAGGGCCCTGGCGCGTCATGCGCTGCCAGCCAGTATCAATACCGGAGCGCCGAATGTCTTCGGCGTCGGTAATATAGGCCGTATAGGTTTGCGCTTCCGTTGTGACGCTCGCAACGACGCTTTGAATATGCACGGGATCCTTGCTCATGTTCGTCACAAGGCAATGAGCGTTGAGCGTGCGTCCCTCACCGTGATTGATGACGAGCATCGGCTTGATTTGCCTTCGATGCCCTCCGACAAAAATTTGCAGGTAGACTGCCCAGATACAGAGCGTTCCAAGGCTGGCCGCAGCAGAGATTATCGGTGCGTTAGCCTGTAGAAGCTCCAGCATCTATGTTCCTTGTGAGAAATTCGGGCTGGTGTGAATTCTGGAAACGCAAACCAAGTCGTGCCCCCATTGAGGTTATGTGAGTGCCATCTGGTTCAATGAGGTCCTACTTGCCTCCGGCTGCCTGCCGATGGGATGCCCTGTCAAAACTTGACTCCCGCGGTGCAGGTCGCTCTAAAGATCCATCAGATCCCCAATCTCCGTGGTGCCCAAAGTAACAATGCCTTGGAATGGGTTGATAGGAGCGCACTCGGTGCCTCGCAGGCTCCGCGGACGGATGGCAACCTGAAGGGCGCTTAACATCATGTAAGCGCCCACAGCACTTGGCCGGTTTCAGTCCGGGAATTATAGCTGATCAGCAGTGGTCTCAAACCACGCTCTGTGCCGAACTTCGTCCTGATGAGCTTTCATGAAGAATGTTTTAGACTCGGGAAGAGCGTCCTCGTGACGTGACGCTCGTTCATAGGCTGTCACCGTATCGTCTTCGTTGGTTTTCATCGCTTTAAGAATTGTCTTGTCGCCAAACAGATCGGCTAAAGCGATTTTCCCGGTTGTCAGCATCTGCTTCATATCGCCTTTGGTTGGGGCCTCAATACCAGCCTCGACGGCAATTTCGTTAAGGGTAGAAAGGTGCTGCAGGTGATCCTGGTGGAACTCGGCTACCTTCGCGCTAAGTGCCTTGTCGTCAAGACGCTCGATCGTGGATTCGTATGCCGCGATGGCATCGTGCTCCAGATAAATCAGGTCTCTGATCAGTTTGCCAAACTCACTCTCGTTGCCGACCATGGTAACCATTGAGATCTCCCTTTTATTTTCCAGTGGGAGTAAGGTATGGCATCGGCACTCGTTCCAACCTTCACGCGATCGGTACGTTACCGTACGATGCGCTGCCGTGAAGTAACCTTACATACCCTTTCGCTTGATCCCCGCCGGCGCCATTCTTGTCGGAGTCTGCAGATCCCATGCTGCGGCGTGGTGCAGCGGCTGCGGCAAGTGTATCAAGGTCTTTGTGGATCGGCGTGTCACCAACCGCGTGCTATCGCGTCATCTGTCGGATCTGCTGGAGTATTCGAGCTGGATCGAAGGGCTTGGCAATAAAGCTGGTGTTCAGCGGGAGTTGCTCTGGTCCCAGATGCGCCGTCCCTGATGTGACGATCAGGACTGTCGGAGGATACCTGTCTCGGACGTAATGAGCGAGTTTCAGGCCATCCATCGTGCCGGGGAGCTGGATATCGGTCAACACCACGCGGATCGAGGCTTCACGTTCCAGTATTGCGATTGCCTCATCCGCATCGCCCGCTTCGAAGACCTCGTAGCCTGCGTCGGAAAAAAAATCCGCAAGTTCGAAGCGAATAATCGCCTCGTCCTCAACGAGCAGGATGGTGTGTGTATTGATTGGTTTGCTCTGCCCCATGATCAGCCTTCCGCCATACCTGCTGCTTCAAGCTCGCAGTCGACCTCGAACCTTAGTCCTTCCAAACGGTATTCCAGTTTTGCCTCTCCTCGGAAATAGGATTTGAGGGACCGCTCGATCATCGTTGATCCAAAACCGCGCCGAGTCGGGGGTGTCACAGGGGGGCCGCCGATTTCCTCCCAGAGCAATCGCAGCCGTGGCTCGCTACCCTGGCGGTCAATATTCCATGTCAGCTCTACATGACCGGTCTCATTTGCCAGCGCGCCATACTTGGCCGCGTTCGTGGCGAGTTCATGAAGAGCCAGTGCAAAAGCTAGTGCCACCCGTGGATTGAGTGTCAATGGCGGACCACTGACTTTGATCCGGCTTCCGATTTCCGCATGCGGAGCGAGGACCTTGGTGATCATCGCCGTGATATCCGCCGATGCCCAGGAATTTGCCGTCAGAACGGTGGTGGCGTTGCCGAGAGCAACGAGGCGCGCGGACAGCGCCGTGTTCGCTGACGGCAGATCGTCCGCCTGCCTGAGCGTCTGCGAGACTACAGACTGAACAACCGCGAGGACATTCTTAAGACGGTGGCTGAGTTCCTCGTTCAACAGCAGCTGCTGGCCCTCGGCGGCCTTCAGTTCATCGTTCGTTCGGGCGTGCTGGGCGACAAGTTTGCGGTAGCGAGCGAAAGCCGATCGCAATTCCGCCGAGAGCCAGGCCAGACCAAGCGTGACGACAAGAAAGAGGAGACTACCGGCCCATTGAGGTCCCGATAACCAAAACGGTTCGGCGCGGCTCGATATCGTGAAGGCGGCGACGACCGTCGAGGCAAGACTGGCGTAAAGTCCCGCCCCCCGCCCGAAAACAAGAGCGACGAAAACGATCAACGGAATGAAGAACAGCCACGGCAGCAGTGAAGTGACGAACAAGGTCCTAAATATGCCGACAAGGATAACGGAAACCGTGACGAGGACGAAGCGATAGAGGGGTGGCACCGTATGCTCAAGCGACCACTCAAGGAAGCGGTCCATTGAAAGCGTCGATTTGCGATGCGGCATGTGGCTGGCAGCCTGGTTGATATTCATCCAAGCTGAACTAGGGTGGTCAGCGCTAACAGCAACACCCTTGAGAGACAACCCAACCAATCTGGTTCCGCAGGCCTCTCCTTGCCAGCGACATGCCGAGCGAAACATTTATTGCGGCAAAGATAATTGACCGATCAACACTCGTGCTTCCTGAATGGTCGAGGCCTGCTACCGTTCATGGGCAATATACAGTGTCGCTAAAATAGCTTATGGGTACCCATGCTGGCGCCGTCTCTCGGGGCCACAAACCCTCTTTCGCCGGACACCGCCACTATGGATAAGCCCCTCGTTGTCATCGAGACAAAACCGTTCGACCCCCAACTCGAGGATCTCTCGACGTATCTGGCCCGCATCCGGTCGGCAGCCATCCGCCCACCGCTGACGACTCGCGACTGCAACGAATTAGGCATAGGCGTGATGGCCGTCCTGCGAAAACTTGAGGAAATGTACGCCCCCGGACCTGTCTGACAGCCACGGCGCTTGAAAGTACATTCGTGAGCGCTAAAGTAGCAATAAAGTGCTACGGGAGTGGAAATGCGGACTGCAATCGACCTAACATTTGAATTGGCATTGATGTCCGATAGCGTTCCTGATGCGGGGTTTTACAGCTGGGATATCCCGGAAAACATTCTCTACGCTGACAACGCATTGGCGGAGCTCTTCGGCCTGGACCAGACCTTGGCGGAAACAGGACTCCCCATCGATATCTATTTGGAACGGGTGCATGCCGAAGATCGGCCGCGTTTGGCGAAGACCATTCGAGACAGTATTGTAGGACATCATCCCCAGCAAGAAGCCTACCGCGTTATGAGCGCCTCGGGCAGTTATGTGGCCGTCGCGTCATACGGTCGAGTGTTTCGGGATGCGACAGGCAACCCGGTCCGCTATGTCGGCATCGTTATTCCGGCAGAAAAGGGCGAGGCGGAAAAGCCGCACTAAGGCCTTGCGAATGGTCCTTGTAGCCGCAAGATTTCACTGACGCCGTGTCAGCCTCCCAAGACAGCAGTGCGGCTTTGCTCTGTGTCGCACTCGTCCCCTTCGCCGCCTTGGCACATATACGAGTTCGCCAGAGAGCAGGTGCTATCCTGTCAGCAAGAAAGGCCGCCAAAACCTCCTCCGATCATTACCATACGTTACGGCACAGGCCCCTCATCATTGTCCTCTATGAGCCGCGCTAATCTGAGCTGGGGTCATTAGTTCCACTCCGAAGGGAACTTTACCCTCCTGTGTCGGTTCGCTGGGCATTATCAGGGAGTGTCTCAGTGACGAAAGACAAAAGCACGCATACACCGACGGGTCTCACACCCTCGAATGATACACCGCAGGAGAAGAGACGGAAGGTCCTTCTGGGACGCGGCGCAATCGGCTTCTTGGCCGTGTTCGCGATCGCAGCCTTTGCTCTTTACATATTCATCGCCGTCTACGGCCTGATCGCCGGGACGTGACGCCATGCATCACTGGCAACCAGTCCCTCCTAGAGCACCTCCCGGCAGAACGGCTGGTGTGGCGGCGATAAGGGAAATCGTCAAGCCAAAGCGCAGGCACCCGACACGATGAGCATCAGCAGCCAACCTGCGATCTCGGGCTTCATGCCAAGTGAGGTCTCGGCCAGCCACATGATTTCAGATCACTCGTACGCTCATCACTTGACATCAAAGGGCTGCCTCCAACAACTCCCGTGCCTCGTCGCGACAGGCTCGGCCATCCTATATGATGCGATAGCGCAGTGCCACAGACCACCCGCTACTCCGCCGCCATCGGTGTGTCCGCACCTCGCGTCACCTGCATCAGGTAGGAGCAGATATCGCCGCCGCAGGCCTTGGCGAGGGCGTTCGGGTGATAGCCAGCCGCTTGCGCCTCGGCACGCAATGCGCCTGCTAGCATGCTGAACTCGCTGGCATCTTCGACATATCCCAGCACCATTTTTCGTGCTGAAAGCTTATCGTCAAGCCAGTCGTCGATCACCTTCATTGTGCCTGTCTCCTGCAATGCTGGCCGGTAATGCAGGATCGACAAAAAGGTTGCGTCGATATGGAAAATTTTGATGTCTCGACCCAAGCTACCGGTAATGCAGCAATTGCCGAAGGGAACTGATGCGGCCCAGCTGTGTTTGGTCAGACCTGGATACGAAGGTCATGGTGATGACATGGAGAATGCATCGGACTTTGTTGCGGAACTCGTGAAGGCAGCCAATCGCGTCGATCGGCTGCCGGAGACTACGCGGGCCTGTCTGCTCGACATATCCTACGAAACGATCCGGGATATGCGCGAGGATGTCGGTCTTCCTTCCCATGGCGAAGGCCAAGATGTCGCCATAGACATGATGACGATGGCCCGGGCGGTCCCGGTCTTCACCGACGCAGAGATTGCATCGGCGCTTCTGGAGGCTGCCGCGGAAATCAGATCCCTGCACATCGCCGCCCACGAACAGCAGTCTCAACGGGCATCGGAGAGATACCGCGTCCAACGCGCGGGGGTTCGATTGAGAATGTCCCCACGAACACCGACGCACTCGATCTAACACGCGCCGCCGTCGTTCCAACTGCACCAAGCCGACCCTGCGGAACGATTCCCTGCGCCAGTCGGTTTATGAGACGACTGTGTATGGAGTAGGCCGAGATGAGTGCACCGCGTGCAAACTGGAAAGGGCATATTACCTTCGGAGAGGCCTCCTGCCCTGTGGCGCTATACACAGCGGCCTCCTCATCTGAGCGGATCAGTTTCAACATCCTCAATCGCAAGACGGGCAATCGCGTGCGCCGCGAGTTCGTCGACAGCGAAACGGGTGATGCAGTCGAGCATGACGATCAGGTCAAGGGATACGAGACGGGCAATGGCCGTTATGTCGTGCTTGAGCCGGAGGAAATCGCGGCCGCCATTCCCGACAGCGACAAGACGCTTGCCATCGATGCTTTTATCCCCTGCGACGAGATCGATGATGTCTATTTCGACAAACCCTATTATCTTGCGCCGCAGACGGCCGGCGAGGAAGCATTTGCCCTGCTGCGTGACGGCATGAAGGAAGCCAAGGTTGTGGCCATTGCCAGCACCGTTCTGTTTCGCCGCTTGCGAACGGTCTTGATCCGCCCTTATGGCGACGGTCTTGTCGGCACGACGTTGAACTTCAATTACGAGGTCCGCTCAGCCGACGAAGCCTTTGAGGATATGCCGGATATAAAGATCGACAAGGAAATGCTCGATCTTGCATCGCATATCATCGGCACGAAAAAGGGCGGCTACGATCCATCCAAATTCGATGACCGCTACGAGGAGGCCTTGGCCGACATGGTCAAGGCCAAGATCGAGGGCAAGCCGTTCAAGAAGCCGAAGGCCGTCAAGGCCTCGAAACCAAGCGACCTGCTACAGGCCCTGAGGGACAGCGCCGGCGCGACCAAGAAATCCGCCAGCAAGCCAAAGTCTGCGAACACCAACAGTACACGCAAGAAAGCCACCAAGTCATCCGAAAACGCATCGCGCCGAAAAGCTGTATAGGCGGGGGATCATCACATGGCACTGCGTCCCTATTGGAAAGGCTATCTGAAGCTTTCGCTGGTCACCTGTTCGGTCGAAATGACGCCTGCGACGTCGGACAGCGACAAGGTCAAATTCCACACCCTCAATCGCGATACCGGCAACCGGGTACTCAGCCAGTATGTGGATTCGGTCACCGGCAAACCTGTCCGCGACAAGGACGAGGTGAAAGGATATCAGCGCAGCGAGGACGATTACGTCATGCTGGAAGACGACGACCTCGACCATGTGGCGCTGGAGAGTACGAAGACCATCGATATCTCGACATTTGCCCCACGCGACGAGATCGACTGGATTTGGCTCGATAAACCCTATTACCTGACGCCGAACGACAAGGTCAGCGATGAGGCGTTCGCAGTCATTCGTGCCGCGATGGACAAGCAGAAAATGGTCGGCATCTCCCGGCTGGTGCTGGGTCGCCGCGAGCGGGCGGTGATGCTGGAACCGCGCGGAAAAGGCATTGTGCTGTGGACCCTCAGATATGGCGATGAAGTCAGGGACGAGGCCAACTATTTCAAAGGGCTGGACAAGGAAAAGCCGGAAAAGGCAACCTTGCCGCTGATCCGCAAGCTCATCAAGAAACACACCCGGCACTGGGAACCAAAAATGGTCTCCGACCCCGTGCAGGACAATCTTCTCGACATCATCAAGTCGAAGAAGAAACATCGCCGAGCGCCTGCGCCGAAAAAGGCGAGCACATCCGAGAACGACAAACCGAGCAATGTCATCAACATCATGGATGCTCTGCGCAAATCGGTCGAGGCTGACAATCGCCGCTCGAAAAAGAAATAGCGACCGGACCTAGCGGAGGTTCAGCTCATCCTGTTGAGGCGCTTAATCGCCTCAGCGAGCGAGCGTTCGGATTGGCAATAATCCTTCCAGGCGTCGCTTTTCCCGATCAGAGCGGGCACAGTGCGGATCGTGAAACGGGTCGGATCGAGATCGGTTTTCACCTGAGCCCAGGTCAAAGGCATGGATACCGTGGCGCCCGGCCTTGCGCGCGGCGACAACGGTGCCACCGCCGTCGCCATCCGGTCATTGCGCAGATAATCGAGAAAGATGCGGCCGTTGCGCAGTTTCTTCGCCATCTTGGTCAGGTAGAGATCAGGCTGCTCCTCCGCCATCTGTTCGCACACACGGCGGGCAAAATCCTTGGCGTCGTCCCAGTTCGGCGCTGCCCCCTTTCCCGCCTTGAGCGGGGTCACCACATGCAGTCCCTTTCCGCCTGTCGTCTTGCAGAAGCTGAGAAGGCCCAGAGCGTCGAGGCGGTCACGCAGTGCCCGGGCTGTTTCGACCACGATCGAAAAAGGCACCTCGGGACCGGGATCGAGATCGAAGACAAGCCGACCGGGGATTTCCGGTTCGTTCGGCTGGCAGTTCCAGGGATGCAGCTCGAGAGCCGCCACCTGCGCCAGCGCCGCCAGTCCTTCGATACGATCGACCTGAAGATAAGGCTTGTTGTCGCCCGTGACCTTCACAAGCTCCAGAAGGTTCGATGTGCCCTGCATGGCATGGCGCTGGAAGAACTGCTCGTTGCCGATGCCATCCGGTGCGCGGATCACGGAACAGGGGCGCCCCCGAACATGCTCGATCAGCCAGTCGCCAACGGCCTCGTAATATTGCGCCAGCTCCTGCTTGGTAACCGGATCTTCGCTGTCCGGCCAAAGCGCCTTGTCGGGATGAGAGATCAGGACACCCATCACCTCAGTCCTGCTGCTGGACTGTCGCACCGATTTTGCAGACGCGGATTTGCGAGCAGAGGGCTTGCTTTCAGCCTGCGTTGGCGAAGCCGGTTCCTCGGTGGTCACGTCCTCGGCAGGTTTGTCTTCCCGCAGCCCCTTGAATGCCGCCTGGCGCACAAGTCCGTTGGCACCCCATCCGGCAAATTCGATTTCGGCAACTTTTTCCGGATTGACCCAATGGACCCCGGCTTCCTTTTTTGGTGCGCCGATGCCTGTGAAAGGGGAACGGGAGACGATCAACGGTTTCAGGGTATCCAGCAGCAGCCTTGAGCGGCCGGCTCCGAACCCCGTGCCGACACGACCGACATAGACGAAGTGCCTGTCTCGATAGACACCCACCAGCAGCGATCGGAACTGGCTGCCATTCGTGGCGTAACCGCCGATGACAACTTCATGCCCTGCCCTGCACTTGGATTTGATCCAGCTATCGCTCCGACCGGATTGGTAAACTGCATCCAGCTTTTTCGAAACGATGCCTTTAAGGGACAGTTTGCAGGCCGACCGCAGCACCGCATCGCCACCGGTTTCGAAATGATCGACATAGCGAAGCCGAGGCCCCGCTTTGCCATCGGCCAAAAGGCGCTGGAGGCGCTTTTTGCGGCCGCCCAATGGCTGCTCGCGCAAATCTTCGTCAGCGTCGAACAGAAGGTTAAAGGGTTTGTCCGATCTCTCGCGGTAGTCAACAAAATGTCAGGCGAGCGCCTTTACCTGCCCACTGCGACTTACCTTAAAAAATAACAGACGATCCTTGCCAACGGAGATGGGCCGTGACGATTTCTCGCCCGGCCCTCATTCACGTCTCAGCCTGCCCCAGTACATCCGTGGTAGCAACCGAGACGGTATCGATGACGCTTATTTCTTCAGCTTGTCGTAATCGAACTTAGGTGCGGCCGACAGGTCTTCCTTGTTCGTGTCCACATAGGCTTTCCAGGTACCATTATCCTCGGCAATCGCCAGCGAAGCCGGATCGATCACGACGTAGCTGCTGCCCATCCCGAGGAAACCGCCAACGCTTGCGACGACACCAATGACCGATTTGCCATTGCCGATAACGACGTCAGAAATCTCGCCGATTTCCTCATTGGCCTTGTTGTAGATGTTGATACCAACGAGCTTGGAGGCCACGAGATCGGTGTCTTTGATCTCGACATATTTGAGCGGCATGATAGCCGCCTTGCCCATCGTCATGCCCGGGCCGACGATCGTCGCGTCGGCGCCAGATGCTGCCGGAGCCGTAGCCTGCTGAGCGTAGGCGCTGGTGCCCATCACGGCGAATGCCATAGCGGCGGCGATAATCGTTTTCATGTGTGCTTTCTCGTATGCCATTGTAATCACGAATTTTTCGTGGCGGCATAGAACGAACGCATCCGCTTTTGGTTCCGAGGCAAAATGCAAACTTGGATAACTGTCTGCACAATTGAAGTGGCACGCCCTTAGCCTGCCAAAAGCATCTCGTTTTGGTGTTCGTCGCAGGTCTCGGCGATGACAGCTTCAAAAAATTCGCGCGCCTCATCAGGGGAGATACGCCCGTTCACCGCATCCTTCATCATTGTACATGCTAGCCTGTAGTGAAGGTCGGTGCGTCCAGACAATCCGGTTTCAAGAAATGCCAGAGCTTCGAGAGGACCAAAAAACAGGATCCCGTTGGCGCTAACCGGCTTATCCCATAAAATTACAGACATTCAGATTGCGATTCCTTCGGCATGATGGGCTCGCAGAACGATCGAACCAAGAATGCGTTCCAAATAAAAACCCCGCCGCAGCGGGGTTTGACGGACATGGTTTACCAAGTCTGACGACCATACCAGTCGTCGATATCCTTCTTGGTCTGGTCTTTCTGATAACCGTAGCGCTCCTGGATTTTTCCTTCGAGCTGGTCACGCTTACCATCGATGACATCAAGGTCGTCGTCAGTCAGTTTGCCCCACTGTTCCTTGACCTTGCCCTTCACCTGCTTCCAATTCCCTTCAACGCGATTCCAGTCCATGATGCTTCCTTCTTTTGTTGTTTTGATGATGAGAGAACATCAGGTTTGAGATTTTGTTCCTCCGCCTTTGCGGTTGCGACGCTGATCGCAGCGGCGCATGAACCGATCAATTTGATCTTTCTCCGATCCGAACTTTTCCATGACGTTGACGGCCTGCGGGATACTTAGCCCATATGCTTCCTGCAGCTTTTCGAGAGTGTATCTTGGGGCGGGATGCGACAGGCTCATAGGCTTCTCACGTCTGACGGGCGGTGCCTCCTGGATATGCACCTGGAAATGCGCGCTTCGGATCTGGCCCGATCTGCCACGTTTCTCAAACCAGATGCTGCGTTATCAGCGAATGCCGCAAGGCCTGATCCACGATATCGGCCTGCCCGCCCACAGAGCCATGCCGGACGCTTATGTTACGGCCCATCACTTACGTGACCTGTTGAACGCGTCATCCATCGAACAACTATTGAAGTGGAGCGACGAACCCGGCCTTCTTCCGCGCGTGCCTTCGGGGCCGGATCGAGGCAAGAGTTGGGATCGGCTCAGCCTGGCTGTCCTTCAGGAATTTCTTGGCGACCGGGATGCCGATATTCGCTTCAGTGCCCAAACCGAACTGACGAGACGTGGATACGGTCGCGACAGTGACGTCGTTGAACCCGCTCAACGCTCGTTGCTATGATGGCCGAACATGCTGACAGATACCCTGCCACACCCGACGGCAGATATTTTGTCGTGCGTGGCCGCCTTTGGCGCAAAAGCAATCCCGCCCTCAATGAACAAACCAGACAGCAACTGGTGAAAGACCTGATGTCTGCGAGGCGGGATGTACGAGCCGCAAAGGGCGACACTGCTGCATTGGCGCGGGCGCGCCGACGGGTGGACGATGCCAAGGTGGCGCTCGGTGAGCGTGGGCCCGTCTGGTGGAACGATGGCGAGCCCGACTTCAACCGACATCTCGTCAAAAAATCGCCCTATGCCGCGTGGTTTGCACGGTTTTGAAAGTTGGGCGATCTGCGACCAACCAAGGCTAGAAAGGTCAGTGCTCTACTTCGCTACGGAATGGTTTGCTAATACCTCTGACCAACCATGCCGAACGGCTCGTTATGGCCGTTCGGTTTTTCCTAGCCTGCGGCTTACATGACTACCTTGGCGTTGTCGCCAAGATCAGGCCGGGCACTACTGACCGCAGCCGCCGCCATCTTGATGTAGCTGAGGACAGTCCCGGGGCTGTCCCAGTATTCAGCAGAAGACGGGGTCACCTTGAGAACTCGGATGGATGGGTCCTCGGCACTCTCCCACCAAGCCTTGGCCGGTGTAGCCCAAAGGTCGCGGATTTTCTCGCGGTCGTTCTGGATTTCGGCCGTGCCGGAAATGGAAACATATTTCTGGCCCTTGGAGTCTGCGAAGGCCAGGCAGACATTCGGAGAACGAGCAATCTCCTCATCCTTGTGACTGGCTACGTCCGTCAGAAAATAGACGGCGTTCTCGCCGCGATCGGCGTAGGCGGACATTGGACGGGCACGCAGGATGCCGGCACCTTGTGTCGTCAGCATGCAAAAGCCGATCTTGTCGATCAGTTCCCAAACCCTCGCAGTATCGTCACTCGCTTCAGTCATAAAAATCTCCTTCGTTGCAAAGGACAAACGAGACAGATGCAGCGACGTTCCCGTCGAAACTCCGACGACAGCACTGTATGCTCATGCGGTCGTCATTGCCGGAGTGGCTCATCCTGACGCAGACTGTCGATCAGCACTTTTCGATAGTCCGGCATTGCCAGTTCAAGGCGGCCAATCTCGTCGACAGAAAACCAGCCAAGTTCCGAATGTTCATTGCCAAGCAATTGAGGGGATCCGCCGGTCCATTGCCTGACGACGTAGATGTGAAACGGTGACTTCTGTTTCTGATCGTCAGCCTCATACAGGATGGCGACCGGATTGAATGCAAGCGGTGTCAGGCCGACCTCCTCCTGGCATTCACGAACAAGGGCGACGTCCAGCCCCTCGCCTTTCTCCGCATGGCCACCCACCATATCCCATTTGTCTGGCGACCATTTTCGGTGGTGGGCGCGCTTCACGAGCAGGGCCCTGTCACCATCTATAAAAATTGCACATACAAGCCGTGCCATCGCGCCCTCTATAGCTGGATTGTTCCGTCTCCGACACCAGAACAACAGATCCCTCTTCATCCGGTTCCACCGCAGACTTTCCGAGGTCAGTCTGGAAACGTACGAATTCGGTCCTCACCGGAACAGCATGCGACCGCTGCCGTTAGATGAGGGTGCCGCGACGGGCGGCGCTGGAGTAGTGGCATATGCACAGCAGAATTTGCATTATCGGTTCAGGTCCCACCGGCATCTTCACGCTCAAAAACCTCATCAAATCCGCGATTCCTCTCAACATCAGCATATACGAGGCCGAGCAGAATGCGGGGAAAGGCACGCCTTACCTTCCCGACGCAAATGACCCGGTCATGCTTTCCAACATTCCAAGCATCGAGATCCCGATGCTTCCTGAAACGCTCGTTGATTGGCTGAGCCGTCAAGGCGATGACTATCTCGCCTCGTTCTCGATCGTGCGATCGAGGATCAACGGGCGAGAATTTTATCCTCGGCTGGTCCTTGGTGACTATTTCCAGGACCAGTTTACGGCGATCCTGGCGGACGGTCGCAACCGTGGACACGACATCCAGGTGCAAAGCGGCCACCGGGTCACTGACATTGCGCTCGGCACAGACGATATCCGTATCAGGGTCGGTTCATCTGACGCAGAATTCGACGCGGTATTCGACCATGTCGTGATGGCAACAGGCCATAGCTGGCCAGAAAAAACCGAGGTTCGGCCCGGCTACTTCTCATCCCCGTGGCCGGCGGCGGCTCTGAAATTGGCTGGCCATGGCCGGCTTGGAGTGCTGGGCACTTCGCTGAGCGGGATTGACGCGCTTTTGACGGTTGCATCGTCGCGCGGATCATTTGTCCTTGATGGGGCTGGCGATCTGCAATTCCAGCCAGCGGCCGGCTACAAAGATTTTTCGGCTGCCATGATGTCGCGCAAGGGACTGCTGCCTGAGGCCGATTTCTATTGTCCGCTTCCGTATCTGAACCCTGCCGTGTGCACACAAGAGGCAGTCGACAATGAGATAGCGTCCGGCCCAACGCGCTTGCTGGACAGGATCTTCGATCTCTTCCGCAAGGAGATCACCTTTGCAGACCCAGACTATGCTGCCGAGATTGGCTTGAGCCTTCTGACAGTCGATACCTTTGCGGACGCTTATTACGGTCGACGTTCGAACGTGGATCCCTTTGCCTGGGCCGCAGCCAACCTGGCGGAGGCCGAGCGCAATATCGAACGGCAGTTCACTATCACGTGGCGTTATGCGATCCTCATCACCCACGAGAACATTGCCCGGGCTATCCCGCATCTCGATACGGATGATTTGCAGCGCTTCAATCGCTCTTTCAAGAGCATCTTTGTCGATGAATATGCGACCGTGCCGCACCTGTCGATCAAACGGCTACTGGCACTTCGAAATTCCGGCCGGCTCGAGATTATCCGGCTGGAAGAAAACTATGAGATCGAGACGGACGACCTTGCGCGCGGCGCGCGTATCATCATGGGAAGAAAAGAGGAAGTGTTCGACACCTTCATCGACGCGACGGGTCAAAGCGCACTTTCGGCCCAGGATCTTCCCTTCCCGACATTGCTACAGCAAAGCGGTATCAAAGCTGCTGCTACGCCCGAGCCGGCGAACCTCATTTGTGACGACGAGCGTACGACATTCAAGCGAACTGGCGGGATCGACGTCGACGACTTTTATAGGCCTCTCAAAACCGCGCCTTTAACCAACCGGCTCTATTGTGTTGCCATCCCTTTCCTGTTGCACAAGCACCCATTCGTCCAGGGTATCACCAGCGCCGCCGAGCTTGGCGAAACCGCAGCACACGCCATCCTCGCGGATCTATCGAGGGCGGAAACGCCTGTGCTGCTGTCAGCCTGACATGGCGAAGGGAACAAAGCCGACGTCCTCGCATTGGCGGACCATGCAAGCGATCGGTACCATCAAGGAAATATGGCGTTACCCTGTTAGCTCACTGGGTGGCGAGATGTGCAGTGAGGCGATCATCGGCTCGAGTGGTGTTCAGGGCGACCGTCAATACGCTCTCTTCGATCAGACAACTGGGGCCGTGGCAGCGCCGGAAAAAGAGCCGCGATGGCGCCCGGCATTGTTCCTCAGCAGTGTCATTGATGCGGAAGGTCCCAAGATTGGTTTCCCGGACGGGTCTCGGCTCCATCTCGCAGATCCGGATCTGCGGAAGATGCTGGGTGGACATTTCGGGTTCGACGTTGCGGTCGGCCGTTATGGAGAGACGGACGAGCGAACCGCATCGCTCCCGCAGGTGAATAATCGCTACATCGTGGCTCCCATCCATCTGGTGACAACCGCCTCTTTGCAAGAGCTGGAAACGATCGTGCCGACATCTCAAATCGATCGACGTCGATTTCGACCGAACATCCTCGTTGAAGTGGAATCAAAGAGAGGTTTTGCGGAGACACAATGGATCGGTGGGACAGTTCATTTGGGCGACTTGGTGACCAAGATAACGGAGCCGGCAAAGCGCTGCGGCATGACGCTTGTTGCCCAGCCAGGATTGGACGAACAGGCTGAGATTCTCAGGTCAATCGTTCGGCATGCCAACAGATCCTTGGGTGTGTATTGCGAAGTCCTCGATCCGGCGCGCGTCCATGTTGGAACTTTGGTCGCGAAGCGCAGTACAGACACACGCGTGGGGAATAAAGACCAGCGGTAACGTGTCGAGCAAGTTATCGGGCGCGACGATCCCCGTGACCAGTGGCAAACCTATCATCTGATCAATGAAACCAATGGGGAGAGCAGGTGGACGAGCCGCAAGGTGATGCCAAGGGCCAGTACGAACCTTCAAAAACAAATCGCTGCGCGTCTGGCATCCATAGCGCCGAGCCGACAGTCGTGACGCATTCCCGGGATGCTACGGCCAACCGACACCGCCAGGCCAAAAGGCCGATAGGAATTTCGACCTGAACTACGATGCTAGGGACAGCGGAAAACGCGAGACATCCGATTGAGTGACCGTGATCTTTGGCTCTCTCGGCAGGAGAGGACCAAAGCCGGTCGCACTTTCGGTGGTTCAGGCAGGACGCTTGCCCGCATTCGCGTCCTCGGCCAGGACCAGGCTCGCTGGGGGCGAACCGCTTTCGTCCCCCTCAATGATCGCCGAGACATAGGCAAGGGCGTTCTTCATCCCGTTCATCGTGTAGGGTTTTTCGATAGCACCGAGAGCGCCTGCAAAATCCTCAGGAATTCTTTTGATGTTGCCACTGACGAAGACATATGGGATCCCTGCCGCAGCAAGCTCCCGGCCAACATCGATACCCGTTGGCCCATCCATGAGATGGATATCCACAAAAGCAAAATCGGGCTTGGAACTACCAATCTGCTGGCGTGCCTGAGCGCTGCTCATGGCAAGACCTGTCACCTGATGGCCTGCCATTTCCACTTCGCTCTCGAGCTCCATGGCAAGCAGCATTTCGTCTTCGACGATCATGACTTTCAATGCGCATTCTCCTGATGGTCGCCGACGAGCAGCACCACATCGACGACCGTCTTGCGGCCATCCTGTTTCCGTGCGATTTCGGCGTCGAGCTGCAGAGCCGACGCTTCAAGCAACATTTTTCCCAGCTGAGCGCTCTCACTATCTGGCTCGACCGGTTCCGACGTATCTTCTACACGGATCAGGAAATGACCGTTCAGACGCCGGACGACAACATGGATGTCACCGCCCCCGTCACTCAAACCACGGCGGACGGCATCCCCGACAAGCTCGTTGACGATCAGAGACAGCGGGGTCGCCTTCACGGCCGGCACAAGCAGCGGGGAAAGATCCAGAGAAAGACGGATGTCCTTGCGCCCCGTCGCATCCACGAGGTCGGTCACCAACTCGCGGGTGAATTCAGACATGTCGAATTTCGAGACATCGTCGAGCGTGAACAGCTTGCGCTGCACCGTGCTGAGCGCTTCGATCCGGTTGAGGACCGACATCAGCGTATATCTCTGCCGATCGTCTTTGGTGATCCGTGCCTGCATCTTGACGATCGAGGCCATCGTCAAGAGGTTGTTCTTGACCCGATGGTCGACCTCATGGACGAGCAGTGTGCGCGCATCCAGTGCTGTGCGAAGGTTGGCGGTGTGTTTTGCGACTTCCGCCTCGGCCTGATGACGCGCTGCAGCCAGATCCGCTTCCCGGCTCTTGACTGTCGTGAAGTCGAGCTGAGAGGCAAAGAAATAGATGATCTTGTTTGCTTCGTCCCGTACAGGGCTGATGAAGACGGCGTTCCAGAACGTGTTGCCATCCTTGCGGTAGTTCAGAATGTCGACAGCCACATCCTGTCCCGCCGCGATGCTGTCGCGGATTTTGGCGATGGTCTCCCGGTCCGTCTCGGCCCCCTGCAGAAAGCGACAGTTCCGGCCGATGATTTCCTCGTCGCTGTAACCGGTTAGCTTTCTGAATGCCTCGTTGCAGAAGATGATCGGATTATCGGGCTGACTGGGATCCGTGACGATCATTGGCATGCGGGTGGCTTTGAACGCCGCCGCAAACGGATCTTCGCTCACATGCCCGGCGACCAGGCGGTCTCCGGCTGTGCGTGCATCCCGCCGGTTTTGATCTTTTTCTTGCATCATGATCCTGATTGTGTTGCCCCAAGATAGAAGTCGTGGCGGATGGATTCGTTCCTGCCGGTCATTTCGTGCCGGGCGGTAGCAATACTGCCTCGATTTCACAAACGACACCGGCCGCGTCGTACATGATCTTAGATGTTCCATTCAGTTCAGCCGCGAGCAATCGCTCGACGAGACGCGATCCAAATCCCTTTTTGGTGGGGCTTCCGACGATCGGACCGCCACGTTCCTGCCAACGAAGGCTCAGAGCTGAGGCCTCTGGGTCAAAGTCCCAGATAATCGACACCCGTCCCGTTGAAACCGACAGCGCCCCGTATTTAGCGGCATTCGTTCCAAGTTCGTGCAGCGCAAGCGACAAGGTGGCAACGGCCTTTTGCGGCAACAGGACGGATGGCCCCGAGACATCAAAAACCTCCGGCGGGTAAGGCGCAACAGCCTGCTCGACCACCGCGATGAGATCCGCACTCTGCCAGTCGCCTTCTGCAAGCAGGTCGTGAGCATGCGCCATCGCCGAAAGGCGAGCTTCGAACGCAGCCACAGCGTCTTGAGTATCTGTTGCCTTGGCCAATGTCTGGCGCGCAATGGCGATGACCGTTGCAAAGACGTTTTTCACACGATGATGCAGCTCGCCGATCAGCACTGCCTGAAGCCGCTCCGCCTCTTTCTTTGCAGAGATATCATGCGCGATTTTTGAGGCGCCGATGATCCTTCCGGCCGCGTCATGGATTGGGGATACACTCAACAACACGTCGACCAGACGACCGTCCTTGCTCCGACGCTTCGTCTCGTAAGCATCAACCATGGAGCCGGCTTTGATCTGCTCAAGCAAGGCCGGTTCCTCGTCGATCCTGTCATCCGGCACCAGAACCATGACAGACTGCCCGACTATCTCTTCGGCCTTGTAGCCATACAGTCGTTCTGCGCCTCCGTTCCAGGACGTAATTGCCATGCCCAAGTCTATAGCGAGAATGGCATCGTTGGAGGATGCGATGATGGAGACCAATCGACGCTCTGCTTCCTGCGCCGTTTTTCGCTCGGTGATGTCGACCGAGATGACGGCAACCTGATGGATCCTCCCCTGTTCATCACGCAGGGCCGACACCGTATTGTTCACCCAGACTTGGCTACCGTCTTTCCGAACATAACGCTTCTCCATGTCGAAGCTTTCGCCGGTCGCGGCAAGTCGGCTGAACAGGCGGGTCTGTTCGGGCATGTCATCGGCATAGGTGATGTCGGCTATGTTTTTCCCGAGAAGTTCAACCTCGTTATAACCGACTATTTCACAGAAACGGCGATTGACGTGCAGGATCTTCCCTTCGAGGCTGCCCTGACCAATGCCGGCGGCCGACTGGGAGATAACCGCCCGAAACCGTTCCTCGCTTGCCTGCAGCGCTTGATCGGCGCGGACCCGAGCGGTTGTTTCGTTGACGATACAGAAGATCCCACGAACAATCCCGTCTTCATCGCGAATGGCCGAATAGGAGATATCGAAATAGACGGTTTCCGGGTAGCCATGCCGTTCGATATAGAAGGGACGATCCTTTGCCGCCACAGTCTCGCCAGTATCCATCACCCGGCGTAAGAGCGGCTCAAGATCATCCCACAACTCGGCCCAATTCTCCTGAGCGGGGCGGCCGAACGCCTTGGGGTGCCGTTGGCCAATCGTCGGAGCGTAGGGCTCGTTGTAGAGCGCAATCAGGTCAGGTCCCCAGAATATCACGATCTGCGCCATCGCCGGCAGCATGATCTCAACGGCGGATCTGAGACAGAGGGGCCATGTGGACGGCGGGCCGAGTATGGAATCGTCCCAGTTTCCGCTCCCGATAAGCCGAGAGATCTCGTCCGTCCCTATGGAAGTTTTGCTCATGTCGCTCCGCATTGGTACCCGCTGAACATATCCACTGCGATGCCGCGCATGTTTGCTGGTGTTTTATCGATGGCGAATTTATGGCGCGACGCAGCCGGAGCAAGACCTTTTAGCAATGAAATGAGTGTGAGCACGTCGACGAACTCTGCCGCCCCGCTTTTGCCCGATCACATGCGGCTTCCCTTGACCGTCGGCTCAGGCTTCCCCATATCGCGCCGCGATAAGGGGAAAATGATGCGCGCATTTCTGGAGACGACGTTAGGGCCAAGTGAGCTGGAGGCAATCAACGCGGTGTTCGAGAGTTGGCTCGTCGAACATGAAATCTCAAAACTTGCGCCGGAAGCTGAACTTGCCGCTGCAATCATCCTGAATCTCTACCGCGAGGGACACCACGCGCGCGCGTCACTGGAGTCCGCGATGTCCAGGCACCGTGGCCTTACCGATCTGAGTGATTTGGCGTAACCATTTTGATCACGATCGAATGGAGGCCTGGGCAATCCGAGGTCAGTCGGATGAAACCCGGCGACCGCGTTTAGCTTCCCGACGACATTCACCCTGTCGAATGCCGTTTGGTCATCTATCGAGATGTGGGACACCGATCCAAATACGCATTAGCCGCAATGACTTGAGCTGAGTAACGATCCATATCATCGTCGCCCGTGCCCCCAATGCTGCCGGTCAACCTGAAATCGGAGACCTCCCAGCACCATCGAGCAACCCGGTTTCCTTTAAAGCCATCGGCCCATACTTCAGCGCGCTTATCGCCCTTGTAAAAACCCAGCCAGCGGTCGGAGCCCGGCGGCTGCAACCATCTAAACGAATTGTGAGACAAAGCTTTCCCGCCATTGCATATGCATCACGCAGCATAGAGGCATTTTCAGATGCTGCATCAGCAGAACGGGGTTTGTACGATATTAGACAGTACTGGTTTTCGGTACCCTCACCATTCCCGGATAGCGTCGCGGACGACAAGAACGAAAACTGCACAGTTAAAAGGCCCGTTGCGAACGGGCCTTTTGTCATCGTTTTATAGCTGCGTCAGCCTAGCATGAAAGACACTTCGCTTTTGTCCTTGGGGACGACGATCAGCTGGCAGATGACGTTGTCACTCCCGGCAATCTCGGAAGCGAGACGGACGATTTTTGAAAGCTCCCGGCCCGATGGGACCGTACCGTCAAGGATAATGTGTTGACCGCTCTCCTCGACGCGAACATCGCTGCAATCCACGTCTTCCAGGTATCGCATCTCAGCTTCGATCGCCGGCTTGCCACAAGACGTTCCGGTCTCGCGGGAAAAACCAAACGCAGCACCGGCATTGAATGTATTGAGAAACATTGGAAACTCCGCTGAAACATGAACCTCAGATGAATAGAACATTCAAGTCTGGTTTAGGTTCCTCAGCCACTGAGAAATGGTCCAAATTACCCCTATCATTTTATGGGCATGCCGCTAATTTAGCGACAGGCGATAGCTGTTCTGCGTTCCCGCCATTCAGACGGAGGCATTATGAACCAGGACGATTTGGCGTCGCTGTCGATCAGCGAAATCGCGCAGCAACTCGCGGCTCTCGCCGCAACGCTCAGAGAGCTGGCCGAAACACCGATCTTTGACACGCCGGCAAACGACGATGAAGCTGGTGTGGTATACAGCAAAGGCATTTCGGCCCTCGCCGCTGGCGCGCCTCGACGCCATGCTGTTTCTGAGCATTGAGCTACGTTGCCACCGTCGCGAGTGATTTGGGAGAGTGGCCGAACGCCATGACCGATGCCTGCAAACACTCGGCCCCAATACTGCGCCGTGCCACACGCTTCCATCGCCACAACGGCCGAAGTCGAGCCAAAAATCTCGGATTGCGACCGCGATGTTTTTTTTGCGAAGCAAACCGCGGTCACCAGCAGCAGCGCAATGTATTTGAATAACTTGCTTTGCGAGGTCGACGCCGACGATACTAACTTCATTTGTAAATGCCTCCTCACCACCTTGGCACATGGCGATGCCGGTGGGAGGGACATCCAACCCATCAGTGGCAATCAACAATCGTCGTTTGGCGGCAGCAAGCAACAGGAGCGGTCCATCACGCAAGGTCTAGTTCGTCCGGAGTGCGTCACGGCGCTCAAGGTTGAAAGCCAGTCGATAGCCATCGGCCTCAGCCACCTGAAGCAGCGCCTTGGCCGGCACGTCCAGTCTGCGCCGGACGTCGTCGAAGCCCATGAATACGGTCTGTGCGGGCAGAGGCCACCCTCGTTGTGTCACGAACCGCAAGCGCCCCATCTGTCGAATACCGAGGTCTTTCGTGACCTCAACAGGCCTCTTCACGCCGCTTACGGTATGATTCGATCAGCCCGCAATCGCTCGAACAGATCAAAAAATGCATCGTCCGTAGCCTGGTAATCCAGAAATCCGAGTTTGCGGCTTTTCGACATATCCGTTACCACTTCGATCGGTCGTCCGAGATCTGCATCCGTATGCCAAGGGGATGCGAGGCGCTCGAGATCACTCTCCGCAAGATTGTGGCGGCCTGCAATTTTGCGCCATATGTCGGCATCGGCTACCATTTGGCCCTGCAGCGGTCTGACCTCGGCATCGAACCCTACGGCTTCGATGCCGAACCACTGTGCAATACGGCTCCACATCCAGCTCCAACGGAAAATATCGCCGTTGACGACGTTGAAATCTTCGTTCTGTGCCTGTGGAGTGGTTGACGCCCAAAGCATGTGTCGCGCTAGCAGACGTGCATCAGTCATGTCCGTGAGACTGTCCCACTGAGCGCCTACTCCCGGAAAGTGGAAAGGCCGGCCCGTCTCCTTGCAGATCGCCGCGTAAATGGCGAGCGTAGTGCCCATGTTCATGGCATTGCCTATCGCCTTGCCGATCACCGTGTGGGGGCGATGAATACTCCAGCTAAAGCCAGCCGTCTTTGCCGCTGCGAAGACTTCGTCTTCCTGCGCGTAGTAAAAATTATCCACCTGCAGCCTGCCTTGCTCTTCCCGGAACGGCGTTTGCGGGAGTGCGCCTTTTCCATAGGCTTCGAACGGACCAAGGTAATGCTTCAAGCCAGTGACCAGCGCGACATGCTGCACGGAACCGCTCGGACGCAAGGCATCGAGAAGGTTTCGCACCATCGCCGCGTTGACGCGGATGTTTTCCGCCTCTGTTGGCTGCCTCAGCCAGCTTGCGATAAACACGTGCGACGGATCGAGACCTGCGAGCGCTTTTGCCAGACCGGCGGGGTCCAGCAGATCTGCTGCGACGGGAATGGCACTGCCCTGCCGTGATGGCTTGCGCGCCAGCCCCCATACCTTCCAGCCTTCATCATGCAGCAGGTCGGCCGTCGCGCTGCCGATAATACCGCTTGCGCCAACGATCAGTGCTCTTTTCGTCATGTCTGCTCCTTTGCATCTGCGCCTGATCTAGTCTGCAGACGCAAGATGTGCCAGAAGGCACCCGAATGGGACATAGACACCATGAGGTAACCACCATGCGGGCAGGAACACCGGATAATGAATGGCGCGAGGACTGTGCCCCCCGTCGCGTACTGGAAATTTTTTCGAGCAAATGGACGAGCATGATCTTGCACGTGCTCCACACGCGACTTGAAGGCTGTGCACGCACCGGCGTGCTGCAACGAAGCCTACCCGGAATTTCGAAGAAGATGCTCACCCAAACTCTGCGCGATATGGAGGCAGACGGGCTCGTGACACGACGCGTCTACGGCACCGTCCCTCCGGCAGTTGATTACACTCTCACGCCGCTTGGGAAGCGCTTCGTTGAACCGCTAGAACTGCTTTATGGCTGGGGTCGGCAGAACTCGGACGTCCTGGACGCGCTCGCAGCCAACCGGGAGCGACAGCTTACTTGAATGGCAGTCAGCCACCTGATTGGCAGGCGTCAGGCCAGCATCAGAAGTCCGGAAAAACACTAACCTGACAGGCTTACCATTCCCCTAGGACTCAGCCACCCGTGAAAAAAGATACCGCGCGCCGGAACATTCTTCGTTGCAATGCGTTTGGCGGCTGGATGTGAGGCATTATCAAAAAATGTACTACTTTGGAATGATACAGAAATCCTCGGTCTGCGGGATGTGTTGCCGTGGAGCCGTTTCGGCTCACCCCGAGCGCCGCTATTTTCATGACCGAGCACATTCCGGTCAAACTGGCCAAGCGCCAGTTGCCAGAACCCTGATCCCGAAGCTGCCTATCAAGCTCGTCGTTGCGCCCACATCACATTCCCGCTAACGATAACGCCAAATCCATTGCCCCTCCTCTTTCGAGATTTTCATGAAAACGTCCAATGCTGTGGCGCCGTCCAGGCGGACCCTCGGACTCGACCCTTCGGTCTCCTTCAGCTTATTGACCGCGCTGGCGTTTTTCGTCATCAGCGCCGGGGTTTCCTGGTACAATGTGCAAACCCTGCGTGCGAACAATCAGCGTGTCGTTCACTCGCATGAGGTCATCGTCGGGCTATCGGACCTTCTGTCCTACATCCAGGACGCCGAAACGGGCCAACGAGGCTTTCTGCTGACAAACAGCGACCGTTACCTTGAGCCTTACAACACCGCGATCAATGCCATTCCAAGGCGCCTGGAGGCGCTCGCGGGCTTGATCAGCGACAATGCTTCGCAACAGCAGAGGTTGGTGACGCTCAAAGAGCATGTCGATGGCAAACTGTCCGAGTTGCGTGAGACCATTGAGCTTCGGCGCACGCAAGGCGCCGAGGCGGCGCTTGCGGTTGTCAATTCAGACCGCGGCAAGGTCGAGATGGATGCCGTGCGCGCGCAACTGACCGCGATGCGGCAGGAAGAGGCTCGCCTCCGAGGCAACCGGCTCAGCGAGATGGAGAGCGCCTACACGACAGCTTTCGCCAGCAGCGTTCTCGCTGGTCTGCTCGGCGTCCTACTGACGATCGCAATAGCAGTCCTGATGCGTCAAGCGACACTGTCCAGGCGACGGCAGAACTGGCTGCAGTCCGGTGAAGTCGCATTTAACACTGCCGTGACGGGCGATCGGCGAACCGAAGACCTTGGCGACAGCATTCTCGATTTCCTCACCCGCTATACCGGCGCTGTTGCCGGCGCCATCTTTGTCAAGGACGATGATAAATTCCAGCGCGTCTCGACCTGGGGCGTTCCCAATAGTGCAAGCATACCGGACCATTTCAAGGCAAAAGAAGGCCTGCTCGGCGAGGCGGTCACGGCAGGCAAGCCGATCATCATCGAACACCTGCCGGAAGGTTATCTTGCGTTCGGATCAGCGCTTGGCACCGACAAGCCACGTCATCTGATGATATCACCCGGCAGCATTGATGGCGCGGTAAACTCGGTCATCGAGCTTGGCTTCCTTCGTCCGGTCGACGACACCATCCTTACCCTGCTCGACCAGGCATCCGCCTCGATTGCGACGGCCGTACGATCGGCTAAATACCGCAGCGATCTTCAGAACCTCCTGCGCGAGACGCAGCGGCAGGCCGAGCAGTTGCAGGTGCAGGGCGAAGAGTTGCGGGTCTCCAACGAGGAGCTTGAAGAACAAGGCCGGGCACTGAAGGAATCACAGGCGCGACTGGAGCAGCAGCAGGTCGAGCTAGAGCAGACGAACTCGCAGCTCGAAGAACAGGCGCAGCAGCTCGAAGGCCAGCGCGATGACCTCGAGCGGGTTAACGCCTCCGTCCAGCTCAAGGCGCGCGAGCTTGAACAGGCAAGCCGGTACAAATCCGATTTTCTCGCCAACATGTCGCATGAGTTGCGCACACCGCTCAACTCGTCACTCATTCTGGCAAAACTTCTCGCCGACAACCCGGACGAAAATCTGACAGGCGAGCAGGTCAAATACGCCCAGACCATCCAGTCGTCGGGCAACGATCTCCTCAACCTGATCAACGACATTCTCGATCTTTCCAAGATCGAGGCAGGCCATGTCGATATCAGACCGGAACCGGTGTCGCTCGAAAGGCTGGTCGGAAGTTTGAGACAGCTGTTCGATCCGGTTGCGAAATCGAAGGGGCTTGGCTTCGAGATCGAGATCGCTCCCGAAGCACCGGCGGTTATCGAGACCGATCCACAACGCCTGGAGCAGGTCATAAAAAACCTGTTGTCGAACGCATTCAAATTCACAGAAAAGGGCAAGGTCGTCCTGTCGCTCCGCAGTGCCGCCAACGATCAGCTGGCACTGGCGGTCACGGATACCGGCATCGGCATCGCCGAGGATCAGCAACGCAATATCTTCGAAGCCTTCCACCAGGCCGATGGCACAATCAGTCGCAGGTTCGGTGGGACCGGGCTCGGCCTGTCGATCTCCAGGGAATTGGTCCGGTTGCTGGGCGGCGCCATCCATCTGACAAGTCGGCACAATCAAGGCAGCACCTTCACGGTGGTCATTCCTGTCTCTTATGACCCGTCACATGTGGTGTCGCGCGATAACCGCACCGCTGATCCGGTCGCCATGCATCAGCCGGAGGTTACGGAAGAGAAGCCGGCTCCATACGCACACAGCCATCAGATTGTCGAAGACGACAGGGCGGCCGCAAGCGACGGTCGGCGCACTCTGCTTGTCATCGAAGACGACGACACGTTTTCATCGATCCTGCGTGATCTCGCCCGCGAAATGGGGTTCCGGGCGCTTGTGGCAGGAACCGCGCATGAGGCGCTGGAGCTTGCCAAACAGCATATGCCGCACGCGATCGTGCTTGATGTCGGGTTGCCAGACCAATCCGGCCTGTCGGTCCTCGACCGCCTGAAGCGCGATGTCCGCACCCGGCATATTCCCATCCACATCGTTTCGGCAGACGACTATACGGAGACCGCGCTTTCGCTCGGTGCCGTCGGCTACATCATGAAGCCGGTCCAGCGCGAGCAACTGGTCGAGGTGTTGCAAAAGCTCGACGCAAAACTGTCGCAGGGCGTCCATCGGGTCCTGATCGTCGAAGACAACGAAGTCCAGCGCGAGGCCGTGGCCAAGCTCCTGACCTCCCATGAGGTGGAGACGGTAAGCGCCGGAACTGCGGCCGAATGCCTGACGCTTCTCAAGGAGCAGACATTCGACTGCATGGTGCTAGACCTGTCCCTGCCCGACGCATCCGGCTATTCCCTTCTGGAAACGATCAGCGGTGACAGCAGCCACTCCTTCCCGCCGGTCATCGTCTATACTGGGCGCGTTCTGTCTGCTGACGAGGAGCAGCGGCTGCGCCGTTATTCCAAGTCCATCATCATCAAGGGCGCAAAGTCGCCGGAACGCCTTCTCGACGAAGTGTCCCTGTTCCTGCATCAGGTCGTTTCCGAATTGCCCGACGAGCAGCAGAAAATGATCCGCAAGGCGCGTAACCGCGATGCGCTCATGGAAGGCAGACGAATCCTCATCGTCGAGGATGATGTCCGTAATGTCTACGCACTGACCAACATCTTGGAACCGCGCGGCGCTATCATCGAGATCGCCCGGAACGGTCAGGAGGCCCTCGACAAGCTTGAGCAGGCCCAAGGTGATCCAGAAAAGGCTGTCGACCTTGTGCTGATGGACGTGATGATGCCGGTCATGGATGGCCTGACGGCAACCCGCGCCATCCGCAGGAATCCTGAATGGAAAAAACTTCCGATCATCACCCTGACCGCCAAGGCCATGCCGGATGATCAGCAGCGCTGCATCGAGGCCGGCGCCAACGATTATATGGCAAAGCCGCTCGATGTGGAAAAGCTGCTCTCCCTCGTACGCGTGTGGATGCCCCGGTGATCGAGACATTCGAAAAAGTCGAGGACATTGAAATCCGGCTGCTGCTTGAAGCGCTTTACCTGCGCTATCATTACGACTTCCGGAATTACGCCACGGGATCGATCAAACGCCGTTTGCGCCAAGCGCGGGAGCAACTGGGATTTGCAACGATCTCGGCGATGCAGGAACGCGCCCTGCATGACGAAACCATGTTGCCGCGGCTGCTCGGCTATCTGACCGTCCAAGTCAGCGAAATGTTCCGGGATCCGGACTACTTCCGGGCTATCCGCGAGGTCGTCGTGCCGCATCTGAGGACCTATCCCTCCCTCAAAATCTGGATTGCCGGCTGCAGCGGCGGCGAGGAACTCTATTCCCTGGTCATCCTGTTTCGGGAGGAAGGGCTGGAAGATCGGACGATCTTTTACGCCACAGATATCAATCAGGATGCATTGCAGATCGCCGAAGCCGGCGTCTACGATGTCGATCGCATCCAGCTGTTTACCGAAAACCACCGTAAATCCGGAGGCAGGTCATCCCTGTCCGACTATTACAGCGCCGGTTATGGGCGGGTGTCGTTTGACCGGACATTGCGCGACCGCGTGGTGTTTTCCGATCATAGTCTTGTGACCGACGCGGTCTTTGGTGAAATGAACCTGATCTCATGCCGCAACGTCATGATCTATTTCGACAAGGCGTTGCAGGATCGCGCGGTCGGTCTGTTTCGCGATTCACTTGCCCGTAAGGGCTTTCTGGGCATCGGCGCCAAGGAAAGCCTTCGTTTTTCGGCACATGCAGACGACTTCAGCGAATTTGTCCGTCAGGAAAAAATATATCAGAGGATCGGCAAATGATGCCAGCCGATCCAAAAGCGGTGGTGATCGGAGCATCAGCCGGCGCGCTGGAAGCTCTGACGAGTATCCTGCCGACGCTGTCGGGGGATTTTCGCCTTCCCATCATGGTCGTCGTGCATATTCCGCCCGACAAGCGCAGTGTGCTTGCAGAGCTGTTTCGCGCCAAATCCAGCATCGAAGTCATCGAGGTTGAAGACAAGGAACCGATCCGGCCTGCGACGGCGTACTTCGCGCCGCCGGATTACCATCTTCTGGTCGAGGACGAAGAGACCCTGGGCCTGACCAATGAAGAGCCGGTCCTGTTCTCCAGACCTTCCATTGATGTGCTGTTTGAGAGCGCTGCAGATGTCTATGGAGCTTCGGTCGTGGCCGTGCTTCTGACGGGCGCAAATCACGATGGTGCCAAAGGCGTTTTTGCAATCGCCGAGGCTGGCGGCCATGTCATCATCCAGGATCCGCAGACTGCATTTGCCGCTGCAATGCCCGAAGCGGGCCTGGCGTTGTGCCCCGACGCGACAGTCCTGTCGCTCGATGGCATATCTGAATATTTGAGGAGGATCGGCTGATATGGGCCAGGTTTCGTTTCTTTTGGTGGACGATCTCGAGGAGAATCTGATCTCTCTCGAAGCCCTGCTTCGTCGTGACGGTCTCAACCTGCTCAAGGCCCGCTCCGGCGACCAGGCGCTGGAGCTTCTCCTGGAACATGACGTGGCGCTCGCCCTGATCGACGTTCAGATGCCCGGGCTCAATGGCTTCGAACTGGCCGAACTGATGCGCGGGAATGAACGCACGCGTCGGGTACCGATCATCTTCGTCACGGCTGGGAATACGACCGATAGCCGTTGGCGGTTTCAGGGCTACGAGGCGGGCGCCGTCGATTTCATTCAAAAACCGATCGAGCCGGATGTCCTGCGCAGCAAGGCGGAGGTTTTCTTCGAGCTTTATCGCCAACGCCAGCAGATCGCAGCGCAGCGTGACGAGTTGCAACAGCAAGCCGAGGCGCTGAAGGATGCCGATCGTCGCAAGGACGAGTTTCTGGCCACACTGGCGCACGAATTGCGCAACCCGCTGGCGCCGCTGCGGAATGGACTCGACATTCTGCAACGCAATCCCGGCGGCGCGAATGCCGCCGAGATCCGCAACATGATGGATCGACAGCTAGTCCATCTGGTCAGACTTATCGATGACCTTCTCGATGTATCACGTGTCAGCCAGGGTAAAATCGAACTTCGGAAAAACACGGTGCGCCTGGATGACATCATCAGGACCGCCGTCGAATCCAGTCGCCCCCTGATTGATGGTGCCGGTCACAAGCTGACAATCGCGATGCCAAGCGATGTCCTGTGGTTGGACGGTGATCAGGTGCGATTGTCGCAAGCGATCTCGAACCTTTTGAACAATGCAGCCAAATACACACCCGAAGATGGACTGATCGATCTCCATGTGAGCCATGACGGGCAGCAGGTGGCAATTCGGGTCACTGACAACGGCGTCGGCATTCCGTCAGACATGCAATCAAAGGTCTTTCATCTGTTCACGCAGATCGATGATCACCTGCAGCGATCGCAGGGCGGTTTGGGTATCGGTCTTGCACTGGTCCGGCAACTTGTCGAAATGCACGGCGGTTCGGTTGACGCCTACAGTTCCGGCCCCGGCAAGGGGAGCCGGTTTACGATCAGGCTTCCCATGGCGGCTGCGCCAGAACAGCCGGAGGTCGCGTTACCGCAGAACCAGGAAATGGCATCCTTCCGATCGCTTAAAGTGCTCGTGGTCGATGACAATCCGATTATCGCCGACACGCTGGGCATGATGCTGGAAGACATCGGTCACGAGTTCGAAGCAGTCCATGATGGCCGTGAGGCTCTGGATGCCGCACGGCACTATCGCCCGGATGTCATTCTGCTCGATATCGGTCTGCCGGGGATGAATGGTTACGAGGTCTGCAAGGCCTTTCGCGGCGAGCCCGAGTTCGAACATACACCGATCATCGCACAGACCGGCTGGGGTCAGGATCGGGACAAGGAGCTGGCGACGGAGGCCGGGTTTGATTTCCACCTGACAAAACCCGTCCCCCTGGAGCAACTCCAGAAGGTGTTTGCCGCGCTGTAGGCCGCTTCGACCTTCGCAGACGGTTCAGTGGCTTTCCGGGAATGCTCGACGTCTGCGTCATCGGCGCTTGCGCTGCGCACGCGTCCTTCTCGGCAGCCCGCATTGTCCGGAAGGTGCGGTAGCGTCTTTCCCTCTGATCGCTTCATTTGCGAGCATCGCTGCGTTGCCAGTCGGTGCTTGGGTGCTTGGGCTCGTTGACATGCTCGAGCCCCACACGCACCGCTCAGGAATCCTGGCCGATGTCATGATCAAGTTTAAGGACTGAACGTAATGGGAGAGTGTGGACCACGGTACCGTCTGCCAATGTCACCTCAAACGCATCGCCATCCACCCATTCGCCTTGACGAACCTTCGCAGCCAGAAGCTCCTGGGCTGCAAGCCGTGCTTCGTCCAGCGCTGCTTCATCCGAGGGCAGTTCTGTTCCCTCGGGATCCTTTTCCAGAATGCCGTTGATCCGATAGTTGAAAAAGTATCTCGGCATGGCAGCTCCTTTTGATGTCACACCATAATTCCGAGGCACTCGCATAGGTTCCTTTGCCTTAAGACCATTGCAGATTATCCGCGAAATAACATGATCGGCGGAACCGCATCGCGGCCAAGGAATTGATCATCCATGAAAAATCTGTTTGTCCTCACCCTCACCCTGACTGCTGCTCTTTCCAGCGCTGCCGCCGCACAGACGCTATCGGTCGAAACGATCAATGCTACGCCCATTGTCGGAATACCTGCTGACAGGCCTGCTCAGCCGCCGGAACTGCCAGACCCGGCCATGATCCGCCTGCAGGTGCTTCTTGATCGAGCCGGAGCATCCCCTGGCGTGATTGATGGCAAGTATGGTGCGAATGTCAGCAAGGCGATTGCCGCATTAGAAGCCATGAGCGGCCTGCCGATCGATGGCAAGTTGGATGATGGCGTCTTCGGTCAGCTGGAGGACGGTAGCCCGGTTGTCGGACATTACCAGATCTCAAACGAAGATACGCAAGGCCTAGTGGATGCCATCCCTAAGGACTATGCGGATCAGGCATCCATGGAGCACCTGGGCTTCACGAGTGTTGCCGAGCGTTTATCGGAGCGGTTTCACATGGATCCCAGATTGTTGAAGACCCTGAACCCGACAGCCAGCTTCGTCGCAGGTGAAACCGTCGTCGTCACGGCACCCGAAAAGCCAAAGACAGGCATCGTCACGCGCATCGAGGCACACCGACGCACCGGCCAAGTGGTGGCCTACGCGGAGGACGGAAAAATCCTGACGATCTATCCGGCGACCATCGGTAGCGACGATAATCCCACACCGTCCGGGTCCCACAAGGTCGAAGGCGTCGCACGCATGCCGGATTACACGTACAACCCGAATATCAACTTCCAACAGGGCGGCAACAAAAAGGTTTTGAAGCTCCCAAGCGGTCCGAACAATCCCGTTGGGACCGTCTGGATCGATCTTTCCGAGCCCACTTACGGAATTCATGGCACCCCGGAGCCGACGCTTATCGACAAGGCTGGATCACACGGATGTATTCGGCTGACGAACTGGGATGTGGAGGAACTGGCAGCCATGGTGAAGCCGGGTGTGATGGTTGATATCGTTGAATAACCTTCGACATCACGGCCAGCCCTCGACCACCGGACATTGGATGAGCGCGCAATAGTGTCGAGGTATGAGACCTCGTGGGGAGTGACAATGTTTATCCTGCACCATCTCAATAACAGCCGTTCGCAGCGTATCATCTGGATGCTGGAGGAACTGGGATTTCCCTATGAGATCCGCTTTTACAAACGCGGTCCCGAAACCATGCTCGCTCCACCAGAATTGCGGTCGGTCCATCCTCTCGGGAAGGCGCCGATACTGGAAGACCGGGATTCAACCCCGCCTGTCACTCTGGTGGAAACCGGGGCAATTTGCGAATATCTGGTGGAGAAGGCCGGTGGCCGGCTCGGACCTCCCGATCAGGCCGGTGGATTGCTTCGTTATCGACAGTTTCTCCATTATGCCGAGGGTTCGGTTATGCCGATGATGCTTGCAAAACTCGTCGTCAGCCGTGTGCCGCTACTGGGAAAAAAGGGTGCCAAACGCATTCAGCCGATGATCGATCGCCATCTTGATTACATCGAGCAGGAACTGAGCGATCGGCCCTGGTTTGCAGGAGACGTTATCACAGCCGCCGACATCATGATGAGCTTTCCGCTTGAAGTGGCGAAGGGTCGCGCCGGGCTTGACGCAACGAGGCCCGCGACGATGGCATGGCTCGACAGGATCCATTCTCGTCCGGCCTACCGTATGGCGCTCACGAAAGGCGGCGACTATGCTTACGCCTGATTGATAAGGGCCTATCGCGTGGTACTACCAGCGTGCCCGCCACGTAGCGCCTCAACCAAGGTTGACTGTTCAGTACCCGGACTGGGGCTTTCCTCAGGACCCAGAGACGATGACCGCCTTTCATCATACTGTCGCCGCCTCGCCCACGCCGCCCAGGGAGCGGATGTTGAGCCCGTCGTTACGGCCTTTGACAGCTGCAATCTCGAAATAGCCGCAGCAACACAAATCGGCGCTATCACCCTGTCGGCTACGAAGCGATGAAGAATAGACGGAGGCCGGAAAAACGCCGGCCTCCCTGCGTAAGATGGCCGGTCAGGCTGAAAACTCGACCAGACCTCGCGGTGCCTCAATCTGATTTCCACCTGCCCGGCGGTGGGCAGCATATTGAATGGCCGCAACCAGGCCCAAATCGAGAACCGGCTTCTGGATCACTCCGAGCGTTCCCGGGACACCACCGCGCAGCGCACCTGGATCGCTGGTCATGAACAGGACTGCCACGTCTGCTTCCGCGAGCGTGCGCCCAACGATCGGGCCAGTTGGACCGTCTTCAAGGTTGACATCTACCAGCGCCATGTCGACATTTCCTGCCATCATGAACGCTTGATACATGTTCTTTGCGATCCCGACCGCGTTGTGCCCCAACTCCTCAATCGCGTCTTGAAGGTTGAGCGCGATCAGTGGTTGGTCCTCAACGATGAGTACATTGTAGGACATTGTTGTTCTCCGTGTTGCCTACAGACATAGGATCAACCCGCAAGCATCACGTGTGTTCCAAAGCCGGCACCTCCCCATCGCGTCTTATTCTGGAGCGTTGCGAACTTATGGCATCCCCATAGACATCTTGAATGCGAAACTGCCACGCGGTCTTGAGCTAACTGGTGCATCCTGATCAGAAAGTTGCGCTAGCAACACGGTAAACAAGCGCCGTGCTTCCTTCAGCTTGCGGGCGTCTGCGGCGCTGCTCGGGCCATCCTATCGGCTGCTTTACGATGCACCGGTCCATGTCACGCGGGCGGAAGGTGTCTGGCTGTATGGCCCGGATGGCGAAGCCTATCTTGATGCCTATAACAACCCAGCCCGGATGCACTGACAGCACGGTCAGCCCCTTGTCGCGGTTTTCGGCGTAAATGCCGCACGCCAACATGTTCAATGCAGCTTTGCTTGCCCGATAGAGTTCCAGGTCGCCTTCGACATTGATGGAAATGCTGCCGCGGTGTGACGACATGAATGCCAATGTGCCACCCGGCATGACGAGCCTTTCCAGCAAACGACGGGCCAACCGCATCGGGCCGAATGTATTGGTGAGCATGATCTGCGCAAACTCGGCGTCCGTCGCTTCGAGGACACTCTGGTGCGATGCGCCCCAGATGCCCGCTTTGAGCGGCATCGGCATCGGCTTTGCGATCGAGGACACCGTGACACCTCATATCGCAGCCGGCCAATTGATTCCGCTGCTGACACTATGGTCGGCGCCCTTTCCGGGCCTGTTCATCTGCTATCCGCAGCAGCGTCAGATGGCGCCGGCACTGCGCGCCTTTATCGACGCGCTTCGGGCTGGATCTTCGGACATGGAACGCCAGCCACCTGCCTGATCAGCAACCGCCGCGAATGCCGAACAATCGGAACAAACCTCCACTGACGCGCTTTCTCCGATGCCCCGCAAACATTCCGTCGAAGAAAGGACATGCCTTATGACTACGGCTCCAGTACTGTTGATGGGTGGCTCTGGTTCGATTGGCAGACGAACCGCGGATGCTCTGCGCACCGCTCACAGTGAGCTTCCGTTACTGATCGGTGACCGTGATCTTGGCAAGGCCCGCAAGGCGGCAGATGAGATCGGAAACGCGGAAGGTGTCTGCCTCGATTCCGAAGCCCTGGATTTAGGTCTTGGAGATCGACCGGTTCGCGCTGTGGCCGTCTTCTATTCGGACGAACGGCTTGCGAGCCTCCGTTATGCGCACGCCCGCAACATACCGCATCTCGGCATATCGTCGGGTGTATTCGAGATCGCGCCCGAAGTCGCTGTCTACATGCACAGGCCCGAAGCATCGGCAATTGTGGCGGGTTACGAATGGCTTGTGGGTGCCACGACTGTCGCGACCTTGGAATGCGCCAAGGCATTTTCACGAATTGACACTATCGTCATCGGCGCACTCGTTGACGAAGAGGATGGCGGGGGGCCTGCCGTCGCGGAAGATCTCGAGCGCCTGAACAAGATGTTGCCATCCGCACTGTCCCGTCGCGACGGTGCCTGGATTTGGCGCAGCCCGGACGAAGCCAGAACCAGCTTTCGGGCGATCGACGGAACAGTGATCGAGGCGTCAGGATTCTCCTCGATCGATGTTGCCGGTCTGGCCGCGGAAACCGGTGCGAAAAACGTGGATTTCAATATCGCCACAGCGGTCAGTTCATCGCGCCGCCGCGGCGAAGCGAAATCGACGGAAATCATCCTCGAGTTAACAGGAGAAAGCCACGACGGACAAAGGCTGCAGAGCCGTCATGCGGTATTTCATCCTGGTGGTGCCGCAGCACTGACGACGCTTGGAACAAGCATGATCATCGAACGGCTTGCGGGTCTTGACGGATCACCTACGCCACCCGGACTGTGTTTTCCGTATCAGGTTCTCGACCGTTCTGCTTATTTAGCTCGGCTCAGAGAACAAGGTGGTAGTCTGGTCGCACTTGAGGTTGGGTGAGAGTTCGGGGCGAGTTTGTAAGTCGATGAAATCGGAGCTGGCGCTTGGTCGCTCCAGCGCATGACTTCTTCTCGCTCGGGCAGAAGCGCTACTTAAAGGTCTTGATGATATTGCGACCGCTGACCCACGATTGTCATGTATGCGGCTCATCAGCCAGGCCCAACCGTCCTCTCTCCAGACGACTTGCAGAGACCATTGCGTCCGGCTATATTACTGGAAATATCCAGAGGATGCGATGGGCAGCTCTCAGACACGCGCAATTCAGAATTACAGAGCCGCTTGGGCGATCGCGGCCTTGCTCGTTTTGAGGTCCTCGGGCGCGACAGTGATCGCGGTTTAATTAGATCACTCGCTCGCAGATTGGCAGAAGACGGCCCAGAAGCAGCCAATCTACGTGCCGTTGTCAGCGAAACGCTTGCCGGAGAGCCGCCTAAAAAAGGTGGCATTCTAGCGGCTCTGCGTCGATCACCGATGGTTGGAGCCGATCTCGACACAGCCCGTTCACGCGAAGAAGGTCGCGCGATAGATCTGTGATGCGCTATTTGCTCGACACCAACATTCTTAGCAATATCACCAAACCAGAGCCTTCTACGTCACTAATGGCATGGATGGCCGAGCAAGCCGACGAAGATCTATTCATCGCTTCGCTTACTGTCGCCGAGATACACCGAGGAATACTGGAGAAGCCGGCGGGAAAGAAGCGAGCCGCCCTCGAGGCCTGGTTTGTCGGCAATGAAGGGCCGCAATCGCTTTTTGCTGGTCGCGTGCTTCCATTCGACGAAAAGGCAGCTCTGATCTGGGGCGAGCTAATGGCACACGGAGAGGCGACGGGCCGCCCCCGGAGTGCCTTGGACACAATCGTTGCTGCCATTGCGCAATCCAATAGCTGCATCGTTGTCACCGATAATGAGCGAGATTTTCAGGGGATCGACATTATCAATCCCCTCCGTGCGACTGCAATCTGAGTCAATTGCCAAAGTTTAGCTCTTGAGCGGATGCGAACCCGCGACCCGTCGTTCAGGTGACTCGCTGTCAGCCTGACATCGCAGCGACTGTCATAAATACCGCTATGGCGGTGACGTCTTGGAGCCCAGACGCCCCAGCACTTTGTCGGACGGAGGTTAGATTGTGGTCGCCAGTTGCGCGAGGCTTGCAGCCAGTTCGTCTATGCGGAAAGGTTTCGTCAAGCGCGGAATGTCAGGATCGACGCCCTCGCTCTCGGCATAGCCAGAAACCAGAAGAACGGGTGTGTCAGGCTTTGCACTCCTTACTTCTCGAGCCAGATCGGTCCCGCTGATGCCAGGCATCAGATGGTCTGTCACGAGAAGATCGAAGTGCTCCCCGGACTTGATCAGACGGAGAGCTTCCTCGCCGGAAGCGACCTCGATGACTGCGTAGCCCAAATCGCCCAGCATATCTGCCGTGCTCATCCGAACCAGATCCTCGTCGTCGACAAGGAGTGCGGTCCCACAAGTCGATGGCACCTCAAGCAAATCGGCAGCTGTGTCGGCGGTTTCCAGAGCCGAAGCACTCAGTGGCAACCACAGTTCAACATTGGTTCCCAGTCCAAGGCGACTCTGGATGGTGAGCGCGCCGCCAAGCTGTGATGCAAGTCCATGAACCATCGAGAGACCAAGGCCCGTACCCTTCCCCACGCCCTTGGTCGAGAAAAACGGCTCAATTGCGCGAGCAAGCGTCGCCTTGTCCATGCCTGCTCCGGTATCTGCGACGGACAAGCAGATATACTCACCGGCCGACAGCTTTGTGCGATGATCCGTGGGGACACTTTCCATTGTGGTGGAAATTCGAAGCGTACCGCCGCATTCCGCCATTGCGTCGCGTGCATTTACCGCAAGATTCAAGAGCGCCATCTCGAGTTGATTCGGATCAGCCTTCGCAGGCGGAAGGTCCTCCGGCACTTCAACCACGACCCTAATCTGCGGACCTGTAGTGCTAGCGATGAGTTCACCCATTCCGGCGACGAGCTGAGCGACATCGA
This sequence comes from Endobacterium panacihumi, assembly GCF_050847465.1. Lineage (NCBI taxonomy): Bacteria > Pseudomonadati > Pseudomonadota > Alphaproteobacteria > Hyphomicrobiales > Rhizobiaceae > Endobacterium > Endobacterium panacihumi. The sequence goes on along the minus strand of NZ_JBOZRA010000003.1, from coordinate 438,547 downwards.
CTGGTACCGACTGAAGCGGCTGACGGCGTGCGAAAGCGAGCAGTCGTTGAACCAAGGTCTTCGCGCGTTCGGCCGACTGCACTGCCCCCGCTATCAAACGCCGCTCTCGCTCACTCCCCACCCCTCTGCGCTGGAGCAGATCAAGGGTGCCAACTATAGGCGTAAGCAGATTGTTGAAGTCGTGCGCGACGCCGCCCGTCAACAACCCCATCGCCTCCATCTTCTGCGATTGTCGGAGGGCGTCTTGTGCGGCCTCTAGCTCGGCTTGGCGTGTTTTCTCGTCGGTAACGTCGCGCGTTATAGAATAAAGCTTGCCGCTTTCCGGCACGGCGACCCACGATAGCCAGCGCCATCCGCCATCCCGGGTCCGGTAGCGGTTTTCAAAGCGCGTGACCGAAACGCCGTTCCGCACAAGCTCAAAGGCGTGTGCGCTTGCCTCTGCATCCTCGGGGTGAGCAAATTGCGCAAATGGCCGACCCAAGACCTGGTCCGCCGTCCAACCGAGCGCCGCCGTCCAAGCGGGATTGACCGTGTCGAATGTTTCGTTGGCCAGGTCAATCACCGAGAGCAAGTCTAGGCTATGACGCCAGATCTGGTCGCGCTCTGCGCTGGTTTCGGCGACCCGCCGCTCCAACGTGTCGTTCAGCTCACGTAAGCGATCTTCGGCGTGGGCGCGCTCGGTTGCTGCTCTGACGCGCTCGGCGACTTCGCGAAAGAGGCCTTCCTCCGACGTTGTCCATGCACGAGACGTGTTGCTCTGCATCGCCAACAAGCTGACCCAATGCTCATCCTCGAACAGGACAACATCAAGGTAGGCGCCAACCTGCCTTGCCTGGAGCCCGGCCCGCGCGTCTTGGTTGAATCTCATATCTGTCTGAACATCGTCGACCTTGACGACCGGACATTCATGATAGGCGCGCAACAGTTCCGGTCCGAACGCCGCAAGATCGTGTTCGCCTACAATCGAATCGACACCGCGCGTATAGTCGCGCTCAATTTTCATGACGCTGCCAAAATACTCCGCATAGAACACGCGGCTGAGGTTAAACCGCTCACCGAGTCGCTCAGCCGCGACCGCGGCGATTTCCTTCGGCGTCTTGAGCAGCCGCATGTCGTCTGAGAGAGACAACAGGAATGCCTGCCGCGCTTCACTCTCGCGCAGGGCTTCCTCGGCATGTCCGCGCTCGATCGCAATCGCGAGCTGAGAGGCGATCGCGCTCAGCGCGTCGAGTTCTCCTGCCGAAAAAGCTTTACCGAGACGACCGAACGAGACAGTGCCAAGCAAGTCACCCCCGGCGAGCAGCGGCGCGCTAAAATAGGTATCGAGGCCCAACCGCCTAAGGAATACTGCATGCGCCACATGGGATGTCTGGATTTCTGTGACGTGCATCGCTGCCCGACTTGCCGCGACGATCCCGCAAACAGTTTGACCAAATTCAATCCGGGCAGCAGCTTGCTCCTGCTCCGGCGTCAGCCCTACTGCTGTGACTAGTTTGAGCGCACCGTCGCCGCACTGGTAGTGAAATGCTACGTCGAGACCAAATTCGTCTGCAACAAGCGAGAATAAGGCTCGCACAGCCTTAACCTGCTCATCCGCCCCAAGTAGGATCGTTGAAGCCTTAGCAACAAGAGAAAGGCGACGTGCATGCTTCTCGGCACGCGCTCGTTCGGCCCGCGCGGCGCTTTCCGATCGCCTGAGTTCGAGCCGCGCCATTGTTTGTTTGGCAAGCACCTCGAGCGCTCGCTTCTGCCGCTCGCTTATACCCTGCGGCCTGCTCTTCCGATCCAGGACGCAAACCGTGCCGAGCGGTATGCCGTCAGGCGTCTCCAGAACGGCGCCTGCGTAAAAGCGCAGACCTTCGGCGACATGGATCAGCGGATTTCCTCTAAAGCGATCATCTTGGGTAAGATCCGGCACAACAAGAACGCCCGGCTGCATGATTGCGTGCCGGCAGATGGACACATCGAGCGGGAGGCTGTCCGTGCCGATGCCAACCTCCGCCTTGAACCATTGGCGATCGGCGGCGATGAAATTGACCACGGCAATGGGTGCTTCAAGGATGTCCGCAGCCAACTCGGCCACATCGTCGAAGGCCTCTTCCCGGCCGCTATCGAGTATCGTGTAGCGCTCGATCGCGGCAAGACGATCGGACTCATTCCAAAGCGGCGCTACAGGTTTTTGATCCACGGCGGACGTCAACTCGAGCATAGTAAGAAGCTCTCCAGTATTATCATTCTGGAATGCGCTTCCGGTTAATGCTGAAGCAGACGGCAGAACGCATTTCAATTGTCGATAGCCGAAAGGCGTATTCGCAGCTATAATGTAGATGCTAGGGTGATTTTTACCAGAGGCGACAACGGCGATTACAGTCAGGTACTTTATCACTTTTGCGCTTGGGAGCGCTCACTTTCGTCCGCATTTCTTCGCCGCCAAGCGATGCCCGAATTGAGGACCTGCGCGCCGATGAATTCTCAGGATCCCAAATGCAGAAAAACCACTCTTCGGAGTGGCCTTGAATCTTCGCAGTATCAGTTAGAGTCAGACGCGGGGGTCTGAACGGTAGCGACCACTTTCCGCTGCGATTTGATCAGCCGTGCAGGGATCCGCGGCATCGTCAAAACGCGACCAACCTTCAGTGGTGTATCGTCGATACGCAACAGTTAGGCTGCGAGGCTGAAGACAGTGATGTCGCCTTAAGCCCTTGAACCAATGCAACAGCCTTCCGGATGTTCCTAGATTACGCCGGCCAGGATCAAACAAATGAATATCAGAGCGGAAAGCGCTGCGTTCAGGCCGAGATAATATGCAAGATCATGGGTGTTGTGCGGTGTGCGGTTCATGACTGTTTCCTCCTTCACCACAACCGGCATGATCTGTAGATGTTCCTGCATTGTTTCACGCAGAAGGGGAAAGTTTTGACATCCTCGATAATCGAGGCCGGTGCGATCTCTCGTCCGGCCTCTGGATGTCAAGTTACGTCTGACGGTTAATATCGCGCCGCCCGATCTACACGCTTGCCAGCGTTCTGGGTGGCATCGACGGTGTTTGCCGTGTCCTGCCCCATGCCGCGGATGGTGTTGCCACAGGACGCCAATGCGGCGGCAACGAATGTCATGGCGAGCAAGGTCGTTACGGTCTTTTTCATGAGATGTCCTCTCTCCGTTTGTCTACACGCGTCACATAGGTCAGATTTTCGTAGGGGCCATCCGCGCTTGCGCAGATCGCACGCAAACCGCGGCGCCTAACGGACCAAAGGATGCCTTCGGGCGAGCTACCGCGCTCTTGAACAACAGACCTTCCACATGCACGCTACGAACTTCCTAATTGTGATCAAGCATAGTGGATCTCCCCTCTCGGTGCAGAACAATGAGCCTGTGTTGGGTAGATCAATAGACTGATTAATTACGGTTTTTTCGATGCGGTTGGGGTCAACGGTCGGCGCACATGGCGGGATCAAACATAGGGCCGAAACACATCGGCGAATATTCCGCTGACGGACCCAAGCCAATGCTGGCTGACCACTAAGTCTGCGTGACAGGTGCGAGGCTGAAAAAAAGCAATTCTGTCGACTGCTATCGCGAAACCAAACGTCGTTACGGTCGTTTAGTGGCGCCATATCAACGAGGTTCCCGATGTCTCAACGTACTTTGTTTCAATTCTTCCACTGGTATACGCAAGACGGAGGCGGGTTGTGGAAGGAGGTGGCGGAAAAGGCGGAAAGCCTGGCGGCCATGGGTATCACGGATGTCTGGTTGCCTCCGTCCTACAAAGGGGCCGCCGGTGGGTTTTCCGTTGGATACGACACCTACGATCTGTTTGACCTCGGCGAATTCGAACAGAGGGGCTCCGTCGCGACAAAGTATGGTGACAAGGCCGCGCTCGAACATGCCTGCCGAGTGCTGAATGAGAACGGGATCGGCACAATCCACGATGTGGTATTCAATCACAAGATGGGGGCGGACGAAAAAGAAACGGTCCACGTTCGCCGGGTCAATGCCGACGACCGAAACCAGATCGAAGACGAGGCATTCGAGGCTCTCGCCTATACCCGCTTTACCTTCCCCGGTCGTGGCGGCACGCACTCGAAATTCATCTGGGACCAGAAATGCTTCAGCGGTGTCGACGTCATCGAGAACCCCGACGAAAACGGCGTGTTCAGGCTGGTCAACGAATATGGCGAAGGCGAATGGAACGAGGAGGTCGATGACGAACTCGGCAATTTCGATTACCTCATGGGCGCCGATGTCGAGTTTCGTAACAGGGCTGTCTACGAGGAGCTGAAATACTGGGGCCGCTGGCTCTCGGAACAGGTCCGCGTTGATGGTTTCCGCCTTGACGCCGCCAAGCACATACCTGCCTGGTTTTTACGCGACTGGGTCGAGCATATGCGCCAGTCGGTGAAGGAAGATCTCTTCGTCGTCGCAGAATACTGGCACCCCGACATGGGAACGCTGAAGAGCTATCTCGATCTGGTCGACCATCAGCTGACGGTGTTTGATGTAGCGCTCCATCATCGCTTCCATGAGGCGTCGAAAGCTGGCGGCGATTTCGACATGCGGACAATCTTCGACGGCTCGCTTGTTTCGGTACATCCCGACCATGCCGTGACGATCGTCGACAATCACGACACGCAGCCGCTTCAATCACTCGAAGCAGCCGTCGATCCCTGGTTCAAGCCACTTGCCTATGCGCTGATCCTTTTGCGCGAACAGGGCGTCCCATGTGTTTTCTACCCCGACCTCTATGGCGCAAGCTACACGGACGACAAGGACGGTGAACATCGCTCGGTGGATATGCCGACCATCGGATGCCTGCCGGCGCTCATCGACGCCAGGAAGCGCTTCGCCAACGGGCCGCAGACCGATCTATTCGACGATCCGCATTGCGTCGGCTTCATTCGCCACGGCACCAAGGACGCGCCCGGCTGCGTGGTCGTGATGTCGAATGGCGAAGGCGGCGAGAAACTTGCGGATCTTGGCAAGGAGCACGTCGGCAAGACATATGTCGATGTTCTTGGCCATCATCAGGCTCAGGTCATGGTCGGTGACAATGGCAAGGCGACGTTCCCGACAAATGGCGGCAGCGTCAGTGTCTGGGTTCAGAACGATGCGCTGTAACGGGCCGGGGCGGAAAAGGCGGGGCGGACCGACACCTTGGTCCGTTTCACCGTTCGCACAGGAAACGAAAGGCTCGGACGACCGTTAGGATGACGAAACGATTGGGCCATCGCCATGACGCAGACGGACAAAGTGCCAGACCCATCCTCGCCGGTTCTTGACCGGGCCGTCTTGGACCAACTGGCCGACGAGCACGGGATAGATCCGCTGCGCCCCTTGCCAGATGGTTCGGAGGTGAAAATCTCGCAGGAGACCGTGGCGAAACTTCTGCGTGCCTTGAATGTGGACATGTCCGCCGAGATCACATCAAAGCCGGAAGCTGAAGACGGGCGACCATCAGCCCGGCAGACGGCGAGCACGTGCTTCGTTCCGGACTTCCTGTCCAGCGAGCGTGTGTGGGGCGTAAGTCTCCAGCTTTATGAGCTGCGGTCGGAGAGGAACTGGGGTATCGGCGACTTCGAAGACCTGCGGGTCATGATCGACCTGGTGGCATCGCTCGGCGGTGACTTTATCGGGTTGAACCCGCTGCACGCACCTTTTCTTGCCGATGCAGGACGTTGCAGTCCGTACGAGCCTTCCAGCCGGCTGTTTCTCAACCCACTTTACATTGCGGTCGACAGGCTGCCGTTCTTCCAGCCGGATGCGGACCAGCATCAGGCGGTTGCTTCCCTGCGCGACACCGATCTGGTCGCATACGAGGCCGTTGCATCCGCAAAGCTTGCGGCCTTGCGTTCAATATGGATGCGCTCAGCGTGCGAAGACAGCGGCGATATGCATCTGGCCGAATTCCGATCCTTCATTGATGACGGTGGCGAGCCTCTTCGACGTCATGCACTATTCGAAGCCTTGTCGGCGCATATGGTGGATAGCGGGTATTCGGCAGGCTGGCATACATGGCCGAAAGCATTTCAGGATCCGATCTCTCCGGAAACCGTTTCCTTCGCTTCAAAGCATGACGACGAGGTTCGATTTCATCTGTGGCTGCAATGGATCACCCATCGCCAGCTTCAGGAGGCAGCCAACCACGCGCGCGCCGCCGGTTTACGGATCGGGCTTTATCTCGATCTCGCTGTTGGCGAGGCGCTCGACGGATCGGCCACATGGAGTGAGCGCGATATCTACCTTACGGATGCGACGATTGGCAGCCCGCCTGATCCGTTTGCTCCGAATGGGCAGGATTGGCATCTCGCGGGCTTTCAGCCGGGGCTAATCGCATCTGGCGAAAATCCGCCGTTTCAGCGGATGGTCACAGCAGCGATGCAATATGCAGGCGCAATCCGGATCGACCATGCGGCGGCGTTGCGCCGGCTGTTCCTCGTCCCTGTCGAAAGGACGCCATCCGACGGTGCCTATGTCCGCTATCCGCGAGAGGACTTGATGGGCGTTCTCGCAGATACGTCTAAAAAATATCGCTGTCTTGTCATCGGCGAAGATCTGGGATTGCTGCCCGATGGTCTCCAGGACGATCTGGCGGCAGCGAAAATTCTGTCCTATCGCATTCTTTCTTACGAGCACGATGACAACGGTTTCAAATCCGCCACCGACTATCCAGCTCTCGCACTCGCCTGTATCTCGACCCATGACCACCAGACGCTGGCGGGGTGGTGGCGCGGTGCCGATATTGCCCTGCGGGCCGAGCATGGCATCGTCTCGCCGGACCTGACAGGACAGCATGAGGCTGCGCGCAGGCAGGAGCGGCAGCAACTGGTTCAGGCGATCGGCGCTACGGACGCCGGCAATCTGGCCACGGCCCCTGAAGACCCGGCCCAGCACGACCTGACTATCCGGGCGCATCGTTTCGTGGCCGGGACACCGAGCATGCTGGTGGCTGTTCGTCTTGCGGACCTGACCGACGAGAAACAGCCGACGAACGTGCCGGGCACAAGCAATAGCTATCCCAACTGGCAGCCGAAACTCTCGGTGGCGATCGAGAAGCTCTCCGATCTGCCTCTGGTGGCTGCGATCGCTGACGCAGTGAATGAAGGGCGGCGGTCGAGCCCATCCGACCGGAGACAGGGTCTCGACAGCCCAGGAAATCGATACACTCCAGACATGCTCGAAACCTCCGATAACGGAGGCGAAGAAGCGCGCGAGACGGATGCCGGGAAGCTTGATGCGATTGTCGAGAAATATGCCGACAAGATACCGCGGCCCATCGGGCGCTTGATCCGTTGGATGCGAAAGCCGGATTTGCGATGGGTCCGCCTGATCGCGGGCATCCTGTTCGTCTTGTTAGGCTTGGTCGGTTTTTTGCCGATCCTCGGCTTTTGGATGGTGCCGTTCGGTTTGATCATCCTTGCGCAGGACAGCAAATGGCTGCAGCGTCCCACGTTGAAGGCCATCACCTGGCTCGAAAGGAAGTTCGGGTGCTAGAAAGTGAGCGTTACGGCGTATCTGTCGAGCACCAAGCAACCATGTCGGTATCAGGCTTCAATCCAAATCGGCGCGTCATCGGTAAACAACAGGGTGCCTGAAAACGCATGGTTCAGACAGCCTCATCTGTTCGATGAGCCAAAAGTGGATGTAGGAGCCGGCAACGTCGTGAAGCCAAGTGAACCCACAATTCTTATGTCCTCCCTCCGTGCCGGCTATCGTGCCCTGGTAATCGGCACGAGCGGCGGTATTGGGACTGCTTTCACCGAAATCCTGCGGCAGGACCCGTCCTGTGGCGAAATCGTGCCGCTTTCCCGAAGCCGCGATGGTCTCGACATCATCGACGAGGAGAGCATCGCGTTTCATGCGCGGCGTCTTGAGGAAAAACCGATCCACCTTCTGCTATGCGCGACCGGGATACTGACGGTTGACGGTAGTGCCCCTGAAAAGGCTTTGAAGCAGATAAATCCGGATATCATGCTCGCGCAGTTCCGCGTGAATGCCATCGGGCCTGCACTGGTCGCAAAGCATTTCCTGCCTCTCCTGCAGCGCGGCAACCGCTCGATTGCAGCCTTTCTTTCCGCCAGAGTTGGGTCGATCGGGGACAACCGCCTTGGCGGCTGGATATCATACCGGGCGTCGAAGGCCGCACTCAATCAAATAGTCAGAACTGCGTCTATTGAGTTGCGTAGGACGAACCCCGGCGCTGTCCTGGCAGCCGTTCATCCGGGAACGGTGGAAACTTCCCTTTCAGCGCCTTATTCTAAGGGCCACAAAACTGTTTCGCCCGAACTTGCCGCGACGAACATTCTGCAGACGTTAAACGACCTTCCAGCCGAGCGCAGCGGCGGCTTCGTCGCATACGACGGTCGAGACATTGTCTGGTAGCCAGACAAGACGTGTCGGCTTGATTTCTGCTGCCCTGCGCAAGATCGTCGGGGGCGTGCAGGACATCAGCCGCAATGTCAGCGCCATCGCAGAATGGTCGCGAGAGCAGGCAATCGGGCTCAACGAGGTAAATAACGCAGTGAACTCGATCGATCAGGGCACGCAGCAGAATGCCGCAATGGTAGAGCAATCGACGGCTGCCAGCCGCAGCCTTGCGAAGGACGCGCAATCGCTGACGGCTCTCTTGTCTTTCTTTGCCCTCGATACAGCATGTGTCCTTCCAGGAGCTTCTGATCGTCCTGTGCGACGGGCAGCGTAATGCCGACGCAAAGTTCCTGCCACAATGGGGGCCGGAACTGACGGTCTCCGGTATTCTAACAGGGATATGCCGGCTTTACCGCCGATATTCGGGCGATGGGCGGCTGTTCGCCTGGGAACAGCAGATTAACACACTCTACCGCCAGTCGCCGGCGCACAATATTTTGAAATCTGGAGAATCCTGATATTCTGGATATTCAGTTCGGAGATTGTCTATGCGCCATTATACGACGGGTGATCTTAATAAGTAGGTCGGCGATATCACAGATGCGGCAAGCCGCGAGCCGGTGGTTCTAGCCAAACACAGAAAACCCCGCTTCGTGTTGATGAGCTATGAGCATTATGAGCGAATGCGCACCGGAAGCGACCCCCGCATTCCACATCGTGCATCAGACATGCCAGATGATCATAGAGAGATGTCTGGCGCCGAAATAGATCGATTGGCGCGTGGTGAGGGCTACGGAGACGAGCCGTGAGTTCCTTCCCGGCCAGATAATCAGTTATCCATCTTTGGAACTGGCAGGATGAGCGTGGCGAGACCGAAGGACGAAAGTCCCGCCCGACCTGCGTCGTCGTTGCCGTTCGAAGTGCCAAGTAAGGCCCTACTCACCAGGCTCTTCTCGTAGTGACAACGCAACCGCCACAGACGGACCGCGCCGCCCTGGAAACTCCTGATACGGAGGCACGTCAAGCCGGCCTGGGCGATCTGAAGCGCTGTTGGGTTATGGTAGATGAATACAATTACGATGTGGCTGAGCGTACTCGGTATATCGAGCCAGAATAAAGGGTTTTCGGCCGTTTCAGCAAAGCGTTCATGATAAAGATTGCGGCCGCGTTCGGCGAAGCTTCCAGAAATTCAGGCCGCCGGACAAACCGCATGGACTGATCTGCTCGAATGGAGCCTTGCGAGGAGACTACTCGCCACTTTGTCCGTTAATAGGTGAGAGGATTTCTTGCGACAATAACAGCGATTTCGCTCTGGTTAGCGCTTGATGGGAGTCGCCCTTCCGTTACCCACGACAGGCAAAGCTAAGGCCAATTCCGCTCTTTCGGGAGCCGACATGCACCGGCGCCAAATCGAGGGTATCATAATCATCAATTACATTGGTCACGCCCTTTAATCCGGCAAGGCGCCCAGATTACCGTAGCTTGGGTAGATGCCGTTCCCCGGCGCGCACTTCTCTAGTCAGCCGATTACCCGAAGGCGCTAATGGGCACACATATCGTGAAGAGTAGGCGCAGGACGGAAAGTAGGAGAAATTGAAATCCAGCGTCAGCGATCCGTCGGGCTGGATGTTTCCAAGATCCGCCCCCTTTATCGTATCGAGAAGATATCGGCCCCCACCATAAGTCTCTGTCCCCGAGGTAGCATCGGTAAAGGGTAAGAAAACGCCACCGCCGTACCCCTCGATCCAGTAGAGGGTCAGCTCGCCTCCCAAACGCCCCTCAAGCCCCTCAGTGCGGGCGAACGCTCTCATGGACACCTCGCCATCCGCACCGGTTGCGATGGTGAGACGTTCGGGCTTCACTGAAGCCAGCCGTGTCGTAATTCGAAATGCAGGATCATACGCAAACATTGGCGGTTCTGCATAGTTCTCGCGATCCTCCAGTTCGATAGGTGATTGAGGATGGGTGCGAAACAGCTTAGCGCGCGTGTCGCACCAGATCCGCCACGCCTCGCGGGCGTCCGCATGGGCACGCACTTCATGATAAAGGTCGGTTATCTTCTGGCGCCATTGCCACAATTGCTCAACTTCGCCCATGCTACTTTCTTCCTTCAAAGATTGGCTTTACGGTCAGCGTCAGCAGCCGTCTCAACGATGTTCAACGGTAATTGCCGGACGCCCCCGACGAACCGCTACTCAGTAGATGATTTGCGAGGGCCGAGACATCCTCACCGAGCGAGCGATCTTCCTGCAAGGCAGGCACAGTGCTTCGGATCATCTCATAGGTTCTGCGCGTGCCCGCCCCGCAGCGGTGCCCCTTCCGCAGATCAACGGCCTGAGCCGCCGCCACCATTTCGCAGGCGATCAGCAGCCGCCAGGAGGTCAGCATCTCGCCGAGCTTGCGGACGGTGAGAAGTGATTGTGTCGCGTGATCCTCGACGCCTTCGGAGACGGCGAGAAAATCCAGCATGACCGGGTTTGCCTTGTGACGGATCGAAGCCATCAAGGCCGTTACCGTCTTCTGCATCGGCACGAAGCCGGCAGAAGGTCCGCCGGCTGGCGAAAGATAACGCGGCAGACCATTACGACCGGAACCGGTCAGCTGGATGAACCGCGCGGCGGATGCCGACGCCGCTTGCGCTACCGCCAGTCCGAGGGTCTCGAAGGCAAGCGAAAGCTCCGGCGTGTGGAAGTTGCCCGTCGAGAGCACGCGGCCCTCGTCAATGATCACCAGCGGATTGTCCGCCGCAGAGTTGAGCTCGAGTTCGACCGCTTGCTCGGCCCGTCCGAGCGTGTCGGCAAGCGCCCCGTGGATCGGTGCGATGCAGCGCAGGCTCAACGGGTCCTGGATCGATGCGCCGCCATCGAAGAGCGACGAACCGCGCAGAGCCTCTTCCAGCGCGCGGGCCTCGTCGATCTGGCCGGGTGCCGGCCGCGCCGTCTGGATGGCCGGAGCGAGGATTGCCGGATTGCCTGCCAGACCTTCGAAGCTGAGCGCTGCCGCTCCCCTCTGCCACCCAAGGAGACGCCGTAGGTCGTGCAGGACCAGAGCGCCTTCGCCCACCGATACCGCCGAGGCGTTGAGAAGGGCAATTCCGTCCTTCGGCTGGAGTGTTGCAGGGGCCAAGCCTGCACGGCCCAGTGCCTCGGAGGCAGCAACGATATCGCCCCGATATTCCGCCTCCCCCTCTCCAACCAGCGCGCGGGCCAGGGCCGACAGGAGAACGAGGTCGCCGGCCCCGATCGATCCGACCGAGCGCATCACCGGGTGCACGCCGGCATTCAGCAGAGCGACCAGTGCCTCGAACACGCCGGGCGATATGCCCGATCCGCCGACGGCCAGCATGGCAAGGCGTGTCGCGACGACCGCGCGGGTCTCGTCGCGGGAAAGCGGTTCCCCGACCGCCATGCCCCTGCCCCGGATCAGTTGGAGCTGGAAGGCGGCGAAATCCTCGGTGACGGCAGTCTTCAGGTTGGCACCCAGGCCGGTGTTCATGCCGTAGATCGGCTGGCCGGAGGCGGCCGCGCTTTCGAGAACGAGCCGCGCCTCCACGAGCCGGGCAATCACCCGCTCGTCGGCAGAGACCTGCGCATGCTGCCTGGCGATGGCGGCGATATCCGCAATCGAGACACCGGATCCCGCCAGCCGGATGGTCGTCATGCGAAACGCAGTCTCTGACCGATATTGGCGCCCTTGGCCTTTTCCAGAAGTGCCGAGCCGAGCGCGATGTCGCTCAGCGACAGTCCGCGATGCCACAGAAGAATGGTCTCGTCGTCGCTCTGGCGACCGGGTTTCAGGCCGGCGACGATCTGGCCGAGTTCCGCATGAAGGGTCTGCTCGGACAGCTTTCCGGCCTCCACATGGGCGCGCAGCGAACCCAGCTTGCCGCCCTTGCACTGCCCCCAGTCGTCCACCACCAGCTTGTCCATGATGTCGGTCAACGACATCTCGACCGCGCTCATCGTGCCATATGGCACGACGAAGGCACCCTTCTTGATCCACTCCGTCTTCAGCATCGGCTCCGGCGCATCGAGCCGCGATGCCTCGACGACGATGTCGGCACCTTCGACGCAATCCTTCCAGTTATCGGTCACCGTGATCTTCTTGCCGAGGTCCTTCTCAAGCTTGGCACCAAAGGCATCCCGGCTCTCCGAGCGGCGCGAATGAACGCGGATCTCGTCGAAGTCGAAGAAGTGGTCGAGCAGGCGCACGTTCCAGTAGGCGGTGCCCCGTGCGCCGATATGGCCGAGCACTTTCGAGCCCTTGCGGGCGAGATGTTTTGCGCCCATCGCGGTGACCGCACCGGTGCGCATGTCGGTGATGACGGTGGCATCCAGAATGGCCTTCGGCACGCCGGTGCGCGGATCGAAGAGGTTGAGCACCCCGAACTCCGACGGATAGCCGAGCTTGTAGTTGTCCACGTAGTCTCCGACGATCTTGATTCCCGCGAAGCCCAGAGGCGCCACATAGCCGCGCAGCACGTTGAAATGACCGCGGAAGCTTGCATCGGGTTCGAGATGCACGCGCGGCTCGATCACCGTCTCGCCTTTGCCCTGAGCGCCCAGCGACGTCTCGATCGCCTTCAGGATCTCGTCGTTTCTGAGATCGAGCGCGTCGATATCGAAGGCATTCAGATAATCGATGTAAATCGGATCCATTCTTGTCTCACTTCATCGGTTGGCGGTCGGTGCGACGCCGAGATTTTCCCTGAGCGTGCGGCCTTCGTATTCGGTTCGGAAAAGCCCACGGCGTCTGAGTTCCGGCACGACCAGCGTGACGAAGTCCTCGAGGCCGGACGGAAAGAGCGGCGCCATGACGTTGAAACCGTCGGCCGCGCCGTCGAGGAAGCGTTCTTCCATGGCGTCGGCGATCTGGCTCGGCGTGCCGGCCACCTGCCAATGTCCTCGTGCGCCGGCGAAATGCCGCGCCAGCTCACGGATCGACAGACCTTCGCGTTTGCCGAGGTCGACGATCAGCTGCTGCCGGCTTTGGATCAGGTTGGTCGGAGGCATTTCCGGCAATGGACCGTCGAGCGGATAGGCCGAAAGATCCTGAATGCTCAGATAGCTTGCCAGAAGTGCCACGCCGACCGCATCGGGGATGAGTTCCTGCAGGGCGCGGTACTTGGCCTTGGCCTCTTCCTCTGTCGCGCCGACGATCGGCGAAATTCCGGGCATGACCTTGAGGTCATCGGGGCCGCGACCGTATTTTCTAAGCCTCGTCTTTACGTCACCGTAATAGGCCTGGGCCTCCGCCTTGGTCTGCGAAGCGGCAAAGACGACATCGGCGGTGCGCGCGGCCAGCTCCTTGCCGACGTCCGATGCACCGGCCTGGACCATGATCGGCCGCCCCTGCGGTGAAGGCCGGCTTTCCAGAATGCCGTCGACCGCAAAATGCTTGCCATGTCGATGCACCGGATGGAGCTTCAAGCGATCGGCGAAGGTCTCAGCCCCGGCCGGAAGATAGGCATTCTCCCCCACGCCGTCCCACAGGGCCAGCGCCGCATCGGCAAATTCCTCGGCGCGTTCGTAGCGCTCGGAATGCGGACGAAGGCCGCTCGATGCGAAATTCTCCGCCTCCAGTTCGCTTGCCGAAGTGACGAGGTTCCAGCCGGCCCGGCCGCCGCTCAGGCTGTCCAGCGCCGCAAAGCTGCGGGCAAGGCCATAGGGTTCGGTGTAGCTGGTCGATGCGGTGGCCACGAGCCCGACATGGGATGTGTTGACGGCAATCGCCGCAAGCAGGCTCAGCGGCTCGAAGGCCGTCGATCGGGCGGCTTGGCTCGCCAGATCCGGATTGCGCTCGCGAATGGCCGCCGCATCCTCGATGAAGATCATGTCGAACTTGCCACGTTCGGCGATCCGGGCGAGCTCTATGAAATGGTCGATATCGCTGCCCGCCTGCGCATGCGCGTCCGGGTGACGCCAGGCGGCGATATGGTGGCCACCCGCCATCAGAAAGGCACCGAGCTTCATGTGACGTTGGCTCATCGGGACACCTCCGGGTGGCGGGACGCCGGATGCACGGGCCGGCGAAGGCCGAGCCGGTCGCGCAGAGTTCCTGCAAACTTTGCATCGACCACGCCGCGTCGCCGGAGTTCGGGCACGACTTCCGCAAGAAAGCGCTGCCCCATCTCGAGTGTCGGCGGCAGGATCGTGAACCCGTCGAGCGATGCAGCGGAGGAAAGCTCCTGCAATCGATCCGCGACGACCGAGGCCGTTCCAACGATCGGCAGGGCGGAAAGCGGTTGTGCCGCCCCGCTCTGTTCAGTCAACTTCAACGTCGCACTCGCTTCATTGGCCGCGTTCTTGCTTGTCGCGACGACCGGCACGAGATTGGCAAGCAGCTTGATCTCGCCTTTCCCCTTGCCCGCAGCCTCGATCTCCCTTGTCGCTTTTCTTGCGATCTCGATCAGACCCTCTGGGGATTTCGCGTGCAGAAGGAAAAGCTCGCCGGTCTGAACCGCGAGCGGGCCGTCGCCCTCGCTCACAATTTGCGCCAGAACCGGCCGTCCCTGGGGCGAGCGGTTGACGTTGAGCGGGCCTCGCACGGACAGATGAGCGCCCTTGTGATGTACGACATGCATCTTTCCCGGATCGAAGAAACGGCCCGAAGCCTTGTCGTAAAGAAAGGCATCGTCCTCGAAACTGTCCCAGAGCGCCGTGACGACATCCAGGTACTCGTGTTCGCGAGCCGGATCCGTGCCGCCGTTCAGGGCCAGCCATCCGGAGCGCCCCTCGCTGATCAGGTCCAGCGATGCAAAACGGCGGGCGAGATTGTAGGGCTCGTGCTGGGCGGTGGACGCGGCGGCCAGGATGCCGATACCGCCGGCTCTGGTGACAAGCGCCGATGCGAGCAGGGTCGGCTCGAAGGGTACCGCAACCGGGGAAAGATTGTCGGTCGGGCGGATACCCAGCCGGTCGTTGAGCAGGACAAAATCGAAGCCTGCGGCCTCGGCAACCGAGACCTGCTCCAGCAACGCGTCGAAACCGAGAAGGCTTCCGTCCTGTGCCTGCCGCCAGGCATCCGGATGATGGCCGAAGGGCGTGAGCGAATAGCCGAGCAGCATCAGGACGCGGCCTCGATACTGACGCGGACTTCATCGGCCATTTCATCGTAGAAGGAGATCAGCCCGCCAACCTTGATGCTCTCGTCGAGCGGCTCCGGGTATGTCCATACGATGTTGTCGTGCCGTTTTCCTTCGAGCTCAAAATGGAAATAGGAGGCAGTGCCCTTGTAGGGGCAGTAGGTCGTCAGCTCGCTCCCGACGAGCCGACCGGCGATGATGTCCTCGCCAGGGAAATAGTAACGGGGCATGAGGCCGGTCTCGAACAGGAAGACGGCGCGGGTACTGCGCGCGACGAGCTGCCCATCGACGAAGACCTCGACCAGACGCGAACTGCGGATCGTATCGATGCGCTTGTAGACGTTGCGGGCGTGCCGGAAGATTTCCTCGTCTTCCTCGAACCAGCGCACGGCCGACCATTCCACCGTGACGAAATCGGCAAGTTCCTTGCACCCGATGGCGGAGCCATCGAAGGACCATGCCTTGGACGTCCCGACACCTGCGAGATCGAACAGCTGCTTCTCGCCAAGAAGCGGTGAGGCCTCGCTTCTGCCAGCAGGTGACAGGACACCGGCGACGAAATCCTGCTTCGGCAGGAAATAGACCGGGTGCCCGCCGTGTTCGTAGATCACGAGCGCCCCGGTCGTATCTGCGATCACTCTCTCGCCTACCTTGAGCCGGATGCGCCGGCGAGTGGGCTCGATCAGCACCGCAGGCACTTCGGAAGAACGATAGGAAAGAGACATCGGCTTTCTCCGGTCAGATCGAGAAGATCGCTTCGCGCGTCAGGTGACCGGTCACGGCCCCGTCTTCGCCGGTGACGGCCAGCACGTCGGTATTGCCCGCTACCATCAGCGACAATGCATCGCGCAGGTTGAGCGATGCCGCGACGCCGGACCTGGCATCAGCCCGCGGCCCGGAACGGGCGGCATCGGCCACAGAAAACAGGCTGAGCCGTTTGATGGCCCGGTCGACGCCGACGAAATTGGAAACGAAATCGTCCGCAGGCCGCGAAAGAATAGCGTCTGGCGTATCATATTGCACGATCCGGCCTTCCCGCATGATGGCGATGCGATCACCCAGCCGGATCGCTTCGTCGAGATCATGGGTGACGAGGACCACCGTCTTGCGCACCCGGCTGAGGATCTGGCGGAACTCGTCCTGCAGGCGTGCGCGGGCGATCGGATCGATCGCGCCGAAAGGTTCGTCCATCAGGAGTACCGCCGGATCTGCCGCAAGCGCGCGGGCAACGCCGATGCGCTGCCTCTGCCCACCGGAAAGCTGGCGCGGATAACGTGTCAGCATTTCGCCCGGATCGAGGCCCACGAGATCGAGCAGTTCCGCCGTGCGCTTTTCGATGCGCGGCTGGTCCCAGCCGAGCAGGTTCGGCACAGCTGCGATGTTGTCGGCAATTGTCATGTGCGGAAAGAGGCCGACATTCTGGATCACGTAACCGATGTGACGGCGCAACTGCACCGGATCGGCGCGGGTCACGTCCTCGCCGTTGACGAAGATGCGCCCCTCGGTCGTTTCGATCAGGCGGTTGATCATCCGCATCGTCGTGGTCTTGCCGCAGCCGGACGGGCCGATCAGCGCGACGGTCGATCCTTCCGGGACTTCCAACGTCAGATTGTCGACGGACGGTGTCGCTCCCTCGACATAACGCTTGGTGACGTTCTCCATGCGGATCATGCGGTCGTTCTTTCTGCAAAAAGCCTCTTCTCGGTAAAGCCGAGGATGAATTCCGTGCCGAGCGCGAGAATGGCGATCGGTACCGCGCCAACGAGGAGACGCGACATGTCCATCATGCTGATCCCGCCGGCGATGAAATCTCCCAGGCCCCCGCCGCCGATGAACGGTGCAAGCGTCGCACCGGCCAGAACCTGCACTGCGGCGGTGCGCGCCCCGGCAAACATCGCGGGCGCGGCGAGCGGAATGCGGATCTTCCACAACATCTGGCTTCGGCTCATGCCCATGCCGATTGCCGCCTCCACGGCGTCTGGATCGACATCCCTCAGGCCGACATAGGCGTTGAGCAGGATCGGCGGCAGGGCAAGCACGGTCAGCGCCATGATCGACGGCATCAGGCCGATACCGAGCAGCGGCATCATGATGGCAAGAATCGCAAGGCTCGGAATAGTGCGCAGACCATTGATCGTATTAATGACGCCGAAGGCGAAACGGCCGTAATTGACGATCGCCACCGACAGAGGCAGCGCAATGGCAAGCGCGATCGCCAGCGACACGCCGGACATGACCAGATGCTGGCCGAGCGCGCGCATGAAAACGTCGGGATTGTTGGCGACCCAGGAAACGGCGTTGTTCAGCATGACGATCCCCTCACTGCCACCGGACCAGCAGCCGTTCGGCCCGGGTCAGGATGAGATCGAAGGAGATCGCCAGCAGCGCCGTCAGAATACCGCCAACCAGGATTTTTTCCGGATATTCCTGGTCGATGCCGATGAGGATGATCGTGCCGAGCCCGCCGCCATCGATGAAGGCCGCGACCGTGGCAATACCGATCGTCGTCACGAGCGCGATGCGGGCACCCGAAAGGATCAGTGGCGCGGCGAGCGGCAGTTCGATGCGGAACAGTCTCTGCCATCGCCCATATCCCATGCCGTCTGCTGCATCGAGCACGTCGGCAGGCACTCCGCGCAAGCCGGTGACAATGTTGCGCAGCAGGATCAGCAGACAATAGGACGACAAGCCGATCAGTGCCGGCTTCATGCCGAGCCCGACCAGCGGAATGAGCAGCGCAAAGAGCGCAAGGCTCGGGATGACGAAAATGACGTTGGCGATGGTCAATGCGACGGCATAGAGCCTCTGACGGCGCGCGCAGAAGATACCGATGACGAGCGCGATGACCAGGCCGATCAGAACCGCGGAGATCGACAGGACCAGATGCTGCCAGACGGCGAGCGCGATCTCGGGAATATGTCTGGGAGCCCACTTCAACGATTGTAAACTTTCTCTACGGCGATCAGAACCATGAAAGCAGTCGATGCGGCAGGGCGAAGGCCCGCCGCATCGTCACGTCAAATTGCGCGTTGCGCCATTATATCAAGAGCTTTCAGATGCCCTGCGCCTTCAGGAATTCTTCGGCGACGTCAGCCGGTTCTTCCTTGTCGCGATCGACCTTGGCGTTCAGCTCGCGCATGTTCTCGTTGTTGAGAAGCGGGCTGATCTTGTTCAGGACCTCGGCGATCTTCGGGTTCTTGGCAAGCGTGTCCTGGCTGACGACCGGCACCAGATAGTAGGGCGGGAACAGGTTCTTGTCGTCGGCAAGAACGACGAGCTTGTTCTCGGAAATCTGCCAGTCCGTCGCGAAACCGTAGGAGACGTCGAGATCCTTGGCTGTCAGCGCGCTGTAGCGGATGCCGAGCTTTGCAAAGATCTTGAATTCCTTGAACTCGATGCCGTAGACCTGCTTCAGGCCCGGCAGGCCGTCCTTGCGCTCGCCGAAACCGGCTTCCGCGCCGAAGGTCAGATCCTTGGAGACCGGGCCGAGATCGGTCAGCGTCTTCAGCTTGAACTTTTCGGCCGTTTCCGGAAGGGTAATGATCGCATAGCCATTGTTGATCTTGGTCGGCTCGAGAAGCGTTAACTTCAGGTTCTTCTCGTAATATCCCTTGACCTCGCCATAGATCTTGTCAGCGCTGCCCGACAGGTCGCCCTTCACAACGGCCGCGAGCGCGGTGCCGGTATATTCGGGATAGAGGTCGATTTCGCCGTTCGTGAGCGCGGTATGGGCGACGAGCGTGGCACCGAGGTTGAGCCGGCGCTCGACTTCCACGCCGGCCTTTTCCAGCGCCTGGGCGTAGATCTCGGCAACAACGAACTGTTCAGTGAAGTTTTTGCTGCCGATTTTAACGGCCTCAGCATAGGCCGGGAAGGAAAGACCGATCAAGGTCGCGGTTGCAACGGCAAGAGACTTCATGCTCATAGTTCCCCTGTAGCGGATAAAAACATCACGACGTTTCTACGCGATGAATGTTCCATGGGATCAGGACACTATGCTAATTTGAACCCTGACCGTGAAACAAACATCCTATCCTGGCGGAGATGCAATAGTTTGCCACATTCCTTTCCTAGGATGTCCCGCGCCTGCGCACAGTCATTAAAGTCATTCGGTCATTGGCTTTTCCGATGAGGCGCGAGCGGCAAACGATTGTGTTCAATCGCGCGCTCTTGACCCCATACGAACCTCTGATCCGCTGGCGAGATATCCAGTGAACGGCATGATCAGCTCGGACGGGATCGTCAGGAAGACATTCCGTGAACTTAATTTCGCAGCGGATAACTTAGGTGCCAGGATGTTTCGGTGATTGCGTCGCTTGTGCTGGGCCACAAAAGGTCACGTGCTTGGTTCGGAAGGCCAATCGTTGGCGGGTCGGGGTAGCTCTGGCTCGTTTCCTACAGCGATCGCCGACAGACGTGCACTTGCAGACTCGATGATGGCAGCCAAGAACTCCTCCCGCTGCCATCCGACCAAGTGGACCTCCTCCACAAGTAACTGGACAGCGTAGTCGGCAACCTCTTCTGCCTCATCGTTGCGTCCAAGCTGCCTGGAACCAATGGTCGGCGCCTCAATCATAGCCATCCTCCGTGGCATGAAAGGTCGCCGCGAACAGGTAAAGGTGCTCGCCTGGCATTTCGTTGCCCGCAGCGAGAAATCGGGAAAACCGCTGCGTTCACCGTCTCCGTCACGCCCGATTGGCACGCGGCGACCTCATCTGACAACCGTTAAGTATGCATCCGGTTCCCTATGGTGCATTCACGCCTTCCAGTGTTCGATTGATCTTCGCGACTAAACCTAACTTTGTGTAGTCTCATCAATGTTTGCTCACGTTTTTACCCTACGCATCTCCCGCAGTGTGGTCTCGGATAGAAAGCTCTCCGGCGAGCGTGCTTGAACTATAGCGGACGTCGCCGGTTATTTCCTTCCCTGCCCACTGTGGCTTCTCAAGGGGGTAGTCCTCGGATGGAAGCTCGACTTCGCATGTGACAAGCCCTTCCAGGGCGCCGCTGTATTCATCGACTTGCCATACAAGGCCAGCATGTTCGATGTCGTGTCTGGTCTTCATCAGAGCAGGCTCCGAGGCAAACTCTGCTACCATCGACTGAGCGTCTGCCTCATTCAGGTCAACGTGGAATTCGTTGCGCGAGTAACCTCGACGAGGTCCTTTGATTGTCAGCATCGCCGCGCCGTCACATATCCGGATACGCGCCTTACCGTTCTCATTTTCGAACCGCGCTATCAGGTGGTCCGAGATGCTGCGACGCTTGAGGCTCCGGGATCGCCAGGTCTCGTTTACGACCAAGAATTTACGTTCGATTTCTACCGCCATCCTGCGACTGTGCCGATTAGTGGACTTGGCCGCGCGCAGGCAGTTCCTCGGCGACGCCGTCGGCAATCGCCGCAACGGAGGCCGAATTTTGGAGCCTGGATTTCAGCTCGTTTGATACCGATGGTGCTTTTCCATCGTCCTCGTCGTCTTCGAGAGTGTCGTCTTCGATACCCAGCGACGAGAGGCGGTATTTGATCGCTAGATCATAGATCGCTTCGAGCACATATCGCTCCCTAACGTCGGGATCAGTCAAAGCCATAAGTGAGGCCTTAACGAGACGCTTGCTCGAGGTCTTGGGGCACTTTTCGGTCACGAAGTCGTGGAGACCGGCCCCGGTACGGCCATCAGCGGCACCTTCGATCAAAGCGTTGTAAACGCGGTTAAGCTTCTTGCCCATCTTGTTCTCCCATTCACGACGGTCGAACGCATCGTCGCATGAAATGGTTGCACCAGGTCGCGCTGCGCCCTAAGCGGTTTCTTCGAACAGGCCAGGTTCGGGTCGGTCGAGCTCGTGATCCTCTTTCAGAAAACGAATGATGTGGGCGTTTGTCCACTCTGGCTCCTCGAGGTGAACCCAATGCGTCGCGCTCCGATGGACGCACATCCGGCCGTTGGCACATTGGACAAGGCTTTCCTTGGCGAGCCTGAAATCAAGGGCGCGATCCTTGCAACCCCACAAGACGAGCACCGGCGGAACGATCCGGCCGAGCGTCGGGCGGGGTTCCCTTACGAGGGCGCGGTAGTAATTCAGCATCGCCTTCAGGCGCCCCTCGCGCTGCCACTGCAACCGATACAGTTCCAGCTCGTCAGCCGCAAAAACGCCCGGCCGTGCCGTCTTCGTCAGAGCGTCGGACAGCAACTTGAAGCGCCCCGCTCGCAGGATCGTTTCTGGAAGGGACGGCAACTGGAAGAACGCGATATAAGCGCTACGGATCATTTGCGACGGCATCTTGCGCATCACGTCCGCCATAACATCGAGATGGGGCGCATTGAGCACGACCAGTCGTTTCACGCGCATTGGATGGAAGGAAGCGACGGCCCACGCAACTATGCCGCCCCAGTCGTGGCCGATGATATTGAAACTCTGCCACCCGAGATGTGACGCAAGTTTCTCCACGTCATCGACGAGATTGGCGATGCGGTAGTCGGAAACATCAGGCGGTGCGCTGCTGTGGCCATAGCCGCGCATGTCGATCATCACAACCCGAAACCCGGCCTCGGAAAGAACTGACGACTGGTTTCTCCAAGCCCACCAATATTCGGGAAAACCATGGAGCAGAAGGACTGGCTCTCCATCGGGAGGCCCCTCCTCGACGATGTGGAGAGAAATATTTTCGAGATCGACGATGCGTGAAGTCTGCGAATTTCCCATGTCGTGGCCTCGGAGCGCTGGAGAGCGATCCCTTACGAACAGCCCTTACATAGTGATGTTCCGTCGATAGGCGCCTGAAACGGATAGAATGTCAGAGTGTTGCAGCTACGCAACAAACAGGGTCGCAAAGCCTGGCGAAGTTGGCGTTATTGGAGGCCCGCAGCTTTTCGAGCCGGGGGTCCGGGCCTCCGCCATGCGGCGGCGGATTGATACCGCATGCATCAGAGAATGCGAATATAGGGATGGATTGCTCCACAAGTTGTGGTTCAGGGACGACGGTCGATTCTATCCCCGGCGATGATTACCCATTCATGCCTGCGCTTTTCGAATATTGATCGTGTAGGAGGTGGGAAGCCGGGATCGGCGAAGCTACCCACCGGAATTGCGAACGCCTCAGGCACGTCCTCGTTCTCATAGAAAACCGTTGACCCGCAGTCAGGACAAAAGTGATACTTTGCCGTCAGTCCGCCCTCTCCTACCCGTTCAAAGGTTTTGTAAGGTCCCTCAACTGTCACGTTCGCTCTTGGGAAACGAGCCTGGACACCGAATGCGCTTCCGGTGCGACGCTGGCACTCCAGACAGTGGCACACTGAAACCTGCATCGGTTCCCCATCGCAGGCAACGGTTAAGCGAGCGCATCTGCATTCTGCCAGTCGCATGGCGATGTCTCCTTTTGCGATCCAGCTAGAATTGGCACTTGTATCGGACCAAACAAGTTTGGACTTGTTTAAACTCTTGAGAAGATCAGGATCGAAGCTACCCCGACGCCAAGGTCGCTATCTCGCATAGCTGCCGGAACGTCAGAGGCGAACCTGAGGACAATAGCGGCCGCGTTGCGATATGCATTACGCGCATACCAAATCGCTAATATACGCCATTTCCTAAAGTAACTCTATGTCCCATAAGCGTGGATCCCACGACCTCGCAATTTAGGACGAATCCTTGCTCCCAGGAATGTCAGCAACCGAAAGTGCTCGCCTTTTCGAACGCATCAGCGCCACAGCAATTGCGAACCAGGCCATATTGAAATGCTCGCTCGCAGGTGCGCCTCTGACGGTTGATAACGTCATCCTATTCGTTGGCGATTTTGTCCAGCCCGATGAACCAGCTGTCATGGGTCTGATGGATAGGATCACGAATGCCATTCATGAAGTAATCGATTGCAAGGCTTTGGTAAAGCACATCGCTGCCGCAAACGATGCGGATTAAACTCATTTACTCAGGAAGCGCTGATGTTCGGCGCATCCCATTAAGCTCCTTCATCCAATTGGCTTGCCGGCAGACGTTCCTGGAATATGTGGCCCGCGGGTCTCGGATCCATCTTAAATCGCCGGCAAGGGCGACGACCCGAGCCGGCGCTTCTTATTCTCTCAAGAAGCGGTAGTCATAAGACAAGCGGGTGCACCCGAACGATCGTCCACGCCTCGCAAAGACCATACGTGACAGCATCAGCCATTATCTCCAACAAGAGACCGGGTTCTGAGCGCAGAAGGGGATTACATTCCGGTCGCGTCATACGGCAGAGTATTGCGATGGCGATGGGCAATCCAACATGATATGTCGGAATTGTCACCCCGCAGAGGCCGGTCAGGCTAATCTGCCGGATTAGGCCTCGATTTCGAGGATACAAATTTAAGCCGCAAAATAATCAAGCCACGAGTGTTCGTTTATCTGTTGCACCCGCGACAGGATAGGTAAGAGACCATTTATTTCGGTTTGGAAAATGTATGCGCCTCTTTCAGCATCAACGCGGAAAGCGCCGCCGGCCCGCGAAAATTGCAAGCCAGACGAGCAGCGGCTGCAAAGGCAGACGGATGACATGATAGGCCCATTGCCAGGGTGACACTGTCGCAGCAGTCAGGCTATCCACCGCATGTTTGAGGTTTGCCGGAAACACAAGGACTGCATAGAACGCCAGAGCCATACCGGCATATCTTCTTGTTCTCGGGACGAGGAGACCGATCGCTCCAGCAATCTCGCATAGACCCGTCAGCAGGATGACATCAGGCGCATCAGGCACCCAGTTCGGGGTAATGCTGAGAAAAGGGGAAGGAAAGGCGATATGCAGAACGCCGGCGACGCCATAAAAGACGAACAGGCCGAGCCGACAGCGCTGACGCCAGACCTCAGCGCTTGCCATCATCTGCGATCCGCTGCTCCGTTATCTTACGGACCGTTTCCAGTCCGTTTTTCCGGCCGGCAACCTTCCTGATGGCTTCGATGGCAAGATCGCTGGCAACATAGTCAGACTTGTGTCCAAGATTGCGCACCACGACCAGTTTCGAGCCTGCAATGTCGCGCGCCAGATGCCGTGCATGGACGGTGGGCGAAACGATTTTATCTGCATCACCGGTGATGATGACAGTTGCAGCCTTGATCCTGCGATAGTTGACGCTGGCCGTTTTTGCCCAATCACTGAGCGCTGCAACCTCCATGGCATTGTGGCGGAAGGCCGCCGGACGCAATGCCTGCAATGCTCTGGTTTCGCGGATGTAATTGGCCGGCGGCTGGTTGGGCCAAAACACCGCTCTTGTGGCACGATCGATTGCTGCAAGCCCGATCGGAGGCGCAATGAAGGTACTGAAGAGCGGGCCTGTCACAGGAACCGCCGCCGCATCATAATACCACGCGACACCTCCCTCCCAGGGGTAAACGGCGGGTGAGAGGAAAACGAGCCCTGCAACCTTGTCCGGATGGCGGATTGCAAGGGCTGCAGCGATAGCGCCACCGAACGAGTGTCCGACAATGACCGCCTTGCCGATACCGCGCGCTTGCATCAACAGCGCTATGGCATCGGCCTGACCGTCAGGCAGGATGTTGCGTGGGCTTCCTGCATCGGACGATCCGTGTCCGGGGCGGTCAACGAAAAGCAGATCCGCCCTGCCCTGCAGCTTTCGGCGAAAGGACAACACCGGATCGTAAAGACTGGCGCTGGCACCGTGAATAAAAACGATCGGCGGCAGATCGGGGTTTTTATTTCCCTTGACCAGAATGCTGTTGAGTTCGGTTCCACCCACATCGATCCGTACCGGATGTGGTTCGTCTGCCTGCGCAAGGCTGCATCCGGCAGCAAGCGCAAAAATGGCGAGGAACAATGTGCGGATAGAACGGAAAAAGATATTCGGCATGAAACCTCGAAACAGCATAGCTCTGAACGCTAATACGTGCGGTCGTGCCAAATGGTTTCACGCGTAGCCGACCTTGCTTGCACGCTATGCCACCCGACCAAGCTCAAAAGCGGACGATCGGAGCTGCAGCGCGGCACCTGCTTGAAGCCCCGCGCTGTATTTGCAGCGTTTCGATAATTACATCGGCGGCACGACACGATTGGTGCCCACTGAGCAGCGTTATCGTGACAGATATTCCTCAGGAACTTTGCGTGCCATTCGGCGTTTTTTTGTTGAATTTCGTATGTTTCCCTACAATTGGTTTTTGTTCGAATGCAATGTCGCGCCCACCAGGTCTTGGTCGTCGAAGACGAGGACCTTATCCAGATGCCCCTGTCACGGATCTGGAAGACGCCGGATTTCAAGTCTACGAAACCGGAACCGCCGATGCGGCACTGGAAAGGCAGGAAACACATCCAGAAATCGTGGCGATCGTCACCGACACAGACATGCCGGGTTCGATGGACGGGCTGAAGCACATCGAAGTGGTGCATCAATCGCGGCTGAATATGGCGATCATGCTGACCTGCGGCTTTTTGAAGGTTCACAAAAGCAGCCTGCCGCGCGAAATACCCTTCGTCTGGAAACCTTATGACATCCGCCACGTCATAAACCATATCCGCGAACTGATCAGTCACCTGCATGGGAAAGATTGCTTTGCCCAGCCCTTTAAGTCATAAAAATCAGATGAGTTAGCCGCCTTTTGCGGGCTCGGCGCCTTTCCGCGCGAGCATGCATTTCGGGCCTATAAACAACGGACATCCTATGGCACTGGTAAAGACCTCCCAACTGGGCGCAAAGTCGGCGGCAGGTAAAGTGATGACGTCCGGCCCGACGGGCAATGCAGGTTCGGACAAGTCGGCAGCTTCCCGCCGGTCACAGGATCGCTCTCGCGTCCGTCAGCAGAAGGCGGCCGAGCGGATCGGAGCCGCAACGGAAGAACTCTCGACCGGCGTCGCCGAAGCGGCTTCGGCCGCCGAAGAGCTTCGTCGCGCACTCGAGCAGATCGCCAGCGGCGCGGAAGAAGCAGCAGGCGCGGCGCACGAATCCCTGTCCGCCACCACGCACCTTTCCGCGCGGTTCAGCGAGGCCCGATCCGAGGCCGAGGCTGCGCGCACACGCGCCGAGGAACTGCAGGGCTCGGTGCTGGAGGCGGCCGCACAAATCGAAACGTCGGTCATCGCCATCGATACCAACGCCTCGCGCCAAAGCGCCTCGGTTGCCGTCATCGAGAAGCTGCAGTCGCAGGCCGAGACGATCGGCGCGACCACGGTCGCCGTTGCCGATATTTCCGATCGAACAAACCTGCTTGCTCTGAACGCCGCAATCGAGGCCGCACGCGCTGGTGATGACGGTCGAGGGTTTGCCGTGGTCGCCGACGAAGTCCGCTCATTGGCCGAAGTCGCCGAGCGCAGCTCGCGTGACGTCAACCAGCATGCACAGACGATTGTCGACGGCGTCCGGCTGATTGCCGCCCGGATGAACTCCGCTGCGACGAAGGCACGCGAACAGACGGTCTCCGGACGGGCCGTCGGTGAAGAACTGCACGCCATCCGTTCGGGCCTGACCGCGCTGTCGCAGAATAGCCAGACCATCCTCATTGCGGCCGTCGAGGCGGAAGTGGCGACCCGCGAGGCGCAAAAGGGTGCCGAAACGGTTGCGGCGGCAGCAGAAGAACAGTCGGCGGCGGCGACCGAGGCACAGCGCGCCGTGCTGCAGCAGAGTTCGGCGCTGGAGGAAAGTCACCTGACCGCCCAATCGCTGGCAACCCTTGCGGACGAACTGATGAACGAAGGAGGCCGGTCCTCTCGGGCGGAGGAACTGAGTTCGGCCGCCGAGGAACTATCAGCGACCGTTCAGGAGCTTTCCGGCGCCGCCGACGAGATCCTGATCGCCGTGGAGCAAATCAGCCGGGGCGCTGAAGCTCAAGCAGCCGCCACGCAGCAGGCGAATGCAGCGATGGTCCAGATCGAAAAAAGTGCTTCACAGGCTCAGACCGGTGCCGAACACGCAGCAGGGCGGGCCCAGGAAATCAGGAGTTTGCTGGCAACGACCAAGGCAGGCCTGATGGGCATAACATCCGGCATTTCCGACGCACTGACGGACACCCGCAATGCCTTGGCAGACCTCAACGCGCTCGGCGAAATAGGATTCCAGATCGAGCGCGCCGTCGACCGGATCGTACTTGTCGCCGTCCAGACAAACATGCTGGCCGTCAGCGGCTCTGTGGAAGCGGCAAGAGCCGGCGACGCCGGCCGTGGGTTTGCCGTCGTGTCGACCGATATCCGCAAGCTCGCCCAGGACGCGGCGGAAAACATTGACGGCGTGAAGGACGTCGTTCGGTCGATCCAGATCCAGATCCTCGCCGTCCAGCGCGAGCTTGAAGCGACCATGGCTGCTTGCGAGGCTGAGATCGCCAAGAGCAGCCTGATCCTCGATCTTCTATCCGTTGCGGAAGCCGATATCGAGACGATGGTGCGCGGAAATGCGTCCATCCTGGAAGCCGCACAATCGATTCTCATCGCTGCTACGCAGGTTCAGACCGGCACGCAGCAGATCGCCTCCGTCGCCCAGGAAGCAAGTGCTGCCTCGGAACAGGCTGCCACCGCGGCGAGACAACAGTCCCGCGGTGCCGAAGACCTGGCGGCAGCCGTCGAGGAAATCGCGTCGCTTGCAGACGAACTCCAGATGTCGGGAAACTGACAGGATGGAAAACTTCTCCTGGGAGGCGGACCGACGACGCCGGCTCGTGTTCAGGGTCGGACAGCTCAGCCACGAGATCGAAGCCGACAGGGTTCTGGGGGTGGTCAGGACCGGCCACCTCACCCGGGTGCCAAATGGTCCCTTTGCCCTCGCGGGCATTTCCAATCTACGCGGCCGGCCGATGCCGGTCCTGTCGATGGCGCGAATCCTAAGCGGCGGGGATGGCGCATCCCCTCAGAATGGCAAGATCATCGTCTATGATCACGGCGGACCGGTCGGCCTGCTCGTCGACGACGTGCTAACGCTATCGGACAAATCCGCAGCAGCGCCCCTCGAGGGTTTGAGCGATCTTCTGGACGCCGCGTTCAAGACAACGAGACGTGCGCCTGTCGGGCGAACAGGTTTCGTCGAGCGCGACAGAAGCAGCCAAGCAAGTGTGACGCTGACACCGATTTTGTCGTTCCGCGTAGCCGGCCAGCTTTACGGACTGCCGCTCGAACATGTCCGAGAGGTCTTTATCAGGCCTGGCGATGTCGCAGCCGTTGCCAACGGGCAAGAAGCGGTGACGGAGCTTATGTCCCTGCGCGACAGCGTTCTGCCTTTGGTGTCGCTCGTGTCGCTGATGGGCCTGGAAACTGCCCGATCAGCGGCCGAAAATGCACGGATCGTGGTTATCGAGCATGAGGGTGACCTGATCGGTCTGGTCGTTGATGCGATTGACGTCATTTATCGTCTGCCCGAGCAAGCCATGGATATGGTTCCCGCGGTCCTGCAGCGTGGCCGCGGCAATGCGCAGATCGCGGCGATCGGCCGGATTGAGGATAGTGGACGATTGATCTCTATCCTGTCGCCGGAAAAGCTGTTCGGCGACGATGAGGTCGCAAGGGCCGTTGGCCAGAAAACGGGAGCCGCATCAATGCAAACAGCGTCAGAAGCGGACGGTGCGGTCGAGCAATTCCTGATCTTCCAGCTGGGAGAGGAGAACTACGGCCTTCCGATCGCCTCGGTGGACGAAGTCATCAGGGTGCCAGCCGAGGTCACCCGCATGCCCGGTGCGCCTGCCTTCGTCATCGGCGTCATCAACCTGCGCGGCAGGGCCGTACCGCTGATCGATCAGCGAAGCCGCTTCGACAGCCCTCAAGCGGTACAGACAGCCGCTGCCCGCGCCATCGTGTTGACGATCGGCAGGCTCCAGGCGGGCTTCGTCGTTGACGCGGTGTCCGAGGTGAAGGCATTACCGGCCGCCGCCCTCTCCGTAGCGCCCGATTTTTCGTCCGAGCAGACGGAAGTTTTCGATCGCGTCGCCCATATCGAGGCGGATGGCAGGATGGTGCTGCTGGTCGATCCGAAGGAGCTTCTGACGAAAGCGGAGCGAGACGTGGTTTCCGCCATCACCGAGGGCAAGGCCGCAACAGGGACAGAGACTGGCGGCATCGGATCATGATCCGCCTTCTGATTGTGGAAGATTCCGCCTTGATGCGGAAGTTGCTCGGCCAGATTTTCGGCACTGAGCCCGATTTCGAGATCGGGTTCGCCCGTGATGGCGATGAGGCGCTGAAGATCATTCCGGACTTTCGCCCAGACGTGGTGACGCTCGACATCCACATGCCGCGGATGAATGGCCTGGAATGTCTCGACCGCATTATGCTCCAACATCCCTGCCCCGTTGTAATGGTCTCCTCGCTCACGCAAGCAGGAGCGCAAGAAACCTTAGCGGCGCTCGAAATGGGCGCTGTCGACTTCATCGCAAAACCGAGTGGCGCCATCTCTCTGGGAATCGACGAACTGGCGCCACGCCTGGTAGAAAAGGTTCGCATCGCGGCCTCCGTGCGCATCCGGCACAGCCGCCGGCTCACAGAGCGCGTCCGCCTCGCGAAGCGTTTGCCGTATGCAACGGCACCCTCTGCCATGCCTCGCCCCACCCCGTTTCGCCCCATGTTCAACGGCGGGGCAGGCCACGGGCTGGTGCTGATCGGCACGTCTACAGGTGGCCCACCGGCACTGGATGCGGTACTTGCCCAATTGCCGTCCGGGTTCAAATGGCCGGTCGTTGTCGCGCAACATATGCCAGCGTCCTTCACCGGCGCCCTCGCAAAGCGCCTCGACAAGATATGCGCGCTGACCGTCATGGAAGTCACCCGGCCGACAAGGCTCGAACCGGGTAATATCTACATCGCCCGGGGCGATTCCGATATCGTGATTTCTTCCCGCGCTGGAGATCTGGTGGCGATGGCGGCACCCAGCGATCACGAGTTCCGGTGGCACCCCAGCGTCGATCGGATGGTGCGCTCGGCGATGAAGCATGTGCCGGCGGAAGCCTTGATCGGCGTCCTGATGACAGGCATGGGAAATGACGGAGCAGCGGCGATGACCGACCTCAGATCGGCAGGCGGTCATACCGTTGCCGAGGCAGAAGAAACTGCCGTCGTCTGGGGAATGCCGGGTGAGCTGGTGCAGCGCGGCGGAGCGACCGAGGTGAAGCGGCTGGACCAGATCGGGCAACATCTTCTGGATAGGATCTGCTGATGGCCACGCCACCGATCGCTGAGCAAAAACACCGGGTCGAGCCTCTGTCTCCAGGTGAACTAGAGGAAATATGCGCTCTCATCTACAAGCGCAGCGGCATGGTGTTCGGCGAAACGAAGCGCTACTATATCGAGCGTCGCATCACCGATCTGGTGCGCCAGCGGCGGGCGCACTCGGTCAGGGATTACATCTCGATCCTGCGCGGCGATCTCAGTGAATCCGAATTGCTGATCAACAGCTTCACAGTCAACGAGACCTATTTCTATCGCGAACTGCACCAGCTCGCATGCCTGAGCAATTCCATCCTTCCCGACCTCGTCCGGTCGAAGCGACCGGGCGACCGGATCCGCATCTGGTCAATGCCCTGCTCCAGCGGCGAGGAGCCCTATTCCGTCGCGATCTGGCTGCTCGAGAACTGGCCGCTTGTTGATGCCTACAACATCGAAATCGTCGGCTCCGATATCGATACCGACATCCTTCGCCGCGCCGTCGATGGTAATTTTGGCCAACGGTCGCTCTCGAAGCTTCCCCATGAGCTTATCGACCGCTATTTCGAAGCCGGGCAGGATCAGCAGCATCGGCTAATCGGTGATCTCAGGGAATCCGTCGCTTTCGCCAAGGGCAATATCGTCGATCGCCAGAGCCTTGCAGCACTCGGTCGTTTTGACGTAATCTTCTGCCGCAACCTGCTTATTTATTTCGACGAGGCGGCTCGCGAGACTGCAGCGCGCAACATTCATGAAATGCTCTATCCCGGCGGCTATGTTTGCCTTGGCCATACCGAGTCCATGTCCAGGATATCGGAAACTTTCGAAACCGTGCGCTTTCCCGATGCCATCGTATACCGCGAGACGAGAGACAAATAGATGGATGAATTGATCGAACAATTCGCCATCGAGGCACGCGAGCTCGTCCAGCAGTCCTCGGACGATCTCATGGCGCTGGAAGCGGACGCCGGCAATCGTGACCACCTGGAAAGCGCCTTCCGGGCAATCCATACGCTCAAGGGCTCTGTCGGCCTGTTCGACCTCGGCCGGATGCAGGACGTGCTGCACCACGCCGAAGATCTCTTGTCCCGAGCGCGGACGGGCACCATCGCGGTGGATGCGACACTCATCGATCCGCTTCTGTCAGTGGTCGAATGGGTTGAAGACAGCATTGATGCGATCGTCGAGACCGGACATCTGTCCGACGCGCAGGACAAGCAGGCCTCCCGGCTTCTCGGGCTTTTGACGAGCGAGATGACCGGGCGCGAAACCGTCGAGCAAACTGTCACTTCGACGACACTGCCGGACTGGGCGCTCTTGCTCGCCGAGCGCCTGCCCTCTTCCGATAGACCCGGAACCGCGATCGCCATTCGCTACGACCCGCACCCGGAATGTTTTTTCAATGGCGACGATCCTCTGGCGACCATCTCTCGTCTGCCGGACCTTCTCCATATTTCACTCTCGCTCAAAGAGCCGCCTCCATCGCCGAAAGACTATGATCCTTTCCGCTGCAATTTGATGATCGAGGCCATTTCCGGTGGGCCGCTGTCGACCCTGGAAGCCGCGTTCCGGCTCATCCCCGACCAGGTGACGCTGGTGGAGCTGCCGCCACCGGGCGATCACCGGACATCCGCCGAAACCGATGCCCCGCCGGAACGTCTCGCCGATCGCCAGACGACGATGCGGGTGGATCCGGCGCGGATCGACATGCTGGTTGAGATCGCCGGCGAACTGGTCACGGCAAAGAACGGCCTCGTGCCGCTGGCCGAGGAAGCGCGAAGCCTTGGTGACGGCGCGCTTGCCAGACGCATCGGCTCCAGCCACGAGGAGATCGAGAGGCTGGTGGCTTCGCTCTACAGCGCCGTCACGCAGGCCCGGATGATCCCGCTGGAGCAGACGTTCCGCCGTTTTCCGCGACTGGTCCGCGAAACGTCAACGAAGCTCGGCAAGGCGCTCGATCTGGTAATCGAAGGCGAAACCGTCGAAGCAGACCGTGAAATCGTCGAGAACCTGTTCGAGCCGCTGCTTCATCTCATTCGCAACGGGCTTGACCACGGTATCGAATCCGAAGGCGAACGTTTACAATCGTCGAAGCCGGCGAGAGGGCGCATTCTTCTGCGTGCGCGGCAGCGAGGCGACCAGATCGAGATCGAGGTGAGTGACGATGGCCGGGGCATGGACGCGGAGCGCATCCGCAAGACCGCATTGGATCGCGGCCTGCTGACCGCAACCCGTGCGGCCGCCCTGCCTGACGCCGATGCTTTGCAGCTCGTATTCGCACCGGGCTTCTCGACCATGTCAGCGGTATCCGACCTCTCGGGTCGCGGCGTCGGCCTCGACGTGGTCCAGCGCTCCATCCAGCGTCTTGGCGGAACACTCGACATGCAAAGCACGTTCGGGACGGGAACGTCGTTCATGCTCAGGCTCCCGATCAGCTTCTCGATGACGCAACTGATGGTCGTCAAAGTGGGCGGCGAACGTTACGGAATCCCGATTTCCGACATCCTTGAAACCCGGAAACTGCCAGTGCAGGCCGTTCAGTCGATCAGGGCGGGCCGCGCATTCATCCTGCGTGATCGTACAATTCCCCTGCTTGATCTCGCCGACCTGTTGCAGATCCGTCGCGCCATCGCCGCGTCCGCTGACCTGAAGGTCCTGATCGTTCGGACCGGGGAAGATCGGATCGGAGTGGTTGTCGATGACATTGCCGAGCGAGCCGAAACCCTGACACGGCCTCTATCCGGCCTCCTGCAGGGTGTGACAGGTATAGCCGGCACAACGCTGCTGGGCGACGGTAAGGTCCTGCTCGTCCTTGATCTCGAGGAGCTGATCCGATGACTGTGACCGTCGACGACAATGCAATCCGATTGACAGGTCCATGCGGCGTCGAGGAAGTCGAAACACTTGTGAGCTACATGGATCGCCATCCTGACCTACATATAGATCTGAGCGCCGCGACAACGATCCATACTGCCATATGGCAGGCACTGATGGTTTTCCGGCCACAGCTTGCAGCCAACCCTGTATCATCCTTGATATCAGATAAGGTGCTCGAAGAAATAAACGCTTATTTCAGGCAAACCAGCCCGCAATAGGCTAACCAGCTTGCGAATGCCCCGGCACACACATAAGTGTTGCGGCATATGAGCGATGTATAGGTCGCAACAATGTTTCGAGGAAAGAAATGACGGTCACAGTTCTGGTCGTGGATGATAGCAAACTGGCTCGTATCGTCGCGGGCAAGGCAATTGCCGCCCTGCAGCCCGATTGGGTCCGTGTCGAGGCCGGCAGTGCTGCCGATGCACTGACCCTTGTCAATTCGCAGCAGATCGACGTCGCCATTCTGGACTTCAACATGCCGGAAAAGGACGGCCTCGAGCTCGCTGCGGAACTGCGTTCCGCTCATCCTCACATGCCGATCGCCGTCATTACCGCCAATGTTCAGGACGAGGTCGTTGCCAGAGTACGTGCCCTCAACGCCACTTTCGTCGCCAAGCCTGTCACGCAAGACGGGCTTGGCCCGTTTATCGCAGGGGCCGCTCTCCGGCTCAAGAAGGCGGGCGCATGACCGCCGATAAAATCGATCTTGACGAACTCGAGCGCGATGCGCTGACCGAACTTGTTAACATCGGTGTTAGCCGCGCGGCGGCGAGCCTCCGCAAGATGGTCAACAAGGAAGTCATCCTGTCTGTACCGTCGGTCGAGATCGTTACACGCAAGTCGGCGGCGTCCCTGATCGGGCAACGGGAGAGCGAATCCCTCATCGCCGTCCAACAGCATTTTGAAGGACCTTTTTCCGGCCGCGCGCTGCTGATCTTTCCTAAGAGCAACGGACTATCGCTTGTACGCGCCATTGTCGGCGACGAGATGGAAGAGACCGAGCTTGTCGACATGGAAGACGAGGCGCTTGCCGAGACGGGAAACGTGATCCTGAATGGCTGTCTCGGCTCAATGGCGAATATGCTCCAGCACTCCTTGAAAATGTCGCTGCCAGATGTCCGTCGCGGCGACAGCTCCCGTTTGTTTGAGGCGTACGACACCAGCGGGCAAGGAAGTTTCGTCCTCTTCCTTTATATCAATTTTTCCGTACGCGAACGTGACATACGCGGTTATATCGCCATGATCATGGACCTTCCTTCCATGGAGAAGCTGAAACAACTCATTGCCGACTTCATCGACCGCGTGATGACGGAAACCGAATAGCCTAACCCGATCAGTGATTGCGACGTTCATGACGAAATCTGCCGATGGCCCGTTGACCAATCAAGAGCTTCCGGAAATGGACGCGGCTCAACGGCGTCTGCAACTCGTTCTGGATGCCGCCGGCGCGACCTGCGGCTGGGAATGGGACATTGCCAAAAAGCGCCTTGTTGCCGACGCCCGCTTTGCCGGTATCACCAACCAGGATCCTGTCGAGCTCGCAGACGGTGTCCCAAGCGATCGTTTCTTCACGTCCATCCATCCGGACGACCTGAAGCGCGTCAAAGTCGCCGTCGCCGGAATTCTCGCTGGCTCGGAGGTCTTCTCCAAGGAATACAGACTGCTACGCAACGACGGCGGCTACCGCTGGGTTCGTTCCAGCGGCAGGGCAATCCGCAACGCAGACGATAAGCCGGTCAAGTTCATAGGCACGCTTGTCGATATCACCGAACAAAAGCGGGTTGACGAACAGCTTCGCATCGCCCAGTCCGCAGGCGGCATCGGTACATTCGAATATATCGTCGGCTACGGCACGATCAGCGTCTCCGAGCAGTTCTGTCGCCTGTTTGGTCTTCATCCGACAAAAATTCTGCCGGTCAGGAACCTCAACGACCTCATCCACCCAGACGACAAGCCGGTCATTGATCTGAGTGATCCAAATGACCTGCAGAGCGAGCATGATATTGAATTTCGGGTCAAGCGCGCAGACGACGGCCAGGAGCGCTGGCTCGCTCGCCGGGGCGAATATGTCGAAAGCATCCAGTCGAGCGGCCGTCGCTACGTCGGCGTGATCTTTGACATCACCGACGCAAAGCAGACACAGGAAAGCCTTCGAGAGGCGAACGAGGCTCTGGCCGAGATCGCTCGCGATAGCATCCGTGAGCGTGACCGCGTCTGGATGAATTCCAGAGACCTACTCGTCGTGATCGACACGGACGGTGTGTTCAAGGATGTCAGCCCATCCTGGCATGACATACTTGGTCACGCACCAGGTGATGTCATTGGCAAAAGAGTGCTGGATTTCGTCTGGGAGGAAGATCGTGACCAGACAAGACCGGACCTGAAGCGCGCAGCCGAAAACACCCATACCGCTTTGGACGTGCGGCTCACCCATCTCGACGGTTCGCCGCGTATCATCTCCTGGATGACCTCCCGCGAAGACGACCGTGTTTACGCCTACGGCCGCGACGTGACGGTCGAGAAGCAGCAGAAAGCTGTTCTCGAGGACACGGAAGCCCAATTGCGCCAGGCCCAGAAGATGGAGGCGGTTGGCCAGCTCACCGGTGGCATTGCGCATGATTTCAACAATATGTTGACCGGCGTGATCGGAGCTCTCTCCGTTATCAAGCGACGGATCGCGGCCAAAAAAACCGACGATCTGGACAAATTTATCGACGCGGCGACATCGTCCGCGCATCGGGCGGCGTCACTCACCCACCGTCTCCTCGCCTTTTCCCGCCGCCAGTCTCTCGATCGGCAACCCGTGGACGTAAAGAACCTGATCGTCTCGATGGAGGAATTGTTTCGTCGCACGCTGGGAGAACAGGTGGAGTTGCAGATCGTGTCGGCGCCAGAAACCTGGAAGGCGATTACCGACGCCAACCAGCTTGAAAGTGCTGTTCTCAATCTGGTCATCAATGCTCGCGATGCCATGCCCGACGGCGGTCAGCTGACAATCGAAACTACCAATGTTTCGTTTACCGAGGCCGACCTCGCTCACAGCGACACTCTAGAGCCCGGAAATTACGTCATGCTCGCCGTGAGCGACACCGGTACCGGCATGTCTCAGGCGACCATCGACAAAGCCTTCGATCCCTTTTTCACGACGAAGCCGATCGGCCAGGGCACCGGTCTTGGTCTCTCGATGATTTACGGCTTCGCGCAGCAATCGGGAGGCCACGCCCGCATTTACAGTGAGATCGGTATCGGCACCACGATTAAACTCTACCTTCCTGGAGGCACGGCGGCCGAAACAGGGGCCACCTCCCAGAAGGACCCTGCAATAACCCTGCCTCGCGGAGATGGTGAGACCGTCCTCGTCGTCGAAGATGACGATTCGGTTCGCATGCTGGTCGTGGACGTCCTCAAGGACCTCGGTTATCGCGTTATTGAAACGATCGATGGCAACCAGGCGCTACCTGTGATCGAGGGCCGTGAACGCATAGATCTGCTCGTGTCCGACGTCGGGCTTCCGGGAATGAACGGGCGTCAAATTGCCGAAATCGCTATCGCAGCACGTCCCGATCTGAAAGTTCTGTTCATTACAGGCTACGCTGCAGCCGCAGCCGCAAGAGCTGAGTTTCTGGCGCCCGGTATGGAGATGATCACCAAGCCCTTCGCAATCGATGATCTTGCCCAGAAAATAAAAATGATGCTGACGGGCAAGGTCTGATATGTCTGCGATCTGGACGACGATCGTCCGCGAGCATTTGATTGGATCTCGGGGTGCCTTGGTTGAATGTCTTGAAGGCAATAGGACCATCGACCCGTGATTGTTATTTGTCATTGCGGTGAAAATCGGCGATGTCTTACGTTTCTAAACTCTTCTAGGGCGACAAATGGATTGGTCAGGCACCAGAGAGCCGCCCAGTCTGTTGTCGAATTCAGACGCGAGAGGGCAAGGGACGCATCATTTGCGCCTAACGTCGTCGAAGCCTTCCATCCACGCTGCGTACTTCGCAGCATTTTCTAAGTCATCAAGGTACGGACAGCTGAAAGCATGGGCCCCGCTCAGAGCAGCATCGGCTCCTTCGCGATAGGCAGAAATGATCTTCTCCTCAGAAACTGATAACTGGGGAATATCAACCGTGGCATCTGGTCGTATTTTCACAACATGCGCTGTCGTGCCGCCGCCCATTCGCTCGCCATTTTCCATAGCTCGATGCCGTCAGTTTTCTCTAAAGTTCTTGGACCGGCGGCATATTAGAGCGGAACTGTTCAAACGTCCATCTCACTAGAGTTTTTGATTTGGCGAAAGAAATGTCCTCGGCATATTGAGAGCATTCAAATAGCATCGCGGCCGATGCTCAGTCGCATCGGCGGCTGGGAATGAGCGGCTGCTTTAACCGCTGCTTACCAAATCATTCCAGCCCAACAACCGTTAAACATCCGCCAGCTTGAACAGCAGCGTGGTTATAAGCTTGCTTGGATCAGGCTCAATGGAGGGATTGTTGTCGTGTACCTCGAGCCGGCAAGCAAATACCTCGCCTGCCTCTGTGCTAGACATGTCCCATTTCAATCCCTTCTCCTTTGCCCATCCGACAAGCATAGCGGTGGCATCGTAAAGTCCGTCATATGGGCCCGTGTAAATCATTCGGATATATCGCCCTGCCGGTAGCTCGCCTTCAACAAGACGACCTGACAGAAAAATGGACGCGTCCGTGGTCATACCCGCTTCGATCTCGAGACGCGGCATATCGATGAGGTTGAACTTGATGAACTCGACGCCGTCTGGCTTAACATCAGCTCGCACAAATGCGTCAAACAGCTCATCGAAAGCCGGATCGACCTCTTCGGCGAACGGGATCACAACTGGCAGACGGACAGCAACATAGCGCTGTGCTTCGCGTTCGACCATTTCCGGCATCGTGAGCATATGTTTCTCCCGCTCTCCCTCTCCAAGACGCATGGGCCATGGCCACTCCGACACCGGTTACAAGATTTTTGACAGACCATGATCGTCAGCGCACAAACGTCTGCTTCGTGCCGGAGGCAGCCGTAGTGGGTTAGCGCTTGATGGGACTGGAGCCTTTGCCCCCGTCTTTCGCTCTTCGTGGAGAGGACCCGACCACTTTGTCGGTCGTTCGTGTTTCGTCCCGTTAGGAGATGGCGTGCCGCGGCAAGCTAACTCGCCCCGAAGTCAATCACTCTGCTTCCTATATTGCATCTCGAAATTCCGAGAGATCTCTATTGAAGCGACTTGGTTCCTCCAGAAAAGGTGCATGACCAGAATCCGGATAGATCTTCGACTGAACGCTTGGATTAAGATCCTTTGCCCGCGCGATACTTGCGCCGGTGATGACCAGATCGTCTTTACCGCCATACAGCAACAAGACGGGCACTTCAGCTTTCGGCAGGCCATCAGCCACATCGACCGTCATTGAAGGAACGGCTTTTGTCATAACCCAAGACGCCATCGCGGCGTTCGACAGAAGTCGTTCGAACGTCGCGGCATCGGGTTGCGTTTCGAAGCACAGAGCAAGAAATGTTCGAACAGCGTTGAGGTGCGTCTTCAGATCGTCAGATGCAAGCCCGGCATAGACCTCAGGATGCGGTGTGATGAGAGCGGAATTGAGTTCGATAACGCCATCGACATAGACCACGCCCCCTAGCTTGTCGTCGCCGTATGCAGCCAGGTAGTTCGATATAACGACACCGCCAAGGGACCACCCTACCACAACCGGCTTTTCGACGTCGCTGGCCTGCAGCACGGCGGCAAGATCATCCGCCCATCGGCGTCCGTCCCGATATGCTTCCGCGTCATCCGGCTTATCCGATTGCCCATGGCCGCGCAGGTCATAGGTGATCATCCGGTACTTCTGCAATCCTGGACTGCCTGTCTGCTCTGCCCAGTTGAGGCGGCTCCCGAGCAGACCATGGATGAAAACGATCGGCTTTCCGTCAGGACTTCCGGTCTCCTGAACAGCGATCTCGACGCCATCCGGCGAGTGTACGGTATAGTTCCTATCAGCCGCATCTACTGCTGACGCCGAAAACACCATTAGGACTGCCACGCTCAGCGAGCGTGCCAGTCCGGTGAACTTATTGAATTTCATTCAGAGCAATCCTTGGTTGTCTGAGGAGACTTGGCCTCGAAGCTGGAACGAGAGCCAAGACTGATGAAGGTGGGTGCGACGGCCATCACGTTATTTGTATCGATCGCTAAACACTAACGACTTGCTTTTTGATGTCAACCAATCTTTAGTGATCACTATGGATAAGATCATTCGGAAGCGGCGCGGTGGTCCTCGCACCTTTGACAGAAACGAGGCGGTCGATACCGCGATGCGCCTGTTCTGGCGCCACGGCTACGAGGGGGTGTCGCTGAGCGACCTGACATCTGCAATCGGCATTGCTCCGCCGAGTCTCTACGCCGCGTTCGGCAGCAAGGCAGGACTGTACCGTGAGGCGCTGGACCACTATTTCGGGATGCAGGGCGCATTGACCGATCTCGGCGTCGCGACAGATGTGCCACAATCTATTGAAACCATGCTGCGCAACGCAGTCGACGCGGTGACATCGACTGAGGGGGAACGAGGTTGTATGGTGTCGAGTGGAATGCTGCAAAGTGCGCCAGAACATTCCGAGCTAGCGGGGGAACTGACCGCGCGGCGGGATGATATGCGGCACTCAATCTCGCAAGCCCTACTTCGCTGGATCGATACAGCTCGCGCTGAGACTCTCGCCCGTTATCTCGTGACCGTCCTGCAGGGCCTTTCCGTGCAGGCTCGAGACGGTGCGACGCGTGACGAATTGGAGCGGGTCGTCGATCAGGTCATAGCAGGGATTCGCGCGACGTTGCCACTCAAACCGGCTGTTTGAAGCGCCATCGGTTGTCCGTGATGCGCTTCGCAAGCAAGGCCTGCTCCAGTCGATCATATCACTCAGGACCCTAAACGCGTTGGCCGCCCAATCTCTTCGCGCTTGAGTAATCGTCTAAACGCACAATAGTTTTACCGAAAACAGAGTGCGGCCAGCCCATATTGACTAACCGCGATTACTCTAGACGCTATCCTTCGCTACGGCGGCAAGGACCTTTACGTCGACCAAATCTGGTCAATCTGCCACAGTAGAAAGACAACTATAGCTCACACCAGTTCAGCTAGTGAGGCAGCGTCGAAGCCCTTAAGCCCTTCCCAATTACCCGACCGTATCTTCTCGACCCAGGCGGGATCAGTAATGAGTGCGCGGCCAACAGCGATAAGGTCAAACTCATCACGCTCCATCCGCTTAAGAAGCCTGTCCAGTCCCACGCTGGTCGAGCCCTCGCCACTGAACGCGCCCATGACGTCGCCTGACAAGCCGACCGAGCCAACGCTGATTGTGGCGGCGCCGGTCAACTTCTTGGCCCATCCGGCAAAATTGAGCCCTTCTGCCCCGTCGATCTCAGGGAACTCCGGCTCCCAGAAGCGCCGTTGCGAGCAGTGCAGCACGTCGACACCCGCATCGACCAGAGGCTGCAGCCAGTCGGCCATTGAGTCGGGCGTTTCGGCAATTCGCGCGGCATAGTCCTGCGGCTTCCACTGGCTCACGCGCAAAATGATCGGGAAGTCCCGTCCAACAGCAGCGCGGACTGCCATGACGAGCTCGGCGGCGAAGCGAGACCGCTCACGGATCGTGGCGCCGCCGTAGCTGTCGCTGCGCAGGTTGGTGCCACTCCAGAAGAATTGGTCGATCAGATAACCATGGGCGCCATGGAGCTCGATTGTGTCGAAGCCAAGCCGCTTTGCCTCAGCGCCCGCTTTGGCAAAGGCGGCAATCGTATCGGCAATGTCCGCTTCACTCATGATCTTGCCACGCGGAAGGCCGGGCGCGTCAAGCCCGGAGGGGCTCTCCACCTCCACCTCGGGCACCCAGTCCGTCAGAAAACTCTTGACCCCGCCGGTGTGCCACAGCTGCGGCCCCATTTTGGCCCCGCCATCATGGACCGCATCGATCACGCCCTTCCAACCCGAAAGGGCCTCATCGCCGTGGAAGAACGGTATGCCTGGGTCGTTGCGTGATGCTGGCCGATCGATCACCGTACCCTCCGAGAGAATGAGGCCGGCACCACCTTCGGCCCGGCGTCGATAATAGGCGGAATGCACGGGACCGGGGATGCCAGCAGGAGCGAAACTGCGCGTCATCGGGGCCATGACGACGCGGTTCGCTAGTTCCATCGAGCCGATGCTGAATGGCCGGAAGAGGACGTCTGTTGGTTTCATAGGAGAGCCTTTCGCGTTGATTTGCGCGAAAGGTATACATCTGCTACTTAGGCGCAAGAACGCACTTGAAGTCGCCTAGGTATCGCCGAGGAAACCCATGCCCGTCTGCCAACACTTCGATGAGAACTGCCCCAGTCGCTCTCTCTTCGACAATATCGCTGACAAGTGGTCGATGATGGTGATCAGTGTGTTGGAAACAGGGCCCATGCGGTTCAACGGGATCAAGCGTCACCTGGGGGGCGTTACACAGAAGGCGCTGACGCAATGCCTGCGGCGGTTGGAACGCAACGGATTGATTTCCCGCCGCGTGATAACCGGGTCTCCGATCGGAGTTGAATATGCGATCACTCCGCTCGGCCGCTCGCTGCTGGGTCCATTTCAGGCACTCCATGCCTGGACCCTGGAGCATCTGGATGAGGTGGGAACGGCGCGCCAGGCGTTCGACAGTCGCTTGCCGCGTGAACTGAAGATTAGGTAAACTCATCCCATCATCGGGCTTCAGATGGAGGCGGCACGACACCAATGGACTCGCGCTGCTGCCCAACCGTAAGGCTGCCGCAGAGTGCCGCAGCCTTCGACGCTTGTACACCGTATACCATTTAATCCAGGAGATCGGCAGGCACCTTACCGCCGTTCTCGGACAGCTTCTTGAGAAGCGCTTTGTGCAGCCAAGTGTTCATAGCCGCGGAGCCATCCTTTTCTCCGGTGTAACCAAGCTCGTCCGCTAGTTCCTTGCGTTCAGCAAGGCTCGCATCCATTCCGAGCGCCTTCATCAAATCGACGATCGAGTGCTTCCAGTCGAGCTTCTGACCACTGCTCTTCACGGCCGCATCGAGGATTGGCGCGATCTCAATGGGCTGAGCTTGCGGGGGGGCCGATTGCGCCGGAGCGGGCGATGCGCCAGACGTTGCCGGCGTCACCGGCGCTGTCCCTCCGACAGGCGATGCGGTGCTGGCGGCTGGCTCGACTTGAGCGCCGGCGGACGGCGACGATTGCGCCACCGCCGATTCAGCCGCGGCGGCTGGATGTCCAAAAATAGCGTCTTTGATTTTGCTGAAAATGCCCATTTGGGTTTCTCCCTCTAGCTTCAGGTTGTTTCGCAATCATCAACTAGCTGTGAACAAATGAGTTCCGTCCACTTCTCGGTCCTCATGCTCCGTCCCCTGGGCCACCTGGCTACTGATCACCTTCCGCCCCCCGCCCGGTCAGAGGGTCGATATCGCCGCCCTGCGGGCAGACGCTGGCGGATACATCAGACAGTGTAAACGACGGAACCACACGCCCCTAGAAGGGTTGTAGCAATGCCCCAGCCGATTATGACGATGCGTCGGCTTGGCAGCGCCATCGCCCCGCTGACAGCCCTCAGTGGGGCTTTGTGCGTTTAGGAGGATTGACTCATGAAAGAATGAGAACATAATAGGAACGCAAGCCTATTGTAAGACCATGATCGACCGCTCAATCATTGCCGACCTGCAGCAATGCATAGACCAAGTAGCAGGCGGTTCGGCGCAAGCTCACCTTCGCTGGCGTTTAGCGTGGCTGAGATCGACGGCCGTCTTCCGGGGGGTGGCCTTGCGCTCGGTAAGACGCACGAGAATGCGGGTGGCGGTAGCGATGTGACCACCGGTACGGTTTCTGCGCTATTCACGGCAGGGACAGCTGTCCGGATCCCCGGCCCGATCATCTGGTGCTTGTCCCGACCTGAATTTTTCGCACCGGCCGTAGTTCAGATCGGCCTCGGAGGAAGGCGTGATCGAAAATGCCGAAGAAGGCCTACGATATCACGGTGTTGCAGTTGTTGTCGCTGAGTTGGTCTGGCTGCCCATGGTGGCCAGCCGATGGTTCCAACTCGCAGCGGAACAATCTGGAGACCGGCCTTATCATTTGTCGCTGGCGACGGCACCCGTAGCGACAGATTTCGGCAATCCCACTGCATCGGCTTCGAGATGGCGCGTGTCAGCCCTTCCCTTTGAGCCTCTTCCCGTACAGGGTGTCGGCCGGCAGCGGTGGCATCTCGAGGTTATGCGCATCCGTGCTGCAGAGAGTTTTGAGGTTGAGGTAAACGCGTGCGACGCAACAGGCGACAAGACATCTATCGAAGAGCGACGAGATTCGTGGAGCGCCGCGATATGAGCCTACCAACCCTTTGCGACTTCCGCGGTGAAACGATCGACATGGTCTGCAACCGGTGCGATAGGCATGGGTTATACGATCGAAATTCGCTGGTGAAAAAGTTTGGTGCCGCAACCCAGTTTGTCGAGCTCCGGCGTATCATGGCGATCGGTTGCGACCGTCGTGGAACGGACACGTGCGAAGCGGGTTTCCCCTGTTTGCTGGCAGCAGACATCCTCATAGAGGCGGCGAAATGAGCGACGAGGGACGCACAGCGCAGCTA
This sequence comes from Endobacterium panacihumi, assembly GCF_050847465.1. Lineage (NCBI taxonomy): Bacteria > Pseudomonadati > Pseudomonadota > Alphaproteobacteria > Hyphomicrobiales > Rhizobiaceae > Endobacterium > Endobacterium panacihumi. The sequence goes on along the minus strand of NZ_JBOZRA010000003.1, from coordinate 394,496 downwards.
AATGGTGCAGGCCCGTACATTCACCATTGCAGCGTCGAAGGCTGCGGAAAGTGGGGCGGTTGGGGATTTCGGGTCGGTGCTGGCGAGCCGCGATGGTGGTGCTATGAGCATTATCCGCACAAGCGAGCGTCGGCGCGTGACGAGGCGGCAAATATCGCTGACGAGATAGGAAGATTACAATGAGCACCAAAGGGAAGCTGATCGTATTGGCTGCGTTCCAGAAAAACGAGGAGGGCGAACTTTTGCCAGCCTTCGATCCGCGCCAAGTGGACACGGAAGAACGCGCAAGGCGCGACGCCCGACTGATGGCCGATCAATTTGCCGGTGTCGTTGCGTGGAGCCGTGAGGCAGATCCATCAATCGGTGAGTATGGTCCGCCCGTTGTTATCTTTCAGGCTTGGGAGGTGCCGGAACTAGAATGAGGGACTGTGCAATGATTGACCAGGATAATAAGCTCGTTGAGCTCGGACCTATTGCTCTTGAGCTGATGAAGCTATCCGAAGACCTCCGCGTCTTTGCTGAGACACCACTTTTCGAACCGCATAACGTCGCTAATGACGATGCGCCTCCAGCGCAAGAGCAGGCTGCAGACGCCACGTGATCAATCGCCGCTCACAAATTTGCGTCTTGATGGACTCCGTCACCGCGATTAGAGCGCATCATGGAAAAATTGCAAAGAGCAGAGAGAGACTATCATGTAGCCCTCCTGAAATTGGCGGGCGAGCCCATCGACTTCACCGCTGCGCGGTTCGGAGTGTCTGTTGCTAACGCGAGAAACATCGCGAAGAGCAACGCATGGATGGTTGAAAAGAGGGCTGGGAGAGGAGTTCCTCCTAGGCTTACCACTCGTGCAGCAATCGCCATCGAAGAAGCTCTTGGTATATGGCCGACGGACGCAGACAAGCAACTCGTCGAGAGCAATGCAATGACCATGCTTAGGTCTGAGAACGGCCGTCGCGTCGTCATGAGTGATATAGGTACATGGCTTGGCCTCAAGCCGCCCATCTAAACAACTGGCAGACGAACTGGACTTAAACAGACATTTCGTTTAGGTTGGTACGAACATCGATCGGATTATGGGGAAGAAAGTTGGCCGCCACGTCTCATGGGGATTCGTTGGCTGGGTCCTGTCCCGAAACCCTTCGCTGGATGACGACCCCTCAACGTCCAGCCGCCCCGATTCGTCCGTCGCATAATTTGACCGAGCTTGATCCCGTGCGAGTGCGTCCATAGAGGCGCGTCGCGATGACAGAAATCGGTGACTGAGGAATTACTGGAACCCCATTCCCGACATAATGGTTAGTCCTGTGCAGCTTTGATCATTGACTACTTTGCTCTGAAGACCCGTTGGCCGAACAGCCAGCGGGTCTTTTTGCTGGGAGCATCAAAATGCTAGAACGCCCCCTGCCGGCGGGCAGGAGACGCTTTGTCAAGCTGCAGTTTTATCAGCAGGATGTGCCGACGGTGCCTGCACCCGGATTGGAGGTGCCACCCGTGGTTTCAGGCTTACCAGCCTGAGCTGCACCCTGCGTGCCGCCCGGGGCACCACAATTCGACTGCGAGCTGCCAGCGCTATTGCTGTTCGAGCCGCTGGAAGCTCCGCCCGATGCGCCGCCATTGTTGTCGCCGCCCGTGCCAGTGGATCCGGTGTTGCTGCTCGCACCGCTGTTGCTGCCACCGTTGTTGTCGCCGCCTGTGCCACTGGAGCCGCCAGCACCCTGCGCCATTGCGGACGTTGCCAGACCGAGTGAAAGCGCTGCGACTGTGAGAATTTTAATCATCGGGTGTTCCTCTTTGGCTTCTTTTGACCCTGATAGAACAGGCCCACCTCGCAATGGTTCCCTTGCGAGCTTAGAACAAAAAAGTCCTCCACCGCGAGGGAGAGGGGCTCGCGCATCGTTCGTTAGATATCAGCAGGAGGTTCTTCCGGAACCGGTGCCCGTCGAACCGATGATGGCGACCTTTTTCCCGCGCTCCATCATCCGCTTGGCACTGTCGTGATAATGCCTTCACAATGACTGCGGATCTCTTGGATCATGGAATAGATCAAGGTCGCCCTTGTGTGGCTTACGGTGGTCAACGACCTCGGCGGCCGTCACATCCTCTGTGATTAGGGGGAACTCGCAGAGCGGCTGCAGTACAAGCTAGTGCTCGCGCAGGCGCTTCCATGCGGCTGCGTCGTAAAGGTGGCGCTAGGTGGACTTGGTTGCGGAGGCTGGACTTAAACCAGCGACGTCTTGTTATGAGCTAAGCGAGCTACCATGCTGCTCTACCCCGCGAGATTTGGAAAAAGCGCCCTTGATCCCCATATGATGGACATGAGCGGCAGCCGCTGTGTGCGGCGATGCCATTGCCGCCTCATCTCAAGGAGACAATCATGACAGAACGAGAAGGCGCCTCGGCGCCGACGCCAGCCTATGAACCGAAGGTTCTAGCCAAGAAGTTCAGGATCACCGTTGAGGAAGCAGCCAAGATCATCGATCAACACGGTACAGACCGTAAGTCCATCGACAAGGCTGCACGCCGCATCGCGGCATAAGAAAACAAAAGCGCCGAGCTCAGCCAACCACGGGAGCCCGGCGCGGGCGTGCCACGTTGCTGAGAGGAGGCAGCGCTTTGCCAATGTAATCGGCAGCAGAGTGCGGAGCCTCCACGTTTAAGTGTCTTACCGTTGACCACGTCGCGACCGTGTTACGTTGCTGCAAATAAGTGCATCCAGCAACTGCTCGTCAGCAGCGCCCTCACGTTAATTTGTGACGTTAGGCTTATCGGCCGCCTCTACCACGGTGCGAAACCCGGTGCAGACAAAGCGACAGAGGATTAGGATGCTCAAAGGTACCGCCTCAGTCCGCTGAGCGGCTCGAAATGGCACACTTGAGCGCGATGACCAGCATCACGCCCACGACCAGCAAAGCGATGATCCAGTCTTCCACCGGAAATCCTCCTGATGACCGAACCAATCAAGGAAGACGCAGTTCCTATGGAACTCACGGGACCGTGAGGCATTGTGATCCGTCACAAGCTCATATCCAAAGAGGAATTTTCAATGAACAGCATCGTTTGGCTCGTAGGCGCAGTCGTCATCATTCTCGCCGTACTCAGCTTCTTCGGCTTCCGCTGATCGGCATGTAGTCACCCGCTGCGTTCAGCGGCTGCAACGAATGCAGCATGACGGCGGGCCGGTCGTAACCGCAATGGGGCGAGAGTGTCTTGCGACACCCTCTTACCCCGGTGCGATGGATGCGTGTGGCATACGGTCCTATGCTGCGCGGCTACGGAATCGTCGCAATGCCTCCGCTTCGCCGCCTTCTCTCGCCGATCGATTTCCTGCCATTTCACACTGACGGTTCCGCACGCCATTCCGATTATGGCCCTACCTGCCACTGCGGGCTGCGTGTACTCGCCGTTTGTAGCAAACATGTCCTCTCGCCCTTCGCGGCGGAGTACGCAAGACGCCACCCTTCGTCCTCGTGGATGTATTCCGGACCGCCTACCAACCCCGAAAAGTATGCGAGGATCTCCTCCTGCCACCGCCTGAACCCTGTCGCGTTGCCAGCTCGTTTGCAGCCAAGCGAAAACGGGGGCGATGAGGCGCTTAAAGGTTTCCTGGGAACGTGGCCTGTACTCTGCGGGGCAGGCACAATAGGTGAAAGCGTATAAGTTTGGGCATTTGGATCCTCGGACACGATTTCGTTGTACGGCTTTATCCGTGTGGTGACCACGTGACGGGTGTCCGCCCGCTAACCTGTGGCGTAGAGCCATAAGAGATCAGTTGCGTGGTACTGGATTCAGTCAATCGTGATAATCGGTTGGCCTTTACGATCTTTCGATCCAGCGTTTCTGCCTACCCACTGCTCACTGAATTTTCCCCCCGCGTCAGCGCAGGGAAGCCAAATGAAACTTGCAGCGTTCGCATCAAATCTCAGCCGTTGTTTCAACCGTGCTTGAGTAATCAATCGCTGCTCCTCTGGTATCGACGGTGATTTATCCGGAAGCGATCGCCGACGGATAAGCTTAACTGTGTGCAAAGACGTCGCGTTAACTTTGCGTTAAATGCCGCGGAGCATTGCTAGCGCCGACGCAGGCATTTGTTCGGAGTTGGTTCATGCGCGTGCCAGGATCTATCGTCCTATTCGCAATCCCCATTATCGCGATTTTGATGTTCGGCGCCTCGTTGGCCGTGGAGAGGCTGGATGGTGTTGACCAGACCATGACGGGCTCTATCCAGCGCGTACGTTAGCAAGCACTAGGGAACCTCAGAGATCATGAGCAGTTATTATGGACTGACATGTTCAGGAGGATGGTATGGTTGCGTCGTTTCTCATGAGCGGCTTTGTGGTTGTCGTCCTTGCCGGCTTAGGTATCTGGTTCGCCAAGGGCTGGAACGACGATGGTCCTGTTTGCCGAGATCGAGAGGCAAAACGCGAGCAGTGGCGCAACCGGCAGGCGGAGCGCGCTGAGTGGCGCGACGCTTCAAGCAACAGCTAAACAGCCTTGGACAAACGCAACTGCCTGGCTGGCAGCATCGGAAGGGTGGTAAAAGAAACAACCACCACGCAATGCCCGAGCCGGGCCAGAGCTGCATGGCGATCTTTCTGCGCAGTGAACAACCATCCTTTGTCGACCTTGTTTTCGATCATTCGGATTCGGCCGCCCGCGAGACAAATTCGGAGGTCGGCCTCACCTGGCGTGGGCGGCATCAGGGATTGTGTTGGGGATAGGAATTTTGTTGTGCTCCGACAGATTGCGAGATGGTCGATCGTAAAGAGCCTTCAGCGCGCACTATGAAAGGATATAACATTTTATATAGCCGCTAGAAGCTGGCATGATAAAGAGAGCCATGAAAGAACATAACAAGACCGCGCTCGTGCTCGATGACGAAATGCTGATCGCACTGGACGTGGAAGCGATGCTCTTCGATCTCGGGTACGCTCGAGTGACGGTTGTCCCGAGCATCGACGAGGCCTTGGATTATCTAAAAAGCGACAAGCCAGACGTGGCAGTTATCGACTACCACGTGCGCGGCAGAAACTGTGAGCCGGTCGCAGGTGCGCTTCGGAGCTTGGACGTGCCTACGATAATTCATTCTGGAACGAACTTCGATCCCGATTATCACAGCCCGTTCCTAGCTGACTTCCCTTGGTTGGCAAAACCTGCCTTGCGGGAACATCTGGCCAGTGCGCTTGCCGTAGCGGTCGATCAGTCGAAATTGACCACTGACTGAAACGGCACGGCTTCAATAATCTCACCATTTTCAGAGACAATTTCAAATGTCTCGTTGGCAAGAGGTTGTCCGTGCCATAGCCCGTCGGACACCATTTCTCTAGCAGCTCGCACGGCTTCTGATCTTGCCTCTGCAGATGACTGAAAGTCCGCCTCGAAGGTTTCGCCCAACGAGCCGTCCGAGTTTCGAATCTGAAAGTGAAATTTGGTCATTTCGCACCGGTATCATTAGAGCATTCTAACGAAGTCATGTGAAAAAGGGCCGCGACGCTTTAACGCCCGGCCCTTGGAGGTCGCTTCCGTCCGCTCCAGTACATCCGTGGTAGCCGACGGAAGCGACACATGAAGCTTACTTCTTCATCTTGTCGTAATCGAACTTCGGCGCCGCGGTCAGGGCTTCCTTATTCGTGTCAACGTACGCCTTCCACGTGCCGTTGTCGTCCGCAATGGCCATGGATGCCGGATCGATTACAACGTAGCTGCTGCCAAGGCCGAGGAAGCCGCCGACGCTTGCGATTACGCCGATGACCGACTTGCCGTCACCGATCACGACGTCAGAGATCTCGCCGACCTCTTCGTTTTCCTTGTTGTAGATGTTCATGCCGACGAGCTTTGAAGTAACGAGGTCAGCATCCTTGATCTCGACGAACTTGAGCGGCATGTTTGCTGCCTTGCCCATAGTGAGACCCGGGCCAACCATCGTCGCATCGGCGCCGGAGGCGGCTGGCTGCTCAGCTGCGGGCGCTGCCGGGGCAGCGGGCTGCTGCGCGTAAGCTGCAGTGCCCATCATCGCTACAGTCACGGCGGCGGCAATCATCTTTTTCATGAGTTTATCCTCGTATGCATCTGTTATCACGTCGCTTCGTGACCGCCAGATAACGAGCTTATCGGATAAACGTTCCCACACCAGCAATGCTCATTGTTGAATTTCTCGCGAGAGAGTTCAGCCGTTGTGCGGGCCTTCGGCTTCATCCACTACCGCCTCGAAATATTCTCTCGCCTCCGCGGAGGAAAGTCTGCCAGCTATCGCCTCCGTGAGCATCCGACATGCCAACTTATAGTGAAGATCGGTTCTTCCAGCCATCTCTATCTCCAGCAGCTGAAGCGCTTCGGCGGGAGCGGAGATTGTGCGGCCGCGAACCACCATCGGGATTTCCCACGAAACGCGCCTGGTCAAATGACGCCTGCGATCAGTAGGCAAACAAAGATCAACGAGAACAATGCCGCGTTCAAACCGAGGTAATATGCGATGTCGTGGGTGTTTCGCGGGGTGCGGTTCATAAGCAATTCCTCCTGCACAACAACCGGCTAAAGCCCTCAATGTTCCCGCAATGTTTCACGCTGAATCACCGTCCAGCGCTCGCTTAAAAATCAAAAAGGCCGGCGCGATCGCTCGCCCGGCCTCCCGTCACATAACACTATCAATTTCGGCTTAATAGCGAGCCGCGCGATCAACGCGCTTCCCTGCGTTCTGGGCCGCGGCGATCTTCGCTAGTTCTTGAAGCATCTGCTACGCTCCAATTGCTAGGCGGAAAGTGCGGAATGGACGAGATATCCACTGGCAGCAGCCATAACAGCGGCGACGACGGCAGCAAGACCGTCACGCACGAGCAACGAAATTCCGATCATTATGATAGCCAGCATTGGAACGGTGCTTGCGAAAGGAATTAGCTCAAGGGGCGGAACGCAAGCGCAGAGCAGTAAGACTGCCAGAGATAGAAACTGGAGATACGGGGGCTCTGTTGCCCACTTCATTCGCGGCCGGAAAATGCTTTCGGAGTAACGTGCAAATGACGTGATCTTCCCCAACCCCTTCTTCAGTTTGTGACCGTTGAGGGTGCGCTTCTCTATAATTTGGGGCAACCAAAGATGTTTGCGCCCAAACAATATTTGCACGGCAAAAAGGCTGATGATGATGGCAATGGCCGTAGGAACACCCGGTATGCCACCGATCGGACTTATCTCGATGATCGCTGGGATGATTAGGAAAGGCCCGAAACTTCGCTCTCCAATTTCCTCGCGAATTTCGTGAACCGTGATCTTTTCGGATGAACCTGAGAGCGCGACCAATCGTTCAATGAGATCCGATAAGCCATTCTCGTCGCGCGTTTTTCCCAACTTTTCAACCAATGCATGTTTTTTAAGGTCCGTCTTTGGACTTGGACAACGGCGGCAGGTGCCCTCGGTTCCGGACCTGGTTCGCACCTTTAAAGATATGAAGCCGGTACCCGCTTCACGCTTTCGTGCTCTAGACACATGCGGTCGAAACTCCATTTACCGGAACTCCTGATTTTTCCCCATCATTACAGGCAAAGTTTGCTCATAGCGCTTCTGAAATTCGTCCACATCACCATGATCGCGATTTGGACCGCCGGTCTAGTCAGTCTGCCTGGGCTATATGTTCAGCGCGCACATGTAAAAAACAAGGATGCGCTTTATCGCCTGCAGATGATGGTGCGCTATGCCTATGTGACAATCATTTCGCCAGCCGCATTCATCGCGGTGGCAAGCGGCACGGTCCTCATCTTTGGCCAGCAAACTTATGCCCCATGGTTTTCAGTCAAACTGCTTTTCGTTGGCGTGCTTGTTATCCTGCATGTCCTGACAGGCCTGATCATCATCAGACTGTTCAACGAGGGTGAGACCTATCCCGCCTGGCGCTTCGTCATGGCGACAGCAATCACCGTGGTCGTCGTGGCGATGATCGTGTTCCTGGCGCTTGCCAAGCCCGTCATCGAAACGGAATTTGCGGATGGACTGATGCGACCCGGAGGCTTGCGAACTCTCGTCGAGCGTTTCAGTCCTTGGCCGATACCATGAGGCCGACACCATGATCGAAAATCAGTTTGCCACCATGCCACCCGGCCATTCCCGTCAGGACGCAGGTCAGCAAAGAGACAAGAATCCCATGTGGCAGTACATCGCCTGCCCCGGTTACCCGCAGACCCCAGTTGAGGCCAGCACATGCAATAAGCGTGACCGCGGCGATCGCGTGCGCCCAGCTCGCCACCCGTTCGCGGATGCCGGGCACGGACAGCAACTCAATCGTACCGACCAGACCGGCAGCCACACCAAAAAAGAAGACACCGCCCGAACTCCACACGCCAACGCGTGTCCAGAACGGATCGGCGGACCACCAGAACAACACATCGACGGCAAGCGTCAGGAATGCGAGAGCGATGGGAAAATGCACGCTCATGGCATGAAGCGGGTGGCCGGCCACCGCGATCATGGAACTGGCATCCTTCTCTGTAACCTTTGCAGTGACAGGATTGGCCGCTTCGGTTTTTTCTTCCATCAGAGTTCTCCGCTTTCTGGGCAAAGTCATGGAGAGTGGAGTTGGTTCCGCAGTGTCAGTGCGATCGGCCTAGTCTTGCTTCTCGGCGGGTGCAGCGGCGAGCTTTCGGCGCTTGATCCTGCCGGGCCATCAGCGGCATCCATAGCGGATCTCTGGTGGGTGATGCTTTGGGGATCATGCGCCCTGTTCGCGCTTGTCCTCGGTCTGTTTCTGGCGACATGGTTCGTTCCAACTTTCGGACGCCGCCTCCCGCCGGATCGATGGATTTTATGGGGCGGTCTCGCCCTTCCCTTGCCTGTTCTGATCGCGCTTACCCTTTACGCCTTCACACAAGGTGAATTCCTCCTCAAGGGCGCCACTAAGGACGCCGAAGACGTCCTCGAAGTTCGCGCGATGGGACGGATGTGGCAGTGGCACTTTTCCTATCCGACACTGCCCGGCAGCGTGGCCGAACCAGGGGTCTTGCATATACCGGCCGGCAGAACCATCGAGATCGTCGCCGAAAGCAAGGATGTCATTCACAGTTTCTGGGTGCCCCGCCTCGGCGGAAAGATCGACGCTGTTCCGGGACATGCGAACCGGCTCCGCATCCGCGCCGATGAGCCCGGCCGATATGGCGGCATCTGTTCGGAATACTGCGGTACCGGGCATGCCGGCATGCGTTTCGAGGTCCGTGCTCATGACACCGACGGTTTCATGAATGCGGTCACCGGGGGACCTAACCTATGAACGAAAAAATGACGTCAGGCCAGAATCCGATCGCATTGCATCGCGCGCTCGAACGCATATGGGGTACCAAGCCCGGCTGGGGACGGCTCGCCGCCGTCAACCACAATGTCATCGGCATCCGCTTCATGCTCACCGCACTGGTGTTTTTTACGATCGGTGGCATTCTTGCTATGCTGATCCGCACACAGCTGGCGTCAGCCGAAAGCGTGTTCATGGATGCCGAAACCTATGCGCAGGTGTTCACCATGCATGGGTCCATCATGATGTTCCTGTTCGCCATACCTTTCTTCGAGGGCATGGCGATCTATCTCCTGCCGAAACTGCTGGGCAGCCGCGATCTCGCCTTTCCCCGCCTGGGGGCCTATGGTTATTGGTGCTATCTTTTCGGCGGGCTGATCCTGATCGGAGCGCTGATCGGCGGCGTCGCGCCTGACAGCGGCTGGTTCATGTACACGCCGCTGTCATCGTCGGTCTATGCGCCCGGCATCAATTCCGATGTCTGGCTCTTGGGGATCACCTTTGTCGAGATCTCGGCGCTTTCCGCTGCAGTCGAGATTATCGTAACGATCATGAAGATCCGTGCCGCCGGCATGTCGATCGATCGTATTCCGATCTTCGCATGGTACATGCTCGTGGTCGCGACCATGATGCTCGTCGGTTTTCCGCCCCTCATTCTCGGCTCCATCCTGCTTGAGGTCGAGCGCGCATTCGACCTGCCGTTCTTCGACCCCACGCGAGGCGGCGATCCATTATTGTGGCAACATCTTTTCTGGCTGTTTGGGCACCCCGAGGTCTACATCATCTTCCTGCCAGCGGCCGGCGCGATTTCCACTATTCTGCCTGTCCTCGCCGGCACGCCGCTTGCCGGCTACCGCATGATCGTTGCAGCCATCGTCTCCATGGCATTTCTGTCGTTCGGATTGTGGGTGCATCACATGTACACGGTGGGCATTCCGCATGTGGCGCTGTCCTTTTTTTCAGCGGCAAGCGCTCTCGTCGCCGTGCCGACGGCAATCCAGATCTTTGCCTGGCTCGCAACGATTGCGCATGGGCGACCGCGCTTTTCCATTCCCATGCTGCATATTTTCGGGTTCTTTTTCGTGTTCGTTATCGGAGGTCTGACCGGCGTCATGCTCGCCATGGTGCCGTTCGACTGGCAGGCCCACGACACACATTTCGTCGTCGCTCACCTGCACTATGTCCTGGTTGGCGGCTTCGTTTTTCCCATGCTGGCAATGGCTTATTACTGGGTTCCGCACCTTAGCGGAAAACAACCCGTACAGCATCTATCGCATGCGGCGTTCTGGATGGTGTTTATCGGCTTCAACGTCACGTTCTTTTTCATGCACCTGACCGGATTGCTCGGCATGCCGCGGCGCATATTCGAATATCCCGCTGAGTTTGGCTGGGAAACTCTGAACTTCATTTCCTCCATGGGAAGCTTTCTGATGGCAATGGGTTTCGCCCTGGTTGCCCTCGATTTCATCCTGTTGTTCAAGTTCGGCCGACCATTTAGGCGAAACCCCTGGCGCGCCGGCACGCTGGAATGGGCCATGCCGACACCGCCGCCCTCCTACAACTTCGCCTCCATCGCCCGCGTCGATAACCGTGCGGACCTCCTCGATCCCGACAAGATCGGGCCGCGCCTTGCTGCCGGCGACGGCTATCTCGGCATGCCGCGGCACGATCGGATGGAAGTGCTGGGCGTGGATCCCATAAGCGGAGAGCCGGACCAGGTCGTGGAGCTTCCCCGTCAGACCTATCTGCCGCTCTGGACTGCGCTGGCGACGGGTGCCTTCTTCCTGCTCATGCTCTTCAAGCTCTACTGGCTTATTCCCTTGGCGCTTGCCGCCGTGATCGGATGCTTCTGGCTATGGACCGTTCGTGATGGTTCTCCAATCGACAGGGAGCCGGTCTCGATTGGACACGGCCTGAAGGTACCGGTGCATATCAGGGCACAGATCCCGCCATCCCATCTCGCCATGGTGCTGACGCTGGTCGCCAACGCAACGCTTTACATCTCGCTGCTTTTCGGCTGTCTTTTTCTGTGGGTCTCCGCGCCCAACTGGCCACCAAAACATGTCTCGCTCGACATGCCACTTCTGGCCATCGCTGCCGCCGCTTCAGTTCTGACTGGCGTTGGCAACCGTCTGGCAGGCGGCAGGACGAACCTGGCTCCGGTCGGAAATGCTCTGTCGCTCTGCGCGCATCTTCTATCGGCATCGCTGTTTCTTTGGGTCGCCTTTCTGACGTTGCCTGCGCCTTCCGGTCATGCCGCAATCGCCTCCCTGTTTGTGGTTCTCATCTATGCCTCGCTTCATGGCATGATCGGCGCCATCTTCGCCGCCCATGCCATATGGAGAGCCTTGTGCGGTCATGATGAATCGGTGCGATCGCTTGATTTGAGAATCGGACGGCTTTGGCATGATTATTCGGCGGCAGCAGCCATATGCGCTGCCGGCTTTTGCTGGAACCTGCAAATCCTGATCGCAGGAAGTGCGCCATGATGCGCCATCCTGTCCTGCTCATGGTTTTGGGTTTTGTCGTATGGAGCGGCGCCTTCCTCGGGATCTACTTCACCCAGGCAACCGCCTGCAGCCTTGCCATGCAGAGCCAATTCCTCCACGCTTCTGCAGGGGCACTCCGGCTTGTCTTGATCGGGATCGTCCTGGCGGCCATTGTGGCGGTGATTGCCGTCTACCGGTTTCAGCGACAGTCACCGGACCTATCGGGCGACACCAGAACCGCCGATTTTCTGAAAGGCCTCACGACACGCGTGTCGGTCGCGGCTCTCTTTTCGACGGCTTTTTGTTTCATTGGCGTCTTCTGGCTCACTCTGTGCGCGGCCTGAACCCCGCCAATACGCTCAAGCCAATGTCGCGCCATATGGCGCGGGCTGACCGCTGGCTAAGTGGTACTCACATAAACGTGTTCAATTGCTATTGAGCCTTCTGCCCGCCGGATCGTTGCGAACCATGTGTCATTGACGGCACGGGGGAGCAGTTGCATCCAAAAGGGAGAGCCCATGACCGGCACAGCATCGTTGCCACAACCGGATGAATTGTATGGCAACATCTTCGATGCCTGTCAGGACAAGGCAAACCTTCCATTCTCAAAGATGGTGGTGCTGGGTACACTCGCCGGCATCTACATAGGCCTGGGTGGGCTTTTCTCCACGGTCGCGCTCGCAGGTGCCGGGGAGATCGCCTTCGGCGCAGGTCAGGTTTTGTCGGGGTTGGTCTTTTCGCTCGGTCTAGCGCTCGTGCTGATCGCAGGTGCGGAGCTGTTTACCGGCAATACACTGATGCTGGGGCCGGTCGCTGCGAAGCGGATACCGTTGACGCGAGCGATCACCGCACTTTCCGTTGTCTATGTCGCAAACTTTGCGGGCGCGATCCTGCTTGCCGGCATTGCGGCGGTCTCCGGGCTCCACGAAGCTGGTGACGGCGCCGTCGGGCGCGCTGCACTGGAACTTGCCGAAACAAAAACGGCAAAAAATTTTGCAACAACCGTCGCAAGCGGCGTACTTGCCAATCTGCTGGTCTGCCTCGCGGTATGGCTTGCCTACGCGGCTCAGAGCGCGGCCGCCAAGATCATCGGGCTCGTACTTCCGGTGACGGCGTTCGTGGCGGCCGGGTTGGAGCATTCGATCGCAAACATGTACCTTCTTTCCTATGCCTATCTGGCACAGGGACTGATCGACCAGGGAACCACCTTGGTGTCGCTTAGCGCGATTGCAGCCAACCTTTTGCCCGCAACAATCGGAAACATTCTAGGGGGCGCCTTTATCGCCCTCGCCTATCACGCTGCCTACGGCAATAGCGCCAAGGCTTGACCCCATCCGGCATCGGTGCATGCGCGGCTGGCTGCGCAGCCCGATATGGAAGTCAAACAGGAGAAATTTTCATGGCGGATCATATCGCAAATCCGGAATCGGAAGGCCCTGCCGGCGGATGGGGTTCGCTGAAATCACTCGTCCGCATCTATGGCGAAACTTGGCCGACGCCCGCAGCGATTGAATCGCTTGCCCGACAGAACAAGCCGCATGGCTTCATGTGCGTTTCCTGCGCCTGGCCGAAACCTGTCAACTATCATCCCTTCGAATTTTGCGAGAATGGCGCAAAGGCGACGATGTGGGATCTTACCAACGCCCGCTGCACGCCGGATTTCTGGAATGACCATACGGTCTCCGAACTGCAGGCCTGGAAGGACCACGACCTCGAAATGACCGGCCGGTTGACGCATCCGATGCGCTACGATGGAGAAACAGACCGTTATGTCGAGGTGACTTGGGAAGAGGCCTTTACCCGGATCGGAGCAACCCTGAAACAACTGCATCCCGATGCCGCAGTCTTCTATTCCTCAGGTCACGCCGGTCTGGAGGCGGCCTATCTCTACGCGATACTCGCGAGGGTTCATGGAACAAACAATCTGCCCCAAAGCTCGAATATGTGCCACGAAACAACTTCAGTGGGACTGAATAAGGTTATCGGCTCGCCAGTTGGCACGGTGGTTTGGGAAGATCTGGAGAAAGCCGACGCCTTCTTTTTCTTCGGTCAAAACCCAGGCTCTAACAGTCCGCGTTTTCTGCATCCTTTGCAGGACGCCAAGAAGCGTGGAGCAAAAATCGTCACGTTCAATCCGGTGATCGAGCAGGGTCTGGTTTCGTTCGTGAACCCGCAAAACCCTTTCGATATGCTGACCGGCAACGAAACGGCGATATCCGACCATTATCTCCAGGTCAAGGCAGGTGGCGATATCGCCGCAATCCTCGGCCTTTGCAAGGTTGTGATCGAGGCGGACGACGAAGCTGTGGCGTCGGGCACAGACCGGGTTATCGATGTCGAGTTTATCGATACCCATACAACGGGCTTCTCAAGTTTCATCGATTGCGTACGCCAAAGTGCGTGGAATGATATCGAACGTGAAAGCGGGCTGACTGAAACAGCGATCCGCGATGCGGCGGAAGTGTATATTCGAGCCGAACGTGTGATCGGCGTCTACGGCATGGGCCTGACACAACATGCCCAGGGCGCCCTCAACGTTGCCATGCTCGTCAACCTACTTCTCTTGCGCGGCAATATCGGTCGCGAAGGCGCCGGCTGCTGTCCGGTGCGCGGCCATTCGAACGTTCAGGGCCAAAGAACCGTCGGCGTTGCCGAAAAAACCGAATTGATCCCGATGGACAAGCTCGAGGAGCTCTTCAGTTTCAATCCGCCGACGGAAGACGGCCTGACCATCGTGGATGCAGTCAAGGGAATGATTGCCGGAGACATCAAGGCGACCATCTGTCTTGGCGGAAATCTGTTGCGCGCGGTTCCCGAGCAGGGCGAGATGGAAACCGGTTGGGCAAGCCAGGATCTCACGGTGATGGTCTCGACCAAACTCAATCGCAGCCATCTTTTCCCCGGCAGACACGCCTATATTCTCCCTTGCCTGTCACGGCTCGAGATCGATGAGCAGGCAACAGGTCCGCAAGCGGTAACGACCGAAGACAGTTTTTCGCATATCTCCGGATCGCTGGGAAAACGCACTCCGGCTTCGAAATATCTGAAGAGCGAGCTCGCGATTGTCGCCGGCATTGCAAAGGCGACGCTTGCAGACAATCCAAGCCTGCGATGGGATGACTGGACGGGCGACTACGGCCTCGTGCGTGACCTGATCGAGGCAACGTATCCCGATGATTTCAAAGACTACAATCGCCGCATGTTCGAGCCTGGCGGCTTTTATCGTGGCAACGATGCCCACCAACGCGTCTGGAATACCGAGGAGGGAAAAGCAGTGTTTACGACGCCTGATCGGTTGAACGCGCTGTCCTTCGATGATGCAGAAGGACGTTTCAGGCTGGTGACGATGCGCTCTAACGACCAGTTCAATACCACAATTTACGGCTATTCCGACCGGTTTCGAGGAATTGAGGGCACGCGGGATGTCGTCTTGATGAGCGAAGCAGATATCGCAGGCGCAGGGTTGTCTGAGGGACAATTGGTTTGCCTCGTCAGCGATTTCGGCGACGGCAAACGCCGTGAATTGTCTGGCCTCAAAGTTGTCGCTCACAATTTGCCGCGCGGAACGATTAGCGCTTACTACCCCGAATGCAATGTCCTTAACGCGATCGATCATCACGACGAATTGTCAAAAACGCCTGCCTCAAAAGCGATCCCAGTACGGATCGAATGATGAGGGCGTGAGTATTGTAATTGAACTATTGTGCCGGACCGAGCGGTATTTGCGCGTCAAGGTCATTCATAGTGCTGCCGGCCTATCACAAACACAGGACACCCTGGATCCCGCTATGCGCTCAGAAGACAAACCAACACCACATATCCTTGCAATAATTTTCGTGGCTATAATGGTCGTGACAATAATCAGTGCAGGCGTATTTTTGATACTGTGAGTGGTCTTGTACGGACTCAAACCCACGACCCTGAGCGAGATAAGCTATAAATTTCCGGCTGATGTCAGTTTCCGAGAAGCGAACTTGCTGCCTCTCAAGCTGAATTTTCAACCCGGCAGTCTACTGCAGCGGCTCTGCGTCAGACCTTCAATGCGTCCACAATGACCTTGAACGCTGGCGAGTTCTGCCGCCGGCTTGGATAGTAGGAGATAGTATCCCGAAAACATCGGAGACCATTCGTCATCGGCAAACAGGTAGCTCTTGGTTGATAAGCCGAAGCCACGCTTTGTTGGGATCTGATCCACTGGCATGTCTTAAACGCCGATTTCTGATAGCGAAACTTATGTGACTGGAAATTCCGAGGGGTCACACGGTTACCAGATCTCAGTCACAGACCGCGAACTGTCCCAAGGAGGTGAGCACCTCTCTCTCAGAGTACGGCTTCCCCACGAAGCCGAGCGGTCCGAGTGGCAGGGCTGCTTCCCGCGTCCGCTCATCCAAGTTCCCGCTGACGAACAGCGACGGGATGTTCCAGCGCTCCCTTAGGGCAGCCGCAGTCTCGACACCATTCGTTCCCCGAGCGAGATTGATGTCCATGATGGCGACGTCGATCGCGCCCACGTTCTGCTCGGCAAGCGTGATGGCCTGTTGCATATGGGAGGCTTGGCCCACAACTTCGTAGCCCGCATCGAGAAGCATGTCCTCAAGATCCATCGCGAGCAGCATCTCGTCCTCGACGATCAACACACGAAGGGGCATCAGTCGCGCTCCTTCGGAAACATCACCGTCGCCTTGTAGATCGCTCCCTCCGACTGCCGGAACGTACCGTCGATCTGAGAGGCCATGCTGTTGACGAGCTTGAGTGACAGATCGGAAAGCGTTCCTTGCGCGGCATCGCTCACTTCCAGCTCCATCAGACCACCTGCGATTTCCCGGAGGGATACGTGGACGGCCGCGCTTTCCTTCAGCGCGTTCCGCATCGGCGAGCTCAGTAACTCGTTAAGAATGACGGATATCGGGATCGCACGTTCGGTCGGGAGAGATATTCCGTCGGCCGTGACCTCGATCCTGCGTGCCTTTGTCGATCCGGCAATATCAAGGCAAAGCTTGGTGATGTGATCAGACATGTCGACGGTCAGCGAATTCTGGGTCCTGTAAAGACGCTCATGAACCGAGATTATCGCCCTTACGCGAGATATCGACTCGTCGAATGCCTGCAGAACGACTGGGTTTTCCAGCCGTCGGGCCTGCAGACGAAGAGTGCTGACCACGAGCTGGAGGCTGTTCTTGACGCGATGGTTCACTTCGGAAAGGAGCTGCTCCTGTGCTTTCAAAGCCATCGACAGTTCCGCCTCGCGGGCGCGCTCGGCCGTCATGTCCATCATCACACCGATCATTCGAACCTTGCCGCTTGAAGTTCGGAGCACCTCGCCGCGCGAATTGATGTGGCGGACTTTCCCATCCGGCAGCATGATGCGGTAGTCGAAGTTCATTGCCGTCTGGTCAGGCGAGTCCAGAACGCTGGCAACAACTTCCTGAACGCGACCGAGATCATCTGGATGCATTCGCGCAAAATAAGGCTTGGCGACAGGACCGCCCTCTCCGGGATTAAAACCGAACATCACGTCGACCGCATGGCTCCTGCGCCACATGTCGGTTTCCGGTTCGTATTCCCAAGAAGCCAGATCGGCGGCATGGAGCGCAACACGCAGCCGTGCGTCCGCCTCGCGCCGCTTGACGACGCTCTCGGTCACGTCCATCGGGTTCTGGATGATGTATCGGATAGTGCCATCTTGCCCTGCGACAGGAGTATGGATCGGAGTCCAGAACTTCTGAGCAAAGCCGCCACCCGGCTGTGGAATATCGTATTGGATAACCGCCATCTCATGCGGCTTTCCCGTCGCCAGTGCGTGACGGAGTGAGACTTCGAGCGGCCCCTGCTCCACTGTGCCGACCGCGTCAGGGTTTTCCGGGAACGCCTCGAGGATGCTCCGTCCGACGATATCGTCGCGCGTGCGCTCGGTCAGGCTAAGGTAGGCATCGGAAGCCCCGACAATGAACAGATCTGTGTCGAGGACAAGATAGGGCTGCGGCATCCCCATCAGGATGGCGGCGAAATCCGTCGGTCTGGCAAGCTTATTCAAGTGATCATAATCTCCGGCCGTCCGACACCATGTGCGTATTTGATTACGTCAGGATTAAGCGGCCTGCAGCCACGTCCCCATTCCCCCGCACTTGAAACTTGAAACTTTGGAAAAGGTTTCATCCGCCAATGCGAAACTATGCAGATAGCGCGTCCTGTCATGGAACGAAATCCCGCAACCCGCCGTTTGCATGCGATTTTTCACCGAGCCGACCCCCGAAAATCTAACAAGGATTCCCTTTGACTGATCTGGAGCCCCCTCTGTTTCGTAGATGTTGCGGCATGGGCTTGCCTGTGGCAAATGTCGGCGATCCACGCCCTTCCAGGAAAGCGAGTACCGGACGTTGAGCTATGACAGAACCAAGGTCGACCTGACGAACTGCGACCGGGAACCCATACACATTCCCGGCTCCATCCAGCCGCATGGTGCAATGGTCGTCGTAGACGATGAGACGGGCCTCGTTTCCTTTGTATCGGCCAACGTCAACGAATTCCTCGGCGACACCAACCGCGACTATCATGGAACGGAACTCGCCGACGTCGTCGGAGCGAGCGTTGCGCATAACGTCGCCAACGCCGTAGCCAAGGCAGGTTCAGGGCAGATCGCTGCCGTCGTTCTCAAAGCCGATATGGGTGACAGCGGTGTCACCGCAGACATCACCGTTCACCGTTATGAAGGTCGAACATTCCTCGAGTTCGAACGCCCGGCTTCACTGGAAGACACCGAGGTGGCTCTCCACCTGACCCAGTCGCTGATGAAACGCGTCGACGCGCAGAAGGACTTCGACGGCCTGTTCCGGACGACAGCTCGCCTGATCAGGGCCATGCTCGGATACGACCGCGTGATGGTTTACCGCTTCCTGCACAACGGAGCCGGTCGCGTCGTGGCGGAGGCGAAAGAGGGGGCGCTCGAAAGCTTCATGGGGCAGCATTTCCCGGTTTCCGACATTCCTGTTCAGGCCCGTAAGCTCTATGTCCGTAACTGGGTCAGGGTGATCGGCGACGCATCCTTCGTCCCCGTGCCGCTGCAGCCGAGCATCTCCGATGAAGAGGCTCCTGTCGACCTCTCGTTCGCCCACCTGCGAAGCGTGTCGCCGATCCATTGCGAGTATCTTCAGAACATGGGTGTGGCAGCCTCGATGTCGATCTCGATCGTCGTTGACGGCGAGCTTTGGGGACTGATCGCTTGTCATCACAACACACCCAAGCATCTTTCTATCCCGTTGCGGGTCGCCACCGAGATGTTCGCTCAGTACTTCTCGCTCCACGTCGCGACCATCGAGAATCGGGCGCAGAAGGCCGCGGCTTTAGGAACACGCGCCCGACTCGACGCGATCATCGCCGGCGTCGACCCGGCCGATCCAGTGGAACTGACGCTGCGGACCAGATTGCGCGAATTTTCCTCGCTCATCGCGAGCGATGGCGCAGGCCTCTGGACGCAGGGAGAATGGGCATCATTCGGTGTCGCACCGCCTGAGGACGTGGTTCCGTCTCTCATGCAACTGATCTCGCATAAGGCGGGCCGCAACATCTGGGATACGCAGGATCTCAGAGCAGAGACCGGAAACGAAAACGCCTACGGCTCCCGCGTCGCTGGGATGCTCGCCATCCCGATTTCGGTTTCCGCTCCGGACTTCCTCGTTTTCTTCCGAAGTGAAGAGGCGCACCAGATAGAATGGGCCGGTGAACCCCGAAAGAACATCGAGCTAACCGAGTCGGGCGAGCGCCTGACACCACGCGGCAGCTTCGAGACCTGGAGGGAAGATGTCCGGCACAAGTCGGTTCCATGGACCGATGCGGATCTGGTCGTCGCCGATGCCATCCGCGGCTACGTTCGGGATGTCATGCTCTCTCACAACGACGCAACCGAGGAGCAGCGTGAGAAAACTGAAGACCAGAGGAAGCTGCTGAACTCGGAGCTGAACCATCGCGTCAAGAACATTCTGGCGCTGGTGAAGTCGATCGCAACACAAACTGGAGCGAACTCTCTTTCGGTTGATGATTACGCGAAGTCGTTCGAGGGACGGCTGCGGGCTCTCTCCTACGCACACGACCAGTCGTTTGCCGGAACCGATGGCGGCGAGTTGCGCGGCCTCATCGAAGCCGAGGCTGGCATGCACCGCTTCGCCCAGATGCCCGACAGGATCACGATCGGCGGAGATCCAGTCGGGCTCACCGAGCGCGCTTTTGGGGTTATTGCCCTCCTGCTTCACGAGATGATGACGAACGCCGCCAAGTACGGCAGCCTATCGGTTCCCTCGGGCAAGCTCGACATTTCCTGGTCAATAAATGCTGAAGGAAACTGCGAGCTCTCGTGGGTTGAGAGCGGGGGCCCGGAAGTGGTGCCGCCCACCCGGCGGGGTTTCGGATCGAACCTGATCGAGAAGACCATCTCGCACGACCTTGGCGGCACCGTCGATATCAACTTCGCGCCTGCAGGCCTCCGGGCAAGGATCATGGTCCCTGGCAAACATCTGCATGCGGTCGCCGAACGCGACGCTGGTCAGCAGTCGGACATCACCGTGGCTGACGAACTGCTTGTAGGCCTCCGAGTCTTGTTGGTGGAAGATCAAGCGCTTATCGCCATGGATACAGAGGAGCTTCTCCGGACCATGGGGGCATCGGAGGTTGTCGTTGCGGCCGATGTGGAGACTGCGCTCGACAAAATCGCCGAGACAGTTCCAGCCTGCGCTGTGCTTGATCTCAACCTCGGGTCGACATCCTCAGAGGAAGTCGCTGTTGAGCTTGAACGACGCAACGTCCCCTACGTCTTCGCCACTGGCTACCGCGACAGCATCAGCATCCCGGATCGCTTCTCCAGCGTGCCGGTCGTGCGCAAGCCTGTCGCGATGAGCGCTTTGGCCATCGCCCTTCAACAGGTCATTCCTGTCTGATGTGGACTGAAGTCAGGTGACGCTGTGAGGTCGCGCTGGCGATGGATAGAAGATGTCTTCGAGCGTCTTGGGGACGGCGGCGACACCCAGGCTTACGGTGACGGGGTCTGCTGGGACACCCAGCGGAAAGGCGAGCGAGGCGTCCATCAGACGTTCTCGATCACGATGCCGCTGATCTCATTGGCGACGTCCTCGAAACGGTCGACGACCTTTTCGAGTTCGCCGTAGATGTCGCTGCCGATCATTTAGGCCATGGCGTTGCCGGATTAGCCGTGGCGCAGGAACAAGTCCTTCAGGCCCTGATCGTGCAGGTCGTCGGAACGGCCTTCGACGCGGGTGACTTCCTCGGCGATGGTCGAAAGGCGCTGGGCATTGGTGCCGACCTTGTCGAGCAGCGGAATCGCTTCGGCGATCAGGTTGGCGGCCTTGACGATCTCGGCGCCCATTTCGCGTATCAGCGGATCGAATTCAGTCTTTCAAAGAGGCGGATGGTTTTGACAGTCTTGTGCATCATGTCGATCGCATCATCCATCGACCGGATCAGATCCTTGAAGTCGCCACGGTCGAACGGGGTGATGAAGCTGCGGCGCACGGCCAAGAGAACGTCGCGGGTAATATTGTTGGCCTGATCCTCAAACGTCACGATACGCTCGCAGTTCGCGTCGACATCAATGCCATTCAGAAGCTTGCCCAGCGCTCCGGCGGCTTCCACCACCGTCTTGGAATGTGCTCAAAACATGTCGAAGAACTTGTCGTCGCGTGGCATCAGTTTCCTGAAAACGCTCATCCTTGGCTTGATCCCTGCAGACTTTGCGACAGCATCTTAACTGTCATAAAACTGTCATAAACGCAGCTTGGCCATTGAAGCAACGATGAAAATCAGTAATGCCTCTCGGATGAAAGCTGAGAAAAAGCGGCGTAAGCAGCCACCGGCTGAAAGAAATTCGTTGCTACAGGAACTGGCAGCGATGCCCGATAGGCTGTTCAGCGGTGCGTTTCGAACCCAATGTGGCGCACTGTGCTATCGGATAGGAGCGGAGAACGGCAAGGTAGAGATCTTGCTCATCACCTCCAGAGGCACCGGTCGTTGGATCATCCCGAAAGGATGGCCCATGAAAAAGAAGAGGCCTCATGAAGCAGCCGAGATCGAGGCATGGGAAGAAGCTGGTGTGCGTGGGCGCGTAAAAAAGGCGCCGATCGGTCGATACACCTATCTTAAATGGCTTGAGAACGGTGATGTCTCGCCCTGCGTCGTTGATGTGTTTCAGGTCCAGGTGGAAAGCGTCGCGGCGGACTATAAAGAACGTGGTCAACGTCAGATGGCCTGGGTTTCTCCCGACGAGGCAGCAAGGCGTGTGCGGGAAGTCGAGCTCAAGTCACTGCTTGTTGACTTCGATCCCAAATCGAAATCCGGGAAACCTTCCTCTCGTTGACCACCCCCGCCCAAAAGAATGGTTGTCTCGGCAATTGCGCGCTTTTTCTCCGCTTTTTTCGTCTGCACAACGTGACGAAACATGACGACTTCTCGAACCTTCGCACCGGAACCGCGAAAACGGCCCGCTGCGTTCACAGCTCTCTGGAAGGAGCGGTCAGATCACATAGACCCTTGTGCTTGCCTGCGGCATCGAGAAGATCAGGCAATGATCTGTAACCCTCTCGAAACAGGGTGATCATGATCGCTGCCGCAAGTTCGCTCTCGGGGTCATCCTTGCTGACGCAATGCGTCTGCCGCCATTGCGTCAGGGCACTTTCCAGAACCTCCAGTTCGTTCGGCCCGAACGTCGTTTCAAAGAAAGCACGCATTGTCAGTCTCGCAATCCACCTATGCCCGCAATGGTTTGGATCGCCCCCGGCTTCAACACAGCGGAGCCGGCTGCCAGCGGTGGCCATTCACACGTTCGATCATTGCCACCCACTCCTTGAAAGAGGCCACCGGGCCCAAGCGATTTCAATCCGTTGGCCCTGCACTATCAAATTTACCGGTTGCAAGACAGTCGCCAATCGATTCCAATAACGTCTGGATACCGCCGGTATCGCAACGATCCCGGACCGACCAGCAACCGTCCATTCAGAACGAAGCGATATCAACCCGAACGTTGATGATGAGCATACCTTGCAGGACCATTCCGACCGATGATGAAATCCTCGCTCGACCACATGCCACCGCAGAAACAGCGCGAGCTTTCGCGTGCGTTGGAGATCCTGCATGAGGAGTTCGAAGACGCATTGAAGGATGGTACGGCCGAGTTCAAGAAGCGCGGGCGTATCCTGAAGATCATCCTGTTCGGCTCCTATGCCAAAGGCGGCTGGGTCGACGAACCCTTCACGATGAAAGGCTACAGGTCGGATTTCGATCTGCTCGTCATAGTCAACAATCGCAAGCTCTGCGACTTTGCAGAATACTGGTACAAGGCGGCCGACCGGCTGATCCGGGACCCGGCCATCCAGACGCCGATCAGCTTCATCGTGCATTCGCGCCGTGAGGTGAATGCCTACCTGAAGGAAGGACAGTATTTCTTCTCCGACATCCGCAAGGAGGGCATCGTACTTTACGAGCTTGACGACGAGGAACTCCCTGAGCCCAAACCGCTGACCGCCGAGGACCGACTGCGCCTCGCAAGAGGACATTTCGAGCAGAGGTTCTCTGAGGCGGAAACAGTATTGGAGACAGCAAGATTCCAAATCGGCAAGTCTAACGGAACACCTGATGCATGGCGGAATTGGGCAGCTTTCAGCCTCCACCAATCACTCGAGCAGGCCTACTCCTGCGTGCTTCTCACACTCACCAATTACGGCCCACCGTCCCACAACATTAAATTTCTCCGGTCGCTGGCCGAGGAACAGGACCGACGGTTGGCCGACGCGTTTCCCCGTGACCAGCACCGGGATCGGGCCTGGTTCAACACGCTCAACGAAGCCTATGTGAAAGCGCGGTACTCAAAGCATTACGAGATCAGCGAAGAAGCACTCCTATGGCTTCAGGAGCGGACCGGCATCCTGCTCGAGCTGGTAAAGACGACTTGCACCAAGCATCTGTCTTCACTGGAAAGCCAGTTGAGTTGACGGGACCCGCTCCCGGTGACAGCACGCTTCATCGAAGTCGAGTTCAAAGGACGTCACTCGCCTTTGCCCCATCCCTGCCGCTTGAGGACATGGCCACAACTCAGTTCTGACGGAGACTGGAAGGCGGCACCTGCAGTGCGTTACGGTAGCGCTGGACTTTAGAGACTGCTTTGGCCGTCGAGATCGGCCATGATAAACAACAGCCCGGCAATCATTGCAGCGTAGGCACCAAGTTCGGCGATTTCCTCGATGAGCTGCGCGACACCG
Source organism: Endobacterium panacihumi (assembly GCF_050847465.1). Classification (NCBI taxonomy): domain Bacteria; kingdom Pseudomonadati; phylum Pseudomonadota; class Alphaproteobacteria; order Hyphomicrobiales; family Rhizobiaceae; genus Endobacterium; species Endobacterium panacihumi. The sequence goes on along the minus strand of NZ_JBOZRA010000003.1, from coordinate 370,482 downwards.
CCTTCAAGAATACGGTCGAGAGGCACGAGCGGCAGGTGACCCTCGGCAGCTGTCGATACCAGCATCGCCGTCAGGGTGATCAAGAGCGACCAGATCGGTACCTGGCAGTGCCTGAGAAGGCTGATACCTGCTTTTGCCGTGGGCGTGAACGCGATCACTGCGATGCAGAGAATAATCAGACCGGTTACGACTGGAGCCACCATCGGCTTGTACCAGAGACCTCGTGACGCATAGAGAGGGCCATGCTCCCCCATGCTGGTTGGTTCAAGGAGAACGGCGCCCCAGCTCAGCTCCCGCCCGATGACGATGAGAAAGATCGGTGCGGCCGCAAGACCAAACCATCGCCCCCCGGATCTCGACCGATACGAAAACCACACGGAAGCGACCAACCCGGCGAAGAGAAGCACGACTTGAGTATTCTCGACCGGTTGGTTTTCTTGCCCCCACCAAGTCGGAAGTGAGGTCGCAAGCGGGTATGCTGAAATCAGAACCAGGATAGCGAAAATGAGGAGCGCCGAAGCTATTGAGCGGAGTACATGCGTATTCATGATGGTCCGCCTACGCTCTTTACGAGAGCGCCACAAGCTTCAGTTCGCCAAATGCATTGCTTAGCAGTCAAGCTTGTTTTGTAACCACGACAAGGAACTTATCGGCAAAATTCCCGTTTCCCGAACCTGATTTCAGGAGACCTCCATGAGAACCATCACAAAGATTGTCAGCGCGATTTCCTTGTCCACTTTGATGACCTTCACGTCGCTTGGAGCAGCGTCTGCGATGCCTGTTCCTGCCGTGTCTGCGCCGCAGATCCAAAACGTTGAACACGTGCAGTATCGCCACCATCGCCGTCACCACCGCGAGTGGCGTCATCATCGTGGCGATCGCGGCTACTACCGACATCGCCGTCACCACCGCGGCCCGAGTGCCGGCGCCGTGATCGGAGGACTCGCAGCAGGCGCGATCATCGGCGGAGCGCTTGCGGCCCCACGCCAGTCATATGGTAGCAGCCACGCCCAGTGGTGCTCGAACCGTTATCGCACCTATCGCGCATCGGATAATACCTATGTGCCGCGCGCCGGCGTTCGCGCCTACTGCAATTCGCCGTATAACTGACAATCCCACAATTCCGCACGGAACCGACAGCCTGCCATCTGGCGGGCTGTCCTCTTTTATCCGTCACCAGCATTGCCCTTGGTCGTTGCGGGATTATAGGCGTTGTCTGGATCACACAGATTGCCCGGCAGTGCCAGTGGCGCGATCAGTCAGGTAAACTGCCTTGCAAGCGTGTCAGCCCTGATATTGCCCGGCGTTTCCGCATGCCCCTTGCACCATTGGATTTCGACGCTCGCATGACGCATGAGAAGCGTGTCGAGCTCTAGCCATAGGAGAGCATTTGGAATGCTCCTGCGCCTCGCATGGGCGTTGGCCGTTATCCGGTGCCACCCGTTGTTTCGCCAGATTTTGCGCCAGCGATAGCAGCCTTCGACGACGTGGAATGAATCCGTCCAGAGCCAGACCTCCCTGCCTTTGGCGTTTTCCTCGATCCACTTCATAGCTTTCGTAACCGCGAGCAACTCGAAGCGATTGTTGTCCATTCCCTGCTCGCATCCGTTCGCCTCATGGAGCTGATCCCCGTCTTCGAATACAATGAATGCCCACCCTCCGATCCGCGATGCTGCGTTAAACGAGCCATCGCAATAAATCTGAAGCATCTTTGATGGGTCACGAGCATCACTGTGCAAGGATCGCACCGCCCAGCCGGAAAGGCGCCGAGATCGCTCCGCCAACACCGTTGAGCACCAGCGCCCCAGTCCCGGCAACCGGATTGCTGAAGCCCTGACGCAACTGCGGATAGATCGCAGCGAGCGATGCAAATCGGTCGTGGTTGGTGCCGTTGAGTGATGGGATGCTCGAGATATCGACCACCTCGATGTTCTCCTTGACCGCGAGCTCACGCGTACGGGGATCGTCAATATCGAGAGATCCGGCAGTGGCGGCTGAGCCGGCAAGGTGTTTTGAAAGTGCCAGCGCAAGATCGTCCTTGGATGCCAGCACGACAATCGGTTTCGAAAGTTTTTCGGTGACGGACAACTGCTTGCGCAGCAGGTCTATGTCGATGTCCGGAGCAGCAAGGACCATCTGATCAATAGACCGCACTGCATTCGTATTTCCAGTCAGTGACAGCTGGCGAACAGCCTCCACCGCAAGCCAAGCCCCCATACTGTGGGCGAGGATTGTTGACTTCACCCCACCCATGGAGAGGTTCGACAGAACCGCAGCCAGGTCATCCCGGGCAAAGGCAGCCGAATCCTTGTCGGCGACGTAGCCGGTCACTTCTGCCTGCGAAGGCCAATCGAACAGGATCGCGCGCTCTCCTACCTTGGAGTCCGCCGTCATCTGTGCAAGCCTGAACAGAGCCTCTTGATGGCTGTAATTATAGCCATGAACGAATATGCCGGCGTGACCGTAAGCGGGAGACCTTGCGGAACCGCGAGCCAGGACTGCAAACTCCGGCGCCGTCAGTTCCCGTCTTGCAACAACAGCGAAAGTGGTCCGCGGATCTGGCTTGGATGTCGGCCACTCGATCTTGGAGGGGCGGTGGCCTGGAGGGATCGAAACTGTGACTTCCGCATAGCGTAATGTGTCGCCCCTGCCCGCCGTGTACGCACCCGGCCTGCTCTGATCAGGGACGCGATCGGTTGCGACAAGGATCGAGACGGCTGCGGCCTGCGCGACAGGTGTCACAATGGTCAATGTCTCGGGACCCGGACGGGCGCAAGAAGTCAGCGTGAAAATTGTGATGGAAAGCGTGACTAGGCGGCGCAACGGAAACGAGCTCGTGATTCTGACGTCAGCAATCTAATGGGAACCAGTTTTCGGGGAAGTGGCAAGTTCGCCAAAATGCCGCTATCTCCACCGCTTTTGCGCCCCCCCCCGCAACCGCTCACCAGTCCCACCCGGTCATCATTTACGAGAAACGGGGGCTGCCAAACCTCTCATAACTGCGCATTCAGCTCTCTCAGTAGCCCTTTAGGCTCATGCCTGCCGCTATCTGGCGGGTCAAGACCTCGGACTGGCGTTGACCCGATAGCAAGCAGTTATCCGTATTTCATCGCATTCGGTGGAACCGCAATGCCGACAGTGGGTTGACCGGGCAATGGAGACCTACACGATGTCTATTCGCTCTCGCAACAACAAGCTGCTGAATGCGCTGCCAAGCGGCGACCTCAGTTCGATTGCGTCACAACTTGAGCCTATCGCCCTACCTCGTGGGGAGATGCTCGCCTCTACGGGAAATCCTATCGAGCACATCTATTTCCTGTCTGATGGGATTGGGTCCGTATTTGCCCGCACGCCAGAGGGGCATACTGCCGAGGTGGGCATCTTCGGCTATGAGGGCTATATCCCGAGCTCCGCCGCCGTCGGCTCCGAACTCAGCTCATACGACATCGTGGTTCAGGTCGACGCTGAAGGGCATCGTATAGGCTACGAAAGCTTCCGATCAGCGATGCAGAACAATCGGCATTTCGCGCTCGTCATGGTTCGTGCGATCGAGACGTTTGCCGTCCAGGTCGCTTATACTGCCGTGTCGAATGCAGTTCATGACGTGAATGAGCGGCTGGCCCGCTGGCTTCTCATGTGCGACGATCGCGTGGTCGGCGACGAGATCGCCATAACACATGACTTTCTCGCTCGCATGTTGGCTGTGAGACGACCCAGTGTCACAACCGCTCTCCATATTCTGGAGGGAAATGGTTTCATAAAATCGGAACGTGGCCTCATCACGATGCGCAATCGTGTGGGGCTCGAAGAGTTCGCTCACGACGCTTATGGCCGCCCGGAGGCGGAGTACCGCCGCCTCATGGCCGACCTGTTTTAGGCAACTCCGTCATTCAAGCCGCAGGACCGACTTTAAGGGCAGGCTGTGAACAACCTCGCCGTCTGCCGTGGTGATCTTGAAAGCGTCACCGTCAACGATATCGCCGTGCCTGACTTTCTCCGCAAGCAGTTCTCTCGCTGCCAGGACCGCTTCGTGAATCGCTTGCTGCAAAGTTTCGAACTCCGCACCGTCGGGATCTTCCTCCAGAACGTCATGTCTTTGAATATTGAAAAAGTATCTTGTCATTCCAGGCCATCTTACCGGAGTTTCGGGGCACTCGCCGATCAAAGCTGTGTCGGCTTGATCAGGTCAACGACAGTCTCCCCGTCGAGGACGCCTCGTGTCAGATCAACCCGTCCGTTCTCCAACTCGATCACGGTGTAGAGTTTCTCATCCCTGAAGGCGCTGGCACTTCTCGTCGTGACATCGTCGGCCGGAGCAGCGTCGATTTCTTGAAAATCCAGCTCCAATCCAGTTGCAACGATCCTGGCATCGCCTGCGGTACGCGCCGCGACCGTGACGACGCCCATTGAAGGGGAATTGTCCCAGCGCGGATCGGAAGGAGCCGCTGTCGGTTCGAGGCGGTAGACGTTGAGAACCTCGCTAGCCTTTCCTTGAGCTTCCAGACGTGCGACGTCTTCCCGCTGTGCTCGACTTTCGACCGAACCGCCGAAATTTGTCGCGGTCGTACCAGTGTTGGCGTGGGACACGCCGCCGCTTTGCGTCGCATTAGACATCGCAGTCTCCTCTCAATGACGTTTGTCATGTGGCAGAACCGACCGCGGCAAAAGGTGTTCCCACCGACCTATCGACCGGGCAACAATCTTTTTCAGAACCGCTTGTTGCAGCGTCAACGGAACCGGCGACGCGCGGCAACGTTTGTCAAAACAACACGGCGATTATTATGGCAAATGTGACATATCACGTGGCAGAACACGATGGAGGCTTTGCGTACAGGGTTGATGACGTCTGGTCCGAACCGTTCCCGTCCCATGGAGATGCGCTCGCAGCCGCGAACGACGCAGCACAGCGCCAGCAGATCGGCGGCGACAGTGTTGAAATCCAGTTTCAACTGGCTGACGGTCGTTGGCAGACACAGCATGTCGAAGGCGGTGATCGACCGGAAACGGATGTCGTTGACGACGCCTAAGGCCGTCCGTCGCAACGGACGAACCCTATGCTAAGGGCCACCACTCTTCTCGGCATCAAGCTACCGCCCACAAGACGTCGACCGGCCGGCCTATCACAACGGCAGATTTGCCTGTAATCTGGGGACCTTATGAGCATTGATTTTGCAACACCCATCCCGCAGTCATTGCCCAATGGCTTCAACGCCGTCGTGATCGGTGCAAGCGGAGGGATCGGATCGGCAATCTTCGATCGTCTCAAAACTCATCCCAACATTGGCGACCTCAATGGCCTGTCTCGAAGCCAAAACGGTTTCGATCTTCTGGATGAGACGAGCATCTCGGTGTCGGCCAAACGCCTATCAGGCAAACCCATACATCTCTTGGTTTGCGCAACCGGTGTCCTGACTGTGGGTGATCGTGGACCAGAAAAGGCCCTTCGGGAAATAGATCCCGAAATCATGCTCGAGCAATTTCGGGTGAATGCAGTCGGAGCTGCACTCGTCGCGAAACACTTCCTGCCCCTGCTGGACAAGCAAGCGCGGTCAATCGCATTCTTTCTTTCAGCGCGCGTTGGATCGATCGGTGATAACCGCCTGGGCGGCTGGATTTCATATCGGTCATCCAAGGCTGCGCTCAATCAAGTGGTGAAGACGGCATCCATCGAGATTTCACGCACGCATCCTCACACAGTCATCGCTGCGGTGCATCCCGGCACCGTCCGCACATCGTTATCAAACCCATATTCGGGGAGACATGCGACGGTCAGTGCAGACGAAGCAGCCGCATCAATCCTGAAAGCAGTTGACGGATTGACCGAGACCGGACGTTACATTGCCTATGATGGAAGCGAGATCGAATGGTAGGCAGCCGACATGACATTAGGTGAACTCATTGAAAGCTATCGCCCTCACCTTCTCGACGAAACCGTCTCGATGCAACGCAGTTGGGAAGACACTTTCAAATACGCATTAAAGGTCTTCCCTGCAAACACGCCACTGGACAGCTTCGACCTGCGAGTGCTCGAAGCTCAGATGTCGGCATCCGGGATTTGTCCCGGATCAGCGCCCATGAGACAAAACTGGCTTAATTGAGAAGAGAGGATTTTCGGCTCATCGTAGCTCCATCGAAGGAAGCAAAGATGAGACAGAAAACCGGGCCACAGACATCGGCGGCCGAGAAGACGATCAAGGACATCCGCCGCGCGACGCGCAAGCACCATTCGGCCGAGGACAAAATCCGCATTGTGCTGGAAGGCTTGCGCGGCGAAGACAGCATCGCCGCGATTTGCCGTCGCGAAGGGATCGCCGAGAGCCTGTATTATAGCTGGTCGAAGGAATTTCTCGAAGCAGGCAAGAAACGGCTTGCCGGTGATACCGCTCGCTCGGCGACCAGTGACGAGGTGAAGGTGCTGCGCCGTGAAAGCCGCGACCTGAAGGAGGCGCTGGCCGACCTCACCCTGGAAAACCGCCTGCTCAAAAAAAGCATGATCGGGGATGGGGGCGACGAAGAATGAGATACCCCGCCACGGAAAAGCTCGAGATCATTCGGCTGGTGGACGAATCCCATCTGCCTGCCAAGCAAACCCTCGATAAGCTCGGCATCCCAAGACCGACATTCTATCGTTGGTATGATCGCTTCCAGACCCACGGCGTCGAGGGGCTGGAAGACCGGACGTCCGCGCCGTCGCGGGTCTGGAACCGTATTCCCGACGATGTCCGCGACCGCATCGTTACCATGGCGCTCGATCACGCCGACCTGTCGCCGCGCGAGCTGGCGGTGAAGTTCACCGACACGGAAAGCTATTTCGTGTCAGAGGCTTCGGTCTACCGCCTGCTCAAGGCCCATGACCTGATCACCTCGCCAGCCTACATCGTCATCAAGGCCAATGACGAGTTCAAGGACAAGACAACGCGGCCGAACGAGATGTGGCAGACCGACTTCACCTACCTGAAGGTCATCGGCTGGGGATGGTTTTACCTGTCCACCATCCTCGACGATTATTCCCGCTACATCATCGCCTGGAAGCTGTGCACCAGCATGAAAGTGGACGACGTCACCGATACGCTCGACCTGGCGCTGGCTGCCTCAGGCTGCGATAAGGTCAAAGTGGAGCACCGACCGCGCCTTCTGTCCGACAACGGCCCGTGTTACGTCGCATCCGATCTCGGTGAATGGCTGGAGAAATACAAGATCGATCAGGTCCACGGCGCTCCCGGCCATCCGCAAACGCAGGGCAAGATCGAACGCTGGCACCAGACGTTGAAGAACCGCATCCTGCTGGAGAACTACTTCTTCCAGGAGGACCTCGAAGCTCAGATCGCGGCATTCGTCGAGCACTACAACGCCGATACCACGAGAGCATCGACAATCTCACGCCCGCCGATGTCTACTTCGGACGCGGCCAGACCATCCTGCTCGAACGCGAAAGGATCAAACGAGACACCATTAGACAGCGCCGCTTGAACCACCACGCCAAAGCGGCTTAAATCAACCCGCTAACCGAGCCGGAAGCTCCAATCTTCCAAAGCCAAAAAAGTCTCAAATCATTCGACGACGGACACCGTATAACAGCGCCTCCTCCATGCTCGCAGCGACATCCTCCTCCATGCTCGCAGCGACATCCTCCTCCTTGTCGCTTTCGACGAAGATCACCCGCTTGGGATGAAGCCCAGCCTGAGCCAGTGCCGGGAAGAACAGATCGGGCCTTTGGTGCGTGCAGCGATTCCGGCTGCAAACAGCAGGCTCCTATGGACTCGATAGACCGACACTCGCGTAAACGTTCACAGCTCTCCGGCCGCTACACCGACAACGGCATTACCGTCATCGTGGAAATCTTCAGACCCTCAGACAGCGCCGCTTGGCGTATGGAAGTAACGAGCCTAGGGGAGCAGGCCACAGACTGGAATGAAGCATTCGCTTCCGATCAGGAGGCTTGGGACGAGTTCATCTATGTCGTGAACACCGAGGGCATCACGGTTTTTCTGTAGCCTCACCGACATCTTTGGGAATTGCTGAGTTGACGATCGACGGTGAAAAACGACGGATGATCTTCGAGCGCGCCCGCCAGAAAGGGTTGGCGAGAGGAATGCCGATCGACGAGGATCCCGAGTTTCTGACGTCGGTGGAACTGTGGGTACTTGGCGAGATCGAGATGTCAGAGCTCCGATGCCGCTACAACAGCCTAGTCACGCAGCGGGCAAGATGGTATAGATCCCTGCGGCAGGCTCATAGCGCGCAGGTTGATGCGACCGGCCCACAGGATGGTCTCTTGACCGAGACACAGGGCGGGGACGTAATCCTGAGAGATGACGACTGATATCGCCATCTCTGCCAACGGGCTTCATCGTACTCGGCAGCAGGCGACAAAACAGATCCAGCGGTGCGGATCCGACAATGCTTTCAGCATTGGAAGCCGTTACATTCCACCGATTTTAGCGCTCGTGTCACGGCGAAGGTGCGGCGGCACATCGGCGAGTTCGGCGAGCTTGCCGTTCTGTTTCAAAAACACTCGAAAGTTCTCGCGAACGGCATCGATCGGCCAATGGCTTCCTGCCGCCTCGCGGCAGTATCGAAGAAGAGTGTCGTAGGCGAGATTTCGCTTCTCTCGCGGCCACTCATCGAGGAAATCGAAGACATCATCCAGGCCGGTAATCTCTTGCACGAAATACCGGCGCTGCGCGTAAAGCGGTTTGTCAAACAGAGCAAGCATCTTTCTACCTCTTTCTGTGCCCTGCATTGCTAAGCCGGCCCGGGAAGGGCCGGCCGTTCGGGGGCGGCATCAGCCACTGTCCCGAAGGCTTCGAGCAATGGGCGTGACGTCGGCACGACCGAGAGTTTGATCAAGCGACCTGACGGTCGGTCTCCAACCGTAGCGGTTCACTCGTGGCTGAAGCAACGCCAATCTCGATCTTCCGCGGCTTCATCGCCTCTGGCACTTCGCGTTTGAGACTGATGGTCAGCAGACCGTTTTTCAGGTCAGCACCCTCCACCCTCACATGGTCGGCAAGCTCAAACTTGCGCTCAAAGGAACGACCAGCGATGCCGCGATGAAGATATTCACCCTGCAGCTCTTCTGCTTTCCCGCCTTTGATCACAAGGACGTTGCGTTCCTGTGTGATGTCTAGGTCACCGTCGCCAAATCCGGCCACCGCCATCGTGATGCGATAGTCGTCCTCACTGGTCTTGACGATGTCGTAGGCGGGCCAGGTCTCGGTTGCGTTGAGACGCTGCGTATTGCTGAGCAGATTGAGGACTCGGTCGAAGCCGATGCTCGAGCGATAGAGGGGTGCAAAGTCAAGTTCAGTTCTCATAACCATATCCTCCGTAAAGCAACATGGAAGGAGCGGAATCCACCGCTTCCCACATCAGCCGACCCCGCACTGGGCGGCCGGCGCCGAACGATTTGGTTTTTAGAATTTCGCTGTTCAAGACCCTTTTGAAATTTCTTTGTCGATAAGATCGACGTCTTGCAGGGCAACTTTCTCCGCCTATCTCGAAGCCCGTACCACTCTCGGGAGCACAAGGATGAACGAACTAGGACTCAGCGACAACTTTGATGCCGCAATTGAATTTTTACCACCTCATCACGCCGATGAAGACGAGAGCATCTCGTGCGCCTGCTGTCGTCGTCTACAGCCGCGCGTATTAATGGACGAGGATGGATGCGGGATTTGCGATGATTGTCTTGCACCGTAGTCCACGCTACGCTTACGAACGCTCCTCGCGATCTGCGGGGGGCACCTGCGCAAGATGATTTGCCAGGCCAGGGTCGTCAGATAGGTATTTCTGGAATTCCAGTTCTGTCATCCGGCCTGCGCGATAGGCCGCAATGATTTCCTGCTGCTCGACAGTCATGGTTTCCTCGCTACTCCCGTCTGGAGAAATGACACCGAGTTCTGCTAGAATGCTGCTCATCACGCCGCTATTTTCTTTGCCATCCTGCATAAACGCGTCTCCCATTTGCTGACATAACCGACAGTGTGACGCACAGTTCCCAAGTGCATGTCGGTCGCGAGCCTCACGCCTGATGATTGAGGAGACGCGCCATCCGAGTGATCACCTTGCGCGTTTCACGGCCGAACGGCTGAGGAGTGGCACTTACGGCCGGACCAAAGCTTGCATTGTGAGTGAGGCAAAGTCCGCCAAGGCGGTTTCGGTGCTTTGTCAATTCGCGGCTTCGCAGCCAGCATAAAACTTCAACTCGATCATTACCAAGTCAATTCAGCGCTCTATTTCACAATCGAACGGGAGAAGACTGAATGGGTGTGCGCAAAAAAGTCACCAAGCTTCTGGCGAAGCTTCCAAAAACGGGACGCCGATCGACCGAACAAGCCGGGGCCATTTGTTGGAGGGTGTGCAGCGACCAGATCGAGGTCTTGCTGATCACGAGCAAGGATACGGGTCGCTGGGTTATACCGAAAGGCAATATCCGACGGCGTGAAGCGTCTTTTAGAGCCGCACAACGCGAGGCACTCGAAGAGAGCGGCGTGTCCGGAAAGATCAGAAAAACGACCGTCGGCCACTATCGTTACCCGAAAGACGGAGAGATGGCGCTGATGGTAGCCGTGCATTTGCTTAAATGCTCGGAAGAAACCGATGCCTTTGCCGAACAGGGACAGCGCAGCAAGATATGGGTATCGCCGGCAGCCGCAGCCGTCATGGTCGAAGAACCTGAGCTGCGCGAGATTTTTTCGACTATAGATCGACGGACGGTCTTGGCGTCACAAGATCGGAACGCGAGTGGTGTAAAGGAACGCTCGGTCTCCATGTCCGAGAAAACACTAGGGCCACAGAGCATTCTCGTTGCCTGAACTTGAAACCGGCCACAGACGCTGTGACGATCGCCGTGGCAATCAACACGCCATCCTTCTAGTCCGAGATTGCTATCAGGCCTCGCAATCCAACTACCGGACAACAAGCTCAGTACGTGCACTCTCGAACGCCGATCTTCCCGTGCCATCCAAGTCATGATGTGGGCGAGTGGCTCTCCGTGGACAGAACTTAGAAAATAGGCTTTGAGGACGGACTAGCTACGCCCAATGACTAAACAGTAAGAAGTACCGATTCCAAACTCCTCGAAGTGAAACATTCCATGAATGACTACAAGGCGCTCCGCACCTTCCTGCTTGCCGCGGAAAAGAGAAATTTTGCTCAGGTTGCCCGCGAACTGGACATGACACCCGCCGCCGTCACTCGCGCAATCGCCGCGCTGGAGGCGGAGCTGGGCGTGCAACTGTTCGTACGCACCACAAGACAGGTTTCACTGACGACCGATGGTGCAATCTTCGCCGCCCAGATCCAGCCCGCGGTGAAGACGCTCGAAGACGCGCGACGCGATGTGATGAATGCACATAAGGCGGACGAAGGACGCTTGCGGATCAGTGCGCCAACATGGTTTGGCAAGACGGTGCTTCCGCCAATCCTGTCGGGCTTCAAAGAACGCTATCCGAAGATGAGCTTCGAGATCTCGCTGTCTGATGGTCTGGTGAACATCGTCGATGACGACTACGATCTCGCGATCCGCATCTCGTCCCAGCCCTCGGACAAGTTCACGATCTGGCGTAAGATCCGAAAGGTCCCGCGCATCCTCGTGGCCGCACCGGGCAGTCGTTTCGCGGACATGCAGCATCCCAACGAGCTGAAGCCCGACGATTGCCTTGCCTACAGCGGGGAAAGCCGACGCGAAAACTGGGTCTTGTCCGACGGCGGATCAAGTATTAGCGTTTCTGCGGGCCGTGCGTTCAGCGCCAATAGCGGTGAGGTTCTTGCCGACATGGCCGCCGACGGAGCAGGCGTGGCCCTTCTGCCAGGTTTCAATATCGCGGACCATATTCGAGCTGGCCGCCTCGTTCATGTTTTCAAAGGGTGGTCGCCGCCTGATCTTTGGCTGACGTTGTTCTATCCGCCCTATCAGGCTCTACCACCCCGCATTGCTTCGTTCTCGAAATTCTTCGAGGAGCAGGTAGCTGCGCACATGGTGATGTTGGACTGATAGGGTGCGGGGTTGGTCGGCCCTTACGTCGGATCAGGTCCGCGACGGAAGAGCATCCAGCCTCTCCGCAACGAGTTCCTGTAACTTCCAGAGGTTCCGGTCAAAGATCCTACGTTCCGCCAGATCGAGAACCGTCCGATGCAAATATTCCGCGCAGGATCCAGCGGGGCCACATGCCTGGGCAATCAATCTCGCGGCCTCATCAAGGGGCACCTTCTCCGTCAACCGGCACCGTTTTGGACTAGCCCAGAATGTCAACGCTCGACGTGTACCTGTCGGTGTCCTCACATTAACCCAGCACACCATATCGCAAACCTCGGCATAGCGGATTTCGCGGGCGAGCAGTGTACGCAGATCTTCTTTCTTGGTCGCGCAGGGAAGCTTGAGGATTAGACCGGAGCAGCTTCCTCCTGGCTGAAGCGCCAGCATGAGACCTGGCGCATTGGAGGTGGCACGGAGACGCTCGATCCTGAGCGAAAACGCCCGGTGCCAGCCGAATGCCACAGCCTTATTGCTTGCCGCCACATCGAACCCGGGATTCCACATCAGGGAACCATAAACGAATACCCAGATTTCTTCATCGCCAGCTTCGTCCCCGACTCGCCGGACGAGTTCGTCGAGCTGATCGGACGAGATAGGTGTCCAATTTGGCTCCGGCCCTTCTTCTTCAACAACTCTCAACGTCCTGGCAACGAGATCGGGAGTCAGGCGCAAAGTGCCAGGCAGGCGGATTTTGCTGGAAGATGTTTTCGACATCTGCAAACTCACTTAACAATCCCACAGCCGCCGAAGCGTTCTCGCCTCGGCGGTTTCTTCGCAGCTATTTTACGAGGTGGCTACGCGTCGACGACTGCGCGAAAGGTGATCTCAACGATCTGTTCCGGGAAGGCTAATGCGGTCACGCCGATCAGGTTGCTGGCAACGGGCGGGGTTTCCGTTCCGTACATTTCCTTGCGGACCTTGGATCCGGCTACGAATGCGCTCGGAACGTCCAGGACAAAAAGTGTTTCTTCAACGACATCGTCGAGCGTGGCGCCGAACTCGGCAAGCAGCTTCTTGGCATTGACGTACGTCTGACGAATCTGGTCTTCCATCTGCGTGAAGTCGATAGGTCTGCCTTCTGCATTAAGAACGGCCGGCGCGACGAGCTTACCGTCGCCGTCATGGCTCAACTGCCCCGAGATATAGATCGTGTCCTTAACTTGCAGGGCCTGCACATATCCGAAAGCCTGTTCCCAGGCGACGCCGTGATTTGCGATTTTCTTGGTAATCCGGGTAATCGTCATGTTCGTTTCCAGTTCTAGGTAGCGATAAATCCGCGGAGGAGTGCTGTAAGACGGCGGATACGTGGGAGGCCGCACCCGCCGACCAGTGACGATCAAGCCTGTACGAAAGCCAAAAGATCGGCGTTCAGCACATCTGCATTCACCGTCAGCATGCCGTGCGAGAAGCCGGGGTAGGTCTTCAGCGTGCCGTTCTTCAGAAGCTTGGCAGACTTCAGAGCGGAATCCGCGATCGGAACAATCTGGTCGTCTTCGCCGTGAAGGACCAGCGTCGGCACGGTGATCGCCTTCAGGTCTTCCGTCTGGTCTGTTTCGGAGAAGGCCTTGATGCCGTCATAATGGGCATTTGCGCCGCCCATCATGCCCTGACGCCACCAATTCTGGATCACGCCTTCCTGCACCTTGGCGCCGTCACGGTTGAAGCCGTAGAACGGACCGGCCGGAACATCGCGGAAGAACTGCGCGCGGTTGGCAGAGAGCGCCGAGCGGAAACCGTCGAACACTTCGATCGGCAGGCCTTCCGGGTTGGATTCGGTCTTCAGCATCACCGGCGGAACGGCGGAGACGAGAACGGCCTTGGCGACGCGGCCGGTCTTCTGGCCGTGCTTGGCGACATAGCGAGCAACTTCGCCGCCGCCGGTGGAGTGGCCGATATGGACTGCATTCTTCAGATCCAGATGTTCGACGACGGCGAATGCGTCGGCTGCGTAATGGTCCATGTCGTGACCGTCAGCAACCTGGGCTGAGCGGCCATGGCCACGGCGGTCATGGGCGACAACGCGATACCCCTTGGAGAGGAAGAACAGCATCTGCGCATCCCAATCGTCGGACGACAGCGGCCAGCCGTGGTGGAAAACGATCGGCTGAGCGTCCTTCGGACCCCAGTCCTTGTAGAAGATTTCAACGCCGTCCTTGGTGGTTACATAAGCCATGGTCTTGTTTCCTTCGGTGGGGTGTTTGGTGGATGCAGCATTGGCTGCGAAGCCGAGAGCGGGAGACAACGTCACCGCGGCTGCAGCTGCACCTGCGGTCAGCAACGCGTTCCGGCGTGTCATAGAAGTGAAGGTCGTGGTCATCGCGCGTCCTGCAATTTCGTTAGTGAAAACTTCAGGCGACGCTGTGTTCGTCTGACAGGGGCGATATTGCCGTCAGCAGGGCACATCCACAATTGAGAGAATGATATCGAATTCATTGCGGCTAGCGAAACAATGAGGAGCGGACGTGCAGTTGAACACAAGCGTCCGCCGCTTAGCTGGTGCGGATAGCTCGCTCTATTCCGATGTCCCGAAACAGTCCCACAGCAAATAGCCTCTTGTGGTGAGGAGCGTGGTAGGAAGTGGACCGCTTATTGGCACAAGGCGATCTTTGCGATCGTACTATCATCCGGGTGTCGGAGGCGACGCGGTCATGAGAGCCGGACCGGCAAGGTTCATTAGAATGCCGTGCGGAAAAGCATCCGCAGGGCATTCCCTCGATGACCAATGCCCAGCGCACCGGTACACTTAGATTTCTGGGAAATCGACATCGGTGCCAGCGACGTTGTTCATCAAATTGGTGAAGAAGTTTTCCGCCACAACTGCCACGATCTCAACAATCTGACTGTCGGTGATGCCTGCATCGCGAACAGCATCCAGATCCGCTTGAGAAACCTTGCCGCGTGTTTCAGCGACTCGGCGGGCGAAGGCTAGTGTCGCGTCAGCCTTGGGATCCTCTGAATGTCCAAGCCTTGCAAGTTCAATCTCCTCCTTGCTCAGTTTTGAAAAGGTGAAGCCGGTGAAGGTGTGCGCAGCGTTGCAGTATTCACAGCCGTTAACCGCAGCGACGGTCAGAGCGATGCGCTCGCGTGTCTTGACGTCCAGCGCCTTGCTAAGCCCCTGGTTCAGGGCCACATGAGAATTGATCACGGTTGGGCTGTTGGAAAGGACACGGAAGAAGTTTGGTACCCGGCCGAGCTTTGCATTGATGGTACCAAGTGCCGCCTGCGCTCCTTCCGGTGCGGATTGGGGATCTGGGATGACGATGCGAGACATGGTCTCAACCTTTCTGTTTCGGGTTTTGCTAATAGAGATCTGCGGCTGAAGCCTTTTGGCGGTTTCTCAGGCCGTCACTTTGAAGCGCGGGGCAGAATGGGTAGCGGAAAGCTGTGGACCGAGTGCCAGGCGGGCCGCTTCGAAGGCGTTCCACAATCCGACATCCTTCAGCGCCGGGATCGTGCTGGTCTCTCCCTGGTCGAACCCGGCGAGAGCGGCGTCGACCATGTCCTCGGCCTGCATGACGATCTCGGTGGGAAGGTGCTCAACCGGCAGGCCACCGAGTGCCCAGAAATCGGTACGGGTCGCGCCGGGCAGGACTGCTTGGGCGCGGATGCCGCTGTCCGCCAGTTCATGGTTCAGTGATGTGGTGAACGCCTGGACGAAAGCCTTGGTCCCGCCATAGACACCATTCAGCAGTTCGGGTGCAACCGCGACGATCGAGGCGATATTGATCACCGTGCCGCCCCCGCGCGCTACAAAACCAGGCACGGCTGCATAGGTCAGGCGCATCAGTGCGGTCACGTTGAGACGCACCATTGCCTCCATGCGCTCGACATCGCTTTCCAGCAGCTTGGTGTGAGTGCCGACGCCAGCATTGTTGATCAACGCTGTGATGCTTGCATCCTCGCGCAGAACCTTTTCGACAATGGAGAGATCAGCAGCATCCCCAAGGTCGGCGGCTAGCACTTCGACGGCACGCCCGGTCTGGTCGGAAATCGAAGAGGCAAGTGACTGGAGCTTATCCTTGTTGCGGGCGACGAGGATAAGATCGTATCCGCGTTTGGCGAGGCGGTCGGCATAGATCGCGCCAATCCCTGTGGAGGCGCCGGTGATAAGTGCAGTACCCTTGACGGTCATTGGTCTGGTCCTTGTTCGAGGTTGAGAGCGTCATCGCTCTCGACAAGGACGTTATGGACCAAATGACATTTGTCCGATATGACGTATAAATTACGTTTTTCGGCCATCCCTTTGGGAGGGATAGATGCCTCACGTTTCCATGGTGCTCACACCGGGCTTCCAGTTTCTCGCACTCGGCGCCCAGGCTGCTTTTGAACTCGCAAACGTGTTGAAGGATGAAGCCTATTACACCCTCTCAATCTCGTCGGTGGAAGGCGGTCCTCTCACATCATCAAGCGGCTTCGCCGTCCCGACAGTGAAGCTTAGCGAGGTCGGCCCCACGGACACACTGCTTCTTTTGGCCGGGCTCACGCCACCTCCGCAGCAGGATGAAGTGACACTGGAAACCTTGCGGACTATGGCCAAAGTGTCCCGCCGGGTCGCGGGTCTCTGCACTGGCTCGTTTCTGCTAGGGCAAATGGGATTACTGGACGGACGTCGTGCCACCACGCACTGGTCCTACGCCCAGGACATGCGAAAGGCGTTCCCCAATGTACGCGTTGAAGACGACCGCATCTTCATAAACGAGGGGCCAGTCTGGACGTCAGCAGGCCTCACTGCAGGATTAGATCTCGCCGTCGCGCTGATCGAGAAAGATCTCGGGCGCGATATCGCAAGCGCTGTTGCCCGGCGACTGGTGATGCATCACCGCCGTGCCGGCGGACAGTCGCAACATTCAGAACTGCTGGAACTCGCACCCAGCACTGACCGCATCCAGAAAGCGCTGATCCATGCCAAGGCTCATCTTTCCAACCCGCTGACCGTCGATGAGCTGGCTGAGGTTGCGGCTCTGTCGCCGCGACAGTTCAGCCGGGCATTTCGATCTGAAACAGGCAAGACACCTGCTAAAGCAGTTGAGCAGATCCGTATCGAAGCAGCGCGCCTGATGATCGAGGAGACTCGCCATCCGATGGATCAAGTTGCGCGTGAGACCGGCTTTGTCGATCTCCGCCGAATGCGTGAGGCCTTCTTGCGCCAGTATGGCCAGCCGCCGCAGACGATCCGTCGGGTGGCGAGGACCGACTGAACCTAGCAAAGCATTTACATAGGGCCTCGCCGGGAGGTTCTCTTTGTCCAGAAACTGTCGTTCGACAACTCATCCAGGATGCAGCGTGATATGGCGTACTTTTCTCCTCGCCAGGTCACGTACAGGTCGCTCAACCGCCGAGATCCCTCGCGAAGAGACTGCAAAGCGTTCCGTTACTTGCTTTTCTGAACGTCTGACCGACTGAATTGATCCTGATACGCTTTTGGATTGAGACCGACACGCTTCTTAAAATGATGCCGAAGCGTATCGGCGGATCCGATCCCAACTGCCGCCGCTATTTCATCAATGCTCTGTCGTCGCTCCGTCAGAAAACATTTAGCCGCCTCAATGCGTTCGCCAACGAGCCATTCCCCTGGTGAGACGCCGGTCGCTTCGGTAAAGCGGCGGACAAACGTCCGAAGGCTCATACCGCATTCTGATGCCATCCGTTCCAACGTCCAAGATGCTTTGAGGTCAGAGCGCATCCTGTCGAGAAGTGGCGCGACGGCTGATTGGTGTGAGGCCGGAACGGGGCGCTCCAGAAACTGAGCCTGTCCGCCGCTACGATGTGCAGGCATCACAAGACGGCGCGCCACCGAATTCGCGGCCTCTGTTCCGAAGTCTTGACGGATGATTTCGATCAATAGATCTATTCCAGCCGCGCTCCCGGCCGACGTATAGATGCGCTCGTGAGCATGATAGAGAGAAGCATCGTCTACAAAAATGTTGGCATGACGCGACCGCAGTGCCTCGGCATATCGCCAATGTGTCGTCGCGGTGGTGCCATCCAAAAGGCCTGTGGCTGCGAGCACGAATGCACCAGAGCAAATCGATGCCAATCGTGTTCCGCGTCTATGGGCGCTACAGAGCAGATCGACAAGGCTCTGGGGAACCGGCTCATCGATGCCTCTCCATCCAGGCACAATGATGATGTCGGCTTCATCGATCAGCTCAGGCCCAAAATCAGGTGTCACCACGAACCCGCCGTGGGCGCGAAGCGGTCCTTCCTCGATCGCGCAGCTTGCAAACCTATACCAGGTCTCTCCCATCTCAGGTCTGGGGAGACCGAATATTTCGGCGACGACCCCGAATTCGAAGGTGCAGAGACCATCGTAGAGGAGAGCGACAACAAGTGGTCCGGTCAAGTTTGGCATAATATGCCCGTACTATGTCATGCATGCCAATTGCAAGCACAGATACCGTCAGGCGAAAAGGGGGCTCAATTTTAAGGAAACGAAAATGTCTAACGCCGTCATCTCCATCCCTGCCGCCCCGAGCGACATCGCTCGCGAGCACTTCGCCGCTGAATTCACATTCGAGACAGATTGCTGGGACGTGCATTCTGCACTCGCAGGCGAGCCAGGGTTCGTCCTTCTGGACGTTCGTGGACCGGCAATGTTTGCCGAGGGTCATGTGCCGGGAGCGGTCCATCTGCCTCATGGCAAAATGACACGTTCCAAGATGGATCGGTGGCCCGCCGACACTCTGTTCGTGACATACTGCGCAGGCCCTCACTGCAATGGAGCGGCGCGTGGGGCACTGCGCCTTGCTGAGCTGGGACGACCAGTGAAAATCATGGCTGGCGGCATCACCGGCTGGATCGACGAGGGATTTGAACTCGCCAAGGGTATCGAGGCGTGAGCTACGTGATCCGCAGGCCCGAGCTATCCGACAGTTCGGGCCTTTACCAGCTGATCCACGAGCATGCGGCGTTCGAAAAGAGCGTCGCGCCTCTGACGGAGATCGATCTCGCTTCATTGCTAAACAATGAAGCGGCTCGTTTTCTCGTCGCTGCCGAGGGGCAAACGCTCCTCGGTTATGCAGCGATTACCTTCGATTGGTCGATCTGGCGTGCGAAACGCTATGCTCACCTGGATTGTTTGTTTGTCTCTGCGGACCATCGCGGGGGAGGAATCGGCAAGCAACTGTTAGCGGAAGCAAAGATAGTCGCTGGGCTGGAAGGGGTCGATCGGATGGAGTGGCAAACTCCAGTCTGGAACGAGCAAGCCACTCGTTTCTATCGTCGTGAGGGGGCAGATTGCCAAGACAAGTCTCGTTTTGTCATGCCACTCGTCAGATAATCTAGGTGGAGGCACGTTCGACGGCGCAGTGTGGTACGGTTAGCTCTTGAATAGGTTCGAACCGGTGACCCGTTATTGTGATCCATTGGCTTCAAGAAAATCCCCGCTCCTCATATTCGGCGGCTCGATCGTCCTAGAGGGTTCTGATCGGAGCACCGTCGAGCCACGCCAGTATGTTCTCGACAGTCTCCCGATAGAAAATCCGGAACGATCGCTCGGTGACAAACCCGATGTGGGGTGTCGCAATCACATTGGGGAGCGATATCAGGCGGTGCCCACGTTGAACAGGTTCGTCGTTGAATACATCGATGGTAGCACCCGCGATCTTGTTGTCGGCGAGAGCTGCAACGAGCGCGTCCTCATCGACGAGCGGTCCGCGCGACGTGTTAACGAGCCATGCAGACGGCTTCATAAGGTCCAGCTCGTCACGACCGATGATGCCCCTCGAGCGATCGGAGAGGACAAGATGGAGAGTGACCCAATCTGATTTGCGAAGCAGCTCCTCCTTGTTTACACGGGTGATACCTGCGGCTCGGGCCGTTTCTTCCGTCAGGTTCTGGCTCCATGCAATGACGTTCATGCCGAACGCCGTCCCGACGCGCGCTACCTGCGAGCCGATCCGGCCAAGGCCAATAATGCCAAGCGTGCTGCCATTGAGGTCACGACCGACGGTCGTCTGCCATCCTCCGGACCGAAGAGACTCCACCTCGGCAGGGATCTGCCTTGCGGCAGCCAGAATTAGCGCCCAGGTCAGCTCAGGCGCGCCGCTGCCATTGGCTCCGGTGCTCGACACCGTGATGTTGAGATCGCCAGCGGCCTCAAGATCGATCGACGCGTTCCGCGCGCCTGTGGATGCTATGAAGCGGAGATTGGGCAAGCGCGCAAGCACTGATCGAGGCAGCGGGGTCCGCTCGCGCATCACGCATATAGCGTCGAACGCCGCCAGCCGGGCGACAAGTGTGTCCACATCGGCCACGTGATCATTAAAGACAATGACATCAGCTCGTGCCTGGACGGCAGACCAATCCGCAGTCTGCAGGGCAACATTCTGGAAATCGTCCAAAATCGCGATCTTCGTCATTCAGTCCCCTCGCCCTCTTCGACCAGCTTACTCGGCGATCTTGACGATCAGCTTGCCGAAATTTCCACCAGACAGCATGCCAATAAAGGCTTCTGGCGCATTCTCGAGACCGTCGACGATATCCTCCCTGTATCTGATTTTCCCTGAAGCCAGCTGCGGCCCGACCTCATCCAAGAACTCGTCAAAATGATCAGCTGCGAACTCGGTCTGAATGAAGCCGCGAAGGAGGAGGCTCCGCCTGAGGATCGTCGACATCGTCGCCGGGAGCTGGTCGGTATCGGCGGAACCTGAACCATTGTAGTGCGCGACGAGGCCGCAGACCGGAACGCGGGCAAACTGGTTGAGAAGCGGCAAGACGCCATTCCAGACGTGCCCGCCAACGTTTTCGAAATATACGTCGATGCCATCCGGACATGCAGCCTGCAGATCCGAAGCGAAGTTGTCCGAGCGGTGATCGACCACAGCATCGAAGCCAAGTTCGTCCTTCACGAATGCGCATTTCTCGGGCCCGCCCGCGATGCCGACGGCTCGGGCTCCCGCAAGTCTTGCAAGCTGACCGACCATCGATCCGACGGGGCCAGAAGCGGCTGCCACTGCAACCGTCTCTCCCTGCCTGGGTTTTCCGATGAATTTCAATCCGCTCCAGGCCGTGAAGCCAGGCATGCCAAGCGAACCGAGCGACGTCGTGATCTGCGCACCATGGGTCTCGACGCGCCGAAGCTGGTCGCCGTTGATCACAGCACCACTGCTCCACCCGGTGCGACCACGGACGATATCGCCAGGCGCAAAGTTATTGTGCCGAGATTTGACCACCTCGGAGATGGCCTCACCTTCCATCACGCCACCAACGGGCACTGGCGCCGCATACGACTTGGCATCGCTCATGCGGCCGCGCATGTAGGGATCGAGGGAGAGATAGAGCGATCTGACAGTGACGTCGCCTTCGTCAGCCTCCGGAAGATCGAACTCCTCCAGACGAAAGTTATCCTGCCCTGGCTGACCAGTTGGCCTGCTTTCTAGGACGATGTGGCGAGCTAACGTCATGGGCTACTCCTTGATGATCCAGGCGAATGTCTGATCTAGGGAAAATAGTGGGATTTCCAAGGCGAGCAGATCGTTTCCTGACAGAGAGATGTTGCGGGCTGCGAACGGCAGAGCACCGCGACTGCTACGTTCGGTTTGACTAAAAAAGCCCGAGATCCGACATAAGACGCGAACGTATTGCGTCAGCAGCCGCGCCAATCCGCGGCCTGGGGCGCGCAATTTCCACGGCGGTGACGGACTTGATTTCTCCAGGACGTGGGGACATCACGATGACGCGGTCACAGAGATGGATCGCCTCGTCGATGTCGTGCGTGATCAGGACGATCGACATCTTCCGGCTTTGCCAGATCCGGATGACCTCATCCTGCAACTGCATTTTCGTCAGAGCGTCCAGGGCAGCAAAGGGTTCATCGAGCAGAAGGAGTGACGGTTGGGAAGTCAAGGCGCGAGCCAGAGCCGCACGTTGGGCCATCCCACCAGAGATCTGGTGGGGAAACTTCGTCTCGAACCCAGCCAGTCCAACCAAGGCAAGATTGCTCGCGACGAGTTCTTGCTTTTCACCTGCGTGCATTTGGGTTTCATGGATGGAGATCGCGACGTTTTGTTCGACCGTCAGCCAAGGGAAAAGGCGCGGCTCCTGAAATACCACCCCTCGTTCGAGTCCCGGGCCAATAACCTCCCGGCCATCCAGCGTGATGCGTCCAACGAAATCACGATCCAGTCCAGCTATCAGCTTGAGCAATGTGGACTTGCCGCACCCGCTCCTGCCAACGATGCCAAGGATTTCCCCCTCACCCACACTGAACGAGATATCCCGCAGAACCTCCGTCGTGTCTCCTTTGGCCTCATAGGACTTGGAGACGCCCTCCACGGTCAGACCGCCGTCCTTCAGGTCGATAGGAGGAATTATTGCACGGTTAGTGATCTGATCCATCGTTAGCGCTCCTTAAACCGTCGCCACCCGCCGCCAGCGGGTTACGTATCGTTCGATCCCTCCGATAACCCCGTACTCGAGGAGTGCCATGACCCCGGCGAAGCCGATTGTCCATGCGAGGACACCAGCCACGTTCATGGAACTGTATTCGCTGTTCAGGCGGTAGCCGACACCGCTCGACAGACCGAAAATCTCGACGAGTACGATCACCTTCCAACCCATCGACAAGCCAATGCGAATTCCATTCAGGAGGAACGGCGTGAGCGTAGGAAGGAAGAGGAACCGCAGGCGGGACCAGATGGAGAGGCGATAGACAGCCGTTATCTCCTGGAGATCGGCGTTCACTGTCTTGATGCCCTGAGCGATGCTCAATGCTAATGGCGGAGACAGGCTCAGCGCCACTGCGAGAGTGGATGTAGTTAAAGAGATGCCGAACCAGATGACGCAGAGAAGCGCCCAGACCAGACCGGGAACGGTCAGCCCGATCAGGATCGCTGGCTCGAAGAACTGACGGGCATATCGGTTGCGCCCCATGAGAATACCGAGCGCAAGAGAAACGGCGAACGCAACCAGGAACCCAAGCGCCACCCTTCCAAGCGTGATCGTCATGTGGTCGAAGAAGATGCCGCTGACGAGGATATTGACCAGTTCCGTCGCCACCTCAGCCACATCCGGAACGAGCGGATTGGCCAGACGGCGCGCCATCACTTCCCAGCCCAGCGTCAGCAAGGCAAGGAAGGCGACGGGCAGGCCCAATGCTGCGAATGCGGAAAGGCTAGAGAACCCGGGTGTACGTGTAGTTCGGGCGGCTCTCGACGATCTTGAGATCGATCGCGATGTCGAGCTGTCGATTGAAGTCATTGATAACAGCCTCGTTCCATTCCGTTGCGTAGACCCTTGGGAGACGTTCCTCGAGAAGCGCCAGAAGCTCCTCTGACGGGTTCTTTAATCCCATTCCGGCCTGTATCGCGGGATCCCGGATGAGCGACGGCTCTGATGCGAACCGTTTGTTCACCCCAAGCGTCATCTGAGCGACGCGACGAGCCGTCTCTTGGTTCTCGTCGACCCACTTGGCCGTCGCCGACACCCCGACAAGTGAAAGTGTGGCGCTGTCGCCTGTCGCGTCACGCCACTGATCCGCCACCCGGGCGATCTCACGATGGCCCTGCGCAATCAACTGCGTGGACACAGGCTCAATCGAAATCACGGCGTCCACGTCGCCTCTATTGAAGAGGGCGACATTGGAAACCGACGGACCGAACGAGACCTGGAAGTCCTTCTCCAAATCGAGTTTGTGAAGCGCGGCCGCCATGCGGGCATGACGGTAGGTATCGCTCGTCGGCAACTGCGTCGCGATTCGTTTGCCCTTGAGATCCGACGGATGCTGGTATGGGCTGTCGCCCTTGACGATCCAGGATCCGTGGTTGTTGAGGCGTGATCCGAAAATGACAAGTTCCGCGCCTTTTTTAGCGGCTTCAGCAATGCCTAGCGCGCCGAAGGGACCGCAATCCAACGCCCCGCTGATGAGCAGCATCTGGAACTGTCCCGGAGATCCATCGATCCAGTCGATGTCGAGACCGGGATCAAGTTCGGGGAATTTCGTGACGAGATCGTCCTGGATCGTACCCGCGGTGCCAGGCCCAGCCTTGCTCATGCGGACAGGCAAGCGGTCCGTCGCCGCTCTGAGGATCGCTGGTGAAAACAGGCATGATGCGGCGGCCGTCGCGGCCAGCCCCATCATCAACTGTCGACGGCCCAGTGTGGGGCCGCCGATGTTTCCCTTCTTGGGGTCCAGCGTCATCAGGCGACAAGCCTTTTGTATTCGCTCGTCCCCTTCGTGAGGTTCCAAGTCTTCATCCATTCGTAGGTGTAATCGAACCGCTTTTCATCGAGCGGCCGAGAATGGGCATAGTGCACGAAATGAGACGCCAGTTCCTCGGGCGAAAGCCGTCCGTTGAGCTCTGCAACGACGTGATGCTTGAAGCGGCCGAAATCGGAACGGATCAGATCGGCAGCCTCGTTGACCGATGCGACATACGCTTCTCGCTTATCGGCTGGCACGTCCGGTGAGATCACCTCGGCTCCACGATAGAAGTTCACCGCGACGATATGAGCGCCTTCCTTCAGGGCCAGGCTGATGAACGGTTCCATGATCGCGATTGCCTTGAGCTTGCCGCCCTTGAGGGACTGGTAGCGCTCGTGTGGCGGGCCTGCGTGCTCGACGATGATCGTGTTTCGCGGGATGGCGCCCTCCAAAAGCTGAAGCGTCGTATAGTGAGATCCCGTCAATTCATTGATCCCTACGGCGACATTCTCCAGGTCACGCGGCTCCTGGATCTCTTCGTCGAATGTAATGATCGCCTGCGCTGCTACCGCAGGGCGCAGTCCGAAGACCTGGCTCCCACGGCCACTTTTTTCGGAACGGTCGAGACCCGCCCATTCACAAAGATTGTAGGCAGATGCCGCGCCAGCTTCATAGAGCGCCTCCTTCTGACGCTTGAACGGATCCTGCGACGAGCTAGCCGGATCGTACTTGTCGACGAACTCGACCTTCAGCCCGTTTTTCTCGAAGATGCCTTCCTCGAGGGCGACATAGATCGGAAGATCGAAGACTGGGCCGTTGGGTGATAGCGTGAAGCGGTAAAGCGTGTCGGACATCGTAGGCTCCTCTGATTTGACCGCGAAACCGTATCCTTTAGGCTACTATCTCTATAGGTATAGTCGTCTAAATTTCTGTCATCGGAGAGGTTTGTTTTTTGTCAAATCAAGAGGTGGCTACACGATGCGCCCTCTGACAGCCTGATCGATGATGATGCGTATTTACTCGCGGCTACAACTACCGTCATGCGAGTTGATCCACTCCTAGGCAGTGTCCTCATAAACGGGGTTCATCTTATTGGCGGTGTGTGATTCAATCTCCTTGAAAGGAGTTTGCCATGCGCCGTCACGAATTGAGCGACGAAGAATGGGCTGTCATCGCACCTCTCTTGCCGACCAATAGCCGTGGAATTGAACGCGTCGACGACCGCCGGGTAATCAACGGCATTCTGTGGCGTTTCAGGACTGGTTCGTCCTGGCGAGATGTGCCGGAGCGTTATGGTCCACGCACGACGCTTTACAATCGGTTCTCCCGCTGGCGCAAGGCGGGCGTATGGGATCGTCTTCTGGACGCCGTTTCAAAGCGTTACGATGGAGACATCGTGATGATCGACAGTTCTTGTGTTCGCGTTCACCAGCATGGTGCCAACGCTAAAAAGGGGGCTCTGCCGATCCTTGCATGGGACGTTCTCGCGGCGGCCTAACGACAAAAATCCATGCTCTTGTCGATGCAGATGGCAGACCGGTTCGGCTGGAACTCACCGCCGGCCAATCCGCCGATGCACCGATGGCTGAGAAGCTGTTGAGCGACCTGCAGCCCGGCGCGACGATCCTTGCCGACAAGGCATATGACACCGACGCAATTCGAAACTTTGCCAAACAACGTAAATGCTGGGCGAATATCCCTGCAAAGGCCAATCGAAAGCAGACATTCAGCTTCAGCCGCTGGGTCTACCGTCAGCGCAATCTTGTGGAACGGTTCTTCAACCGTATCAAGCAGATGCGTGGCCTTGCAACGAGATACGACCGGCGTGCCGACAACTATCTCGCCGCCCTCAAGCTTGCCGCGACGAGGATATGGATTGCGTCAGCTAATGAGTCCGCGTCCTAGTCTGTTGGATCCGACTATCGCCTGCGGAAACACATACCCTATTCAGCTCTATGACGGGATGATTTTGGAGACATTTACCCCAGATCGATGCCTTCAAAGAAATTTCCTGCCTCGTCAACTCTACTAAGTCTATCGACTATTAGCAGATTAGATTGGAGGAATTCATGTCCAGCACCCGCAAGCTTCACCTTAATGCCTTCCTACGCAACGTCGGCCAGCACGAGGCCGCATGGCGTCTTCCAGAAACCCGTGTCGCTTCCGTCACCGACATTGAGCACTACCGCAACCTCGCCAGGACTGCGGAACGCGGCAAGCTTGATGCAATCTTCTTCGCCGACCATCCCGTCCTCAAGGATCGGGCGCAGGATCGGCCTTGGGACTCACTCGATCCCTTCACCCTTATCACCGCCTTGTCGGGCGTAACCGACCGGATCGGCTTGGTAGCCACCGCGTCGACCACCTACAATGATCCCTACGGTCTTGCCCGACGGTTTGCCACACTCGACCACGTCAGCAAGGGACGCGCAGCCTGGAATGCGGTCACGACTGCAAACGCTGCGGCGGCGGCTAACTTCAGTCTTGGATACCATCCGGATCCAGACGCGCGATACGACCGCGCTGCGGAATTCCTCGACGTTGTCAACCGTCTCTGGGATAGCTGGGACGACGACGCAATCTTGGGCGATAAGGAAGGCGGCACCTTTGTCGACCCGGACGGCATTCACCGCCTTGATCACCACGGTAAGCATTTCGACGTCGCCGGTCCATTGGAAGTGCCGCGTTCGCCACAAGGTCGTCCGGTTGTCTTCCAGGCGGGTTCGTCAGAGCCAGGTAAGGACCTCGCAGCGCGCTTCGCGGAAGCAATCTTCACAGCGCAACCGGTCCTCGACGAGGCGCAGGCTTTCTACGCGGACGTGAAATCCCGGGTACGCGCCTATGGCCGCGATCCAGATAAGGTTCACATCCTTCCTGGGCTGTCCTTCTTCATCGGCGGAACCGAGGAAGAGGCGAAGCGACTGCAGGATAAGTTCGAAGACCTGACGCTACCGACCTACGGCCTCGCCCAGCTCAATCGGGTCACGGGTATCGATTACTCGAACCATGGTCTCGATGAAGTGATCCATGTTCCCGCCCGAGGAGAGGTCGCTAGCGACCAGAAGAGCCGACACGATCTCGTGCATCATTTAACCTCCACGGAGAAGGTCACCTTGCGGCAGCTTCTACGCCGCTTAAGTGCAGGACGCGGACACCGCATCGCGACGGGTACCCCGGATCAGATAGCGGACACCATCCAGCACTGGTTCGAGAACGGCGCCGCCGACGGTTTCAATCTCATCCCACCTGCCCTACCCACGTCGCTGGAAGCCTTCGTGGATAACGTGGTACCGATCCTGCAGACGCGTGGTCTGTTCCGGACAGAGTACGAGGGCACCACGCTGCGCGATCACCTTGGTCTCGATCGCCCGGATGTGACGCGGGCGTCTCGCGCCTTCGTCGCTGCTGCAGAATAAGCGAGGCGGAACATGACGCTCGTATCCTTTTCTCCAGCGGGCGAGCGCGCCGACCGCGAGGTCGAACGCAACGCGCCAACAGGCATTCGACTGCTACCGAAACCCTCAATCCCCGGCCAGCGCATTCTTGGGCCCGTCCTCGTGCTCCTACTGTGGTATGTTGCTACGGCCCAGCAATGGATCTCACCTGCCAAACTGCCGGGGCCAGCAGCAGTCATCACGGCCTTCAACGAGACTGTCGCAACCGGCGTGCTGGCAGACGATCTCCTGATGTCTCTCCAGCGGGCGGCGATCGGTCTAGTTGCTGGGGTGTCGCTCGGCTTCGTCCTTGCCGTGCTCGCTGGTCTGAGCAGGTTCGGCGACTCCGTCATCGACGGCAATGTCCAAGTGAAGCGGGCCATCCCCAATCTCGCGCTGATACCGCTCTTCATCATCTGGCTTGGTATCGGGGAGACGATGAAGGTTGCGGTGATCGCACTCGGTGTGATGGTGCCCATTTACATCAACACCCATGCCGCGCTCCGCAGCATCGATCGTCGATTTGTAGAACTCGGCCAGACCGTTGCGCTGACCAGAAAGCGTTTCATTCGAGACATCGTCATTCCCGCATCCCTCCCCGGCTTTTTCACTGGACTGAGGCTCGGCGTGACGGGTGCGTGGACGGCTCTGGTCGTTGTCGAGACGATCAATGCGACCAGCGGCATCGGCTACATGATCAGCCAGGCGCGCACCTACGGCCAGACAGAACTCGTGCTGCTCGGTCTCATCATCTACGGCGTGCTTGGGTTCTCTTCCGATGCTGCCGTCCGCATCATAGAAAGGAGGGTCCTGTCATGGCGTCAGTCGCTCGAGCAGTAACCGAAGGGCTGCCGCGGCGCGATGTTGCCGTGCGCGTTGAAGGACTTGTTCGCAGGTTTAACGGAAATACCGTCCTGCATGGCGTGAATCTGCAGATCGTGCAGGGCGAGTTTGTCGCACTCCTTGGAAAGAGTGGTTCCGGCAAAAGCACCATCCTGCGCGCGCTCGCCGGATTGGATGAAGGCGTCGATGGATCCGGGACGATTGAGGTGCCGGCGCGCCGCTCGGTGCTCTTCCAGGATTCCCGGCTCCTGCCTTGGAAAAAGGTCGTCGACAATGTGACCCTCGGGCTCGATGGCCCGCAGGCTCGAATGGAAGCACTCAAGGCGCTTGAGGAGGTCGAGCTTCAGCACCGCACTGATGTCTGGCCAAAGACGCTGTCTGGCGGCGAACAGCAAAGGGTGGCCCTCGCCCGATCCCTCGTCCGTAGGCCAGAGCTCATCCTCGCGGACGAACCGTTCAGCGCTCTTGATGCGCTGACGAGGATCAGGATGCAGCGATTGCTCCTCGACCTTTGTAGTCGGCACCAGCCCGCCGTGCTCTTCGTCACGCATGACGTGGAAGAGTCGTTGCGACTAGCAGACCGGGTTCTTGTCATCACCGACGGTGTCATTTCCTACGACAAGAAGATTGAGGACGCCCGAACATCGCCGACCCGATTCGAAGCATACAGAACGGAAATTCTTGAACATCTGGGCGTTCCCCAGCAGCACTGAGAGGCACTATGCGCAATTCATCCAGGAATACCCTACGGGCGGGCATCGCCCTCGTCTTCTCCGCCATCGTCGCAACAGCTGCCTTCGCGGACGACACGGCTTTGCCGACGAGCGTCCAGAAGGGCACCAAAATTGTCCTCGCCGACGACGCCAACAATGCGGCCAGTCTGCTGAAGCTGTCGGGCGAGTACGACAAGCTCTCTGCCGATGTGTCCTTCGCCAACTTCACCAGCGGCCCCCTTCGGCTGGAAGCGATCCGCGCCGGAGCTGCACAGGTTGGTGCGGTCGGCGACGTGCCACCAATCCTCGCTCACTTCTCAGGTGCGGAGGTCGTCATCGTCGGCGTAGTGGTCACCGAGGGGCCGACGACGATCATCGCCACCGCGCCGGACGCGGGGATCAACTCACTGAAAGACCTCAAAGGCAAGAAGGTCGGCATCAATCCCGGGACCGCACAGCAGGCAATCGTGTTCAGGAACCTAAAGGCGAGTGGCCTCAAACCGGAAGACATCCAGCCCATCAATTTGGGTCTCGCCGAATTCGCCGATGCATTGAGATCGGGCCAGATCGATGCAGCAGTCCTGAAGCAACCCGACCGCGCCCGCTACCTTAAGTCCGTCGCCGGGACCGGAGCCCGCGAGATTGAAGATGCAGAGGGTGGAAACAAGAACCTGAAGATCCTCTATGCCGCGAAGTCTGCGCTCGCCGATCCGGCTCAGGCCGCCGCGATCCGCGATCTCGTTGTACACTGGTATCGCGCGCACCTCTGGAAGAACGACAACGCCGAAACCTGGGCTCGAGACTACCTCGTGAAGGACCAGCGCCTGAGTGCGGAAGACGCTCAGGCTGTCATCGAGGCCGAGAGCGGCAAAAGTTATATCCCGGACTGGAAGTCGGAGATCATCCCTCGCCAGCAGGACACGATCAACCTTCTCCAGGCGGCAGGGAACTTCAAGGGCAAGGATCTGAAGGCGGAGGACGAGTTCGACCACCGTTTCGACGGCCTGAATGACAAAAGCGAATCCGCGGCTGAACTCCACAACGACGGCTAATTCGTCTCTCTCCGAACGCAGTTAGATCAGGGTGCAGCGGCACCCTGATCGAAACAATATCTAGTCTCTTGTAGCTTGGCGAGCACCACTGCATCCTTGCTGTCACGTGCTTGCAATGCGATTCCAATCGCGAATGGCAGGGACTAGGCGTCGACTTGCAAAACGTCGTTGAACCGATTGAACGCCCCGCAAAGTGCAATCCGCCACGTCAATTCAACAAGTTGCGCATCGCTAAAATGAACCTTGAGATCCTCAATGATATGGTCCCGAATACGATGCCAATCACTTGAAACAGCGATTGCGTATTCCACCACCTTGCGATCCAAATCCGTCAGGCCGGCGAATGTCCTCAGGTCTTCCAGTGTTTCGACACCATCGATGTTCAATCCGGCCACCGCGAGCTTGGGGGCGTGCTGGTCAACGCAAAATTCGCATTTGTTGACCAATGAGACGGCGATGATCCCAAGCTCCAGATAGCGCTTATCCAGAACGGCTTCGTCAGAAAGGTGGGTGAGAAGCCTCCACATATGTTCAAAGACGGGCAAGCGGTTCGCCATGACGCCTGCCTGTCCTTCGAACGGCCCGTATGACGTCATCTTGTCCCATAGCGGCTTGAGATCTTCGGGAAGGGCGTCGCGTTGAAGAGCGGGTACTCTGGGCATCAGTTTGCTCCTGATTTGAGGGCGGTAGCCGCGACCACCGTCGTTTTTTCACGGCCGAGACCTTGCGGCTTAAAAACAAGGATCGCGACGAGTGCGACCCCGACAAAAATCAATCTCAGCGAGGCAAGGTTTGCACCATCAAGCCCCGGCACGAAATCGACCAGAAAACGGCTGCCTTCCAAAAGCGAAATCAAAACGATCGCTGCTGCGAGGACGCCAATATTGCTCCCTCGTCCTCCGACCACTACTGCCATGAACGCATAGGCCGTTATGATTGCAGAAAATTGGGTAGGGTCGACATAGGAGTAGTAGAAGCTGTGAAGCGAACCGGCCAAGCCCAGGATGACGCCACCGAGCGCAAAGGTTCTGACCCGGATCGATAGCACCGAATGCCCCAGCGACGACACGATATATGGATCATCGCGCGTCGCTCTCATCAGTCTACCGAAAGGTGACTTCGCCAGAAGGGTCAAGACAAGATAAACTGCAGCCAGCGCCAGGCCTGAGAAGGCTAGGAACGTGATGTCGGCCCAAGCCTGTGGAACGATGGATGCGAATGGCCGTGAAATACCGGATATACCGAGCGTCCCCATCGTCAGCCAATCCTCGTAGCTGATGAGTAGCCTTACACATTCTGCAAAGCCAAGCGTTACGATCGCAAGATAGTCCTCACTCAGCCGGATCGAGATGAGGCTCACGAGAGCGGAAATCACAGCAGTGCCAATCATGGCAATCGCCATCGAAACGACAGGCGGCGTTCCCGAGACGGTCAGCAGCGCTGCGATATATGCGCCGAGCATGTAAAACCCGAACAGGCCAAAATTGACCAATCCGCCCATGCCCCATTGAAGATTGAGGGCCAGTCCAGCCATAGTGGCCATAACAACGACGCAGAGTGTTGCGATCAGATAAGCAGTCATCGCTGCACCCACTTCGTTCCGAAAATGCCCCAGGGGCGGACAATCAGCAAAAGCGTCATTATTCCAAAAGCGACGATCAAGCGGTAGTGCGGAGCCATGAAGAGTGTCGCAAACTCCTCAGCCAATCCCAACACGACCGCGCCGGCGACTGCTGCCATCGGGCTGGCAATGCCTCCAAGAATTGCAGCGGTGAAAACTTGCAGTACATAATTCCAACCCATTTGCGGTTCGATGTTCGTATCGATCCCGATCAAGACACCGGCCAATGCGGCAAGCGCTCCAGATATTGCCCAGACGGCCGCAACGACCTTTCCGCGTTCTATGCCACGGGATGCCGCCAGGGATGGGTTGTCTGCTACCGCTCTCATGGCTCGACCTAGTTTAGAGAACCGAAACACAAGCCAAACAGCCAGCAGGGATGCGAGCACCGTTGCGACTATAATCAATTGCTCTTGGTTTACTCGAAGCCCCCAAAACCGAAAGGGTCGCGCCACCGCCAGGTCGAAACTCCGTGGCGAATTTCCAGCAAGAAGTCGGACGATATTCTCGAGCGCGATTGCAATTCCCATGGATGCCACGAGAAGGATGAGGCCCGAGCGGTCACGCAGATGGCGATACGAAACATAATCGATGGCTATTGCTATCAATCCTGTCGCGATCGCGCCACTAGAGGCGGCAATCCAAAGCGGCAAAAGCAATACGATATTGGCGTACCACGTGACGAAAGCCCCGACCGTGACATAGGATCCGATCGCGTAGTTCGGGAACCGAAGAACGCTGAACGTGAGCGAAAGCGCAAGCGCAGGAAGCGCCAGGATGAGACCCGTCGTGAGGCCGTTGATTATCATTTGGCCCATCAGTGACCTCCAAGGTAAAGGCGTCTGATATCAGGATCGTTGAGCACCACATCTGACGCCCCCTGCAGCCGCACTTGCCCGTTGACGAGCACAAGGCCATGGTCGGAGGCGCCAAGTCCAAGCCGAGTGTTCTGCTCGATCAGGAACAAGGTTACTCCGGACCTGGAGATGCGGCCGATGATCTCGAACAGCAGCTCTGCGTTTCGTGGAGATAGTCCCGCGGATGGCTCATCGAGCGCCAAGATGCGAGGATTGGGAACGAGAGCTGACGCCATCGCCACCATCTGTCGCTGGCCGCCACTCAGAACACCTGCACGCTCGTGAAGCTTGCTTCCGATTTCCGGGAAAAGCTCAAGCAGATCGCGCAGCCTTGCGGAAAAGGGAGTGTCCCTGGATGCTCGCACAAAGTCATAGGCAACACGAAGATTGTCGATCACCGACATGTTCGGAAAGACGTTTGCTTCCTGCGGAACATAACCCAATCCAGCCTCGGCCCGTTCAGCAGTAGACCAGCCGGTAATGTCCTGTCCGCCGAGATAGATCTTCCCCGCGCTTGGCCGAACAAGGCCGAGCACCGTTTTCATGAGTGTGGATTTGCCGGATCCATTTGGTCCGACAACGGTCAGGATCTTGCCCGCCTCGGCGTTGAAGCTGACGTCCTGAAGTACCGGTTGCGCGCCATATCCGGCAACAAGGCCATTCACGACCAGACTTTTCGAGGCCACCGTCATGCGCTGTAGCCGAGATACGCATTTGCGACTTCGTCGTTGCTGACGACCTCGTCGAAGCTACCTTGCGCAATCACCTTGCCCTCTGCGAGCGCATAGACGCGATCACACAGTGTTCTGATCATCGTCATGTTATGTTCGACCATACCGAAAGTAATTCCTTCGCCGCGGAGTGCTTGAATAAACTCCGTGATCTCACCGACCCGTGTAGGATTGACACCTGCACTTGGCTCGTCGAGCAAGATCAGCTTCGGCTCCCTCATCAAGACCCTGCACAGATCGAGCAACTTTTTCTGCCCTCCGGACAATGCGTTAGAGGCCGCATCCGCGTGCCGCCACAGATCCACTCGTTGAAGGAGCACACGAGCTTTCTCGACGTTTCTTTCCTGCTCACGTCGGAAAGCCGCACGACGAAAAAGCGCAGACGTCACAGTATCGTGCCTGCTGCCCGAAGACGCTATCAGCAGGTTTTCCAAGACGGTGAGGCCGGCAAGATCGCGTGATAGCTGGAAAGAACGCCCGATACCCAGACGTGCCCTTGCTACGGGAAGGAGCCGTGTGACTGTTTGACCTTCGAAGACAATGTCACCGTGTTTGGGGCGCACTGCACCCGCGAGCACGGAAAACAATGTCGATTTCCCGGCGCCATTCGGACCAATCAAGCCCGTCACGGTACCGGGCTCGAGATTGACGGAAACGCGATCAAGCGCTTTGAAGCCTCCATAGGAGACTTCAAGATTTCGACCTTCGAGCATTTTAACGGATGACTTCGGTCAGCTTGCTCTCGCCATTCTCGATCAAGAAATGACCATAGGCGAGATTCGACTGGTCGCCATTCGGCTCGAAGCGAAAATCAGAGGCAGCGCCGGAATATCTGAATGGCTTGCCGGATTTTGCGGCTTCAAGTGCCTTGGCGGGATCACCAATCGACGGGGCATCGGCGTTAACGAGTTGCGGAAACTGGGATCCGATTGCGGCTCCCTCAGTCGATTTCGCCTTTTCAATAGCCAATGCGGTGAGGACAATCTGGTCAAATACCTGGGCACCAAAGCTCATCACAGTACCTTCGTTGCGGCCAATTCGCTTCAGGTAAATGTCATAAGCTTCCGATTTATCGACCGGGACATGCTGCGTGTGATGCACGCCCTCAGCAACTTCTTTTCCGACATTCGCCACGAACTGACCATTCGAGCCAGCGGCATTGCCGTAAGCGTAAATCTTTCCCTCATATCCGTTTCGATACAATTCCTTGGCGACAGCAGACAGCTCGTTGACGTAGGCCGCGACGAATATTGCCTCTGGATCGCCTTCGAGGATTTTGTCTACTTCGACACGGTATGATGGCTGGTTAGGATTGAAGGGAACCTCTTGGAGGACTTTACCGCCCCCAGCAGTGAACTCTTGCCTGAACGGCTCGATCGTCGAGAGGGTAAACGGCGCCTGGAGTACGAGAACCGATGCAGTCTTGACCTTGTCATTCAGCATCGCTTTGCCGAACGCCTTGCCCCAGTCTTTGCCATTTGTCTGGAAACGCCAGACCAGTCCCTTGTTGTCTCCTTGGGTGATTTCGTCAGCAGATCCGTTGACGGTAAGGAGAACACCCTTTTCAACGGCGATAGGTTTGATCGCCAAGGCTACCGCACTCGACCATACGCCCGCAATCGACGCCACTTTATCGACGTCAATGAGCTTTCGTGCTGCAGAGACGCCGACAGTCGGTTGAGTTTCGTCATCGGCCACGACCAGCTCAAGCTTACGGCCGAGGACCCCTCCAGCATCGTTAATGATATCGACCGCCGCTCGAGCCGCGTCTTCTTCTTCTTTTCCGTACGGGCCACCCGAGCCACTAAACGGGGCAAGCAGACCGAGTTTCACCGGTCCATCCTGAGCAAAAGACGGCAGGCTAGTGCCCGCTATAGCAGCCGACGAAAGCAATGCTCCCAACATGAGGCGGCGGGAAATTATTCTAACCAATGACATTTGATGCGGCTCCAGGGGAGAAAGGCTGAGTGCAAAAGAGAAAGCTTGAACTCTCTTAATACGTTGTTTAACAAACTAAATTCAACGC
Source organism: Endobacterium panacihumi (assembly GCF_050847465.1). NCBI lineage: Bacteria > Pseudomonadati > Pseudomonadota > Alphaproteobacteria > Hyphomicrobiales > Rhizobiaceae > Endobacterium > Endobacterium panacihumi. The sequence goes on along the minus strand of NZ_JBOZRA010000003.1, from coordinate 335,023 downwards.
ATTTTACTGTCAATTGTCATGTCTGTCGTCTTAAGTAAAAGAGACACCCACGTCGATTGTCTACTTATATGTAGAATAAAATACCAATCCCCGCGGCTTTGCAGCGCTGCCGTTCTTCAGGAGCAATCGAATGGAAAAGCAGTTACGCATCAATTCGTTTCAGATGTGCGCCCCTGTCCACAACTGGGCCGGGCTTTGGAGGATGCCGGGCGACATTGCGGTGGACTACAACAAGCTCTCATATTGGACGGAAATGGCTAAGACCGCCGAACGCGGCTTTCTCGATGCGATCTTCATCGCAGACGTGTTCGGCGTTTATGATGTCTATGGTGGCTCGCCAGATGCTGCACTTCGCGCAGGAACCCAGCTTCCGTCGATGGATCCCACGATCCCGATCTCAGCGATGGCACACGTCACGGAGCATATCGGCTTCGGTGTAACCGCGAACCTTAGCTATGAGCATCCCTATCAATTCGCTCGCCGTTTCTCGACCCTGGACCATCTGACGAATGGTCGTATTGGCTGGAATATCGTCACCGGGTATCTGGAAAGTGGAGCCAGGGGTATGGGGCGCGCGTTGCAGATTGAGCATGATGCCCGCTACGATGTGGCGGAGGACTTCATGGCGGCTTGCTTTAAGCTGTGGGAGCACTCCTGGGAAGAGAATGCGGTCCAACGCGACAGGAACACTGGAGTGTTCACGGACCCGAGTAAAGTGCACAGGATTGTGCACGATGGTCCTCATTTCAAAGTCGATGGCGTACATTTGTCCGAGCCTTCACCGCAGCGAACACCTCTTCTGTTTCAGGCAGGATCGTCGGAGCGCGGCCGCGTATTTGCAGCTCGACATGCTGAATGCATTTTCATTAACGGTCCGAGCAAAGCCTCGGCCACCAAGACGGTTAATGCATTGAGACAAGCGACACAGGACGCAGGCCGTCATCCAGACGACATCACCATTTTTCTAGCTGCAAACGTGATTGTAGCGCCAACGGCAAAAGAGGCTGCAGAATTGCACGCAGAATATTCCCGCTACATGGATGCGGTTGGGCAATTGACGCTCGTATCTGGCTGGACTGGAATCGATCTCTCTGGGTTGGAGCCGGACGACGTGGTTCCGTTTGCAAACTCCAACGCAATTCGGTCGACGGCCGAGAACCTGACAGTCAAAGCACCAAGACCCGTACATGTTAGAGATCTGACTACGCTTTCATCAACTGGCGCCCGCGCACCGTTTCTTGTCGGCTCGGCGTCTGATGTGGCGGATGCATTGATCGAGTGGGCTGAAGAAACAGGTGTGAATGGTTTCAATGTCCCTCGGCTATCCGTCCCCTCAACTCTTCTCTCTGTCGCAGATCAGCTCGTGCCGGAACTTCAAAACCGTGGACGTTTTAAGACGAGCTACACCGAGGGAACGTTGCGCGAGAAGTTCAACGGCGGTCAAAGCGCTTACCTGAATGAAAGCCACAAGGGATGCCGCTCTCATTCATGAAATCAGACACCCAATTCAAGGAAGTAATTAAGGTCTTGAACGGATCAGGACCTCAAACCCGCTTCTCAACGATGCAATGACATCAGGTTTCCCAATGGAAGCCGCACCTTACCGGCTTTGAGCGATATTAACGGATGTCTCGGCGGACTCCGGTAAGAAGGCATGCTTTCAAGGGGACGTGAACAATTCGTCAATATCGGAAGCTGATTTGGTGACATCGTGTCAGTGAACCAAGATCGAAAGCGCTCATGGGACAAGTGATGTGCGAGCAGATTTTGCGCGCAATAAGACACATATTCTCTGCGAACCTTCGTTTGTACGCGATAATGTATTATCGGATCATTCAAATATGCGGAGACGGCAAATCGCCCGCCTGCATAATCAACACATGAGGTTTGCCGGGCCGGTGCACCTACTTTAAGAATGCTTCTAAATCCACTTCGTTGCCGCTTTAACCACCCCCCCGTGTCTTAATCTAGGAACAACAAATGATTGGAGAGGCGCCACGAGATCGAGTGCAGCAGGCCCTGGACAGTGCGGCTGAGAAAAAACTCGACAGGCTCCGGAGGCGGGGAACGCGACTCGCGACCAAGGAGGAAAAGAAATACGACAGAAACAAGAACGACGACCCAAATACCAAGCAGGCAAAAATTGTAATTTCCGATGATCCCTAGAATAAGAAAAGTCGTGAGACGTCTTTCATCTTCACGCTGAACAGAGGCAATGGAGCGCAATTAGTAGATTGGAATGACTTCACCACCTTCTTGCACTTCGCCAATCGGTCTCTTCGTCATAACCACAGAGTGACACCAGAGCGCGAGCATTTTAGACGCACTCTGCGGACTTCGAGTTCCTAGTATTCTGTTAAGGCTAGCGAGCCTTCAAAAGAGCTAATTCAACACCTGTTAATCTAACTGTGGCTCCCTCATCCGACCGTGAGGGACAATACATGCAACGCTTATTCATTCTTCTCACCATGCTTTTGGCCATGGGACAATCCGTACGTGCCGCTCCTACGGAGTGGGAGGTCACAATGACCACGAGGCAGGTTAATTACACAACGGACCTGAAGACCTGGCTTGCAGTGAAAGTCGGTGACGTGATCCCAAACAAAGCTTGGGTCTCGACAGGCCCAAAGGGAAGAGTGCAGCTTTCCCGAGGCGTGGAGTCAGTGTCATTTCAGCCGAACACGCTGGCAAGCATCACGACATCCGGCTTCTTTGAGAAAACAACCGAAGTCCGCCAACAGATAGGTACGCTCGATCTCGAAATCGAGAAGCGACGCAAGCCCCACACGACGGTTCAGACCCCCTACCTAGCGGCCGTCGTGAAAGGCACAGCGTTCCGTGTGTCTGTCACGAAAACAACGGCGAGCGTCTCGGTAACACGTGGCCTCGTCCAAGTAAGTTCGTTTGCAAGCGGGCAACGGTCCTCTCTGGGTCCGGGTCAGCGCGCCGCGGTAGATGGCGTCAAAGGAATGACAGTTGCCGGAACTGTTTCAAAGCCATCAATCAGTGCTGTAGCACCCTCGGTGGCTGGGGTACGCGCAGTTGGTGCGACATCGCTCAACGGACAAGCGCAATCAGCGGCATCAGGAATGGGCGCCCCATCGTCGAGTTCGTCGAACGGCAGCGGCACTGTAGGTGGACACTCGAACGGTAAGAGTGACGGCAACGGAGCCGGGAATGGCAACGGAAACGGGAACGGGAACGGGAACGGAAACGGAAACGGAAACGGAAACGGAAACGGAAACGGAAACGGGAACGGAAACGGAAACGGAAACGGAAACGGAAACGGAAACGGAAACGGAAACGGGAACGGCAACGGGAACGGGAACGGAAACGGCAACGGGAACGGCAACGGCAACGGCAACGGAAACGGAAACGGGAACGGCAACGGCAACGGGAACGGAAACGGCAACGGCAACGGCAACGGCAACGGGAACGGCAACGGGAACGGGAACGGGAACGGGAACGGGAACGGGAACGGGAACGGGAACGGGAACGGGAACGGGAATAACTAACACCGTTATTCCATATCTAGGGGGACGAGATGAGTTTTTGGGGAAAGGTGAAAACGTCACTCGCCGTTCGCGCCGCGTTGGTCGCTCTGATGTGCGCTTTACCAGTTTGGTCAGCAGTAAAGCCATTCACTGACTACATCGACAACGTGGTTGCCAGCCTTCGCTTCAAAGCTTTGCAGCGGCCGGCGAGCGGAGACGTTGTCTTTGTGGCAATCGATAAAAAGAGTATCGACGCTATAGGCGTCTGGCCTTGGCCGCGCGGCATTCATTCCGAGATTATCGACCGATTGACAGCAGCAGGGGCTCGTGACGTTTTTCTCGACATCGACTTCAGCAGCCCCTCATCCGGACCTGAGGACGAAAAGCTTAGGCAAGCGCTTGTAGCTGCTGGTGGAGGCACAGTTTTACCAGTGTTCCGGCAACACGAAAGCGCCGCAGTAGGGTCGCCCACAAGCGTAACAAGGCCGATCCCGAACCTTGCGTCAAATGCCTGGCTCGCTTTCGCTAACGTCAAACTTGCGGAAGACGGGCTGATTAAAACCTTCAACATGGCCGACGAATTGGACGGAAGGCTCACGCAAACTGTACCTGCTGTCCTGGCACAGGTTGACGATACTACCGGCACCTATCTCGTAGATTATTCCATCGACCCCTCAACCATCCCAACTTTTTCTGTATCCGAACTGATCGCCGGAACACTTCCAGCAAGCGCCTTCGCGGATAAAGCGGTGGTTGTCGGCGCATACGCCACCGAATTGAAAGATGTCTACCCCGTGCCGCTGTACGGACCTTTGGCTGGACCGCTGATCCACATTCTGGCGACCGAGACAATATTGCATGACCGATTGGCGCCCGAGATCGATCAAACGATTGCGGGTTTAATACTCGCGGCCATACTTATTGGGCTGGCCGTCAAGCTCAGACGATACAACCCCATCGCGTTTATGGCGATCGCGCTCACGCTGATCCTAGCGTTGGAAACAGTTGCATTCGTTATCCAGTCAAGTGACGGATATGTCATTCGCACGGGAAGCGCCTGGATTCTTATCGGGATTTCTCTCCTGCTCGCCCTCAGCGAACGGAGCAATTTCGCACATGTCCGTGGCCGGATCGCAGTCGCTGATCATCACGCTTCCAGAAATACACTTCAGTCGATAATCGCTAATAGCAATGACGCAGTCATTATATTTGATGAAAATCTCGTGGTCCTCGACCGAAGTGCATCCGCCGACCTACTTCATTCAAGTGACGAGGATGGCGAAGAGCACAGACACAAGCTCCCAGAAGCGCTAAAGCGGCATGTCGAGAATGCTGTGACAATCTTCAAGGCCGGCCGCAGTTCCGTCTATTCAGTTTCTGTTGAACTTGAAATGAAACGCAAAGGTGTTGAAGCTAAGTATGAAGCTTCAATCACGATTTCTCATGCCGAGCGCGTCATCAATAGTGGCGCCCAAGTTGATGCGTTCATAGGCAGCATCATCGCCAGAGACGTGACGGTCCGACGGAAATACGAAGCAGACCTCCTTCGTTTCTCGCAGTACGACGAATTGACTGGACTGCTTAACCGTCGAGAGTTCACCAATCGGCTTCAGTCAGCAATTGCACCGCAGCTTGTCGTTGCTATTGGGCTACATCGATTTTCGGAGCTCAGCACAACTCTTGGTCGCAATGCTTGCGACCAACTTCTAATAGCGATCGCCGACCGATTGTCGGGCCTCTCGCGCGTATCACACCTCAGTCGCGTCGATGGTGACTGCTTTGTAATGGCTTTGAGGCTACCAATTGCTGACTTCAACCCCATCCAAGCAGAAGCAATCCTCAGACAGTTCGCAACTCCTTTCGAGTCTAGTGGCTCTGAGATCTTTGTCGATGCGCGATTGGGGATCGCCATATTCGACGACAACAGGCTTCCGGCTGCGTCTGTTGTTGAAAATGCGGAAGCGGCACTCCTCGACGCCAGGTCAAACGCAACGGCGAACTGGGTGGTCTATAGCCAAAAACGTGCCCAGGATCAGCTTCGAGCGCGAAAACTCGAACAGGCAATGCGCGCAAGCCTCGAGCGGAACGATTTCTTTTTAGCTTATCAGCCGCAAGTCGATCTTGCCTCAGGGCAGATGGTTGGCGCGGAAGCGCTGATGCGGTGGAGACATCCGGATTTCGGGCTGGTATCTCCTGGAGAGTTCATCCCCGTAGCCGAGAGCAGCGGTGTCATATGCGATCTGGGCATTTGGGCCCTCAAGAAAGCATGTGAGACTGCGACGTCTTGGCCAACCAATATGACCGTGGCTGTCAACGTGTCACCCATTCAGTTCGCCAAGACGGATCTCGTAGCAGAGGTAAAAGGAGCTCTGGCGAATAGCGGGCTGGCGGCCCATCGCCTACATTTGGAGATAACCGAATCCGCGTTTTTGGATGGGACGGAACGTTTGCTCGGCATTATTTCAGAGTTGAGGAACCTCGGCGTCCGCATTGCTCTTGATGACTTTGGTACCGGCTATTCATCCCTCAGTTATATGGCCGGTTTCCCGTTGGATAAACTGAAGATCGACCAATCATTTGTCCGCAAGCTAACCACCGATCATCAATCTCTCCTGATTGTAAAGGCAGTGATCTCACTTGCGCAGGGCCTTGGACTGAAGCTCGTCGCGGAAGGCATCGAGCGTGAGGAAGAACGACAGATCCTCGCTGAACTTCATTGTGAGGAAGGGCAAGGCTACCTGTTCGGCAAGCCGCAAAGTGCACAAGAGCTTCTTGATCAAACGGCCATAACGGATGCCGAAAAAGCGGCCTAGCAGATCAATCGAATATTTGATTAATTTTTTGGCGATTGACAGTTTACCCGCTGCGTCATTGCAAGGCGGTCCAGATAAGCGTTGGCTGCAATGACCTGCGCCGAATAACGATCCATGTCATCGTTACCGGTGCCGCCGATTTCACCTGTCAGCTTAAAATCCGGAACTTCCCAACGCCATCGAGCAATACGGTTTCCTCTTACTCCATCAGGCCACACCTCGGCACGCATGTTCGACTGGTAAAACCCACACCAGCGATCTGAGCCCGGCGGCTGCAACCATCGAAACGAGTCAAAGCTATTCCACCCACGCACCTGCTCTCCAGTACCATGGAGCCGTTACTGCAGGATACCCTAAGCAAGCAGGAAATGAGGGAAATCCTAATATGCTTGGTCGATTGGAAATCTTCGCCATCCCCATCAGGAGAGACGAACCAACGATAACCGCGGTATTCCGGGCTTCTTCAACTTGAAACAAGCTTGAAACAGAACCAGACGCAGCTGGCGCGGGTAGATGCGTCCAAGTCAAATGGGCCTGATGAAGTCGCGAGCCTTCTAAGTTTTCTTGAAACCGTCAGGTCTCGCCATGATATCACAGCTGCAGGCACGTTATCGCTGTCGCGTCAGTGGCTGGCCGGGGGAAGCTGTATAAAATCGATGCTTAAATGCTATGAGGGATTTTTACAGCCTGCGATCTCGGCTCTTCGACCGCCGTCAGAAACAGTGCCCGCGCTAGGGATGGGTGGATTTCGCCACGCATGCTCAATCGACATGCCTGCAAAGCCTGGCGGTAATAAGCTTGCGTGCAGGCGTTCCGGATAAGGAATTGGACCACTTCGGCTGGACCGCGCACAAGGGTTTCTTCACCATCCTGTCCGACCGCGACGATCGCAGTAAGCCATTGCACGGTGAAATTTGAATAGATGATGGTTGCCATTGTCGCCTGCGGCCTGGATGATCGGATTGTCAGTAATCAGTCCGGCGCTTTTACCGACAGGGAGTAGCAGTTGTGTACCAAATTTGGATCGCACGATTGCCGGCGTTTTTTCAGGAGACATGGCAGTTGCCGAACTCGACGGTCTCGGTCCGATCGTTACCAAATTCAGACAAGAGTTTGCTTCTCGTTTAACGCCTGCTTGATCGTCACACCGCTCGCAGCCTGAATTACGATGTTGCCCTTTGTCAGAACTTTCAGCAAACGGAGATGCTGCATCAACGCTGACCGTTCCGCTTCGCTTTGATGCAGCATTATCGCATCTCCGACATTGGATCCGAGAACTCCCGAGTGCCGATCAGCGCTCATTGTTGCATCCCTTGAACTGAAAACGCGAACCGAAATCTACGCTGGTGCTGATGAATTGCAATACCGTCCTTTCCTGGTCCAATGTGCTGCAAGCGACCGCTTGCAATGGATATTTGACGCATTGCTGTTAAAATCCGGCCTCGCAGAGCCAGCAAATTATAACAAAGACGCGGATCTGCATCTCAAAAGGGGGGATCTATCGTGGTCGATCCGCGGAGTGCCAGTATGCCCGAAGCAGAGATTGACGCACTCCGTGCCAAGCTTATGCAGTATGCTTCCCGCTATCACATATCGGGACCAGAGAAAGATCGACTTGTCGAGCGGACCTTGCGGGCACTTGCTGATGATCCCGACATTCTTTTCCAGAAGCCCATCGAACAGGTGATTGCGGAAACAATGCACCATCTCTTTATGCATCGACGTGATCCGAGCAAGGTATGATCATCCATTCCTCCGCTGCCGCGACAACCGATTACCCCCGACAAGGGCTGCGCCTGGCATTCGGCCCTAATCCTTGCTGCGCGACCGGTCTGCATATTTTTCGCCGCGTGGCCTGAAATCAGCCAACAGAGATTTCAGTTCAATCTCCCTGACACGCCGAGTAGCTTCGTCCGGCGTCACCCATGCATAGTCGCGTTGATCACGTTCTTTGAAATCCTGCGAGATTTTCGTCGCTTCCAACTGAAAGACGTCGACGATACAGGGTGCCACATCACCGTCATCTAGCCACTTCAGATAGGTGTAGCGGCCAATAGGTTTCTTGCGCACGATACCGCGCACACCTGCCTCCTGATAAGCCTCGACTGCGGCCGCCTCACAGGGACTTTTCTTTTTCATCGGCCAGCCTTTGGGGATGACCCACCGTCCACTATCGCGCGACGTGATCACCAGCACCAGAAGCTGATCGTTCTCGTTGAAGCGGAAGCACAAAGCGGCGTATTGTTGCCGGAACTTGCCATCGAAAAGTTTCTCGGGCAGGCGCGCCAGCTGGCCAAGGATCGTTTTTGGCCGACCTGCCGGATGCAAATCTTTTTTCCGCTTGTTTTTCATCAGGTCGAGGTGACCGAAAAACCCGCGTTTCGCAAACCTTATGGGGAAAATGTGAAAGCGTTCAGCTGTGCTTACGACTGGCGGGCGGGGCCTGCCAGATCGCAAAGTCCCTTGTGTCGCGATGCCGCGTAAAGAAGGTCTGGCAATGTCCGTTGACCTTCTCGAAACAACGTAATCATGATGGCACCCGCCAGCTCGCTCACCGGGTCATCCCTATCGACGCAATGAGCTTCCCGCCAATGCGCCAGAGCATCTTCAAGAACCTCCAGTTCGTCGGGTCCAAATGTTGTTTCGAAAAAAGCACGCATTTTGAGGCCTATAGCTTATTGAGCGCAGCGGTATATGGTCAGGGCGTATCTTCTCTTCAACACAACGGCGCCCCGCGCGCTCGCGATTCCCGGCAACCTCCAGATTTGGCAGTAGTCTCCCACAGCTTGGCGCATTGGCAACCAGTCCGTCCCAGAGCACCTCTCGGCAGAAAAGCTGGTGCCGCGTGCCTGTACTCGTCGCTCGTGATCCCGGTCGACCGTGCCAATACGATCAACCACGATGCCGACTGAGACATAGGGGAGTTCTGTTTCCATCCAATCAAACATTCACACATTGGACGGATCAAAACGAGCGCAAGGTCGAAAGCCCGAGGGCGAAATTGATGGGTCTCTTTCTCCCCTGCGCCCGCTGGAAATACTAGGGCAAGGTGTTAAAAATCAAGGGGTAAATGCCCCACCTTATGCCCCTGCAACCGTCGGCTGGAATGGCTGCGTCATAAGCATCTGTTTGATATGCAATCGATTTATCGCGCAAAATCAGCGTTTTCGATTTCAGTTTGGTCTAGCAGGGTGGCTGCTTCCGACTTCTACGCCGAATTCTGGAAACTTTCCCTGGATGAAATAGATGGCCTGTGCTTTCGCGATCAATTTGAACTGCTCAAGAACGTCGGCCGCGTCCTGACGTGGCAGCATAAGAGCAAGACGCACACTCGCGTCAGCCATGTTGAAAAGAATGAACAAGGTGCGTTTGTATTCTTCTTGCCTGTCCTCGCGAACAAATATCGAGGTCGCGTCGTAAAAATCCTGGACCTGGCGCCGTGTTTCCGCGATGTCGTACTGAGCGAGCAACTTACTCGCCTTGATCGCGCTCATAATATCGATCGCCGATGGCTCCTGCCGCATGACCTCAAAATATGCGTCGATCAAAAGTTCCGGTGCGAAAATCGCATCCGCCGCACTACGAATGTTTTGCAAAGCGCCCTTGAGTATGAACCGCGTCTCACTGACATATCGTTCGTATAGGGATGCGAGGATTGCCTCCTTGTCAGGAAAATACTGATACACCGAGGCAATCGGTCCGCCAGACCGAGAGCCGATTTCCTTCATGGTGACAGCATCGATTCCCTTCTCGCCGATAAGATCGGCGGAAACCTTAAGAATCTCCGAGACTCGCTCCTTACTTCGCGACTGCCTTGGTACTCGCCGCATAATGGGTTTCGTTTTATCGGGCCGGCGCTGTCTGCTCATTCTACTTCTCTACAAGGCGATATTCGAGCCAATCAAAAAGAATCTATTCGGTTACCCGAGCTTCGAGTCAAGGCGGTCGGTGCTGCTGCAAATTTTCAGCACAGTAGGTTTGACCAATTGCGATTTACTGCAGACCTCAGTCTCGAATTTCCGGGATCGACCACTCCACCTTTCAGTGCCAGTGACGAAGGCTTTCATCGCAATGGCAGCGTCGGTTTGGCAAACTGCCACCGCGACGGTTTGATCCGTCAGATCGAGTTCAGCGAAACCAGCTTCTCCAGCTCGGCGGCCTCTTCCTTCCGCTCGCTATACCGGTCTGTTAGGTAGGGTGAGGCGTCGCGCGTGAGGATGGTGAACTTCACCAGTTCCTCGCAGACGTCGACAACGCGGTCATAGTAGGAAGATGGCTTCATTCGACCATCGGTGTCGAATTCCTGAAACGCCTTCGCGACGCTGCTCTGGTTGGGGATGGTGATCATCCGCATCCAGCGGCCGAGAATGCGCAACTGGTTCACAGCGTTGAAGGACTGACTGCCGCCGGAAACCTCCATCACCGCCAGCGTCTTGCCTTGGGTGGGGCGGACGGAGCCGAGCGACAGCGGGATCCAGTCGACCTGCGACTTCATGATGCCGGTCATGGCCCCGTGCCTTTCCGGACTGATCCATACCTGTCCTTCCGACCATTGGGAGAGGTCGCGGAGTTCCTGCACCTTGGGATGAGTAACCGGCGCCTCGTCCGGGAGCGGCAATCCGGCCGGATCGAATATCCGCACCTCGCATCCGAGGCGCTCGAGCAACCGACGGACTTCGAAGGCAAGCAGCCGGCTATAAGACACTTCGCGGAGCGATCCATAGAGGATCAGGATTCTCGGCTTGTGCGTCGAGAATGCTGACCGTAGGGATTCTGGAGCGATCGGCTGAAGATGGTCATCCTGCAGTGCGGGAAATGTCTCAGACAATGCGCTTTCCTTCCTGGTCGAGGACCTGTTCGCCGTCTTCCTTGGTGAACGGCCCTTTGAGGGCGTCTACCGGCAGAATGTCGAGCACGACTTCCGAGGGGCGGGCAAGCCTGGTGCCAAGCGGCGTAACAACGAGCGGCCGGTTGATCAGGATCGGGGTGGCGATCATCGCGTCCAGCAACTGGTCATCGGTCAGCTCCGGATTGTTGAGGCCTAGTTCCGCGTAGGGCGTGCCCTTCCCACGGATCGCTTCCCGGACCGTCAGGCCGGCATCTGCGATCATCGTGGAGAGCTGCTCGCGCGATGGCGGGTTCTGCAGATACTCGATGACGGTGGGTTCGATCCCGGCGGCGCGGATCAGTGCCAGCGTATTGCGAGACGTGCCGCAGGCCGGGTTATGATAGATGGTGGCGTCCATGGTCAGGGCCTTTCGGTGATGGTGTTGCGGGAGACGCCCGGTGATGCCTCATACCAACCCTTCGAGCGGTTCACGATCCAGACGACCGAAAGCATCACGGGCACCTCAATCAGGACGCCGACGACGGTGGCGAGTGCTGCGCCTGACTGAAACCCAAACAGACTGATGGCGGCGGCGACTGCGAGTTCGAAGAAATTGCTGGCACCGATGAGGGCGGACGGCCCCGCGACGCAGTGGCGCTCACCTGCCAAACGGTTCAAGAGATAGGCAAGCCCCGAGTTCAGGTAGACCTGGAGCAGGATCGGCACGGCCAGCAAGGCGATGATGGCCGGCTGGGCGATGATCTGCTCGCCCTGGAAGGCGAAGAGAAGCACAAGCGTGGCGAGCAGCGCGACGAGCGATACCGGCTGCAGCTTCGCAAGCAAGCGACCGAGCGCACCTGTTGTGCCGCAGGCCGTCAAGTAGCTCCGCAGCATATGGGCGATGATGACAGGCACGACGATATAGAGCGCGACCGACAGAGCAAGTGTCGCCCAAGGAACGGTGATGGCCGAGAGGCCCAGCAGCAGGCCTACGATCGGCGCGAAGGCGACAACCATGATCGCGTCGTTCAGGGCCACTTGCGACAGGGTGAACAGTGGCTCGCCCCGTGTCAGGTTCGACCAGACGAAGACCATCGCTGTGCAGGGGGCTGCAGCAAGAATGATCAGGCCCGCGATATAGGAGTCGATCTGGTCCGCCGGCAGATAGGGCCGAAACAGCCAGCCGACGAACAGCCATCCCAGCAATGCCATGGAGAACGGCTTGATCGCCCAGTTGATGATCAGAGTGACCCCGATCCCGCGCCAATAGGAACCGACCTGTGCCAGCGACCGGAAATCGATCTTCAGCAACATCGGAATGATCATCAGCCAGATCAGGATCGCGACGGGGATGTTGACCTTGGCGATCTCGGCGCCGCCGATGAGCTGGAAGACGCCGGGCATCAGGTGGCCGAGGGCAATGCCGACCGCGATGCAGAGGAAGACCCAGATGGTCAGGTATCGTTCGAACGTGGACATCAGGTGGTGGTTCCCATGAGAGGGGTAGCAAGAATAGACAAGCGGAACTGCTCGCGCCGAGGAACAGCACGTTGCAGGCCTTTTCAGTCATGGTTGTTGTCCGTGTTAGGTCGGAGGCCTGGTGAGCTTCATGATGGTCGCCGACGATGGGCAGATGGAGGAAAGCTGGCGGGTCGCAAGCACCGCGGCCGGCACTTGGGCCCGTGGCACCTCCAAAAACCCCACGGTCAAGAAGAACTGTGCGGCGCTTGTCGTCGCGAGGTAGACCTCTCCGCTGCCAACTTGTTGCAAGGTCGCCTCGACGATCGCCCGTCCCAGGCCTTGACCCCGGTGCGCCGGAAGCACGACGACCGATCGCAGCAGGTAATCGGCGGCGCAGTGCTCGATACCGGCATATCCGATCGTTTGGCCGTCGCCAGATACGGCCTCGAAGAAGGCGCGGCCTTCGTCTTCGATATCATCGGTCGGAAGATCCGCGGCACGGAGCGCCTCGCGGAGGCGGGCGTTGCTGCCGGCAACTTCGCGCATTGCAATCTCGCTCAACATGGCTTCGCCCCCGGCGCGCAGCATGGCGTCAATTCCGCAATCAACGGCGCGCAAAGTTCCGTCGATCCACCGCAGCAGTCCTTGAGCAAAAATAGTGTCAGGTCGCGAAAACCGTCGAGATCAGCCCGGTAGATTATCGACCGGCTCTGGCGCTCGCTCTTGACCAATCCGGCGCGAGATAAGGTCGCGAGATGCGCCGACATCGTGTTTTGTGGGACGTCGAGCAGCCGCGCGAGTTCGCCGGCCGGAACGCCGTCTGGTTCGTGGCGTACGAGGAGCCGAAATGTCTCAAGGCGGGTGTTCTGTGCCAACGCCGCAAGGGCCGTGATTGCGTTACTGTTTTCCATATATCCAGATTAATGGATTTGTTGACCTTGTCAAGGCCATGGCCGTTTTAAGCTCTTGATGGGATTCGAACCGGCGACCATGCTCTTTGTTATTTGTTTCACTTCCAAACATTATCTTCGAGGGCCCCTCCGTTCTAATTTGTGATCGTTTGGAACGAGCCATGCCTTCCGGAATTCGGTCGGCTCTATTGCTCAAAGCGGGACCTGCGTCAGCACCATCATGATGGCCTGAAACTCTTCACCACCAAGGGATCCGTTTTCAAACGCCCGGCACCGATCAGATCAAGGCAATAGGGAATTGTCGGAAACACGACGTCCAGCGACATATCGATTGCTGCCGGCTTGCCAGGCAGATTGAGAAAGAAGGTCTTGCCGCGTGTGCCGGCCGTCTGTCGTGAGAGGATCGCCGTCGGCGTCTGCTTTAATCCTTCGCGGCGCAGCAACTCGCCAAACCCCGGCAGTTCCTTTTCGAGAACCTGCTGCATGGCCCCCGGCGTCTGGTCGCGCGGAGATGGCCCGGTTCCACCGGTGGTCAGCACCAGTTCCGCCCCCTGGTTGTCGCTCAGATCGATCAGCGTATTGCGAACGGAAACCTCCCCATCGGCAATAACCACGCGCGTCAATTCATAGGGGCTCGTGATCGCCCGCCGCAACCAGCTTTCGATCGCCGGGCCGCTGATATCCTCGTATTCGCCTCGGCTGGCACGGTCGGATATCGTCACCACAAAGATCTTTACTTGAACTTCCATCCATTCAGCATCAGCGGCCTTTCAATTGCTCAAAACATGAGCCATTATTATGTTAACTATAGATAATAGTGACCGTACAGACGTCACAACGCCTATAAAATCGGCAATTTATCATTCCTCATTGCTCTACATCAAAGAAGCCAGAATGACGTTTGCATAAAGTCTGAGCAAATTCGACCGTTCAAAAAAGCGGATTCAGGCATGACAGACGCAAAAACCATAACGAAACAGATTTCGTTCCGCCAGAAACGCCGCCGCGAACTTATTACCTTCGTGGTACTCGCTTTTGGAATCTGGCCCGTCGTGGCCGTTGGCACGGTTGCCAGTTATGGGTTCATGGTCTGGGCCTATCAGATCGTCCACGGCCCTCCCGGTCCGCACGACATCACGCCAGCGCGCCCGAATTCTGCCGAGTGATGGCGATGACTCACATCGCCACCACTCGTCGTGCCTTTTTGAGAGGTAGCGCACTACGGATCAGCCAAGGATATTACCCGCCGGGCGTAACGGAGGAATCCGTTCGCAACTGTTCGGGCTGCGGAGAATGCGAGAAGGCCTGCCCGACGAAAATCATCGCAATAAGCGACGGCGTGCCGACCGTTGATTTCAACGCCGGCGAATGCACCTTCTGTGGCAAATGTTCGGAACGATGTCCCGAGCGGGTGTTCCCGCCTGACCCCGCCACATCGTTTGCCCATCACGCCGTCATCGTAGACAGCTGTCTTGCGCTCAACTTCGTTGATTGCCAGGCCTGTCGCGACGCCTGCCCAACGACGGCGATCCGTTTCAAGCCAAGGCTGGGCGGGCCATTCGTGCCCGTACTCGATACCGATCCCTGCACCGGATGCGGCGCCTGTGTTTCAGTGTGCCCCACCGGGTCCATCAGCATGACTGCAAACACAACGGAGGTGGCGCATGCGTGACCCGCAGCATCACATATCGAGCGCGGTCGTTGTCGTGCGGCCGGAAGCGGTCGAGCGCATATCCGCGGCACTTGCCGAGATCGAAGGCGTCGAAGTGCACGCTACCGGCGGCGGCAAGATCGTCATCGTCATCGAAGGCCCGAGCTCCGGCTTTCTTGGCGAAACATTGATCGGAATTTCGGCGATGAACGACGTCATCGCCGCACACATGGTTTTCGAACAGACAATTGCAGAGAAGGAGATGTCGGATGACGGCAGAACTCACGCGGCGTGATGTGCTGAAGGCGCAGGCGGCTGCGATCGCAGCCTCGACGGCCGGCATCGCCATGCCGGCCGAGGCCCAATCCGTCCCCGGCGGTGTAGCGGCGCTGGAAATCAAGTGGTCCAAGGCCCCCTGTCGCTTCTGTGGCACCGGTTGCGGTGTCATGGTCGGCGTCAAGGAAAACCACGTCGTCGCCACCCATGGCGACATGGAGGCAGAGGTCAATCGCGGCCTCAACTGCGTCAAGGGCTATTTCCTCTCGAAAATCATGTACGGCAAGGATCGCCTGACGACGCCACTTTTGCGCAAGCGCAACGGCGTGTTCGACAAGGAAGGCGAATTCGAACCCGTCACCTGGGAAGAAGCTTTCGACATCATGGCCGAAAAGGCCAAGAAGACCCTGAAGGAAAAGGGGCCGACGGCGATTGGCATGTTCGGTTCCGGCCAGTGGACGATTTTCGAAGGATATGCCGCCACCAAGCTGATGCGCGCCGGCTTCCGCTCCAACAACCTCGACCCCAATGCCCGCCACTGCATGGCATCGGCCGCCTTCGGCTTCATGCGCACCTTCGGCATGGATGAGCCGATGGGCTGTTATGACGATTTCGAGCATGCCGACGCCTTCGTGCTTTGGGGCTCGAACATGGCGGAGATGCACCCGATCCTGTGGACGCGTCTTGCCGACCGTCGCCTCGGCCATGAGCATGTGAAGGTCGCGGTGCTTTCGACCTTCACTCATCGCAGCATGGATCTGGCCGACATTCCGCTGGTCTTCAAGCCCGGCACCGATCTGGCGATCCTCAATTACATCGCCAACCACATCATCCAGACCGGGCGCGTCAACCAGGCCTTCATCGACAAGAACACCAAGTTCATGCAGGCGATGACCGATATCGGTTATGGCCTGCGCGCCGAACATCCGCTGGAAGTCAAGGCAACCGGCGCGGCCAAGGCCGCCGAGATGACACCGATCGATTTCGAAACGTTCAAGAAGCACGTCTCGGAATACACGCTCGAAAAAATTGCCGAATTGGCCGGTGTCGACAAGGGTTTTCTGGAACAGCTGGCCGAACTGTACGCCGATCCCAAGGTCAAGGTCATGTCGCTCTGGACTATGGGCTTCAACTAGCACGTCCGTGGTGTGTGGGCCAACCAGATGGTCTACAACATCCATCTCCTGACCGGCAAAATCTCCGAGCCGGGCAACAGCCCCTTCTCGCTGACCGGCCAACCTTCGGCCTGCGGCACCGCACGCGAGGTCGGCACCTTTTCGCATCGCCTGCCGGCCGACATGCTCGTCGCCAATCCGGAACACCGCAAGCATGCCGAGGAATTGTGGAATATCCCGCACGGCATCATCCCGGAAAAGCCGGGTTATCATGCCGTCCAGCAGGATCGCATGCTGCATGACGGCAAGCTGAACTTCTATTGGGTTCAGGTGAACAACAACATGCAGGCCGCTGCCAACAACAGCAACGAGGCCTATATCGGCTATCGCAACCCGGACAACTTCATCGTCGTCTCGGATGCCTACCCGACCGTCACCGCCATGACCGCCGACCTCATTCTGCCGGCCGCCATGTGGGTGGAGAAGGAAGGCGCCTACGGCAATGCCGAACGCCGCACCCATGTCTGGCATCAACTCGTCAACGCGCCGGGCGAAGCCCGTTCTGACCTCTGGCAGCTGGTGGAATTCTCCAAGCGCTTCACGACCGAAGAAGTCTGGCCAAAGGACATTCTTGAGCAGAACCCGGAGTACAAGGGCAAGACCCTTTATCAGGTCCTGTTCCAGAATGGGCAGGTCGACCAGTTCCCGGTCACCGAAATCTCTCCTGACTACGAGAACCGCGAAGCCAAAGCTTTTGGCTTTTACCTGCAGAAAGGCCTGTTCGAGGAATATGCCAGCTTCGGGCGCGGTCACGGCCACGACCTTGGACCGTACGACCTCTACCATCAGGTCCGCGGTCTGCGCTGGCCGGTCGTCAACAACCAGGAGACCAAGTGGCGTTACCGTGAGGGTTACGATCCCTATGTCAAGCAAGGTGAAGGCGTCAAATTTTATGGTCAGAAGGATGGCCGCGCCGTCATCCTGGCCGCACCTTACGAGCCACCGGCGGAATCCCCGGATGATGAATTCGGCTTCTGGCTGGTGACCGGCCGTGTTCTCGAACATTGGCATTCCGGCTCCATGACCATGCGCGTGCCAGAACTTTACAAGGCATTTCCCGGTGCCCGCTGCTTCATGAACGGCGACGACGCACGTCGCCTCGGCATCAATCAGGGCGGACAGGTGAAAATCCAGTCCCGCCGTGGCGAGATCATCAGCCGGGTGGATATCCGCGGCCGCAACCGCATGCCGCATGGCGTGATCTTCGTGCCGTGGTTCGACGCCAGCCAGCTGATCAACAAGGTCACGCTCGACGCCACCGACCCCATTTCCAAACAGACGGATTTCAAAAAATGCGCAGTCAAGATCCTTCCCGTCGCCTGAGCAGGCGTCTCTGGACGCTTTTCGCGCTCGCTCTGTGCCTGATCACGGGCACGGTGGCGATCGCGCAGACGGTGCCGCAACTGTCAGGCCGCCCAAGCCCGATGGAAAATACCGGTGCGGAGCCACTGCCGCGCTGGATCGTCGATGACATACAGCGGATGCGCAACTATCCGGATCAGCCGCCGGTCATCCCGCATTCGATCGAAGGTTACCAGCTTTCGGTCAACACCAACCGCTGCATGTCCTGCCACCGGCGTGAAATGACCGAAGGTTCGGGCGCTCCGATGATCAGTGTTACCCATTACATGAACCGCGAGGGCCAGATGCTGGCCGACGTTTCGCCCCGCCGCTATTTCTGCACCGCGTGCCATGTTCCGCAGGCCGATACCCGTCCGCTCGTTCCCAACATGTTCAAGGACATGAGTGAACTTGGGTTCAAACCGACGGGATCTGGCCAATGATCGGAAAATGCAAAGCAATTCTTCTGTGGGTCTGGCGAGTTCTTTCCACGCCCGCAGGAACCCTGAGCCTTGGCTTCCTGACACTCGGCGGTTTCGTCGGCGGCATTATCTTCTGGGGCGCATTCAACACTGCACTGGAAGTGACCAACACTGAAGCCTTCTGTGTCGGCTGTCACGAGATGAAGGATAATGTCTATGAGGAGATGACACGCACGGTGCATTTCTCGAACCGTTCCGGCGTGCGCGCATCCTGCCCGGATTGCCATGTGCCGCACCAATGGACCAACAAGATTGCCCGCAAAATGCAGGCATCGAAGGAGGTTTGGGGCAAGATCTTTGGCACGATCAACACGCGTGAAAAATTCCTGGACCATCGGCTGGAGCTTGCCCAGCACGAATGGGCACGTCTGAAGGCGAATGACAGCCTTGAATGCCGCAATTGCCACTCGTCCATTGCCATGGACTTTACCAAGCAGACCAAGCGCGCGGCCGAAATTCACACTCGGTATCTTCTGACCGGCAAGGCGACATGTATCGACTGCCACAAGGGTATCGCCCATGAACTGCCGAACATGGAAGGTGTCGATCCGGGTTGGAAAGTGCCTGCCGAACTGATGGGCAAGGCAGGAACTCACGGCCTGCAGGATACCGACCAGCTTGCAGCGTTTCTTGAGGGCGTGGAAGGCTGACAATATCAAAGTGATTATAGATCTAAACAGCCACAGAAAACCGTGTGCAGCAAAAGCTGGCCCGATGATCGACAAGTTCGGCCGGGCGGTCACTTACCTGCGCGTATCCGTCACCGATCGCTGCGATTTCCGCTGCACCTATTGCATGGCGGAAAACATGACCTTTCTGCCGAAGAAGGACCTGCTGACGCTGGAGGAGCTTGATCGCCTCTGTTCTGCCTTCATCGCCAAGGGCGTGAAAAAACTGCGCCTGACCGGCGGTGAGCCATTGGTTCGCAAGAACATCATGCATCTGGTGCGTTCGATCGGCCGTCATATCGAAACCGGCCAGCTTGAAGAACTGATGCTCACCACCAACGGCTCGCAGCTCGCGCGTTTTGCGCAGGAGCTTCATGATGCCGGCGTGCGTCGTATCAACGTTTCGCTCGATACGCTCGATCCGAAAAAATTCAGGGAAATCACCCGCTGGGGCGACTTCTCCAAGGTCATGGAAGGCATCGACGCCGCCCTGAAAGCCGGACTGAAGATCAAGCTCAATGCGGTGGCGCTGAAGGGTTTCAATGAACACGAGATCCCCGACATGCTGCGTTTTGCCCATGGCCGCGGCATGGACCTGACCGTCATCGAGACCATGCCGATGGGCGAGATCGAGGAAGATCGCACCGATCGCTATCTGCCGCTCTCGGAGCTGCGCGAAAATCTCGAGAAGGAATTCACCTTCAAGGACATCCCGTTCAAGACCGGCGGCCCGGCGCGTTATGTGGAAGTCACGGAGACCGGCGGCCGCATGGGCTTCATCACGCCGATGACCCATAATTTCTGTGAGGGCTGCAATCGCGTGCGCCTCACCTGCACCGGCACGCTCTACATGTGTCTCGGCCAGAACGACGCCGCCGACCTGCGCGAAGTGCTTCGCGAAAATGACGATCCGGCCCATCTGGCCGCCGCCATCGATGAGGCGATCGCCCGCAAGCCAAAAGGCCACGATTTCATCATCGACCACAACAACCGTCCGTCCGTGTCAAGGCATATGAGCGTGACGGGCGGATAGCTTTGAAAGTCGCGAACGATAGTACAACGCCCCTGCTGTATGCGGCTAACATATTGTTTCTCGTGCTGAAAACGACCTCCGACCCGTAATCTGCTGATGCAGCGGTCTTAGCTCTGGATGATTAGGGGCAGCCGCTATCACCGAAGATTTTGAAACTACCCAAAGGGACGAACCGGTTCCAGAAGGCAGAGCTCCTGCGCACCTTTTGGTCTGTCGCTTGTCGTCTGGCACACAGATTGCTTCGTCTCGCCTGCTAGACAGGAGGATATATTGGGGCAACTGCTATTTGTCTGCGTGGCAATCGGAATGAGCTGGGCAGGTTTTGTCTCGATGTTTGCATACAGATCGGACATGACGAAATACCATCTAGCGCTATTGACTGCAGCAGCGAGTATCTTTCTCGGCTCGCTCGGTCTCGCGCTATCGAAACATGGTTTTCTCCTGAGCCTTATGTTGGTCGCTGGCGGCGTTACGATTGCCACTTTTTTTGGCAAACGGCTGTCCTTACCCTGGTCGCTTGCAATTGCAGCATGCAGTTTCGCTGCGTATCTTCATCAGGCTGGCACTTGATGATGACAATATCGCACTCCGACCTAACAATATTTGTTATTGATGAAAACGCGATCCGCGCCTCGATCATCGAGGAGGGCTTGCGGGAGGCAGGGCATTCGAATGTCACGGTGATCAACAAGGTCAACGGCGTCGCCAGAATCATCGAAACGACCAAACCGGATGTCATCGTCATCGATATCGAAAACCCCAACAGGGACATGATGGAGCACCTCTTCCAGCTGACGCGCACGGTCAGCCGGCCGATCGCCATGTTCGTCGATCGCTCGGATACGGCGCAGATCGAGGCTGCCATGGAGGCTGGCGTTTCTGCCTATGTTGTCGATGGCCTGAAAAAGGAACGGGTAAAATCCATCCTCGACATGGCCGTCAGCCGATTCAATGCTTTCAGCCGCCTGCAACGGGAACTGGCCGAGGCAAAGTCAGCGCTAGAAGAACGCAAGGTCATCGAGCGCGCAAAGGGCATATTGATGAAAATGCGCGGGCTTTCGGAGGAGGATGCGTTCGCGCTCCTCCGCCAGACCGCGATGAACGAAAAGAAGAAGATGTCGGAAATCGCACAGAGCGTCGTCACCGCCGCCGGGCTTCTGATGTCGTGAAAAGGTCCGGAGACGCCGGAGTGACCATGATGAGCAAGATCGGCCAGCCGAATAGCAAGCTTCCAACGCCTTCGATCATTGCCGGAGAAGGCCTCAAACGCGTGCGCGCAGGCTTTATCCCGCTCGTCGATGCCTCCGTCCTGATCGTCGCCGCCGAATTCGGTTTTGCCGCCAGGGAAGGGTTGACCCTCGACCTCGTCAAGGATGTCTCGTGGGCAAATGTCCGCGATCGCCTGGCCTTCAGGCAGTTCGACATCGCCCACATGCTATCTCCCATGCCTGTCGCTTCAATGCTGGGCCTCGGATCAAACCCGTCGCCCACCATCACGCCCTTTTCTCTTGGTCGCGGCGGCAATGCGATCACGCTTTCGGCACGGCTTTTCGAGCGCATGCGCGACATCGACGGGATTTCCGAAAACGCCGGCGCGCTGGAAAATGCCCAGGCGCTGGCAAAGGTACTGCGGGACATGAAAGCGCGCGGCGAAGCGCTGCCGATGTTCGGTGTAACCTACCCCTTTTCCTCGCACAATTACGAATTTCGCTATTGGCTCGCCGCCGGTGGCATCAATCCCGACCGGGATGTCAAGCTGGTCGTCGTTCCCCCACCGTTGACATCCGATGCGCTCGCCGCCGGAGCTATCGACGGTTTCTGCGTCGGCGCGCCCTGGAACATGATCGCGTCGGAACGCGGTGTCGGACGCATCGTCGCGGCCAAGCAGGATATCTGGCCATCGGCACCGGAAAAGGTCATTGCGATGCGCCCGGAATGGGCTGACAGCCATGCCGACACGGTGTCGCGCCTGATCGTGGCGCTGGATGCGGCCGCCAGATGGTGTGACCGGGCCGAAAACCACGACGCCCTGGCCGAGGCCCTGGCGGACCCGCGTTTCATCGCGGCTCCGGTCGACATCATCCGCCATGTGCTCGCCGGCGAATTCAGTCTCGATGCCAAGGGGCATCGCAGGATCATACCCGACTATTTCAAGTTTCACCGGGAATTCGCCAACTACCCCAAGCCTGGCCATGCCTTGTGGATCTACAGCCAGATGATCCGCTGGGGACAGGCTGAATTCAGCAAGCATGGCGTCAACAGCGCCGCAAGCGCCTACAGACCTGATCTTTATCGCGCCGCACTCGGCGCGGGGCCTGATCTCGCAGACTTTGGCATTGAAGGCCTGGACGGGGCGGACCGCTTCATGGATGGGCATGTTTTCGACCCAGCCGACATTTCCGGCTATGTCGCCAATTTTTCCGTCAACACATCCCTGCCCGAGAGCCGCGACAGCCATGAGGCCTGACTTTCCGGACTGATCTGCCTAACCCTTGCTCGCGCATATTTTGGCAATCGCCCAAAATTATTGCAGGCAAACGATATGGCGTTCAGGTGCTCGCCGGCAATCGGGAGAAATTTCCTGCAAGAAATTTCGTGACTTAACTCATGCCTGAGCAAATGGCACACCGCTTGCATCGCTAGTTGTGCCCCGGTCAACGGCGACCGGCGCTCATGAACGCGCGATAAGCGTTCTTCAAAGACATCGACGTCGCAAGGTTTTGCTGCCCAGGATTCCTCTTGTCCTGATGGCGCGATTTCCGAGCGGCGTTTTTTTATGTCCAAAATTTCAAGCCACCAGCAGAGGGAACCTGCGCATGACCAAGTTTTCGACAACCGGCATTTCACGCCGCAGCATGCTCAAGACCACGGCGACCGCGGCCCTTGTCGGCGCGATCAAGACAGCCTTTCCCTCCGGCGCCTTTGCCGCAGCACCTGGGCCGGAAGTGAAGGGCGTCAAGCTCGGCTTTATCGCGCTGACCGACGCGGCGCCGCTGATCGTCGCCAAGGAGATGGGGCTCTTCGACAAATACGGCCTGACCGAAGTCGACGTAGCCAAGCAAGCCTCCTGGGGCGCAACGCGCGACAACCTTGTGCTGGGCGGTGCATCGAACGGCATCGACGGCGCTCATATCCTCTCGCCGCTTCCCTACCTCATGCATACCGGCAAGGTGACCCAGAACAGCAAGCCCGTGCCGATGGCGATCCTTGCCCGCCTCAACCTCGACAGCCAGGGGCTCTCGGTCGCCAAGGAATATGCCTCGACCGGCGTGCAGCTCGACGCCTCGAAGCTGAAGGAAGCCTTCGCCAAAAAGAAGGCAGCAGGCAGCGAGATCAAGGCCGCCATGACCTTCCCCGGCGGCACCCATGATCTCTGGATCCGCTACTGGCTGGCAGCCGGCGGCATCGACCCCAACAAGGACGTCTCGACCATCGTCGTGCCGCCGCCGCAGATGGTGGCGAACATGAAGGTCGGCAACATGGATGTCTTCTGTGTCGGCGAGCCGTGGAACGAGCAGCTTGTCAATCAGGGCATCGGTTTCACGGCAGCCACGACCGGCGAACTCTGGAAAGGACACCCCGAGAAGGCACTGGGGCTGCGCGCAGACTGGGTGGAGAAGAACCCCAACGCAGCCAAGGCTTTGCTGATGGCCGTCATGGAGGCACAGCAGTGGTGCGAAAGCATGGATAACAAGGCCGAAATGGCTGACATCCTCGGCAAGCGCCAGTGGTTCAACGTCCCCCCGAAGGATGTGCTCGGCCGCCTCAAGGGCGACATCAACTACGGCAACGGCCGCGACGTGAAGGGCACGGACCTCTTCATGAAATTCTGGAGGGACCATGCGTCCTATCCGTTCAAGAGCCATGACAGCTGGTTCGTCACCGAGAACATCCGCTGGGGCACGTTCGCACCGGGCACCGACATCAAGGCACTTGTCGACCAGGTGAACCGCGAGGACCTGTGGCGCGAGGCCGCCAAGGAACTCGGCGTTGCCGCTTCCGACATCCCGACATCGCCGTCACGCGGCACGGAAACCTTCTTCGACGGCAAGGTCTTCGATCCGGAAAATCCTTCGGCCTATCTCGACAGCCTTTCGATCAAGGCCGTGTCCTGATCCCGTTTTCGGCGCGTGGAGCCACGCGCTGTCCCGTCTCTTCAAACCCGTCTTTTCACTTAAGGAGCGCGCGAATGTCCGCCCTGGCACAACAAGACAAGCTTTCCGCGGTCACCACCGCAAAGCCGAAAGCACCGGATACAGTCGAGACCAAGGTCCTGCCATTCTCCGGCAGGCAGGCGCCAAAATTGAACCTCTCCCGGACAGTGATGGCGGCGATCCGCAATGTCGTGCCGCCGCTCGTGGTCCTCGCCCTGATCATGTTCGTCTGGCAGGTTCTCTGTTCGGCGCCGGATGCCTCTCTCCCCTCACCCTTGCGCGTATGGGAGGAGAGTTATGACCTGATCGTCGATCCGTTCTTCAATTTCGGCTCCCAGGACATCGGCCTTGGTTGGCGCGTGCTCGTCTCGCTGCAGCGGGTGGCCTACGGTTTCGGCCTTGCCGCGATTGCCGGTGTCATCGTCGGCGCGATCATCGGCCAGTCTGTCTGGGCGATGCGCGGCCTCGATCCGATCTTCCAGGTGCTGCGCACCGTGCCGCCGCTCGCCTGGCTGCCGCTATCGCTCGCGGCATTCCAGGATTCCAACCCCTCGGCCATTTTCGTGATCTTCATCACCTCGATCTGGCCGGTCATCATCAACACGGCGGTCGGCGTGCGCAACATCCCGCAGGATTATCGCAACGTCGCCCAGGTGCTGCGGCTCAACCAGCTGGAATTCTTCTTCAAGATCATGCTGCCCTCGGCCGCACCTTACATCTTCACCGGGCTTCGCATCGGGGTCGGCCTGTCTTGGCTGGCCATCGTTGCCGCCGAAATGCTGACCGGCGGCGTCGGCATCGGCTTCTTCATCTGGGATGCGTGGAACTCGTCCCGCCTGCCCGACATCATCGTAGCGCTTGTCTATATCGGCGTCGTCGGCTTCGCGCTCGACAAGCTGGTGGCGGCAGCCGGCAAACTGATCACCCGCGGCGCATCGGCAAGCTGAGGAGACATGTTCATGAACGCCTATCTCAAGCTCGATCATATCGACAAGCATTTCGACCGGGGCGGCGTGCGCGCCGAGGTTCTGAAAGATATCAACCTGACGATCTCCAAGGGCGAATTCGTGTCGATCATCGGCCATTCCGGCTGCGGCAAGTCCACGCTTCTCAACCTGATTGCCGGATTGACGCCTGTCTCCGCCGGAGCCGTGCTTCTGGAGAACCGGGAGGTCAATGCACCGGGGCCGGAACGGGCCGTCGTGTTCCAGAATCATTCGCTGCTGCCCTGGCTTTCGGTCTACGAAAACGTCAACCTCGCCGTCGCCAAGGTCTTCGGCTCGACAAAGACCAGGTCGGAACGCCACGACTGGGTCATGGCCAATCTCGATCTCGTGCAGATGGCGCATGCAAAGGACAAACGTCCGGCGGAAATCTCGGGCGGCATGAAACAGCGCGTCGGCATCGCCCGGGCGCTGGCCATGGAGCCGAAGATCCTCCTGCTCGACGAGCCCTTCGGTGCGCTCGATGCGCTCACCCGTGCGCATCTGCAGGACGCCGTCATGGAAATCCACGCCCGGCTCGGCAACACGATGGTGATGATCACCCACGATGTCGACGAGGCGGTGCTGCTGTCCGACCGCATCGTGATGATGACCAATGGCCCTGCCGCCCGTATCGGCGAAGTGCTGGACGTGGCGATGCCGCGTCCCCGCGATCGCATCGCGCTTGCCTCCGACCGGACCTACCTGAAGTGCCGCGAGGCTGTCCTCAAATTCCTCTACGAGCGTCACCGCTTCGTCGAAGCTGCGGAGTAACCATCCATGACCGAAAAACTCGTCATCGTCGGCAATGGCATGGCGCCCGGCCGCATGCTGGAACACCTGTTTGAACAGGCGCCCGGTCGCTACAGCGTCACGATCTTCAACGCCGAGCCACGGGTCAATTACGACCGTATCATGCTGTCGCCGGTGCTTTCAGGCGAAAAGACATACGAGCAGATCGTCATCCATGGCCACGGCTGGTACGTCGATCACGGCATCACGCTCTACAAGGGCCACCGGGTCGTTGCGATCGATCGGGCGACCAAGACCGTCACCTCCGACCACGGCGTGACCGAAAGCTACGACAAGCTGGTGATCGCCACGGGCTCCGTCCCCTTCATCATTCCGGTCCCCGGCAATAATCTGCCCGGTGTTGTCAGCTACCGCGACCTCGACGACGTGGACGCCATGCTGCTTGCGGCCCAGTCGCGCGAAAAGGCCGTCGTCATCGGCGGCGGACTTCTCGGGCTCGAAGCCGCGGCGGGCCTTGCCTTGCGCGGCATGGATGTCACCGTCTTGCACGTCAATCCGACCCTGATGGAACGTCAGCTCGACCCGGCAGCCGGTTACCTGCTGCAGACCGAACTCGAGCGGCGCGGCATCAGGATCATCTGCAAGGCCAATACGAAGGCCATTATCGGCGACGGCAAGGTCGAGGGCGTGGAACTCGACAACGGCACGATCATTCCCGCCACGCTCGTCGTGATGGCGGTCGGCATTCGTCCGAGTGCGAGCCTTGGCCGGGAGGCGGGCCTTGCCGTCAATCGCGGCATCGTTGTCGATGCCGGCATGCAGACATCCGATGGTGACATCTATTCCATCGGCGAATGCGCCGAAGTCGATGGCATGGTCTATGGCCTCGTCGCCCCGCTCTATGAAATGGCCCGCGTCGCGGCGGCGCATCTTGCGGGCGACGCCGCGCCCGCCTTCGTGCATTCCGACACACCGACCAAGCTGAAGGTCACGGGTATCGACCTCTATTCGCTCGGGGATTTTGCCGATGGCGACGACAGGCAGGAAATCGTCCTGCGCGATGCCACCGCCGGCGTCTACAAGCGGCTGGTGCTGAAGGACAATCGCATCATCGGCACGGTTCTTTATGGCGAAACCTCCGATGGCGCATGGTTCAACGACCTCAAGAAGAAGGCCGTCGACATCTCCGAGATGCGCGAGACGCTGATCTTCGGCCAGGCCTATCAGGGAGGGTCGCCACTGGACCCTATGGCGGCCGTTGCAGCCTTGCCGGATGATGCGGAAATCTGCGGCTGCAACGGCGTCTGCAAGGGCAAGATCACCTCGACGATCACGTCTAAGGGCCTGACCTCTCTCGATGAGGTTCGTGCCCACACCAAGGCTTCCGCCTCCTGCGGCACCTGTACCGGGCTCGTCGAGCAGTTGATGAGCCTGACGCTGGGCGATGCCTATAACCCCAAGGCGGTGCAGCCGATGTGCCCCTGCACCGAGCTTGGCCATGACGACGTGCGCCGCCTGATCAAGGCCAAGGGGCTGAAGACCATCCCGGCCGTCATGCAGGAACTCGAATGGAAGACCTCCTGCGGCTGCGCCAAGTGTCGTCCGGCGCTCAACTACTACCTCGTCTGCGACTGGCCGGACGAATATGCCGACGACTATCAGTCGCGCTTCATCAACGAGCGTGTTCACGCTAACATCCAGAAGGACGGCACCTATTCCGTCGTGCCGCGCATGTGGGGTGGTGTCACCAACGCGCAGGAACTGCGGGCGATTGCCGATGTCGTCGACAAGTTCGAGATCCCGATGGTGAAGGTGACCGGCGGCCAGCGCATCGACCTTCTCGGCATAGAGAAGGAAGACTTGCCGGCCGTGTGGGCCGATCTCGGCAAGGCCGGTTTCATCTCCGGTCAGGCCTATGCCAAGGGCCTGCGTACGGTGAAGACCTGCGTCGGTTCCGACTGGTGCCGCTTCGGCACACAGGATTCGACCGGGCTCGGCATCCGCATCGAAAAGTTCATGTGGGGGTCGTGGACGCCGGCGAAACTGAAGCTCGCCGTGTCCGGATGTCCTCGCAACTGCGCCGAGGCGACCTGCAAGGATATCGGCGTCATCTGCGTCGACAGCGGTTTCGAGATCCACTTCGCAGGCGCAGCCGGCCTCGACATCAAGGGGACGGAAGTGCTTGGCCTCGTCAGGACGGAGGATGAAGCGCTCGAGCATATCGTCGCACTGACCCAGATGTACCGCGAACAGGGTCGCTATCTGGAGCGCATCTACAAATGGGCCAAACGCGTCGGCCTCAACGAGATCCGCCACCAGATCGTCGAGGATCACGACAAGCGCAAGGCCTATTACGAACGCTTCGTCTTCTCGCAGAAATTTGCCCAAGTCGATCCCTGGTCGGAGCGCGTCTCCGGCAAGGACAAGCACGAGTTCCGGCCGATGGCTTCGGTCGGGTTTTCCCAGGCAGCGGAGTGAGGTGATGGAAATGAACTGGCACCCGATCGGCGACATCACCGACATCCCGCTTCTCGGCGCGCGTTGCGTCAAGACGCCCTACCTGAAGATCGCCGTCTTCCGCACCGATGAACACGCGGTCTACGCAATCGAGAACCGTTGCCCCCACAAGGGCGGGCCGCTTTCGGAAGGTATCGTTCACGGCACCTCGGTCACCTGCCCGCTGCACAACTGGGTCATCTCGCTTGAAACCGGCAAGGCACTCGGGGCGGACGACGGCGAGGTGCGCACCATTCCGGTGAAGATCGAGGACGGCAAGCTTTTCATCGCGCTGGAAAGCCTGATGCTCGCGGCTGCGGAATAGGCTGTCATGGCGGCTCTGGCACCCCCCTCTGCCCTGCCGGGCATCTCCCCCTCAAGGGGGGAGATCGGCAAGTGGCGCGCTCTGCGTTTCCGATTTACGGTACTGATAACAGGCCGCGACCTCCATTGGGACGGGCGGCTTGTGCCTCATCCGATCTCCCCCCCTGAGGGGGAGATGTCCGGCAGGACAGAGGGGGGTAACGCCACCCGCAGTTCTCTGAGGGGGCATGCCGATGCCCGTTGAAACCCGCACCACCTGCCCCTATTGCGGCGTCGGCTGCGGCGTCATTGCCACGGTGACGCATGACGGCGCCGTCACGGTAAAGGGTGATCCCGAGCACCCGGCCAATTTCGGCCGGCTCTGTTCCAAGGGATCGGCTCTCGCCGAGACCATCGATCTCGATGGACGTGTGCTGTTTCCGGAAATAGGTGGACAACGGGCGACGTGGGACAAGGCGCTCGATCTCGTGGCACGAAAATTCTCCGAAACGATTGCCGAGCACGGGCCGGATCCCGTCGCCTTCTATGTATCCGGGCAATTGCTGACCGAGGACTATTACATTGCCAACAAGCTGATGAAGGGTTTCATCGGTTCCGGCAATATCGACACCAATTCGCGGCTCTGCATGTCATCCTCCGTCGCGGGACATCGTCGCGCCTTCGGTTCCGACACCGTGCCGGGCACATATGAAGATCTGGAACTGGCGGACCTCGTCATCCTGACCGGCTCCAATCTCGCCTGGTGCCACCCCGTCATCTACCAGCGTCTCGCCGCAGCGAAGGCCGCAAGGCCCGCAATGAAGATCGTCGTCATCGATCCACGGCGCACCATGACCTGCGATATCGCCGACCTTCATCTCGCCATCCGGCCCGACGGCGACGTGGCTCTGTTCATGGGCCTGCTGGCGCATCTGGCAAAAGGCCCGGCGATCGACCAGACCTATATCGGCGCCCACACGAACGGTTTCGCCGAGGCATTTGCCGCTGCATCAGCCGTCACTTTCGAGGACCTTCTCGATCGTACCGGACTGCCGGCCATGCAGATCCGCGAATTCTTCCGGCTGTTCGAAACGACGGAAAAAACGGTCACCTGCTACAGCCAGGGGGTCAACCAGTCGTCTTCCGGCACAGACAAGGTCAACGCGATCATTAACTGCCATCTGGCGACCGACCGCATCGGCCGCCCGGGAATGGGACCGTTTTCATTGACCGGCCAGCCGAATGCCATGGGCGGGCGCGAAGTCGGCGGGCTTGCCAACATGCTGGCCGCCCATATGGCAATCGAAAGTGCCGAGGATCGCGATCGGGTCCAGCGTTTCTGGTCCTCTCCGACGATTGCCGCCAAACCCGGGCTCAAGGCCGTCGACATGTTCAAGGCGGTGGGCGACGGGCGCATCAAGGCGCTTTGGATCATGGCAACCAATCCGGTCGTGTCCATGCCGGATGCGGATGTCGTCGAGGCTGCGATCAGGGACTGCCCCTTCGTCGTGGTCTCGGACATCCTGCAGGAGACAGATACGACGCGTCACGCCGACGTTCTCCTTCCCTCGCTCGGCTGGGGTGAAAAGGACGGAACGGTGACCAATTCCGAACGCCGGATCTCCCGTCAGCGCCGGTTCCTCGCCGCTCCCGGCGATGCACGGCCAGACTGGTGGCAGTTAGCGCAGGTCGCCAGGCGCATGGGGCATTCCGGTTTCGACCATCTGTCCCCCGCAGACATCTTCGCGGAACATGCAGCACTGTCATCCTTCGAGAATGAAGGCACTCGTGATTTCGACATCGGCGCCCACGCCGCCGTCGACCAGCATGGTTATGACACGCTTGCACCCTTCCAATGGCCGCAGCCTGTTGGAGACGGCAATCGCGAGACACGCTTTTTCGCGAATGGCGGCTTTTACCATCCCGACCGCAGGGCGCGGTTCGTTGCCGTCGAACTGCCGGCGACAGACCGCACCGACACAGCCTATCCCCTCACACTCAATACCGGCCGCATTCGCGACCACTGGCACACGATGACCCGTACCGGCAAAAGCGCACGGCTTTCCGGCCACATCGCCGAGCCCTTCGCCGAAATCCATCCGCGTGACGCGATGGAACTCGGCATTCGTGGTGCCGCTCTGGTGGAGCTGCAAAGCCCGCATGGCACCGCGATCGTCCGTGCACTCGTCACCGAACGTCAGGCCCGCGGCAATGTCTTCGTGCCCATGCACTGGAACGACCAATATGCCGCAAAGGCGCGCATCGATGCGCTGATCCCGCCGTTGGTCGATCCGGTCTCCGGCCAGCCCGCTTCCAAGAATGTCGCCATTGCCGCCCGCCCCTTCCCGGCCGCCCTTTATGGCTTCGCTGTCTCGGTGGAAAAACCATCGGTCACGGGCGCCGATTATTGGGCTCTGGCCAAGGCCGAAGGCGGCTGGCGGGTTGAACTCGGCTTTACCGAGGCAACGGAGAATTGGCATGACTGGTGTCGCGCCACGTTCGGCCTTGGCGCCGACATCGAGCCGCTTGGTTATTCCGACGGACAATCGGGCGATCTGCGACTGGCATTCTTTCGCGACAGCCGGCTTCTCGCAGCACTCTTCATCGCCAGACAGCCGGTCGCCGTGGCCCGCAACTGGGCGATCGCGCAGCTATCGGCGGACCATGGCGACATTCGTCGCCGGTTTTCGATCGTGGCCGGCCGACCGGGTGCGGACCAGCCCGATCTCGGCGCAACCGTCTGCTCCTGCTTCTCGGTCGGAACGAACCAGATCATCGCGGCCGTTCGCGGCGGTTGCCACAGCGTCCAGGCCGTTGGCGCACATACGAATGCCGGCACCAATTGCGGCTCATGCCGCGCGGAAATCAGGGGGATCATCGATGGATGTCTTGCAGCAGCAGCGGAGTGACAGGACCGCGCGAATGGCGCCACTCTCCAAGCTTCCGGTTTTCTGGGCGCTAGAAGGAAAGTCCGTGATCGTGGCAGGCGGCTCGGATGCCGCCGCCTGGAAGGCGGAACTGCTGGCCGCCTGTGGCGCGACGGTCCATGTCCACGCCGAGCACCTCTCCGAGACGTTCGAAAGACTGATTGCCCACGGCGCCGAACATCCTCAGGGCGGATTTGTCCATCATGCCCATCTCTGGAATGATGGCATTTTTTCCGGCGCCACCATCGCCATCGCGGATTGCGAGGATGAAGAGGAGGCAAAAGCCTTTTTCGATGCGGCACGCGCTGCTGGTGTTCCGGTCAACGTCATCGACAAGCCGGCATTCTGCCAGTTCCAGTTCGGCTCGATCGTCAACCGCTCGCCGGTCGTCGTATCCATCTCCACCGATGGCGCGGCGCCGATCCTGGCGCAGGCGGTCCGACGCCGGATCGAGACGCTTCTACCGCTCTCACTCAAAAGCTGGGCGAGCCTTGCCCAGTCCATGCGCGAGACGATCAACGAAAGGCTTCAACCCGGCGGCCAGCGTCGCGCCTTCTGGGAAGGCTTCGTCGACCGCGCCTTTCGTGACAAGGCGGATGCAA
The DNA here is from genome assembly GCF_050847465.1 of Endobacterium panacihumi. Lineage (NCBI taxonomy): Bacteria > Pseudomonadati > Pseudomonadota > Alphaproteobacteria > Hyphomicrobiales > Rhizobiaceae > Endobacterium > Endobacterium panacihumi. The sequence goes on along the minus strand of NZ_JBOZRA010000003.1, from coordinate 302,672 downwards.
TATCGGAAGCCGAACTTCTCAGTGACGCACGCAGGATCGCGTCTGCTCCGGCGGGCATCGGTCATGTCACCCTTGTCGGCGCGGGTCCCGGAGATTCCGGACTGCTGACCCTCAAGGCCGTGCGCGCCCTTCAGGCCGCCGATGTCATCCTCTTCGACGATCTCGTTTCCGACGAGGTACTGGAACTCGCGCGCCGCGAAGCCAAACGCATGCTGGTCGGAAAACGCGGTGGCCGGCAGAGCTGCCGGCAGGAAGACATCAACGACATGATGGTGAGATTTGCCAGGGCAGGCAAACGGGTCGTGCGGCTGAAATCGGGAGATCCGATGGTCTTCGGTCGGGCCGGCGAAGAAATAGCAAGCCTGCAGGAACAGGGCATTGCCGTCGATGTGGTGCCGGGCATTACCGCGGCAAGCGCCATGGCATCGCGCCTGGGCGTCTCGCTTACCCACCGCGACCATGCCCAAGGCGTGCGTTTCGTCACAGGTCACTCGCGTAAGGGCCGCCTGCCGGAGAACCTTGATTGGACTTCACTTGCCGACAGAAACATGACCACGATATATTACATGGCGGGACGTACCGCCGGCAAGATTGCGGAGAGACTGGTCAACGCTGGCATGACGTCGGACATGCCTGTCGCGATCGTCAGCAGCTTGACGAGGCCTAATGAGCAGCACTGGCACGGAGCGCTTCGCGATCTTGAGCGGGCAGTGAACGTGATTGGGTTGGACGAGCCGATATTGATCGGCGTCGGTGCGGTTTTCGGCAATCAAGCTGTAGTCGCCCGAAGATGTCATTCCACTTTCAGAGTTGCCGGGAGATCACAAGTGGCTTCCGAGCATATATGACAATCCCGACCGTCAGTTTAGGTCTTGATGAGGTTCGAACCATTGACCCATTGAAATAACGCTGCGAGATCAATGGAGCGTCCGCACCAAGAAAGCTAAACTGTTTAAGCCGTCCGCAGGTGAGCATGTATGGCGTCACACAAATTTTGCTATGCGGTAAATAATGCCCACTTACCCTTTTGACGTGCCAACTGCAGTCTTCCTGAAAATTGGTAGGGGAACCAACTATCTGGTTTAACGTTCTCAGACGCGCAAATAGCGCAAGGAGGAGAACGCAATGTTTAAGAGACACGTTATTTTGGTCGGCGCCACCCTTCTGGTCGCAGGATCAGTCTTTGCACAGGAGTCCACGGTGAACGGTGCCGCGGGCGGAGCGGTCACCGGCGCTATCGTGGGCGGTCCAGTCGGTGCCGCTGTGGGCGGTGTTGCTGGCGCGATCGTCGGGACAGCGATTGACCCGCCGCCTCAGCGCGTGGTCACTTATGTACGCGAGGCTCCTGCCCCCACCGAGCGGGTTGTCGTCGAAGAGCGAGTTGTTGTCGGAGAACCGCTCCCTCAAACCATCGTCGTACAGCAGATCCCGGATAATCCGAACTATGGCTACGCGGTCGTCAATGATCGCCGTGTGATCATCGAACCTTCGACCCGCCGGGTGGTGCAAGTTATTGAGTGATGCCGGACTGGCCGGTTAATCTGACAGTGCCAGCTACATGAGCTGGCACTGTCGAAAATATCTCACCTGTAAACCTGTAATTGTAATGGCAGCGAGCAGACGAATGTTTGTGGAGGCCTATCCCACTCGGCATCACTGGTGCACGCCGGACAAGGGATACTCACACTCCTACAAAGGCAGGGCCGCCTGCCAGTCCGCGCCCGATGGGGGTGAGCTTCGCACACGAAGCGGGTGTCCTTACAAGCTTTGCAGGGTGTAGCCGACAGTATCACGGGGTATCCTGAGAATTCGAGCTCAACGCTCCCGAACGAGAGCCTTCTTGCTTCAGGTAGACAAGAAAGTGATTTGCAGCAACGGCGCGTATTGAATTCGGAGCAGGCGCCGAACAAGTTTAGGCGTGATGCATTAACCCACTCCCCAAGGCTGCGAGTTCGCGCTCATCCTTAACGCCATTTTGCAGTTGTCTGACGAGTATGAGCGCGAGAGCTTCGGCGTCTGGACCCAGCTTGGGGAGATGATGCTCGGCGCAGATGTTGTCAAACACGCGCTGCAAGATCTTCAGCTCAGCTGGCTGCACGGGCGTCATAATCCTCGAAAATGGCATGCTGCACTCCGAATCGACGAAAGCGTCAATTAGAAACATGACATGTTGACGCATTAAAGTCGTGTGTCCGCCACCGTACGATTCCCCTGAGTGCAGCCATTTAACCATAGATGTTCTTCACGTATTAAAGACTGCTGTTTTATCGTCTCCGAAACAATGGGGCGGTCAGCAGTGCATACCAGTATTCAATCAAAATGGGTCTTGACGTTCGCCTTACCTATAGCCGCCGCTGCTGTGATCTGTCTTTCCTTACTTGCGGCATTGACGTTGGCAGCGCACGCAATCGATGACGTTGCCGCCCAACGGCAGCGCGCCCTTGTGACGCTGACAGTCGCAAAGCTGGAAGCCTCCGTTGCACATGACCAGGAAAGCGCAACAGTCTGGGACGATGCGGTGCGCAACGGTTGGGAAAGGAATTTGGAGTGGCTGGATACCAACCTCGGCGCATGGATGCACAGCTACTTCGATCACGATGCGGCAGTGGTGCTTGGCCAAGACTTAAAGCCGATCTACCAATTCATCGCTAATCGGCCGAATGCGCCCAGAACAAACCAGCTGGAGAAGGCCTACCGACCACTTGCCGAGAAGCTGCGAAGCCGCCTAAGCTCCGGAGATCGCGATGGCATCAACAACAGAACGCTGTCGATTGGGGAAGCGGATCTTGCGTTTGTCGGCTTTCGTCCAGCTATCGTCAGCGTAAAGCCAATCGTGTCAGACACCGGTGATATCGAGCAGGCGCCCGGCTCGGAAAATCTGCACGTCGCTGTGCGTTTTCTGGACGGTGATCTACCGACCGTAATTTCTAAAGACTATGACGTTGAGAGCCTTTTGTTCAGCGTCTCTAAACCTAAAGACGACCAGCTTTCTTATGTTGCTCTCACGGCACGCTCGGGCGGGACTGTGGGCTATTTTCATTGGATGCCCTTCCGGCCTGGCCAGAGCGTGTTGCAAGCGACGAGGCCAACGCTGGGTCTTGTGTTCGTGGCGATTTTTGCGGCAGCCAGTCTTACGGGAGGGATGCTTTGGAGACGGTCTGCGCGGCTTGAGGAAAGTCAAGCTGAACTTCGACATCAGGCGACTCATGACGCACTTACAGGTCTCGCCAACCGCGCGTACTTCACCCAGCATCTCGACACAGATCTCAAAAATGCGCGTGAACACGAGACCCACAGCGTTCTGTTCATCGATCTGGACAAGTTCAAGGAAGTCAATGACACGCTAGGTCATCCAGTGGGCGACAGGCTGATTGCTGATTCCGCTCAACGACTTCGTGAACTTCTCCCGACCGCACTGATCGCCCGGATCGGCGGTGATGAGTTCACGATTCATCTGGCGCATCAGGAATCCGGCAAGGCCGAGGAAACTGCTGAAGCTGTGGTCGCAGCTCTGCGAACTCCCTTCCTGATCGACGGGGTGTTCGTGAGCGTTGGGGCCAGTGTTGGGTTAGCGACCTCTGTCGGCCCCGCCAATGGTGACGAGCTAACAAGACATGCGGATATAGCTCTGTATCATGCTAAGGCGGCCGGCAGAAACACCTACGCGCTTTTCGGCGCCCATATGGGCGAACTGTTGAAGAAGCGGCGCGCCCTGGAGCACGATCTTCGCGAGGCAGTCGAGAACAAGATCGGCATTGAAGTTCACTATCAGCCGGTCTTTTCAGCAGATACAAATGCCGTTGTTTCCCTTGAAGCATTGGTTCGCTGGCAGCACCCAGAACTCGGGTTCATAAGCCCAGACGTATTTATACCTGTTGCTGAAGATTGCGGCGCAATCAATCAGATCGGCGCGATAGTCCTTGAGGATGCATGCACCTTGATGGGTGACTTTCCAGACATCGATGTTGCGATCAACGCTTCGCCGAGCGAACTTGCCGCGCCGGGCTACCCCCTGCGAGTTCTCTCCGCGCTAGCCAAGTCGGGGATCAAACCATCCAGACTGGAAATCGAACTGACAGAGAGTGCTGCTGCAGATGAGAACGGCCTCGTGGCACAGGCTGTATCAACGCTGCGCAATGCCGGGATTCGGTTCGCAATCGACGATTTTGGAACGGGTTACTCGTCATTCTCTCGAATCCAGAAAATCGAGGCGGACAGAATTAAAATCGACCGCTCTTTTATCAACGAGATGCATAAGGGTGACAGCCGCGCGCTTGTGATCGCGATGATCAACATGGCGCAGGCTAAAGGGTTGATGATTACGGCAGAGGGTGTCGAGACGCACGAGCAGCGAGACCAACTTATGAAACTCGGCTGCAATCACCTACAAGGGTTCCTGCTCTCCCGTCCGCTTAGTCCCGATGCTGCAAGACGGCTCCTTGCTGATCAGACATATCACTTTGAAATTGCCTGAACGCTAGACCAATGTCCGAGCCTGTAATGATCACGATTATGGTAGTCCCCGCGCGACCGCTGAGCGTAGCGGGACCCCCTATCGTCATCGTTTATCGAAAAAGCGCGCGGATGTTGACCCGAGGATCGATGGTTCGATAACAGCGCAAACGGCACCGATCGCATTTAGCTAAAATTCAGCATTCTCATTTAACGGTCACTGCCAAAGCAATGTGAGCGTATGAATTATGACTGCGACCTCGACCGTCACCAAACCTCTTTCGCGCAAGATCACCCTCTATGGCTGTGCCGCGGTCCTATTCACCAGCGCTGCCATTGGCGGTCTCGCCTGGTATGAACAGCGAACGATGAACGATAAGGCGCTCTACAGCAAGGCAGCGAGCGACCTGCAAGTCATCCAGACGGACATGGACGCTATCCAGAGATCCGCATCGGCATTGGCCCTCGTCATTGCTGGCGAGCCTGATACCCCAGCGCTGATTGCAAGCAATGATCGCCAAGGGTTGATCAACAAACTGTCGCAAAATCTTACTGCCATGGCCCAAGCCGGTGGGTTGCAACTCGTCACGATCGCCGATGGTAAAGGCAACGTTGTCGCTCGCATGCACGCCCCTGACAAATTCGGTGACAACTATATGGGTCGCCGCAAGACGGTCGCATCGGCCATCACGTCCGGCAAGCTTGCAGCTGGTATCGAACCCGGCAGAACCGGGATCGGCATCTATGCTGTCGCCCCAGTCGTTGTTGCCGGCCAAGTGGTTGGCGTGATCGATATCGGAACAGAGCTCTCGAATCCCTATTTCACACCGCTGGCGGAACGACTCGGCGCCGAAATTTCGGTCAACGTCCTGTCTGAGGGCAAGCTTGTAAACCAATCCTCGACCGACGGTAACCAAGCATTCCTAGACAACTCATCCCTTCAAGACGCACTCGAGGGTAAGCCGGTCTTTGAACAGGACGTCCTCGAAGGCCGTGACATGTTCATCAAAGCCGTTCCATTCAGCTCATTCGCCGGCGAGAGGATCGGCGTCATCGAAGTGGGGACGGACGCGACTGAGATCCTTGCAGGTGCCCGAGCCTCCCTCTGGACTATGCTCGGCGTCACGCTTGTCATTTCGCTGATCGCCCTGACCGCGTTCTTCCTGTTCGCTAAGTCGCTCGGTAATATCATCGGTCGCCTGACCTCGACCATGGGGCGCCTTGCCGCCGGCGACCTGAATGCCACGGTCGAAGGTGAAGGCCGCCCGGACGAGACCGGCGCGATGGCGCGTGCCGTCCAGGTATTCAAGGACAATGCGCTGAAGACGAAGGAACTGGAGCGCCAGGCCGACGAACAGCGCAACATGACCGAGGAACAACGCCGCCGGAATGCCGAGGAAGCGCGCGTGCGCGCCGAACAGATGGCGGAAGCCACCAACGGTCTTGCCACCGGCCTGCAGCATCTGTCTTCCGGCAACCTGACCTTCCAGCTCGACCGCCCGTTCGCACCGGACTTCGAAAGCCTGCGCGCCGATTTCAACGCCGCTGTCGGCCAGCTGCGCGGCACGCTCGGCTCGGTCGCCCAGTCCACCAGCTCCATCGACAGCGGTTCGCGCGAAGTCAGCCAGAGCGCCGACGATCTTTCCAAACGCACCGAACAGCAGGCCGCTTCGCTGGAAGAAACGGCAGCCGCCCTCGACCAGATCACCGTCAACGTCTCCAATTCCTCCAAACGTGCCGAAGAGGCCCGCACCGTGGCAATCCAGGCCAATGAAAGCGCCCGCCAGTCGGGTGCCGTCGTTGCCAATGCCGTGCAGGCCATGGGCCGGATCGAGGAATCCTCGGGCCAGATTTCCAACATTATCGGCGTCATCGACGACATCGCTTTCCAGACCAATCTTCTGGCACTCAATGCCGGTGTCGAGGCAGCGCGTGCAGGCGAGGCCGGCAAGGGTTTTGCCGTTGTCGCTCAGGAAGTGCGCGAACTGGCCCAGCGTTCGGCCAATGCCGCAAAGGAAATCAAGGACCTGATCGGCAAGTCCTCGATCGAGGTCGGCACCGGCGTCAAGCTGGTGCGGGAGACCGGTGAGGCATTGCGCACCATCGAAGCCCATATCGTCACCATCAACCAGCATATGGACTCGATCGCCACATCCTCGCGCGAACAGTCGGTCGGCCTGTCGGAAGTCAACACGGCCGTCAACCAGATGGATCAGGTGACCCAGCAGAACGCCGCCATGGTGGAAGAAGCCAATGCCGCAGGCGCGACGCTTGCTACCGAAGCCGGCCGCCTGCGTGAACTGATCAGCCAGTTCCAGCTCGGTCAGAATGCCGCCTCGGCAAATCCTGCATCGGCACTGCGCCAGACTGCCGCCGTCATGGCCGCATCGCCACGCTCGACGCCGGCCGCATCCCCTGCCCGAAGCATGGTCGGCAAGATTGCCAGAGCTTTCACTGGCAGAGGCGGTTCGGCGACCGCGGCGGCGATAGATAACTGGGAAGAATTCTGAACACCGACGGAGCCTGTGAAGGTCGACTGCTAGCGCGGCCTCCATACCAACACACGACCGGCGCACACCAATAGTATCACGCCCCTAATGAGCTGCCTCGCGTTTCTCCTTGTCAAAGTTCTTAGGATGCCGGGGACGACGATTGCGAATCGCCTACCGTCATTGTAGTTATCTCTAATAAAGATAAGGTCAAATCAAATCAAATGCGCGATGATCCCGGGTCAATGTTCAATGAGCCCGCACTTTTTCTGCAGGCCTTCGCAAATGGTCGCCGGCTCCATGTACTGACGTTGCTCATTGAGGCTGAGTGGGACGTAACGTCACTCGCCGCCGCTGTCGGTTTGTCTCAATCTGCGTTATCGCAACATTTGGCAAAGCTAAAAGCCGCAGGTCTTGTCACCATCCGGAGTGAAGCTCAAACGATTTGGTATCGTTGCAATTCCAAAGCCGTCGGCGATATTCTCATGCTGCTCGCATCGAGCTTCCACGTTCCAGCTGACGTGCCTGAGGTCGCGTGAAAGGGCTGTGGTATATCACCGAGTCGTATGGCAGGCCGCTCTTCCCAGGCTAGTCATAGCGTTCCCCTCGCGCAGTTATTCCCGCAACGTTAGCCGCCGTGCCGGTCAATCAATACCGAGGGCTGATGACTGGTCGCGATATCTTTAGGGTCGGCGCCACTTGACCAAATTTAGCCGAATCGAATATGCGCAACTTGTGCAGGACGCTTGCATCATGCCCCTCGTCTCGCTCGTTGAGAAAGGCTGCAATCATGATAGTTGCCGCCTTTCTCCTAACCTTCCCTTCGCCCAATGATCCGTTTCAGAAACACCTACAACCAGCTGGTATATGTGAATCCGGGACACGTATTATACGTCACCTCCTTTGAGGAAGATGTATCGGTCGTCGCACTTGCAGTCGGTGGAGCCGGAGAACAACCACACGCTATTCATATTCGTGGGAGCGTGGAAATAATCCGGGCTAGGCTTTTGGCTCACAGAGCAAACAAATAGTCACGCTGCCGATCCGCCACATCGCTTACGCCCACGCCTATTGGGGCAAGCCGCAGCTCGTCTAGCCGGCGTGCTGTCATCCACGTTGGCTACGGCCAGTCACCGGCAACTTCGATACGGGGGGCCAGGTCCATCACTGTATAGTCTGCGTCCAGTTTCTCAAGCAAGAAGATCTCTTGTGGCACTAAACAGGACGACATTGCTCTGACCTCTCAAAACAACTCTGTTTCGGCCGGTATGCTTAGCTTCGTAGAGCGCGGCATCTGCTTCCTTCAACAAGACGCCGGCTCGCTCAATCTCACGTTCTTCTAGGCACGAAACGCCGATGCTTGCGGTGAGACGGATCTTTCTTCCAGATCCGACATCAACCGACAGCATTTCAATAGCCTGTCTCAATGCCGACGCTACGCCGCTGACGCTATTGATATCGACGCCTTCGACGAAACCGCAAAACTCCTCGCCTCCATAACGCCCAACCACAAGACCATGACTTTCGAAAAAGCTGGACGAAGTCATGGCGACTTCTCGTAGACATGCATCGCCGGCCTCGTGGCCATATGTATCGTTGATAGACTTGAAATGATCGAGATCGATCATTAGGACGCACAGCTCAGAGCGCGCAGCCATCGCACGATTGAATGCATTGTCGAGTTTCTGCTCAAAGGCGCGTCTGTTCAGCAATCCGGTCAGGCCGTCCTGATCGGACAAAACAAGCAGCATCGCGTTGGTGCGTTTGAGATCAAGCGAGAGCGCGCCGTAAGCCTCGACGGCATCCGTGACCGTTCGCAATTCTTCAAAGACCGGTCGCGCTACCGTATCCTCGCGGGCCTCCAGCCTTGAGACTGCCAACGAGATCGGCCGCAGAATGTGGCGGCTGACAACCCATAAAACCAGCACCAGGAACACCGCCGGCAAAATCAATATAAAGAGCCACCCGAAACGGACGTCCCGAGCCGCTTTTTCGATCGTCGAGGCCAGGCCATCCGCGAGCTTGACAGCGTCGTTGGACAGGTTGTCGCCCAAAGCCTCCGTCGTTCGAATAGCCCGCTGGTAGGCCTCGGCCGCCGCCAATTCGGCCTGCTCGACCTTTCTGTCATCCGCCGGACCAGAAGCGTCTGATCGCAAAGCCCGCGCCACTTCCCGCTGCGCGGTGATCACCTTCACATCCGACGCGATGTTGCGGCCGCCATCAATCAACAACTGATTGTCATCAAGGGTGAAACTCTGCGTGAGCGTCTGTAACTGCAACTGTATCTGTCTTTCGACGCGGCGATCATGGGCCAGATACACGGAGCGAATGAGCGAGGCGGCACGCTCGATTTTCAGGGCGTTTCTGTTTTGTGAAAGGATAAGCGGGATCTGCTGCTTTCTGGCTATGCCTGCTCCTTTTTCAACACGGTTGAGGAACTGGACAGAGTAGAGCGATGCAGCAAAGACATACATTCCGACCACGACGAGCGCAAAGCGGCCCGTCAATCGCAAGGACAACCCATTCCGGAAAAACCGCGGCATGATCATCACGCAGGTCAGAAAATACTGAAAGGGAAATACGTGTCATTCACCCTGTCATAGACACCGTTGAGGCGGATCCGTTTCAGTGCCGCGTTGACATTTTCGAGCAATGCGGTGTCGCCTTTGCGGGCGGTAATATGAGATGTGCTTTGCAGCAGATCGTTGGTGACCGGGTCTCCGATGAAATCGAAGCGGGCTTCCTGGTTGGAGTCGAGGAAACTCATCAGCTCAATTGCATCGGCAAGGATCAGGTCGACCTTTCCTTCCTGCAGCGCCGTCTGGGCTTCAGGCTGGTCCTTAGTGATAAGGATCGTATTTTTCGCCGCATAGATTTTCTGCAGGTAATCAGCCTGCATAGTGCCAGCTCCTGCCGCGATCCTCGCGCCAGCGAGGGTCTCCGGACGAATGTCGAGAAATTTCTTGGCGTCACCCACGAAGACTGCATGGGAACGGTAGTAAGGATCAGAAAATGCGATGCGCTGCGCCCGTTCTGACGTATAGGCCATACTGGCGACCATCAGGTCGAATTTTCCAGATTCTAGATCGTCGATGATCGTCACCCAAGGGACAGCGACAAACTGGCACTCAACCGCCATCTCCTTGCAAAGAGCTTTGGCAATATCGACATCGAAGCCCGACAGTTGCCCCTTTTCATCGACGAAATTGAATGGGGGATATGCACCCTCGGTACCTATCCGCAGGATACTGTCGTCAGCGGCCACCGGCCCGCCGACGAGCAATGGCAACAACAAGTAGGTAGTAGCAAGCAGGACACGCATATGACACCCCCTTATATTTCATGTCAGAATATCAGCCATTCCTTAATATCTGCTGCCGCTTTACGCTAAACCAGTTGTTAAATTGATGGATTGCTAGGGTTGGCACGCGCTGTATTGGCCTGAATGCCCATCTACAGGACTCCCTTTGTTGCCGTCACGATTCAGAGTTTATCTAAGTCGCCACGCCACTTCGGCAGCCCAGAAGGCTCGGCAAGATGATAGTCCTTGGAAGACGTCGCACCGGATCTCGACGTGGCAAGTCAGCTGCTGGGAAGTTCTATCTCCACTGCCACGGCTTTCACGCCAAGAGTCCTTCGTAGTTGCTGCTGGTTCCTTTGCTACGCAGTAGCTCGCCTACGGCTATGCAACGCCCGGTCTAAACACAATATGGCGCATTTGGCGATAAGAGTGCATTTCTTCCAGATGCTTCAATGATTTCACGAACCATTAAGCATCGGGAGTTCCGGGAAATTAAGCTGCCCATGAAATAATGCCTTCACTCGGAGGGGTATGAAATCGTTCCGCGCATGAACATGAAAAACTCTCCAATTTTGCGTGCGTCGTAATGATCTACTCAATCAAGAAGCTTTTCAGCGTAAGGGATGACGACCCCACTTTGGCTATCGCGCAACAGTCGGCGCTTTCCAAACAGATACCGCTGATGTACTTCATCCTTTTGGTGAACACATGGGGTGTCGCCATAACGCACCTGCCCGTTGCCCCATTTTTTCTGACCGTCATCGTCCCATCGGCAATGACTGCGGCCTGCGCCGTACGCATGCTGCAATGGGGGCGTCGTGTCCGAAGACCCGCGGCTAACGCAGATCAAGCGATTGCTGAATTACGCCGGACGAACAGTATCGCTTGGGTGCTTGCAGGCATATTTGCAGGCTGGGGAATAGGCCTTACACCTTACGGTGACAGTTTCATGCAAAGCCATGTCGCGTTTTACATGGGCATTACCGTCATCGGCTGCATATTCTGCCTCACCCATCTTCTACCTGCCGCAATGGCCGTCACATTCGTCGTCAACATCGCATTCGTCGCCTATTTCGGACTGACCGGAAACGCCATTTTCATGGCAATGGCGGTCGATGTCGGTCTCGTTTCAGCCGCGATGCTCATGGTACTTTGGGTACAATATAGAGACTTCACCCACCTCGTTGTTTCCCGCAGAGAACTCGAAAACAAAAAGAATGCGCTCGAGAAACGCGAGTTGGAGCTGGTCGACGAGCAAAAGCAGACCAAAGCCTTAAGCGAGGAAAACAGAACACTCGCCAACATGGACAGCCTGACTGGCCTTGCCAACAGACGGTTTTTCTTTAGCAGTCTCGACGAAAGGATCGGCCAAGTGACGCCTCATAGCGATCCGATCCATGTCGGCCTGATCGACCTCGACGGTTTCAAGGCTGTCAATGATGTTCATGGGCACAAAGCTGGAGACGAACTTCTTTCGCAACTGGCGTTGCGCCTCGCGCGGACCAGCAATGGCAGGGCTCTCGTAGCACGTATCGGTGGCGACGAATTCGCCTTCCTGTTGCAGACAGCCGATCTCGCTGCCCCGAAAAAGCTTGCGGAGGAAATCTGCAGCGTGTGCCGGGAGCCGTATGCCATTCGCGACGCAATGATCGAGGTTGGTGCATCCGTTGGATTTTCAAGCAGCGTACTGGGCCATGAAGAAATGACACGCCTATATGATCAGGCCGATTTCGCTCTCTATCAGGCAAAAAGAAATGCACCCGGCACGGCCGTCGCATTTTCGCCGGAGCATTATCACAGCCTGTCTCGGCTAACGGTGATCGAAGAGGCCTTCCGGGACGGCAGCATCAACCAGCACATCTCACTTGCCTTTCAGCCGATATTCGATGTCGCGGACAACACGGTCACGGCATTCGAGGCTCTGGCGAGGTGGCATCATCCGATTCTCGGGCAGGTTTCTCCCGCCGAATTTATTCCGGTTGCCGAACGGCTGGGACTCATCAACCATCTCACGCGCACGCTTCTGAGCATGGCCTTGCAGGAAGCGCGGTTCTGGCCGCGTCACATTCGGCTTTCGTTTAACCTTTCAGCGCGAGACTTATCGTCGAGCGATCACGCGATGCGTCTTTTAGCGCTGATTGCTAACAGCGACATCGGATCCTCTCGTATCGATCTCGAAATCACCGAAACCGCAATACTGACCGACCTCGAGCGAGCTCGGGCAATTGCCGAAACCTTCCGGTCTGCAGGTATAGGAATATCCTTGGACGATTTTGGCACGGGCTATTCGAGCCTGACGCATCTCCATTCGATGCCGCTCACTAAGATCAAGATCGACAGGAGTTTCGTGACGAAAATCCAGGATGATGCAGCAAGTGCAAAAATCGTCAAGTCATTGATCAGGATGGCCGATGACATGGGTCTCGACTGCATAGTCGAAGGGATCGAAACGCAAGCGGAGATGGCAACGATTTGTGACCTCGGAGGTCGTTTCATTCAGGGCTATCACATTTCTCGTCCACTCACGGCAGCAGATGCGAGAGCGTTTGCCGGAGGCGCACGGGCTTCGCTGGCATCTTAGCGACCATTCGGAGGAAATGGGGCCGCGACTTTGATGCCCACTCGGCGTCGTCAAAGCATGCTTTGCGCTGAAAACGCCACTGAGGTTGTCCGATTGTCTCGAAAGGATAAGGACCTACGACCCGCAATAACTCTGATCTTATCGAACCAGTATAGCCCTGAAATCATTGACGTTGACGCCGGTCGGGCCGGAGACAAAAAGATCGCCGACGGCCGAAAAAGCGGTATAGCTGTCGTTCATCGCCAACCTGGCATGGCCGTTTACATGCTTCGCGATGAAGCGGGCAACGCTGGTGCCATCAGCAAATGCCCCAGCGTTGTCCCCCGAGCCATCTATACCATCGGTATCCGCAGCCAGTGCAAACAAATCGAGACCATCGATGGCAAGCGCGAGAGAGAGTGCGAACTCTCCGTTCCGTCCGCCCTTGCCGCCCTTTGATCGAAGTGTAACCGTCGTCTCGCCACCCGACAGCAGTACGCAGGGTCGGATGAACGGGCTGTTATGCAGTGCGACTTCGTGTGCGATGGCCGCGTGCACACGGCCGACATCTTTCGCTTCGCCCTCGATGCGATCCGACAGCACTACGGGCGTTACTCCTGAGGCGCGGGCAGATGCTGCCGCCGCTTCGAGCGAAATGCGGGCGGAGGATACGAGGTGGTGACTGTGCCTGGCAAAGTGTGCATCCGCCGGGTTCGGTGCGAGAGCGGCGTTCGATCCAATAAATTCGAGCATTCGTTGCGGGAGCTTCAGCCGATACCGTGCAATAATCTCTGCGGCATCATGAAAACTACCGAGATTTGGGATTGTCGGGCCAGACGACACCAGTGACGGGTCGTCTCCAGGAATGTCTGAAACCACGAAGCTCACCACCCGCGCCTTTGTCAGCGCCGCCAGCCTTCCTCCCTTGATTGTCGAGAAATGCTTGCGAACGACGTTCATCGCCGAGATCGGAGCACCTGACGCCAGCAGTTCCTCGTTCAGGGCAATCTCGTCGGCCAGAGCAAAACCGTCTGGCGGCGCTGGTAGCAGTGCCGAACCTCCGCCGCAGATCAGTGCAATCACGAGATCCTGGCTCGAGAGGTTCGATACTGCTGCCTTCAATCGCTCGGCAGCATCAAGACCCGCATGGTCCGGGACTGGATGGGCCGCACCAATAACCTCAATGCACTGCGTTTCGCATTCGTAGCCATAGGGCGTGACCACCACACCTGTCAGAGGGCCGTCCCAAAGGCTCTCCAGGGAGCGGGCCATCTGCGCTGCGCCCTTTCCGGCGCCGACAGCGACAACACGCCCGCCGACAGGCGCAGGCGGCAGAAGTTCCCTGATCCTACTTAAAGGATCGGCGGCTTCTACCGCCGCGTCATACAGCGACGTCAAGAACAGTCGGGGGTCTGCAATCATCGTGCCTTGCTCCTGTCCGTCGGACTTCGCGGTAATAACGTCATAGTGCCTTAATGAGGGCCGCGTGGTCCTTGTCGCCGAGACCTTTTTCCAGGGCACCGTTCATCAATTGGTGGACCATAGCGGTGTTGGGCAGCATAAGCTCCAGGAGACGTGCTGATTCAAGCGCCAGCGACAGATCCTTATGATGCAAGCGCATGCGGAAGCCGGGCTCGAAGGCTTCGTTGATCATCCGCTCTCCGTGAACTTCGAGGACCCGCGACGCTGCAAAACCGCCCAACAGAGCTTTGCGAACGACGGTCGGATCGGCGCCCGCCTTTCGGGAAAACCTGAGAGCTTCCGATACGGCCTGAATGTTGAGGGCGACGATGATCTGATTGGCGACCTTGGCGATCTGACCATCGCCGACACCGCCGATCAACGTGATGTTCTTGCCCATCTTTTCAAACAGCGGCTTTGCGCGATCAAACGCCTGCGGCTTTCCGCCGGCCATGATGGTGAGCGAGGCGGCTTTGGCGCCCACCTCTCCGCCCGAGACCGGCGCATCGACATAGTCACATCCGCGCGCCTCGATACGCGCAGCAAAATCCTTGGTCGCCAACGGGGAGATGGAGCTCATGTCGATGATAAGCTTGCCAGGCTCGACGCCGTCCATGACGCCGTTTTCGCCGAACAGCACGGTTTCCACATCAGGCGTGTCGGGCAGCATGAGGATAATAATTTCGGCCGACCTCGCTACCTCCGTGGCTGATCCACAAGCAGTCGCACCACTATGTATGAGATGGGCCGACTGCGGCTTCACCCGGTGAAGATACAGCTCATGACCCGCCTCGATCAGGTGCTGCGCCATCGGGCGCCCCATGACGCCCAATCCGACAAATCCGATTTTCAATGGTCAATTCCTCTGTTGAAGCAGTTTAAGCCAGCCGAGACCGGCGCTGGTGCTGGCTGCCGGCTTGTATTCGCACCCGACCCAGCCGTCGTAGCCGAGTTCATCCAGCCGCCTGAAGATGAAGTCGTGATTGATCTCCCCGGTCCCCGGCTCGTGGCGTCCGGGATTGTCGGCGATCTGAACATGACCGATCTTGCTCTGGAGCCTTTCGAACGTCGGGAGAAGATCGCCCTGCATGATCTGCATGTGATAGAAATCGTACTGGATCAGCAGGTTGGAATGGCCGACCCGAGCCATGATCCGCTCTGCCTGATCCGTCGTCGTCAAAAAGTAGCCGGGGATGTCGCGTGTATTGATCGGCTCAAAGATTAGGGAGATTTCGGCATCGGCCAGCCGCTCGGCGGCATAGCGCAGATTATCTACGAACGTCGCCTCGGCCACGTCCGGCTCAATGCCGAAGGGCACGATGCCTGCAAGGCAGTTGACCTTGCGGCAGCCGAGTACCTTTGCGTACTCGATCGCTCTGGTCACAGATGTCTGGAATGCCGCGACCCTGTCCGGTAGGCAGGCTATGCCGCGTTCGCCGGCTGCCCAGTTGCCGGCGGGCAGATTGAACAGGGCTTGCTGCAGATCATGGCGTGCCAGCTGGGCGGCGATCGCCTCAGGGGCTTCTTCATAGGGGCTGACATATTCTACCGCCCTAAAGCCATCCGCAGCGGCGGCGGCAAAGCGGTCGATGAAGGAATGCTCGGTGTAGAGCATGGAGAGGTTGGCTGCGAACTTAGGCATGCTGGACGGCTCAGACTTGATCTGCGCGCAGGCGGTGAAGCATGCGCTTGTTGCGGGGATCCGGATTGGGGACGGAGGAAATCAGCCGCTTGGTGTAAGGCTGCGACGGGTTGGTGCAAATCGTCTCCGCATCACCGACTTCAACGATCTTGCCCTTGTGCATCACCGCCACGCGGTCGCAGAAGTACCGCACGACCGAGATATCGTGAGAGATGAAGACGAAGCTGAGGTGCAACTGCTTCTGAATGTCGAGCAACAGATCGAGGATCTGGCTGCGGATCGAGACGTCAAGGGCAGACGTCGCCTCGTCCGCGACGATTACCTTAGGGTTGAGCGCGAGCGCCCGGGCGATACCGATCCGCTGGCGCTGACCGCCTGAAAACGCGTGGGGGTAACGTTCCATGGCAAGCGGATCAAGGCCCACCTTGCCCAGCAACTCGGCGACGCGCGCCTCCACGGCCCTGCCCGACATGCCCTTGGAGATGACGAGCGGATCGCCTATGATCTGCTTGACTGTCATGCGCGGATTGAGCGAGGCGAACGGATCCTGGAAAATCAGCCGTACATCCTGATGATAGCGCCGGAGATCGGCCTTGCCGAGCGTCGTGACATCGACCGGTGAGGCCGCCTCGTCGGCACGGTATGTGACGCTACCCGACGTAGGCTCGACGATGCGCAGGATCATCCTGCCGAGCGTCGTCTTGCCCGAGCCGCTCTCCCCAACGATGCCGAGGTTTTCGCCGCGGAAGAGATCAAGATTGGCGTCATCGACGGCGACCAGGCCGCGACTGCCGCTGCGGGAAAACATGCGTGACGGCGCGCCGTAGACCTTGGTGAGGTTTCTGACCGAGAGAACCGGCGCGACGCTCGGAGCAAGCGATGCCGGCAACCCGCGCCCTGCCACGCCACTTTCCAGCTTGACGGTCGCATCGAGAAGCTGTCGGGTATACGGATGCCGGCTTGCGTGGAAGATGTCGTCGACCGGCCCCTGCTCTACGATTTTGCCGAAGCGCATGACGGCGACCTCATCCGCAACTTCGGCGACGACCCCCATGTCGTGGGTGATGAGCAGCATTGCCATGCCGCGCTCGTCCTGAAGCCGCTTGATGAGGTCCAGGATTTCGGCCTGTGTCGTGACGTCGAGCGCCGTTGTCGGCTCGTCGGCAATCAGCACTTCCGGATCACAGGCGAGCGCCATGGCGATCATGGCTCTCTGCCGCATGCCGCCGGAAAACTCGAACGTGTAGCGGTCGGCCATCAGTTCTGGCTGCGGGATTTCGACCTGGCGCAGCAGCTCAACGCAACGCATGCGCGCGTCTTTCTTCGAGACCCGCCTGTGCAGGCGAACCGCCTCGACGATCTGCGAACCGATCGTATGGACCGGTGACAACGAGCTCATCGGCTCCTGAAAGATCAGCCCGATCCGCCCACCGCGAATGGCAAGCACCTCCCGGCTCCCCTCCTTGAACCCGGCGATATCCACAGGCCCGTCCGGACCGTCGAGTAGGATCTGGCCACCGATCATTCGGCCGGGTTTGTCGATAATCCGCATCAGAGCGCGGGCCGTCACCGATTTGCCTGAGCCGCTTTCACCGACCAGCGCCAGGGTCTTGCCGCGCTTCAGGTCGAAGGTGACGTCGCGCACGGCGTGGAGCACATGCGTCCGCAGGCGAAAATCGATGGAAAGGTTTCGGACCGAGAGCAGTCTTTCGGGCTTCATCAACCACGTCCTTCTTAATTATCGTAGGGATCGGCAGCATCGCGCAATCCATCGCCAAAGAAATTGAACGACAGAACGGCAAGGACCACGGCGAGGCTTGGCCAGATCAGCAGCCAGGGCGCGGTTGCGACCGTGCGGACGTTCTGGGCATCCTGAAGCAACACACCCCAGCTGACGACCGGGGGCTTCAGGCCTACGCCGAGGAATGAAAGCGAGGTTTCCGCGACGATCATCGTCGGGATGGCGAGTGTCACGACTGCGAGAATATGGCTGGTGAGCGACGGCAGGATGTGGCGAAAGATGATCCTGCGCTCACCCGCCCCATCCAGTCTCGCAGCAGTGACGAAATCATCGCCGCGCAGCGAGAAAAACCGTCCCCTGACCTCTCGCGCCAGCCCCGTCCAACTCAGAAGCGATACGATCAGCGTCACCATGAAGTAGACAGAGAGCGGCGACCAGCTAAGCGGGATCGCGGCCGCCAGCCCGAGCCAGAGCGGAATGGTCGGCATGGCGCTGACGATCTCGATGATCCTTTGAATGAGGGTGTCTACCCAACCGCCATAGTAACCGGACACTGCTCCCATGATCACGCCAAGCGACAGCGAAATCGCCACGCCCACGAGCCCGATCGACATGGATACCCGCGTTCCGTAGATCAGGCGGCTCATCAGGTCTCGACCGAGGCGGTCGGAACCAAGCAGATACATTGGTTCGCGCGCATCTAATGGACCGACTAGATGGGTTTCCATCGGGATGACGCCCCAGAGCTTGTACGGAGCTCCCTTTACGAAGAAGCCGACCGGTATGATCTTCGTCTCGTCGACGACGAAACTTCGGCGTAGCGCCTTGGGCTCGATCTCGACCTTGTAGCCTTTTACATGCGGCAAGAACCCGGTCCCGCCATCAGCATTTGGCGCAAACAGTGCGATCCTCTGGGGTGGTGCAAAGGTGTACTGGGGCCGGGACGTGTTGGGCAGGCCGGGCGCCAGGAATTCCGCGAAGGCGCCGATCAGGTAGAGCACGACAATAATACCGCCTGCGAAGGCCGCGACCTTGTGGCGGAAGAAGCGCTGGCGGATGAGGGTCCACTGTCCGGCGGCTTCCAGAGTTTTGACCTTCCCTCCCAACTTCAGCGGGCTGATGGCGGGACCGGTCTCGAGTGCGGCGGTAGAATTTCTGTCGATCAACATGGCGCCCCCTCAGTTGAACCGAATTCGCGGATCAAGCACCGCCAGGAGAATGTCGGAGATCAGCATCCCGACCAGCGTCAGCACACCCATCAGGAGAATGAAGCTCCCCGCCAGATACATGTCCTGGCCAACCAGCGCGCGCAGGAGCAAGGGACCTGCGGTCGGCAGGTTCAGAACGATCGCCGTGATGGTGACGCCGGAGACCAGGTCGGGCAATACCCAGCCGATAGAGCTGACGAACGGGTTGAGCGCGATGCGCACGGGATACTTCAGTATCACCTTCCGCTCGGGCAGTCCCTTGGCGCGAGCGGTGATCACGTAGGGCTTGCTCAGTTCGTCGGAGAGGTTTGCGCGAAGGATGCGTATCATGGCGGCGGTGCCCGACATGGCGATGACGATCACCGGGATCCACATATGGCTGAGCATATCGGTCAGTTTGGCGAGGCTCCAGGGTGCATCAACGAAGGCGGGTGAGAAGATGCCGCCTACACTTTGTCCCAGGAACCGATAGCTGGCATACATCAAGGTGAGTGCCATGATGAAGTTCGGCACGGCAAGCCCGATGAACCCCAGCAGCGTAAAAGCGTGGTCGCCGAATGAGTGCCGCTTGACCGCCGAATAGATGCCGATTGGCAGCGAGATCGCCCATACCAGCAGAAGGCTTGCCAGCGAGATCAGCAGGGTCGATCCCATCCGGTCCCAGATCAGCGTGGAAACCGGCTGGTTCCATTCGAACGAATAGCCGAAATCGCCGCGGGTTAATATTCCGCCGATCCATACGAAATACTGAACATAGACCGGCTGGTCTAGGCCGTACTGGGTGCGCAACCGCGCGATCGTGGCCTCGTCCAGGTTCTGTCCCCCATCGGCCATGGTGGACAGAAGTGACGTCAGATAGTCGCCGGGCGGCAACTGGATGATCATGAAGGCGATCAGCGACATGCCGAATAAGGTCGGTATCATGTACAGAACGCGCTTCGCCACATAAGCAAGCATGGTCTCCTCCCGCTGCTATTGCTTGGCTTACGACTGCCAGATGAGATGAACCGTCTCCAAAGCCTCAATGGAGGGCACCAGGATTTCGACACGGTGCCCCACGATACGGCTTGACACCGCTTCATTGCCGACGAGCAGCTTCATTGCCCCCGGCTTGCGCCCCTCCGGCAGTTCGATCGACAGTTTTTGCTGACCGATCGGATAGACCTCCCGCAACGGACCCTTCATCATCATCGGGTTGGTGAGGTTGACCAAGAAGATCGCCATGGCGTCCTTACTCTCGTAGACGGCGATATCGATGATCCCTTTGCCCTCGACCTGGACACGATGATCTTTGCCGATCGCCCAGTTCACCGCATTGGCGATCAATCTGCCGTGGTCGGGAGCGAGCACCTTCCAGAAGACTTCGCCGATATTCCATGGGATGTAGACGACGCGTCCTCCATACCCTGTGTCGCGTGCAATGACGGCAGCTCCGATTGGCGCCTCCCTGGGGTAGACCTCCTCCATCGGCAGGTCGGGAAAGTCAGGCACGTAGAGGAACGGGGTGTCTGCCGTCGCATCTGCATCGACCGCGATCAGACGAGTTCCGCCGATGATGCGAGAAGCACCCTCATAACCCTTGTTCAAGGGGTGCGAGCCGGACAGCGCCACATAGGTGTTTTTGACTGGACCGCGAGGAGCCGAGGTCAGAGACGCTCCGAATACTCGTGATAGACCGAAATTATCCCGTCGAGTGCCAACTTCGTCGTAGAGTGAGGTCTCGTTTGCCGCGACGACTGAACCACCGCGCTGGACATATTGTTCAATCGCCAAGCACTGCTCGTCGGACAGATAGGTAGCGTTGGCCAGTACGATCAGCTTGAAGCGGTCGAGTGCTTCCGGCGTCATCACTTGGTCGGAGAGGAACTCGAACGGAATGCGCGCTTCGACCAGGGCGTGATAGAAACCGAGATCGTTGTGTTCGGCGATGTGCCGCTCTTCCGGTGCCCAGTGCCTGAGCGTCGTCGACGGATCGATGATGGCGATTTCGGCTGTCGGCTGCATTCCCTCGATTTGCGGCTCGATGTCCGCATGCAGGTTAAATGCCTCGACGACCGGCTGCACCCAGCGATCATCGGGGACGCAGGCGTTGAATTTTGTGAACCAGGGAAACAGTCCCTGCGCCATGCCATTATGAACCCACAACTTGATCTCTTCGCCGCTCTGGACGCTGTCCTTCCAGCGATATTCTTCCTCCGGCCCGATTGAGGTGATCAGCCCGACCGGACGGTCGCGGAACGTCCCGCGGATGCGCTTGCCGTTGCGGCCGGCAGACCAGCCGACCTCGACGCCTTGGCGCGCCTGATGGTCGACGAACAGGATCGGGCAATGCTTTTGGATGAGTGACAGGTCGAACTCCATGAGCGATGAACCGCTCATGTTGGGGATGAAGCTCGCGTGGGGGCGGATGGCCTTCACCGTCTCATCCCAGTAGACCACGAGGTCCGTGAGTATCCGCCGGCGCCATGCGGCCCATGCCTGCCATGCGGGATCGCTGGCGTCCGCTTTCGCGGGAAGGTCAAAGCCGGTTTCGCTTTTGAAACGTCTTTGATTATCATCGCTGTAGGAAACGCCGTGCCCCTGCCAGCGGTTGGCGAACACCGCATCCACATCGTATTTGGTGACAATCTCCCGAATGACCTCGGTGGTGAAATCGCGGTTGTAGCTGCCCAGTGCATCGGTCACAAAGATCCCGGGGTATGCCCAATGCTCACGAGGTGTTCCATCCCGGTTGATCGCCACCCATTCCGGATGCGCCTGCGCCGCATCGGCGTGGATCGCATGGGGATCGACACGCGCCATGACATGCATGCCTAGTTTGCGGGCGCCCTCTACGATGGTTCCGAATGGATCGGTGCCGCCGATGAATTTCGACACGTAATGCAATGGGATCTCGCTGGGGTAATAGGCGATGTAGCCGCCTGCCGAGAGGCACACCGCGTTCGACTTGGTACGTCGGAATACATCGATCCAGAACTCCGGATCGTATTTGTCGGGATCGTCTTCCGCGAATGTTAGCTGTGTCCAGCGGGTGGCGGACTTGTACCATTCAGGAGAACGATCGGTGGGAACAACGGCTTCGCTTGGTCGATGCAGCATATGAGCTTTCCATGGCAATAGGGTGCCTTCGCGCCGCGGGGCACGTGCAACAGGTTTAAGTACGCGTCCCAGTCCTTTTCAGGACAGGGACGAGACGGTGTGATCAGGCCTTGAAGAAGGTCTCGGGGTTGGCAGGTCCCGGCGTCGGATATCCCCAGGAGTTCGGCATGGTCTTGGGAACGTTCTGCATGTCGTTTCTCACCACGCCATAACTGTCGCTCGGCAGGCAGACGCCGAAAACATAGAACTGGTCCGCGGCGATCTCGAGAATTTCCGCCATCAACTTGCGTTGCACCTCGGGATCCGGCGAGCCGAGTACGCGGTCATATCGTTCCAACGCGTCCTTGACCGGCTGGGGTGGTTCGACCGCTCCCTTGGATGCGGGGTCGCGGTACCATAACTGCCACCCCTTGGCGTAGAGGGCTTCTGTCGTGTTGGGGATGAAGTAGCGTGGGTCGAGGATGGCTGCGATACCGCCATTGCCACCGAAGCGATGCGCCGTGCCATCGAACTCAATGCCCTGACGAACCCGCACCTCCCAGAGCGACCGGTCCATGCTGCGCATCTGTACATCGACGCCGACCGCCTGGAACATCGGCAGTGCCAGCTGGAAGATATCGAGGAAGGTCGCGCGCGCCTGGTCGATCTCGAATATGATAGTAACCCGTTTGCCGCTCTCATCCTGTCGGAAACCCTCACCGTCCTTGTTCGGAAGGATCTTGTCCAGCAGGGCATTGGCAGCATCGGGATCGTACTGGGTGAACTGTGTAGCAAGGCGTTCGTTATAGAGCGGGTCATCCGCTCGAACGGCGGGCTGCGAGATCGTCCCCTGACCGATGAAGACAGTGTCGATTATCGCCTGACGGTCGAGCGCCATCGACAGTGCCGCCCTGAAATCCTTGTTATTGTAGAGCTTGCGCTTGGCTTCGTTAGGATGGTTGAGATTAAGCTGGAAGACCATCTCGTTGGTTTCGGTCGAGGTCAGCGTATAAAGGCCGAACCTGCCCTGTTCCTGGGAGTCGTAAAGGACGGCGCGGTTGGCTGGGGTGGCTATGTATTGGTCCATCAGGTCGATCTCACCCTGCATGGCCTTCAACAGCAGCACCTGTGCATCGGCCACCATCTGGTAAACGATGCGATCGAGGTAAGGCAGCTGATTGCCCTTGGTATCGACCTTCCAGTAAAAGGGGTTGCGTTCGGCAACCGCGCGGTCGGTGCTCTGCCCCGGCGCAATTGCCATTTTCCAGGCATGGATGACCGGGCGCTGCGAGTTCTGAAAGAACTCGTTGTCTACGACGAGACCCGCTTCTCGCTGGAACAGCTGGATCCAGCCTGACGCCCCCTTGGCCTTGGCCTGCTGCTCGGCGTCTGGATTATATTTTATGTGGAACTGCTTGAGGTAATGTTTCGGCGCACGCGTCGTCTGGTCGTCGTTTGCCCAAGCGAGCCGCAGCGGGAATAGTCCGTTGGGTGCCGCGAAGATCACCTTGAAGGTAACGTCGTCGACAGCTTCGAACCGCGCCTTTTTGCCTCCGGCTCTTAGATGGTTCTGGCCAACATCGTTCAGGCCTTGGTAGTTGAAGATATCTTCGTACCAGAACAGGATGTCGTCGGTGGTAAATGGCTTTCCATCCGACCACTTCATGCCCTTGCGAAGCCTGAATGTGAATTCTGTCGCGTCGGCATTGCTTTCGAAGTGCTCCGCGACGTTCGGCACCACACCCGACCAATCCGGCGCATAACGCACAAGAGGCTCATAGGCCTGGTAGCGGAACAGCATCGATAGCGATCCACCGCCGACAATCGCGCTGTTCCAGTCACCACCATGGGTGCCAACGCGATCTAGAGGCGTTACGACGAGTGGGTTGATCGGCAGGCGATCCGCGACTGCGGGAAGTTTCCCCGCCTTGACCAATGCATCCAGCATGGCCGGCTCCCTTGCGGGAGTTACCTGCGCAAGCGCGGGCATTGCAGGCAGAATAACAGCGGCAGCACTCGCAGCCAGAAACGCGCGGCGACTAAATCCTTGCATGACTTTCCTCCTCCATTCACGTCGCAGCAAGGATGGCCTCCCCTCCTCAGGATCGGTCCCGCCACGTTTCCTCCAAATTTACTTCACCACACAGACAGCTTCTGTCTCGTTATTTATGATAGCTTGTATTATGTAATTTGTTAGGTAAAGCGTTATGTTGAATTTTGTTTTCACGACCGGCAAGCCGGTCTGACGATGAGGATGGTCATGGGCCGGGTTACATTGCAGGACATCGCCAACCACACAGGACTGTCCAAATTCGCGGTGTCGTGTTCTCTCTCGGGGAAGCCGGGCGTTAGCGACGCTACCCGGAAACGCGTCGGAGATGCTGCTGAGAAACTGGGATATCTCCGTCC
The DNA here is from genome assembly GCF_050847465.1 of Endobacterium panacihumi. Classification (NCBI taxonomy): domain Bacteria; kingdom Pseudomonadati; phylum Pseudomonadota; class Alphaproteobacteria; order Hyphomicrobiales; family Rhizobiaceae; genus Endobacterium; species Endobacterium panacihumi. The sequence goes on along the minus strand of NZ_JBOZRA010000003.1, from coordinate 278,331 downwards.
GAAACCAGCAGAAGAACAGCGCGAGATCACTCTGATTTTCCATGATCGCGTTGACAGTGTGAGTTACGAGCTGCGCACCATGCTGCAGGACGGCATGCAACGTGAAGCGCATCGTCTTGGTCAGCCTGTTCGTCTACAATGGACTCACGACGCCAATAGGGTGGAGAGCATGGTGAGGGACAGCGCGGGCATCATTCTCGTCGGTCCCCATGAGCAGAAGACTTTGGATATCCTGAAGTCATCTGGCGTTCCGGTGGTACGGCTCGGTTGGGTCTCCCCTTTGGAACAGGCCGACCATGTCGGTGGAACGGACCATGAAGCGGGGATTGCGGTCGGCGACTATCTGATCGGGCTAGGCCACCGGGACATTGCTTTCCTGCAGGGCGAGGAAGGATTTCGCGGTCGAATGGAGCGATATCACGGTCTGCGGGAAAGTATGGAGCAACATCCTGAAGCGCGGCTCCATCACGTGCGGTTTGAGGAGGATGGAGGCTTCATCCCGGCGCTGCGAAAGCTTCACAATGCCGGCATTGCTCCGACGGCCCTGTTTTGCGCCCATGACGGCCTGGCACTCACAGCCGTTTCCGAACTCCTGGCGCGGGGCTACCGCATCCCGGAGGACATGTCGGTCGTCGGCTTCGGCGACTTCTCCGCTGCTACGCAGATCTCTCCTCACCTTACTACGATCAAGGTCCAGGGCGTTGAAATGGGTGCGACAGCAATGCGGCTTCTACTGGAGCGGATCGAAACGCGGGACCAGCCGGTGCACGCGAAACGCATCCTTATCGCGTCGACCTTTGTCGAGAGGCGATCATCGGGCGCCGCGCCGAAGCAAGCGAAATTGTTAGATCACACAAGCGCGTAGAGGCTTCGCCTTGAGCGGATGTGAACCGACGACTCACTATTTCGCGTCGGTGCGATAGCAACGGAATGAGACCGCAGCTCCTCATAGGCATCGCCCAACTTCCAGCAAGATCCCTGATTGCGAGTTATGAAAGCCGCAGCGTCCCTCTCAATGAAAAAATGGAAGCGTCGCTTAGGTCGACGGGCGGTCGGCGGTCCTCTCGTCGAGTAGCCCTCTGTCCCAAGGCGGCTCGCCTCGGAATATCTCGACCAAAAAGTCAATAAATGCGCGTACACGCGCGGTTTGGTTACGCGTTGATGGATGTACTGCATACATTGCGATCGGCGGTCGCATATGTTTTGCGAGCACGATCGAAAGCGTCCGCTCCGAACAGCGTCGTGGACGATGAACGTCGGCAGCATTGCCACTCCAAGACCGGCAATGGCCGCTTCCCGGACAGCATCCCCGTTCGCGAAGTCGAGCCGCGTATTCACAGACGGCACCACATCGTTCGCGAACTTCCAATAGGAGGCTTCTTCACGGTTGGAGTAAACGATCCCAGGAAACCGCGACAGGCCTGCCCCCGCGGTCGAGATTGTATGGCCGATGCGCGGTTCGATATCGAGCTCGACCGAAAACCCGGCGCCTCGCAACTGCCCTGCCGCGATAGTTGAGGCTACGGACGGGATCGTGCGGTCCTCGGCACCATGAACAAGAAGCACAGGGGTAGATTATTCTTCTGTGACACTGGTGTCGGAGGTAGGAGGCCGGAGAAGGCGACCAGGACACCCACGCCCCAGCGACCGGAAGCGACACCATCCAGCGCGACTATGGCCCCCTGCGACACGCCGACGAACGCCACGTCTCCAAGTCGCTCCTCGAAGCCTTCATGGGCGAGCGCGTCATGGATCGTTTGGTCGAACGCCTCATGCGCCTCGCGGATCCGACCCGGATCGAGTTGCATACATCCACCTTGAACCATTGGTGGCCGCCGTATCCATTGCGGTACGGGGCATCCGGAGTTGCGAAAGCGAATGTGGGACGATGAGCCCGCCAGGATGAAGTGAGAGGCGAGAGCTGCTGGCCCGACGCGCCGATGCCGTGGAGGAAGATGATGAGGTGCGATGCTGACATTCGATCCCGGCTTTTGAAAACAAACCGAGGGCGCTCGACCCGGCATGGGGAGCGCCCTCGTCACCCGCGACGGCGAACGCGCGACCGTTATGGTCGCAGCAGGCCGTCGTCAATGTGGGTGCTGATCCTCAGATGAGGATCCACGACACCGTATTCAAGATGACAGCGTTTTCGCAGTGGATTCCATCCATGCCCGGTGACGCAGTTCGTCCTGGTGCGCCTTCATGAAGAACGCCTTCGACTGCGGGATCGCATCCTCGTGACGGGAGGCGCGCTCGTATGCGGTAACCGTGTCGTCTTCGTTCGTCTTCATCGCCTTGAGGATCGCGGAATCGCCCATCAGATCGGCGAGGGCAATCTTGCCCGTTGTCAGGATCTGCTTCATGTCGCCTTCCGTCGGCGCGTCGATGCCAAGCTCGCGTGCCATCTCGTTCAGGGCGACGACATGCTGCAGGTGGTCCTGCTTGAACTCCGCGATCTTGGCGCTGAGGGTCTTGTCGTCGAGCCGTTCGATGCAGGAATCGTATGCCGCGATGGCATCGTGCTCGACGTACAGCAGATCCTTGACGAGCTTCTCGATGTTGCCTTCGTTTCCGACCATGGTAACCATGAATTCTTCTCCGTTCGGGTTGTTGGGTACCCGCTAACGGCGCGTCGGAGAGAATGTTCCGGATCCCAGGCTTAGATGGACGAGGCGACTTCGGGCTTGCTCGATGTTCCCGTTGCGGACGTGGAGCCGCTCGGATGCTGTTGGACGACGATCACGGAACGCCCGCTGCGGGTGCCGTGCCAAACCTTTGGCAGGCATCACACGCTTCTGAGCGGTGAGAAAGCGGCACAATCCGACCGCCTTCATATCATCGCTTCGAATTCAGCCTGTTAGTCGAGATACTGCTCATCTGAAACGAGCTCCATCCACTCGGCGTTCTTGCCGTCCTGGATGTAGGTTATGGCGTAGTGGCTCATCGCGTTTTGCGCAGTCCCACCATGCCAATGTTTCACGCCGGCGGGGATCCAGATCGTCTCGCCCTGACGGATTTCCTGACGCTCCTGGCCTTCCTGCTGCACCCACCCCTTACCCGCTGTCACGATCAGCATCTGAGCGAGGGGGTGCGTATGCCATGCGGTCCGAGCTCCGGGTGCGAACGTGACAAGGCCAGATGACGCTGGTGTCGATATCGACGTCGGTAGAAGCATGTCCACGACAACGTTGCCTGAGAAATTCTTGGGGTCCGCAAGGACTGACGCCGCAGCTCCGACGGGATTGACTGTGATGCCTTCCGCTCTGGCCGCGGGTGCGTCAGCCATAGCCATGGTCGAAAGAGTAGCGGCGACGAGGGTGTTCTTCATGAGGGTCATCCTTCTTGCGTATACGGTTACTGCTGGCGCTTCTTGAGCACTTCGGCGACGACAGGCCCTGCCGAAAAGGCATTCGGCCATCCCGCGTAGAAGGCGATTTGTGTGACGACTTCGCCCGCCTGCTCCGCTGTCAGGCCGTTGTCCAAGGCCCGGTTGAGATGGCCTGCGAGCTGGGCCACCTGGACGTTGGCCATCAGCGACGTGATGGTGACGAGGCTGCGGTCACGCGGCGAGAGATCCGGTCGCAACCAGACATCCTTGAACAACGGATCAGTCGTGAACTCCGCAAGACCCGGCACGGCATCTCCGAGCAGTCCCTGGACTGCCTTCTGGCGAGCCGCCTCACCCTCCTGGTTGAGTGGCATGAGATCTGGAGAAGCTTCAGGCAACTGGTCAGCGTCTATGTTCCGCTCGCCGAAAATGGCGTGGGCGACGGCAACCGCCGACATCGCATTCGTCCAGCCCGCATAAAATGCGAGATGTGTGATGATTTCGGAAAGCTCTTTCGGCGTAACGCCACTGTCTAGTGCGAGGTTCATGTAGTGAGGAAGATCGGCGGTCTGGCTGCGGGCGATCAGGATCGCGACCGTGACGACGCTGCGGTCGCGGACTGAAAGCTGCGGGCGGGCCCACAGACCCCCGACCACGCCCTCCTTCTCGTACCTTCCGAGGGCGGGAGAGACGCTTCCGATTTCCTCGGATGTCACGCTTGTCGATCTGTTCATATTGGTACCTTGCTGGGAAAAGGCGGGTGATGCTGTGATGGTGGCAAGACTGAGGGCGGCGGCGGTCAGGAGCTTCACGGTCGTCATCCTTTCATTCAACGGCTTACCATCCTGAGATAGGGCTTAAGGATGACCGTATTAGACGCCGCGATCTGATAGGCCTTATGGTGTTGGTTTCCACGCAGAACTGAGCCGGTTTTTCCACCGAGAAGTGAGCCACCTCTAAGTATGGTTTTCTGATCAGGGTTTGGTCAAGGGATCGGCTTTTCTCCTCTTTCTTCTGAGCTGCTGCGGCCGAGCTGGCCTTGAAGCGGAAGCTGTCGTTCCCTGTTTCCAGGATGTGGCAACGGTGGGTCAGGCGGTCGAGCAAAGCCGTGGTCATCTTGGCATCACCGAAGACGGTTGCCCATTCGCTGAAGCTGAGGTTGGTCGTGATAATGACGCTGGTGCGCTCGTAGAGCTTGCTTAGCAGGTGGAAGAGCAACGCTCCCCCTGAGGCACTGAACGGAAGGTATCCCAATTCATCGAGGATCAGGAGATCGAGGCGAACCAGGGTCTCAGCGATCTGTCCTGCCTTGCCTTTGGCCTTCTCCTGTTCGAGCGCATTGACCAATTCGATGGTCGAGAAGAAGCGGACCTTCCGGCGGTGATGCTCGATCGCCTGGACGCCGAGAGCAGTCGCGACGTGTGTTTTACCTGTGCCCGGTCCGCCGACGAGAACAATGTTCTGCGCTCCGTCCATGAACTCGCATCGATGCAGTTGACGCACCGTCGCTTCGTTGATCTCGCTGGCGGTGAAGTCGTAGCCGGAGATATCCTTGTAGGCTGGGAAGCGGGCAGCCTTCATGTGATAGGCAATCGAGCGAACCTCGCGCTCGGCCATCTCGGCTTTCAGCAACTGGGACAGGATCGGCACGGCCGCATCGAAGGCTGGTGCTCCTTGCTCGATCAGGTCGGTGACCGCTTGGGCCATGCCATACATCTTCAGGCTACGCAGCATGATGACGACGGCGGCACTTGCGGGATCATGACGCATGGCGACCTCCCACGATCCGGACACGCAAGCCATCGTAGCGTTCGACGTTGGCCTTGGGTTCACGCAACAAGGTCAACGCCTGTGGCGTGTCGATGTCAGGGCCGTCAGTCGTCTTCCCATCGATCAGACGATGCAGCAGGTTCAGCACATGCGTCTTGGTCGCGACGCCTTGAGCCAGAGCCAGCTCCACAGCCCTGACGACGACCTGTTCGTCGTGATGAAGCACCAGAGCAAGGATATCGGCCATCTCACGATCGCCGCCCAGGCGACGCAGCATCTGGTCCTGCAACTGTCGAAAGGCCAGCGGCAATTCCAGGAATGGCGCACCATTGCGCAAGGCACCGGGCTTGCGCTGAATGACGGCAAGGTAATGCCGCCAGTCGTAAATCGTCCGCGGCGGTTTGTCGTGGCTGCGCTCAATCACCCTCGGATGTTCGCATAGGACATTACCCTCGGCCGCAACGACCAGTCGCTCGGGATAGATTCGCAGGCTGACGGGCCGGTTAGCAAAGGAGGCCGGCACGCTGTAGCGGTTCCGTTCGAAGGTGATCAGGCATGTCGGCGAGACCCGCTTGCTCTGCTCGACGAAGCCGTCAAACATGGCGGGCAATGCCATCAAAGCAGGCTGCTCATCAGCCCAAACATCGGCGATCGAACCGGGCAGGCTCCCGTGCGGTGTCTCCTGCCACAGGTCCTGGCAATGCTGTTCCAGCCAGGCATTCAATGCCGCCAGATCAGGAAAGTCCGGCATCTGTTGCCACAGTCGCGGCCGGGCATCCTGGACATTCTTCTCGATCTGGCCCTTCTCCCAACCCGCGGCGGGATTGCAAAACTCAGGCGCAAAGACGTAGTGGTTCGTCATCGCGAGGAAACGGATATTGACCTGTCGCTCCTTGCCACGACCGACGCGATCGACCGCGGTTTTCATGTTATCGTAAATGCCGCGACCCGGCACACCGCCAAACACGCGGAACCCGTGCCAATGAGCGTCGAAGAGCATCTCGTGCGTTTGTAGCAGGTAGGCCCTGACCAGAAACGCCCGGCTGTGTGATAGCTTGATATGGGCGACCTGCAGCTTCGTGCGCTCGCCGCCAATGACGGCATAGTCCTCACTCCAATCGAATTGGAATGCTTCGCCTGGGCGGAAAGACAGCGGAACAAATATGCCGCGGCCCGTCGTCTGCTGTTCACGTTGTCGTTCCGCTCGCCAATCACGGGCGAAGGCGGCAACCCGACCATAGGAGCCGGTAAAGCCAAGAGCCACCAGGTCGGCATGAACGTGCTTCAGTGTTCGTCGCTGTTTGCGCGACTTCCCGGCCTCTGTCTTCAGCCAGGCCGCCAGCTTGTCGGCAAAAGGATCAAGCTTGCTCGGTCGTTCCGGTACGGTGAATGTTGGTTCGATTGTACCAGCGTTCAGATACTTCGCGATCGTGTTCCGCGACAGCCCTGTTCGCCGGCTGATCTCGCGGATCGACTGCTTCTCACGCAGCGCCATCCGACGAATGATATTTAAAAGTCCCATGTGGATCACTCCGTTGCCCCCGTCGCTCTCCGCGTTGGGGGAAGGTTCACATGGCTCAATTCTCAATGGAAATTATGCGCCTAACCGGCTCAGTTCTGCGTGGAAACCAACACTTCAGGCATTCACGATCCCGACGCTTGTCATCCACGGCACGTCGGACAAGACTGTGCCGATCGATCCGGCCGGCCGCGCCGCGGCGAATGGAATTTCTGGATCCAAGCTGATCGAGTATGACGGCGAGCCGCATGGTCTGTTCGCAACGGCGCCAGAACGGCTGAACCGCGACCTGATCGAATTCCTCGGTTGAGAAGCGAGACCCAGCCATACCTGTGTGGCTTGGCTGGGTACCAATTCCAAGCGGGTCACTTACGCCGCAGCCTCAATAGTCGTCATTCGTAAAACCGTGCATTTTTCTGCAAGGCCTCTTTGATCTCTACTTAAGGTCTTGAACGGAGCCGAACCCACGACCCCGCTATTTTTGGTGAATCGGACGAGATTTGGAGAGGGTTCTGCGACTTAGAACGCTCGGTCCTCGCCTTTATTGGAATCGCGAACAAGCAAGTCTAGTGTGCGGTGCGCTCAAACTAACGAGGCATCTCGCGGCAGACTGCTCCAGAAGCCGAGCGACTGTCAAAGATGCTTCTCCGAGACAGTGGCGAGCGTTGCCGCATACTGGAAAAGCGCCGAAGTTGCGCGTTCCCAGGCCCCGTCGTCTGCGTTGAGAGCCGTCTGAAGCCACGCAAGCGTCAGGCGCCGCGTCGCTTCCAGCACGTCTGGGGATTCTGTTTCTGTTTCCTTTGCGTCTAGTGCGGCGATCCCGCCTAGGCCGTGACCAACGCCATGCATGGTCAGCATTGCTTTAGCGCCCGGCGCATCGTGAAACGCATCTGCATGCCACTCAGGGCCACGGGTGGTGAAATGCGGTTTGTCCATATCACCACAGACAACCAAGCTTGGTGTCGTCAACGTCGAGAAGTCGACGTCGAAGAACGGAAACCGTGCAGCACTCTCTGGAGTCATGTCCTCGCCGCGTCCCGGTGTTGTCAGAAGAACGCCAGCAGCAATGCGAGGATCGGAGAGGTCCTCGCCATCCAGCTGGGCCCCGAGCAGGAGCCCGACCGTGTGGCCGCCGAAGGAATGCCCGACCGCGCCGATGCGTGAATAATCCATCCGGCCGGCCACGCCACGAGCCTGTCTCTCGATCTCCGGCAGTTGGTCCAGGATAGCCTTCATCTCCTCCACCCGCTCACGCCAGAAGAACGGCGCGCCCGGTTCATCGGACGGTAGGCCGCCGACCCGCGAACTTGCATGCGTCGGCTGGATGACGACGAACCCTCTTTCCGCCCAAAACTGCACGAGGGGAGCGTAGCCATCCTTAGAGGGGATATAGTTTGAAGGGCCGTAGCCATGCGACAGCAGCACAATCGGCAGCTTGTCGCCGCTCGCGGGCGCGGTCAGCCGCAGCTCCAAGGGCTGGCGGCCGGGCATTAGAAGTCGGATCGGCGTGTAGGCGACAGTGAGAGTAGCTTCAGGCGTCGGAATATGCTTGGCGAGATTGATCAGATTGTTCATGGCTCTGGACCTTCAAAGGAGGGTTTCGGAGGGTGATATTCAGGTGAGCAAATGACCCGCTTCGTGGAAGGAGGTTTCCGCGTCGGCGCCGGCGGGGATCTTCATCGGCGCGTCGATCTCCGTCACAGACCGCCAGACGGCCTCTGCAACCGCATCCGCGGTCGTGACCTCTGTGCCCGAACGCAGCTTCGTCATGTAATCGTCGACGAAGGCGGTATATGGCTCGGGAATTTCCATGCCCATGCGCGAGACAGCATTCTTGCCGAAGCCGGTCGTCGGTGCGGAGCCAGGTAGGACGAGTTTAGCGCGGACTCCGAACAGCGCCGCCTCGAGCGCGAGGCTCTCCGTGAAGGCATTGAGTGCCGCCTTGCTGGCGCTGTAGACCGAGAGAGCGGGCAACGGCCTTATCGTGACGGCGGAGCTGACATTGACGATGACGCCTGAGCGCCGGACCCTCATCTGCGGAAAAACAGCTTTTGTCATCGCCATTGCGCCGAAGACATTCGTCTCGAACAGTTCGCGAACCTTCGACATCTCCGAGCCTTCGAGCACATTGAGCATGCCCACGCCGGCGTTGTTGACCAGAGCATCGATCGTGCCGGCAGCTTCGACCGCCTCAGCAATGCTGTCCGCGCTGGTAACATCTAGCGGCAGGACTTCGAGCCCGTCGTTCGAAGGAAGAAGGTCGTTTCGCGGTGTGCGCATGGTTGCGACGACGTCCCACCCGGCGTCCAAGAATTTCTGTGCGGTGACAAGGCCGAAACCGGACGAGCAACCGGTGATGAGGATCTTTGGCATGTTCCATCTCCTGTCATTTGATTGGGCTAAAGATGGACCAAATTGCCCGGACCTGCTATAGTCGCATGTCCGAGTATGTTTAGCGAAAGTCCGAATTCATGACCGATCCGGTTGCTGAAGTTGTTTCTTTGTTGAAGCCGAGCCCGTCGATCTCAAAGCTGGTGACGGGCGGCGGTCGGTGGCTGGTTGAGCGCACGGAGCTTGGAAGCCCCTTCTACTGCGCGGTGGTCGAGGGCCGTTGCCTGATGACGATCGCCGGTCGTGAGGCCATGGTGCTGGCTGCGGGCGATTTTGTCCTGGTTCCGAAGATCTTCTCGTTCACGATGAGCAGCATGGAGCCGCCGCCACGGGGCGCACTTGCCCAGCGCTTGGAGACCAGCCCCGGTGTCTTTCATCTGGGCGACCCGGAAGGGTCGGCGGAGATCAAGGCACTGGTTGGCCATTGTCAGTTCGGCTCGGATGACAAGGCCCTCCTCGTATCGCTGCTGCCGGAGGTCATCCATGTTCATGGTGAAGAGCGACTGATGGCTCTCGTCCGAATGATCAACGAGGAGACAAGGGCCGACCGTGCCGCGCGTGAGATGGTGCTCAATCGGTTGCTCGAAGTGTTATTCATCGATGCAATACGATCGGCCGCAAGCGCTAAGGCACCGCCGGGTCTCCTGCGTGGCATGGCCGATCCATTGCTGGCGCCTACATTACGCCGGATACACGCAGATCCAGGGCGCAGCATGACGGTGGAGACGCTTGCCCAAGAGGCTGCAATGTCTCGTTCGACCTTCTTTGATCGCTTCCGCAAGGAGGTAGGCGTCGCGCCGATGGAATACGCAACACGTTGGCGGATGGCTTTGGCGAAAGAGCTTCTTCGCGACGAGGTCGCAATGGCGGAAATCGCTGAACGCGTCGGCTATGGCTCGACGAGCGCTTTCAATGTCGCCTTTAGCCGGCATGTGGGGATGCCGCCCGGGGCTTATTCTCGCGCAATTGCTGCCACGTAAGCATGTATGACCTTTTGAAAAGCTGGCTAGCCAAGCTCCAGCAGCCGACCGCCGCGGGTCATGAACTCGCAACTGTGCCAACAGCTTACCAAGTGGTGAGGCGGCCATCGCGTCATCGATGCGATGAAGTCGATATACTTTCCGAAACCTTATTTACGTAAAGTGCGTAATTGACCGTAGATATCCTGCGTATATCTTCGGCGAGCGATTGCACTCGTTTCTGCAGACACGGCCGATCGGGTCTCTTAATCGCCCTCGCAAGCTTCGGCTGCGCATAGCACCCCTGCGCGAGGCGTATTCTGAATTGAACAATTGGAGTGTCTTATGAATGCCTCGATATTGAGACGGGCGGCCACGCACGCGCTCGTCATGACGATCCTTAGCTCCAGCGTGATGACCGCGGGTTACACCGCGCCCGCCCTGGCTGTGGAAGAAGCGGCAACGTCCGGAGCGGTGATCTCCCATAAACCGCACAACATTTCACCACAGATCAAGGGACACGCAGAGCTCATCGTCCACACCATGCAGTCAGTGTCCGGAGACCTCACAACGGCATCGACCCTTCTTTTTGTGCCGGACGGACAGTCATCACGCGGTGGATGGCCAGTAATCGCCTGGGCACATGGGACGACGACACCTGGCAATAAGCTGTGCGCACCCAGCCTGACAGAGGAGCTTGATGGTGGCCTTACAAAGGATGGCTTCAACAGCGATTACCTGTTCGAAATCTCGACGCTTGTTAACGCCGGCTATGCGGTCGTTGCTCCTGACCTGGAAGGGCTTGGTAATGTCGCAACGGTCCCCTACCCCTATTTCCATGCCGGCAGCCTGGCACGGTCGCTCATCAGCGGCGTTGTCGCTGCTCACAAAGTTAACCCCAACCTCTCGACCGAATATGTAGCGGTCGGGCATTCCGATGGTGGTCATGCGGTCCTCGGCGTCGAAGCCTATGCCGATGAAGCCCCGCAGTTGAAATATATCGGAACGGTGGCCATAGCGCCTTACACCTCGATCGATGCTTTCGTCGAAGAGCTAGGCCAGCGAGCCGTTGCGAACCCAGACAAGGCAAGCGACTATCGCCTTCTCCAGAACTTCAACGTCGCCCTCATGACGACCGGGTTGAAGGTGATCGATCCTTCGTTCAAGGCTTCATCCGTGATGGGCCCCGATCTTGAAGCGCAGTTGAAGGAATTCACGACACGTTGCTCAGTTCCTGCCATTGGCGGGCTGTCTAAAGCGATTGCCGCGAAAGGTGCGACCTTCGATGGCTTCAGACAAGATTGGGCGAGCGATCCAAAGATGGCAGCGTTTCTTACTGCGAACGACCCGGCTGCCAACCCGAACTTCCGCCTCAAAAAGCCGACCTTCATCTCGCTGGGTCCCGACGATGCTTTCGTCTTCGTGAACACGACGCGGGCGCTGGTCGCTCGGTTGAGAGCAGACGGGACACCTGTGACATACAATGAGTATCCGCACACCGACCACTTCACCGTCATCCGTGCCGCGCAGCCTGACACTATGAGCTTCCTGAAGCAACTTTTCGCAAACTGAATCGCAATCGCGACAGCCGCGCCGGAAAGAAAACGCGGCGTTCCGTCCCGACACACTTTGAGGAATCCAGCCATGCCACAGACCAACAGGCGGATCGTACTTGCATTAAGGCCGGCGGGACCGCCCAAGCCTGCCAACTTTCGTCTCGAAGAAGCGCCTATGCCCGAGGTGCCCAATGATCACGTTCTGCTCAAAGCCATCTACCTTTCGCTCGACCCTAACATGCGGGGACGCATGAGCGACGCCAAGTCCTATGCTGATCCGATCGCGATCGGCGACGTGATGGTTGGCGCCACGGTCTCCAGGATCAAACAGTCCCGCAACCGGGATTGGAAGGAAGGCGACATCGTTGTTGCCTACTCGGGCTGGCAGACCCATGCCATCTCCGACGGAAGCGATTTGCGGAGAATCGATCCGCATGCCGCTCCGATCTCAACCGGACTTGGCGTCCTGGGCATGACCGGCTTCTCAGCCTATGCAGGCCTGCGCAACATTGGGCGCCCGAAGCCCGGAGAGACTGTTGTCGTCGCCGCAGCAAGCGGAGCGGTTGGCTCAGTCGTTGGCCAGCTCGCTAGGATCGACGGCGCGCGCGCCATCGGGATAGCCGGGGGTGCTGAGAAATGTGCGTTCGTAAAAAACGAACTGGGCTTTGACGCCGCGATCGATCATCGTGATCCAAACTTCGCGAGACAGCTCGCCGAGGCCTGCCCTGACGGTATCGATGTCTATTTCGAAAACGTCGGCGGCGCTGTCTGGGATGCTGTCCTGCCACTTTTCAACAATTTCGCGCGTGTGCCACTCTGCGGGATGATCTCCCACTACAATGACGAAGCGTTGGGCCCGCAATCAGTTGACCGGCTTCCTGTTTCCATGAAGGTCATACAGCAGAAGAGTATCACGGTTCGGGGTTTCATGAACGTGGAGTTCATTGAGCAGCAACCGACATTCTTAGAGGAAGCCGCTGGTTGGATCGCTGACGGCAGGTTGAAGTATCGAGAGGACATCGTGGACGGGCTTGAACATGCCCCCGCAGCATTCATAGGTCTTCTTGAGGGCCGCAATTTCGGCAAGCTGCTCGTTAGGGTCTAGGACCGCTAGTAGAAGGCAGCGCGATCGTCAGGGAGCTAGTCTCGCTGGCGATCGTATTCTATTTGTGCGCGCTCGAGCTCCGGGCCGTAGGTCATTGACCAGGCGTACAGCGCCTCGAACGGCTGCTGAAGCGAGCGGCCGAGCGCGGTAATGGTATATTCGACGCCGACTGGCGTCGTCGTCGTCAGAACTTCACGGCGGATGAGCCCGTTTCGCTCCAGTCTTTTCAAAGCTTCGGACAGCGCTTTGTGCGTAATCCCATCAAGGCGCCGCATGATCTCGTTGAACCGTGACGGTCTGGTGCATAATACCGTCAGGATCAGCACAGACCACTTGTTGGCGATCTGCTCCAACACCGGCCGCGCCTTCTCGACGTCCAACAAAGCCTCAACCGAGACAGGCTTGGGCCGGCGAGGCATGCTGGCTTTGGGGGACATGGCTCCGTCATCCAATGACATAGGTATACTCCTCGATATCTGCTTTACTCATAGTGCGTAATTGACCGTAGGTATAGACATTATATCTAATCACATCATTATTGATGGAGTTAGCATGAACAGATTAGCAAACAAAATCGCCCTCGTTATCGGGGGCGTCGGTGGCATCGGCGGAGCCATTTCGCAGAGATTTACCAGCGAGGGCGCGCGGGTCTACGCGACCAGCCGCAAGGGTGGGGAGAACAATTCAGACTCGGAGGGCTCCGGCGGAATACGGGTCATTCAAGCGGACGCCAGCGAAAAGCCCGATCTGAAGCGCGTCATCGAGCATATCCGGTCGAAAGAAGGCCGCATCGACGTGCTTGTCGTGAACGCGGGCTTGTCCGAATACGCACCGCTCGAAGCGATTTCGGATGATCATTTTGATCGGGCATTTGGGCTAAACGTCCGATCCCTCGTCTTCGCAGCGCAGGGTGCGGTCGACCTCATGCAATCCGGCGGAACCATCGTCCTCATTGGCTCAATCGCGGGCGACATCGGCACGAAGGGCTATGGCGTGTATGGAGCGACCAAAGCAGCAGTCCGTTCGTTTACGCGTACCTGGGCCAACGAACTTGCTCCTAGAGGCGTACGCGTCAACGTCGTCAGCCCTGGACCGACTGACACCTCGATGATGGCAAGCGCCTCGCAAGAGGTGCGAGATGCACTGTCCGGCATGATCCCTCTTGGCCGCATGGGCAGGCCTGAAGAGGTGGCAGCGGCCGCCCTTTTCCTCGCGAGCGACGAGAGCAGTTTCACGACGGGTGCAGAGCTCGTTGTCGACGGAGGCATGGCACAGGTCTGACGCCAGCCTTACGACGGGCGGCGACGGAAGGACCTGAGCTACACCGGGGTCTTAGGGCCAACCAGTTCCTCCAGAGATGAAGTATGCACCGTCCCTGGAGGGAATGCCTGATTTCCGTATCAGCTGATGGCGTTAAGTCGTCAACTAGCGAGCTTCCAGAAAGCTTGCTTGCCGACATGAGGCGCCGGATGCGCTATAGGAGGTTCTCATCATAATGGGTCTATAGCCCGGTCATCCGTTGGGAGACCTCCCAAAGTTGCTTACCCGCGGCTTTATCGAGAGCCTGTGGCGGTATGCGTGCCGGTTGCGGATGTCCGCGCGTCTCACCAAGACTATCGGGACCGTAGTAGCCGCCTGGTTTGGCCTCCTCCGACGTTGCGGCGAACAGCTGCGGCAAAGCCCCTTGCGTGACGGGCTGAAACAGAAACCAGAGATAGGTTCGCGCCAAACCCTGCAAGCTATTTCGACCGGGCGCATTGTGCAGCAGATCGGTCCTAGAGACACCAGGATGTGCCGCTATGCTTGAGACACCCCACCCTGCAGCTTGACTTCGATCCTGGAGCTCGAGCGCAAACATCAGGCATGCAAGTTTCGACTGGCTGTAGGCTTCCATCGGTCGATAGTGCCTCTCGGAATTGATGTCGTCGAAATTGATCTTTCCCCCGCGAGCTGCGACGCTGGACACGGTGACCACACGAGCGTCCGTCCCCTTCGATAGCAGTGGCATCAGATGAGCGGTCAATGCGAAATGACCAAGGTAGTTCGTTCCGAACTGCAACTCGAAGCCATCACCCGTTTCCTGCCGCTTCGGTGGCACCATGATGCCGGCATTGTTCACCAGCAGATCCAGACTGTCTCTGTGGTTCTCCATCCGCCGTGCGAAGGAGACGACAGAAGAGAGGTTGCAAGATCGAGTTTCTCAAACCGCACGGTGGCATGAGGAGAAGCACGTTGAACGCGCGACACTGCGTCGGCACCTTTTTCAGTGTTGCGGCCGGCTATGGTCACGTCGCATCCTGCCCGAGCGAGCGACAGAGCCGTCTCCAATCCTAGTCCGCCCGTTCCCGTCACCACGGCGGATCGTCCGCGCTGATTGGGGATGTCGGTCTCGTGCCACTTTGCCATCTGACACCTCTTCCATCATTTTCGCACTTGGTTTAAAATAATATTGCACTGAGTGTAAATATACAAGAGGCCGTGGTGAAGAAAGCCGGACTTGACGTTGAAGCAGGCAGCGGCCTACGGGAACGAAAGAAGCGCGAGACAAAAAAGCGCATTACCGAGAAAGGCATCGCTCTTTTCGTTCAGAAAGGAATCGACCACACGACGCTTGACGAAATTGCCGCGGCCGCAGGAATTTCGCGCAGAACCTTCTTCTACTACTTCGCTTCGAAGGACGAGGTTCTGCTGTCTCTCCAAAGTGGGATCGGCGAGATGTTTGCGGATGCGGTGCGAAATGCTCCTGCGACCTCAACGCCGATCGAAGCGGTGCGGGCAGCTGCAATTGCGGTCTGTGATACTATTCCGACGAACGACATGATCGAGATGGATCGGCTGATGAGGACCAGTCCAAGCGTCCAGGCGCGCAAGCAGGTATCGTACGTGCAGCAGGAAGGTGAGATATACGAAGCGCTCAGAGAACGGTGGCCCGAGCCTGAGCGATCGACGGCGTTGCGTGTCGTCGCTATGGTTTCTGTTGGAGCGATGCGCATTGCTGGAGACATCTTCAACCAGGAGAAAGGCGCGCGGCCAATGGCCGAGCTCCTTCAGGAAGCATTCGGCAGCGTCGTTCGGGAGGTCCAGTCAGGCACCACGTATGCGTGATCTCGGCGATGTCCGAAGGCTTTATAGTACGAGAAGACAGCGGAATTTCATAAGGTCTGGATATGTCCCACCAATGCAGTTAAATGCAACTCAGACATGGAAGAGGGGTTTTTGCTTGAGAACGGAGACAGCCCTCTCTTATCATCCGAGACTTGGGTTACAGGAAAACCGGTAAAGAGTTTGCTTTCTGGTTTAAGCCTTAAAGGCAAAGAGATTTACGACGTGGTGACGTTCCGTTGCATTGCGTGTGGCTACCTCGACTCCTATGCTTTGAAGAAGCTACAAGCCTCAACAGGCGAGCGATCGGTGGAGATTGGCTGAGGAGCGGCTCTTAAAGGGAATAGAACCAGCGACGTCCATTGTGGGCGAACCGTTCGAGGCCTGAAGTTCTTTCGAACCGGGGGTCAGGCCTCGGCCGTTTCGGCGCCTCGTTTTCCAGAGCCAGCAGTTGGCAGTCAAATCGCGTTTTTGTGACTCGTGAGTTGGGTTATCAACCCAAACTCAGTCGCGCAATCGTCGTGCCGTTTGGATCGTCGAGTTCAACCGTCGCGCCAACTTCGCCGCCGTGGCCCGATATGAACAAAGCAATGGCAAATGTGACAGCTCGTCGCGCTGAGGCATGATCTCGCTCAACGATGTCATCTTCAGCAAGCACACGTTTAGTTCTGTCGCGAATACGGAAATGATATCTGGGCATGATGGGACCCAACAGTTCTTGCTTTAGAGGGTTATGCAGATAGTACTAATGCCCTCTCACGTTGCGCCAGGCCGAACTTTGTCTGTTGCCAAAAAATTTAGCTATTGGCAGAGTGCGCAACCTTCGCGCGACCGTGTCCGATGCGAGGGCCAACCCAGAATAATCTTAACCGGCCGTTAAATTGAAAGTGCAAATGTTCGGCATCTTATTCGCTTCCGCGATCGGCCGAGCGCGACGCCCGACATATCGCAGTTCCAAGGACCTGCACTTAAATGTTCAAGAACCTCCGTATCAGCACCAAAATTCTCTCCATCCTCATCCTCCTGTGTCTGATCGGAATTGGTGGCGTCTTATTCGTCTCGAACAACTACAAGGCTGCCGATAGCGACTATTCGGACTTCATCGCTAACGACGGCTCGGCTGAAATCAATATGGCCATCGCAAGCCAACGGCTGGTGGCTATTGTTCACGATGCATATCAGGTCTTCTTGTATGATGCCGGGTCCCCCCGCCTGAAGCGCGCCATGGATGATTATGGTGCGAGCAAACAGCGCCTGTTCGATCTGATATCTGACGTTCAAAAAAAAATGCCGGAACAAGCCACCACAATCGCAAAGCTTGAGGCGGAAGCGCGCGCCATTGTTGCGGTGACTGACAAGGCGGTAGAGGCCGGCAACGTCGATCGCAACGATGAGGCAAAAGCACAGCTGCAGGCCGCTGATGACATGATTGCGGTGACGCTCGCCGAAATGCGCGATTGGATCAACGGCAACAGCGATACGATTACGCAGAAGAGCGATGCCCTCACCGACAAGACGAATGCGACGATTATCCAGTCACTGGTCGCACTTCTCGCCTTGTTCACATTTGGCGTGGGATTGGCTGTCGTCCTAATCCGTCGCGAGATCACGGGCCCCATCGACAAACTCCGCCTGCGGATGTTGTCCCTGGCATCGGGCGAGGTGCAACAGGAGATTGACGGCCTCGATCGCAAGGATGAAGTCGGCAGCATGGCCAATGCCGTCTCGGTATTCCGCGACAATGCCTTGGAGCGCATTCGTCTGGAGGAGGAAGCCAACGCCAATCGTAGCCTATCGGAACGGGAGCGCCTGGAGCGCGAAGAGCAAAAAGCTCGTGATGCAGCCGAAACAAAGAGGGCCGTCGATGAATTGGCTGCGGGGTTGCGCGCACTTTCCGATGGAAACGTCAGCTATCGCATCGACACACCGTTCGTGGCTCAGCTCGATGATCTGCGATTGAACTTCAACGAATCTCTCGAAAGACTTCGCTCCACACTCCTAGCGGTCGGGGAAAACGCCAGAGGCATCGACGCGGGCGCGAAAGAGATCCGGGCTGCGGCCGACGATCTGTCGAAACGTACGGAGCAGCAGGCCGCTTCGGTCGAGGAAACAGCCGCTGCTCTCGAGCAGATCACCACGACGGTCAAGGACTCTACTCGTCGGGCCGAGGAAGCTGGTCGGCTGGTCGAGCGAACCCGTCAGGGCGCTGAGAAGTCGGGTATCGTTGTGAAGGATGCCGTCGAGGCCATGGAGGCAATCGAGAGATCGTCGGACGAGATCAGCAGCATCATCGGCGTGATTGACGATATAGCATTCCAGACGAACCTTCTGGCATTGAACGCGGGCGTCGAAGCTGCAAGGGCCGGGGAGGCTGGTAAAGGCTTTGCGGTCGTGGCGCAGGAAGTCCGCGAACTCGCTCAGCGGTCTGCCAAAGCTGCCAAGGAAATCAAAGCGCTAATCGGAACGTCTGGAGAGCATGTCCAACGCGGCGTACGGCTCGTCGGCGAGACCGGCAATTCACTGCGCCAGATCGTTGAGGAAGTGCGGGACATTGATCGGAACGTGTCCGCTATCGTCGAAGCCGCGCGCGAGCAGGCAACGGGTCTTCAGGAGATCAACACGGCTGTCAACACGATGGATCAGGGTACCCAGCAGAATGCTGCAATGGTCGAGCAGTCGACAGCGGCAAGCCACAGTCTTGCCAAAGAGGCAGCTTCGCTCAATTCGCTTTTGAAGCAGTTCACCTTGGACCAGGGCCATAGGTCGGCCAGCGCAAGGATCGCCGTGGCCTCTTTGCAATCGCCTGCCCGCGCCCTTGGAAACCGAATCTCGCGTGCCTTTGGCAACACCGCACCCAAAGCGGAGTCTTGGGAGGAATTTTGACACGTGGCTCAGCCATATGAGGCGTCTCGGATGTAGCCTCCGCCTATCAGAGGCTGCCGGCTAGGACCCGGCGGCCTTATTTTGTTTTGCTCACGTGTTGCTCAAAGCCGCAACTGAACCAGCGCGCCTTGTCTATCCGGCGACCTGACATCGGAGAGCAAAACGGGTTTGCTTAGTGGTCGATCTCTTACACCTTGATGGGATACGAACCATCGACCCGCTTTTCACGTTGAATGAATAAAAGTGAGACGTGGAAGACCTTTGCTAAAATAAGCGGAAATTCGAATTCATCTCTCGAAACTGCCTTTTGGCTGGTTCATGTGACGGCTGCGTATAAAGCGGCTATCAACTGATTTTCTCCCGCTCACCCAGAACACAGCCCGGATTCATTATGCCGTGCGGATCGAATGCGTCCTTAAGTCGCTGCATTGACTGAAAGCCGGCTTGGTCGGTTCGCGCCCTTAAGTCATCGATCAACTTGCGACCAATGCCATGTTCTGCACTGAAGCTGCCGCCCAGCGCATCCGCGCAATCATTCACGATGGTACGGATGGCGAGCGCCGTGCCGGCCGGATCATCGTAGCTACTCCAATCCCGGTGGCTGAATCTAACTCCAAAATGTATGTTGCCATCTCCCATGTGGCTGACGACGACGATTTGCGCCTCTGGATGACGTGTACGTACCGCGGCAGACGCGGCGGTCAAAAACTGCGGTACAGCCGACACGGGAACGGAAATGTCGGCGGACAGCATGTGCCCGATGTTGCGGTTCGCATCAGCCGTGCCATGCCTCAGCGCCCATAAATCGCTGCGTTGCATGTCGCTCCGAGCCAAAACGGCATCCAGAACCTCGCCTGCGTTCATGGCCTCGTCCAGTCCGGTCAAAAGCATCTCGTCGAGCAATTCCGGAGCGGACAAATCCGCGAGTTCGATCAGCAGATGCCAGGCGGCACCAATCGGCGATGTGGCAACAGCCTGATAAGTGATAACACTGGCAAGCTGTTCTGCATTCATCAATTCGAATGTCGTCAGCCGTTCGCCGCAACGAGATTGCAGCCTGTTCAGAATCCGCAGCGCCAATTCGGGATCGGCAACACCAACCCAAGCGGTTGCATGAGCCTTGGGCAGGGGATGAAGCTTCAACACCGCACCGGTGATGATGCCAAGCGTTCCTTCTGCCCCGATGAACATATGCCGCAAGGCATATCCCGCATTGTCCTTGCGAAGCGACTTCATGCCGTTCCAGATCGTACCGTCGGGCAGTACGACTTCAAGACCGAGGACGTTTTCGCGGGTCGTTCCGTAACGCAGAACATTGGTGCCGCCAGCATTGGTGCTGATGATGCCACCAATTTGGCAAGAGCCTTCTGCACCGAGGCTAACGGGAAACAAGCGATTCACACAAATAGCGGCAGACTGAACATCGGAAAGAACACAGCCGGCATCGACGTCGATGGAACCGTTGATCGCATCGATCTTGCGGATGCGCCGCATTTGCGAAAGGGACAAAATGACCGGCGGCCTGTCGCCGGCACCCGGCACACCAGCACCGGTCAGGCCGGTCCTGCCACCCTGTGGAACAATAGCATGTCCGGCGTCTGCACAGGCGCGGACGATTGCAGCCACATCTTCAGGCGTTTTGGGCAGGGTCACGCAGAGCGCCGAACCTGTCTGCCGTCCCCACCAATCTTGTAGATAGGCGGACATGTCATCGCCGGTGAGGACAGCACCGGCACGCAGAAGCGAACTCAGCTGTCCTGGCAAATCCATCAGTAACCACCGGTCAGGCATACGGTCTCGCCGGTCATGAAACTGCAGGCCTGTGACGACAGGAAGATGGCGGCACCCACCATTTCTTCCGGCTGCCCGGCCCGTCCCATCCAGTTTAATGTGCGGGCATATTCTTCCCAGCCTTCAGGATCTGCATCCCGTCGATGAGCGTTGCGGTCGGTATCGATCAGGCCGGGTGCAAGCGTATTGAGAAGAACATTGTCACGCGCGTAATCGCGCGCCTGGCTCTGGATCAGATTGTGCTGCGCCGCCTTGGTTGCGGCATAGGCAGTGACGATGCTCTTGGGGCGAAGTTGATTGACCGAACCGATCGACACCACCCGTCCCCACTTTCGGGCAGACATGAGCGGCAAGACGGCCTGCAGCATATCCACGGTGGAGCCCAGATTGACCGACAGCTGAAAGGCAAGATCGTCCGGCGTCAGATCGGCAAGTGTGGCGTTGATCTGGGCGCTGGCATTGATGACAAGAATATCGACCGGAGCGATCGCTTCGGCGCGATCGATCAGGTCGCGGCCGGCACCGTGAGCAGAGAGATCAGCAGCCAGTTCCTGTGCGGTGCCGCCTGAACTTGAAATACGCTCTTGCACGGCAGCTGCACCACCGACTTTTGTGCCGTGGAGGATTACATGTGCACCTGCACCTGCCAGACCCTCGGCAATCGCGGCACCTATGCCGCGGCTGGAGCCGGTAACGAGTGCCGTGCGGCCCTCAAGGCCAAAGACTGATTCAAGGCGCATCATCTATCCTTCAAATAAGGGAATACGCGCTCCTGCAACGCCTGGACGACAGCAGAACAGACCACCCGAAAGCGGGGCGTCGGCAAGGGCAGATGCCGGCAGACGTGTGCGTGCGCTGGTGATAAACATCGTCGACAGGTCCTCGCCACCGAAGGCGATGCTTGTCGGACGCGGCACCGGCAGTTCTATCACCTGATCGAGCTTTCCGTTCGGCAGGTAACGGCGCACGCTCCAGCCATCCCAGATCGCACACCAGACGCCGCCTTCGGCATCAACCGCAAGTCCGTCCGGCCGGCCATCGGCCACGGGGATCCGGGCAAATTCACGCCGCCCCGACAAGGCGCCGGTCAGCGGATCGCAATCATAGGAATGGATAAAACCCGGCACCGTATCGACGAAATAGAAGGTACGCCCGTCAGGGCTCCAGCCCAATCCGTTCGAAACGACGATGCCGCCTTCCTTGCGCTCGGAAGCACCGGCGGCGTTGATCCGGTAGAGCGCTCCGGTCGGCTTGGAAGCATCGATGCGCATCGAGCCCACCCAGACGGCACCATCCGGTCCGCATTTGGCATCGTTAAGGCGATTGTCGACGATGCCGGCTTCCGGGCTGACGAAGGGCGTCAGGCGACCGGAGGCAAAATCCAGCCATTCGATACCGTCCTGCGAAGCGACCAGCAGGCGTTCCTGCGTCACCGGAATGACGGCGCTGACGAGTTTGCCGGTTTCGGTGGTTTCGTTGCGGCCGGTGGCCGGATCGAAGCGATGCACCGCCGGATGCAGGATGTCCACCCAGTAAAGCGCCTTTTCGGCCTCATGCCAGACAGGGCTTTCGCCCAGTTGGGCACCCCAGGGCAGAATACAGCTGAGATCCGCCATCGGTCGGCCGACGGCGGTGCGCGGACGGGGGCGCGAACTGATGGCAACGGCGCCCGCCGCACCGGTGATCCGGCGAGCGGCCGCAATCAGCTCACGACCGGCCGGATGGATGTTGGAGGCATCGAGGCGCGAGGACGGGCCAAGCGCCACCAGCACGCCGATCGGCGTGTTGTCGCGACCCATGACGGGCGCCGCTACAGAATTCACGCTGCGAAGATGTTCTTCGTAGGAAATCGAATATCCCCGTGCCCGCGTCAGCGTCAGGTCGGCCTGCAAAGCATCGAGCGCGGTAATGGTCTGCGGCGTCTCGGCGTCCAGCGTCAGCCGGTCGATCAGGGCGCGCCCGACAGCGGGATCCTGGAAGGCGAGAAGCGCCTTGCCGGGTGCCGTGCAATGCAGCGGCACGCGACGACCGACCTCGACACGCACTGAAAGCCCGTTGGGAGAACGCTCGGCCAGATATTGCGCCATCACCCCATCGAGGCGACACAGCGCGACGGTTTCACCGAGTTCGGATGCAAGCCGCTCCAGTTCCGGCATCGCCGCCGAGACGAGATCGAAACTCTCCCATACCTTGTGGGACATTTCGAGAAAACGTTGCCCGAGTACATAGGTGCCCCGCGCCTCGTCCTGTCGCACCAGCCCGTAGGCAATCAGCGTTCGCAGGATACGGGCAAAGGTGGGCTTGGGCAGGCCCGATGCCCGCAACAATTCGGCAAAGCGCAGCGGTTCGGGCGCATCGGCCACCATGTCGAGAAGCGTCAGCCCCTTGGCGAGTGCCGCCGTGCCGCCGGGTGTTTCCGGTTTCATTGCCTCGTCCTCCCGGCGAGGCGGTGCAGCCTTGCGGCGGCCGCCTCTTCCAGCATCCGGTCCATCGTCCATTCCGCTTTAAACCCCAACGTGTTCCTGATCCGCGCGTTCGAAGTATGGTAATAGACGCCGGCGCCGGGAAAATCGACTGGCACGAGTGGAAGGCCCGTCAACTCCGCCATACGCGGCAAGAGTTCGGCAAAGTCTGCCGGTTCATCGGAGCCGAGATTGAAAACGCCGCCCGCCGCATCGGCATGATCGAGTGCCAGCAGAATGCCGGCGACCATATCGCGGGTGTCGGTGATATGCATGCGGAACGGCCGGCCGTTTTCGTTTCGTGCCAGCACATGCGCCGGCCCGCCGATATCCTTGGAGCGCAAAAGATCCGCCACGACCGTGTTGCCGAAATTGTCCTGCTGCCGGATGCGGGGCTTCAGGAAAAAGCGCGGACCGGAGAAGAAACTGTCTTCGTCCAGCAGTTCGGCCGCATCCTGCGTATGGGAAAAACGCAGGATCACCGTCTCCATCCGGCCGGTTCGCTGGTGGAAACGCACCATTTCCTCGCCCAGCAGCTTGGTCAGGCCGTAGGGAGAATTCGGTGCCAGCGGATGATCTTCGGTTACCGGCAGGAATTCCGGACGGTTTTCCGGATAAACTTCACCGGAGGACGCAAATACGAAGCGACGCACGGCTTGCGTGGACGCTGCTTCGAGCAGCCGCCGCGTGCCTTCGACATTGACGGCAAACATGCGATCTCGGTCGCCCGGTGCCCAGGACATGAAGGCACCGAGATGCAGGATGTCGGTTACACCCTCGACGGCTCGTGCCACCGCACCCGCGTCTTCCAGTGAGCCCACGATGTCTTCGCCATCGGCTGTTGAGGACTGCAGGTCAAAACCGCGGACGGTCCGACCTTGAGCCCGCAATGCAGCAACGACGGCACGACCGACCCGGCCTGCCGATCCGGTGACGAGGATCATAGGCGCTCACCCGTCTTGAAGTCGAAGAGGTAAAGCTGGGCAGGATCAAAACCGAGCCTGATCTCCTCGTTTCTCGGCAGGGTGCCGCTATGCGACACGCGGGCGATCAGGCCTTTCGACTTGCCGTCTTCGCCATCGGCGATCCGGGCGCCCTCCGCTTCGAAATAGACATATTTTTCCGAGCCGAGACTTTCGACCAGCGTCGGCCGCACGCTGAAGGTGACGGGGCCTTCGCCGAGCGCCAGATGTTCCGGCCGCAGGCCAACGACGACCGGTCCCTGGTGGGATGTGGCGCGTGGCAAAGAGATCTGCTGACCGAAGGCGGACAGCTGACCGTCACGCAGTTCCGCGTTGAGGAAATTCATGCCCGGTGAGCCGATGAAACCGGCCACGAAGAGATTGGCGGGATTGTTGAACAGCTCGTCCGGTGCTGCGATCTGCTGGATCAGGCCGCCCTGCATGATGACGACACGGTCCGCCATGGTCATCGCTTCCACCTGATCGTGGGTGACATACACGGTGGTCACACCGATCCTCTTGTGCAGGGCACCGATCTCTGCGCGCATATGGACACGCAGCTTGGCATCGAGGTTGGAGAGTGGCTCGTCCATCAGGAATGCCTGCGGCTGGCGCACGATCGCGCGGCCCAAAGCCACACGCTGGCGCTGCCCACCCGAGAGATCCTTCGGTTTACGGTCGAGATAGGGTGTGACTTCGAGGATGCGGGCCGCGTCATCGACCCGCCTGTCGATTTCCGTCTTGTCGGTGCCACGCATTTTCAGCCCGAAACCGATATTCTGGCGCACAGTCAGGTGGGGATAGAGCGCGTAATTCTGGAACACCATGGCGATATCGCGGTCGCCGGGGGCAAGGTCGGTCACCTCGCGGTCGCCGATGAAGATCTCGCCTTCGGTCGCCGGTTCGAGACCGGCAAGGATCTTCAGCATCGTCGATTTGCCGCAACCCGAGGGGCCGACCAGGACCACGAACTCGCCGTTTTCGATTTCCAGCGAAAAGGGTCTCAGAACATTGAGCGCGCCATAGGACTTGCTGACATTGCGAATGGAAATATTGGCCATGCTTATTTCTCCGCGCCAGCGGTCAGGCCGCCGACCAAATAACGTTCCAGGAAGAGGTAGATTGCAATGATCGGCAGAGCGATGAACACCGATGCGGCGGAGATGTCGCTCCAGTAGGTGACATATTCGCCCTGCATCGTGGTGATGCCGAGATTGGCCGTCCAGTTGTCGGGGGAGTTGACCAGAAAGGTGCGCGCATAGGCGTAATCGGCCCAGCTGAGCACGAAAGCATAGAGCGCCGTTGCCGCAAGGCCGGGCGTCGCGATCGGCAGGACCACACGCACCATCGCCCCGATCGGCGAGCAGCCATCGACCATGGCGGCCTGCTCAAGCTCCTTCGGGATCGTGTCGAAATAGCCTTTCAGCATCCAGGTCGCAAAAGGGATGATCATGGTCGAATGCGCAAGCACCAGTGTCCACAGGCTCCCGATCAGGCCAAAGCTCGAAAAAATCGAGAAGAGTGGGATGACCAGAAGCGTGGCCGGCAACATTTTTGCGGTCAGCACGAACAGACCCATCGTCGCCCCGCCCCGCATCGAATACCGCGACAGCGCGTAACCGGCGCTGACCGAGACCAACATGGAGAGCGCCACCGAGCCGACGGCGGCCAGCATCGAGTTCCAAAGCCACATGAGGATGGGCTTTGCCGCCCAGACGCGGGCGAAAATGTCCCATTGCGGATCGGAAGGCCAGAAGGTCGGTGGCAGGCGGTAGAGCTCGTTTGTCGTCGATAGCGCCGTGACCAGCAACCAGTAGACCGGGAACAGGATCATCAGCAGTGTGAAGATCACCGTGACGTAAAGAGCGAGGCTCTGGGCGAATGTCCGTCTCATGGAAGCCTCCTCAATAGATCGATTTCGAGCGCCGGCCGAGCATCAGCAGGCTGGCGATAATGCAGATGACCAGCGTCAGCACGCCGACGGCCGCGGCACGGCCAAAATTGTGGTACTGGAACGCCTGGTCGTAGGTCATGATCGACAGGGTCTGCGTCGAGCGCAGCGGACCGCCTCCGGTCAGCACCTTGATGATGGAAAAGTCGCGGAACACCCATAGCAGGGTCAGGACCAGCGTGACGCCCAGGACCGGCATCAAAAGCGGCATGGTGATCCAGCGGAAACGCTGAAAGACGCTGGCACCATCCACCTTGGCGGCGGCGTAGTAGTCGGATGGGATGGACTGCAGGCCGGCAAGGCACATGATCGACACGAAGGGAAAGCCCTTCCACACCATCGTGATTGCCACCGCCCAGAAAGCTGCCGTCGAACTGCTGACCCAAGGGATCATCTGGTCGGAAAAACCGAGCTGGATCGCCAGCCAGCCGAACAGGCCGAAGGACGTGTCGAACATCCAGGCGAAGATGACGACCGCGATGATCTCCGGCACAGCCCAAGGCAGCGCGATGCCAAGGCGCGCCACGGTGCGGCCCTTGAAGCGGTTGTTGGCAAGCAGTGCCGTGCTCAAGCCCACGGCAACGCTGCCGGCGGTCACGACCACGACCAGTTTGAGCGTGACCCAGCAGGCCAGCCAGAATTCCTCCGAGGAAAACAGCCAGGTATAGTTGCTCAGCGAAAACGGCCGGCTGGCACCGCCGAGCCTTGGGATCTTGACCTGCTGGAACGACAGGTCGATCGCCAAGATCAGCGGCCAGACGATGATGGCGGCAACCATCAGCACCGCCGGGGCGATCAGGATGTAGCCGAGAAGATGCTGACGGCTGGGGCGCGCAAGGTCAAAGAACTTGCGCCCCCCCGCCCGAACGGTGTCGGTCATGAATGGTACTCCTGCCGGATGCTTTCGTGATGTCCATGGCGCGCGAGACGGCGGGCCATGATCTCGAAACGGATCAGCCCTTGATGCTTTCCGCCTTGGACTGCATGGTTTTTGCCACTTCCGCCGGATCGAGATCCTGAATGATCATCCGCTGGGTTTCTTCCATGATCATCTTGCTGAACTCATTGTAATAGAGCTCCAAGCCAACCGGCACCCGATCAATGCCCTTTTCGGATGCCGCTTTCATCGTTTGCAGCAAAACGGGGAAATGCGGGATAGTCTTTTCGACGCCCGACACGTCGGCCTTCGGGCTTGGCGGCGTATTGCCACCCATCGTCGCATAGCTGCGCTGGAATTCAGGTGTCATAGTCAGCTTGATGAAATCCCAGACAAGCTGCTTCTGGTCATCGGGAATGTCGGACGGCATGGCCAGCACGTTCGACGAACCGCCGAGCGGGGGCGTCAGCGGGGGCGCGGCATAGACGATGTCGCTTTTGGCCGTTCCCTTTTCGGTGGTGCCGTAGAGCCATGGGCCATCCAGACGCATGGCCATCTTGCCGTCGGCAAACAATTTGCGAACATCGCTGGCGCTCATGTCGACCGGGCTGATGCCGCTTTTCATCACGGTTTTCCAGCGCGTCAGGCCCTCGACCATTTGCGGCGTATCGATGGTGATATTGCCGTCCTTATCGGTCCAGTAAGCGCCGGCATCGATGATGTAGTTCAGCATTTCGGTCAGATACTGGCCCGGACCGCCCTTGGTTTCATGGCCGGTTCCGAACTGGTCGACAATGCCGTCTCCATTGAGATCCTTGGTGGTGGCCTTGGCGGCGGCAAGAAACTCGTCGTAGGTTTTCGGCACAGCGATGCCGGCAGCATCTAGCATCTTCTTGTTATAGGCCATGACGAAACCGAAATAGTTGGTCATGATGCAGACGGTTTCGCCGTTCCATTCGCATGTCTTCTGGCCGGCCCAGCCGGTCATGTCGATGCCGTCCTTCTTCAGCCACGGATCGAGCGGTTCAAGCCAGCCGCTATCGGCAAACATCTGAAATTCGAAGGATGCGAGATGCACGATCTGCGGCGGCTGGTTGGCCGCAAACAGCGTCGTCATCGTGTCCGCGTAGGAACTGCGCTCCGCCTTGGTGAATTCGATTTTGACGCCGGGATGCTGTTTTTCGAATTCGGCGATTGCCGAATGCCACCATTCGCCAGTGCCGGCATCATCCGTCTGCCACGAGATGAATTTCAGCACGGTGTCGGCCATGGCGGGGCCAAGGCCGCTCATCATCATCACGGTTGCAGTCGCGGCGCCGAGCGCCAGGTTTTTCACTCTCTTGTTCATGGTTTCCTCCTCCAAAGAACCAATTCAGATACGTTCGAGTAGCGCGAGCGCCGCCTCCGACGGCTTCACCCCTATTCCCGGCCCCGATGGCAGGTAATAGCGACCTTCGCGGCAATCCATGTCGCCGGAAAGAAGGCGACGGTTCGGCTCGAAGATCGAATGCTGGAATTCGTGTCCTTTAAGCGTCGGTAGTGTCGACGACGCCTGCAGGCTGGCCGCCAGAAAGATACCGGCGCCGACGGTGGCATGCGGGATCACGTCGATGCCGTGTTCGCTTGCCAGCGCGCCGATGCGAACGAAATTGGTGATTCCCTTGTGACCCATTTCCGGCTGCACGATGGCGATGCGGCAACGCCCTATCCGGGCGCGCATGTCCCAATGGGTGCGCCATTCCTCGCCGACGGCGATCGGGATATGGGTGCCTTTGGAAACCTTTTCGAGACCTGCGATATCCTCGGTCCACACCGGCGCCTCGGCAAACCACGGAGAGAACGGCGCCATTTCGGCAATCAGCTCCAGCGCCCGCTCCGGCGTCTGGTTCCAGTGCATGTCGGCAGCGATTTTTGCGTCAACGCCTAAAACCTTGCGCAGGTTTTCCATTTCGGCCGCTGGGCCGTCGTCAGCCACCGGCGTTGCGAACTTGAAGGCGTCGAAACCGCGATCCTGCCAGTATTTCGCCATCTCGCCGCGCGCCTGCAGCGTCTTTTCCGGCAGGCCGGACACATAAGCCGGAAAACTTTCGACCCCGCCGCCCAACAGATCGCGCACGGACTTGCCCGCTTCCTGGCCGGCAATATCCCAGAGCGCGATATCAAGCGCTGCCAACGCATCGACGTAAAAGCCGCCGGTATAACCGCGCACGCGCATCATGTCGTAGAGATCGTCGTAGATCGCAGAAGGATCCGTCGCATCTCGGCCGATAACGAAACCGGCAAGAAGATCGTTTATCAACGCCGCCACCGCGCCCGGCGCGACAATGCCATAGGTTTCGCCCCAGCCAACAATGCCGGCCTCGGTCGTCATGCGGACCAGCACGCTGCGGTCGAAAGTGGGATAGACCGTGCGATTGCCCTTGCGCACGATGTAGCCGTTCGCATTGACCACTTCACCTTCCCTCAATGCGCCGAGATAGGGCACCTTGCGCGGCTGCGTGAGCGTGAAAACCTCGACCGTCGAAATGGGGCTGTTCATGCGGCCTCCGCAGAAAGCAGACCGAGCTCCACCAGATTGCCATCGATATCGGCGATTGCCGCCGCATCGAGATCAGGTGTCGGCGCGCGAACACCCACACCATCGATCACGCCACGCCGCACAAGTACATGCTTTGTAAGCCGCATGCGGTAAACCGCCTGCAACACCAGAAGCGGCAGGGTGCGCACATAGATATTGCGCGCTTCATCCCGCCTGCCGGCAACAAGCGCCCGATCGATCGCAACATGCTCTCCGGCAATCTCCAGCGCCGGCATGGCGGCAGTCGCGCCGCGGGCATATTCGTCGAGAATATAGCGCGCACCACCGCCGCCGATCACACCCTTCAGCGTCTTGGGCGCGTGCGCAATGATATGGCTGAT
Source organism: Endobacterium panacihumi (assembly GCF_050847465.1). NCBI lineage: Bacteria > Pseudomonadati > Pseudomonadota > Alphaproteobacteria > Hyphomicrobiales > Rhizobiaceae > Endobacterium > Endobacterium panacihumi. The sequence goes on along the minus strand of NZ_JBOZRA010000003.1, from coordinate 248,756 downwards.
CGCCGGGCCGGCTGGAAGCGTCTCTTCCTTCACATAGGCGACCTGCGGAAGCGCTTCGATGATCTCGACAATTGCCTGTGGCGACAGGTCGGAACCGCGCGGCGCTGGCGCGTTCTGAAGGATGATCTCCACCTCCGGCAGCGCTTCGACGATCTTGCGTAGAAATTCGACCAGCGCCGGCGCATCGGTGCCCACCGATTTCGGCGGCTGCACCATCAGGTAACGGATGCCGAGATCCGCCGCCACGCGACCATGTGCGACCACCTCGCGCCAATCGGCGGCACTTGCACCGGCCACAACCGGTACTCGCTCGGCTACTGTGGCGACCACGATCTTCAAGAGCCCGGCGCGCTCGTCGGCATCAAGGCTTTCCACCTCGCTGGCAAAGCCCGGAAACACGACGCCATCAACACCTTGCTCGAGAGCGAACTGCACCAGCCGCGACATGCCTGCCTCATCCACGGACCCATTCGCCAAAAAGGGTGTCGGCAGGACGGGCAAAATGCCCTTCAGACCAGCTACCATTTCCTCACCTCCCAATGAAGTATCATATAGTGGCACTATAAACTCACAGATTGACACTATACGCAGTGACGCCTTATGACAAGCCCCAAGATGAAACGAGCGGAGGAGGCTCATTGCATGGGAAACGCAGCATCGATTGTGGTCGACTGGGGAACAACGTCGCTGAGAGCGGTACTCGTCGGCAATGACGGCGAAGAACTCGACAGTCTGGAAACGCCACAGGGCATCTCGTCGCTCGGAAAAGGCGACCATGAGGCCGCACTCATGACAGCGCTTGACCCCTGGTTTTCCGCCCACGGCGCCTCGCCGGTCGTCGCCCTTGGCATGATCACCAGCCGCAATGGCTGGGTCGAAATTCCCTATGTGCCCTGCCCGGCCGGTCCGGCAGAGCTTGCACGCGGCACGGTTCGGATGGTTCTGCCGAACGGTTCGGAACTGGTGCTTCTGCCGGGGCTGACCGATCCCGCGCGCCGCCCCTTCCCCGACGTCATGCGCGGCGAGGAAACCCAGGTCGTGGGTCATGGGCTGGACTGCGATGCAACGGTGATCATCCCCGGAACACACAGCAAATGGGCAAAGGTCAAGGCAGGCCGGATCGACGGCTTCCAGACATTCGTGACAGGCGAAATCTTTGCACTGCTGCTGAACCATTCGTTCATCGCGCGCGGAGCGACGCAGCCTGCCGTCAACGATCCGCAAGCATACCGCTGGGGTCTTGAGGAAGCGAAGAACTCCGGCGCCATGCTGTCCCTGCTGTTTTCGTCGCGAACGGGCGGCCTTGCGGGCAAGCTCTCCGGCGATCAGCTGCGCTCCTACGTCCACGGCATGGTGATCGGACAGGAATTCCGGCAGGCGCGCGAATCCGGCTGGTATTTGCCCGGTGAGGAAGCGACGATCGTCGGTAATGACGGGTTGAACGATCTTTACATCATCGCTGCGGAAGTGTTCGGACTGGGCATCGTCATGGGCGCCGACGACGTGTTGACCCGTGGCGCCACGGATGTGCTGCGCCATACGCGTTCATGAACCCTGGCGCGCAGCGCGACGTCGCAACGGCCGGCAAGGCGCTGCCCCACCATTCGCTTGAGGACCGACATGTACGATTTCCCCGCCAGCATCGGCACGAGCCGACACGAAAACGATATCATCACCGTATTGGCACGGCTGGAGCGGCTCGGCCTTCCCGCTGATCCGATCGCCTTCTACGGGTCATCTTCCTTCCGGATCTGGAATTCCATCGCGGAGGATCTCGGGTCTCTCGACGTCGTCAATCTGGGTTTTGGCGGGGCCACGTTTCTCTCCGGCATCCATTATCTGGACCAGCTTCTGACACCGCTCAAGCCGCGCAGGATCGCGCTCTATTTCGGCGAAAACGATATCGCCAGCGACGGCCTTACGGCTCAGACGAGCTTTCGGCATCTCAAGGGATTGCGCGACCGAATTTCTGAGGTGCTGCCGCAATCCGAGGTATTCGTTTTGTCGATTAAGGACAGCCCGGCACGCTGGATCTACCGCCACGAATTCGCGGAGTTCAATCAACTGGCCCGCGACTGGTGCACGGAGCGCGAGAACACGACATGGATCGAGGCCAGCACCGGGCTGATTGGTGAGAACTGCCTGCCGATGTTCAGATATTATCTGCCCGACCTAGTCCACATGAATGCGGCGGGATACGCTGTTTGGTCATCAGCCATCAGGAGAGTTCAAGGTCTCCTTAATTAGGGCACGAGCCGGCTTCGGCACTAAGCTCTTGAATGGAATCGAACCGTCGATACCGACTTACATCCCCTAAGTGCTTAGGAAAAAATAGAAAAGTAACTAAAGTCAACATCTCACTTGGAATAAGGTGGCGCAATGCGAGTTGAAGATTCTGGTCATATTGAGGTGAAACTCAACACCTAGATCCTAAAATTCGACGGCAGATCAGCTTAGACTTGCGAAGCAGCGTCAGGCGATGCGGGTACGCGCAACGTGAATCTTGTTTCCTCCGGCGAGGACGTTACCGACAATGTCCCGCCATGCGCTTCGGCTATTTGAGACGCTATATACAGTCCGAGTCCGAGCCCCTCTTTGGACGCATGATTTACGGGCCGCGTAAAGGGCTGGAAAAGGCGCTCAAGAGAATCTTCTGGGATCGGATCGCCTGCATTCCCAATCCAGAGCTCGAAGGCCTCAGGCGTCGTTTCGGCCACGATCTTGATCGGCGAGTCGGCAGCCCCATGCGTAAGAGCATTCCCAAGCAGATTCGAGAACAATTGCGCCAGACGAGGATGATCCATGGGTACGGGATGAGAAACCCGGAACTCGGCATCTATCTCGCGATCGACCCAGATGCTTCGCATTTCATCAACAACCTGCTCCAAGGTCGGCTGAAGTGGTTGGTCCGTCAGTTTCAGCGTAATACCGCCACCTAGCCGCCCTCGGGCGAAATCCATCACGTTGTCGACCAGGTTCGACATACGATCGACGCTTTTCAACATGAGCTGGACGACCGCCTTCGCCCTGTCGTCCAAAGCGGACTTCGCGAGAACGCGGGTTCCGGCAACCATTGAGGCTAAAGGGTTGCGTAAGTCATGACCAAGCACGGCTACGAATTGTTCCCGAACCTTGGAGATCTCGACTTCCAGCCGGAGATTTTCCTCAGACTCCAGCAGCTGCATGCGAGCATCGAGGTGATTGGCGATCATCTCCGCAAACAGGCGGAACATGGTCAGAGTTCTTTTATTGTTGACCTGTGCGGGCTTTGGATCGATCGCGCAAAGCGTGCCAAACAGCGTCCCGTCCTTGCGGACAATCGGAACAGAAATGTAGCTCTGAAAGCCGTACTGAATCGGGGTGTGGTGAGCAAAGTATGGGCTATTGGCCACGTCGTCTATCGCCACCGGCTCGTGCGAGGCGCGAATCTCATGACAGATCGTGGTTTCGACGGCAAGCTCACCGCCCTCCTTCAACCCAAAGTCGATCCCATCGAGGACCTTGCAGGCGACCCACCTTCCCTCCGTAACGCGTGCAACCGCAACGAACCGCATTCCGGTCGTTTCGCTTATCACCTCCAGGATTGATGGGACGGCAGCAATTTCCGATATCCGACTGAAAGTCGTGTCGCGTGGCTTCGTCCATGACACCCTCACCGCCAAGTCGCGAGTATCCATTGTTGGTTGGGGCGACCGTTTGATATATCTAGTCAATCGCAGCCCAGATGCCAACACGTATCAGTTTATGGGCAGGATCGGATCCCGTCGCTCGAGCTCTTGGAGCGTCTCGATCACCAGCGCCTGGTTGAGGGGTTTACCAAGGAACCGTGCGCCTTCTGGTAGGTCTCCCGCCGCCGGCGTCACTGCGCCTGAGGCAACGACGACGTGAACACCCGGCCAGTGCTCCCCGACGTAGCGGGCCAATGCGAGGCCATCCATCTTGCCTGGCATCTGAACATCCGTCATCAAAAGTTTCAGGGAGCCATATTTTGTCAAAAGCTCGACGGCTTCGTCGGCGCTTCGTGCCTCAATGACATGGTAGCCGGCCGATGTGACCATATCGGCTGTATCCATGAGAATGAGTGGTTCGTCGTCAACAACCAAGGCGATGGGATCTGGCATTACATTAAGGCTCCTATGTCCAAGCCTAGTAAGCGCCCATCACACCTTCTGTTCCGAAAAGAAGTTTTATTATGTCAACTTAATGGTCTCCGGCCAATCCAGACAATCAACGACGATGAGCGACTGAGCACCATTCGAAGGCGTGATGTTTCCTGGAGGGACCGGGACGCGTCGTATCAGGTACGGACAGCAGCCCCGTCGTGCCTCGACCAGCGATTGCAAGGAACCTGTTGCGCTCCCGGCGGTTAATCCCCGTCGATTAAATGGAGATACCTATGGCTTTCGTGGAGACAAAAGACGGGGTGCAATTGCACGTCAAGGATATTGGCAAAGGTCGGCCGGTGGTTTTGATCCATGGCTGGCCCCTAACCGGCGACATGTTCGAATACCAAACGCTGGCACTGCTGGAGTCAGGACACCGGGTGATAACCTATGACCGCCGCGGATTTGGTCAGTCCGGGCACCCGGCTGAGGGATATAATTATGATACCTTTGCCGACGACCTCGCGAGCGTTATCGAAGAACTCGATCTTCGCGATGTTGCCCTCGTCGGCTTTTCGATGGGTGGTGGCGAAATCGCCCGCTATCTAAGCCGCCATGGCGCATCCCAGATTTCGAAAGCCGTGCTGGTGGCATCCGTCGCTGGCTATCTCCTGAAGGATGATACCAATCCAGACGGTGTGGACGCCAGTGTCTTCGAGGATATGAAATCGCAGATCCGCAAGGATCGCTTTGCATTCCTGCAGGATTTCGCAAAAACCTTCTATGGCGTTGGCTGGGTGACCAGCCCGGTGAGCCAGGGTGTTCTTGATTGGTCATTCACACTTGGCATAATGGCGAGCCCAAAAGCCACGATCGACTGCGTCGACGCCTTCGGCAAAACGGACTTCCGCCCTGACTTTGCGTCATTCACAATCCCAACGCTCGTTATCCATGGCACCGCCGACAAAACGGTTCCAATCGACCCATCGGGCCGGGCGGCAGCCACCGGCATCCCTGGAGCCCGTTTGATCGAATACGAGGGTGAGCCACATGGTCTGTTTGCAACGGCGCCGGATCGTCTCAACCGAGACCTGATCGAATTTCTCGGCTAGGTAAGCAGCAGACAATTCGGAAATAGAGGCGGGGCAATCCCGCCTCTATTCGTATCGGAATGGCTCTTGCGCCGTGCAAAGCAGAGATCGGTTGCGCCTAATAGTGTTTCTCTGCACGAGCCAGCGCCTCGATGGAATCGACGAGACGGCGGTGGTCATAAGGCTTGGGAAAAAACACGTCGCGCTCGGTCAAGCTGCCTGACGCAAGACGGACCATTCCGGACGTGACAATGACCCCGATATGGGGCCAACGTTGGCGTACCAGCCGCTGAAGATCAATACCGTCGATTGATCCCGGCATGTTTACATCCGTGAATACAATCTCGACATCGTCGCGAGCTTCCAGCACAGCAACAGCTAGGTCTGCGTTAGGCGCTTCGAGAACAATAAATCCGGCGTCATCAAGGACATCCAGGGCATTCATTCTGATCAACTCTTCGTCTTCAACGACGAGAACAGTGACCGGTTTATTATGTTGTGACGCCATCGCAGCCTCTTTTCAGCGCGATCAACTAGCGTTTCACAGGAATTAGGCAAGCACAGCTGTGACCTTTGGAGACCTAAAGCCCACGCATTCATGACCTTTCGTATCCGACACTGAGGATGCGTGACTGAAAGCACAATTCCCGGTTTATTTCGGAACGAATATGCTCGGCGGAGGTTAGATGCTCACGGGTCTGTGAATACTGATCCGATACGAGAGGAAACCTCAGTGAAAAACATAATCCTTGCCGCGGCGCTCATCAGCGCGTCCGCTCTGTCTGCGCATGGTCAAACGACCCCGGCGGCGAACTCGAGCGGCGACACCCCGGCAGTAGCAACGCCTGAGTCCAAAAATGCGACCGCACCCGTCGAGGGCGCCAACAGCTTCACACAGGACCAGGCGAAATCCCGGTTCGAAAAGGCAGGCTTTTCCGACGTCAAGAACCTGATGAAGGATGACAAAGGCATCTGGATGGCGGCCGGGATGAAGGACGGAAAACCCGTCAATGTCGCCCTCGACTATCAAGGCAATGTCGTCGCCAAATAATTCAACAGTTTCAACAGGAAATTTTGATCATGAAAACTGTAACAGGACTTTTCGACGACTATTCCGACGCTAGCGCCGCGGTCAGCGCGCTCGAATCCGCCGGCGTTCCGTCCAAGGATATCAGTATCGTTGCCAACAACGCCGACAACCGCCATGCGGATACGTCGAATGCGACAGAAGGTGCCGGCACGGGCGCCGGGATCGGTGCAGCCGTCGGCGGTGCAGGTGGTCTGCTGACAGGCCTTGGCCTGATGGCCATTCCTGGTGTTGGGCCGGTCGTTGCGGCCGGTTGGCTGGCGGCAACCGCAGTAGGCGCGGTCGCGGGTGCGGTTGCCGGCGGTGCGACGGGCGGTATCATCGGCGCCATGACGCGTTCTGGCGTGTCTGAAGACGATGCCCATGTCTATGCGGAAGGTGTCCGCCGTGGCGGCTCGCTTGTCACGGCCAAGGTCGACGACACGCTTGTTCCCGAGGCCGAAGCCATCCTTCAGCGTTCAAACTGGGTCGATCCGGCCGAGCGTCGTGCATCCTATAACGAACACGGCTGGACCCGCTTCGACGATACACTTGATCCCTACAAGGCCAACGAAGTTGAAGAAGAACGCAGCCGTTACCGTAGCGCTGCACGCTGATCCATATCGCGTTCGTTCCAGGCGCGACGTCTAGCATTTGCATAAATTTTCAACCTAAGGATACTCAAATGGCTACCGAAAAGACATTGAACGACCTCTTCCTTGACACTCTCAAGGATATCTACTTCGCGGAAAAACAGATCTTGAAGGCCTTGCCGAAGATGGCGCGTGCCGCTCAGTCTGAAGAAGGCAAGGCCGGCTTCCTGCAGCATCGTGACGAGACCCAGGGACAGATCGAACGTCTCGAACAGATATTCGAGCTACTCGGCAAGCCGGCCCGTGGCAAGACCTGCGAAGCCATCCAGGGCATCCTCGCCGAGGGCGAGGAGATCATGGAAGAATACAAGGGCACCGCAGCGCTCGATGCCGGCCTCATCTCGTCGGCTCAAGCCGTCGAGCATTATGAGATGGCCCGTTACGGGACCTTGAAATCCTGGGCCAAGCAGCTCGGCGTGAAGGAAGCCGTTACCCTGCTTGATGCCACCCTGCAGGAAGAAATCGCCACCGACCAGAAGCTAACGGCTCTCGGCGAAGGGACAGCCAATGCCAAGGGCACGGGCAACGCCTCGGCCACCGCCAAACCTGCGCTGAAGAAGGCCAGCTAAACTCCTCCGCGAATAATCAGGCCGCCTTTCGAGGCGGCCTTTTTGTTTCAGGTCACCCATTTCCAGATCCCTATCCAGGAGCTTGATCCATGGCCAAAAAACCAGCGACCGCGTCGGCAGAGCCTAAACTTGTCACCGCGACTATTCACGATCAGAAACTGACGCGTGGTGCCGGTGGGGAACTTCACCAGATCGCTGGGGGCGACACGCCGGTAATGACGACGGCCCAGGGCGGGCCGGTCTCCGACGACCAGAACTCTCTTCGCGTCGGCGCGCGCGGCCCGCTGGTCGTCGATGATTTTCATTTCCGCGAGAAAATGTTCCACTTCGACCACGAACGAATTCCCGAACGCGTTGTACATGCCCGCGGCTATGGAGCTCACGGTTATTTCGAGACATACGAGTCCTTCGCCAAATACACCCGCGCCGACTTTCTCCAGCGCGCCGGCGAGAAGACACCAGCGTTCGTGCGATTTTCGACGGTCGCCGGCAACAAGGGTTCTGCCGATCTGGCGCGCGACGTGCGCGGTTTCGCGGTGAAGATCTACACGAAAGAGGGCAACTGGGATCTCGTCGGCAACAACATTCCTGTCTTCTTCATTCAAGATGCCATCAAATTTCCCGACCTGATCCATGCCGCCAATCAGGAGCCTGATCGGGCTTTCCCGCAGGCGCAAACGGCGCATGACAACTTCTGGGATTTCATCAGCCTGACACCGGAAAGCATGAACATGGTCATGTGGATCATGTCGGACCGAACTATCCCACGCTCGTTGCGGTTCATGGAAGGGTTCGGCGTCCACACCTTCCGCCTGGTCAACGCCAAGGATGAATCCACCTTCGTCAAGTTTCATTGGAAACCGAAGCTCGGCCTGCAGTCGGTCGCCTGGAACGAGGCGGTCAAGATCAACGGTGCCGATCCGGATTTCCATCGCCGCGATCTCTGGAATGCGATCCAGTCCGGCAACTTTCCGGAATGGGAGCTGCAGGTCCAGCTCTTCGACCAGGCGTTCGCCGACAGCTTCGACTTTGACGTGCTTGATCCGACCAAGATCATCCCGGAAGAAATCCTTAAACCCCAGCCGATCGGCCGGCTTGTGCTCGGTCGTATGCCGGACAACTTCTTTGCCGAAACCGAGCAGGTCGCCTTCATGACTCAGAACGTGCCGCCGGGCATCGACTTTTCCAACGATCCGCTGCTGCAAGGCCGCAACTTCTCCTATCTCGACACGCAGCTAAAACGGCTGGGCGGACCGAATTTCACCCATCTGCCGATCAACGCGCCGAAGTGTCCCATGCACAATTTCCAGCAGGATGGCCATATGGCGATGCGCAATCCGGTTGGACGCACCAACTACCAGCCGAACTCGCATGGCGAAGGCCCAAGGGAATCGCCAACACGTGGCTACCGTCATTTTCCAGCCGAGGAACAGGGCACCAAGGCGCGGCTGCGGCCGGAGAGCTTTGCCGATCACTACAGCCAGGCTCGCCAATTCTACATCAGCCAGACTGGTGCCGAGCAGCGCCACATTGCCTCTGCTCTGACCTTTGAGCTGAGCAAGGTCGAGGCATTGGTGATCCGGGAGCGGATGGTGTCGCATCTGCTCAACATTGATGAGACGCTGGCAACGACCGTCGCCCAGAAGCTCGGGTTCAAGGCGATGCCGAAGCCGGCGGACGCCGCCATGCCCACCCGTCAGGATCTGGAGCCTTCGCCGGCGCTCAGTATCGTCGAACGTGGCCCCAAGCGTTTCGAAGGCCGCAAGCTCGGCATCCTTGTGACCGATGGCGTCGATGTAAAGCTGCTGAAGGGCCTGAGCGACGCTATTGTCAAGGAGAAGGGTGTCGTCGAGCTGATCGCGCCAAAGGTCGGTGGTGTGACAGCGGCCGACGGTACGCTGATCGACGCTCAACATATGATCGATGGCGGCCCATCGGTGCTGTTCGATGCGGTTGCTTTGTTAACATCCGCAGCCGCAATCGAAGATATCGTCAACGAGGCTGCAGCCCGCGACTTCGTCGCCGACGCTTTCCAGCATTGTAAGTTCATCGGCTACGCCCCGTCGGCTCTGCCCCTCTTGGCCAAAGCCGGAATTGCGGACGCACTGGACGAAGGTGTTGTTACGCTGCCCGGTGGAGAAGGACCATCAGCGTTCGTGGCAGAACTCGGCAAGCTGCGTGTCTGGAGCCGCGAGCCGTCTGTGAAGCTCGGAAAAGCGTCGCCTCCAGCAACGTGAGACAAAACAGCTGCGGCATCCACCGCCACTGTCACTTTGAATCGCTGAGCGGTCGACGAGAGTCGGCCACTCAGCCCACCACCGAACTTCTCAAAGATACGAGCCTTTGCTTCGCAAGCTGGTCCAAAAACTGAGGCGTTCATCGACACTGCGAAGTGGAACGTCCAAGCCCGACGAGAAGCCTAAAACACTTATGTTGCATATGCTCACGATAGGTGAGACTGTGCATACCTTGCCGCCCCGCTGCGGCATTCTCGGGAACAGCGGTTCCCGATCGCGCTTTCGTATATCCCGCAGACGTACCTGTCCCATGATGGGGAGGATGTTGTGCGCCCGGAGCTACTAATGCCGACAACTATATACTCGGAGACCTTCCTGGCGAAGGCGGCCGAACTGCTGTCCGCCATGGCCAACCACAAGCGAATGCTGATACTCAATATCCTGAGCAAGCAGGAGGTTTCAGTCGGCTCGCTTGCCGTCATGACGGAGCTCAGCCAATCGGCCCTTTCGCAACACCTCGGGAAGCTCAGGGGCGCGAAACTCGTAAAAACCAGGCGGGATGCACAAACAATCTTCTACAGATGCGATTCGGACGCGGTCAAACAGGTGCTAGGGACTCTTTCGAGCCTCTTCGGGAAAACTCAAAAAACAGCAGAAATTGTAGACATTCCGGGCCAGAAGCTTTCGGCGGTCAGCACTTCAGTGTTTCTCCCCGCATGACCTCGCTTCAGTCAGTCTACAACCTCATGAGGACGCGATGGGATTAGTCGCAGTCGACTTCACAGTGCGTTGGAAGTCCCCCGTCTATGTCGGCGATGGCCCGCTTTTGACCAAGACAATCTCGGGTCCCGCGGACGCCCTGCGGCATATGAAAAACCTGACCCATAGGTCCGGTCCGATATACTGGCGCGCTTTCGATCTCTGTCAGCACGCCCTCACCAACGGTGTTCATCCCGAAATCTCCCGGTCCCATTTCATAGCCGCTTGCGCGGATGCAGATGCGAGACGGCTAGAGGAAGACTGACCCACGTCGTTGAGAAGGATGTCGGATCACCCCGAAGAGCACACGGTTTGTAACGCGAAATTGCGACCTCGTATGTTTGCAGCTTCCTGGATTGGTCAGCTCTTGAAGGCATACGAACCGCCAACCCCTCAGTTTCAAAATTGTCCGAAACAATTCTCAAATATGCGCAACTGCTTCCTCTTGAGAATGGGCGGGATTAGGCCGGCGATCTCGGCAGCTCTGCACAGAAGCGGTCGTAATCGGACGGTCACCCATAACGGAAGCAGGGAAAGTTGCTGCAAACGTGATCGATTATTCCGCAGCACGTCTCCCCATTATCAGGACCATTAGCACTTCATCGACTAACGTTATCAGACGTTCGCGAGGAACGGATCTTCCATCCGGTCCACCATTATGGGCAAGAAGCGCTATCACCGTATCACTCAAAACGTCGAGCGCGACCTCCGACAGATGCCGATTCCCCTCATCGGCTGCTCGTTTGGCCAGAAACTCTAGTTCCGCTCTGACAAACTTGCTGAAACGATTGGACAATGTTCGATAAAGATCAGGGTGCGACCGTGCCATCTCGAACGTCGCAGTTGCGATCTCAGGACGATCATCGCAGTTGCCGGCCTGCTCCATCAAAGCGACCAGATCGTCTCGCAGCGAAGTACCGGTGTAGCTGGGTGGCTTCATTGGACTGAGGGTAGCGACGGCGTCGGCAACAACATCCGCTTTTGCGGTCCAACGTCTGTAAAGCGTAGCTTTCGATACGCCTGCCCGCGCCGCAACGTCGGTCATTGTCAGACCGTGGTAGCCCTTCTCTGCGAGGAGTTCGAGCGCCGCCTCGATGATGGCGTCGTCCCGGCTTTTGTCCTGAGAGCGCCCTCGGTCTGCTGGGGGCAGGCGGCGCTGATGTTCGTTCGACTGTGTGCTCATGGCCAACATATAGATCATAAAAAACGAAACACAATCTTTCCGAAACTATTGCGTTTCGTATTGTGGCTCCTATCTTGGGTCGGAACCTCTACGGCGAACGACGCCCTAAAACTCCAAGAAAGGATTTTTATGCCCGCTTCATCTAACCCTCCAATCCTCGTCACAGGTGCCACGGGTAAACAAGGCGGCGCTGTTGCCGCCGCCCTTTTGCGAGCTGGCCGTCCCGTTCGCGCTATGACACGCGATCCTCAGTCCTCTGCGGCACAAGCGCTAGCGGCACAGGGCGTCGAGGTCGTGAAGGGTGACTTCAACGACATCGCCAGCCTCGATGCCGCGTTGGCCGGCGTGGATGGCGTCTTCTCGATGCAAATGGGTTCGCATCCTGGCGACCCGGAAACCGAGGTCGTGACGGGCAGGACGTTGATCGAGGCTGCAAGCCGCGCTGGCGTGCGAGTGGTTGTTCACACATCGGTGGCGCGTGCGGGCGATCAAAAGAACTTCGTCGGGTGGGATGAGGGACGCTGGGAACCACTATATTGGAACAACAAGTCCGCTGTGAACGAGATAGTCAAGGCGGCAGGCTTCGCCTATTGGGTGATCCTCAAACCGTCTTTGATCATGGAAAATCTCGTTCCTCCTATGGTGAAGACAATGTATCCCACACTGGCCGAACGTGGCCAGTTCGATACTGCGATTGCGCCTGATACCCCTCTCGACTGGATTGCAGCGCACGACATCGGTGCGTTTGCCGCCGCAGCCTTTGCCGATCCGGAGCGTTTCCACGGACATGAGATCGACCTCGCAGGCGACACAATCACATTGCCTGAACTCGCGAACAAGTTGGCCAAGGCTACTGGGAAACCGGTCTCTTCCGTCTGCTCTTCCGAGGACGAACTGCTAGCAAGAGGCGTCAATCCGTTGGTTGCGAGGAGCGAAACATGGAACAACGTCGAGGGCTATCAGGTCGATCTTGATGCCGTTCGTGGCTGGGGTTTGCCGCTGACAAATCTCGATCAGTTCATTGAGCAGAACCGCGGCAAGTTCGTCATCGGATAATCATCCTCCAGTCTTAGGTCCCAGGGAGCATGGATGATCTCCATCGCGACCAAGATTTTGAAGCTGGCAAGATTGAATGCTGGTCGGTGTTGATATTCTACATCGATCAGCCCGTCTTATCGGCGTCCGCGCTTAAGAGCCATCGCGCGGGCCGGCTATTTCTGGATCAGTCGCGCAGCGGCGGTGGTGTTTACACAAGACGTGTGGCTCGGTTGCCCGGGTGAGGAAATTCCGGGCAGAGCGTGTCGACTAACCGAGCCACGCCAATTAGCTGTTGGTCGTTTACCGATTAGGTTCGTTCGACCACGACGGAATCTGCACTGCGGAAACTTGGGGCATCACAGACGGCTTCAATATTGTTCCCATCTGGATCGAGCACAAAGGCTGCATAGTATCTGTCGTGGTATGGCCTCAGGCCGGGCGCTCCATTGGGACGGCCTCCGGCTTCGAGCGCCAGCCGGTAAAACGCGTCCACGTACTCTCGTGAGCGAGCCTGAAAAGCCAAGTGGATTCGCGACACGTAATCATCGGCAGCATCCACATAGATTTCATCGATCACAAAGTGATCTGCCCCATCTTCGAAAACGCCTTCAAGATGAAGCGAATCACAGATCGCGCGATAGAACCTACGGCTGGCCTCGAGATCGGAGACCCGAAGATGAATATGATCGATGACGCGACCCAAATGATACATGCCAATTCTCCAAGCGCGCGACCGCACATCAAAACACCAGCTAGAAAGCCTTAAACCCTGTGACGGTTCCCCAGAGCTGGCAGATGCCTCGGCAGCCTGAGAGGCTCTGGCAAGCATGGCGATGCGGCCGATACGGATATGGCTGCATCGCCTTCATCATCGCGCGTCGCACACTAGAGCACCCAGCCGCCATTTATCGTCAAGCTGGAACCGGTCATGTAGGAGGAGCCAGGGCCAGCAACGCGCTTTATGGGGCTACGCTCGGACATGTACTCCAAAGCGCCTGCATTCATTTCAGTATCGGTCGGGCCGGGCTGCACGTTGTTCACTGTAATGCGTCGGGGTGCCAGATCAAGCGTCAAGCCTTTGACCATCGCCGCGACAGCAGCCGAAATATTCAGAAAAGGTTGTTTTGGTATACTAGAAAGAGAATGGCGAATGTAATGGCGCCAATTGCCGGCAGGCCAAAGTTCGTCAGCTGTGAGGTCCGGCTCCGGCGAACGATCGCAACCCCCAGAACGCAGAGAGACCAGATGAATGTGATGATAATAAGCAACCAGGAATAAATGAACGGTCCCAGGTCATAGCCCCCACCGCCGATTGATGGGCCATTGTTTATATCCCACTGCGCTGCGACCAAGGAAAATACGGGTATCGCGAGGATCGCAAGCCATATCCAGAACGACAATTTGATCACCAGCACGTCCTCATGCCCACACTGAGCTGGCCATCATAGATGGAAGGCATGGGGTTAAAACTTACACCGGTCGGTCTGTCCCGGTTTGATGCCTCTTATGCCGCCAATCGAGCAAAGTGCTGCAAATGTTCTCAAACCCGCCAACATCCTGATCCTATTGCTGGTCACGATCCTTGTGACCGTTATCCTCGCCTACGCTTTTTCGAAGCTCAACCTTTGAGGCGATACGCTTACCGGCTTAAAACCAGCCTTTGCGCCAAAACCATAGCAGAGGCACGATCGCACTGAGAATGATGATCGCCCATGCGAACGGATAACCCCACGTCCAGCCAAGTTCGGGCATGAATTTGAAATTCATCCCCCAGATGCCCGCCATGAGAGTGGGTGGAACGCCGACAACAGAGGCAATCGTCAGCACTTTGAAGATATCGTTCTGCTCGATGGTGATAAATCCGAGAACGGCATCAAGGAGAAACTGTGTCTTATCGGAGAGATGGGTCTCGTAGTCGCTGAGAGACGTGACATCCTTGGTGACCGCATGCAGCTGATCGCGAGCTTCGTCCGTCAGCATCTCGTGACAGATATCGACGGTGAACGCCGCAATCCTGCCAACCCCCAGCAGGACGTCTCTGGCCTTCGATGAACGATCGCCCAGAGCACCGACCTTTGCCAAGGCATTCCTGAGAGTGAGATTTGTGCTCCTCGGCGAAATCGAGCCCCTCAGGTTTCCCTTGAAGACAGACCGCGAAACCTCGTCAACCGCCGTCGCGATATGCTCTAGAACATCGGCGCCTCGATCGACAATCGCTTCCAGAAGCGCGATGAAGACGCCAAATCCGCTCGTAAGCATTTTGTCGTGTCGCAGTCGCTCCACTACCGCATCGAATGTGGGCAAGTTTTCGAACCGAATGGTGATAAGCAGATCTTTGCCGACGATGAATCCGGCGGGAGATAATTCAGCGTGCTCGAGCGTGGCATGGCCGATCACAGGCGCGCTCAAATAGAGATGGTCACCCTCCTTTGCCAATCTGCTTGAGACCTCGATCTCACTGAGGTCTTCGCGCGAGGGGACGTGCACTTTCGCTTTCTGCTCAACAAACGCGATTTCCTGTGCAGATGGATTTAGCAGATCAATCCAAATGACGCCTTCTGGAAGAGCACCCTCACCGTCTAGTGAACCAGCGTCGGGGCCATCCGGGTATATTTTGAGCACAACTATCTTCCTAGCGGCATTCGATATCGTCCCAAGATCGTAGTCCGAATTCCGTTATTTAAACAAGGATATCGACGTGGTCGCAATACTGTGGAAGCATTGCCGCCCCTGAGTGTCGATTATCGCGAGGCTTTGCCCCCCTTTTCTATTTTACTGCGATCCACACGAACTCAAAAACGTTGTTTTTGGTCAACGACATATACCGGATTAGGTAGGACGATGCGAAATGGAGAAGTGGAGGAAATGCTGAAACTCAACAAAAACACTCAGCCACAAGTCGGGCCCGACGTATTGGCGCGCCATCGACCTGTGCCAGCACGCCCTCACCGACGGAGTTCACCCTGAAGCGTCACGCCCGCACTTAATCGCAGCATGTGCCGGCGCCGATGCAAGACGAAAGCATGATGACTAGATGGTAACTCAGACGGCGAGACGGTTTCCATCAATGGTCAGCGTCACGTGAGCTCCGCTCGGTGTCCAGTTATATGCTATCGTCCCACCCAGATGAGCGGAAATCGTTCGCTTGAGCAGTCGGCTGCCATAACCGCCTTCCCCCTCAAAGAATTTTCCGTAAGCGCCAACGGCGATCGTTGGTCTTTGGACATGAGCGGCGGCGAGACAGTTGTCCTCCATATGGGGAACGAACCATCCGGAGGACATGAGACCAGGACGCCGCTCGGCGAGTTCCTGAAGGATCGAGCAGGGAAACCAGAACACGCGGCCCTTCTACAGGTCCTTGGCCAATCTCGTGATGAGGTCGAGCATCAGCTCGGCGAAGTGGGGACGGAAACAACCTCGCACAAATTGGCGATGGAGTATTTGCGCCTGGCCGGCACCGTCTTGCGAAAGTGGACGACAATATCGTCAGCACACGGGAATGGGAGGACGAGCCTACGGAGGCAGCGGAGTTCTGGGAGGCGCAGGTTAAGCCACTGGATGAAAAAGCCCAGCGCGAGATCATCCTCCATCTTCCTTCCATCAGCGACCGCTAAATCCGAAAAGAGGAGACCGAATATGACTGACGAACAAAAAGATCTTGGAAGCGATGCGTCGCGGACAGATCCCGAGACGGCCGATAGCGCGCGCGAACAACTAAAGAGGCAAGCCGAACGAGGTATCGAAAAAGCGATGGGCGGCGACGCCTCAACCGGCTCCGACGATCATCCTGAGCAAGACCCAGCAGAAGGGTCTCGTGAAACCGTGGAACGTGACCTCGCCCGAATAGACAAGGCTGGACAGTCGCACGCCGAAACCGTCACGGCCGAGCCGACCACCAAAGGATCTTCACCAGGGGCCGAAGCCGCCGAGCCCTCGCCTGAGCGGTGATTGTTTGTGGAAAGCAAACTCCGGAGCGATATGAGTTCGAAACGCGAAGCGGCCGATTATCACTGATCGACCGCTTCGCTTTGAATGCCACCCTCATCTAGACACCGACCTGGTCCGTGGAGTTGGCTCCGGTCGGTGCCTCTTCATCCACGATTTATTCTGACGAGTACGTTACAACTCTGTGGACCACCTAGGGAACCGATATCGCCGCGACCAGTTCTGAGCATATGATACCCTACGAAGTAACCGATGGGCATGACCACTTATGCCGAGTGCTGAGACCATTCTTGTCGTTGAGGACGACGCTGTCTTACGGTTCTTGCTGGTCGAGGAACTTGAAGAGGCGGGATATGACGTATTTGACGCCGAAAGTGCTGCAGTAGCGATCGACGTTCTGGAAACAGAGCCCGATATTCGTCGCATTCTCACCGACATTGATCTGTTTTCCGAGGCCGAAGGTGTTGAACTTGCCAAATTGGTTCGAGACCGTTGGCCGCCCATAAGGATCATCCTCACCTCGGGTAACTGGTCGTTTGAGCAGCAAGAGCTGACATTCGCTGAGCGTTTCATCCCAAAGCCTCATGCGCCGGGAGCACTGCTGGACAGCATCAAATCATGCCTCGTCTGACGGACGGATATACATGGGCATCCCCAAAAGCTAAGATGATTGAGCTTAGGCGCGACCTTGGCCGCGAATCGCGCGCCGTCTCATAGGAGGTCGTGAAAAAAGCAGCTAGAGTTCAGCATTAGCCGCGTTTCCTTTTGAGATTGATGCCCTGTTCCGGCTCGCCATCTGGAACGAAGAGCGGGCTAAAGTGTTCTCTACTCAAGCGGATCGTGAAGCGGTCAACTGATGGATTTTCCCGGCGTTCTGACCGGATAGCGACTCGGTAGTCTGTGCGTTTCCGTCCTAAGAGGAGGTCGAAAAATGGGTTCTACCGCTGATAAAGTTTCTGGGAAAGCCAACGAGCTCACCGGCAAGGCGAAGCAGGCGGTTGGTGATGCAACCGGCAGCCATAAGCTTCAGGCTAAAGGCGCTGCTCAGGAAGCCAAGGGCGACACGCAGCAGGCCAAAGGGAATGCCAAAGACGTGGTCAAGAAAGCCGTAGGCAAGTAATATACTGCTGAGACAATAAAACGGCCCGCCTTTGGCGGGCTTTTTCGTGCAGTTGCGACATGACGTAAAGCTGGAAGTATCCAGCAGAGGGCTCAAGCGTGATGGTCCAAAGGGCGGTGTTCCGCGCGAAAACGGTGTTCCGTGAGGCGGCATATGATGCGTGCGAATAGGAAAGCTCTTGAACAGATTCGGGCCACTGTTTTCCTTTAGAAAAGTCTAAGCGTCTGAGTTTGCAGGAATATATACCGCGTCAATGGACTCGACGGTTGAAAGCTCCCGAGCACCTAAGGCTACTGTACGGTTTTAAAGGCTCGCGAGGCCTGAATTGCACCTGCAAAAATTATCCGGGAAATAAAAAAAGGGAGACATGAACGGACAAGCGGAACTTGCGGGTAGTAATCAGAACCGCGTCTATGTTAGCCGCATAGGAGATTGCGAACTTGTCGTAACCTGGATTTTCAACGCGCCGCCGAGCTTGGTTTACAGGGCTTGGAGTCAGCCTGATCTTTTCCAGCTCTGGTGGGTACCGAAATCCGCTTACGGCGTTTCGCTTGTATCGTGCGCTATGGACGTCCGCACCGGGGGAAAGTACCGGCTGGAATTCGGCGCCGGTGGTTCGGACACCATGGCTTTCTACGGCAAGTATCTCGACGTGACGCCGAATGAGCGCATCGTCTGGACTAACGACGAAGGCGAAGAAGGTGCGGTCACCACCGTGTCCTTCTCGGACCAGGGCGACAAGACGCTACTGAGCTTCCACGAAGTCTACCCATCCAAAGAGACGCTTGAGAAAGCCATGCTCGGTTCTGCTTCAGCACTACCGGAACAGCTCGAACAACTCGCAGCATTGCTTTCCATCAATGCCGGGTAGCTGGTGACAGACAGACCCGCGAATTCCATGTTGTTGAAAGCCCAGCCCCACCTGCTCTCCGGCAGGTCAGATGCGTGAGGCTGCAATTCGAATGCGACCAACGACCCAGCCTCCTTCTTATCGCGGTTTCGCTGGCGATCAATAACCACGACCCAGCCTTGTAAACTAATATAAATACACTACTTACAGTGTAGTGACGGCATGTCTTCAGGGCGCTGTCGCCAAGGGTGCAGAACCTTGCCCCAACAAAGGAGGACAGCATGTCTTCCAATCCAGCAGCAATCACGCAGATCGAAAAAGCCGGCTTCAAGCTGATCCGGGACGTCTTGAGGACCGCCGGTCTTCGGGGTGTGGAAGCCGAGGCGAGTTCCGACATGAAGCGCGACGCATTGATTTTTCTCACCTCCGAAT
The DNA here is from genome assembly GCF_050847465.1 of Endobacterium panacihumi. Lineage (NCBI taxonomy): Bacteria > Pseudomonadati > Pseudomonadota > Alphaproteobacteria > Hyphomicrobiales > Rhizobiaceae > Endobacterium > Endobacterium panacihumi. Next base: position 229,710 of record NZ_JBOZRA010000003.1, on the reverse strand, counting down.
TTCGCGATGGGATCAGGACCAAAGCCAGCCTTTTGGAAGCGCTCACGCGGCGGAGCCGACCTTCAACGGTCGGCGCTCGGTTCGGACGCTCGTCGAAGGAAGACGCCATCGACCGGTGGCGGGATGAAGGTGGCCGTTGATGGGCATCAGGTTTCCAAATGAAGCTCGGAGTTTTGATAACAAGAACCGATGCGTCCGATTCAGTGGCTATGACGGAATGTTCGAGGTAAAGTTCTATCTGGCGACCGAGGTACTCGCCTGTGAGAAATCGCACCGGAATGCCAGCGAGAGCGACTATCTGACCTCCTTCGACGCATTGCGGCCCAGAATTCTGAAAGTGGCCGCGAGTGCTTACTCGAAAGCGCAAACAAGTGCCATCTCCCTGAGCTTACAGGATTTCCGTTGAGCAGACCGTCTTCTTAAAGGATATGATCATGCGTCAGCCAAGCATTCCCGGAACCAGGGTACCGAGCACAGGAAAAATGGTTCTCGTCAGCGACTTCGCCATACGGTTTCGGCTCGATCGGGTCGAGGAGAATAGATTGCGGAAGCTCCTCGGTCCGATCGCCAAGGAAATTGACCTCCTCAGAAACGCAGGCCGATAGGCGAGGAGCGGTGCTTTCGCCCTTTCGGGATCAGTCGCATGTCCACTCTGGTAGCCGTGGGCTTTGATGACCCTACAGTGCCTCGTTACTGTTATCGCCCCTCCGACCCGATGGGTTGTCCGTGTTGTCGAAAAGGATCACGGTCATGAAAACCACCACGAAAAGCATCACCATCCTTCAACCTTTCCAGCTTGCAGGCATGCGTGAACCGAATGCGCCTGGTACGTTCGAGCTGCAGATCGATGAATATCCGATCGATGTCGTGTGGGAGGCCTACCATCGGACGATGACGCTAGTCTTGAGCTCGAATGGCCTGACCGAAATGTGGCCGATATCTGACGAGGAACTTCAAAGAATTTCAGGTGTCATTTCGCCGCCTTGAGCGGATTCGAACCGACGACCCATAGTTGGATCGCAATAAACTACCGAGGTTTCTGGTTTTTCATCTTCAACGCATTGATGTGCAAACGAGTGGGGCCGGCACTATGGCGGCCCCACAAAACTTTTCAGCGTCCAGACACGCGGATCGCGCCCGCGTCACCGAGGCTGCGTTGAACAGCCGCAATCTGGTCGGAAGCGATATCAGCCGAGACCTCGATTTCCCCTTCGAGCGCGGCGTCATTGCGTGATCCGCAATCGTGCGACGCGTCGCCACCGGAAGGCCTGGAGCCCGTTGTGCTTCGATCGGTCGCAGACTGGATTAAGATGTCCGGGCGCGAAATCCCGTGTTGCTGAACCAGGTGCTCCACGGCAAGGTCTGCTGCTTCGCGCGTATCAAACGTAGCGCGGATGGTGGTGGTGGTGTCGTCGGCCATGAGGCTCTCTCCTGTTTCCAACGTCACAGCTACAAACGCGGGGTAGAGCGGCTGGTTTCGTTGGCCGACGATGATTGAACCTAAGGGAACCTTCCACCTCAGAGAGTGTTCGTGGATGGAACCCAGGAGGAGATCAATGATCCCGTCAAAATCCCCAGCAGTTGAGGCTCTTGAACAAGAACAAGCCCGGCAGTCCCGCGAAGTTGGATCTGAACTCGAAGATGGTCTCAAGGCCACATTCCCGGCTTCCGACCCGGTCACGGCGACAACAACCTCCATTCCAACCGGGATCGCGCCGTCCCCTTCGCAGGAGGTTGGCTTTGGCTCGGACGCGCCGCTCGTCGATAAGGCGCTGAAAGCGACTAGGGAGCTTGGGCATACTGACGCGCCATTCGCATCTTCCCAGGAAGAGCTGGAAGCTCTGAAGGCGGAAGTGGGACGCTTGCGGGAGAGCGCCAGCGAGATTGGGTCGGCAACCGTGCGTGTCGCGAAGGCGCAAGCCTCTGATCTCCTCGTGGACCTGAAGGAGCGCATACGTCGCAGGCCATTGCCTGCGGTTGGTATCGCCGCTGTCATCGGCTTCGTCTGGGGCACGATGCGTTGATGTGACCTCAAGTAGCGCAGACCGTTCAAAGTGACTTAAATGGAGGAAAAAATGGCCAACCCGGAAGACGATGCAAAAGGTCAATACGCGCCATCTCAGGCAGATCCACACGCATCTGGCGTCCATAGCGCCAAGCCAACTGTAATCACCGGATCCGAGGACGCGACGGAGCATAAGGTCCCGCCGGGTCATAAAGGCCCCAAAAAGGATTGGGACATCAATTTCGATCCATCGGAGAGCAGCAAGGATACAAAGCGCTAGGTTACGAACGGGGTCCAAAACGATCTGACCGAGAGGACGAGCCCACTATGACCGAAGACAAGACCGATCCGACCAGCGACGCCGCCCGCAGCGGTCCCGCAGTCGCGGAGAAAGATCGCGAAAAGCTTGAGAAAGCGGCTTAGCATGGGTTGCGTGACGCCAAACGCAAGCTACCAAAGAATGAGGTCTAGGCCTCACCCGAACGGAAAGCGTCCGCTTTTTGACAGGCCGAGCTCAGCGTGTCGGCCCTTCGCCATCCGACTAAGCGACGACCAGAGACAATGGGTTTTGTACGACAGCGTACCGTCGGCACAGCGTCCATATTACGACGGAACAACGCTTGCGAGGTCACGTTATCGGCCCGCAAACGGCCGGGTATCGACATGCCGGGCTTTCCGTTACTCAGGAGAACTATCATGGCAGAGAAGACACTGGACGACCTGTTCCTCGATACGCTCAAGGATATCTACTACGCCGAGAAGCAGATCCTGAAGGCATTGCCGAAAATGGCGCGCGCCTCACAGTCCGAGGAAGGCAAGGCAGCTTTTCTAAAGCATAAGGAACAGACTGAAGGCCAGATCGAACGGCTCCAGCAGGTGTTCGAACTGATCGGCAAGCCGGCACGCGGCAAGACTTGTGAAGCCATCCAAGGGATTATCTCGGAGGCCGAGGAGATCATGGACGAGTTCAAGGGGTCGGTTGCCCTGGACGCTGGCCTGATCTCGTCCGCGCAGGCCGTCGAACACTACGAGATCGCCCGGTACGGTACGCTGAAAAGCTGGGCGAAACAGCTTGGCCTGACCGAAGCCGTCGAATTGCTCGATGCCACCTTGCAGGAAGAGCTCGAGACCGATCAGATTCTGACCCAGCTCGGCGAAGCATCCGCGAACCCCAAGGGCTCGAAGAAGGCCGCGTAATGTAAACGGACCGCGCAGGAAAGCGCGGTCCCGTTGCAACTAAGGGAGGAAGCATGGAAACCGAACGCGACGAATGGGTTGCCCGAAGGGCATACGAACTTTGGGAACAGGCCGGAAAACCAGATGGGCAGGAGCACGAGCACTGGGCGCAGGCAAGCGTTGAATGGGACGAGAAACGTGCCACCTCGCCGAGCGGCTCCTGGGACGACGAAGCCGAATAAGCCGTGAACGTCCCGAATGACCATACCTGACATAAAAATCGGCCCTCTGAGTTTTATTCGGAGGGCCGATTTTGTTGGGTGTACCAAATGCTTCCTGGTCGCACCAACAGGGGCTCCCGCAGCCTGAATAACAAAAAGTCCGCCGAGGCGGGCTTTCTTAGTTTTTGAAAATTTAGAATGCTCAGCGAGACTTCTTGTAAAGTTTTTCCGCGATTTCGAACATTTCCTCGGGAGCATAGTCCGGAGTGAAAGCGGATGGCACGCCAACAAGCTGCTGAATTTTACCGCCATCTGGCATCCCATCGACGACCTCGAGTTCGCCTGGAGGATCACCCGGCAGCGCGACTTCGTCATTGCTCCAGATGCCCGCAATCTCCTTGTAGTCGTTCGGGCTCCAGGTATAGAGGCGCCGATGCGATCCTTCGTCGAGATACTTTTGGCATTCGGGAATGTTGGCAAGCGGGATATTCGGGGTGGGCAGGAATTTCTTCACGTCCACTCCGGTGATTTTCTCCAGCGCCAGCGCGTAGGCATGCGCGTGAACCGACCCGCGAACAAGAAGATAGCCGCAGACCTCGCGACCCGTCGGGTCGGTCACTGTCTCATAGACCCGCAGCTTATGAAGGCGGGCGCCGCATTCCAGGTGGAAGTTGTGCAGCAGATCGAGAACGACATTGCCAGTCGTGGTGATGAAATCGTTGTTCCAGGATTGGCCGTTGCTGTTGATCGGCATCGCGCCGCCGCCGCCCGACAGAAAACTCGCGGCCAAACGGATATCTGCCATATCCTTGAACGGAGCACCGGATATGTCTCCACCGTCGCCCTCGTCACCGTCGGGGATGTCAGGCCCATTATTCAGCATCGCGACGCCGTTACTCACGAGCTCGACATGCCCGAGCTCTTCTGCCGTGATGCTGGCAACCAAGCTGTAGAAAGGCCTGAGCTTCGACTTCGAGCGGAAGTTAAACGACTGGAACATGTAGTTCCCCAGCGTCGACATTTCCCCGTATTTTCCGCCAAGCAACTCCTGAAGGGCGGCTGCAGCATTCGGATCCGCGGCTTTCGGCGCGGGCAGCTCCGCCTGGAGCTGGTCTACTCTCATAAACATGAGAATTCCTTTCGGTTGGAGACAAGCGCCCAACCTACGGCGATCGCGATAGTTCCTCAGATTATGTTAGTGTCCGATATCGTACTGGATTTAATTCGCATCACTCCGAACGCATGACGTCCTTGAACCGAGCTATGTCAGCAATATCGCCATCTTCCGTCGTCAGCTCGAATGCCTGCCCGTCGATGACATCACCCTTGTTCGAGCTGACAACATTGGAAATAGCCTAAGGTTTCGACAATCGCGGAAATATCGGCAACCTTGCCGTGACCCGGCTAAGCAAGTCCGAGATATTCGGCGCCTCTGCGACCATCGACGATCGAGGCGGCCCGCTGATATCCTCCCCAGAGCATTCTGAATCCGACACAATTGGCTAAAGCTTCGCCCTGACGTAGACGAGAGATCCAGGGGGATTGAAATCACGCAGTTTGCGGCATTGGCGGCGGCACATCGCGGAACGCTTACCCTTCCAGCCGGTTAAGCCTCCGTCATTCAACGGAGGAAGATCATGACCGAAGAACAGCGCCGCCCGACGCCGCCGTATCCAGAACAGCAGCAACAACCGCCTGGCAAAACCGCGTCGATGCAACCGGCCCCAGATCATGGCGAGAAATCCTATCGCGGTAATGGAAGACTCGAAGGCAAGGTCGCACTGATTACCGGCGCGGATTCGGGAATTGGCAAGGCCGTGGCCATTGCTTTCGCGCGTGAAGGCGCCGATGTTCTGATCTCCTATCTCAACGAAGACGATGATGCGGCCGACACCGCCAAATGGGTCGAGGACGCCGGCCGTAAGGCGCTTGTCATTGCCGGAGACATCACATCGGAAGACCGTTGCCAGGAGCTGGTCGCGCGCGCGGTCGATGAGCTCGGCGGTATCGACATTCTGGTCAACAATGCTGCTTTTCAGCGCACCTACGGAGATATCGCCGATATATCTGCTGATGAGTGGGACACGACGTTCCGAACGAATATCTATGCGCCGTTCTTTCTGTCAAAGGCCGCCGCCCCGCATATGAAACCTGGAAGTGCAATCATCAACACGACCTCCATTCAGTCGCGGCAGCCATCGCCGCAGCTTCTGGCCTATGCATCCACCAAGGGTGCCGTTTCCAATTTCACGGCCGGCCTCGCCGAAATGCTCGCTGAAAAGGGCATTCGCGTGAATGCGGTCGCCCCCGGCCCGATCTGGACGCCCCTTATCCCGTCTACCATGCCGGCAGAAAAAGCCGCCAAGTTTGGGCAACAGACCCTGATCGGCCGCGCTGGCCAGCCTGCCGAACTCGCAGGGGCCTATGTCCTTTTGGCTTCTGAACTTGGAAGCTACATGACAGGCGCTGTCATTCCGGTCACCGGCGGCGAGATCATGATTTGATACTTCTGACTCCGAGGCCGGACGGAAACATGTTTCCTCCAGCCTCGGTGGTTCTTTGCATCAGAGGCAGCATCTCGTCGATGCTACAAGATCCTCACCTCTCGAAATGGGGTTTGATGCGTAAGCCAAGTGAAAGGCCCTGAGCCAAGCCGCGACTTATCCATTCGGCCGGATGACAACTTTGACGCAGCCGTCTGCTTTGTCGCGGAAAGTCTTGTATGCCTCCGGTCCCTCTTCGAGGCCTATGCGGTGGGTGATCAGGAAAGACGGATCGATCTTGCCCTCGACGATCAGGTTCAACAGCGGCTCGAGATACCGTTGAACATGGGTCTGGCCTGTCTTCAGCGTGAGACCTTTGCCCACGACGGCTCCGAGAGGTGCTGGAACTGCTGGACCCACGAAGACACCGGGCAGCGAAACGGTCCCGCCAGGCCGGCAGGCGAGGATCGCTTGGCTGAGGGCGTAAGGCCGTTCGGTTGACGTCAGCTTTGTCTGGAGGGTCTCCAACACACCGCCCGCGCCGTGGCTTTCCATCCCGACTGCCTCGATGACGGCGTCCGGTCCAAGCCCATTGGTGATGGCGAGAATACGCTCCTGCAGATCGTCATCCGCATAATCGAGCGTTTCTGCACCGGATGCTCGGGCAAGGGCTAGTCGCTCCGGTACGGTGTCGATGGCAATAACTCGCTCCGCGCCTAACAGGAACGCCGATTTGATGGCAAACAGGCCAACCGGCCCGCAGCCGAACACAGCGACTGTCTGCCCTTGCTTGATGTCGCAGTTTTCGGCGGCCATGTAGCCGGTTGGAAAGATATCGGAGAGGAACAGGACCTGTTCGTCGCTCAGGCCGTCAGGCACAACGATTGGGCCAACATCGGCATAAGGAACGCGAAGATACTGCGCCTGACCGCCTGGGAAGCGGCCATACATTTCGGAATAACCGAACAGGCCGGCGGTCGGATAGCCGATCTGCTTTGCCTGCTCCGCGCCCGCGGGGTTCGATCGTTCGCACAGAGAGAACTGCCCCCATTTGCACTGCCGGCACTCACCGCAGGAAATTGTGAAGGGCACTACGACGCGATCGCCGATCTTGAGTTTGGAATTGCCGCGGCCGACTTCAACGACCTCACCCATCGTCTCATGGCCCATGACGTCCCCCGCATGCATGCCGGGAACGAAGCCGCCGTAGAGATGCAGATCGGAGCCGCAAATCGCGCAGCTGGTCACCTTGATGATCGCGTCGCGATCGTCTTGGATTACCGGGTCGTCTACCGTTTCGCAGCGTATGTCGCCGCTACCATGCCACGTAAGAGCTTTCATCTGCGGTCTCTCCCAATTTACGGTCGGTCGTTGCCTCAATCTCATCAGGGCAATCAGCCGCCGTCAGCCCGTCAGGAACTCGCGGCGTGATCAACTGTTCCAGCTCCGTTCGGGCAGAGGATTCCGCATTCGGCCTGCGCGGAAAATAATGGCAAGCGTTAGCGCGGGTCTTCAAGGATGCGGGTCCCCTAAGGATATGGAGTTCTACGGTCCGGGGAGCCTCCGCCTTATGCGCCCCCCCGCGTCACCAAGCGCGGAGAGATCGTAACAAGTCACCCGAAACATTCCGATTTCCCCGCATCCGGAACATGTGGTCCACCGGCGAGTTGTGGCCACACTCACGAACCCGTGATGAATTAGCCGGAGGCTACCATGACAACCCCAGTATCAACCAATCTTCCCCACTATACCCTCCACGACACGTTAAGGGGCGACGCACCCGCGACGGCGGCATATAACAAGGTGAGCTGGGGCGCGATCTTGGCAGGTGTGGCAATCGCGCTTGCGGCGCAGTTCCTCCTCAATCTTCTCGGCGTCGGCATCGGCGCGGCTGTCCTCGACCCAGCGACGTCCGACAACCCGACAGCAAGTTCATTTTCCATCGGCGGCGGGATCTGGTTCGTGCTCGCGGGCATCATTGCAGCGTTCCTCGGCGGCTACGTTTCGAGCCGACTATCAGGCCGACCAAGCAACTCGACGGGGGGCTATCATGGATTGACCACCTGGGCGGTCACGACCCTTGTCGTGCTCTATCTGCTCACGACCTCTGTCGGAGCGCTGGTGGGCGGTGCATTCAGCGGTCTTGCAAGTGTCGTCGGGGGCGTTGGTCAGACCGCCGCCACCGCCGCCACGACAGCGGCGCCTGCACTTGCCAACTCGACAAATCCGATGGCTGGGATCGAACAGCAAATCAGGTCTTCAACTGGTAATGACCCCCAGGCATTACAGACTGCGGCTGTGTCCTCCGTGCAGGCTCTGGTGACTGGAGATCAGGCGAAGGCCGAGGAGGCCCGCGCTCGCGCAGCCGACGCCGTCGCAAAAGCCCAGGGCATTCCGGTCGATCAGGCCCGGACCCAGGTCGAGCAGTATGAAAAGTCCTATCGGGATAACGTGCAGGCCGCCAAGCAGCAGGCGATCGAGGCTGCCCAGACCGCAACTGCTGCCATATCTGCGGGTGCGATCCTCGGCTTTCTTGCGCTCGCACTCGGTGCGGTTGCGGGATGGTTCGGGGGTTCGTATGGCACGAAGCGCAACGTCATCGTTTCAGAAACCATTACGCATCGCGTCTGATGCAGCCGTCTACGACATCGCCGGGAGCGAAACGCTCCCCGCGAACCTTGTTTGAAACCAAGCAGCTTGAATCATTGGCATCAATGAGGCAGCTTCCTCTCCTGCGCTCTGGATAGTGGTTGAGGCAAGCGCGACGCTCAGGCAGCTTGAGCGATGTGTTCATCCATTCGACCGCCAACGTCTCTGCGGCGGCCACCATTGAGCTCACTGTACGGGCACGAACCCGAGACATGTGGCTCTTCCAGTATATCGATAGATTGAGATTGAGCTGGGCATTCGTCTTGCGGCCGCGACGCGCAGACGTAATATTGGATAAGCGCCAACATTTTCCGTGACCCAATGAACCAACATCAGCCGCTGTCCGAACGCTCAGAATTCTCCGGCCGGTATACAGAGAACGGAATCACCGTCGTTGTGGAAATCTTCCGCCCTTCAGGCAGTGATGATTGGCGGATGGAGGTAACCAGCCTAGAAGACCAGCTCACGGAATGGATTGAATCTTTCGCTTCTGCCCATGAGGCATGGGAGGAGTTCATCTATGTCGTCAATACGGAAGGTCTCTCGGTCTTCCTCTAGACGCTTTCAACACCACCGGAGATGTAGGTTGTCGATCGACAGCGACAGACGGCGAACGATTTTTGATCGGGTGCGCACCAAGGCACTGTTGCGGGGAATGCCTATCGACAGTGACCCCGAATTTCTTGCCTTGGTCGATCTCTGGATCAGCGGCGAGTACGAAATGTCAGAGCTCAGGTCTCGATACAACGATCTTACAGCCCGCCGGGCACAGCGATCTAGGTCTGTCCCTCACGCACTGGAACCGACTCCCAATCAAGCGGAGACGTTTGGCGGCCAAGGGGAAGATACTGATCCACGTCAACGCATCGCGCCGGAAGCCGACTGAAATCTGACGGCATCCTTGCCGGCGGCTTTCGCATCGTAAAGAAGCGCGTCTGCCTCCTTGAGAAGCTCGGACATATCACGCTTTTCGCCCGCCCAAATTTCCCCAATGCTCGCGCGGACATCAGCGATTTCATCGGCGATCGCAATGGGCTCCCTCATCCGCATGAGTATCCGTTTCGCGGCAGCCTCCCCCGCGGAACGATCGCCCGCGACGACCACGACGAATTCATCGCCACCTGTCCGTGCAACGAGATCATGGTCCCTGACGGCTGAGGTCAAGCGCGCAGCTGCAGTCTGCAGGACGAGATCTCCCATCGCATGGCCGTGAGCATCGTTCACCTCCTTGAACCCGTCGAGGTCGAGCGCAAGGACAGAAAAGCCATCGGCAGACTGCAAAGCCGCGAATTCAATCGACAGCCCACGCCGGTTCAGCAGCCCAGTCAACGCGTCTGTGCGCGCCGTCTCTTCCAGCATCTCGATCCGGCGTCGGTCTTCGGTGAAGTCGATTGCCATCCCGACAATCTTGATCGGATGGCCGTCGCTGTCACGCAAAAGCCGCCGATCACAACGCATCCAGCGTTCGCCCTGAACGGTGTCGAGACGATACTCGGCAACATTCTGATCGAGCTTTCCGGCAATTAGCGGCGTCAGATCGGCCTGGGCGCCATCGTTCACGTTGACCCTGTTGACATAGCGCTCGAGATCGAGCCGTGCTGCTGTCGGCCCTCCAATAAACTGAGCCAGTCGATCGGACGTCTCGAATTTGCCTGTGAGGATATCCATTTGCCAGAAGCCACCACGGACGGCTTCCAGCGCCAACTCGAGCTGCGCTGCTCGCTCGGCGAGCTGACGCTCATGCTCCTTGTGGCGGGTGATATCCTCGATCTGCGATATGAAGCGCACGACCTTGCCCGCAGCATCGCGCATCGCGGCAACATGGATCAGGACGTGAACGATCTCGCCGAATGGGCGGAGATAACGCTTCTCGATCGTGTAGCCGTCCCGCCTTCCCTGCAAGACCTGCCGAAACAGGATGAGGTCCGCTTCGATATCCTCTGGATGGGTGAAGTCCCTGAAATGCGTTCCGAGCACCTTTTCGAGCGGAAGCGACAGAAGCTTGGCAAACGCCGCGTTACCGCGAATGATGTGTCCCTCAAGATCGACCAGAGCGATCCCGATCGGAGCATTCTCGAAGGCAAAGTCAAACAACGCTAGGCGGGTTTCGGGGTCGTCGGCCGTATACGGTTCCGCTACCATCTTTCCTCCAAAGACAAGAGCTTCACGGCGATAGGTGTGTTTTAGGGGATGATAATCAAGGTGACGGTCAGCTTTGTCGCCCAACGGCAGCCTACATCTGCGCCGGCTCCTTGATGTCAGACACCTCTGAAATTATCTCGGGCCTTATCGGAATAATCGAAGGCGCTGGCATCGGCCGACCTTCGAGACCGGTGAAATCAGGGAGGAAGACATGGATAGCAGAAGCCGGGGTCTTTCCACGAGCGACATGCGCATACTGAGGACGCTGCTGGGCCGCTATGCGGCACGCTATCATCTCGCTGGCCCCGAGAAAGATGACTTGATCGAGCGAACGTTTCAGGCGTTGGCGAGCAACCCGGAGATTTTCTTCGAAATTCCAGTTGAACAGGCCGCTGCAGAGACAATGCACCGGATCTACGCCGGCCGCTAGCTTTGAAACTGTCGCAGCTTTTCTGGCTGTTACGCCCCGCCGAACTTCGCGCTCGTATCACGCCGTAGATGAGGCGGGACGTCTTCCAGCTCGGCAAGCTTGCCGTTCTGCTTCAGAAAAATTCGAAAGTTCTCTCGGACCGCGCCGATCGGCCAATGACCGTTCGCCGCCTCACGACAGTATCGAACAAGGGTCTCGTAAGCGAGATTGCGCTTCTCCTTGGGCCACTCATCAAGAAAATCGAATACGTCATCCAGTCCGGTGATCTCCTGCACGAAATACCGGCGCTGTGCGTAGACGGGCTTGTCGAATTGAGCGAGCAACATGGCAACCTCCTTCGTTTGCTCGATATCGACTGATAACTGAAGCCGGCCCTGGATCGGGCCGGCTGATAGCAATCGCTAATTCTTCCTGGGTGTTCGGGTCAGGCGACCTTGCGGTCAGCTTCAAGCCGGAGCGGCTCTCCGGCGGCTGAAGCGACGCCGATTTCGATCTTGCGCGGCTTCATGGCTTCGGGCACCTCGCGCTTCAAGGCAATCGTCAGCAGGCCATTCTTTAGATCGGCCCCTTCCACCCTCACATGATCCGCAAGCTCAAACTTGCGCTCGAAGGAACGACCGGCGATGCCGCGGTGGAGATATTCGCCCTGCAGTTCTTCAGCCTTCCCGCCTTTGACCACCAGGACATTGCGCTCCTGAGTGATATCGAGATCGCCTTCGCCAAAGCCTGCCACCGCCATCGTGATGCGGTAATCGTCTTCACCAGTCTTGACGATGTCATAGGCCGGCCAGGTCTCGATTGCGTTAAGACGCTGCGTATTGCAGAGCAGATTCAACACGCGGTCGAAGCCGATGCTCGAACGATAGAGCGGGGCAAAATCAAGTTCAGTTCTCATAACCATATCCTCCGTAAAGCAACATGGAAGAAAGCGGGGAAATCCGCCTCCTCGGTAAGCCGACCCCCTCATTGGGCCGTCGGCGTCGACCGATTTGGTTTTTGAGATTTTGTCGTTCAAGACCCCGCTCGAAAATTTTTCCAGCTCCCTGAAATCATCTTGTTCGCTGAAAATCCGGTCCTATTTCGAGTCGCGATCTTCGCTTTGGGAGCATCGGAATGGATGATGGAATGACCGAGATGTTTTCGGACGCCGATATTGAGATTTTGCCTCCGGCACACACCACTCAACACGAGATGGGTATTTGCCTTTGCTGCTGTCGCCAACGTCCCAACTCCGCCATGGATGAAGACGGCTGCGGCATTTGTGACGAATGCTTGGCACCTTAACCCCTCGAGAGGAAAACAAACGCAGCACGTCTGGCGGCAAACTGAAGCTGAAAGGGAAATGAAAAATGGTTGGTATCACGGATTGGCTGGACGATCGCGTGCAGGAAATCATTCGCGACCCGGGCCAGCATGAGAACAAGGCAGACTTTCGCGATCAGGCGAAAATCTTGGTGGAGTCTGCAGAAGCAGAAGGGTTCACGGTGGCCGAGATCAAGGAGGCTTGTGGTGGAGACGTGGAGCGATACCTCCTCGATCAGCAGAACGCGATGACCGATGTCAACCGACAGCAGCGATTGGCGGATAACACGTAGCTTAGCGGGCGAGTGGGAATGTCGCAGGACGTTCCTCCCCTATCAAGGAGCACACTGAATGCCCGGAACCTTTATATCAATCTATGTCCTTGCATTCGATCTCGACGACCGCGGCCAACCAGTGCCAGCATTCGATCCTCGCCCTGCCGCGACCGAGGATGCCGCCATTGAGGAAGCTAAGGATCTTGCTACCCGGCACGCGGGCGTCGCTGTATGGAAACGCCAAGGCGATCCAGTTGTGGGCGAAGAGGGAGAACCCGAGATCGTCTTCCGAGCAGGCCGAATCGGGGACTTTGCTTAGGACAATGCGCACGACCGAACGGTTCGTTCGTTCAGTCTGATGTCGGTCATTGCGTTTAATGACAGAGTCCTTGTCAGCGGACGGCAGGCTAGGAAACCGAGAGACAAGCGGCTTGTTGTCGCCTGCCTTGCTTCTTCAAAGCCGCTTGCTGGGGAGAACGGATCAGTTAGGGTCTTGAAGGGATACGCACCGGCGACTCGTCATTTCTCATCTGCGGATTAATTTGGGTTCCACTGAACAGGACTTCCAAGGACACAACCCCGCGAATTAGAGCAAATGCGATCCGAGAGACTACCCAATCGTTCATTGCAGTATGCAGATCATCAAGATCTGCGGCCTTGGGTATTGAAACTCCGGTCGGCAAAATCCTGCGGTGACGAGATAGGCGTAGGCGAGGGTTGGGGGAGGAGGCCTAAATGTCATCCCAATGGGCCACAACCATAGCCGCATTTCGCTGAGCCGCTCTGATGGTTTCGCTCATGTCGTTTAGCAGCTGTGTAAGGCGGTCCCGCCCGACGCATATTTAGCTGACTTTCAAACATGCGCGATAACATTGCGTCCGCAGACCCGATATGACGTCCAATCGCATGCCGGCTCAATCTCCACCGGCAACGCCAACATCAACGGCAAACCGCCTGGTCCGCAGGTGAATGATGCCCCACGATGTTGACAGTCGCTCTCTATCTGTCTGTTGACCAGAGAAGTTTCAACGCAGAGAGCTCACAAGGATCGCAGCGGCTTGGTTGGCCGCAGAAAGCGCTGCCTTCATACCCTCACCCTGCAGCAATTGCGCCGCCAATACGCCGATAAACTCATCACCTGCGCCATGCGTGCTGACGAGTTTGATCTTGATCGCCGGGATCGTCGCCTCTTCGCCGTCGCGCGTTGCATAGGCAACGCCTGCACCGCCGGCTGTGACGACCGCCACCGGGAAGGACTTTGCAAGAACGCGTGCTGCCGCGATCGCATCGTCGAGCGTATCGACCTCGGCACCACCGGCCAGCGCTTCCGCCTCGACCGCATTGACGACCAGAATGTCGATCAACCCTGCCAGTTCAGGCGACAGATCCCTCACCGGCGCGGCATTCAGAACAACCTTGCCGCCTGCTTTTTTCATCGCTGAGGCAGCAAGCACATTTGCCGGATCCGGCACTTCGTTCTGCAGGACGAGGATATTGCCCGCCTGAAAAAGCGATGCCGCCTGCTGCACATCGGTTTGCCCGAGCTGGAGATTGCTGCCCGAGACGATGACGGCGCCATAATCGCCTTCGGAATCGAAAATTGCCACGCTCATGCCGGAAGCGGCGCCTTCGATCACCCTGACATGATCCAGTTCGACCGCGTTTGCGGCAAGATTGGCGGTCAGTGTACCGCCAAAATCATCGTCACCCACGGCACCGATCATCGCAGAACGCACGCCGGCCTTCGCGGCAGACACAGCCTGGTTTCCGCCCTTGCCGCCGCAGGCCGGGTTCCAGGCGGAACCGGTCACCGTCTCGCCCTTGCGCGGGCGCGCCGGACCTTTGACGATGATGTCGTAATGCAGGCTGCCGAAGACGACGACGGCGGGGGTGGATGCAGTCATAGGAATTTGTCTTTCCGTTTGGAGGCTACGGCCGCCATGGTCTTTTCAAGATGGTTTTCGGCGGCGGTGTAATCGCGCTGCGCAACAGCCACGAATACCGCGTCGAGAATATTGAGCTGGGCGATGCGGGCGGCCGCATTCTCGCCCATCAGCGGCGAACCCTGCGCTGTCGAACAGAGAACGACGTCGGCATGCTGCGCCAGCGGCGATTCATTGTAATTGGTGATCGCGATCGTGCGGGCGCCATTGCGTCTGGCGATCTGCATCGCCTCGATAACCGCCATCGTATTGCCGGAATGCGAAAACCCAACGGCAATATCGTCATTGCCGAGCAGCGACGCGGACATCAGCATCATGTGGGAATCGTCATAGACGCTGGCGCGCACGCCGATCCTCAGAAACTTGTGGGCCGCATCGCGGGCGATCTGCGCCGAACCGCCGACACCATAGAAATCACGCTGTCGGGCACCATGGATCAGGTCGGCAGCACGATCGAACGCTTTGACATCCATGATCGACAGTGTTTCTTCCAGCGCCTGGATCGAAGTCCGGAACACTTTCTGGATGATTTCCTGGGACGTGTCCTCGATGGACAGTTCCTGGTGCATTTCGGCCGTCGGCAAACGGTTATACTGGGAAACCGCATTGCGGAATTCGCGATAGCCCGCGAATCCCAGTTTCTTGGTGATCTTCACGACCATGGCTTCCGAGACGCCGGCATCGGTTGCGATTTCCTTCAGCGACGTGTCGTCGTTGAAGCTGCGCAGTGCAAAGACGGTCTCGACCACCCTTGCTTCCAGCGGCGTCAGCAGTGGCAAGCGCATGCGAATGCGCGGGCCGACTGCCTTCGGATCCATGTTGTCGGAATTCATCCCCGTCCCCTTGTCGCGCGATCAATCATCATTGCGACAAGAATTATAAGGCCGGTTGCGAGAAGTTGATAGAAAGCCTGAACGTTCATCAACGTCAAACCGTTGCGCATGGCACCCAGAATGATGGCGCCGAGGATGGTGCCGACGATCGATCCCTTGCCGCCCATCAGCGACGCACCACCGATGGCGGCAGCTGCAATCGCATCGAGTTCCCACAGATTGCCGAGGATAGGCTCTGCCGCACCGAGGCGACCGATCAGGATGAAGGATGCAAGCGCCGCCAGAACACCGGAGATCACATAGGCAGTGATCTTGGTGAGCGCGATCGGCACACCGGCCACATAGGAGGCTTCTTCATTGCCGCCGACGGCGAGCAGATATTCACCAATCGGCGTCTTCTTGAGCAGGACCCAGGCTCCGAAGGCTACAACCGCAACGATGATGACCGAGTTCGGAATGCCGGCAACATTGCCATTGAACAATGACCGGAAGCTCTGCGGCACACCGAGAACCGGATTGCCACCCGTATAGATCAACGCGATGGCGCGGTAAGTGCTGAGCGTTCCGAGCGTGACGATAAACGGCTGAAGGCCGACATAGGCGACCAGCACGCCGTTGACGAGACCGCAGAAGGCACCAATGCCGAGACCGGCAAGAAGCGCCACCGGCACGGGCACGCCCGTCACCAGAAGAGCAGCCGTCAGCACGGCGGAAATCGCAGCCGTCGGGCCGACCGAGAGGTCGATACCACCGGAAATGATGACCAGCGTCATGCCGAGCGCGATGCAGGCATTGATGCTCGACTGCTGCAGGATGTTGATGAGGTTGCGCTCGGACAGGAAGCCCGGCACCAGCGCCGCAAACACGGCCATGATGATGATCAGGCCGATGAGCGTACCGGCATCACGCAGCGAGAACGAGCTGAAAAGTTTCGAGGAACGCTTGGGCGTTTCGGCGGCGATATCAGACATGGGTGTGCTCCTGCGTCGAGGAATGGGTATTTGGCTCGGCATCGCCGACGGCGTGCGAGACGATGGCCTGTTCCGTCAGCTCGTGTCGTTCCAGCTGGGCGGCGATGCGGCCGTTGCGCATGACGATGACCCGGTCCGACAGCCGGATAACCTCGGGAAGTTCCGAGGAGACGACGATGACGGACTTGCCTTCGGCGGCGAGGTTTTCGATCAGATGGTAGATTTCGGACTTGGCACCGACATCGATGCCGCGTGTCGGTTCGTCGAACAGCAGGATTTCAGATCCGGCGGCCAGCCAGCGGGCGATGATCGCCTTCTGCTGGTTGCCACCGCTGAACAGCTTGATCGGACGATCGATCTGGAACGGCCGCAGGTTGACCCGCTTCAGCAATGTTTCGGCAGTATTGTTAACCGTCGAATGGCGAACGACGCCGACCTTTGCGAATTTCCGCAAGGACGGCAGCGCCATGTTCAGCGACACCGGGCGCATGGGAATGATGCCCTCGCGCTTGCGCTCTTCCGGCAACAGACCGATCCCGGCAGAGATGGCGGAGCGCGGGTTTGTCAGCTTCAGCGCACGGCCGTCGATGCTGATCTCGCCGGATCCGATCTTGTCGACGCCGGCCAGAAGACGCAGAAGCTCGGTACGGCCGGAGCCTACCAGACCGGCAATGCCGACGACTTCGCCGCGTCTTACTGTGAAGGAGACGTCGCGGACATGCGTGACCGCGGAGGAAAGGCCCCGCACTTCAACGCGAACGTCCTCCTTCACAAAGGAATTGTGCTCTTCCTGCATCAGCTCGCGGCCGACCATCATCGCGATCACGTCCGACTGGGCGGCGGTGCGCAGGTCGACCGTGCCGACCACATTGCCGTCACGCATGACGGTGCCCTGGTGGCAGATGCGGAAAACCTCATCCATCTTGTGCGAGACATAGATGATCGCCACGCCGGAGGCCGCCATCTTCTCGATGATGGCCGCGAGGCTCTCGAACTCGGCCGGCGTCAGGCTGGACGTCGGTTCGTCCATTGCGACGATCCTGGCATTTTCGAGCAGGGCGCGGGCGATCTCGACGATCTGCCGCTGCGCCACCTTCAGGTTCTTGATCGGCGTCGAGGGATCGATCGACGGATCGATCATGGCAAGTGCTGCGGCCGCGCGCTTTTCCTGCTCGCGACGATTGACCAGCAAGCCGCCGGCAGTCTTCAGCGGATGGCCGAGAAACATGTTCTGCGCGACAGTCAGATTGGGGATCTGCTGCAGTTCCTGATGGATCATGGCGATGCCGGCGCGGCGGGCATCCTCGGGGCTCTTGAAGGTGGCAAGCTTGCCATCGACGTAAAACTCGCCACTGGTCTGGCGCGACACACCGGACAGAATGCGCAGCAGCGTCGATTTGCCGGCGCCGTTTTCGCCGAGAAGAGCGTGAACTTCACCGGGCTTTATGGAAAAGGTCGCGTCCGAAAGCGCCTTGACGCTTGGAAAGGTCTTGGTGATGCCCTCGAACTTGAGGCGAGCCGTTGTCGTCATCTCGGTGCTTTCATCAAAGGAGGGGAGCCGGTCTCGGGAGGACCGGCTCCTGTTGCGATTACTGCGCGGACGCAGCATCCTTCATCAGCACGGCGCGGACATCGACGCCGTCGCCCTTGTACTTGGCAAGGTTGTCCTTGGTGATCAGCGCCTGCGGCGTGGCGACGACACGCGCCACCTTCTGGCCTGCGACGAGACGAAGTGCCGTTTCCATCGCCACTTCACCGGTCAGGATCGGGAAGCTGTCGACCGTACCGGTCAGCTCGCCGGCCTCGATCGACTTGTAGGCGTCGGAAATTCCATCCGTGCCGAACACGGCGACCTTGCCGAGCAGGCCGGCAGCCTTGACCGCCTCGATGACGCCGAGTGCCATGCCGTCATTGTTGCAATAGAAGCCGACGAGATCGGGGTTCTGCTGCAGAATGTTGGTGGCGGCATCGTAGGACTGCTGGCGATCCCAGTTACACGGAACGCTGGCAACGACCTGGAACTTGGCGTCCTCACCGATCGTGGACTTGAAGCCCGCCGTGCGCTGGACAGCGGCAAACACGCCGGCCTGGCCTTCGATGATGGCGACCTTGCCGCCTTCCGGACGGTTGTCGATGAACCACTTGGCAACACGCACACCATTGTCGCGCTGGACGTTGCCGACATAGTGCTCGGCCTGCGGCACGACGGCATCGTTGACGTTGACGACGGGGATGTTGGCTTCCTTGGCCTGTTCCATGACCGGCTGCAGGTTGGCGTCTGTCTGCGGCGACACGAGAATGACGTTGAAGCCGGTGGTGACCATGCCTTCGGCAATCGTCAACTGACCCAGCTGATCGCCTTCGCTCTGTGCAGCCTGATAGGCGACGGTCGCGCCGGCCTTCTCACCGAACTTCTCGTAACCTTCGCCGAGCGAACGCCAGTATTCGTTGGTGAGCGTCTTGGAAACGCCACCGGCGCGCGTGCCCTCCGGAATTTTCGGAAACACGCCGTACTTCGCTTCAAGCTGCGACCAGTCAACCCGGTCCTTTTCGGTATCCGAGTTGAGCGGTGCAAGCTCCTGCGCGAAGGCCGCGCTTGCCATCAGCGCCAGCGCCATGCCGGCAAACGCGGATTTCAGGTGTCTGTTCATGGTATCCTCCCAGGTGTGGTTGTTGGAATAGAAGATGTCTCTTGGAGCTTCTTCAAGCGACGTCGCCGAGCATTGCCTCCTGAATGATCGACTGCGCGGTGACGGCATCCTGACGGTCGATCGCGCTGCCGAGGCGGTTGTCGCCTTCGAGACGATCGACGACCTTCAGCATGCGCTTGACGGTCTGAATGTTGACTTCGCATTCATGAACCGGATCGAGGCCGGTCATGTCCGGGAAGGTGTCGAAATAGATCGCGCCATCGTAACCGTCACGACGGATCTGGCGCAGCAGCTCGATGGTCTGAATCGAGTGCACCGCACCGACCATCAGACCGTCATCGCGCTTGGCATAACCGTCATTGAGGTGAACGCCGAGCAGACGGCTGTGGCGGGCGATCATGGCAGCGGCGAAAGCCGGCTGTTCGTCGGCATAAAGCACATGCGCGAAATCGAGCGTGACGCCGAGGTTGGCACAGCCCGCTTCCTTGATGGCCAGAAGCGTAGTGGCGCAGTCCGGCATCAAGCTGTAGGAGCGCGGCTCGTTGGGCTTGTATTCGATTGAGATCATGCAGTCGGCGTCATGCTCGCAAACTTCACGAATTCCGTCGATTTCGTGTTGCCACATGCGATCATAGTCCGCCTGGAAGGCATAATCGAAACCGTCCTGGCCGAGCCAGATGGTCATCAGGTTGGAACCTGCTTCGCGGGCGGCATCGATGCCGGCCTTGGTCAGGTCGATCGCTTCACGGCGAACAGATTCGTCGGGATGCGTGAAGGCGCCGAGCTTGAAAGCCGGATTGGTGTAATAGCGCATGGCAAAACCGTTGATTGCCAGGCCCATATCTTCCAGCTTACGCTTCAGTTCTGCAGGCTTTTCACCGACGTGATCGGGATAATTGAGGTCCAGATCCGTCAAGCCATCGACCTTGGCGGCACGCGCCGCCATCTGCAGGACCGTCGGCTTGCCCTTCAGGTCCGGCCATTCTCCGGCAGGATTGGAAGCGAAGGAGTTGAGGCGGGTGGCAAAACGGAGGTTCGACAATGTCTTCGGCCCTATCGAAAATGATCAGATGCCTTAACTTCACAAAATCATTCTCAATTGTAAAGTAAAATAGTTACTGCAATGCACCATGGGCGAACAGGCTGCATCGCCCGGATGCACCACTTGCCTTAAAATCGAGCAGTCTCCTGCGGCGTGGCGTGGCCACTCTCGGCTTTTTGCGGGTCATAGCTTGCCAATGTCTGTCTAAGTGACGAGAGCTATGCGTTGAGCTCATATCCCCGCGATATTGTCACTGAAAATTCCGTGCCTTCACCTTCAACGTATCAATATGAAGATCGCGCACGAACATGTCGCGCGGGGTCACAACGGGCTTGGGCTTGTCGCGTGGATCCGGCCCACCACCATGAGCAAACTCGTCTCCCCTGCCGGCCGGCATCTTGAACTCGGCATCCCGGTCGGCCAGGCCTGACAGATCAGCGGTCAAATCGAACAGTTGCTGGGCGACCAGATGGACGACCTCACCTTCGCGTTGGATGCGTCCATTGATCGCCATCATGCTGGAGCCGAGCACGATACGACGGCGTTTTTCGAACAGCGAGGGCCAGACGACGATGTTGGCGGGCCCGGTCTCGTCCTCGATTGTGATGAACATCACGCCTTTGGCAGATCCCGGCTTTTGCCGCACCAGGACGAGGCCGGCGGTGTAGACCGAGCGGCCGTCGCGAGCGTTCATTGCTTGGGCACAGGTGATGATGTTGCGGGCCGCAAGATCCTTGCGGAGAAACGCGATCGGATGCTGTCGCAATGTCAGACCTGTATGGCCATAGTCCTCGATAACATTGTGACCCTCGGTCATCTGTCGAAGGGCGACCTCGGGCTCATTCTGCTCGGCGATCGTCGCCATCTCGCGCTCGGCCGCTGCGGTAAACAGCGGTAGCGGCTCATCCCGCAGTGCCTTGATGGCCCAGAGCGCATCACGGCGCTCAAGCTTCAGGGACGGCCGGAATGCGTCCGCTTTTGCGAGTTGGACGAGCGCTTCCGTCGGCACGCCGGAGCGCCGCCACATGTCATCGACGGAAACAAAGTCGCTGTTCATGCGCGCCGCAACGATGCGGGCCGCGTCAGTGACCGCCAGTCCCTTCACCCGGCGAAAACCCAGCCTTACCGCGTGACGCTCGGTGTTGCCGATGCGCTCAAGCGTGCAGTCCCAGCGGGATCGATTGATGCAGACGGGTCGGACCTCGACGCCATGGGCGCGGGCATCGCCAACGATTTGGGCCGGCGCATAAAAGCCCATGGGCTGGGAGTTGATCAGGGCCGCACAGAACGCTTCAGGATAGTGGCATTTGATGAAGTTCGACGCATAGGCGATCAGTGCGAAGGATGCCGCATGGCTTTCCGGGAAACCATAGCTGCCAAAGCCCTCAAGCTGCGAAAACGTCTTTTCGGCAAATTCCGGCGTATAGCCGTTCTTCACCATACCGGAGACCAGCTTGTCCTTGAACTTGCTGACGCCACCGGTAAATTTGAATGTGGCCATGGACTTGCGCAGCTGATCGGCCTCGCCACCGGTAAAGCCAGCGCAGACCATCGCTACCCGCATGGCAGACTCTTGGAACAGCGGCACGCCGAGCGTCTTGCCGAGAACGGCCTCCAGTTCCGGCGTCGGATAAACGACATCCTCCTTGCCCTCGCGCCGACGCAGATAAGGATGGACCATGTCCCCCTGAATAGGGCCCGGTCGGACGATCGCCACCTGGACAACGAGATCGTAAAACGTCCGTGGTTTCAAGCGCGGCAACATGGCCATCTGGGCGCGGCTTTCGATCTGGAAGGTGCCGAGCGTGTCGGCCCTGCGGATCATCGCATATGTCGCCTGATCCTCCTGCTCGATACTGGAGAGGTCGAGATCGCGGTGCTTATGCTCACGGATAAGTTCGAAAGCCTTTGCCATGCACGTCAACATGCCGAGCGCCAGAATATCGACCTTCATAAACTTCAGTGCTTCGACATCATCCTTGTCCCACTCAATGATCTGCCGGTCTTTCATCTTTGCCGGCTCGATCGGCACCAGGTCGTCGAGCCGGTCATGGGTCAGCACAAAGCCGCCCGGATGCTGGCCGAGATGGCGGGGCGCGCCCATCAGCTGCTGTGCGAGCTTCAGCGTCAGGACAAGCCGACGATCGTCAGGATTGAGGTTGAGCTCGCGGATGTTGCGGTCGGGCACTTCTTCCGACCAGGACCACATGCCCGACGACAGCGCCTTGATGACATCCTCCGGCAGGCCGAGCGCCTTGCCGACGTCACGGATGGCGCCCTTGGCGCGGTACCGGGTGACGGTGGCGCAAAGCGCTGCCTTTTCCCGGCCGTATGTCCGGTAGATCCACTGGATGACCTCTTCGCGTCGCTCATGCTCGAAGTCGACGTCGATGTCGGGCGGCTCATCGCGCTCCTGGCTGACGAAGCGCTCGAACAGAAGATCGTTGGTGAGAGGGTCGATCGATGTAACGCCAAGGATATAGCAAACAGCACTGTTGGCCGCCGAACCGCGGCCCTGGCACAGGATCCCTTGGCTGCGAGCGTAGCGCACGATCGAAAACACCGTCAAAAAATAGGGGGCGTATTTCATGGTGCGGATCAGATCGAGCTCGTGGCGCACGGTCTTGAGAACGCCGGGCGGCAGGCCTTCAGGATAACGGGACGGCACGCATTCCCAGACATAGTGTTCCAGTGATGCCTGGGCATCCATGCCCGGCACGATCGCTTCCTCCGGGTACTGATAGGTCAGTTCCTCGAGAGAGAACTTGCACCGATGGACGATCTCCATGGTTCGCGCCAAGGCTTCCGGATAACGCGGGAAAAGCCGTTCCATCTCCTCCGGCGGTTTCAGATAGCGGTCGGCATGGCGCTCACGCTCGAAACCGACATCGTCAATGGTTTTGCCGGTGCGGATACAGGTGACAATGTCCTGCAACTGACGCCTGCCCGCTTCATGAAACAGCACATCATTGGTAACGACCGTCTTCACCTTGAACCGCGTCGCTAGATTGGAAATCTCATAGAGCCGCATCTGGTCGTTTGGCCGCCGACGCAGGCACAAAGACACATATGCGCGTTCGGCAAAGACTTCGGCCATCTTCCTCAAGCGCACGGCACAGACATCGTCGCCAAGGTCGGAGACGAGGATACCTATCATCCCTTCGGAATAGGTGATGACGTCATCCCAGTGCAGGATGCAGTTGTTCTTGCCACCGCGCGATTTGCCGAGCGTGATCAGCCGGGTCAGCCGGGAATAGGCGGCCCGGTCGATCGGATAGACCAGTATGGACATGCCGTCGGCAAGGTCGAGACGACAGCCGACGACCAGACGCAGTCCCGTGCCACGCGAGGCCTCAAGCGCACGGATGATACCGGCCAGCGAGTTACGATCGACGACGCCGACGGCATCGATGCCAAGCGCCGCAGCGGTTTCGAACAGTTCCTGCGCCGAGCTCGCCCCGCGCAGGAAGGAAAAATGCGTCGTCACCTGCAGCTCGGCATATCTCCTCATGCGAAAATCCCGTGGCAGAACCACCGGTGGCTGCCGGTTTCGGGATCGACGCCATCGCCGGAGCGAAACACCCACAGCCGTTCGCCGCTCTCGTCCTCGATAACAAAATAATCGCGCACCGCCTCCATTTCGCTGTCGCGTTGCCACCACTCTCCAAAGATCCGCTCGGGGCCATCGGCGCGCTTGACCTTGCGGCGTTTGCCGCGCCAGGTGATCGAGGCAGGCGGATAGTCGGGCATCAGTGCGATGGCAGTGATCAGTTCCGGCCGCGGCAGTAACCGCACAGGCCTGCGCCAGTGTCCGACCCATGCGATTGCGATCGGATCGGCAACAGCGCTGATGCGCTGGACGGAACGCTCGGGAACGTCGGACGCCATTGGCGCAAGACGATAGACCTTGTGGCCGCGGTTCCCATAGATGTCGATCAGCGGCGAAACATCGGTGACCTCCTCCTCCACCAGCGAGGACGATTTCTGCGTCTCTTCAAGCGGCTCGGCGATCACAGCAACCAGGGTCAGTTTCTCGATGCCAAAGCCCGGCTCGATCTTTTCGGTCCGATCACGAAACAGCTTGGTCAACCAGGCGACGTCCCGGGCCGGCTTGACCGTGCCGGCACGGATCGCCTGCCGTGTGCCATCGACCTTGTCGACGATCAGATCGGCACGGCGCACGCCCAGGCCTTGTCTCTGAAGCTCCTGGATCAGTTGGACGATCAGCCGGCCGACATATTTGTTGATGGTCTCGGCAGCACCGATCGGCTCGGCGAACGAGCGGGCAACCTCGATCAGTTCGGCTGTGCGGATCGGCTCGATCGGCTCAGCCGCCCGCCCAAACATCTGATCGAGACGGCGGCCGATTTCCGGACCGAACCGCAGATTCAAGGGCGCGCGTGCCGTGTTGGCAAGCTCGCCGATGGTTTGAAAACCGAGGGTCCGCAAATCACCAATGATCTTGGGTGGGAGACGCAGTAGCGAAATCGGCAGTTTCTCGACAGCGCGGACGGTCTGACCGATCGGTACGATGACAGTTTCACGGCTGATGGCGCGGGCGCAGGCATGTGCCGCACCCCAGGTATCGGCGACGGCGACCCGGGCCGTCAGCTTTCTTGCCAGGAACTGATTAGCGATCTTGCTCACCATCGGTAGTTCGCCACCCTGCAGATGGTCGGCGCCTTCGGTATCCATGACAATCCCATCAACACCATCGACGGCAACGATCGGGGAATAGAGCGTCAGTGCCCAAAGCGTGATCCGCTCCAGCGCCGCGGCGTCCGTCTTGAGGTCTGCGTCCACCAGCATCAGCCCGCGAAACAGCGCCTGTGCTTTCGCAGCCGGCATGCCGACGCGCACGCCTGCTTTCCTTGCAGCCGCATCGGCGGCCGACACCCAGCGTTTCGAGCCGCTTTTGGCGATCACGGCGATGGCCTGTTCAGGCGGAATGGACGGATCGTCCCGGCGAATGCGATCGGTCGGCAGATCCGGTAGATAAATCGAGACGACCCTTGTCATCACACGCCCTCACGAGAAACTCAGCACACTCACCCGCTTTCACGCGCATCAACTCCACAAACCATCTTGGTCGCCCCACCCCCGGAACCGGCAAATCCTCCGATGGCATGACGCTCACCCGCCACCGTGTAGTCGAGGCCGTCGGTTGCCCAAAGTCATTGGCTTCCGTCTGCCGCCGCCAACGGCGAACGGCGAGCGCCATCGTCCCAGTGCGCTCGGCGGCCAGCTGAAGCCGGCGCGAACCGACCATTGGCAGGCGGACAAGTTCGCCGACGACCGCACCAAGACCGCCGAAGGAGAGCCCCTCCTCCATGTTGGCCAGCACATCGTCGTCCTTGTCGGACTCGACAAAAATCACCCGATCGGAATGCAGACCAACCTGTGCCAATGCCGGGAAAAACAGATCCGGTCGCGTCAGACACCAGACGATCGGTCCTTTCGTTCTGGCTGCGATGCCCGCTGCAAAGAGCGCGGCGGCCGCACCATCGACCGTACCCGATCCGCCTCCGGCAAACTCATGCAGGGCGCCATGGGCAAGACCACCGCCGGGTAGAGCCGCATCCATCTCAGGCACGCCGAATGCCAGACAGCCGGCTTTCTTCACCGTGCTGGTTTCGAGTGAGGCAATCCGCTCGCGCAGATCGGAGATCAAATCTGAAACACCCTCTGACGTCCTTGGGGCGCGCGCAGCAGTCATCGTTCACGGCTCCCCTCAGGAACGTGTTGGCAGAGCTTCGGGCCAGCATCATGCTGGACAAAATGCGGATGTTCTGTTTCTGTTCCGATGCCTGCGAAGAGTCAAGCAACCAGAAGGTTGGGAATATTATCCTGAACCTATGCTAAGCCAGGAAGATCAATGAGATTCAGCCACATAGGCTGTGAGGAATTATTTTAGCGATTAATTATCGAATTTCTTGGAGTGAGGAAGGCAACGAATGAGCACATGGCTTCAGCTAACAGTGAGCCCGACGTCCTCAGTTTTTGAAGAACTCACTGTTCGCTTCTAACTGAGCAGAGAAAGCATCCTTCTCTTCGTCTCCGGTGCCATCAACAAAACCAACTGCTTTTCTTGGCGTGACTGTCCAATGCCATTTTGCCGCTGTGTTACCTTTCAATCCCTCCGGCCAGACTTTAGCGACCTCGTTTCCTTCGTGGAACCCGAGCCGCTCATTTGTATCTGGGGGCTGAAGCCAACGGAGCGATTTATCTGGCAAATACTGAGCCTTAATGCTTTTTCCAGTCACGGTAGACAGCAGTAATGCAGAGAAGATTGATGTCGCGCAACTTGATTATAGCCTAATCACGACATTGCGCTCTGAAACCACGCCGAGCCGCGTGGTCACCCCAACTTCATTGGACAAGTCGGGAATACAGCTTACGATCCATCGCTGGAGGAACCGTGTCATGATTATTCCGCGAAAACTTGTTGTGCCAGATGCAGAGATGGACGCACTTCGGCATAAACTCGGTACTTATGCTATTCGCTATCATCTCTCAGGCCCTATGAAGGAACGGCTCGTCGACCAAACATTCATGGAACTCGCCAACGAACCTGACATTCTGCTCGACAAGCCGATCGAGCAGGCGATCGCAGAAACGATGCACCGGGTATTTATGGGCGGTAAAGCTGCGCAATAATCACCTATTCACCACAACCTTCTGCATGCCTTGAAAACCTTCAGCACCCTCATAGTTTTCACGCCAGGATGGGGGAATGAAGAGTGACGATAACCGCACGAAACGAAGCGTCGCCTTGTTTGCCTCATGCAGGTGAGGCTATGACTTTCCCTGCTGCGCAGTTATTGCACGTTGGACAGCTGAAGGCCTTTCCGCTGCGATGCGTGGCCATTCCCGTTTCGAAAACCCCTATCGCTTCCACAGTCAAGCCACCCAACACGACGCGTGGATCGACGGCTTCCAGAGCTTCCAGCTATAGTCTCATGGTCAAATTGACACCCATAACCTGATCCAGATTACTGCTGCCGCCACTGCGTTTAGCGGCATGGTTGCCGCGTCGGACTTGAACTCGAAGCCTCTTGGGACCGTCACTCCCATTGCCGGGCCCACGTTCTCAGCTCGCCTTTCGCCTTCTCCGGCCAGGCCTTCACATTCGGATGGACGATAATTCTCTTGCCCTCGGGTTTCCATGCAGCGAACACCTCCACGATCCTGCCTGGACAGGAAGAGAAGTCCTGCTTCTTCATCGCAATTATGTGGTCTGCAAGCCGATCAAACGAAATCATCACCTTTGAACTCGCCGCTACCCACACCGGTCATGAGTTCCTGGAATCGGCAGAGTTGGGACCGGGTTCAAGGAGGCCGAGGCCACCAAGCTGCGCAAGATGCTCGAAAAGCTACGGTAGAAGCGACCGCCGGTGCCCTATGCTGGAGAAGCCGATATCGTCTGGGTCCATCCGACGCTGATTGCCGAGATCGAGTTCCGTGGCTGGACGGCAGATCGCAAACTCCGCCATGCGGTCTACAAAGGTTTGCGCGAGCGGCAGGACAATGCCGATGTTTTCCAGCTCGACTAGCGGATCACCATCGATGCGCTAGACTGCCCCCCATTGGTCTGAGCGGGAGGACAGCCTGGAATGTGCAACCTTTATCGGATGGAGGACAAGGACTGGGTCTCGCAATGGGCCAAGGACGTAGAGAGCCTGATCAACCTTATGCCCACCTATCAGATGAACCCGGACCAGTCGGGACCGATCGTCCGCAATACCGCTGACGGCAAAACGCAACTGGTGCATGCGCGCTGGGGCCTCCCCTCCCCGATCTTCGTTCAGAAGAAAGCAGCCGAGGCACGCGCCGACAAGATGAGGGTAAAGGGCCAGGTTGTCGATATGGACACACTCATACGTATGGAGCCGGACCGCGGCGTCACCAATGTCCGCAAGCTCACTTTACCCCATTGGAAACGCTGGTTCGGTGTGGAGCATCGTTGTATTGTTCCTGTCACAAGCTTTGCCGAGCCGGATCCCGCAAGTCAGGCACCCGGCGGCAAAGTCCCAAACGCCTGGTTCGCCCGCGACGAACAAAAATCGCTGATGTTCTTTGCCGGCATCCACGTGCCGCAATGGCAAAGCGTCCGGAAGGTAAAGGACGGGCTGACCACAGATGACCTCTATGGCTTCCTCACGACCGATCCGAATGGGCTGGTGAGTCCGATCCATGAGAAGGCGATGCCGGTCCTGCTGCTGACGAAGGAAGAAACGGAGGTCTGGATGCGGGCGCCGTGGGAGGAAGCTCAGCATCTCGCCCGCCCTCTGCCGGACGATACGCTGATCATTTCCTCGCGCGAACCCTACGGCTCCTCGATCGTCTCGAAATCAGGTGAACCCGTCGAGCAGGGTAGCCTGTTGTAGGAAGGTAAGGGCACCCGACAGTTCGGTCCCATGAAGCAGTTGTTTGCGATCGGCGGGAACGATGATACGTTCACTATCCGTTCCAACTATCAAGCCTCAACCCGGACCTTCCGGCAGCACCATGACAGACACGATCCCGGCAGAGACCTTGCGCAAAATCATCCATGTAGACATGGACGCGTTCTATGCGTCGGTCGAGCAGCGTGACAATCCGGAGCTGCGCGGCAGGCCGTTGGCCGTCGGGGGAGCTGCCGCCCGCGGTGTCGTGGCGGCTGCCAGCTATGAAGCCCGCAAGTTCGGGGTCCATTCGGCTATGCCGTCGGTCACGGCGGCGCGCAAATGCCCCGATCTGATTTTCGTGAAGCCGAGGTTCGAAGTGTATCGAGCCGTGTCGCAGCAGATCCGCGAGATTTTTGCCGAATACACGCCTCTGATCGAGCCTTTGTCACTGGACGAGGCTTATCTCGACGTGACGGAAAACCTGAAGGGCATGCCGATCGCCACAGAGATCGCGCTGGAAATCCGGGCGAAGATCAAGGCCGTGACCGGCCTCAACGCATCAGCCGGGATTTCCTACAACAAATTTCTGGCCAAGACGGCGTCCGACCTCAACAAGCCGAATGGGCAGGCGGTCATCACGCCGAAGAACGGCCCGGCGTTTGTCGAGCAGCTTGCCGTCAAGAAATTCCATGGAGTCGGGCCGGCCACCGCCGAGAAAATGCATCGGCTCGGTATCGAGACCGGCGCGGATCTCAAGGCGCAGTCTCTGCCGTTCCTGTCGCAGCATTTCGGAAAGTCCGGTCCCTATTTCTACGGCATCGCCCGCGGTATCGACAATCGCCAGGTCCGGCCCGACCGCGTGAGAAAATCCGTTGGCGCCGAAGATACGTTCAGCCAAGATATCGACGACCTTGATCTGGCGACGAGCGAATTGAAGCCGTTGGCGGAGAAGGTCTGGGGCTATTGCGAGGGAAAAGGTTTCAGCGGCAAGACCGTCACCGTGAAGATCAAATATTCCGACTTCAGCCAGGCGACGCGCAGCAAGACCACGGCCCTTCCGTTTGCCAACGGCAACGAGATTCTTGAAGCAGCAACTGGGCTTCTTGCGACCGTCTATCCGTTCAAGCTGTCGGTGCGGCTGCTTGGCGTCACCCTATCGTCGCTGACGAACGATCGGGGCGAAGATGGCGATGAGGATCAGTCGCAATTGGATTTCGGGATGTAGGCAAAAACGAAAAAGCCTGCGCGGGAGGAGTGCGCAGGCTTTTCGAAATCATTGGACACCGGCTGGAGGAGGAGTGCCGTTGTCCGTTCAGGCTACCCTTGGGAGGAGGAGTGGGCCACCTGAGACACGAAGCTTTGTGGGAGGAGGTACATCGCTTCGTTGGGTTTCTATACACGACCCTTCGGGTACCGTTAGGTCTTGCTCTGCGGTCCAGCGATGCACTTGGCGCAACGCATTATTTCTAGGTGCCCAAATACCAGCCGCGAGTAATGCAGGGGTATTTGCAGCCGGTGCAGGCAGGGTAAGGCTCTTGAACGGATACGAACCTTCGCCCCCTCAAATCAATGCTGAACGATTCCAGATATTTGCGTTCCTCGCCCAATAAGTGCTGATTTGTCTATTTGTCGTTCGAAAGCTTGAGGTGGAGGCTTATTTCTCTTGATTTGCTGCCAAGTGGTAGCAGACATTTCCACACTCATAGGCGCAAACTTGACGCATTCAGCTGCCCTTAAAAAGGGCTACGAGGGCTTCATGTTCAGGCCCTTTCGGTGCCATGGCAAGGAAGGAGCCAATGGACGTCCGCATTTCATGTCCACCTGAGGCAGGATTGCTACGGTGCAAGACGAAACCCTGATCTGTCCTTTCATGCCCGCAAAGGAACCAACGATCCCCGTTTGAACTCGCGTAGAATTCGACGTTGTCATTCTGGTTGAGCGCCGTCTGCGTCGCTGTGGGCTGGGGATAGTCATCCGGTGCAATCATACCGGACCGGATTTGCTCGATAAGAGCAACCTCCGCCAAGTGATTTAAACCTGGTTCGGGCTTAAGGTCGAGCGTGGCATAGCCCGCGCGCTTTAATAGCCTGCTGAGAAGAGACTGCTTAAGGTCGGTTATGTTCACCATAGCCAACCCTTCGTGAGCATGAACATTATGAAGATAAAGCTGATCACGGAGACGACTGCGGGAGCAGCACTGGAGGAGTTTCGTGAAATCTTTTGGTGGACAGTAAACATGCCCCCTCCTCTTGTTTTAACACGTGCCGACGGCCCGAGGACCGAGCAGAGCGGCGTAACGGCCTTAGATCAGCGGCGCTCACGAACAAGCCGCTAATTCAGTCTTTTGGCGTCGAGCCGGGCGGACCGCTTTCAGCGCGACCGGCTGCGCCTCGCGTAGCTGACGCAGACGCACAGTTTTGCTGATCCGATTAGCTGTCTCCATTTCCGTGATTTGCCGCGCGATTTCTGTCGTGGTTTTGGCTTTGTCCCGTACGGAGATCTTTTCGGGTTTGAAAAACGCATCTTTTGTGGCTGTCATGACGATCTTCCTTTGATTGGCTAGTCGACCATTTTCGGGCCTCTATCGAAAACAACTAAGAGACGCGTGAGGTCAAAAATAAAAAGACCGGGAAGCCCGGCCTCTCACAGTCTCTGCCCGGCTGCCAGTACATCCGTGGTCAGCGGAGCGGATAAAAAATCAAGCGGTCTGAAGGTTCTCGGCCGAGCTTTTTCCGGACTTTCGGTCCTCAACAACCTCGTACGAGATTTTCTGGCCGTCCGAGAGCGAACGCATTCCGGAGCGCTCGACGGCAGACACATGGACGAAGATGTCCGCGCTACCCTTGTCAGGTTGAATGAAACCGAAGCCTTTGGTGGAGTTGAACCATTTAACGGTACCAGTATTCATGACGATTTCCTTTCAAAGTAATCGTTCGGGTTCCCACGACACCTTGTGGGTTAAGGTCGATTATTTCAGAGGAAATACGGCGGGACCGATGCCCGGACCAGCATCACAATCAATGGTCGTTATTAACAATATGGGTGCAATTTCTGATTTTACAAGTCCATGTGGAATTTAAACATTTCAGTTCTGATCTGATACTGCCAGGTTGAACGTGTAGGCAGTTGATCACCGACCTGAGGTTAATCGTCATCGCCACATACGGTCAGTCCCGAGTTTGCAGATTTCCCGGATGCGGTACGAAGATTTGTCTGTCGTGCCTTCCATTGCCGCCGAAAGATTTTCGCCGAGCGCTTCGATGATCGCGAGATCTGTCCGATGGCTTGCCGGACAGCCTGGTTTGGCATCTCGCTACTGCATCAAGTCGTGGCCCGGCAGCGCGAGTTTCGCGTTCACCGTTTTGCTCTCATTTCCATGTATTCGACATAGGCATCCACGAAGCACAATCGAGCATGGGCGGGTGCCGTCTTGCAGCGGACAGCAAGGCGACATGCTGTGAGAGCGGGGAAATACTTTTTCCCGTGACGGAAAAGGAAATCGGAAAGCAAGAACCGTAGCGCTGCGGAGGGTCCGATTACGGGCACTAAAACTTCCATCCGGTCACGAACATAGACCGGCACAGTCCACCGTAATGCAAAATCAATCCGGATCAGCGACGTCATGCCGCCGCCTCGCCAAATATCCCTGGCGCACGCGGGCATCCGCCAACATTGCTGTCTACCATGTCGGTAAGGCGACGATACTCCGATCCACCTCGCGAATTACCCATCAAGCGTCAGCAGAAGCTCGGCGATAGGGATAGTCGAGAAACTGGAAAACGTGTCACAGACGGCATAGGGCAGAACGATCAGATTGCCGTGCCGCATACCGCCGCATGTATAGACCACATTGGGGACATATCCTTCGCGTTCTGATGGGTCAGGCCGCACCAGCGGCTCGCGCGAGCGAGCGATCACTCTGGAAGGGTCCTTTTTGTCGAGCAGCGCCGCTCCGATGGCGTATCGACGCACTGGTCCCACGCCATGTGTGAGCAGCAGCCATCCGTCATCCAGCTCGATGGGCGCGCCGCAATTTCCCATCTGCACGAATTCCCAAGGGTATCTCGGCCGCAGGATAGGCTCGCCCCCATTCCACACATGAAGATCGTCAGAATAGAGAAGATAGAGGTTTTCGTTATCCTGCCTTCCGATCATCGCGTATCGCCCGTCAAATTTGCGCGGGAACAGCGCCATGCCCTTGTTATGGGAGGCCGTACCAGTCAACGGCGTCATCGTGAACGACAGGAAGTCGCCGGTTTGCAAAAGCTCGGAGCGGATCGCCTTGCCGTTATAGGCCGTGTAAGTCGCATAAAACGTCGTCTCCCCCTCGTCTTCGAAGGCAACGAACCGGGCATCCTCGATGCCGTTCGACTGCGCAAACGTGACGGGAAAGATGACACGTTCGCTGATATGCTGACCCGAACCGAAGCTCAGCCGCACCGGCTCGTCGCCTAAGAGAGGTAACGGCGTGTGAATTTTCGGTGTCGCCGCAAGCCTTGCTGTCGGCTCGATCTCGACACTGCCACCCGCGTCGATCACACCGGTTCGGAATGTCAGTGAAGAGACATGACCCTCCCCCACCGCACGCAGGCTCAACACAAAACGCCGGCTGCCTGGTGCCAAACCGGACTGATCCGGATGTGCAACGATGCTCGGATTGAAAAGAGCTGACGCCTCAAACGAATATTCATTGAGGAAATACGCGCCGACCAGTTGCCGCTGCGTTTTGCTGAATTCTGCATGCGTCGAAAACGCATCTTCCATCTCGTCTGCTCGTGCTTCGAAGGTCGCCAGCAGGTTGCGGTGACGCCCCTCGAAATGTTCCAGCACATCTGCCAGCAGCGCTTCGGCTCCTTGCAGATCAAGCGCCAGAACCCGGTCGACGATATGATTGGCCCGTGTCTTGTCGGTCGGATTTAGATCGCGTGGCTCGGTCGCGGGTTTGAATGGTCTGACGACCACGCGTGAGGGGTCGGGACGCAGCAAGAGCGATTGACGGTTGACGATTGTGCCCTTTGACAAAGCGATCTCATTTCAATTTGATTGGAGACGAATTTCAGGCGCTCAACGCGCGCGATGGCGACGCTGTCGTCGCCTGACTGCTTGCCCGCGTCAGCTCGCGAAACTCAACAAGTCCGAGAAGGTAGGAAAGCAGGGATTCCGCCCCTCTGTTTTCGTTGGCTCGCGCCCGGTGCAACCCGTCACGACAGCTTCCGGTCTCAGTATCCACGAGTGGCAGAGACAGATCGTTTTTTCCGAGGAACCAGGCCATAGCGAGTTCTGCATGATCTTTCCATTCGGGGTGACGATCGGCTCGCGAAGCGACAAGGCACGCCGAGATCGTTGCCGCCGCTTCCAGCGGCTGCTGGTCGAACCGTTGTGGCGGCATGCCAATATCGCTGAACCCGTCACTTCCGATGGGGCGGAAATGACCTTCCCTCGCCGTCTGGATGCTGGTCAGCCATCGCAGCGTCCGCAATCCCGCTGACACGTAGTCCGCCCTTCCAGCCGCGAGGCCAGCCAGCAGTAGCGCCTGAGGCAGACGCGCATTGTCGTAGGATAACCCGTCCTCGAACCACGGTCGACCCGGTTTCTCCACTTTGGCGAGAAGCGCCATCAGCTTTCCGGCAAGGCGCAATCGGACCCGCCTTGCATTGATGTCGTCAACGCGATGGGCACAGTAGCCGTCCAGCCCGAGCAGCGTAAATGCCCAGGCCCGCGGCGATGAAAAGGTCTCGACCGTCGGCAAGGCTTCGGCAAACAGCGCACCAGCCCAGTTGCTCACAGAGGCTTCAGGAGCGCTCCGTGCACATTCCCCCAGCGCCCACAAGGTTCTTCCATGACTGTCCTCGGAGCCCATTTCTTCAAGCCAGCGCCGGTCGAAACTCATGAAGTTTCGAAACCGCCTGACGTCAGGATTCCAGGCATGCTGCACAAAGGCGGCAAAACGCATCGTCAAGATGCCCGGCAGCGGCATCTCCCTGCAGGCATCGAGTGTGACCGCCAGCAGCAATCCCCGGGCATTGTCATCGACACAATAGCCATGTGAACGATCTGGTATTGAATGCACCGCATGTTGAAACAATCCGGTATCGTCACACATCGCAATAAAAGAGTCGAACTTTGGCTCCGGGTATGTGTGTGCCGCAAGGGCAGATGGCTTGCGTCCAACGGGAGCCATTTCGCCTGGGCCGGTTCGTGGGTGGACGGCCTGCTCGAAAAGTTCCAGATAATGCTCGGCTGTACGCTCCCAAATCATCGAGCGACTGACCTTGTAAGCCCGAGCGCGGATAGCGTCCCGCCGAACATCGTCGGTCAGAAGTGCCGCGATCTCCGAGCCGATCGCCTTCGCATCGTTGAACGGCACCAGTACCCCAAAACCATCCGCCAGAAGCTCGCGCGCATGCCAATAGGGCGTGGAAACCACTGCCTTTCCCGACCCGAAACTGTAGGCAAGCGTACCGGACGTCATTTGCGCCTCATTCAGATACGGCGTCGCATAGACGTCGCACATCGAAATGAAGTCCAGGAGGGTTGGCAGATCGACGAACTGGTCGAGAAAAACGACGTGGTTCTCAACACCGAGGTCTCTGGCGCGTGTCGCAAGACGGTGCCGATAGGCTTCACCTTCGTTGCGAACGAGATTGGGGTGCGTTGCGCCGAGCACCACATACACCGCATCCTGCCGGCTTTGCAAAACAAGTGGCATGGCATCGATCATCACCTCGATGCCCTTGTTTGGCGACAACAGGCCGAATGTCAAAATGACCGATTTCCCCTGAAAACCAAGTTTGGCCTTTGACGGTTCAGGTTCGCAGAAGGCGATATCGGGAATGCCATGGGCAATGACTTCGATTTTCGAGGCCGGGACTTCATAGACGTGGCGCAGGAGTTTTTGCCCATGTTCGGCCATCACCACGACTTTCGAGGAGATGTCGATAATGGTGTTGAGCACGCGGCGCTGCGAAGCGGTTGGTTCAGCTAGAACCGTGTGAAGAGTGGTGACGACCGGCATTTCCAGCCGTGACAGCAATGCAAGGATATGACTGCCATCGACGCCGCCGAAGATACCGAACTCATGCTGAAGGCACACAACGTCGAATTCCCCGGCATTCAGAGTGTTGGCCGCCGCGACATAGTCATCGATATCCTGATCGGCGATCTCGACATGCACGATCTTGGGATATTGATAAGCATGTCCGTGATCGGTCATGGCAACGATGGCGGTTTCGATGGATGGAGCGCAGGCCGAGACCGCCTGCTGCAGATCGGTCGTAAAGGTTGCGATACCACAACGGCGCGGCAGCGAGTTTCCGATAAAAGCAATTTTCCTGATGCGGGTCATGACATCTCCTGCGTTGAGCGGGACGTCGAGGCGACCGGCTTTGATTGAGTTACATCTGTCTGCTGACGGTCCCCTGCATTGCAGCGGGACAGTTGCGAGCCTAGATCGCGCATCATTCCAACGTCGCCCGTGTCGCCCGTGTAAGCCAACAGAACGACCAGCTCATTATCTCCCACGGAGAAAGAAGTTCGTCCTTCATCGGAAAAGAATGCATCGCCGCGTTTGGCCGTCATCGACCCGACGGTGGCGTCACCTGCAATGACCAGAACCCAGCATTCCTTGTCCGTGCGCATCTCCCATATGGCACCGGGCGCCAGTCGCATCCGTTCGAGAACGAAAAAATCACAGGATGTTAGAAGCGTTCTTTCAGGCGTGATCGCACGGGATTTGCCTTGGGGTCGCGCCGTTTGGAGATCGGCCACAACCATCGCCTCTTCTATGTGAAGTTTCCGGTCGCTGCCGCGATCGAACAGACGGAATGTGGTGTCGCTTCTTTGCTGGA
Source organism: Endobacterium panacihumi (assembly GCF_050847465.1). Classification (NCBI taxonomy): domain Bacteria; kingdom Pseudomonadati; phylum Pseudomonadota; class Alphaproteobacteria; order Hyphomicrobiales; family Rhizobiaceae; genus Endobacterium; species Endobacterium panacihumi. The sequence continues at coordinate 193,353 of NZ_JBOZRA010000003.1, read as the reverse complement.
TCTCGGCGATGACCAGACCGGCGCCAATTGTGTGGATGGTGCCGGCCGGAATGAAGAAAACATCACCAGCACAAGCGCTCTGCCAGTCCAGCAGCTCCTGGATCGAACCGTCCTCGATCGCCGCGCGTAGCTCGTGCGGCGCCACGCTGCGATTGAGACCGATGGCAACCTGTGCTCCTTCATCTGCCGAAAGGACGTACCATGCTTCTGTCTTGCCATTCTTCATGCCGGCAGCCTTTGCAAAGGCATCATCGGGATGCACCTGGATCGACAGGATTTGTTTCGTGAACAGCAATTTCAGAAGCAGTGCCGGAGGCTGCGAAATGGGTCCGCTTCTTTCATACAAAAGCTCGCCGATAACAGCACCGACACCTGCCTCGCTCCATGGCATGAGATCGCGGCTGCCCCATGGTTTCGATGCTGTGCGCACGCTGGCATATTCGAACATACGATATCTCCCGGATCTGCCGCTAAGACCGGAGCGATCTGAGATCGGAACAGCACGTACCTTGAGGATCGAGTTGGCCAGACCGAGGCTACAAGGCGCAGAACTTCGAGCGCTCGCGAATAAAAAAGCGTCGATCAATTTTTTCGGTAAAATTTTTCAGTGAAAACAGGATTTACAAGATTAAATATGGCTCACCCTTAATTAATTTCAACATGTCATGAATTTTAATTTTAAATAATCTGACGCGTAAATTAGGAAAACTCTGTATTTTCCATGAAATCAACATCATAAGAAAATATATTTTCTTAAAAATATTATTGCCGTTGAAATTTATTAGATCGTCACGACATAAAGTCGAAGCGATGGACTTTTGAAGGCTGCTGCTTGGCGATTCCGCGACATGCCGCGCTCCCCCCCCCACAAGCAAGAGAGTATGTCCATGACACTGGCCTTCCCCAACAATGCGCGAAGCTATGACGTAGCTCGAGAGCGCGTACGTTTTTCCGGCCACGACGGAATGTTTGAGGTGTGTTTTATCGTGGCGGGAGAAGTGCTTGCGGGCAACGCCACCAGCCGCAGGGCCAGTGAGGCGGAATATCTTGCGTCATTTGATGCCCTCAAGCCGAGGATCTTGAAGGCTGCTCAGGTGGCCTACGAGGCAAACCGTAGCCACACCATCCATCTGAATCTCCAAAACTTCCGCTGAATTGGTGGCAGCTTTTTTCGGCGAGGCCAAAAGGTCACAGCTTAACGGAGCAATCAGATGCACATTATCCAGCAAAAAGTCTCACCCGGTGACGCCGGCGAACCGGTGGTGGTTGAGTTTATTGGCGAAGACGGCAATGCCATCTCCGTCAGCATGAACAACTATGGCAAGGCGCGACCATCAGATGATGAAGCCGTTAGTGATGCGAAGACTATGATGGCCGACGTCGCGTCATGCAGTAGGGAAAATATGGCGGGAGAAATCCCCACCGCCTCGCCTGCCCGTCAGGCACCAACCAGCCGGGGCAACAGTCCCATAGACTGACCTTGATCATAACCGACGAAGGCGTAATCGCGGTTTGCCTGCCTGTCGCACGGCGCGATGTCTCGCCCACAACCTGCAGCAGGCAAAAGGACATAGATGAGCAATGTAATGAATCATTATAAAGCACCTGATACGGCGTGGCTCAAGATATTGGCCGCCTACCGGAAACCTGATGTCGCGCGCAGTATTGTCGAGCTGGCTTTGACACTGATCCCTCTGATCGCGCTCTGGTTTTTAACGTGGGCCGCGATCGATCACGGCCATTGGTATGGCATCATCCTGGTCATTCCCGCAGCCGGTTTCTTGCTGAGACTATTTATGCTTCAGCATGACTGCGGCCATGGTTCGCTGTTCGGTGTACGACGTGCGGACGATTGGACGGGGCGTGCGATCGGTGTCCTCACTCTAACCCCATATGACTATTGGAGACGTGCGCATGCCATGCATCACGCGTCAGCCGGCAATCTTGATGAACGCGGCATCGGTGACATCACGACCCTGACAGTCGCAGAATACGAGAGAATGGATTGGAAAGGCAGGCTGGGCTATCGCTTGTATCGACACCCCCTGGTGATGTTCGGCATAGGGCCTGCCTGGCTTTTTCTTTTCAAGCAGCGGCTTCCCTTGGGACTGATGCGATCAGGCGCCCTACCCTGGATTTCCACCATGGCAACCAACGCTGCGATTACTGCTTTCGTGGCCTTGTTGATATGGGCGATCGGGCTTGGAGCGTTTCTGATCGTGCATTTGCCGATCGTGCTCCTCGCCGCCTCGGCCGGCGTGTGGCTATTCTATGTGCAGCACCAGTTCGAAGAAACCCATTGGTCAAGGCCCCCACAATGGACCTTTGCGCACGCAGCTTTGCATGGCGCCTCCCACTACGACCTGCCGCAACCACTACGCTGGATATCCGGCAATATCGGCATGCACCACGTGCATCACCTGTCCAGCCGTGTGCCGTTCTATCGATTGCCTGACATATTGCAGGATCACCCCGAACTGGCCAGCCTCGGGCGCATGACGCTGATGGACAGCCTGAAATCCGTAAAGCTGATACTCTGGGACGAGCACTCCCAGAGACTTGTATCCCTTCGCGAGGCGCGAGGTTTGTCTGCTCCGTAAAACCCCGCCTTCGGTTTCACGGCAGGTCTTCATCTGCCATGTCACGGCCCCTGTCCAAAGGAAATTCAGCTATGCAAGCGGCTGTTCTGGTATCCACATTCTTCTCGATTTTCGCAACAGCATCCGCCATTGCGGCGGAACCGGTGATACAGGTATTGTCTGGACCAGCCCCCTTCATCGGCTCAACAGATAACGGGGTCACCCGCTCTTACTCATTCAAGGTCATCGCAACCGGCAGCACAACATTCCGTCTGGATGCAGACAACCTGGCATGTGGTTACGATCTGCAAAAATCGTCGAAGCTTGGATTTCTGCCATCTGCCGGGCGCTTCCCGCTCCGACATATCGACAAGGCGGCCGCCGGAGACGTGTACACCCTGTCGTTTTTCCAAAACCGATCTGCGCGGATAGCGAAAGACGTTTGCAACTTCTCTTTCACCGTAGAATGATCGAGCAGGCTCCTTGCCATTGGCAGCGAAACGCCTCAGTCGGCAATCGACATGATTGGGCCGCCGGAGAAATCAGGCACCGTGAAGTGACAAAATTCTCGCACCGTCCCGAATAGGGACTCCAGCGCGAGCACGGACGGCTTACGTTTGTGAGGCTATATAGGCAAACAATACTATCCGCACCATACTATTAAGAAATATCAGAGCTCTCGTATATCGATGGGATCTCTTCCTGCAACATGCAGGCCGCGGCTCTTGGCTCGGTATGTTTGATGATTCGAATTTGCGGCAGATGTGGGTGGGTTAAGGTCTTGAAGAGATTCGAACTCGCCACAAACGAATAGAAAATTGAATGTTTTCAGCAGCATAGCCCACATTAAGCTACCTATGTTACTGATCAGCCTGCATCTCAGCATCCCAGACAGCTATGGATTGGACTCTCCGCACGTGCGGATTTGATCAGCGAGCATCAGTTCTCTTAGCCAGAGCCATTACACGGGCGAGATATAAACGACGCTGACTGGCGCGCCCGGTTTCTGGTGAGTGCGGAGATTAGAGGCAACAATCTCCGCAAATTTGCGGACATAATTCTTGCTATTCTCCGCAGATGAGCTCTATCCTGTGATATGACCTACATCTGGCAATCCACCCAATGGCCGAAATTCGAGTGGCACATTGACCGCCTTACATCAAGGATTGCTGCTGTACGCCTTGATCAAGGACGTCTTGTTGGCCGCGTCGAGAGCCTGGGCTTTCGTACGCGCGAGGCGACATTTCTCCGAGCGTTGACCGATGACGTCGTGAAATCGTCAGCGATCGAGGGAGAACAACTGGACGAGCAACAGGTTCGATCCTCGCTCGCCAGGCGACTCGGCATCGATATCGATGGTTTTGTTACTCCAAATCGTTCAATCGAGGGCATCGTCCATATCACCCTCGATGCTACGATCAATTGCGCGGAACCACTGACGGCAGAGCGACTGTTCCAATGGCATGCGGCCCTTTTTCCGACTGGCCGCAACGAATGGGGACATAAGCTTCGTGTCGGCGATTGGCGTGACGACGCTGGCGGTCGTATGGAAATCGTTTCTGGTGCATTCGGGCATGAGAAAGTCCACTATGTTGCTCCGCCGGCAGATAGCGTAGAGGCAGAGATGTCGGCCTTTCTTGAATGGGTCAACGGTTCGCACGAACTGGATCCCCTCATCAAAGCAGCAATTGCCCATCTCTGGTTTGTTGCGATCCACCCTTTCGGCGATGGAAACGGCCGCATAACTCGCGCAATCGCCGACATGACGCTTGCACGCAGTGGTGGTGGAGCCCAGCGGCTCTATTCCATGTCCGCAGCAATCGAGCGATCCCGCGTCGGCTATTACGAAGCCCTGCAATCTATTACCAGCAACGATAGCCTCGAGATCACGAGCTGGATTGAATGGTTCCTCGATCGTCTGAACAACGCTGTCGGCGAGGCGCTGCTGACCCTCGACAATGTGATGCTGAAAAATGATTTCTGGCAGGCGCACACCGCCAGCGATCTCAATGCGCGACAAGCCAAGGTCCTCAACCGACTGCTAGAGGGAAATTTCCAAGGCAAGCTCACATCGACAAAGTGGGCGAAACTGACGAACGCATCCCAGGACACAGCATCTCGCGACATTGCAGACCTGATAGCGAAAGGCATCCTGCAAAAAGGAGAGGCCGGGGGGCGAAGCACGGCCTACGAGCTTGTTTTAAATTTCCCTAAGGACCACGTTCCCCCATCTGGATGAAATCCAGTCGCCAATGATCACGCTGAGGTGACTTTATGGCCGCGGTTAAACTCTTGCGAGGTTGTGAACCAATGCTACTGTGGATCAATTCGTCGGCCGTTCCATCAACGCATTTATGACGCCGGGAACAGCGCAGTGATCTGCTGATGCAGGTTTGCAACGGCCTTAAAAGAAGACAAACGCACTCAAATTAAATTCCAGCACCGGACTAGCAAGGCGCTGGGGCGTGCTTTAGCGCTCTCATACGCACACGTTGGCGACTTTCGCGAACGACGGAATGACCGGCTAAATCCCTATGACGACCAAAATCGCCCGACTGCTGAACTCTTTCGTTCTTCTGAAGCCCCAACTGCTCGCAACCGCGCGTCAGCGACGGATCGATCAGGCGCTGGCCGAAGATCTTATCCAGGATGCCTGGATCAAGGTTCAGACCGCGATGCCGGAACATCGCATTGAAAATCTTGCGGGATACATTCACCGGACCGTTTCCAACACCGCGATCGATCATTTGCGCCGCGAAAAACGCCGTCGCGAAATCGATGCCGAGGTTCAGAATATTCTTAAAGACGACATCGAAGACCGCTCCCCGGAACGCGCCATCATGGCCCGGCAGACACTCGACGCGGTGACCGAGACTCTTGAGGCGATGCCGGAGCGCTCGCGCCGGATATTTTTGATGAACCGGATGGATGGTCTCAGCCATAAGCGGATAGCCGAGCTTGAGGACATTACCGAGGAAGCCGTCTATTATCATATCCGGCGGGTTCTCGAACGTCTGGCCGTTTTGCGCCGCGAGATCGATGCGTGAAACCGTTTCGGCGGATCGACCTTTGCCACCTGTGTGATAAGACCGTCGATATTCAGTCCCTTTCACAAAAACGCTTCGATATATGACCATGAGCGACACCGACCAGGATCGACCGGAGAACCATCGCGTCGCACTTGATGCGCGTGACTGGCTCGTGCGTTTGACATCCGGGTCGCTCAGCGCTGCCGAACTCGAGCAGTTCAAGCTCTGGCGGGACTGTCGCCCCGAACATCGTGCCGCGTTCGACCACGAGAGGCGGTTCTGGAACCAGCTCGACCGCCTGGCGCCACCAGCCGGCACTATCGCGCAGGTGCAGACTTCCGGCATGACCCGCCGCTCCCTGATTGGCGGCGGCGCAGCCCTTGCCGCTGCGTCGGCAGGCTTTGTCGCCGCGCCGCGCGTTTCGCTGTGGTGGAAGGCCGATTTTATTGTACCTGCCGGAAGCCAGCGCGAAGTGCCACTGCCGGACGGCACGGTTGCAGCGGTAAACACCGGCGGAGCCCTCAAGGTCGACTTCCGGACAGGTTTGCGTCTTGTCCATCTCCTGCGCGGCGATGCAGAGTTCCGTATTCCGCCCGCGGCGGACGGCAGCCCGTTTCGCATCGCCGCCGGTGGCGGCAACACGGACATGCCGGATGGGCACATGACGATCGGTTATGCCGACGATTTGACAACGGTTGCCGTCGTTGCCGGACATGCGGCCGTCTATAGCCCGCTTGCGCCGGACGAAACCGACTTGTCACAGAGGCCCCGCGTCGATCTCGCGCCGTCGCAGCAGACCACCTATCTGTCCGGAGCCAATCCCGGCCAGCCCGGTGCTGCCGATCTCGAAATGCTGCTCGCCTGGCGGCGGGGAAAGATCATCTTCGAAGGAAAACCTTTTGCCGCCGCTATTTCCGACATTGGTCGTTATGTTGCCGAGCCGGTCATCCTGCGGCCTGGTATCGATCGCGAGCTTGCCGTCAGCGGCATATTTTCCACTACGCAACCCCTTGCCGCGTTGCAGTCGCTGGCCAAGACGCAAGCATTGTCGGTCCGCCGCATTCCGGGTGTCGCGATCATTCTTGCCTGAAATCGCAAATAATTCCGCAAACGCGTTTAGGTGAATCCTTCTGCCAATCGTCAACAATTCATACACGGCCGAAAAGGCCGGTGTCGGAACGATGATCTGTGCGTAGGGGCGACGGAATGAGGGACTATCAAAACGGCAAGCGGCAGCAGGCCTCGGGCGCAACGGTGCTGCAATCGCTGATGGCGGGTGTGGCGATATGCGTCGCAGGCATGACCACGGCCGGCATCAGCACACCTGCGATGGCGCAGACGAGCCAGACGGTCAGTTTCGACATCCAGCCGACTTCGCTATCGCGGGCGCTGCGACAGTTTTCGCAGCAATCCGGCATTCAGGTCGCCTACCGGACGGTCATTGCCGCCAACGCCACTGCACCGTCCGTGAAAGGTCAGTTGACGCCACAGCAAGCGCTTTCGACGCTGCTCGCGAGTTCCGGATTGAGATACAGCTTTACCGGCAGTGCCGCCGTTACTATTCTTGCCGCGGATGCTGCCACCGGCTCTGTCGACAGTTCGGGAGCGACCGTTCTCAACACCATCGTCGTCGCTGGCGCCGGCGGCGCATTCGAACATGTTGACGGATACCGCGCCGACAGTTCGTCTTCCGGAGCAAAGACCGACACGCCCATCATCGAAACGCCGCAGTCGATCAGCGTCGTGACGGCAGACCAGATTGCCAACCAGCGGGCAACCTCGCTGTCCGAGACGCTGGCCTATACGCCGGGCATCGCCACCCAGTCCGGCGGCTTCAGCCGTATGGTCGACGATTTCATGATCCGCGGGTTCAACACCGCCAGCGGCAATACCGGCACGCTGCGCGACGGCATGAAATTCCAGTCCAGCGTCTATGACGGCGGCCAGGAGCCGTACGGGCTGGAGCGTGTCGAGGTTCTGCGTGGCGCCTCTTCCGTTCTTTACGGCCAGGTCGCACCGGGCGGCATCGTCAACGCCATTTCCAAGCGCCCGACGGCAACGCCGCTGCGCGAGGTCAATGTCGAATATGGCAGCTATGACCGAAAGCAGATTTCAGCCGATTTCGGCGGCCCGATCGATGCCGAAGGGGTCCTGTCCTATCGCCTCACCGGCCTTTACCGCGATGCCGACAACTGGGTCGACAACACGCCGGACAACAAGGCCTATATCGCACCTGCCCTGACATGGAAGCCGGAGGAAACGACGTCTCTGACGCTGCTCGGCAGCTACCAAAAGGTCGATACCGGTTTTGCGCCGCCCTATTTCTTGTCGGACATCACATCCGGCAAGCTGTCGCGCGACACATTCACGGGCATCGACGGCTTCGACACGTACCAGTCCGACATCTATACGATCGGCGGCATATTCGATCATGAGTTCGATAACGGCCTGAAGCTGCACAATTCTGCCCGCTATTTCCATGCCGATATCCAGTGGAACTACATGATGCCGAACGTGGTGCCGGTCAGCGCCGGCGGCGTGATGACTCGCCTGGCGTCGGAGCGCGCAGAAACCTCCTATGGCATCACCTCCGACCATTCGCTCGAATACACGTTCGATGCCTTCGGAGCAGAACATACCTTGCTGGGCGGCTTCGATTTCTACCGACGCTCCTACGACAGCCATCGTTATCGCGGCACCGCGAGCCAGTTGAACCTCGACACAGGCGTCAATTCCGGCGGCCCGAATGTCAGCTATGCCGTCGATCGCGGTTCCGACAGCATCGGCGACCAGTATGGCATATATCTGCAGGACCAGATCAAGTTCGACGATCACTGGATCCTTTTGCTTGGCGGCCGCCACGACTGGGCGGACAGCAGCACCAGGAGCTACCAGACTGGCGCCGTAACCAACCAGCGCGACAATGCTTTCACCGGGCGCGCCGGCCTTGTTTATCTCTTCGACAACGGCGTTGCACCCTATGTCAGCGTCAGCCAGTCCTCCCTGCCGCAAGTGGGATCCGATTATCTGACCGGCAATGCCCTCAAGCCCAACGAAGGCCTGCAATACGAGACCGGCATCCGCTACCAGCCGCTGGGCACGAATCTCCAGTTCAGCGCCGCGGTTTACGATCTCAACCAGAAGAACGTCGTATCCTACAGCTCGACGGGCAACGCCTACCAGCTAGGAGAAGTGCATTCGCGCGGGCTCGAACTGGAAGCGCGCGGCGACATCGGCAACTGGGGCCTGGTTGCAGCCTACACGTTTACAAATGCCGAAATCACCCGCAGCGCCAAGATCGCGGAAATCGGTCAGCAGGTGGCACTGGTGCCGCGCCACAGCTTTTCGCTCTGGGCCGATTATGGCCTCGACGACCTCGGGCTGGAAGGCGTGCGCCTCGGCGGCGGCATGCGTTATGTCGGAAAGACCAACCTAACCGACAGCACGATCGACGGCCCGAGCTATGTGCTGTTCGATGCAATGGCGAGCCTCGATCTCGGCAAGCTCAATACCGATCTCGAAGGACTGGATTTCAAGGTCAACGCCCGCAATGTGTTCGACCGCAAGTATCACACCTGCGTTTCGCTCGATGGCTGCCGCTTCGGCGAGCCCATGACGGTGTCGGCGACCTTGTCCTACAAGTGGTAAAGCGCATGCCGATCAGCAGGCGTGACGTGATGGAAGCGGCGCTTGCCGCTCCCATTGTCCTGTTTTTCGCACGGCGGTTGCGAGCACAAACCGTGCCGCAGACACAGCGTCTTGTCAGCCTCGACCTGTTGATCACCGAGCTATTGCTGACATTAGGAGAAGTGCCGATTGCCATCGCCAATATCCCACTTTACCGCCGGCTGGTGGCAAGCCCTGACCTGCCGGACAGCGTCGAGGATCTCGGCCCTCTCAACGAACCCAATCTGGAATTCCTGCAACGGCTTGTGCCGACGCGCATTCTGGTGGCCGACTGGCAGGCGTCCGGCCTGACACCGCTGGCGCGTATCGCACCGGTGTCGCCGATCCGCGTGTTTCCCGGAAAGACGCGGGCGCTTGAGCATTGTGAAAGCCTGCTTTCAGACATGGCTGCACTGACAGGCCGCCAGGCAGAGGCAAAAACAGCCATTGCCGCAACGGCGACCGCGATAGACACGGCTCGGAGCCTGCTGAGCGGCTTTTCCCGACCGGTCTATATCTGCCGTTTCAACCGCGACGGTCGCAATATCGCGCTGTTCGGCGGCAATGGCATGCTGGGCGATGTCGCCGGCCGGCTGAACCTTCGCAACGCTTATCCGGGCCGGGTGAACGGCGCCGGCGTGACCAACGCGCCTCTGTCGCGGCTGGCAGAGGAACCCGATGCCGTCATCGTGCATTTCGATCGTGGTGCGGAGACGGACGTTGCACTGGCGCGGCTAGAGGAAAGCGCGCTTTGGCATGCGCTGCCCGCCGTGCGCAAAGGTCGCGTCGTGCGTATGCCGGTGATCTATCCGAGCGGCGGCCTGCGCTCGGCTGAGCGCTTTGCCACCCAGATCGGCACCCAACTGGCGGCGCTTGCCGATGGCTGATACCACGCGATCCAACCGGCCTCGGCTGCTCCTGCCCGTCATTCTGACGATCCTGGCGGTGCTGCTGTTTGCCGCTTACCTGCAGATCACCGGGCTAGCCGCCGCATGGCCGCTTTTCGGCACGCCGGACGCCTCTCTCACATCGGTGCAGCTTTTTTATGGGATCCTGCCTCGCTTCATCGTCGCATTGGCGGCCGGCGGGCTGCTGGGTCTCGCCACCGCACTGATGCAGCAGGGGCTTGGCAATCCGCTTGCCGAACCCGGAACGATCGGGCTTTTGTCGACAAGCCGGCTGACCGTGGCTGCCGCACTCATCTGGCTTCCCGCCTTTGCCGGTGGCTTTGTCCTGCCGGTCCTGGCTGGCTCGCTCATCGGGCTGGTCGCCCTGCTCGGTCTGTCCTTGCGGCGACAGCTATCACCGCTTTTTCTCATCCTAAACGGACTGGTGCTCGGCCTTGTCTGCGATGCCGTCACCTCGATGCTCATCCTTACCCGTTACGAAGAGATTGCCGATCTGCTTCTGTGGCAGTCGGGATCGCTGGTGCAGGACAACTGGCAGGTCGCTCGCCTGTTGACCGCATGCCTTGCAGCCGTGACGGCCACCGTCTTCCTGTTGCGCAGGCCACTGTCCCTGCTCGATCTCGATGACGCGGCGGCCAAAAGCCTCGGCCTGTCGCCGATGATGGCAAGGATGGCGGCAATCGGACTCGCCGCCATCGCCGCGGCAGCGGTCACCGCCCATGTCGGGCTGCTGGCCTTTGTCGGACTGGCCGGTGCGGCCCTCGCCCGCCTATGCGGCGCACGCGGCTTTGCCGGTCGCGCGGTTTTTTCGGCACTCCTGTCCGCCGCTCTGTTGTTGCTGACCGACCAGACGATGCAGATGGCCGAAATGGTCATGGCAATCCCGGCGGGCACGGTGACGGCCCTGTTTGCCGCGCCGCTGCTTTTGTACCTGTTGCATTCCGCGCGGACACAGCCGCGAACCGGGCGCGCATTCGATCTTCACGTTCCGCATCGCCTTGTTTCCACGCGCCGCGTGCTGCTTGGTCTGGCGGTTCTCGCCATCATCACCATCGTGATCGCCCTGATGGTCGGCCGGACACCCGACGGTTTTACATGGGCGACGGCGAACGAGGCTGCGCAACTGCTGCCATGGCGCTGGCCGCGTGTCGCCGGAGCGCTTGCAGCAGGCGGCATGATCGCGCTTTCCGGCTGCCTGATGCAGCGCATGACCGGCAATCATCTCGCAAGCCCCGAACTGATCGGCGTCTCGTCCGGCGCAACGCTGGTCATGCTGCCGGTGATCTTTTTCCTGCCGCCACTCAGCCGCAGCCAGACCATGCTGGTGGCCGGCATCGGTGCTCTGCTGTTTCTCCTCATAGCACTGCGTCTTGCGCGCCGGTCCCAATACGCGCCCGAAAAACTGCTGCTCACCGGGCTGGCGATCACCGCGCTCAGCGGCTCGCTTCTCTCGTCTGCCATCTATTTCGGCGATATTCGGCTGACACGCCTGATTGGCTGGTTGTCCGGTTCGACCTATGCGGTGACCGGGGCCGATGCCGTGATCGCGCTTGCCCTGCTCGCCGTCGCGGCTGCCATCCTGCCGCTGATGCAGCGCTGGCTGGGCATGCTGCCGCTCGGAGAGCCGGTCGCCGCCTCTCTTGGCGTCGAGATCAGGCTCGCGCGCCTTTGCGTCATCATTCTCGTTGCACTTCTCACCGGCATTGCCACCGTCATGATCGGGCCGGTGACCTTTGTCGGGCTGGTCATTCCGCATCTCGTCAGGCTGATTGGCCTGCGCAAGCCTCTGGCACAAACCGTCGGCTGCGTCCTTGCGGGCGCAACGCTGATGATCGTATCCGACTGGATCGGAAGAACCATCGCCTTTCCATGGGACATCCCGGCGGGACTGGTGGCAAGTGTCATCGGTGCCGTGGGCTACGGCATTACCACAGGCCGAAACAGCAGATGATCCCAGAACTTTCCCACATGTTCCAGGGTCCGTTTGCGGCGCTCGGTGAAACGCTGAGCGTCAACACCACCCCGACCATGCCTCTCGGCGACTTTTGCTCCTCAATGCAGTTGAACGAGACCCTTGACATATTTGCGCGGCGTTGGCCCGACCCGGACCCGAGAGTGGTGGCGACGCAGTGGTCGAAAACCTATTTTTCAAGCCTCCTGCCTGCGGTCCTTCTGCCTTGCCTGCTGCATAACTGGCATCTGCCGCTCTCGCCGCAGAAAATGGGCATTCGAATATCGACGGCGGGCGCGGTGTCGGGTTTCGAATTGCCATCGCCCGGTGGACGTCGCAACTTGCCGGAAGGCGAGCTTGGGCGCTTTGATTTCCTGGTGATCCACCACTTACGACCAGTGATAGAGATGCTGGCCGCGGCCACCTCGCTGCCCGCCAAAGTGCTCTGGAGCAATGCCGGAAACGTCTTCGAGAATGTTGTCGGCCGCGCATCGCTCTTGGTCGGCACTGACCATCCGACGATACGGGAGGCCATGGCTATCATGGCAGAAAGGCGCGACGCCTCCGGTCGCGTCAATCCGTTGTTCGAGCCGATCCGCTACATCCACAAGGCCGAGGAAAGCAGTCGGCAAAGACGAATCTGTTGCCTGCGATATTTCACGCCGGAGCTCGGATACTGCAAATCCTGCCCGAAGCCGGCCACTGTAGTCGCTTGCGGCACTTAAATGGTTTTAAGCTCTTGAACGGGTTTGAACCGTTGACCCTTGCATTGAATACAGATCATCCGGTTTTTATCAATCTATACACCCGAAACGTCAGCTAGATCCCTAACGGCGACTGTTGAATTCTGGATTGCCGCCGGAATCAGAGAAAGTCCTTTTCGGGCTTCCGTATGCAGCGAACATTTCCCGGTCGAAGGAATTCCCACGGCAAGGTCAGAGCCGTTGAAGATGGCTCTTGCCGTGCACTCAGGGTATAGAGGTATGCAAAATGGTCGCATCGTTAGCTTCACAAAAAACGGAATTCAGCGAAAAACCATTCTATTTTCGAAACCATTTTTGCGATGCACTTCTTTGTCTACTAATCAAATAGCTTTTACCGTCAAGGCCGAAACAAGCAACCGCAGGCACCAAGACGCTGAAAGCGGATGGAGATTTGATGAGTACATTAGCGCCGTCGTTGACAATCGAACCAATATTTCACCGCCCGACACCATCGTCTGAAGACCTGAAGGCCGTGATGCGCCATGTCGCGGGCACGGTATCGGTCGTGACTGCTGGGAACGCGGAAGACAGAACCGGCGCCACCGTCACCTCGGCAACCGCGTTGTCTGTCGATCCACCGACGATGATCGTCAATATCAACCGATCGTCATCCACCTGGCCGATTATTGCCAAACACGGCCATTTCTGTGTCAACATTCTCGATATCGAGGATCAGGTCGTCGCCGAGCGTTTTTCCGGTAAGGACGGGCTGAAGGGCCGCCAGCGTTATGGCGGCGCCGAATGGACCACGCTGGTGACCGGTGCCGCAGCGCTGCTTGGTTCACTCGCATCCATCGATTGCGAAGTGGAAGAAATCATCGAGCGGCACAGCCATGCCATCATCATCGGTCGCGTGGTCGCCGTGGCATCGCAGGGCGGTTCACCATTGATCTACAGCCATGGCCGATACGGATCGGTTTCATCCTGACAACGGCGCCTTGATGGATCGGGGGTAGAATACGCCAAGGCCGGCACGGATATTGAAGCTTTATTCTCCTTATACCCCCAGTGGAGCGGCTTGATGTCACGCCGCGGAGGGGCAATCCGTTTACGCTGAAATGCTTTTTCAGGAGGCTCCGATGGGCAATGTCGTTGGCTTGGCAGCAAAGCTCAGGGCGGTTGCGCCCTATATCGCTCACGAAGACCAGACGATCGAGATTGCCAAGTCTCTGGCCGTTCTGCTGCGGGATGGATCGAGCATGCGCGATCGGCAGCGCATTCTGCCATATCAGGAGATGCAGCTTGTCGCGCAATCGGGTCTTCTGGGCGTAACGGTTCCGGCCGAATATGGTGGAGCGGATATCTCCAATCCCTATCTGGCGGAGATGCTCGCGATCCTGTCGGAAGCGGACAGTTCCATTGGCCAGATTCCGCAAAATCATTATTATATTCTCGATGTCCTGCGTCTTGCCGGTAGCGAAGAACAGAAACGCTATTTCTTCACCCGGGCGCTCGCCGGCGACCATTTTGCCAATGCGCTGGCGGAACGGGATGTGAAGGCATCGGGCGATATGGAAACACGCCTTGCGCCTGACGGCCCCGGTTACCGCATCTCCGGCCGCAAATATTATTCGACCGGCGCCCTGTTTGCCGACTGGATCGCCGTCTTCGCGCTGGATATCCACGACAAGCTGGTCATGGCCATCGTCCCGCGCGAAAGCGAGGGCCTGTCCGTCATCGATGACTGGTCGGGCTTCGGCCAGCGCACGACCGCAAGCGGAACGGTCGTCATCGACAATCTTTATGTGTCCGCCGATGCCGTGATCGACAATCACAAGGCGTTTGCGCAGCCGGCTCCACTCGGCGCTCTGGCCCAACTGCTTCACGCCTCGGTCGATCTCGGCATAGCGCGTGCCGCCTTTGCAGACATGATCGATTTCGTACGTACCAAGGCACGCGGCAACAGCAATCTGGGCATCGATGTCGCAAGTGACGATCCCCTGACTGTCGCGCGCACGGGATCGATTGCCGTCAAGATCGAGGCTGCCGCGGCTGTCCTCGAACGCGCCGGGCGCAAGATCGATATCGCCCAGGTCAGCCCGTCCGCGGATGTGGCTGCAGAGGCTTCCATTGCCGTCGCTTCCGCAAAAGTATTGACGACGGAAGCGGCCCTGGAGGCGACGAATGCCCTGTTCGAGCTGGCGGGAACGTCATCGACAGACGAGAGCTTCAATTTCGACCGCCACTGGCGCAATGCCCGCACCCACACGGTGCACGATCCGGTGCGCTGGAAACATCACGCCATCGGCAATTTTCATCTCAACGGCAAACTGCCGGAGCCCAACGGCCAGTTCTGACTCCTGCCCTAACTACCGGATGATCTTGTCGGCGAGATCGGACGACCGTTTGGCGACCATCTGCTCCAGTGTCATCGTATCGAGAACCGCGGAAATGGCATCCCTGACTTCCGTCATCGAATGCCTGACCTGACAGTCCTCCGGATGATCGCAGTCATCGCAGGGTTCGAACGCCGTCTTGCTGGCACAGCGGATCGGCGCCAACGGCCCGTCGAGAATGCGCACGGCCTGCCCGATCGAAATCTCGCAGGCCGGTTTGGAAAGGGCATAACCGCCGCCCGGCCCTTTTTTGGAGCGCAGGATGCCGCCCTTGCGTAATTCGAGAAGGATGGCGTCCAAAAACTTCTTGGAAATATTGTTCTTTTCGGCGATCTCGCTCACGAAGGCTGTCTTGCCGGGCTCAAGCTGCGCGAGATGAACCAGCGCCTTGAGG
This sequence comes from Endobacterium panacihumi, assembly GCF_050847465.1. NCBI lineage: Bacteria > Pseudomonadati > Pseudomonadota > Alphaproteobacteria > Hyphomicrobiales > Rhizobiaceae > Endobacterium > Endobacterium panacihumi. The sequence goes on along the minus strand of NZ_JBOZRA010000003.1, from coordinate 177,726 downwards.
CCATATTTTCCTTTTTTTGTGAGCATCGACTGGGCTATGTCCGTTCTTCAAGGCTGGCACGATGTTGACCTTCGATACACGATGGAATGTCGTGGTTCAACAATGACTCCGCCCGGCATGCGGACCTGTCATATCGTCAGCACCATCCGTGGTCGAACGCAGACAGCTTTGACGAGGAAGGTACACGGCGCTTGCACCCTATCGAACGAAAAAGCGGTTCTCCGGCCGCGGTAACTCCAAGTGGTCACGCAGGGTCGTTCCTCGGTACTCTCTCCGAAACAGACCTCGGCGCTGAAGTTCAGGCACAAGCTTTTGGGTTACGTCCTCAAGGCCCTCAGGGAGAAACGGGAAGACGACAGTAAAGCCATCCGCCGCCGATTGTTCCAGCCACGCCTGCATGTCGTCGGCAATCGTTGCTGGCGTTCCGACAAAGGCCAGTCCTGCATATCCGCCATACCGCTGCGCCAACTGTCGCACGGTCAACTTTTCCTCCTCAGCCAGACGCAGCACGGTTTCACGTCCTGATTTGCTGGCATTGCTCTCCGGAATTGGCGGCAGCGGCCTGTCAGGGTCGAAACCGGAGGCGTCGTGCCCAAGCGCAATGGAAAGAGAGGCGATGGCGCTGTCGTAATGAACGAAACTATCGAGCTTGGCACGCTTTGCAGATGCCTCTTCCACGCTATCGCCAATCACAATGAACGCGGCAGGCAGTATCTTCAGATGCTCGGGCGCGCGGCCGACGACGGTCATGCGACCCTTGATATCAGCATAAAGCGCCTTGGCGGCCTCGATATCCCGCGGTGAGCAAAACACCGCTTCGGCAGTTTCGGCGGCAAGCTGGCGGCCAGGCTCGGATTGGCCGGCCTGAACGACCACTGGCCATCCTTGAACCGGGCGGGCGATGTTAAGAGGACCGCGCACCTGCAGCTCAGCGCCCCTGTGATCAAGGACGTGCATTTTTTCTGGATCGACGAAAATCCCGCTTTCCTGGTCACGGACAAAAGCATCATCGGCAAAACTGTCCCACAGCCCGGTCACCACGTCATAGAATTCCCGTGCACGACGATATCGATCGGCGTGATCGACATGCTCATCCCGGCCAAAATTGCGGGCTGCATCCGGATTGGATGTCGTGACGATATTCCACGCGGCGCGTCCGTTGCTGATATGGTCGAGAGAAGCGAAGCGACGGGCCACATGATAGGGCTCGTCGAACGTCGTTGAGGCCGTCGCCGCCAGCCCGATGCGTTCCGTGACGGCGGCGAGCGCCGAAAGCAGCGTGAAAGGTTCAAAGGACGTCACCGTCTGGCTACGCTTCAGCGCTTCTATCGGCATGTTCAGGACAGCCAGATGGTCTGCCATGAAAAATGCGTCGAACTTGGCCTCTTCGAGCTTTTTCGCAAAGAATTTGAGATGGCTGAAGTTGAAATTGGCGTCGGCATAGGACCCGGGATAACGCCATGCTCCGGTGTGAAGGCTGACCGGGCGCATGAAGGCGGTGAGATGCAGTTTCCTGGACATGGCGGCTCGATATCTACGAAAAGCAGGGACAACTATGGCCGGTCGCAGAAGGAACGAAACGCACCTGGTCAGCACCGGTCTCACCGCAATGTCGGCATGCGCTTGTGTGAGAACAAGACCACGGCGCCGCCCCTTCCTCACAAAGCAAATATCTTTTACCGCAGGCCGATTTCGTGGAAATTATCGCATGACCTCCAATACCGTGCTGCCGATCAGCCCCCAAAGTGAAACAGCGCTGATCCCTCACGAAAAGAGATACAAGGGTCTTACGTTGCGGAATGCCTTTGCTTCAGACAGTGACTCCAGAAAAAGGCACATCCCGACTCGCTGGCAAAATAGAGTAGCAAAGCCATGGACAATCATGCTTCGCTCTTTGTGGCATTATCGGACTGAGCGAGACGCCGCAGGCTACAGCCAAAATCTATGCCAGCTTTTAGACTGAGGGACAGGCCGGTCCGGGAGATGGTGGGTTTTGCCTCACCACAGGCCCAGCCTCGGCCCCTAAACCGGCATGCCGGCACTGATCGATCTGCGGGACAGCGGTCATGTGCGAATGATCGGCGTTGGCGCCAGTACGCTGGCGATCGCAATGGCACTCCTCGAACGTTACGATATCGATCTTCTGCTTCTTGCCGGTGGTTTTTCGCTGATGGATCACGCCCAGGCCAAGGACGTGTCACCCTTTGCGCCAAACGCAGCACTGGCATCATTACGGCTTCGCCGTTTGTCAGTGGACGCCATTTCGCGCCGGAAAACGAAGCCTTCCCGCAGAGACTTTAAGTCCGCTGTGCAGAGTTCGGCATATCGGAAAATGCGGCAGTCCTGCAATTTGGACGGTTACAACCCTCGGCTCTTTCCGTGCTTTGGTCGACAAAGACACCGAGCGATGTGGAGGCAACTCTCAAGGCGTTTCAAGAGGTGATTCCGGCCGAGTTCTGGAACAGGCTTGTCGGGGATGGCCTCCTGAAACTCTCATTCCGGAAGCGATCGTCACAGACTGGAATACCGGTCTCCGGCCCGGGAGCAATACAGAAAGACGATCTTCAGGGCGGACGAAAATAACAAGACCATTCCTCCAACAAGGCATGGACAAAAGCTAAAACATATCCAGCTGATGTCGTTGGTCGCTTCTCCTCCCCGACACGACAGAGGCTGTTCCCTCTGAAGGTTTGCGACCTTCACACTTTTAAGGGCGCCGTCCGCGGCAGCCCTTATTTTTTTTACTGAAGCCACGCCAGTGGCTGCCGTTCAGAAACAGGGAGGATATAATAATAACAATGGACGCACGGGCAGCAACAACCGCTAGAATTCAAGCGCAACTCATTGTCAAAAGGCTCATGTGATCAAAGAGAAGGGGACATCGGCAACCTGCCGGCGACCGCAACGGCCCGGACAGGGCATTCGCCGCCGACAGCCCGTCGGGCAGCCACTACGGCGACTGCCTTTGCATGAACCGCCTGAAATTGTGGGACGACAGAGATGGTCGAAACACCAGAAAAGCTCTGCGATCGCGCTTTCTTTGGCGGCCGCCTAGAGGAGAAAAGTTAGCCCTGCAACGAACGAAAATGCTGCAGTAAGCGCGCATCTCCCGGCCCATAAAGCAATAATATCGAATTTTCCGCCTGCTCGAGGCAAGTTTGCGAGCCGGCAGGGTCTCACAATCGTTTCCCTGCTCATGACGGATCCTTAATATACGGGATACATGCCCCAAAGAAAGATTTCCGGCTCGATATCGTCGTCCTCGCGACGCGCCTCATCGGCGCGGGACTGTGGCGGTTCAACCACCTTCGAGCTTTCTTGCTGTCGATTGGACGTCGGCCGCGACAAGCCGAAAAGGTCAAACCCAAAAATGGAAAGGCCGTTATTGGTCATGGTTCGCACTCCGGTTGAACACGTTGACAATGTGATATCCAGAACGCTCGCCGTCAATTTAGTATATAAATTCCATATTCTAACTTTAAGCTCCACCGTATAAAAATACTACCTTCTTTTGCCAATTCACAAAAAATCATTTCTTTGAAGATCATTCCACTTCAAATCAGCGCAAAAATCTTCTGGTGGCAGCCCGGCATGTGCGGCTTCCTGCTGCCGCCAGGCGGACCGGCAACCGTTTTCCGTTCAGCCCGTTCGCCGCAATAAGTTTTCGCTTCAGAAGAAAAATAGTACATAATATTTGTAGATTATTATCTGGGCCGCTGACTATGATGGGTCACTGCGGGTGACCTGACCAGATCTGTTCCGTGATCCCGCAACACCCCTCCTCAACCGAGCGATGGCTTTTGCCGGTTTCACTTCGTAACGGCGTGAACCGGCTTCCGCACTCGCTCCTGCCCCGCGAGCCTGATGCATGACGACGAAAACGACTATCGAGCAGACCGTAAACGGTCCGGCCATTCCCGATCTCATCCGCACTTACCATTCGGATCTCGTCGCCATCCGCCACGACCTGCACGCCCATCCCGAAATCGGCTTCGAGGAGGTGAGGACCTCCGGAATCGTGGCGGAAAAACTTGAATCCTGGGGCATCGAAGTTCATCGCAACATCGGCAAGACCGGTGTTGTCGGTCGCTTGCAGGGACGCCATCCCGGCAACCGCTCGATCGGATTGCGCGCAGATATGGACGCCCTGCCCATGCCGGAGGAGACCGGCCTTGCCTATGCCTCTATCTATCCCGACCGATTTCATGGCTGTGGCCACGACGTGCACACCACGATTCTTCTCGGCACTGCCCGTTATCTAGCCGAAACCCGCGATTTCGCAGGCAGTGTCATCTTCATCTTCCAGCCGGCGGAAGAGGGTTTGGGCGGCGCGCGCGCCATGATCGCCGACGGATTGTTCGACCGTTTTCCGGTGGACGAAATTTACGGGCTTCACAATTCCACCCACTCGCCGCCGAACCATCTGCACGTCACGGCAGGCTCGGTTCTCGCGGGCGCGGATTTCTTCGACGTGACGTTTCGTGGCAAGGGCGCGCATGGCGCCCATCCCGATGTCGCGCATGATCCGATTCCCGCGATCACGGAACTCGTCCAGGCGGCCCAGACCATCGTCAGCCGCAATGTGCCTCCGACGGAGCCGGCCGTGCTGTCTGTCACCAAGATCGGCGGCGGCTCGGCCTACAATGTCATTCCGGAGACGGCGAGCGTGGGCGGTACGATCCGCGCCTTCTCCGACGATGTCCGCAGGCTCATCCGCAAACGCCTGACGACGATCGCGCAGAACATTGCGGCCGCCCACAACCTGACTGCTGAAATCGATATACGCGACATCTTTTCGGTGCTGACCAACCATGCGGATCACGTCGAGATCGTTGCCGACATCGGCCGCGAAGTTCTTGGACACGATCAGGTTTCGACAGCGCCCAGACGCGCGATGGGCAGCGAGGATTTTGCCGACTTCCTGCAACACGCCCCCGGCGCCTTCTTCACGCTTGGCCACTCCGGCACGGTCCCCGCCCATAATCCCGGCTTCATCGTCGACGACGACATCCTGCCGGTGGGCGCGACCTTATTCGCCCGCCTCGTGGAGAGCCGCCTGAAGGCGGCGTGACGACGCATATTTTCCATCAACTTACGCAAAAGGTGACGACATGAACATCTCACGACGGCAGGCCTTACGACTTTCGGCCGCCTTTGGTGCCAGCTTTCTTCCTCTCGGACAAGCATTTGCACAATCGGCGGCCACGCCAAAAGCCGGAGGCGTGCTGACCACGATCGCTGTCGGCGAGCCGACAACCCTGGTGCCATTGCTGGATTCCAACACACGAACACGCGCTATTTCCACAAAAATCCTCGAGGGTCTCGTCAGCTTTGACGACACGTTCAAGCCGCGTCCGGTACTGGCGGAATCCTGGCAGATTTCCGAGGACGGACTGCGTTATACGTTCAACCTGCGCCGCGACGTAAAATGGCATGACGGCAGAGATTTCACCTCCGCCGATGTCCGTTTTTCACTGCTCGCGTTCAAAAAGGCAGGTCCACGCGGGCGCATCACCTTCCAGAACGTTACCGAAATCGAAACGCCGGATCCGCTGACAGCGATCGTGGTCCTGTCGAAACCGACGCCATTCCTGCTGCGGGCTCTGACGGGTGGAGAAACGCCGATCCTTGCCGCCCACACCTATCCGACCGAGGATTTTGCAGCGAGCCGCAACGGCAACAATCCGATCGGTACCGGACCGTTCAAGTTCGAAGAATGGGCACGTGGCAGCCATGTGTCGCTCTCCCGTAATCCGGATTACTGGCAAAAAGGCCTGCCGCATCTCGATAGCGTCGTCGCGCGTTTCGTCGGCGATGCAGCGGCCGCCACGATCGCGATTGAAACCGGCGAGGCGCAACTCTCGACCGATGTTTCGCTGGTCGATCTGGAACGGCTGAAGCAGAACCCACAGATCGCGGTCGATACCTATACCGACGCCTATCTCAACAACGCGCAGGTGTTCGAATTCAATCTGGAAAACCCCATTCTCGCTAAGGCCGAGGTACGCCATGCCCTGGCACATGCCATCGACCGGCAATTCATCATCGATGCCATCTATTTCGGCACCGCCAAGGCGGCGGGCTCTACCATTCCGGCGGTGTTTACAATTTACAACGATGAAGCGCCATTCCAATACCCGTTCGACCAGAACAAGGCGGCCGAACTGCTGGACAAGTCGGGATATGAAAAGAAGGGCGACGGGTTCCGTTTCAGCCTAAAGCTTGCGTTCATGCCCGGAGACGCTTTCCGGAAAACGGCGGAATATTTCCGCTCTGCCTTCGCCAAGGTCGGCGTGAAGGTTGAGGTTCTGGATGGCGATCTCGCCACCTATATCAAACGCGTCTACACCGAGCGCGGCTTCGACCTGAACCTCAACGGCATCAGCCGGCTATTCGATCCGACGACTGGCGTGCAGCGTTTGTACTGGTCGGACGGCATCAAGAATATTGCGCCCTACGTTAACGCTGCGCATTACAACAACCCACAGGTGGATGATCTTTTCCGGGCCGCCGCGGTCGAGCAGGATGACGAAAAACGTGGTGAACTGTTCAAGAAAATCCAGGTGATCGTCGGCGCCGACCTGCCGAATTTTGCCGTGATCGCACTACCCACCGTCATAACCCGGTCGGCAGTCGCCAAAAATGTTGTGACCACCATCGACGTCGGATCCAGCGACTTTGCACAGGCGTGGCTCGATCAGTGACATCATGCAAAAAGGGCCGGAGAAAACCGGCCCTCCTCAAACGGTTACGGCGACAGCCGGTTAGAAAACCCGGCCTTCGAGCAGGTGGGTCGTCGTGCCGTTCAAGAGATAATCGCCAACGACGCGGGCCTTGTGGTTCAGCGGATTATGGCTGAGCACGGTGCGGATATTGCGCCAGTGACGATCGAGGTTTTTGGCGCGCGCTGTCGCCGAGCCGCCGCCGAGCTCGAAAAGCCGTTCCGCCGTCCGCGGGCCAAGCTGGCCGAGCAGAAGCTGGGTCCGGGCCGTTGCCATCGAACTTTCCAGCAACGCCTCTTCGATTGCGGAGGAATTGCCGGCACCGAATGCCGCAACGGTGCGATCCAATGCTGCTGCTGCGGCCGCGACGACGGCATCGATGGCAAAGGAATTCGCCGCGATCTCTCCGACGACCTGCTGCACGAAAGGATCCTGACTGGCGGTTTCCGCCGCACTATGTGCAGCAGAGCGCGCCTGATTGCGTACATAATCGAGACCATCGGCAAGCACGTTTCGCACGGCTCCGGCGGCACTCGCTGCCAGATGCAACTGCCGCAAGGTGGAACAATGCCGCCCGACCTGGCCATCCAGCCCACGGCGGGCAAATTCGTGCGAAAACACCTCGACATTTTCCAGAAGCACGCCGCCGCTTGCCGTCAGCCGCTGCCCCATCCCGTCCCAGTCATCGAGAATGCGGATGCCGGCCCTATCCAAAGGCAGCAGCGCCCTGACGATCTGCCCTTCCTCATCCAAAGCGCTGAAAGAGGCGAAGTCGGAAAAGGCGGTGCCTGTCGCATACCATTTGCGTCCATTGAGACGGTAACTTTCACCATCACGAACAATCGTCGTGGTCACCTCGCCCGGCCGAGCGGTATTCTGTTCCGTATGGGCGCCGCCAAACAGCCTGCCCGCCAGAATATGGTCGATTGCGCCGGAATCCCGCGCGTCTGGACCACTGAGGATGGTGTTTTCCACATAGTTGAAATGCGATCGCAGAGCATGAGCGACATTGGAATCTGCCGATCCGATCGCTGCGATCAGTTCGATATAGTCGGAAACCGTCCCGCCGGGCCCGCCGAGTGAGACCGGCACGCGCAACGCACCAAGCCCGAGATCACGAAACAACCGAAAGGCTTCGAAGGGCAGTTCGCGATTAAGCTCGCGCTCCACCGCGCCTTTTTTTACCTCCGCCACAAAAGCGGGAATAAGGGCGATCAGTTCGGCGCGATCCGGCCGCTCTGCTTCAGTTTTTAATCTTATCAGGCTCAAATCTCTGCCCTCCCCGCAATATCAGTTGGTTTTTCATCATGCTGATCCTACGGTTCGAGATAGATGTCGGCGCCGTTGGACCACAGGTGCTCGACCCCGACCTTCAGGTTTTTCACCCGCTTGTCATAGACGGTCACCGATGCGGGCGTGACGATGTCGAGCGTCGGCAGATCCTTCACCACCAGTGTCTGGAATTCGTTGAACAGTTCGAGACGCTTTTTCGGATCGATCTCGACGGCCGCCGTCTCCAGCAGGCGGTCGACGTCCGGGTTTGAGTATTTCGAGCCGTTTGTGAAAGGCACGCCCGGCTTGAAGTTCTTCGACCAGTAAAGCCGTTGGATGCCGACAGTCGGATCGTAGAGATTGCTCATGCCTTCGATGGCGATATCGAAATCGCGGTCGGTAAAGATGCGTTTGACGAAGGTGGCGAAATCCTGCGTGCGCAATTCCACCTTGATGCCGACCTTGGAGAGCGCCTGCGCAAAATATTCTGCGGTCTGCTTGGGCGGGCCGGACGGCTGGGTTGGATCGATGAACAGCTTGAAACGAAAGCCGTCGGCACCGCGGGCATAACCGGCCTCATCCAGAAGCGCGTTCGCCTTGGCCGGATCGAAAGCATATTTTGGTACGTCGGGATAATAGAATTTTGCCAGATCCGGGCTGACCGGACCATCCAGCCGTGTCGCATATCCGAGATAGATCGTATCGACGATGAAATCCTTGTCGATGGCATGCGCGATCGCATGGCGGACGCGGATGTCGGCGAGATACTTGTTTTCGAGATTGAACTCGGCGCGGGCAATGCTCGGCGAATAGGGCGCCGGTGCCGTATCGACGACGAGATTGGGGTTTGCCTTCAACCGTTCCAGATCGGTGAGTGGCAGGTTGGCGGTCGAGACCTGAACCTCGCCCGCCTCAATGGCGGCAACGGCGGCCGCAGGATCGATGATGAAGCGGAAGATGATCTGGTCGAGATGCGGTTTTGGTGCGCCCCAATAGTCTTCATTGCGCTCGAACAGCGCATGGCTGCCGCGCACCCATTCGACGAATTTGTAGGGGCCGGTACCGACCGGCGCGACATTGTGCGGGTTTTCGGCGATTTTGGTGCCTTCATACAGATGTTTTGGCACGATCGGGGATTCGAAGCTCGCGAAGGCTGAAAGCAGATAGGGGGCCGGCTTCGACAGGATCAGTTCGAGCTCGTGCGGTCCCAGAACATTGGCCTGCTGCACCGATGCGAAGGTGGCGCGGCCGCGTGGATGGTTTTCCTTCAGCGCGATGATCGAGAAAGCGACATCTTCGGCGGTGAAATCCTTGCCGTCATGCCAGCGCACGCCCTGGCGCAGCTTGAACCAGTAACGCAACCCGTCTTCGCTGACCTTCCATTCCGTGGCGAGCAGCGGTTTCGGATTAAAATCAGCGTCATAGGTGAGAAGGCTCTCGGTCGATTTGCTGCTGATGTAATAAGCAGCTCCCGCGCTATGCGCGATGAGCACCAGAACCGGTGGCTCCGTGCCGATATTGATGGCGACGCTACCGCCGCGCGGGGTTTCCTCCGCGGCAAACGGCGTGGACGGCAGCGATGTGGCCGCCACCAGTGCGGCAGAAGACAGAAGGAACGCGCGTCGTGTGGGCGAAAGCGCCCGGGTGGCATAAGTGGTCATCGATATCCCCCTGCAGGCCCGTCAGCGAGCCGCGTGTTTGATCTGCCGCTTTCCCAAAGCCGGCTTGCCTCCAAGATGCCGGCCCGGCACGTGGCCGGACCAACACAGTCTGTTCAATGAAGCCGTGGCTCAGGCGACGCGCTGCGTGCGGGAAAGCGGAATGATTTCCGCCGACGCCGCCACTGAACGTGGCGCCCTGCCTTCGACCGGATGACCCGGATCGGTAAAGCCCGGCGTTGAAGGATGGCCGGTCGCCACCAGCCGGTCGACAAGCGCCTCGTCTTCCGCATCGATTTTCACGTTGAGCGCACGCAGATAACCGTCCCACTGTTCTTCCGTGCGTGGGCCGCCGATGGCGGAGGTGATCAGGCGGTTGTTCAGCACCCAGGCGAGCGCGAAATCAGCAGGCGCAATGCCCTTGGCCTCCGCATGGGCGGCAATCTGCTTGGCGATCGCAATCGACTCCTCGCGGAATTCGACGTCGTGCATGCGCTTGTCACCACGGCCGGCGCGGGTGTCGGCAGACGGAGCTTCGCCGACATTGTACTTGCCGGTCAGCACGCCGCGTGCCAGCGGGCTGTAGGAAACAACACCCAGACCGTAGGCTGCCGCTGCCGGCAGCTGTTCGGCTTCTGCCGTGCGGTTGACGATATTGTAGAGCGGCTGGCTGGCAACCGGCCGATCGATGCCGAACTGGTCGGCCAGATGGGCGACCTCGGCAATGCGCCATCCGCGGAAGTTCGAGACGCCAAAGTAGCGCAGCTTGCCTTCCTTAATGAGGTCGGCAATAGCCCGCACCGCCTCATCGAGCGGCGCATCGAACACGGCGCGATGGAAATACAGGATATCGATATAATCCGTATCGAGATTGCGCAGCGAGTTTTCGACGGTCTGGTAGATCCACTTGCGCGAATAGCCGCCGTTGTTCGGCCGCTGGGCGCGGGAATTGACGAATTTCGTCGCCACCACCCAGTCGTCACGGTTCTTCTTGATGCCGCGACCGACCACCTGTTCGGATTTTCCGTCGTGATAGACGTCGGCGGTATCGATGAAATTGATGCCCTGTTCGTGTGCCTTGTCGATGATGCGGAAGGCGACATCGTCGGGCGTCTGGTTTCCGAACATCATCGCGCCCAGTGTCAGCGGTGACACCTTGAGGGCGCTGCGGCCCAGATAACGGTATTCGACCATGGTCTTTCTCTCCTTGGACTTTCAGTTGATGCGGTCGGCAAAATGGCAGGCCACGTCATGGCCCTGCGCGATCCTGCGAAATTCGGGTGCTTCGGCGCGACAGAGATCCGTCGCGATCGGACAGCGGGTATGAAAACGGCAACCGGATGGGATGTCGCTGGGGCTCGGCAGATCGCCGCCGAGCGGTGCGGCCTGACGCGGACGCGATGGATCGGGCACGGCATCCATCAGCGCACGCGTATAGGGGTGGCGGGCGTCGGACCACAGCGTCGCATTGTCAGCGCTTTCGACGATCCGGCCCAGATACATGACCATGACCCGGTCGGCAAAATACCGGACGACGGACAAGTCGTGGCTGATGAACAGGTAGGAAAGGCCGAACTCCTTCTTCATCGCCACCAGAAGATTGAGGATCTGCGCCTGGATGGAGAGGTCGAGCGCAGACACTGGTTCGTCGCAGACGATCAGTTCGGGATTGAGCAGCAGCGCGCGGGCAATGCCGATGCGCTGGCGCTGGCCGCCGGAAAACTCATGCGGATACCGATTGACGGCATCCGCCGGCAGACCGACCTTGGCGACAATCTCGGCAATGGTCTCTCGGCGTTTCTCGCGGTCGCCGACCTTGTGGACGACAAGCGGCGCCTCAAGAATTTCGCCGATCGTCTGGCGCGGATTGAGGGATGCGAACGGATCCTGAAAGATCATCTGCACCGAACGGCGCACGCGCTGCATCTGGCGGGGGCCAAGGGTGGTGATATCCTCGGCGCCGAATTCGATGCGGCCGGACGTCGGATCGACCAGCCGCAGCAGCGTCTTGCCGAGGGTGGATTTTCCGCATCCGCTTTCACCGACCAGTCCGACCGTTTCGCCGCGTTCCACGACAAGATCGACGCCATCGACGGCGCGCAGCAGGCCATCCGCAGTCTTGTAGTGGGTTTTGAGGTCAGTGACTGACAAGAGCGGCATGGGATACGGCCTTTACGGGCAAGGTGAAGGGGCAGGCAACGAGGCGATCGGGAGCGGGAACAGTCAGCGGCGGAACCTGATAACCACAGGCAGCCCGCGCCTGCGGACATCGCGGACGGAAGGGACAGCCCTTCTCCCCGGTCGCCGAAACGATCGACCCCGGAATTTCGGTGAGCGCGCCATCGCGATAATGGAAATCGCTTTTCAGCCGCGGCGATGCGGCCAGAAGGCCTTGCGTATAGGGGTGCAGAGGCGCGTGGAATAGATCATCCGGCAGCGCCTGCTCGACCTTGCGGCCGGCATACATGACGACGACCTTGTCGGCCCATTGCGACACCACGCCGAGATCATGGGTGATCAGCACCACGGCCATCTGCAATTCTCGCCGCAGCGTGTCGAGCAGATCGAGAACCTGCGCCTGAATGGTGACATCGAGCGCGGTGGTCGGCTCGTCGGCGATCAGCAGCTTTGGCTTGCAAGCGACCGCGATGGCGATCATCACGCGTTGGCGCATGCCGCCCGACAATTGATGCGGATATTCATCGACACGTTTTTCCGCCGCCGGAATACGCACGAGTTTCAACAGATCGATGGCCCGCTGACGCGCCTGCCGGCTGGAAATCTTCTCGTGAACCTTCAGCACTTCGGCAATCTGCTTGCCGATGGTCATGACCGGGTTGAGGCTGGTCATCGGCTCCTGAAAGATCATCGCGATATCGCGGCCACGGCGATGGCGCATTTCCCGGCGATCGAGATGCACAAGATCGGTCCCGTTGAACAATATCTGACCAGTCGGCGTGGTCGCCGAGCGCGGCAAAAGCTGCATCAGGGCAAGCGCGGTCAGCGATTTTCCCGACCCGGATTCGCCGACGATCGCCAGCGTCTGCCCCTGCTCAACCTCGAAGGAGAGGTTATGCACAGGCGTTGCGCGCGGAAAGGCGATGGTGAGGTTTTCGACCGTGAGAAGCGGCGCCATGGCTATCGATCCTGAGAAAAGCGGGGATTGAGAGCGTCGTTGAGGCCATCACCGATAAGGTTGAGGGCAAGAACGGTAAAGACGATGGCAAGGCCCGGCAGCGCTGTCAGATACCAGGCGGTGCGCACCAGTTCACGGCCGGTGCCGATCATCGAACCCCAGCTGACGACATTGGGATCGCCAAGCCCCATGAAGGACAGCGCCGATTCCATCAGGATCGCGCCCGCCACCATGACCGAAGAGGTGACGATGATCGGTGGAAGCGCGTTGGGCAGGATCTCGCGACAGATGATGCGGGCATGACCGAAACCGAGGCTGCGGGCGGCAACCACAAAATCCTTTTCGCGAATGGCCCGGAACTCGGCACGCGTCAGACGCGCCACCGTGGGCCACGAGATGATGGCGATGGCGAGCGTGACGGTGGTGGCCGACGGCTGGGCGATGGCTACCAGCACAACCAGAAGCACGAAATTCGGCAGGGTCTGAAAGATCTCGATGATGCGCACCAGAACGTCATCGACCCAGCCGCCGAAATAGCCTGCAAGTGCGCCGATCAGCACGCCGAATGTCAGCCCCAGCGCGGTCGCCGCAAGACCCACAAACAGTGAAATGCGCGATCCGTGCAGAATGCCTGCCATGACATCACGACCGAGGGAATCGGTTCCGAGCGGATAGTCCGGGTTCTGACCCGGCCAGAGAAACGGTCTGGCGACCATGGAGAGCGGATCGTCCGGGTAGATGAATGGCGCCAGGAACGCGATTGCGACGACCAAGGCCAGAAAGGCGCTGCCGACCAGAGCATTCGGGTTGGACAGAAACACTTTCAGCGCACGCCGGCCGTTGGTGACGGAAACCGTGGCATTGGCCTGGGCGCGTGCATCCGGCGCCTTCATGTTGGACCAGGCATCCTTTTCCGCTGGCGGCGGCCCCGCCTTGCTGTCGGTTGCCGCCGCCTTTTGCGCGGCGACGCCGCCAAAAACCTCGATATCGGTGGTGGACATCAATGCGCTCCAATCCGGGGGTCGAGCCAGGCGTGCAGAAGGTCCACGACGGCATTTGCGAGAATGACGAGAAGGGAGGAGAGAAGCAGGATGCCGAGCAGGACGGTAAAATCGCGCCCCATCACCGCTTCGAAGGCAAGCCGGCCAAGCCCCGGCCAGCTATAAACCGTCTCGACGACGACAGCCCCGCCGAGAATGCCGCCGATATGCATGCCGGCCATGGTGGTGATCGGGATCAGCGCATTGCGCAGGATGTGTCGCGCCGTCACGCCGAACGTGGTCAGACCCTTGGCATAGGCGGTGCGCACGAAATCCTGGTTCTTCACTTCCAGCATGGCGGCACGCGTCAGCCGCGCATAGATCGCCACATAGAACAGCGCCAGCGAGGTTGCCGGCAGCACCATATAGCGTGCCTTGTCGAGCAAGGCGGGAAAACCAGTCAGACGCGAGCCGATCGTGCCGGACCCGCCGCTTGGCAGCCAGCCAAGCTTGACCGAAAACAGCACGATCAGCATCAGGCCGATCCAGAAGCTCGGGATCGAATAGAACAGCAGCGAAGACACCGACAGAAGACGATCGGGGATACGGCCGGCAAAGGCTGCCATGACCGAACCGAGTGTGACGCCAAGGATGATGGCGATGCCGAGCGCCACGACCATCAGGGTCAAGGTGCCAGGCAGGCGCTGGCCGATCAGTTCGGCGACCGGCATGCCGTAACGCGGCGAAAAGCCGAGGCTGAAATGGGCGAGATTGTTGAGGTAGTCGCCCAGTTGCACGAGAACCGGATTATCCAGCCCGAAGCGCGAGCGAATGGCCGCCATGCTTTCTTCGGTTGCCGATCCCGCCTCCCCGGCCAGCACGTCGGCGGCATCGCCGGGCGCAAGCTGGAGGAGAAAGAAGTTCAGGATAACGATTCCGAGAATGGTCGGGATGGCCTGCAGCAAGGTCCGTCGCAGGGTGCGCCCTATTCGCAAGAGTGCCGGCATGAACTCCGCCTGTCTGATTGGAACGTTCGGGGCGAATGGTGTCGATCAATCGCTCCGTGATATTGATAGTTGACTAAATCTATAGGCTTTGTCAAACATCAATTAGCAAATGAAACTCATGAACGAACGTTTTTAGAAATTAACGTTCATATTTTTCTTCTTTTCTGCCGTGAATGAGCACTGAATGCTCAAAATGCCGGACACTACGGCATGTTTCATTGCGCAGGACAGGCCCGCCGCGAAATGCAATTCCGCCATATCCATTCCCGGGAGAATTCAATCGATGCCTGAGAGAAACGCCATTTCCGAGATCTGGTACACGCGCTGTCCGGTGCCGACGCCAGTGGGTCTGGCGACCCAGCTGGGCCTGCTGCAGAGTGCTTTCGCCAGGCAAGGCGTCACGCTGAATTCCATTATCGACAGCAAGGACCGCGCCGTCCGATCAAGCCATTTCGACCACCATCTGGCCTATTCCTTCCGCCATGGCGGCAATGTGCCGCCAATTCGCGCCCGCTCCGAAGGCAACCCCACACGGCTGGTCGGCATCACCTGGACGGACGAGTTTCAGGCGATCATCACCCTGCCGGAAACCGGCATACGCACCACGCGCGATCTCGTCGGCCGCCGTTTCGGCATTGCCAGACGACCGCCCGGCATTGTCGATTTCATGGCGGCCACCGCCCTCAAGGGACTGGTTTCGGCGCTCTCGCTCGAGGGACTGTCGCACAAGGATGTCGAGATCGTCGATATCCCGCTTGCCGATTCCGTTCTCGATGGCCGCGAAGGGCCGCAGCTTTACGGACTGCGCAACCGGCAGGCATACGGCCCGGAGATCGCTGCCCTTCTCAAGGGCGAGGTCGATGCGATCTATGTGAAGGGCACGCCCGGCATCAACGTCGCCAACCTTTTCGCCACCCACACGGTCAGCGAATTCGGCTTTCATCCCGATCCGAAAATCAGGATCAATTCCGGCTCCCCACGCATCCTGACGGTGGACGAGCGGCTGGCGGAAGACCGGCCGGATCTGGTCGCGACGCTGATTGAGACGTTGCACGAGGCGGGACGCTGGGCGGAAGAACACGCTGACGAGGTGCGCCGTTTCGTGGCCCGCGAAGTCGGCGCCTCCGAAGAGGTTGTCGCGGCGGCGAATGGGCCGGACCTGCACCGCCATCTCGGCATCGGACTGGAACCTGAATTGATCGAGGCTATCGGTCACTACAAGGATTTTCTGTTCGAATGGGGCTTTCTCGCCAGTGATTTCGATGTGGGCGAATGGGTCGATCGCCGCGCCTGGGCGCTCATCGACACCGCCGCCGTCGCGTGAGGATCGGGCCATGACATCTTCCTTGCATCATTTCGAGGAACGGGCCTCCGCGGTGGCACAAGCCGCCGCGCTCGGTCGAACGTTTGCCGAAACGGCCGGCACTCATGATCGCTCGGGCGACTTTCCCTTCGCCAATTTCGACGCGCTGCATGCGGCAGGCCTTCTCGGCCTGGTTACGGCGACGGAGCATGGTGGACTTGGGGGCGGGTTGACGGACGCACTCAGCGTCATCTCGGCGATCGCTCGTGGCGATCCGTCAACCGCGCTGGTTCTTTCCATGCACTACAATCAGCATTACGCCATTCGCGCATCCCGCAGCTGGCCGGAGCATCTCGTCAAGCGCGTCACGCAGGCCAACCTTGAGGGTGTCGCGCTTCTGAATGCCGCGCAGGTCGAGCCTCGCGTCGGTTCGCCTTCACATGGTGCACCGCCCGAAACGGTGGCCTGCAACGTTGGCAATGAATGGCGGCTCAGCGGGCACAAGAATTATGCAACCGGCATACCCTTGCTGCGCTGGGTGTCGGTTCTTGCGGTCACTGATGAAGCCGAACCGCGGCTCGGCTCGTTTCTCGTGCCAACCGATGCCGCCGGCATCACCGTCGAAAAGACCTGGAACGCCACCGGCATGCGCGCCACCGGCAGCGATGACATCATCCTGAAGGACGTTGCCGTGCCGCTGGAAGACGTCATCGATCTTGCCCCGGCGAGCGAAGGCCTGAAGCGGGATCCAAAGCTTGGCGCCTGGTATTTCACGCTGGTTTCGGCCGTCTACGACGGTGCGGCAAGGGCTGCGCGCGATTGGCTGCTGGATTTCGTCACCAGTCGCGTGCCGGCAAGCCTCGGGGCACCGCTTGCCACCGTGCCGCGCATTCTCGATGGTCTTGGCCAGATTGAGGTGCTGCTCGCCACCAACCAGCGGCTGCTGCGCTCGATTGCCGAGGATTTCGATGCCGACCGGCCGTTCGGACCCGATGCGGCAGTCGTCAAACATATCGTCATCGAAAACGCCGTGACGGTAACGATGCTCGCGCTCGATCTCGGCGGCAATCCCGGCATCAGCCGCGACAACCCGCTCGAGCGCCACCATCGCGACGCGCTGGCCGGGCGCGTGCATGCGCCGCAGAACAACCTGTTGCGCACCATGCTAGCCCGCCAGGCGGTGGCGCAGCTTGGTGCTGCTGCAAGTGTGCCGCACCCTCGCAAGAATGAGGAAGCCCCTCGCCTTACCGTCGTCAAAGCCAGCTAGGAGGCCAGTATGCTCACCGCGCCAAAATCCATCTGGTATACGCGCTGCCCTGCCCCGACACCCTTGTCGATTGCCTATCAGCTCGGCTGGATCGACCAACGGTTGGCCGCCTCTGGCATCGAGGTGGCATCGATCCGAGACAATCCTGACCCTGCCGTGCGCCAAAGCCATTTCACCCACGCGCTTGATTTCTCGTTTCGTCAGGGCGGCAATATTCCGCCCATCTGGGCGCGCGCCGGAGGCCGCGAGACACGGGTTGTCGGCATTACGACGACCGATGAATTCCAGGCCGTCATCACCTTGCCGGGCACCGGCATCAAAACCGCAAGCGATCTCAAGGGAAGCCGCATCGGGGTGCCTCGCGATCCCGAGGCTGTGATCGACTTTCAGCGCGCGACAGCATTAAAGGGTATCGTTTCCGCTCTGTCTCTGGCTGATCTTTCCGCCAGCGATGTGGAATTGCAATATCTCGATACGACGCAAACCAGCCTGCTTGGAGAACGCGGTCAATCATCCCTGCACGGACTGAAACGGCGTTATCCTTACGGACGGGAACTGCTGGCGCTGGCAGCCGGCGAGATAGACGCGTTTTTCGTGAAGGGTGCGGAAGGCCTCGTGCTGGCCAACCAGATCGGTGCCCTGATCGTTTCCGAATTCGGTTTTCACCCCGATGCCAACATCCGCATCAACAATGGAACACCAAGACCACTGACGGTAGATGACCGTTTCCTCGACGAACATTTCGATCTTGTCGTCGAACTGGTGGCGACGGTCGGCCGGGTTGCGCATTGGGCAGAAACCCATGCCGCCGATGCGGTTCGCTTCATCGCCAATGAGATCGGCGTCGGTGAGGATGCGGTCCGGGCCGCCAACGGGCCGGAGGTGCATCATCATCTCGGTCTTGCGCTGGAGGACGAGCAGGTCGCCGCCTTTGCGCATTTCCAGGATTTTTTGCATGAATGGGGCTTCATTGCCGATAAATTCGATGTGTCGGGCTGGATCGATATCCGCCCCCTTGAGGCGGTGGCCGGCAGGTCGGCGGCATGACGGCGGCGCCCATTCTGGTGACCGGCGCCACCGGCAGGCTGGGCCGGCTGATCGTCGAACGGTTATTGGCTCTCGGCCAGCCGGTACGGATTTACGCGCGGCGACCTGAAGCGGCGCAAGCGCTCTTCGGTCAGCGGGTGCAGGTGGCGTCCGGCACGTTCGAAGACGCGAACGCGCTCGACAAGGCGCTGTCGGGCGTCGAACGGCTGTTGCTGCTGGCACCGATCAGCGCCGACCTGACCAGCCAGCAGATTGCCGTGGCAGACCGCGCCGTCGCCGCCGGTGTCGAACGGATCATGAAAATTTCGGGATCGAACTGGACGATCGGCACGGATGGACGCTCGATCTCGGGCGACGCCCACTCGGCCGTTGAGGCGCATCTGCAAAGCCTTGCCGTCCAGTCGGTATCGCTTCGTCCGAATGCCTGGATGCAGGTGTCGCTCGCCAACACGATCCGGCGTGTTCTGGCGCATCAGCCGATCCTTGCCGCCAATGCCGATGCCGGCATCGGCTACATCGATGCGCGCGACATCGCCGATCTTGCTGCGCATCAACTACTGGCCGAAACCGTGGCAGGGCCGGTTCTCGATCTCAGCGGTCCAGCCAGCGTGACACCACGCCGGATCGCCAACCTGCTGTCTGAAAGGCTCGGCCGGCCCGTGCCGATCACGCCGCCTCCGTCAGCGTCGCCCGTGACCGATTTCGAACATCGCGCCGTCGGCGAATTCGCGGCACTGATCGCCGAAGGGCGGGCCGCATATACCACCTCGACCATAGCCGATCTTCTCGGCCGTTCCCCGCGTAGCGTCGAAAACTTCATCTCGGAGACCGTTGCCGACACCGTCCTCGCGGAAGGATAGGCCGCTCATCCCCGTTTTCGCTGGACACCAATCCCGGCAATCGATCTTCAACAAGGAAAGTCCTGCAATGACAGCCGCCGCACGCACGCTCAATCTCAATGTCGGGATCAACACCACCGGCTATCTGGCGAATGCCTGGAAATACCGCCGGGGCGATCGCCACGACATCAACGATCCGAACTATTACCTGCGGTTGACCGAGCTTGCCCATCGCGGCCTGTTCGACGCGGTGTTCTTCTCCGACCATCCGGCGCTGATGACAGACCCGAACAGCCGGCCCTTCCACACGATCGATCCGCTCATCCTTTGTACCGCACTGGCGGCGCAGGTGCCCGATATCGGTTTTGTCGCCACCATGTCCTCGACCTATAATTCGCCGTTCAATCTGGCGCGCCGCACCCAGTCGACCGACATCATTTCCGGCGGCCGACTGATCGTGAACATCGTCTCGTCGTTCAACCCGAATGTGGCGGCCAATTTCGGCTCCGACCCGCTGCCGCCGCGCAGCGAGCGGTATGCAAAGGCCTCCGAATTCCTCGACGTCGCCAAGAAACTGTGGGCAAGCTGGGACCCGGCCCGCGAAGGCGAGGTGCCGGACGACCGTTTCTGGGATGCGACGGCCGCCCACACGATCGACCATGTCGGCGACTTCTTCACCGTCAAGGGCCCACTCAACACGCCGCGAGGTCCGCAAGGGCATCCGGTGATCGCGCAGGCCGGCGCATCGGAAGGCGGCATCAACCTCGCCGCCCGGCATGGCGAAATCATCTATTGCAACATTCTTTCGCGCGCCGCCGGTCAGGCGTTTGGCAAAAAGGTCAAGGATCGGGCCATCGCGCTCGGCCGCGATCCGGCCGGCATCCGCATCGTGCCCGGTCTCGTCACCATTCTCGGTGAAACCCGCGAGGAGGCCTTGCGCAAACACGAACTGTTCAGCGGCGCGGGATCAGAAGACGGCCTTATCGCCCGTTTCATCAAAGAGCATGGGATCAACCCGGACGGTTTTGACCCGGATGCGGTGCTGGACGCCGAACGGTTTATCCCTGATCCGAACCGCTTGCAGGCTGTCGGCATGGGGCTTGGCCTGTCCGACCTTCTGTCGCACGAAAAACTGACCACGCGGCAGGCGGTGCGGCGGGCAGAAGGCAATCACCGCCTTCTTCTCGGCACACCGGAAGAGGTGGCCGACGGCATCATCGACCTGTGGGCGGATGGCACGGTGGACGGCTACACGCTGCAGCCGCCGCGCGCGCCGGATGACATTGAGGAATTTGTCGAAAAGGTCGTGCCGATCCTGCAGGATCGCGGTGTCTACCGCACGCATTACGAAGCCGGGACGGTACGCGAGCGCTACGGCCTGCCCTTTCCCGCCGCCGCTTGAGACAGGGTGAAAACGAAAGGCCCCGGAATGGTTTCCCATCCGGGACCTTTTTCAACTGTGCGGTCCGCCCCGCAACAGCTGTGGTTTGAAATCAGGCGGCGGGTCAGGCCACTTCGCTGCTTGGCCCATGCGGGCTGATGATTTTCCGATAACCGACCGCAACGGGCCTTTTGCCCGACACCGCAAATTCACCGACCACCCGGTCATGATAGATGCGGGGATTGTGCGAGCTTATGGTGCGGGCATTGCGCCAGTGCCGGTCCAGTGCCTGCGCACGTTTTGCAGCCGAGGCGCCCAGCGCATCGAACAGCACGGTCGTTGCCTCCAGGATCAGTTTCGACACGACCGTCACCGACTGGCTGGTTTCGATCTCGACCACAAGATGCACATTGTTTTCAAGCGGATCGACACCCTTGAGATTGGCCTCATAGGAACGTTGCAGCGCTTCGGCGACATTGATGACGATGGCGCCGGCTGCATAGGCCGGACCACGCACCCGGCCGACCACTTCCAGCACCTGCGGATCTTCGGCGCTGGTCTTGCCGTTTCCGCGCGGATAACTGCGCGAACGAGATGCCACATGGCGGGCAAGCTCGTCTGCCGCCGCCCGGCCGATGCCGGCTAGGCTTGCCAGATGCACGAGCTGGAAAAACGACGGCGTATAGGGAAAACGCCCGTAATCCGGCTTGACGTGAAACTCTTCCAGCCGCACCGCCTTGAAACGCGCCGTGCCGCTGCCGCTCAGCGCCTGCCCAAAGCCGTCCCAGTCATCGAGGATCTCGACACCTTCCGCCTTGGTCGGCACAAGAGCGGCAATCGGGCCGCCCGTCACGTCGACGGCGGCGAGATTGATCCAGTCGGCATAGATCGAGCCGGTCGTATAGAATTTTTCCCCGTCCAGCCGGTAACCCTTGCCGTCGCGCACGATGCGCGTCGCATAATCGCCCGGACCCGAACCACCAAGTTCGGAAAAACCACTGCCGATCATCTCGCCACGCCCGACACGCCCCAGCCATTCGCGGCGCCAGTCGTTGTCGGGTGCGTTGAGCAGATCCTCGGTAAAGCCCTGATGGCTGCGGAAGATGTTGGTAATGTTGGGGTCGGCAGCCGAGAGTTCGATCAAGAGCCCGAACAGTTCTGGCAGCGTCACACCGCTGCCGCCGTACTCTTGCGGCACGCGCAAAGCGCCAAAACCGGCATCCCGCAGCAGGCGCACCTCTTCATAAGGCAGACGCCGCTGTTGATCGCGGTCGATGGCGCTTGCGGCGATCTGGTCGAAGATGGGGCGAAACCGCGCCGCGATCTCCTCATAGCGGGCCGTAGGCGCCCTGCCCCATGCCTGATCGGTTCTTGTCATGGAAGATCCTCCAATGGTGTTGTTGAAAGCAGGCGGCTCAGGAAACTCCGAGCCACCCGAGCAATTGGGTGCGCAGGGCATCGAAATCCGCGCCACCGGCAGTGCGGGGCCGTGGCAGATCGATGACCGCCTCATGGGCGATCGTGCCATCGCGCATCACCAGAATGCGATCGGCAAGCAACAGCGCTTCCTCGACATCGTGGGTAACGAGCAGCACGGCCTGACGATGTTTCTGCCAGAGGGCAGCCACCAGCGCCTGCGCCTTGAGACGCGTCAGCGCGTCGAGCGCGCCAAAGGGTTCATCGAGCAGAAGAAGGTCGGGATTGCGCACCAGCGCACGCGCCAGCGAGGCCCGTTGCGCCTCACCGCCGGACAGATCTTTTGGCCAGGCATCGCCACGATGGGAAAGCCCCACTTCGGCAAGCGCCGCCTCGGCGCCCTGACGCCCGGTTTTCAGCCCGGCGACGACATTGCTCCAGACGCGTTTCCACGGAAACAGGCGCGGCGACTGGAAGGCGACACCGCGCTGCGGCGAAACGAAGACGTCGCCTTCGATCTCCTCATCGAGGCTGGCGAGAATGCGCAAAAGCGTGCTCTTGCCGCAACCGCTGGCACCGAGAAGGACGACGAACTCGCCGCGCCGGATGTCCAGATCGAGTTTTTCGATGACCGTGCGTCCGGCAAAGCTGCGTTTCAGGCCGCGCACGCGCACCGCCGGTGCGGCAAGATCGGTGGGATGGATCGTCATGGCTCACACTCCATCGAAATTCTGCCGCCAACGCAGCAGGACGCGCTCCAGCAGGCGCACGACGAGATCGGCGCTCAGGCCCAGGAAAGCGTAGATGATCAGACACAGGATGATGATATCGACCCGGTAGACCTCGCGGGCATGGGTGATCAGATACCCAAGACCGCCCTGCGCATTGACCGTTTCGGCAAAGACCAGTGCCAGCCAGGCAGACCCCAGCGAATAGCGCAGGCCAACCAGCAGGTTCGGCAGCGCCCCCGGCAGGATAACCTGAAAGATCAGCGCCGCCCGAGAGAAGGACAGCGTCTTTGCCACCTCGACCAGCGTGCGGTCGACATTGCGAATGCCCGCAAACGTGTTGATGTAGAGCGGAAAGGTGACGGCGAAGGCGACAAGCGTGATCTTTGGCGTTTCGTCGATACCGAGCCAGATGATCAGAAGCGGCACGAGACCGGCCCATGGCAGGGTGCGGGCCATCTGCATCGGCGCATCGATCAGATCCTCGCCGATCCGCAGCAGGCCGGCCACCAGCGCAAGGCCGATACCGATCACGAAGCCGAAGCCGAAACCCGTCGCTACGCGGTACAGCGACAGCGACACGGCCTCGGCAAACTCGCCACTGGCGATCAGTTCACCAAAGGTGACCCAGAGAGCCTGCGGTCCCGGCAGCAGATCTTCGGAAATCCATCCGAAATGGGTCGAACTCCACCAGAGGAAGGCCAGGGCTACAGGCCCGAGCGCCTTTCCGACGCCCGGCGGCAGGCGCGATTGACGCCGACCGCCGGAGGGCACCAGCCTGACGAGGTCCGGATGGGCCCGTTCGTGACTGACCGGCTCCGCGCGGTCGATCTCCGAAAAGCTTGAAACCGAGGCCATCAGTTGGTCTTCGCCAGTTTCTTGTTTTCCGCCTCGATGACATCGCCAAAGTCCTTAGCGACATAATCCTCGACCTTGAAGTCCTTGCGGAACTGGCCGCCCTCATGGAAATAGGTCACCTGCTTCTGCCAGCCGGCAAGCGCCTGCGGATCGGTGGCCGGTGCATGTTCGACGCGCGAACGGCTGGCCTGCAGATTGGCCGCCTCGAGCGAGATTTTCGACAGTTTCGACACCTGCTCTGCCCACTCGACCGGATGCGCGTTCACCCAGGCCTGCGCACGCACGATCCGGGCGGTGATATCCTTGAGGGCCGCCTTGCGGGCCGGGTCCTCCAGCGAGGAGGTCGGCACATAAACGACACCGGCGGTATCGATCACTCTGCCGAGCGGCTCCAGGATACGCGCGCCATGCTGCTGCTGTGCGATGGCGGTGTTAGGATCCCAAACGACAAAAGCATCAACCTGACTGTTGACCAGTGCCGAAAGCCCGTCAGTGGTATTGAGGTTGAGGATCAGCTTGGGATCGAACGGCAGGCCCGCCTGCTGCAGGGACGTCGCAAACTGATAATGCTGCTTGGTAAAATAGGGAAGCGCCACCTTGCGCCCCTTCAGGTCGGCAACAGTCTTGATGTCGGAATCGCCGCGCACCAGAATGGCGCTGCCGCTTTCCTTGCGCTCCCAGGTGGCGGCGACGATCGTTACCTTGACGCCATTGGCGATTGCCGCCAGCACACCGGTATCGCCGCCGGCGGCGATGTCGACATGGCCGGCCCGCAACGCTTCGACCAGCGGCGGCGTGGAATCGAAATCCGCCCATTTGATCTTGTAGGGAAGATTATCGACTTCTCCGGCGGCAATCAGCTGGCGGTGAAGGCCGGTCTTGTTGGGGGTGCCGACGGTCAGTGTCACGCCACTGAGATCCGGTGTATCCTGTGCCTTCGCGCCGGATGTGGCGGCAATGGCAAAGCTGGAGGCCAGCGTCAGTGCCAGGCCAATTCTTTTCGCCGCCTGGCTGAAATCGCGCAATATCGTCATGCTAAGCTCCAGTGCTTGAAGGGGGCAAGACCGTGGCTCACCCGCGCATCTCGCTGACAGGCAGCCTAGGAAAACGCTTGAACGCGGTTAAGCAAGAATAGTCTATTATTTTTATGGAATTTAAAAACGCCTTCCCCTCGCGTGGCGCATGGTGAGCCACCTGCACCTTCGATGAGCACCCCGCCTGCCCTAGGCTCAGGTAGTCAACTCACGAAGAGGAACCTCACCATGAGCACGAAGACCATTTCGATCGAGACTTTCCGCACCTGGCTGGCCGATGGACAGGAACTGGCCGTTCTCGATATCCGGCAGCCCGAAGAGGTCGGTTACGCCTCCCCGCTGTTCGCCACCAACCTGCCGGCGGCGAAGGTCAAGGGCCACATCGGGCGCTTTGTGCCGCGGCCGGTCACCCGCACCGTTCTTCTGGATGGCGGTGACGGACAGGCGCAACGACTGGCGAGCGAACTGGCGGCGCAGGGACGCGGAGAGGTGTTTGCGGTGGAAGGCGGCATCCCGGCATGGACGGCGCAAGGCGAACCCGAAAGCCTGCCGACCTTCGACATACCCGGTCGCGATTTCACGCTCGCCGTCAGGGACGAGCGCAACACGCCCGTCATTTCCGCCGAGGAATTGAAGGCACTGAAAGACAAGGGCGAGGACGTCATCGTTATTGACACGCGCACGGTGGAAGAGTTTGCCCGCGATCATGTGCCGGATGCGATCGGCATTCCGGGCGCCGAACTGCTCTTGCGCTTCAAGGATGCCGTTCCGTCCGAAAAGACGAAGGTCGTGGTCTCCTGCGCCGGGCTTCCGCGCGCCATTCTCGGCGCCCAAACGCTGATCGATGCGGGCATTGCCAATGACGTTTCCTATCTCGACGACGGCACCAAGGGCTGGACCCGCGCCGGACTTGAACTCGAAACCGGCGAGACCCGCACCTATGGCGAACCAAGCGATGCCGCCCGCAATTTTGCCCGCGAGCATCTTTCACGGCTGAGCCGCAACGACAGTTTTCCGGAAATCGACCTTTCCACCGCCCGATCCTGGGCGGCTGATGCAGATCGCACGACTTACCTTCTCGATGTGCGGACGCCTGAGGAGTTTGCTGCAGGGCACCTCCCCGATACCTTGTCGTCCGAGGGTGGCCAGCTTCTCGGTGTTGCCTATCGCACCATCGCCGTGCGGGGTGCGCGGGTCGTTCTGATTGATGACCGGCTGGGCGTGAGGGCACGCACTGTCGCGCACTGGCTACAGCGCCGCGGTTTCGAGATCGCCATCCTGCTTGCTGATTTCGATCGGGAAGAACTGAGCCGCGTCGCCTGACAGGCGTCTGACCCGGCCCGCCGCGGTTATGGCCGTGGCGGGCCGGACACCCTCTGCGGCGAGATGGATAATTCCTGACAAAGCGCAAATTCGAAACGGCGTTTCCTTGTCCGATGCGCCACCATCAATCTACTGTTTTCGTATATTTTTAGAGCGCCCGTAAATCACGGGGGCGGCTCGCACCTCATGGGGGCTCATATGCCGATCCTTTCCCGCCGCCACCTGCTTGCGCGCTCCGCGCTTCTGCTGGCGGCAACGTCCTTGTCCGGTCTCGCCGTTGCCGGCCCGCCCGCCGCTGCCGACAGTGCCGAGCCGCAACGGGGTGGCACTCTGGTGGTCATGACGGCCGTGCAGCCGCCGCAACTCGTTCCCTTTTCTCCGGACGGCTCGCGCAGCATCGGCCCCAAAATCATCGAAGGCTTGCTGCGTTACGATTTCGACCTGACTCCGAAACCGGCACTCGCAACCGAATGGAGCATTGCGCCGGACGGATTGACCTACACATTCAAACTGCGCGAAGGCGTGAAATGGCATGACGGCCAACCGTTCACCGCCGCCGACGCGGCATTTTCGATCGGACTGTTGAAGCAGATCCATACGCGCGGCCGCGCAACATTCGCCAATGTCGAAAAGCTGGAAACTCCGGACGAGCATACTCTGGTGCTGCGTCTGTCAAAGCCAGCTCCGTATCTGCTGAACGCCTTGGTCGCGAGCGAGTCACCGATCGTTGCCAAGCACATTTATGAGGGCAAGGATGCGGCGGCCAACCCGGCCAACAACCGACCGGTTGGAACCGGACCGTTCCGCTTCGTCGAACTGGTCCATGGCAGCCACCTCGTGCTCGAGCGAAACCCAGATTACTGGGATGCCGGCAAGCCTTACCTCGACAGCCTGATCATCCGCTTCATTAGCGACCCCGGCGCCCGCGCCGTCGCGATCGAAACGAAAGAGGTCGACATTGCCGGTGGGACACTCATCCCATTGAGCGAAGTCGAACGCATCAAGGCACTGGACCACATCGTGATCGACAATCGAGGCTCAGTGTTCGATTCCGGTGTGAAGCGGATCGAGTTCAACCTCGACAATCCCTACTTCAAGGACCTGCGGGTTCGCCGCGCCATTGCCCATGCGCTGGACAAGACGGTGATCCAGAACGTCATCTGGTACGGGTTCGGCCAGATCGTCGATGGCCCGATCAGTCCCGATCTTGCTCCCTTCCGCATGGAAGGTCTGCCGACCTACCCGTTTGACCTGAAAGCCGCCGAGGCGCTGCTCGACGAGGCCGGTTTTCCGCGCAAGACCGGCGGCATCCGTTTCTCGGTCATTCACGATTACCGGCCATCGACCGAGGGCGACAAGCGCACGGCGGAATACGTGAAGCAGGCGCTGGCCAAGATCGGCATCGACGTCACCGTGCGCACGCAGGATTTCGCAAGTTACGTCAAGCGCGTCTACACAGACCGCGACTTTGCATTCACCACCAATTCGATGACCAACACGTTTGATCCAACCGTCGGCGTCCAGCGTCTCTACTGGTCCAAGAACTTCAAGCCCGGCGTGCCATTCTCGAACGGCGCCCATTACGCTGATCCTGAAGTCGATGCGTTGCTGGAAAGTGCGGCCATCGAAATTGACGCAGTGCGCCGCAATACCCTGTGGGACGAGATCCAGGCAAAGGTCGTCACGGATCTGCCGGACATCAACCTGCTGTCGGATTTCGACTTCACCTACCTCAATCGCCGTGTCGTCAACGCGATCACGGATGCATCCGGCATTGCCGGTGATTTCGCAACGACCTGGGTCAAACAGTGAAAGGCGCTGCCATGACAACAGCAACCCTGACCAGACAGATGTATTACACACGTTGTCCTGCCCCGACAGCAACGGGTGTCGGCGCCGGGCTTGGTGTATTGCAGAAAGCGCTTGAGAGCAGCGGTTTTGCGCCGAGTGCCCTTCAGGATGTGACCGACCCGGAAATCCGACGCCACCATTTCGAACACGGCATTTCCAACCTCATCCGCGAGGGCGGCAATATCCCGGCCATCTGGGCGAAAAGCCGCGGCGCGCGCACCCGGCTTCTCGGCATCACCTGGCTGGACGAAATCCAGGCAATCGTCGTGCGGCCCAATTCCGGCTTCCAGAGCATCAGGGATCTGGCAAGTGCCCGGTTTGCGTTACCGGTCTCAGCTGGGGACCGGCCCGACGTTGCCGGAATTTCGACATTGCGCGGCATTGACCAGGCGCTCGGAACCATCGGCCGGAAATTGTCCGATGTCAGCCTTATCGAGGTTGCACACCGCCCGACGCCGCCGGGAGAACGCGGCGGCGAACATTTCGACGACGAACTCGACGCACTCGAGGACGGCCGGGTCGATGCCGTCTGGCTGAAAAGCGCGGTCGGTGCGGCGGCGATCATTTCCGGCCGCGCCCGGCCGGTTTTGCGGCTCGACCATCTGGTCAATCCGCTGGCGAGGGTCAACAACGGCACGCCGCGCACCCTGACCTTCCACGAGGATTTTATTTCGGAACATCCAGAGACCGTGCGGGCCGTACTTTCGGCGGTCACAAAGGCGGTGCACGCCATCGGTGACGATCGTCAGAAACTCTGGGCAATTCTTGCCGGCGAAACAAAACAGTCAGCGGCCGACGCGGAGATAGCGTTTGGCAGCTTTTCGACAGAAAATCTTCTTCCGACGCTCGACGAAAACAGGCTCGTGGCCCTGCAGCATCAGGCAGATTTTCTTTTGCGCCAGGGGTTTATCCCGAACGGCGTTGATGTTCGCCGGTGGGCACTGCACCAGGACGACATCTGATGAATGTTCACGTGACAAAAAACGCGGTCATATCGTCACGAAACTGGCGCCAGGTCGCACGCGATTTTGCTGAGAGCCTGCAGGTGGATGCCGTTGCGCGCGAGGCTTGCGGCCGCCCATTGCGGGAGGAATTCAAGGCCTGGGCAAAAACGGGGCTGCTGACCCTGACCGTTCCCGCCCATCATGGCGGACCGGGCCTGTCCTTCCCGGAATTGTCGGAGATGGTGCAGATTGTCTCGGCGGCAGATGGCGCCCTTGCCCAGACGGCACAAAGCCATTTCGGTACGATTGAAACAATGCGCAGCTTCGGCAACGCCAATCAGAAGACGGTGGTGTTCAAGCGCATTCTCGCCTTTGAAGCCTTCGGCAATGCCCAGGCGGAGGCCGGGCAGAAGGATCGGGGACTGCCGAATACGCGCGTTCGCCGCGATGGTCAGCACTTCCGGCTCGATGGCAAGAAACTATACACGACCGGCGCCTTCAATGGCGACTGGATCCGGATCTCGGCACAGGATGATGATGGCGAATTTGTTTTTGTCATCCTCGCCCGCGACACGCCCGGCATTATGTTTGCCGACGATTGGAGCCAGTTCGGCCAGCGTGGTACGGCGAGCCAGACGATCCACTTCGACAGTGTCGTGGTCAAACCGGAAGACATCTTGCGCAAGCCCGTTGGCCAGCAACCTTTCACACCATTGCTGGCAACCTTCCAGCTGACCCATTCGGCCATCGATATCGGCATTGGGCGCGGTTCGCTGGAGGCTGCAAAAACACTCATCCGCGGCAGGAGCCGCGTTCCGCCCGAGGCGCTGGCGCAGGGCTGGACTAGCCCCGCGGATGATAACCACCTGCTCGTTTCGCTTGGGCAATGGGAGGCACGCCAGCACGCCGCGGAATTGCTTCAGGCTCATGCGGCACAGGTTCTGCATGATGCCGTGGCAAGTCTTGATCCTTCGGCGGTGAACGAAGCGGCAATCACCATCTCGAAGGCCAAGGCATTCGGCGCGGAGGTTGCACTCCAGATCGCCAGCGACCTTTTCACATTCGTTGGCGCGAGCTCGACCAAGGCGGAACTCGGGCTGGATCGATACTGGCGCAACCTGCGGGTCCATACCCTGCATGACGCCAACTGGTGGAAATATTCGCAGGTCGGGGCTTATGCGCTGGATGGCACTCCGCCGCCTGTCATTCCATTGCAGTGAAGAGGAAAGCCTAGCGATGACCAGAGGGCGCAGTCTCGGCTCCGGGCAGACGAGTGTCGATAAGATCGACCGAGACATACTGGATATTCTGCAAAAGGACTCAACGGTGACGGTTGCCGACATCGGCGAGATTGTCGGTGTCTCGGCGACACCGTCCTGGCGCAGAATACAGAGGATGGAAGATCTCGGGATCATTCAAAAAAGGGTTGCCATTCTGGATCCCGACAAGGTCGGCGCCGGTACCACCGTTTTTGTCTCGATTTGTGCAGAGATGCATTCCGATAAATGGCGGCAACGTTTTGTGGAAACGGTCGAACGCCTTCCCGAGGTTGTCGAAGTCTATAGAACGAGCGGCAAGATCGACTATGTCCTCAAACTGGCTGTCCCAGACCTTTCGGCATATGATCATTTCTGCCGTAAGATCTCATCCCAAGTTGAAGTGCGGTCGGTCTCCTCCATGTTTGCGATGGATCGTATCAAGGAAACGACCGAACTGCCGCTCGGATATGTTTCGTCGAAAACACGCAGAACCGACAAATCCGGATAGGGTGACGTCACGTCTCGGAAAACTGAGATCGTCTCCTTCAAAATCCTCAAAAGGCGCCTGAACGCAATGACGTAGGCCTGCAGCATCTAAGGCTGACGTCGTGACGGACTGTCGATCCAGACTTGGTCGGCATTTTCGACGGCGAGGTGCCTTCATCATAGTGTTTTCAGGAATGCAAGAAGCGCTTCACGCTCTTGCGCGGTCAGCTCAAAAGCCCGCAACTTCGATGAAACTGTCGCCATGCTGCGCGCCACCGGGTCAGCTTCCTCCCACTGGTTGCGCAGCCAGGGTGAACCGCCGCCACGTTCGTAAAAACGGATAACCATGTCGAGATCGGTAAAGGCGCCGTTATGCATGTAGGGTGCCGTATTTGCCACGGCGATCAGGCTCGGCGTGCGAAAACGGCCGGCATCCGAAACGGTTCCCGTCACTGAGAATCGGCCAGGGTCGACGCCGGCTTCACCTGGCATGGCCAGACCTGTGTTGTGGAAACTGTCGTCGGTCAGACTGGCGCCCGTGTGACATGTGCCGCAGCCCGCCTTGCCGCGGAATATCCGCAAGCCCGCGCGCTGCTGCCACGCAAGAGCGAGCTGGCTCACCTTCGCGTCATGGCGAAAGGATGCGTCTATGTCTCGAAGATAAGCGACGAGCGCGTCGGCAACCCGCGACAGGCTTATATCCGTCGAGCCGAAAACGCCGGCAAAATCCGCCTCGTATCCACGCCGCGATTTTATGGTCTCGAGCAGCGTCTCCGATGAGAGATTGCCCATTTCGTCCGGGTCGAACAGTGGTCTTTGTACCGCGCTGCGCAAGTCGGTCTCCACTCCGTCCCAGAAATAGGTCGTGCGACCTGCCGCCGATAACAATGTCGGCGTGTTTCGCCGTGCCGGATGACCACTGTCACCCACTGATCTTGCGAGACCATCGGCAAAATAGCGCGATGGCATGTGACAGGTCGAACAGGCCGTCCTGCCGCCCCCGGAGAGAGCGGGATCGTCGAACAGGCGTGCGCCCAACGCGACAATCGACGTGTCTGCCTGCCCGACTGCGGTCGTTCCAATATCCTGCGCGAAGATTGCGCAACTGCCGCTCAGCAGAACCGCAATGGCAAACCATGAGCCGCGCAGCCGCCTGTTCGGCATTATGTCAGCGAACGGCGATCAGATCGCGCAGCTTGTGGAACTGGGATTCCTGATCCTCGCCATAAGCAACCTTGTCGAAAAACCGACCATGACGGTCCATCAGGAAGATCAGCGCGGTGTGATCCATCGTGTAGTTCTCGCCGCTGGTCGGCACCTTTCTGTAGGTGGCCTTGAAGGCGCGAGCGATGACGGCCACCTCTTCCGGCGTGCCGGACAGTCCGACGATGCGTTCATCGAACCAGCCCAGATATTCCTTGAGACGTCCCGGCGTATCGCGCTCGGGATCGACGGTGACAAAGACGACCCGGAAATCGTCGGCCCGCGTGCCCAGCTCGGACAAACTCACCGAGATCTCGCCAAGTGTGGTCGGGCAGACTTCCGGGCAATGCGTGAAACCGAAAAACAGCGCGTATGGACGGCCGGCCAGATCCTTTTCCGTAAAGGTTCGACCATCCTGCGCCTTCAGGGTAAACGGCCCGCCGAGGTCCACACCTTGCGCCTGCGCGCCTCCGGCAAGTGATGCCAGAACCAAAACGCACCAGATGACAACTCTTGAAATGGTCAGCCGTGACAATCCGGAGCCTCCTGATCGAGATAGACTTCAAAGGCGACATTGGCGGCCCAGCGGCCGATGCGGGTGTGCCAACCTTCCTTCGTATTGAAGCCCGACACGGCCTGACCAACGGCGCCTGCAAGCGCTTCCGGCACCTGCGGCGCCACGTTTACCGTCAGGCTGGCGGGTGCTTCGGGCGGCAAGGTTGCCGAAAACTTCTGCCAGTTCTTTTCCGAAAACAGCCGGTCCAGCACCGGCTTTTCATGAATGGCTGCATCGCAGTCGCCAGTGCGCACCCACATCAGCGAACGCGCCGGCGCCCGCTCTTCCCGCACCTTGGCACCGAGGTCGCGCGCGAGTTTTCGCGATCGCTCGTTTGCCTGTGCGATGCATACGGTTTTGCCGCGCAGGTCGCTCCACTGACGGATGGCCGTATCGCTGCGCATGGCAACACTCAGTCCGGCCGATGCGCCTGCGAGAAATGTTCTGCCGTCCTGCGCCCGCGACCCGACTTCGCTGCCGATCGTCAGATCGACCACACCTTCCACCAGAGCCTTTTGGCGATCTCCATCGGCAACCTGGATGAACACGACCTCGCGCTGCAGGCTTTTGCCGATGTCGCGGCCAAGGTCGAGTTCGAAACCCTCCTCGGTATAAAGCCGCGTGTCGGTGATACGGGGTTCTGGAGGGACATAGGAAACGCCGATTTTCAGGATCTCGCGCGCACTGGCATGCGGACCTGCTAACAGCGAAGCAGCGGCCACAAACACGGCAAGGACAACGCCTGCCCGGCGACCCGAGCCGTTGCAAAAATGCAGCCTTCGCACTGCCTGCGGAATGGGAATTCTGTCTGTCATGCCCCAATCCTAATGCCGGTCGAAAGACATCTAAGGAAATTATACTTGCTGCATGACAAAGAATAAATTCGTTCAGTGACCGGCATTCGAACAGATCAGCGTCTTGATGATGCGCATTCCAAAATATCGATCGCATCCGGAATGATCCGCCTCATGCAACGTGACGAATAGCAAAATCATCCATCCGTTTTTTTTCGCGTGATCATGGCGCTCACAACCGAACATTGACCATCCACAATCGAGCCAACACTCTCCGCGCCATTGAATAGCCAATGGATCAGGAGAGCCCGCATGTCTCGCAGCAAATTGTCCTTAAGCCTTCGTGCCGCCGCACTGGGCGCCGCCAGCCTCGTCGCAATCGCCTTTGTCCTGCCTTCCGAAAAGGCGAGCGCGGAAACGGAAAAGCTGACCCAGATCAATCTGCAACTGCGCCCCTGGACGGTCGTTGCCGAGAAGAAGGGTTTTCTGAAGCAGGAGTTCGATAAGGTCGGCGTGCCCACAGTCAACCTGATCGCCTCCGGCACCGCTGAACTGCTCGGCGCGGAAGCCGCCGCCGTCAACAATGGCGGCATCGCGATCGCGCAGCGCATGATCTATCCGGCGACCGTGCACCGGGCCAACGGCCTCGACGCGGTCATCATCTGGGAATCCGAACCCTCCGACCAGTTCCGCACCCCTATCCTGGTTCGCGCCAAGGATGACAGCATCAACGAGGTGAAGGACCTCGAAGGCAAGAATTTCGCCTCCAGCCGGGTCAGCTGCTATTTCACCTCGCCTTTCGAGATTTTGAACAAGGCCGGCATTCCGCTCGATAGCCGCCTGAAGCAAGGCAAGGTGCGCTATCAGTCGATCGACAATTCCGCAGCGACCAACGCCGCGCTTCTGAGCGGCGCGATTGACGGCACGGCGGCCCATCTTGCCGTCAACAATGCTGCCGCGCTCTACCTTTCCGGCGAGGTCAAGATCGTCGGGCGCTCACCGGATGACGGTGTCTACGTGAATGGCGCCGGCCGCGTTTCCTATTTCGCCAAGCGTGATTTCGTCAACAAATATCCCGATGCGGTGAAGGCGTTCCTGATTGCCCATGAACGCACCAAGGAATGGATCGCCGCCAATATCGACGAGTCGGCGGAAATCATCGCGGAAGGTACACGTGTGCCGGTGCACATCGCCAAGTTCCAGATCACCGACCCTTCGACCTACGAATTCATGAAGGGCGAACAGAGCGCCGACAACGCCCGCAAGAGCATACGCGATTTCCAGGCATGGTATGTGGCGAACGGCGACGACATCCTGACCGAGCGCGGGCTCAGCGATGAACAGATCCACGCCTTTGTCGACGAGCGTTTCTTCGCAGGCGGCTCGCATTCCATCTACGAGTGACAGGGCAGCGCGGCGCCACTCAGCGCCACGCATTCCTTCCAGGGATGAGGCGAATATGCGCCAACGGATCAAAATCGATCGAGGATAAAATGACGAACTTCAATATTGCAACGGATGCAACGGCCGACCTCGTCACGCCGGAGCGGCGGCGTCCGAATTACTTTGGCTTTCTGTCCCATATCAATACTATCGGCCTGGTCTTGCCGGCCGTCATCCTGGGCTTATGGCAATTATCCGCCAGCCTGAGCTGGATACCGCCCGTCTTCCTGCCGGCACCGCTTACCGTCGTCAACGCATTCTGGACCATGCTGTCGCGCCAGAATCTGCATGTCGATTTCATCGAATCCATCTCGATCGTTTCGCAATCCTTCATCTATGGATCATTGGTCGCGGTTGCGCTCGGCATTGCCGCCGGCCTTTCCAGCAAGGTGGAAAGATTTTTCGGACCGACCTTCGACACCATCCGCCACATCCCCGGCATTGCCTGGCTGCCGCTGATCGTGCTGTGGCTCGGCATCGGCGCGCCGGCAAAAATCCTCGTCATCGCCAAGTCGGTGTTCTTTCCCGTGTTCCTCAACACGCTGCAGGGTATCCGCAACGTCGACAAGAACCATATCGAACTGGCGCGCGTGCTGACGCTGACCCGCTGGCAGTTGATCCGCAAGGTCGTGCTGCCGGCTGCCGTTCCCAGCATCATGGTCTCGTTGCGTTACTCTGCAGGTCTTGCCTGGGCGCTGGTCGTCGTTGCCGAAGGTCTCAGCGGTTTGCACGGCATCGGCTTCCTGATCTTCCGGGCGCAAGGTCTGCTTCTGACCGACCAGCTGGTCGTCTGCATGGTCATCATAGGTCTTGTCGGCTTCGCGATCGACCGGGGCATGTACGCCCTGCAGAAACGCGTGCTGCGCTGGAAACAGGGTTTTGACGGCTGAGCCGCCAGGACCGCCCCTCTTTTAGAACGCGCCAGGAGATGACAATGGCCGATCACGGCAATCTCGAAATTCGCAATATCGACAAAACCTATCTTGTTGACCAGAAACCCTTCCGGGTCCTCTCGAATGTAAGTCTCGACGCCCCGGCCGGCAGCTTCGTTACCATTGTCGGGCCATCCGGTTGCGGCAAGTCGACATTGCTGAGGCTGATCATCGGGCTGGATGACGGGTATGACGGCGAAATCCTGCTCGACGGCAAAAAAGTGTCTGGCACCAGCCTGTCGAGAGGCATCGTCTTTCAGGACCACCGTCTCCTGCCATGGCTGACGCTGGAACAGAATATCGCGCTCAGCCTGGAAAACTCCACATGGAGCACGGAGGACAAAAGGAAGGCAATCAACGACCATATCGCTCTTGTCGGCCTGCAGGGCTTTGAAAACAGCTATCCGCACCAGCTGTCAGGCGGCATGGCGCAACGCGCCGCGATTGCCCGCGGGCTGGTCAACCATCCGCAAGTGCTGCTCTTGGACGAACCGCTCGGCGCGCTCGACGCATTGACGCGGCAGCGGCTGCAGGGCGAACTGGAACGAATCTGGAAGGCCGAGGGCGTCACCATGATCCTCGTCACCCACGATGTCGACGAGGCCATTTACCTGAGCGACCGGGTGGTGGTCATGGCCGCCAATCCGGGCCGGGTGGTCAGGGACTTTGTCGTGGATATTCCAAAACCGCGTGACCGTGCAGGCCATGAGTTCGCCGATCTCAAGCGGCAGATCCTGGCGGCAATGGGCGAAACGGCACATTATGCCGAGGCGGCGGAATGATGGCTGGTCATCGCCGCCTTCTGCTGGTTCTTGGCCTGATCGGCACCATGATGATCGCGCCTTCTGCAAGCGCGGTCGATACGCCGCCGAGCACGGACCTTCCTGATCTTTCGGGTATCCGCGCCAAGATCTATGCCGACCGTTATCAGGACGCGATCGTCGATCTCGAAGCGCTGACCGCCAGCGTCAAGCATGCCGATCTCTATAACCTGCTCGGCTTTGCCAACCGCAAGCTCAAGCGCTACGATGCCGCCGCCAAATGGTACAAGGAGGCCCTCTATTACGCCCCCGATCATCGGCCGGCGCTGGAATATCAGGGCGAACTGTTCATCGCTCTCGGGGATCTTGATGCCGCCCAAGCCAATCT
Organism: Endobacterium panacihumi; assembly: GCF_050847465.1. Lineage (NCBI taxonomy): Bacteria > Pseudomonadati > Pseudomonadota > Alphaproteobacteria > Hyphomicrobiales > Rhizobiaceae > Endobacterium > Endobacterium panacihumi. The sequence goes on along the minus strand of NZ_JBOZRA010000003.1, from coordinate 141,138 downwards.
CGATCTGCTGACATTGTTCTGCCCGAACGGCTGTGCCGAGAAAGACACCCTCGCCAAGGCCATCGCTTCGGCCGGCGAACACCAGCACTGATTTGGCGACAGCATCGCCTCTTGCCGGTTGCTGCGCGCCTTTCGACGTGGGAGGATTTTCCGGCGGCTGCGCGTCCGGCAATATCAACCCTCTGTTGAAGCCTCACCCAATGGAATGTCAATCTAAATAACTGGCAGGATGCCGGCGCCATTTGGAAAAATATTGCCATTACGCGGATTAATATACAAAATAACTAGATTAATGATCGGCGCGGGATGCTGCTGGGCAAGGGAGGTTAGGCCATGACGACGACCGATCTGCTGACTGTTGCACGCGGGCGGCAACAGCCTCGATTGCCGACCCTGTCTCGCCTTCCCCCTCTCACGGCACTGCGCGCCTTCGTTGCAGCCGCCCGCCACGAAAGTTTTTCCCGCGCCGCCGAAGAGCTGCATGTTTCCACTGCCGCGATCGGCCAGCAGGTGCGCATCCTCGAAACCCATGTCGGCCAGACCCTGTTCAGCCGCCAGCGTGGCGAACTGGCGCTGACCGATGCCGGTGCGGCGCTCTATCCCGGCCTTGCCGACGCATTCGAATCCATGATCGACAGCCTGTCCGGCCTCATTCTCGGCAGCGCGCGGCCGTCTCTCGATCTGCTTGTCGATTCCGCTTTCCTCGCCCGTGTTCTGGCGCCGCGCCTGGGGCATCTGCGCGGCGGGCTGGCGGATGTCGAAATGAGCATCTCGGCGCGAGATTGCGGAAAATTCGATCCCAGCCGTTTTGATGCCGATGTCGCCATCCTGCCGCTATCGGAACCTATGCCCGGCTTCATCTGCGAGCCGCTTTTCAGCGATGCCGTCATCGCCGTCTGCACGCCGCAATTTGCCGACCGGCATGGTCTGGACAATGCCCCGGAACGCCTGCGCGATGGCTCCATCGAGATCCTCGCCGACGGTGGCAACGATGCGGCCTTCGACTGGAACACCTGGCTGCGCACTTGCGGTTTTTCCATCCGCCCCTCACGAGCGGCTTTCCGGCTTTCGCAGCAGACGGCCCTTATCGAGACCACTCTTGCCGGGCATGGCATCGCACTGGTGCGACAGTCGCTGGTGATCGAAGAACTGGCGGGTGGGCGGCTGGTCTGTCCCTTTGGCTCGCCACAACCAATTCGCAGCCGTTACCATCTCATCGTCAGTCCCGAGCGCCGTCGCCAGCCGGAAGTTACCTTCCTTCTGGCATTCCTGCGCGATGGCGATACGCCAGACATCGCGGTTGCCTAAGCAGACAAGGCCGGCGTCGATAACGCCGGCCGGGCATGCTTCTCAAGCGATGTTTTTCAGCGCCTCCTCGCCGGCATAAAGGCTCGGCGGTCGCGGCAGCCCGTAGTGATCCCGCAGCGTGCTGCCCTTGTAATCCTCCCGAAACAGGCCGCGCTTGCGTAGGATCGGCACGACCTCGTCGATAAAGGCATCGAAACCACCGGTCAGCCATGGCGGCATGACGTTGAAACCATCTGCCGCGTGCCCGTTGAACCAGGTGGAGAGCCAGTCGGCTACCTGCTCCGGCGTTCCGGCAATCACCTTGTGGCCGCGCGCGCCGGCCAGACGGTGCAGAAGCTGGCGGATCGTCGGGTTTTCGCGATCGATGACATCGAGAACCAGCTGGGAACGGCTGCTTGCGGCCCCCGCTCTCGTCTGTTCCACGAGATGGGGCGGGATCGGCTGGTCGATATCCGCGTCATCGAGATCCAAGCCGGTCATGCGGCGCAACTGGTTGAGGGAGAACGACGTCTGGGTGAGATCGTTGAATTCCGCCTCCAACCGTTTTGCCTCTTCTTCCGTGCCGCCGATGAACGGGCTGATGCCCGGCAAAACCTTGATATGCTGCGGATCGCGGCCCAGCGCTGCCGCGCGTGTCTTGATGTCGCGATAGAAGGACTGCGCGCTTTCCAGCGTCTGATGGGCGGTAAAGATCGCCTCCGCATAACGGGCGGCGAAATCGCGTCCATCTTCGGAGGATCCGGCCTGCACATAGACCGGCCGGCCCTGCGGCGAACGGGAAACGTTCAACGGCCCCTGGACGGAAAAGAACTCGCCCTTGTGCGCGATCGCATGGATGCGATCCGTCTCCGCAAACAGACCGCTCTCCTTGTCGGCGACGATGGCGTCGTCTTCCCAGCTGTCCCAGAGTTTCGTGACGACATCGACGAATTCGGCGCCGCGCCGATACCGCTCTGCATGCGCCGGGTGGTGGTCGAGACCGAAATTCGGGGCAGCATTGGCCGCCGACGTGGTGACGATGTTCCAGCCGACGCGCCCACCGGAAATATGATCGACGGAGGCAAACAGGCGGGCGAGGTTGTAAGGTTCGTAATAGGTGGTCGAGGCCGTTGCGATGAAACCGATCTTTTCGGTCACCGCCGCAAGCGCCGCAAATGTGGTAATCGGCTCCAGCCGGTGCCGCGCCGAATACCGGATATTGCCATCGAGAGCCGGCGCATCGGCGAAAAACAGGGCATCGAGCTTGGCCGCCTCGGCACGCTGGGCGATCTCTTGGTAGAGGCGCAGATCGGTTACGCGCTCAGGCTCCGAATCCTTGTAGCGCCACGCGGCTTCATGATGGCCGCCGGGATAGATGAAGGCGTTGAGGACAAGTTTTTCCGAGTTTCTGCTCATGTCGTTTCCTTTCATATCGTGTTGGCGCAATGGGTGCGCGCCGTCACGGCCCCACCGACCGTGGCGGTGCAGCCTGTTCAGCTGGTTTCCGCCAACCATGCCCGCGCGAGATTGCTGCTGAGCCCCTCCGCCCCAAGCGCGTAATCCTTCACGCGGGTGCTGCCAACGACCGGCTGGATAGGAGATGCGAGATTGATGACGGGCAGGTCCTTCGCAACGATGACCTGGAAATCCTTGAACAGCTGCGCCCGCTTTTCGATATCCGGCTCCACCGAGGCCGCTTCGAGCAGGCGATCGACCTCAGCGCTCTCGTAATGGCTGGCATTGGAGAAGGGCAGGCCGATCTTGAAGTTCTTGCTCCAGTAGACACGCTGCACACCGGCCGTTGGATCGAACGTGTTGGAGAGGGATTCCACGGAAAGGTCCCAGGCGCGGTCGGTATAAACGACCTTCACATAGGTGCCGAAATCGAACTTTTCGATTTCCGCATCGATGCCGACCTTGATCAGCGCGCGGGCGATGAAATCCGAATAGGTCTGCGGATTGAACGGGTTGGTGGTGACGCGCAGCTTGAAGCGCTTGCCGCCTTCCTTGCGCGGAAAACCAGCCTCGTCGAGCAGCTTTTCGGATAGCGCGGTGTCGAACTTGGCAAAACCGATATCGGGATTGTGGAATTTTCCAAGGCCGGGGCTGATCGCTGTCGGCGACGGGATCGCGTAACCGAACAACACGACATTGATCAGCGCCGGAACATCGATGGCATGCGCGATGGCCTGTCGAACCTTAAGCTCCTTGAGGTAACTGTTCTCGAGGTTGATCACCAACTGGTTCTGCTGGCCGGCATAGGCATAGATACGATCGTCGACACGCAGCGTCTCGGATGCCTTGAAACGTTCGAGATCGGCGAGCGGCACCGGATTGGGACCAATATCGCCCTCACCCGTTTCCAGCGCCGCCGCACGCGCACCGGCATCGTTGATGAGCCGGACGATGACCCGCTCCAGATAGGGGCGCGGCGCATCCCAGTAATCCGGGTTGCGTTCCAGCAGGATATGGCTGCCCGGCACCCATTCCTTCAGCACGAAAGGACCGCTGCCGATGATCTGTTCGGTTTTCGGATTGTCGACGGGCTTGAAGGTCTCGAACACATGTTTGGGCACGATCGGCGATTCCGAGCCGGCAAGTGCGGTGATCAGAGCCGGCGATGGCTTGGCCAGCTTCAGCTTCGCCACCAGCGGGTTAGACGTATCGATCGTTTCCACCTGCGAGAAGATGGCCCGGCCGCGCGGATGCGCTTCCTTCAGGCGCAGGATCGAAAAGGCGACGTCAGCCGAAGTGACCGGCTTCCCGTCATGGAATTTCGCCTTGGGCTGAAGATGAAAGACATAGTCCAGCCCATCGGCGGAAATGCTCCATTCGCGCGCCAGATTGGGTTTGGGGTTGAGATCGTAATCGTAGCTCAGCAAACCGTCGAAGATTTTCGAGCCTATGAACTGCGGACCACCGGCACTGGTATTGATCGCCACGAGCTGGGTCGGCTCCGGAAAATAGACGATTTTCAGCGTACCGCCGGACACCGGCTCCTCGGCTGCGGCAAAACCGCCATCGGGCAGCGAAACGAATGCGCCGGCAGCAAGCGCTATCTTATGAAACTGACGTCGGGAAAGAGACATAGTAGGCTCCGGTTTTTGGCGGTTCAATGCAGTTGAGGAAAACCATGACGCTCGGCGAGCAGTGTCAGGATGCGTCTGGTATCGGAGACGAAGCGCAGGCCATCGTGCTCACCGGCATCGTCCGGCACAGGGCCCTCGCCCGTCAGCACCAGCAGCGGCAGGCCCTGATTTTCCTCGCCGACGGCGGCGATCACGGCTTCACGGGGCCGCGCAAACGGCACGCGCCGGACATCGAGCCGGCTGGCGAGATCAGGAACGCTTGCGAGCAACCCCTCCACCTGATTGCAAGAGGGGCAGACAAACCGGGTTCCGGGATGTTTCGGGTCCTCGAAACCCGGAGCGATCAGAAAAAGCGTATCCTTGGCCATGGTCTCCATCATGCTTGGAAGAAGCGATTTCTCGCTCCGGGAGACCGACCTTGCCGAGCGCCGCGGCGCTTCGCCAGAAAGCTATTCTTGCGTATGCGGCAAGAAAATATTCTCGCCGAAAGTGCTGTGAAACCACATTTTTCATAAGGTTTGCAGATAGAACGAGGTTTTCAACCCACGCCGATCAGGCGCAATGACGTTCCACTTTATCCAGATCGCGCGACATGCCGCTAAGCCGGCAAATCGCGCGCGCTGATACGAAAAATCCCGGTTGCGAGGCCGGGATGATTTCTCAGGGACATCAAGACCGCGACGTCGCCTGCCGATTTTCGCCTACAGTCGCAACCCGGCCTGCTTCATCAACGGCAGGATGCGTTCTGCGAAATATTCGAGATCCTCCCGGAAATCGTAGAAATTCAGTTGCACACCGTCGATACCGGCCTTCTTCAATGCCGCGAACTGTTCCACGACCTGTTCGGGCGTGCCGATGATTTCAATATTTCCGCCGAGATTACGGCCCTGTTTGTGACGCGCATCGCCGCGCCCGCGCCAGGCATGTGCATCGCTGTCGTATTTGTTGGTGGCGAAGGAGCGTGTCGTCGGATCGGGCTTGCCCGCCTCGATCGCATCGGCAAAGGCAAGCGCCTCCTTCTCCGTATCGCGCGCCACGACGATCGGATTGATGATCGTCTTGATCTCCCGCCCATGGAATGCCGCCCTCGCCTTCAACGTGGCGACATGGTCCGGCAGCGTCTTCAGCGCGCTGTCGATATGGGCACCACCGGGTGATGTGACGAAGACCAGATCGGAATGGCGGGCGGCAAAATCGAAACCGGCGGGAGAACCCGTCGCCGTAACCAGGTTGGGACGACCGAAATGCGGTTTCGGGGTGATCCAGCCATTGCTGATGGCCCAGGGATTGAGCTTGCCCTCGTAGGAAAAATTCTCGTCCACCGTCCATAACGTATGCAGCACCTCGAACAGTTCCGACGCCATCTCGTAGCGTTTGTCGTGGTCGATGCGTTGCCAGCCGAACATTTCATGTTCGACGGCGCGGTGCCCGGTGACGATGTTGATGCCCCAGCGTCCCTTAGCGATGTGGTCCAGCGTTGCGCCATATTTGGCGAGATGAAGCGGGTGCAGCGGGCCGTAAAGGACGTGGATTGTGGAGATCAGCAGGATGTTTTTTGTAATCGCCGCCATCGCCCCAAGTGCGATGAAACTGTCGAGCGATGCCGCGCCGTCGTAACCGCCTTTCGGCAGCCACTGGGTGCGGCTGAATGCGATCTCGAAGCCGAGTTCGTCCGCCCTTTTCACCAGTTCGGCATTATAATCGAAGGTCCAGCTGTTGCTGGTCGGCACGCTGGAAAAATTGATATCCTGCAAATTGAGAAACAACCCGAGCATGAGCGGCTGCCTGGCGGCGCGACTGAGTGGGCTGTCGGGAAAATCGAATGGCCCGTTGCGGGGCTGAAGACCTTCGTTCTGCGCGGCCAACGCCATGTTGCTATCTCCTCATTCGGGGCTGATGCCGATCATGACAGGACATGGGCTCGATGCGCCCAAGCCGACCGCCACCGGGCAAGACTAGGGCAACAGGAGATTAATCTACAGTTATTATATACTATTATCGATTGGACATGGCGCTGAATATTGCCGAACAGCGACGGCATCCGGAATGATGCTGCCGCCCAAGGTTCGTTTCGGCCATGGCATTCTGCGAAAGCGCGGTCATCGGGCGATGACGAAAAATCCGACCGGCAATTATTTTCTACTGTTTCGATAGACAATTGAAACACCGTTTTCCCACCACTGCCTCAGATGAACATGCGGCCTTTGAACCGCCTCACCATCTCACCGACAATGGCGCCAGAGCCGCATGCCCGCACCGGGATGCGGCAAACGACCAGTCATCTGAAGGGGAGTAACGCAGCATGTCCGAACGTCTGGAAGTGATCGATATTCACACGCATCTCTGGCCGCCGGCATGGGCGCCGGGAGGACCACGCGCCAAGTCACATTTCAACTTTCGGAAGGAAACCCTCGAGCGCATCACCAACCCGCAGATCCTGATCGACGAATTCAGGCAGGCGGGCATCGAGCTTGGCGTCGTGACAGCCACGATCGAAAGCCTTTACGGCCATGAAGGTCCTGTCGATTTTGCAGGCGTGCGTGAAGCCAATGACTGGCTGGCAAAGCTGCAGCAGGACCATGAGGGCATCGTCGCTTTCGCGGTCACGGATGCCTTTGCCGGCGATGCAGGCGCCCGCGAGGCGGAGCGCGCCATCACCGAACTTGGCCTTGCCGGCCTTGTGCTGGATTCCGCGCGGGATGGCCACTTTATCGGCGACAGTGCCGTACGGCCGATACTGGAGGTTGCCGCCCGTCATCGTGTGCCGGTATTCGTCCATCCGGTCTCGCATCCGCAGGCGGACGTTCTGATCAGGGGTGCGGGCACGCTCGGCAATTCGGCCGGTCGCGGGCTGATCAACAGCGTTGCCTTCCTGTCGGTCATCCAGTCTTCGCTGCTCGACGAACTGCCCGATCTGCACCTGATTTTCGCGACACTTGGCCTCGGCGGCATCGTGCAGGCATCCCGCGGCGGCCGCTACAGCCGTGCGCAAAGGCAAGCCAAGGTCCGTCCGAACATCTATTTCGATACGATGGGCGATGACCCGGCGATCATTCGCACGCTTGTCGACTTCTTCGGGGCCGAGCGCGTGCTTGCCGGCACCGACTGGCCGATCCTGCCGGCCCTGCGGCACGACAGCCTGCAGGCCAGCCTGACGGAAGCCGGATTGAACGGCGCGGAACAGCGGCTTATTGCCGGTGGCAATGCCCGACGGCTGCTTGGCCTGCGTTTACAAGATGCAGTGGCCGCAGCAGAATAACGGCCGGACGTTCTCGTTCCGGCGGCCGCATGCCAGCATTATACGAGCGTTTTGATCACCCTTAAATTTGGCAGGAAACATGTCCCTCAATCCAACCCCGACAACCGAACAGACAGCCCCCGCACGAGACCTCCTCCACAGCCGCTACGGAACCGAGCAGCGCTTCGAACCGGGCAAATGGACCGATAGTCTGGACGCGATCCTCTCGCACCGGACGGTCAGGACCTACCTGCCGAAACCCGTGCCGGATGACATCCTGCACATCGCCGTGGCGGCGGCGCAGTCGGCGCCCAGTTCATCAAACCTGCAGGCGTGGAGCGTGGTCGCGGTCACGGACCTTCAGCGCCGCGCGGCCCTTGCCGATCTTGCCACGCCGAACCCACAGATTTTGTCGGCGCCACTGTTTCTGCTCTGGATCGCCGACCTGTCGCGCCTGCGGCATATCACGGTGAACCACGGCAATTCCGGCGAGGGGCTGGATTATCTCGAAAGCTTCCTGCTGGCATCGGTCGATGCGGCGCTGGCGGCCCAGAATGCGCTGGTTGCGCTGGAATCGCTGGGCCTTGGCACCTGCTATATCGGCGGCATGCGCAACCATCCCGCCGAAGTGGCGGCTTTGCTGAACCTGCCAGCTGAAGCATTCGCCGTATTCGGCATGACCGTCGGTTATCCCGACCCGAGCATCAAGACCGATATCAAGCCGAGACTGCCGCAATCCGCCGTCCTGCATCGCGAGCAGTATGGTGAGACAACACGCGACGCGGCGCTTGCAGATTATGATGATACCCTGCGCATTTTCCAGAAAGGCCAGGGGATGGCCGTACGCGGCTGGAGCGAGGTCGTCGCGGCCCGCGTCGCCGACAGGGCGGCGCTGAAAGGGCGCGATCTGTTGACCGACATTGCCCGTCGGTTGGGTTTCAAGCTCCGTTAGAGGCTTTCATTCGGCCAATCACCTGGCGCCATCCGCCACCTCGCCACCCGTACTGCGCACGAAGCCGGGGATGCTCCGTGCGCACTCCTCGATAACGTCGATGAGGCGGGCGATGGCTGGTGCCATGGGACGACCTGTCGCCGTGACGACACCAAAATAAAACGGCACATGGAAGCCGAGCGGCACAAGTTTCACCCCGGCGACAGGCAGGCCGGCCAGCGTGGCGGATTCCACCAGGGCAACGCCGACGCCCGTCCTGGCGAGTGCAAGCGACACATAGGTCGCATTGCTGTCGATGATCGACTTGGGCGTGATGGCATGACGCTCCAGCGCCTGATCGATCCGCATACGCAACCGATAGGGATTGGCGGACATGATCAGGCGGCGATCGCGGAGGTCTTCTGCTGTAACCACGCCTGCCGTTGCAAGCGGATCGCCATCGGCGACCACCGCGACACAGGGCACCTCACCCACCCAATGAACCTCGATACCCGGATTATCGAGCGGCAGACTGGCGATGCCGATATCGGCCGAGCGCGCCACGACCGCCTGCACGACATTTTCCGCCGACGTACTCTGCAAATGAATATGCCCGGGCAGCATGTCGGGTGGGAGACTGCTCAGCGCCAAGGGCAGAACACTTGCCGCCAAGGACGGAATAGACGCGATTTCGATGGGCCTTGGTACCGCGGCCCCAATCGTGCGTGCCCGCTCGCTGATGGTTCTCAAACCGCTGAGAAACAATTCCGCCTGCGAGAAGAGGGCAATCCCCTGTTCGGTCGGTGCGATACGCGGGCCGTTTCGGTGAAGGACGACAAAGCCGACCTCCTTTTCCAGATCCTGTATCAGACGCGTGACCACGGGCTGGGATTTGCCCAGCGCCTTGGCTGCCCCCGTCATGCTGCCGATCGAGACGACCGCAACGAAGGCTTCCAGTTGCCGGGTATCAAGATAATCGGGGATCATTCAAATACCCTTGCGGTTAAATGTCGACGGCCATGGCCGACAGATGCCGATCTATGCCTGTTGCGTCTGCCAGAGACTGGTACGATTATCAAACGGATCGGCCACAATCCGAAACATGCCATCCGCCATATGAAGCACCTGTGGCTCGGATGCGGTGTAAGCCGGCCAATCTTCCGCTTTTGTCTCAGGGGAAGCGTCGTGAATGAACGACGCCCACACGTCATGCAGCCTCCGTGCGAACACAGGTTCGGTTACGGCCTGCCGCGCCGGCAGATGGCTTGTGTCCATGCCATCGCGGTACCAAACCTCGCCGACTTCAGCGCCGTGTGGCGCACCGAGTTCGTCGGCTTCGATGGCACCATAGAGATATTTGTAGACGCAGTTGTAGGTGCCATGCAGTCGCGCGAACCGCGTGGTCGGATTCTGGAAAACCAGATCGCCACCGACTGCACGCCAGATGCCAAGCGGTGAATGGTCCGGCAGAGCCCTGCGGTAACGTGAAACAATCTCTGCGCCCGATAGTCCCATTGGCAGGACGCGCTCGTGCAGAAGACATGCGGCGATCTCGAAATCCATCTCCGGCTGGGCCGTTGCATGGGTTACATACTCGCCGGTGGTGCAGCCGATCATCATCGGCACAGGCGCCGTTTCTCCATGCAATGCCGCCTCTTCCGGGTGGCGTGGCAAAGAGATGCCATCGATCACAGGCACGAAAGGCACACCCAGCATGGCGGCGGAACCGTCGCGCTCGAAATCGTGGCGTTCGTAGGATTCGTTGCAAAGATCACGCTGGGCGATGAGCAGCCGTTCGAGATCGAGTGTCTTGAGTTCCTCTTCGCCCACCTGCAGATAGTCGAGCATGCGCCGATTGAGTTTTTGCGCATCATCCATCGTGGCAATGCCGGTGCTGGCGCCGCTTTGCGGCATTGCCCGAGAGAACAACCCGCGGGCAGCCGGCATGGCCATCACGGCGGCAATCGAGAACCCGCCGGCCGAGCGGCCGGCAAAGGTCACGCGGGCAGCATCGCCACCAAAGGCGGCAATGTTGTCGCGCACCCATTCGAGGGCTGCGATCTGGTCGAGCAGGCCGCGATTGTCCGGTGAGCCATCATTGAGATGCAGGAAACCGAGCGCGCCGAGCCGGTAATTGACGGTGACTTCGACAATGCCGCTCGCCGCGAAGGCCCCGCTCTGCAGCACGGCTTCGTTGGCGGAGCCAACCGCATAACCGCCGCCATGGATCCACACCAGAACCGGGGCGGAACCGGAAAGCGATGGCGTGCGAATGTTGACGGTGAGGAAATCCGTGCCGAATTCGAGCGTGGAGGCCGCCGCCTTTCCGACCGGACCATAGGTCGGGATCTGCGGGCAGACGGGGCTCAATGTTCTGGCGGAGCGCACACCGGTCCATGGCTCGACCGGTTGCGGCGCCGCAAAGCGTCGCTCCGGCGTGATCGGCGCGGCATAAGGCACACCGAGAAACACGCCATAACCGTTTCCTTCGAACCCTTCGACGACGCCTGCCCCAGTTGCGACCTGCATGTCACAAGGCCTTGCGCAGGCCGATCAGGCGCTCGACCAGCACGACGACGCCGACCGAGATCAGGATCAGGATGACAGACAGCGCGGCGATCTGCGGATCGGTGGAATATTCGAGATAGTGATAGATCTCGGTCGGCAGGGTCGAGGCCTTGACCGAGACGATGAACAGCGAGATCGTCGCCTCGTCGAAGGAAATCAGGAAGGCGATGACACCACCGGCGATCAGGCCGGGCCGCACCAGCGGCAGCGTGATGCGCCAGAACACCATCCACGGCGAGGCGCCGTGCACGAGGGCCGCCTCCTCCACTCGCGTATCCACGGCCATCAGGCTCATGGTGATCGTGCGCACCGTGTAGGGAATGGTGATGCCGAGATGGGCAAGCACGATGCCGGGATAGCTGTCGAGCAGACCGAGCGGCGAAATGACCAGCATGATGCCGACCGCGAGCACAATATGCGGCACCAGAAACGGTGCCAGAATGAGAAAATTGACCGCGCCCTTGCCGCGAAAGCGGTAGCGCACGAGCGACAGAGACAGCAGCATGCCTGCGAAAACGGCTGTCACGCCGACAACGGTGCCGATGATCAGGCTGCGCCAGAAAGCCGAGATAAACTTGGCGTTTTCGAACACTTTTACATAGGAGCCGAAGGACCAGCTTTCCGGCGGGAAGGCAAGATACTGGCGGGTATCGAACGAGATGATGAACACGACGATGATCGGCGCCAGCAGAAAGACGTAAAGCAGCGTGATCAGCGTGGTCCAGGCGATGCTGGCCAGACGGTTGTTGTTCTGCATGGCCAACCTCACGGTTCGAGCGCGCGCAGGGCGCGCTGGTAAATGAGAATGATGCTGGAAAACAGCACCAGCAACATCACCGAAAGTGCGGCCGCCAGCGGCCAGTTGAGCGTCACCGTCGCCTCGTTGAAGACTTCCGTGCCGAGCACGAAAACGCGGCCTCCGCCCATCAGCCGTGGCGTTACGAAGGACGAGATTGCCAGCACAAAGACGAGCAGCGCAGCCGTCAGCACGCCGGGCAGGCTGAGCGGGAGGATGATGCGCAGGAAGACCTTGATACGATTTGCGCCGAGCATGGCGGCGGCTTCTTCCAACTGCGCGTTGAGCCTGCCGAAACCGCTCAACATCGCAAGAATGGCGTAAGGCATCAGGATTTCCACCAGCGCCACGGTGGCGCCGAAACTGTTATTGGTCAGACGAATGACGCCATCCGTCAGCGACAGCGATTGCAGCGTGCTGTTGATGACGCCGCGATCGCCGAGAATGACCATCCAGCCATAGGTGCGCACCACCGACGAAGTGAGAAGCGGCGCGACGGCTAGCGCCGTCAGCACACCGCGAAACCGGCTTTCGGTACGGGCCAGAAACAGCGCGATCGGAAAGGAGAGGATGACGGCAAACAGCGCGACATTGAAGCCGAGAACGAGCGTGTTCCACGCCACCCGCCAGTAGAACGGATCAAACAACACGGCGGTGTATGACTGCACTGTCCAGTCGCCGCCACTGAACGCGCCGATCGTCGATGACGCAAAGGAGGCGCGCAACAGCCAGATCAACGGCAGGAGAAAGGTGATGACCAGCGCCACCAGACCCGGCAGGAGCAGCATCAGAAGGATGCCGCGCGGTGCCCGGGACGATGCCAGGCCAGATGATGGAGCGGTGGCAACGCTCATGTGGTCACCTGCCCGATCAGCGTCACGTCCTGCGGGGCAACCGTCAGGATCACGGTGTCGCCCTTGTCGGGCAGAGCACCGGCATGCGTCGGCAGGTCCGCCTGCAAGAGGGCGTCGCCACAGCGAACGTTGAGCGTCAGCATCTGGCCGCGATAGACGATGTGTTCGACCGTGCCGGAAAAGCGGTTCGGCTGGTTTGCATCGCCAGCGACGACGAGGCGGTGCGGCCTGATCATCAGCTTGACGGTCGAGCCGGCCGCAGCGTCTCCTTCGAAATGCAGCGCTGACAGGCCATCGACATCAGCCACGCCCGGCGCCGTCACCTTGCCCTGAAACACCGTGCCGGCACCAATGAACGAGGCGACGAAATCCGTCTGTGGTCGATCAAAAATTTCGCGCGGCGTGCCGATCTGTTCGAGCTTGCCGTTCGACATCACCGCCAGACGATCGGCCATCGACAGGGCCTCATCCTGATCGTGCGTGACGAAAATGGCGGTAACGCCGGTGCGGGTCTGGATCTCGCGGATTTCGTCGCGCATCTCGTCGCGCAGCTTGGCGTCAAGATTGGACAGCGGTTCGTCAAACAGCAGCAGTTCCGGCTCGATCACCAGCGAGCGGGCAATGGCGGCGCGCTGCTGCTGGCCGCCGGACAGCTGGGTGATCTTGCGGTCGCCAAAACCGGTGAGCTTGACGAGATCGAGCGCCTTTTTGACACGTTCGTCGCGTTCGGCCCGCCCGACCTTGCGCATTTCGAGGCCGAACGAGACGTTCTGCGCCACCGTCATGTGCGGGAACAGCGCATAGGCCTGGAACACCATGCCCATGTTGCGTTTGTAGACGGGGATGGATGAGACATCCCTGTCGCCCAGCCGGATCGCACCCGACGAGGGTGCGACCAGACCGGCGATCATGCGCAGGATGGTGGTCTTGCCGCAGCCGGAAGGGCCGAGCAAGGCCAGCATCTCGCCGCGCGGCAGCGAGAAACTGACGTTGTCCACCGAGGGCTTCTGGGCGCCGGGATAGGTCTTCACGAGATTTTCGATCGTGACGTGATGATCAGCCATTGGCGTCCGTTTCCTTCAAGGCAGTCAGTTGAGCGCGATGACTTCGCGGTTGATGCGCTGGATCCAGGCCGAATATTTTTCGGCAACAAAGTTCCAGTCGAGCGACATCTGCGCAGCCTGCGCCTCCTTGGAGCCGTAGATGCGGGCAGCAACGGCATCCGACAGCGTCACCTTGCTGTTGACCGGGCCGTAGAAGCTCTTTTCGGCAAAGGTCGCCTGTGCTTCGGTACCCAGCGCGTAGTTGATGAACAGCTGCGCGGCTTCCGCATTCTTCGACTTTTCGACGAGACCGATCGTGTTGGTCTGACCGATCGAGCCTTCCTTGGGCGCCGCAACGCCGATCTTGCCGCCCTGCGTGTCGTGCAGGTACTGCGAACGGCCGTTCCAGCAGATCGACAGATCGACTTCGCCGCTCTGGATCACCGCATAGCAATCCGGCGCCGGCTCCCAGGTCGAAACGTTCGGTGCGATCTCCTTGAGCATGTCGAGGCCAGGATCAATGCTGTCCTTGTAATCCGAACCCTTCAGCTTGCTGAGGATCGGCAGCAGGATAACGCCACGGGTATCACCGAGCTTGGCGGCGATCTTGCCCTTGTATTTCGGGTCGGTCAGGTCGTTCCAGCTGGTCGGCGGCTCTTTTACCGTGTCGGTATTGTAGAGGATCGCCAGATTGTCCTGCGAAAAGGCAACGGCCTTGTCGCCGTCGAGGCGCGCCCATTCCGGCTGTTCCGCAAGTGCGGGCACCTTGGCCGGATCGAGCGTGGCAAACAGGCCTTCCTTGTTGGCCTTGATGGCGACCGAGACGTCAATCAGCGACACGTCGATCTTCGGATCGTCGCGCTGCAGGGTCAGAAGCGCCAGCGTTTCGGCCGAATTCTTGCTCTGCTGGTAGGTGACATCGATGCCCGGATATTTCGCCTTAAAGGGCTCGATCACGAACTTCTGGTAATTGTCGGCAAACACGCCGGAAAAACCGACGATGTTGACCGTGCCCTTGACCGCGGCATCCTGCGCCTGCGCGCCGCCCACGACAGCGGCCAGACCGGCAGCAAGCGCGCCCGCACCGATCAACAGCTGCGACATCCTGTTCTGCATGCGTATCGTCATGTCAGTCTCTCCGATTGATGGGCAGCTCCGCTGCCCGAATGTTCCCCGACCCGCCATACGAGCCTTGATTTTCATGCCTGCCGGTCGTTTCAGACCGTAGGCGTCCAGGCCTTGTCCAGCGCCCGCAGCCAGTTGCCGCCGAGCAGTTTCAGAACCAGTTCCTCGCTCCAGCCGCGCGCCAGCATGCGCGCCGTCAGATTGGGCATGTCGGTGATGCGCTCGATGCCCTTCGGCTTGTTGATTTTCACATTGCCGAACTCGGTCAGCTTGCGGGCCGTTCCCTTGTCCTTGTTGGCCCAGAGCAGCCACGGGCCGGGACGCGGGCGATCCAGCGAGAAATCCGTGCCGACGCCGACATAATCCTCGCCGACTAGGTCGATGATATAGGCCATGGCATCGAGGTAATCGTCGACCGTCGCATCATTGCCGGCAGCAAGACCCGGAGCGAACAGGCTGATGCCGATCAGGCCGCCTTTTTCAGCGCAGGCGACAAACAGTTCGTCCGGCTTGTTGCGCTTCACGTCACGCAGGGCGCGCGGCAGGATATGCGAGATGCAGACCGGGCTTTTCGACTGGGCAATGACATCGGCGCTGGTCTTGTCGCCGACATGGCTGAGATCGCACAACACGCCGACACGGTTCATCTCCGACAGCACTTCCTTGCCGAAGCCGGTCAGGCCGCTGTCGTTTTCCTCCAGATAACCGGCACCCGAATAGTTCTGGGTATTGTAGGTCAGCTGCATGATGCCGACGCCGAGATCCTTGAAGATCTCGACATAATCGAGCTGGTCTTCCAGCGGCGAGGTGTTCTGCCAGCCGATGATGATGCCGGTCTTGTTTTCGGCCTTGGCGGCGTGGATGTCGGCCACACTGCGAACGGGGCGCAGGATGTCGTCATTCTCGCGCAGAAAGCGCTTCCATTCCGAAACGTAGCCGATGCCCTCGCGGAAATTTTCCCACAGCAGCGACGAGACGTTGACGGCGGTCAGGCCACCGGTGCGCATTTCCTCGAATATCGAGCGGCTCCACTGGCAGGTCTGGAGGCCATCGACGATGATGGCGCTTTCGTGCAGCTTCTTGGCGTCGGTCATCACGCGCTCTCCTTCAGTACATTGATGTCGCGACCGGCCTTCAGCGCGCGGTCCACAAAATCGAGGCGATCCTGGCCCCAGAACAGTTCATTGCCGAGCACATAGGTCGGTGTGCCGAAAATGCCCAGACGCTCGGCCTCGGCGAGATTGCCGTTCCATTCGGCAACGATGTCCTCGGGTTGGGGATCGGTGATCAGCGCGACGGCGTCCTCACCCACTGTTTCGCGGGCAATCGCATGCAGCGTGGCCAGATCGGCGATATCGCGATCTTCCGCCCACAGCGCGCGCTGCACGCCAAACGAAAACGAAATCGCGTCGAGCCCTGCCTTCTGCAAGGCGATCACCGCCTGCGCCGCCGTTTCGATCGTCCGGCAGGGATAAAATTTCGGCTTGAGGTTCAGCGGCATGCCGAGATATGCGCGCCAGCGCGTCAGTTCGACCTCGTGATAGAGCTGGCGGGCATCGGGCCGCTTGCGCAGCGGAATGCCGCCATTCGCCTCGATGATGCGGATCGGCCGCAAATGCACACGGGCGCCGTTATCGCGCGCAATCGCGACAGCCTTTTGTGCTCCAAAATAGGCCCATGGCGAGGAAATGCCGTAAAAGATCTGCAGCACGGCCGCGTCGTCATGCTTGGGCATGGGTGAACTCCTCATGAATGTCGGCATCGCTCCATTCGTCACCCAGAAGCTCGGGCGTCGAAAAATTCAGGAAACGATCGCGGTGATAGGCCCTGTCCTCGACGAACAGGGAACGGGCAAGACCGGTCGCAAGCCGTGTCGCACCCTCGCTGATGGAGGGAATGCCGCTGGTAATCTTGCCATGCGTGGGCACGGCCGGATAGGCGAAACAGGCCACGCGCGAGACGGCCGTCGCCACCTCCTGATCGAGACCCGTTTTCGGACGAAACTCGAAGGCATCGCCCAGATAGGGCATGGCCGCGATGCTGTCATGCTCCGAGCCCTGCGGCGGGATATAGGCATCACGCCACGTCTGGAAATTGCCGGCGAGTGCGGCAAATTCAGGCCGCTTGTCGAGATCGACGGAAAAGCCCGTTGCAAAAATGACGAGGTCGGCCGCGTAACGACCTTTTGGCGTGACGATTTCCACACCATCGCCGTTCTCCACCAGATCGTCGATCGGGCTGGCGAGATGGAAAAAGGCATTGGCATGGCGCGACACACGCAACACGCTGTGGCGCGGCGGCGGGATCTGGGCACGCTCGCCGGCGACCATATAGATCCACTTGTCGTCGTCGGGCAGACCAAGATAGCCCTGCGTCATGCCCTGGCTGCCGATGCCGGTGAACTTGTCGATGCGGGGTATATCTGCGCGACGCACGAAAATATCGACACGGGCCGCACCGGCTTCGAGCGCGGCGGCGGCATTGTCCATGGCCGATGCACCGGCGCCGACCACGGCGACCCGCCTGCCCTTGAGAGCCGCCATGTCGATCAGATCGGCCCCATGACGCACGAAACGCGGTGAAACGCGCGCGGCAACCGGCGGCATGACAGGAGCCCCCAGACCATCCAGCCCCGTCGCGAGAACAACGCGCCTTGCCAGCACAGTTTCTTCGGCATCGTCACGCGCGAACGTCAGCGCGATCAGGCCGTCCGGCCGGAAGGCGAGCCCGGTCAATGCGGAATCGTTGACGACATCGAGCTCGAGAACGCGGCGATACCAGACGAGATAGTCCATCCACATCGCACGGGGAATGAGATCCATGTCGAGGAATGCCTGCGCGCCAAACTGGGCTTCGAACCAGGCTCGGAAGGTGAGCGAGGGAATGCCCAGCGCCGGGCCTGCAGCATCCTTGCGGGTGCGAAGCGTTTCCATACGGGCATAGGTGATCCAGGGCCCTTCTAGGCCCTGCGGCGCACGATCATAGGCCCGGACGTTGGCGATACCTATCCTCTGGAGCGCGGCGAGCGTCACCAGCCCACACAGACCACCACCTATGACGGCGACATCGAGAACGTCGCGATCATCCACCCGTAGCGGCGGCATCCACGGCTTTGCCGGCTGGTTCAGCCACACAAGATCCTGTTGAAGGCGCGCCTCCAAGACGGCAAGCGAGAGATTGGACGACGACAAGTGCAGAAACCTATATTCGATATTCACATAAAGATGGATCCAATATTCAAAATTGGAAAGATAGATTTTTGCGCGTTCCACCGCGCGAGGGAAAAATGAATCCCGCCGCCGTGCAAATCCTTCGAACGTGAGGATGATGCTTAAGCCGGTTGATCACTTGGTGGGAAAACCACTTTAGGTGGGCGACCATATCGAATTTGAGATCATCGTAAAGCGATCCCTGTCACCGGTGCGCGCGGCTTATCTGTCGTTGCCACTGACAGTAACGACAAGGCACCAAATCACTGACTATCGTTATTTTAGCAATAAATCTTTCAAGGGGGCCGGCGCCGGCGCGAGGTGGTTTTTTCGATTTTCCGCGCAATGGAGCGATTTCGCTCTCATATCCGCATCCACAATAGAACATGTCACGTTGCTCGACATGGTGGAAATTCCTAGCCTCTCTGGAGAGCTGGGACATGGTTGAACGATCCAGGTCCTCATCCCTTGTCTGCGGCACGCCAAGCCGCAGATCAGCACCATTATTTCAGGAGAGTGCGTTCATGAAGGCAGCTGGCCTCACAACCCTAGGCGTCAGATTAAGTCGCGGGAGGTTTTTGGCGGTGCTAGCCGCTCTCGCCGTCGCTTTGGGAGCAGGGCCTGCATCTGCCGAGGGAAAAATTCGGATCGCGCAACAGTTCGGAATCGCATACCTGATCCTTGATGTCGTCCGCGACCAGAAGCTCATCGAAAAGCACGGCAAGGAAGCCGGTCTCGACATTGAGGTGGACTGGGCGAGCATCTCCGGCGCCACCGCCATGAACGAGGCACTCCTTGCCAACAATCTCGATATCGTGTCCGCCGGCGTGCCCCCGGCATTGACGATGTGGGATCGCACCAAGGGCGACGTCAAGCTGGTCGCAGCGCTCGGCTCGCTGCCGAACTATCTCATCACCACCAATCCCGACATCAAGACGCTGAAGGATTTCAGCGAGAAGGATCGCATCGCCGTGCCTGCCGCAGGCGTCGGCTTCCAGTCGAGAACGCTGCAGATCGAGGCGGCAAAGCTGTTCGGCCAGGACAATTTCCAGAAGCTGGACCAAATATCCATCAGCCTGCCGCATCCGGACGCGACCGCCGCACTCATCTCCGGTGCCACCGAGGTCAATTCGCACTTCTCCTCGGCGCCGTTCTATTATCAGGCCCTGCAGGGCAACAAGGCGGTGCACAAGGTCATCAGCTCCTACGACATTCTCGGCGGACCGGCGACATTCAACGTCCTTTACACCAGCACGGCGTTCCATGACGACAACCCGAAGACCTACGCCGCCTTCTACGCCGCGCTGGGCGAGGCTGCGACATGGATCAACGCCAACAAACAGAAGGCCGCCGAAACCTTCATCCGTCAGCAGAATTCCAAGCTGTCGCCGGAACTCGTTTTGGAGATCATCAACGATCCCGAAAACGACTTCACCATAGTCCCGCAGAACACCTTCGTTTACGCCAGGGAACTGCACAAGCTCGGCGTTCTGAAGAACGAGGCCGGTTCTTGGAAGGACTATTTTTTCGAAGAAGCCCATGGCGGGAACGGCGGCTGACAGCCGTTCCTCAAAACCTTTTCAACCCGCAACCGGCCTGATGCGTCCGGTTGCGGGTTTGCAATTTGAATGGAAACGAGAATGGATGCCATGACATCGCCTTCGCGGGAAACGGCTGCCGTCCCGTCCCCACCGCTTCTCAAGGTCGAAGGCGTGACCCTGGAGTACCACGCCCCCGACCGGGTGGTACGTGCCACGCAGAATGTCAGCTTCGATGTCTGGGAAGCCGATCGTTTCATCCTGCTGGGCGCTTCCGGTTGCGGCAAGTCCACTCTTTTGAAGGCCGTGGGCGGTTTTATTCCGCCGCGGGAGGGCCAGATCCTGCTTGATGGGCAACCGGTACATGGGCCGGGCCCCGACCGCGTTGTCGTTTTCCAGGAATTCGACCAGCTGCCGCCATGGAAGACCGTGCGCGAGAACGTCGCCTTTCCGCTACGCGCATCCGGCAGATTGAGCCGCAAGGAGGCAATCGGGCGCGCCGACTACTATATCGAAAAAGTGGGCCTGACCCGTTTCGCCGATGCCTATCCGAATACGCTTTCCGGTGGCATGAAGCAGCGCGTCGCCATCGCCCGTGCGCTTGCCATGGAGCCGCGCGTGCTTTTGATGGACGAACCTTTCGCCGCATTGGACGCCCTGACCCGCCGCAAGATGCAGGAAGAGCTTCTTGCACTGTGGGAAGAAGTCCGCTTCACGCTGCTGTTCGTCACGCATTCCATTGAAGAAGCGCTCGTGGTCGGCAACCGCATCGCGCTTCTGTCGCCCCATCCGGGCCGCATGCGCGCTGAAATCAACAGTCACGAATGGGACCTGACGAGCGGCGGAAGCCCGCAATTCCAGGCCGCAGCAAACCGTATTCATCGGCTGCTGTTTGAAAACACCGACGCAACGGACGGAGCCGGCGATGAGTGATGTTTTCCGCCCCGGTTCGCAGACAGGGACTCGAACGGCACCGCCGATCCGGCCGGAATATGAGCGATCGCTCGAGCCGATCGCAGACACGACACGCGAGCAAGCCCTGCCGCTGCACGAGCGGCTTTGGCAGCGCGCTTGGCTGCGCAAAACCCTGATCTTGATCTGTCTTGCCTTGCTATGGGAGATCGCCGCTAGGTTCCAGGCAAACCCGTTGCTTCTGCCGCCTTTTTCTGCGGCGATCCAGGCACTGTGGGAGGACACGACGAGTGGCGTCATTCCGGCGCGCGCATTGAATTCGCTCGATGTGCTGCTGAAGGGTTATGCCGCAGGCGTCGTTCTTGCCTTCGTGCTGACATCCGTCGCGGTTTCCACCCAGATCGGGCGCGACCTGTTGTCGACACTGACATCCATGCTCAATCCGCTGCCGCCGATCGCGCTTCTGCCGCTGGCATTGCTGTGGTTCGGTCTTGGACAGGCAAGCCTTGTCTTCGTGCTGATCCACTCGGTTCTGTGGCCGCTGGCGCTCAACATGTATACCGGCTTTACCGGTGTGCCGGAGACCCTGCGCATGGCAGGGCGAAATTACGGCCTGCGAGGCTTGCGTTATGTTCTGCTGATCCTTGTTCCGGCGGCGCTGCCTTCCATCATCGCGGGCCTGAAGATCGGCTGGGCCTTTGCCTGGCGCACCCTGATCGCGGCCGAACTCGTTTTCGGCGCCTCCTCCGGTCGGGGCGGGCTTGGCTGGTACATTTTCCAGAACCGCAACGAACTTTACACCGACCGGGTTTTTGCCGGTCTGATCATGGTCATCCTGTTCGGCCTTCTGGTCGAAAACATGCTGTTTCGCGAACTCGAAAAGCGGACGGTAGCGAAATGGGGAATGACGCGCTAGCGCCGGGATCATCCAACATGACAGCAGAACGGAAATATGTGGTCGGCATTACCGACCACATGATCGGCGAACCCGATCTGGAAGCAGAGGTGCTCGGCAGCGATGTCGAGATCGATTTTTTTGCCAGCACGGATGAAACATCCTTCGCGGCTGATCGTCTGGCGAGACTCGATGCACTGATGGTCTGGGGCGCCCGGCTCGGGCCGCAGAGCATTAAGCACCTTACCCGTTGCAGAGGTGTGGTACGTTACGGCGTCGGTTACGAGAAGATCGACCTGCCCGCACTTGCCGCCGCCGGCATCCCCTTCGCAAACAACCCGGATTACGGCACCGAGGAGGTGGCCGATCACGCGATGGCGATGATCCTTTCCCTGCATCGTCGGCTCTGGGAACATGACGCCCGCGCCCGTGGATACGTCTCCGCGTGGCAGGTCCATAGTTTGAAGCCGCTTTCCCGCTCCAACAAGACGACGGTCGGGGTCGTTGGTGTCGGCCGGATCGGCACTGCCGTGGTCAACCGTCTGAAACCCTTTGGTTTCCGCATTCTCGGTTATGATCCGGGGCAACCGCCGGGCCACGAAAAGGCGATCGGCTATGAGCGGGCGGAACGGCTCGAAGACCTTCTTGCCCAGTCGGATATCGTCACGCTCCATTGTCCGGCAACGGATGAGACGCGCGGGCTTCTCGATGCATCCGGTCTTTCACGGCTGAAACCCGGAGCAATCATCGTCAACACAGCGCGAGGGGAATTGATCGACGATCTCGATGCGCTGGAAGCTGCATTGCGCAGCAACCATCTGGCCGCAGCGGCAATTGACACGCTGGTTAAGGAACCGCCCGGCGATCATCCCCTGCTGACGGCATGGCGTCATCGCGAAGACTGTCTTGCCGGGCGTCTGGTCATCACCCCGCACAATGCCTTCTACTCGGATCACGCGGCAATCGAGATGCGCCGCAACGCGGCGAAAACCGTCAGATTGCTGCTCGACGAGGGAAAACTCCGAAATCAGGTTACGGATCGATCATGACCAGCCAAGCCGAATTTCTCTGGTACATTCCCAATGATGTCAAATCCGGCCATCGTGGCGACGTGGCCGATCCGAACCACAACAGTCTGGAGACCCTGACAGGCCAGGCAAAAGCCATGGAAGACCATGGCTGGAAAGGTGCGCTGATCGGCACCGGGTGGGGGCGGCCGGACACATTCACCGTCGCGACTGCACTGGTTGCGCGCACCACGACTTTCGAGCCGCTGATCGCCGTCAGGCCCGGTTATTGGAAGCCGGCGAACTTCGCCTCCGCTGCCGCAACGCTCGACCATCTGAGTGGTGGACGTGTGCGCGTCAACGTCGTGTCCGGGCCGGATGCGCTCGCGGCCTACGGCGACGAGGAAGGTGATCAGGCGCAGCGTTATGCTCGCACCAAGGAATTCATGCGTCTGACCCGCCGGCTGTGGACGGAAGAAGATGTCACCTTCCGCGGTGCGCATTTCGAAGTCACCGGCTCCACCGTTATGCCGAGGCTGGAGCAGGTTGGCGATCGTCGCCATCCCAAGCTCTATTTCGGTGGCGCCTCACCAGCGGCCGAGCAGGTTGCTGCCACCGAAGCCGACGTCCAGCTCTTCTGGGGTGAGCCGCTCGAGGGCGTGCACGAACGTATCGACCGGCTGAAACAACTGAGCAGGACACTCGATCGAGACCTGCAGCCGCTGCAATTCGGGCTGAGGATCACGACGCTCGTGCGTGATACGACGGAACAGGCATGGGCGGATGCGCAGGCGAAAGTCGCGAAGATGGCCGAGGGTTCGGCCGGCAGCTGGCAGGATCACCGTCACGGCGTGGCCGTCGGCCAGCAGCGGCTTCTGGATCTCGCTGCCCGTGGAGATGTTCTTGATGAAAACCTCTACACCGCGCCGGGCAGGTACGGCGGCGGCGGTGCCGGCACGACCTGGCTGGTGGGTTCGGCGGAGGATGTCGCGAGGTCTCTACGTAAATATCGGGACCTCGGCATTACCCATTTCGTGCTCTCGGACACACCCTATCTGCAAGAGATAAAGCGGCAGGGAAGCCAACTCCTGCCGCTTGTATGAATTGAATGCACCAGGATGTGAGAACGTGGCTCCGCAGCGTGCTCTCGATCGGTGTTGAACCAGCGCTCACTTGAAGCCGCAGACCGGGAAAACGGTAGGTTGCCGACAGGATTGCTGGGCACCTCCGTCGCCGGCACGGTGTCCTATTGGAAAGTCCAAAATTCGGTTGCCAGTGCGATGGCCTTCAATCCGCACAGGGGTCTCTTGAGCTTTCCCATGATCCCTTCGTTCCCAGGATGCTTCTTTCATAGGAGGCTTGCGACGCGCTCGTCCGCGGACGAAGCGTAACCTTCCAAAAAATCAAGGCAATGGCGCTATAACCCGCCCCTATCACCGACACGCCAGACCATCCTGCGTGAGCATATACCGTCGTCGAGGAAATTGCGCCAATGGCACTGCCGATCGAATAGAACACCATATAGCCGCCGACGAGGCGGCTGCTCGCTTCGGGAGGATAGCGGTTGAGGATCATGCTTTGATTGGTAACATGGGCTGCCTGCACCGCCAGATCCAGTAGAACAATGCCGACAAGCAGAGGCGTCACCGATGTCGGCAGCATGGCGATCAGCGCCCATGACGCGAGCAACAGCGAAAGCGACACGCCTGTCGTCCGCTGCCCCAGCCCGCGATCAGCGAGCCGGCCTGCGCCGGTTGCCGCAACGGCGCCTGCCACCCCCAAAAGACCCAGCAAGCCGACCTGTGTATGGGAATAGGAGAATGGCGGCGCGATGAGCGGCATGGTCAGTGTCGTCCATAACGTGCTGAACGCCGCGAAGATCATCAGAGCCAGCAACCCGCGAACCAACAATATGCGATCACGCAAAAACAGGATCGGGATCGATCGCAGCGTGGCGACATAGCTATCTGTGCTTCTTCGCAACGTCTGCCGTGGCATGGCACATATCAGCACGATGACCATGGCACCCGTCAAAACGGCAGAGGTCAGGTAAACAGCACGCCATCCACCAAGATCAGCCAGCACGCCGGCAACGACACGGGCGACCAAAATACCGATCACCACCCCACCGGTCACCATTCCGACTGCCCATCCCCGCTCGCCGGGAGCCGACAGGGTTGCGGCGAAGGCAACAAGGATTTGCACCATGACCGAAAGCACACCCATCAAGGCAAGACTGACGAAAAGAACCACTTCGGTTCTTGCCGTTGCGACCGCGACCAACATGACCACTGACAAGCTTCCCTGACCGATGATCAGTCGGCGGCGTGGGATCAAGTTGCCAAGCGGAACAATAAAGATCAGTCCCAGCGCGTAACCTATCTGCGCCATCGTCACGACGAGACCGATCGCAGATTGGGAAATGTCGAAATCCCCTGCTATCGAACCAAGCAAAGGCTGCGCGTAATAGATATTCGCGACACTGAGGCCTGCAGCCACCGCGAAGATGAGGGCGGTTCCTCTCGACAATGCCGTACCAGCGCTGTGTCCGTCTTCATCCGATTGCTGCATGGGGATCCCGATCGCGAAATTAATCTAGTTCCATATTAAGACCACTTGCAAATCTGCGAATCCAGTTCTATTTTAAGACCAGATTGCACATGGGGGTCGGATGGTCATGGTCAAGCGTGTCAGCCAATGGAATACGGGGTGTCCGGTCGCGCGCGCGCTCGACGTTATCGGCGACTGGTGGTCACTATTGATCATCCGTGACGCCTTCGATGGCGTGCGCCGGTTTACCGAGTTTCAGACGAGCCTCGGCATTGCCAAGGGGATGCTGGCGACAAGGCTGCGTGATCTGACTGATCGCGGCATTCTGGAATTCGCACCAGCCTCCGATGGGAGCGCCTATCGGGAATATGTCTTGACGGACAAAGGACGCGGTCTTTTCCTCGTCATTATCGCGCTGCGTCAGTGGAGCGAAGACCATCTCTATCGCCCGGATGAACCGAGGTCGTCGCTCGTCGTCGCGGAAACAGGCGTTCCGGTCGCGCGTCTTGAGCTGCACGCGCAGGACGGACAGTCGTTGGGTTGGGACGATACTCGGGTCCAGAAAATCAAGGATCGCTGATCGAAATTCAGTACAGGAAAGATAAGAAGCATGCAGGAACTGGAACTCGTCGCCGAAGCGGATGAGCGTGCAAGGAACTACCTGGCGGGAATCGGAGACCGTCCACCATTCCCCGGCCAAGCCGCACGCGACGGCCTTGCGGTATTTTCTGAAAAACTCCCCGAGGAGGGATCTGAGGCCGCCGAGACACTGCGGATGCTCGATGTTCACGGTTCCCCCGCGACCACAGCTTCAAATGGCCCCCGCTACTTCGGGTTCGTGATCGGCGCGGCCTTGCCTGCCGCCGCTGCAGCCGAGCGGCTGATGCTTGCCTGGGATCAGTGCGCCTCGTCCTACGAAAACTCCCCGGTGGCTGCCACAATCGAGAGAGTTGCCGCGCACTGGCTGCTCGACATTCTCGACCTGCCGCGTGAAAGCGCGGTCGGCTTCGGCACAAGTGCGACCGCATGCACGCTCTCCTGCCTTTCGGCTGCACGACGCTCGCTGCTTGCGCGTCATGGCTGGGATTTTGACCGGGACGGATTGATCGGCGCGCCCGAAATCAAGGTCGTTGTCTCGAAGACTGTCCATGTCACGGTGCTCAAGGCACTCCGACTGCTGGGTTTCGGTATCTCTCGACTGACCACGGCGCCAACCGATGCATATGGCAGGATTGATCCTGCCCAGTTACCTGCTCTCGATGACAGAACCATTCTTTGCCTTCAGGCTGGCGAGGTCAACACGGGTGAGTTCGACTCATTCGTGCCGCTGATCGCAGCGGCACGCTCAGCCAATGCCTGGGTCCATGTCGATGGCGCATTCGGCCTGTGGGCGCGAGCATCGTCGAGGAGAGCATTGACGGATGGCATCGACACAGCGGACAGCTGGACCACGGACGGCCATAAATGGCTGAACACGCCCTATGACGGCGCAGTGGCTATTTGCCGGCATGCTGAAGCCCTCGCTCAAGCCATGAATGGTGACGCGGTTTACGCAACCGCTTCCGCCGATGCACAGAAAAACCTCACGCTGGAATTTTCACGGCGGGCGCGCGGCATTCCGATTTGGGCGGCTCTTCGGACGCTTGGGCGTTTCGGTGTTGCCGAGTTGGTTGACCGTCATTGCGATGAGGCCACCTGGCTGGCAGATCGTCTTCGCACAGGCGGCCTCGACGTTCTCAATCGCGTCGTCCTCAACCAGGTGCTGGTCCGTTGCGATGACGATGAGCGCACTGCGCAAGTCCGCCAGGCTGTACTGGAGACCGGTGCAGGCTGGTTCGGCAACACGGTCTGGCAAGGCCGTCCTGCATTTCGCATCAGCCTCTCATCTTGGCGCACTCGACATCAAGATGTCGTTCGCCTCGCTGATGCGCTGGTGGCCGCGGCTCAGAGTTAAGCAAAATGTACGGACGACTGTACTGCGGCGCGCCATCATCGTTCATTGCAGCTGGGCACCTTCACAGTGCCTTCCAACCTGTATGACCAGATGTACTGAATGACGCTGGACAGTCACGCGTCAATTTGCAGCAACGGTTAGGCACGAGGTTCACTCAGTCGATCTTGAACGAGCCCAAACCAGTGACCCGCTGCTTCGAACACCGGCCAATATCGCAACAACAAAAAAGGCCGGGGCAAAATCGCACCGACCTTCCTTACCGGTACCTCTTTAACAGTGCCAGTACATCCGTGGTCAAAGCCAGATGGCGACGAAACATTGCGAGCGGCGAATTCATTCATCGGGTGAGCGCTTCCGAATTGCCCGGGGCGCGAAAGATCGTTTCGTTCAGCCAGAACGACAGGAAAAAGGCACCCGCAATCTCGGTGAATGCGGAGGTGGCGGACGATCCCTGTCCAACTCAACAGGTTCGGCTCTCACAAATGTGCGGGCGCCGTCCAGCAGACGAAACCGCGCTCGGCTTTTGCCAAGACGGCGAATCTGACCGCCACAACCGCCTCGATCCTGCGCGCCAAAGACAAAGATGTCTTCTGACCTGCGGTTCTTGAACTTCAGCTCCAGAAGATCGCTGGGTGTATGTGCCCAAGCCCCTCTGGAGCCTGCCGCGCCTTCCTGGAGAGGCAGGATATTTCCCATTTATCGCAACTCGCGATAACAACCCAATACCAATCTGTTAAACCGTATTTTTCAGAATTTGTACTAAATCACATAATCACTGTCAGCATCGGGAATTTCCATCGAAATTCCCGGAAGGTCGGACTTCGGTTTTCCGACGATGCGCGCCGGAACACCGGCCACCGAGCTATGAGCCGCGACAGCCGATACGACGACGCTTCCCGCCCCGACCTTCGCCCCGACCCCGATTTCAATATTGCCGAGTATTTTCGCACCCGCGCCAATCAATGCACCACGGCGGATCTTAGGATGCCGATCGCCGGTGTCCTTGCCTGTCCCGCCCAAAGTGACGTCCTGCAGAATGGAGACGTCATCTTCCACCACGGCTGTTTCACCAATCACAAGTCCGTTTCCATGATCGAGCATAATCCCGCTTCCCATGCGAGCGGCCGGATGAATGTCTATCGAAAGAAAATCGCAGCTGCGGCTCTGTATGTGACGCGCCATGTGTCGTTTATCGTTATGCCAAAGCCAATGCGCTATTCTGTGCCCCTGCAGCGCCAGAAAGCCCTTGAAGTAGAGAAAAGGCACGAGCAGCTCGGAAGTGCTCGGATCGCGGTCATACACAGCCTGAAGATCCAGGATAGCATGCCTTAGAATTTCGGGAGATGCATCGAAAACATCAAGAGATAACGACGTCAGGAGATCGCCATCGACGGCGTTGTTCGCAAAGGTTTCCGAAAGGCGATGCGCCAGGCCGTGAGCAAATGTTTCGTGATCCAGAACGTTCAGTTTCATTGCGCGGGCAAGCCGCGGGTCATTCTCCAGCACTGCCTGTGCCTCGCGACGAAGCGTAGCCCACACGCTTGATGAACGATCGGCAGCTTCATCCTTTTCGCGAACCGGAGATTTGACTTTCGTCGGTTCGATTTCGAATGCGCCTGAAGATGCCCGGTTGATCGTCATCATTTTTCTCTGTTTGCCATGGGAGCCCGCACTATAGGTTGCATGGGACATGTGATCAATTATCCCCAGCCGACCAGATGTTCGATCAAGCCTTCGATCCTGGCGCTGGATGCCGACGGCGCTTTGCTCGATGGAAGTGCGTCGTGGTGTAAGGCTGATCGGCTACTCAATCTCACCCGAAAGCTGGAAAGCAAATCCTTGCCTGAGGCGGCAATTAGCAAACTAAGTCTCGCGAACGGATCAATGGCCGCTAACCTGAGAAGCGACATTGGAGGGTAGAAATGAACATCACTCGCAGACATTTTACAGCGGGTCTGGCGGGCGTGCTCGCAATGCCGATGGCTGCGCGACAGGCGAGCGCTGCCGGCAAGACCATCCGCGTCGGTTACCAGAAATACGGAACCCTCGTGCTTCTCAAGGGAAAAGGTCTGCTCGAAAAGATGCTTGAGCCGATCGGTTACGAAGTGGCGTGGTCCGAGTTTCCGGGCGGTCCGCAATTGCTGGAGGCGCTCAATGCGGGCGCCGTCGATTTCGGTTCCACCGGAGAAACGCCGCCGATCTTCGCCCAGGCCGCCAACGCACCGCTGGTTTATATCGCACACGAGCCTCCGGCACCGAAAGGCGAAGCGATACTCGTGCCCAAGAATAGTCCGATCCGTTCTGTCGCTGATCTCAAGGGCAAAAAGATCGCGTTCAACAAGGGTTCGAACGTCCATTATCTGCTGGTAAAGGCGCTTGAGGAAGCAGGCCTCGGCTACGAGGATATCGAGCCGGTTTTCCTCGCGCCATCCGACGGACGCGCGGCTTTCGAAAAAGGTGCTGTGGATGCCTGGGTGATATGGGATCCGTTTCAGGCCGCCGCGGAAGTCGCAATCGAGGCGCGTGAACTGAGAAACGGTGAAGGGCTGGTGCCCAATCATCAGTTCTATCTCGGGTCCCGATCGTTCATCGACAACCACGGCCAGACGATCAAGGTGCTGATCGACGCCATTTCGGAAATCGACAATTGGGCCAAGGCGGACACCGCCGCTGCGGCCGCAGAACTCGCTCCGCTTGTCGGCATTCCGCGTCCGGTGCTGATCAGGGCACTGGAACGCCAGTCATACGGGATCAAGCAACTCGACGAGAAGGTCGTGCAGCAGCAACAGGCCATCGCCGACACCTTTTTCGCCCTGAAGCTGGTGCCGAAAAAACTGAATGTGGCCGACGCCGTCTGGAACGGAAAGGCCTGAGCACGAAAGCCGGCAAGTTTTCACGAGCCGGCTTTCCTTGAACCTTGGCATTCATTTGCCGAAAACGTCAGAAACGCGATCGGAAGCGTCTCACGAGCCGGATGCCAGTTTGACATTACCCGCGTGTCCGCCGCCGCCGAAGACCTGACGTTTGCCGAAGGATGAGCGGATCTGGTTGCGCGGGCCTTCCAGCCCAAGTTCCGGAAAGAGCAGTTCGGAGACCCTATAGGCTTCCTCGAGATGCGGATAACCCGAGGCGATGACGGTATCGATCCCCAGGTCCTGATATTCGCGGAGCCTTGCAGCAACGGTTTTGGCCGAACCGACGAGTGCCGTGCCGGCCCCGGAACGCACCAGCCCGACACCGGCCCAAAGATTGGGAGACACTTCGAGCCGGTCACGCCGACCGTTGTGAAGCGCCACCATCCGCGCCTGCCCGACAGAATCCGAATTTTTGGCGAACACTTCCTGCGCCGCCGCGATCGTCTCGTCCGACAGTTTGGAGATCAGCCGGTCGGCCGCTTCCCAGGCTTCCTCATCCGTTTCGCGCACGATGAAATGCAGCCGGATGCCGAACGTCACCTCGCGGCCGAGTGCTGCCGCCGCCTTGCGTACCTTGGCGATCTTTTCCTCCACCTGCGCCGGCGGTTCGCCCCAGGTCAGATATTTGTCGATGATACCGGCCGAAAAATCGATGGCGGAATCGGAGGAGCCGCCGAAATAGATGGGCGGGCGCGGCTGCTGCACCGGCGGAAGCCCGAGATCGGCGTGATGCGCCTTGATATACTTGCCATCCAGATGCGCGGACCCGGTCTCGATCAGCGGATTGAACACCTGGAAGAACTCGTCGGCATGCAGGTAGCGCTCGTCATGCGGAAGGAAGATGCCGTCGCCGGCCAGTTCCTGCGCGCTGCCGCCCACCACGATGTTCAGCAGCAGGCGCCCACCCGAGACGCGATCAAGTGTCGATGCCATGCGCGCGTAATAGGCCGGCGACGCGACACCCGGCCGAATTGCCACGAGAAACTTCAGCTTTTCCGTATGGGCGGCAAGATCGGCTGCAAGGATGAAGGATTCCTCGCAGGCAGCGCCTGTCGGGATCAGCACACCGGAATAACCGAGTCGATCCGCCGCCTTGGCGATTTCGCGGAAATAACCGGGATCAGCCGGGCGGTTGAGGTCATCCGAGCCGAGATAGGCTCCATCTCCGGACGATGGGATGAACCATAGAAAATCGATAGGCTGCCCCGTGGTGGCCATGATTGATATCCTTGTTTTGAGCCGCGACATGCCGGCGCCGGCACGTGCCAAGCTAAGGCCATGCGAATGGGTTCGACAGAACCGCCACTCTAATCATCGGTGCATCCGGGAAATTCTGTTCCAATAATGCAGGCCATGGAGTTGTCGAACAACCGGGGAGACCGGCATCAGGCAGGAACGGGCGCAGCATGCTCCCTATTGCCTGTCCCGGCCAGCGAACGATCGAGCAGGCCTCTCACCTGCCGGCGATAACGATCAATGCCCTCGTCGTGACGGTCACGCCGAAGGGGAAGGTCGATGACGACTTCGCCAAGAATGCGACCCGGCCACGGCTGCATCACGATCACCCTGTGCGCCAGAAGAACGGCTTCATCGATATCATGCGTGACGAGCACGATGGTTGGCCGCATCTCCTGCCAGATATCCAGGAGGTATTTCTGCAGGGCGGCCCTTGTCAGCGCGTCGAGAGCGGAAAACGGCTCGTCGAGCAGAAGCACTTCCGGTCTGGTGACCAGAGCGCGCGCTATCGCCACGCGTTGTGCCTGTCCGCCGGAAAGTTCCTTGGGAAGACGGTCCTCATATCCTTCCAGATGCACCTGCGTCAGGGCGGCCTGCACCCTGCGGTTCCGCTCGACGGCGGGCAGGTCAGCCAGTCCGAAACGGATATTGTCCCGGACCGTCAGCCACGGCAGCAGACGCGGCTCTTGAAAGATCAGGTTGATGAGCGGATGTGGTTTTTCGACGGCTTCGCAATTGATCGAAACCGCGCCGGAACTCGGTCGATCGAGCCCGCTGACCAGACGCAACAACGTGCTTTTGCCGCAACCGGAGCCGCCGATCACCGCAACGATTTCTCCCGGCGGCACATCGAGCGTGAAACTGCCAAGCGCCTGCACACCTTTTCCATAGGTCTTGGAAAGCCCTTTAAGCGACAACATCAGGCATTCCCCCGCGCATATCTGTCCTGCCAGGCCACGAGCGGCGACGTCAGGAGAACCAGCAATCCATCGGAGAGCTTGCCGATGACCGCAAAGATGATGATCGCCGCCACGATCTGGTCGGGTTTTCCAAGCTGCTGGCCATCCACCAGAAGATAACCGAGGCCTTCCGAGGCGCCCATGAATTCGGCCGCAACCACGAACATCCAGCCGAGCCCGAGGCCGGACCGCAGCGACACGATGAAGGACGGCAGAACCGCGGGAAACAGCACGCGCCGGACGAGATCGAAACCGGAAAGCCGAAAAATCCGCCCGACCTCGACGATCTTGCGATCGACGGACAGGATTGCGGTCGACACCCCGAGATAAACCGGGAAAAACACGCCGGTGGCGATCAGCACCACCTTGGACGTTTCGAATATGCCGAACCATAGGATGAACAGCGGCACCCAGGCAATCGACGGGATGGCGCGCAGCGCCTGCAGGCTAGGATCGATCAGACCTCGGGCAATGCCGAAAAAGCCGGTGACACAGCCGAGAACCGCACCGGCAAGCGCGCCCGTCAGGAAACCGAACAGCACACGCAGACAGGTTGCCCCAATGTGCTCATAGAGCGCGCCCCCTTGTGCGAGTTGGGCAAGCGTGGCGATGATCCGTGAGGGCGGCGGCACCAGCCGTCCTGTTGCGATGCCTGCCGAAACTGCGGCTTCCCAGATCAGGAAGCCGCCGACCGGCAGGACGATTGCAAGAAGGAAGCGCTTGAGGAAAGGCGACCATGACGGCGCTGCAGCGCGCTCTTGGCCTTTCCCTTCGCCCTCCTCCAGCAGGAGATCGGTCGTCGTCACGTTTTGCACCGTCACTGAAAGAAAGCTTCGCTGAAACTCGGATCGACAAGCTTGTCCGTTTCTGCCGCGATATCGGCCTCCGCCGGCAACACGCCCGCCTGCTGCAGGGCAAGACCGGCCTTGAGGATCGTGTCACGCTGCTCGGTTCCGATGCGAGATGCCGTCAGGTCCGTCCGCTCGAGCTGCCTTGCAATCACCGCGTCGGGCAGCTTGGCCGCCTCGATCAGTGCAACCTTGAGTACTGCCGGATCCGCCAGTGCGCGCTTGCGCGCCACTTCATAGACGCCCAGCACGCGTTTCACGACGTCCGGATGCTCGCTGGCAAAGGTTTCCGTGGTGTTCAGCACCCCCCAGGTGTTGTTCTCCGGCTTGCGATAAAACAGTTTTGCACCGTCTTCCACTTCCGCGGCGGCCATCAGCGGATCAAGGCCGGCCCAGGCATCGACATCCCCACGGGTCAGCGCCAGCCGCCCATCGGCATGCTGCAGGAGCACGAATTTCACGTCACCGTCTTTCAGTCCGGCGTCGCTCAGCGCACGCACGAGAAAGATATGCGGATCGGTGCCGCGCGTGACAGCGACGGATTTGCCCTTGAGGTCTGCGATGCTGGCAATCTGCGAATCCTTGCCGGTCACTAGCGCCGTCCATTCCGGGCGGGAGTAGACATAGACAGATTTGATCGGGTTGCCGTTGACGCGAGCGATCAGTGCAGCCGCTCCGGCCGTCGATCCGAAATCGATCGAGCCGGCATTGAGAAATTCGAGCGCCTTGTTCGACCCCGCCGACTGGACCCAGCGGATGGAAATACCATCCTTCTCGAATTCCTTCTCCAGCAAGCCTTCCTTCTTCATAAGCAGCCCGACCGGATTATAAGTTGCCCAATCGATGCGGATTTCGGACAGATCCGCAGACGAAGCCTGCCCCACTCCCAGCCCCATGAAAGCGGCAACCGCCACAAGCTTTGCAATAAACGATCGCATGCCTTACCCCTTTTGATGCGTCATTTGACAAGCGTCAAAAAGTAGCCATCCGCGACGCTGGGGATAAGAAAATATGTTCCGTTGTCTTGTTTATCGATGGAATTTATCGGTTTTTGATGCAGTGCAATTTGATTCAGGTTTCCACAAAGCCAGCCGAAGTGAATTTCCGTGACCGCAGAAACTGACCGCGAACACATACCAGACCGACCGACTGTCGCCATTATCGGCGGTGGTGCGACGGGCGCCGCTGTTGCCTATCATCTGGCAAAACATGGGGCAGAGGCCGATATTGTCGTGGTCGAGCCCCGGGAAGAGCTCGGCAGGGGCCTCGCCTATAGCTCACTCGACCGGGTGCACCGGATCAACGTGCCGGCCGCACGCATGAGCCTTTTGCCCGACCATCCCGAACATTTCATCGACTGGATTGCCGCAACGGCCGCGCTGGAAGGCGACGACGGGGCGATTGCAGCAGACGGAAACGCCTTTCCGCAACGCCGTGTGTTCGGCGCTTATCTTCATGCCAGCGTCAAACCGCTGATGGACAAGGGGCTCGTGCGCCATGTGCGCTCCGCGGTAACCGGGGTCACGAAGGACAACACCCGCTGGCACGTCACGGACAGCGCCGGTCACACGCTTGCGGCCGATATAGTGGTGATCGCCACCACACATCCCGCCCCATCCGCTCCGGCCCGCCTTGCGCAGGCCCTTGCCGGTCATCCGCGCTTCATCGCGGATCCGACCCCGGCAGATGCATTGGGGCCTGTGCGCAAGGACGACCGCGTTCTTGTCGTCGGCAACGGACTGACCTCGGCCGACGTCATCGTGTCGCTGAAGGAGCGCGGCCATTACGCGCATATTACCGCTCTGTCCAGACGCGGCTTGCGCTCGAGAGGCCATGCCCCTTGCGTTCAGGAGCCGTTTGGCGACTTCCTGTCGCCACCACCGAGCAGCGCCCGTGATCTCCTTTCCCGTATCCGAGCCGCTATCCGCGGGGCAGCACGGCAGGGCATGACATGGCATGCGGTTCTCGATCAGGTCCGCGCGCAGGGCAGCGCCGTCTGGGCGCAGCTTGACGAAAAGGAACGTCGCCGGATCGTGCGCCATCTGCGCGTCTACTGGGATGTTCACCGGTTCCGCATCGCCCCGCAGGTCGAAGCCGTGCTCGATCGCGAAACCGCCGAGGGGCGACTTGAAGTTCTCGCGGCGCATTTGCTGGACGTGACGGTGATCGGCGAGACGATCCACGTTTCCGTTCGACCACGCGGCGCACGGCATATATCGGAGCGCGTGTTCGATGCCGTCGTCGTCACTACCGGACCCGCGCATGGCAGAATCCTTCAAAGCCAGCAATGGCTGAGGGAGCTTGGCCAGCGCGGTCACTTGCAGAACGACCGGATCGGCTTGGGACTGGCATGCAATGGTGAAGCCAGGGCGATTTCTGCGGATGGCACGGCGGATTCAAGCCTGTTCATAGCCGGGCCGCTGGGTCGCGGACATTTCGGCGAGCTGATGGGCTTTCCGCAGGTGGCCGAAAGCGCGGTTCTGGTGGCGAACTCGGTCGCTGCCGTCTTGCAGAAGCACTATCCGCAGCGATAAGCACCTCGCAAAGAGCGACCGTTATTCTCAGAGCGTCCGGGCATAATGTGCGCCCCCAAGGCGATCACCCTGACCGAAAAGCCTGTTGCGATAACTGCCTTGCGCGTAGGATGTCTTGTAGGCATTGCGCGCCTGCAGTTGCGGGATGACGAGGTCGATGAAGGTTTCATAACTTTCCGGCACCACTGTCCGGGTCAGGTTGAACCCGTCAATGCCGCTTTCCTCGGTCCAGCGGATCAGCTCCTCGGCGACCTTTGCGCCATCTCCGACGATCAACGGATATCGCCCGCCAATCGCGAGTTCCTTCAGCAATTGCCGCTTGGTCCAGCCTTTTTCGCGCGCCATCTGGCTGACGGACTGGATTGCATTGCCCTTGCCATAAGCGATTGCCTCATCGAGATCGTAGCGGGACAGATCGATGCCGCTGCCGGCCGAAAAATGCGCCAGCCCAGCCTCAGGACTTGCGTGATCCAGATAGTCCGCAAGCCGCTCTTGCGCATCTCCGGTCGTTTCCCCCGCGACAACGGTAATGCCGAGAAAAATCTTCACGTCGTCCGACCGTCTGCCGGCCGCAACGACCTCCGCACGCAAGGCATCGACCGTGCGGCGTGCAGCAGCGGGATCGGTCGCACTGATGAAGATGCATTCCGCGTGGCGCGCCGCAAAACGCTTGCCCCGTCCGGATGTGCCGGCCTGAAAGAGCACGGGCGTCCGCTGCGGTGACGGCTCGGCCAGATGATAGCCATGTGAACTGTAATAGGGTCCTTCATGGTTTATCTTGCGGACACGATCCGGCCGGGCATAAATGCGACCGGCCTTGTCGCGCACCACGGCATCGTCGTCCCAGCTCTTTTCCCAGAGCTTGTAAAGCACATCGAGATAATCGTCGGCACGGTCGTAGCGGTCGTCATGCTCGCGCATGCCATCCTGCCCCAGCGCGCGGGCGGCACTGTCGAGATAACCGGTCACGATGTTCCAGCCGATCCGCCCGTCGGTGAGGTGGTCCAGTGTCGATATGCGCCGGGCGAATGTATAGGGATGCTCGATGCTGGTATTGACGGTGATGCCGAAACCGAGATTGCCAGTCACGGCGGCCATTGCCGAAACGAGTATGGTCGGATCGTTGACCGGAAGCTGGATGGATTCCCGAAGCGTCAGATCGACGGACTGCTGATAGATGTCGTAGACCCCGACGATATCGGCCAGAAAGATGCCGTCGAACAGCCCGCGTTCCAGCGTTCGGGCGAGATCGGTCCAATAACTGAGCTTCCGATAATCCTGAGACCTGTCGCGCGGATGCGTCCACAGGCCATGATTGATGTGCCCGACGCAGTTCATGCTGAAGGCGTTGAGGAGGATCTTCTTCGTATCTGCCATGAAAATTTCCCGGTTTCGGCGCGGTCAGAGGGCGCCGTGGCGGGGTGGCCGCCGGCCGTTCAGATAATATTGCCCGATTGCCTGAAATTTCCAGCGCACCGGATCGTGAAGCGTGTGAGTGCGAACATTGCGCCAGTGACGGTCATAATTGTCCGTCGACATCGTCGATGAAGTGCCCGACAGTTCGAACAGCTTGTTGGAGGCAAGCAGCCCCGCACGCGTCGCCAATATTTTCGCCTCCGCGACCGCGATGGAGGCTGCCGCCACCGTGTCTTCATCCGGTGCGACCATCGCCACATCCACCAGGCGGGCGGCGCGGTCCAGAAGTGCCTGCGACGCCCGCAGCCGGATGTGCACCTGTCCGACCTCGCTCAGCGTCAGCGGATCATCCGTGGCCTTCTCCACCTTGGCATCGATCCAGGCACGCGACCGTTCCCGCACGAAATCCAAAGTGTCGCCGTAAGCCCCCTGCCCGATACCGAGATCGATCGCGGCATGTATCAGCTGGGCAAATGGCCCGATCGTCGTCGGCCGCTCGAACGATGCCTGGAACGGCAGGACATGATCCGGATTCACCGCGACGCGGTCGAAATTCACAGTGCCGCTTCCCGTCACCCGCTGACCAAAACCGTCCCAGTCGTCATGGATGGTGACACCGAGCGCCGTGCGCGGCACGAACACCAGATAGGTCCTTGCGGTCCCGTCTTCGGTCCTTGATACCAGCGTCGGTATCCAGTGAGCGTAGATGGCGCCGGTGCAATAATATTTGGTGCCCTGCACGAAAAGACGGCCGCTATCCTCCAGCAACTGCGTGCGGCGCTTGAAATCCCGCAAGCCGATTTCGGCAAGGGCATTACCAAAGCGCTCTCCGGCAAGGACCCGATCGTAAAAAAAGCGCTTCTGCTCTTCGCGGCCGCCGACCCGCAGCACTTCGAGTGCATAATAATGGTTCTGAGGGATCTGCGCGAGCGACCCGTCGGCGGCCGCGATGATCGCCGTCACCTGCGCCAGCGTGCCCGCCGATACGCCGGCACCGCCATATTCCTTCGGAACGGTGATGGCCCAAAGGCCTGTTGCGACAAAATCGTCGAGTTCCAGCCAGGGCAGAAGCCGTTCCGCATCCCGCCGGGATGCGCTCGCCTTCACCGTGTCGGCAAAGCTGCGCGCGGCGGACAGCGCTTCCGCATCGCTGGTAATCAGGTGCGGGCGGCGGCTCACCGGAGGAGCCGGGCTTACGATTGCAGCTCTCGTCATAATCAATTCCACTGGTGGCGAGCGGGCGCCACGTCATTCAATACGTAGTTCCCGATCAGATGATATTTCCATCTGACGGGATCGTGCAGCGTATGGACACGCGCATTGCGCCAGTGGCGATCCAGATTGTGCCTTTCGCGGGTCGCGGCGGAGCCCGCTAGATCGAAAAGCCTTTCGCTGGCGGATAGCGCGATCTCGGTCGTCAGGATCTTGGCTTCGGCCACCGCGATGGATGCGGCGGCGCTGCTTTCTGCCGTCACAGGGTCGGAGGCAAGCGCGTCCAGCGTCCGCCCGGCCGCATAAAGCACTTCCTGCGCGGCATGCAGATCGGTTGCAAGACTTCCCACCTCATGGAGGATGGTCGGATCGTCGGTTGCCCGCTCCAGACCGGAATCCACCCACGGTCGGGCATGGTCGCGAACGAAGGCCAGCGCGTCGTCGAATGCCGCACGGGCAATGCCGGCATCGATGGCGGCCTGGATCAGCTGCGAGATCGGGCCGGCGAGGCCAGGCCTGTCGGCAAAGGCATGTACGGGCAGAACAAGTTCGGGATCGATCGGCACATCTGCGAAATCCACCGTGCCGCTGGCCGTGGTGCGCTGACCGAATGAGTTCCAGTCATCAACGACCGTGACGCCGGGACTGTCGTGGCGCGCCCATGCCTGGACTGCCCTGCCCTCATCGTCCATGGCGCGGGTGGGGATGTAATGCGCAAAGATCGCGCCGGTCGAATAAAACCGGCTGCCGCTGAGGCGCAGCCCTGTCGATGTGCTTTCCAGACGGGTGGTGGCGATGTTGACCGCCTTGGTCTTGCGCTCCGGCCCGGCATTGCCGATCCGGTAACCGGCCAGGATGTTGCGGTAGATACGCGCCTTCTGGGCCTCCGTTCCGATATCGGCAACCAGCGCCAGAACGCCGAACTGGTTCTGCGGTATCTGGCCCAGCGCCGGATCGGCGGCACAGAGAATTTCGAACACGCGCGCAACCGTTTCGAACGAGGCTCCGGCGCCGCCATGACTGCGCGGCACAGTGATCGCCCCCAGCCCGCTTGCCGTATAGGCTTCGATTTCCTCCCACGGCAGAACCCTGTTGCGATCCCGCTCGGCCGCGCCCTTGCCGAATTCCCCGGCCAGCCGCAGGGCGATCTCGATCGCTTCGTCATCGCTTGCAATGCGATGAACGGGCGAAGGCGGCTTTGGGCCGACGACATGCTGCTTGCTCAAAAATGTCTGGCTCTGCAATGATGGCATGGGAGGATCCGGAGGCATGAGAAATGATGATTATCGTGACCGCAGCCGCCGCACGGCGAAATCGCCGACAAACTGAACACCGCTGACGATGACGATGAGAACGGCGATCACCACCAGCATGACCGTGGTATCGAACCGCTGGTAACCGTAGCGGATCGCCACGTCACCGAGGCCACCGGCACCGACCGCGCCGGCCATTGCCGATGCACCGATCATCGACACGATGGTAATCGTGAACCCGCCGACCAGACCCGGCAGGGCCTCCGGCAACAGCACATGGCGGATGATATGCCAGCGGCGACAGCCGATAGCCTGTGCCGCCTCGATCAGGCCATGGTCCACCTCGCGCAGGCTGACCTCGGCAATCCGCGCAAAGAACGGCGTGGCGCTGATCGAAAGAGGCACGATCGCGGCCCAGACACCGATCGTGGTGCCTGTTACCAGCCGCGTGAAGGGCAGAAGTGCTACCAGCAGCACGATGAAAGGCGTTGCCCTGAAACCGTTGATGACCGCGCCCAGCACGCGATTGGCACGCGGCGCCTCGATCAGTCCACCGGGACTTGAGAGCACCAGAAAGACCGCCAGCGGAATGCCGGCGAGCAAGGCAATGAGCGCCGACGCGCCGACCATCGTCAACGTGTCGACAAACGCATTCCAGAGGCGCTCAATCATCAGAGGCGACATAACCGACGATCCTTGTCTGACTGGCCGGAGAAGCGGAAAGGCTGGCCGCCAGC
Source organism: Endobacterium panacihumi (assembly GCF_050847465.1). NCBI lineage: Bacteria > Pseudomonadati > Pseudomonadota > Alphaproteobacteria > Hyphomicrobiales > Rhizobiaceae > Endobacterium > Endobacterium panacihumi. The sequence goes on along the minus strand of NZ_JBOZRA010000003.1, from coordinate 101,032 downwards.
CCCTGCTCCGAATAAGTGTAGGGCGTGCTGAGGATCAGCCGGCCGGCGACATGTCCCTGAATACAATCGAGATCGCTCTGGATCACGTGCGACGCCGGCCCGAAAACGGCGGCGATCCGGGCCAGATCGGGTGCGACAGCATCGCCGCCCTTGAACACCAGTTCCACGATGGCGCGGCTTTTTCCGCCCGCCACCGGTTCCTGCTGGATCGCTGCCGCCAAATCGTCCGGCAGTTTGCGGCTGAGCGGTGCCAGAAGAGCGCGCGTGGCGTCATGCTGCGGATCGCCGAACACCTGCCAGACTGCGCCACTTTCGGCGATTTCGCCGCGCTCCAGCACCAGTACACGGTCGCAGACCTCGCGGATGACGCTCATTTCGTGCGTGATCAGCACGATCGTCAATCCAAGCCGGCGATTGATGTCCTTCAGCAATTGCAGGATCGAGACCGTCGTTTCCGGATCGAGTGCCGATGTCGCCTCGTCGCAGAGAAGGATATCCGGTTGGCTGACCAGCGCGCGGGCAATGCCGACGCGTTGTTTCTGTCCGCCGGACAGGCGTGAGGGATAGGTGTTTTCCTTGCCCTCAAGTCCGACGAGACCCAGCACTTCCGTAACGCGTTTGCGCCGCTCTTGCGCCGGCACGCCCGCGACGAGAAGCGGCAGGGCAACGTTTGCAAATACCGTCTTGGTCGAAAGAAGATTGAAATGCTGAAAAATCATGCCGACCCTGCGGCGGAATTTCACCAGATCATCCTCACCGAGCGTGGCGATATCCTGCCCGCTGACGATCACGCGGCCGGAGGTCGGTCGCTCAAGACGGTTGATCGTGCGGATGAGGCTAGACTTTCCGGCGCCCGATCGCCCGATAATGCCGAAGATCGAGCCCGCCTCGATATCGATGGTGATATCCTTGAGCGCATCGACGGTGCCGGCGGATGAATGGTAGGTCTTTCCGAGCGTCTCGAAGCGAATGACGGTTTTGGCATCGCCGCCCCCCTGTTTTGCCGAGGGGACGGCCGTGATGCCGGCGCTCACTTGCGCAGCGGCCGAGCCCTTGAGGCCGGACCGTGTCTGCGCTTCGAAAAATGCCACGGTCATGCTTACCACGCGATCGTGTAAAGCTTCGGATTGCTTGCAAAGCCCTTGTCGATGGCCTCGCGAACGACTTTCGAATTCTGGTAGAGTTCGACGACTTTCTTCAGCGCCGGGTTATCGGCCTTCGCCTTATTGGCAGCAAAAACGATGGCAAACTGCTTGTCATCGATGCCGGAGAAGATCAGCGCCGAACCCGGATCGAAGGTTTTGGCGGCAATGATGAAATGGGGGTAGCCGAGAGCGACGTCGACATCGCCGGTAATGCGCGCCAGCTGCGGCCCTTCCACTTCGGTGAAAGTCACTTTTTTCGGATTGTCGACGATATCGTCGAGCGTTCCCTGGAAGCCTACGCCTTCCTTGAGCTTGATCAGGCCGCCCTTTTCAAGAAGCAGCAGGCCACGGCCCTGATTGACCGGATCATTGGCGATCGCAACGGTGCCGCCTTCCGGCACGCTTGCGAAATCCTTGTGCTTCAGGGAATAGATGCCGATATTGGCAAGCGTGCCGGTGCCGATCGGTTCGATATCGTAGCTCTTCTGCTTGACGGCATTGGCCAGGAACGGCTTGTGCTGAAAGTAGTTGAGATCGAGATCACCGGCCTGAAGCGCTTCGTTCGGTGTCGTCCAGTCGCTGAACTCGATCACCTGAAGGTCGATACCCGCTGCTTTCGCTTCGGGCACCAGCGCCTCGACGGAATCGCCGTAAACACCCGGCACCACGCCGATCTTGACCGTTTCGGCCAGAGCCGGTGCGGCCATCGAAATGAGCGCTGCGGAAAGAATTGTCAGAAGCTTCATGTGTCCCTCTCCAAAAATCCAATTTCCACAAAATTAGTGGATTGCGGGATGTTTGAGAGAGACCAATTTTCGCGGCGCGAAGTATGCGAGAAATAAAATGCCTCTCGACCTAATGTTGCAGGAAGACTGGACCTGTGGCCGGAAGATCCTGCGGAATACGCCAGCGCCTGTTCCGTCGGAGACGATGGAGCAGGCGTTGTAGCGTTGCGCTGCCTCAGCACGGTCGCAGGTCGCTTACCGACAGGAACCGATCCTTTGAGCTGACCGGCTGCGCCTTGGCGACGCTCGCCAGCTGATCCATCAGCTGATAACCGCCTGCCCACCGGCCATAACCGCTGGCAATATTGATATGCCCTGCAAGACCGAGATTGTGTACGGGCAAGCTCCAGGACTGCCCCAGCAATGTGAGCTTGTCGAGCGGCATATAAAGGTCGTTGAGGCTACCGACGATCAGGCTTGGAAATCGCGGCGTACCAACTGGCGCATGACCGAAATCGATCATTCCGGGATGAAGCGCCCCGGTGAGCTGCGGATCGCAGGGCGCAACCAGCAACGCCGCCTTTATGCGTTTGGCGGCGGGGCGGGCCGCAAGCTTGGCAACGACAAGGCAGGCGAGACTGTGGGCGACAACATATGCCTCGTTTGCCGCCTCCAGTTCCGTCTCCACCTTGGCAACCCAGCAATCGACCGCAGGTTTTGTCCAGTCGGCCTGCTGCACCGTCAGGCAATCCGGTCGTTCGTTTTGCCAGTGCCATTGCCAATGCCCCTCATCAGAGCCGTTCAGTCCGGGCAAAATAAGAGTTTGCATGAACGTCCTTTCTCCGAAAACTCCGGTCCGCCTTTTCGCGACCGGATGCGATGGCGATCGAAATCACCTTCGATCAAGAGCGGCAACCACGCGGTCGCCGATCCACTGAATGCCGCATACGAGGATGATTAGAACGATGACGACCCAGACCATGATCATGGTTTCGAAGCGCTGATATCCATAACGGATGGCTAGATCGCCAAGCCCACCCGCTCCGATGGCGCCCGCCATCGCGGATGCGCCGATCAGGGTCACGAGCGTCACCGTGAAGCCGGCGACAATGCCGGGCAGCGCCTCGGGGATCAGAACGTCCCGGATGATCGCCCAGCGATTGCCGCCCATGGCACGAACGGCCTCTATCAGCCCCTTGTCGACCTCGCGCAGGGAGACTTCGGCAATGCGCGCATAATAGGGTATCGCTGCGATGGAGAGTGGCACGATCGCTGCCGTCGTTCCGAGCGACGTTCCCACGATCAGGCGCGTCAGAGGGATCAGCGCGACCAGAAGAATGATGAACGGGATCGAACGCAATGCGTTGATCACCGAACCCAGAACGCCATTGAGCCAAAGGTTCTCGGCAATGCCGCCGCGCGCGGTCGCGACCAGCGCGAGACCGAGCGGCAACCCGACCACGAGAGAAATCAGGCCAGATGCGAAGGTCATGATCAGCGTTTCCACGATGGCGCTGATGAAAAGGTCGATCAGAACATCAGACATAACCAAGCATCTCCACGCGTGCGCCGGCAGCAATGAGCGTTCGTTTCAGGTCGGCAACCAGTTCCGTTTCAGCCCTCGGAACAGCGAGGAAAAAACGCGCCACGGGCGTCGTCTGTATGTGCTCGATCCCGCCCTCGATGAGCCGGGCGCCGCGCGAAAAAGCGACCGCCAGATCGGCGAAAAACCGGTGCTGTGCATAGTCACCGGCAAGATCGATCGCCAGAACGGCTTCTGCGCCCGATTGCGCATCGAGCTTGCCTGCGATGTAATCCGGCAGCTGCGGCCGGTTGCCGGCCAGCAGGCTTTTGGTCATGGCCTGTTGCGGATCGGCGAATACCGCGGCAACCGATCCTTCCTCGACGATGCGGCCTGCGTCAATGACAGCGACACGATCGGCGATCGATCGCACCACATCCATCTCATGGGTGATCAGTACGATGGTCAAACCGAGTTTGCGATTGATGTCCTTGAGCAGCGCAAGGATGGACCGGGTGGTTTCCGGATCGAGCGCCGAGGTCGCCTCGTCCGAAAGCAGAAGTGCCGGCCTTGCGGCCAGTGCCCGTGCGATGCCGACGCGTTGCTTCTGCCCGCCCGACAGCTGGTTTGGATAGGCCCTGGCCTTGTCGCTCAGCCCGACCAGTTCCAGCATTTCGTGTGCTCTGGCGATCCGCTCGCGGCGATCCAGTCCCTCGATCTTAAGCGGGAGCGCGACATTCGCCTCCACCGTTTTTGCCGAGAGGAGATTGAAGTGCTGGAAAACCATTCCGATCCGGCGTCGAAGCGGCTGAAGCTCGCCTTCGCTCAGGCCATCGATGCGACTGCCCTCGATCATAACCGCGCCGCTGTCGACACGCTCGAGGCCATTCAGGCATCGTATCAGCGTCGACTTCCCGGCACCGCTACGCCCGATGATGCCAAGGATCTCGCCCTCGCGCACGGACAGCGAAACACCGTCAAGCGCAGGCGTTTCGGAAAACCGCCGATGAATATCGTCAAGCCTGACGATCTCCCGGCTTTCTGTCGCGGCGTCGTGTTGACGACCACGCGAAACAGCTTCATTCTGCATGCATTGCTCCAAACGCCAGGCGGGACAAGTCGAACTCATCCCGCCCGCATTTTCAGGGTTTCGATCCGGCTTAGTAGGCGCTCAGTCCGGTGCCTTTGTAGACCTTGTCGAACACGGCCTTGACCGTGTCGTTCTGATAGGATGCGACCAGCGTCTTTACCCAGTCCTCGTTTTCCTGGCCCTGCTTCACGGCAATGAAGTTACGGTACGGATTGTCGTTGATCGGTTCCTGCGCAATGCGGTTTTCCGGCCCAAGGCCTGCCTTCAGCGCCCAGTCGGTGTTTACCACGGCAGCGTCGAGATCGTCGATCGAACGCCCCACGATACCGGCATCGAGTTCCTTGATTTTCAGGCCGCGGCTGTTTTCCGAAATATCGGCAATGGTTGCCAGAATGCCCGTACCATCCTTCAGCTTGAGAAGGCCCTCGTTCTGCAGCACGCGCAGTGCGCGACCTTCGTTCGAAGGATCGTTGGGAACGCCGACCTGTGCGCCCTTCGGCAGGTCAGCCAGGCTCTTGTATTTCTTGGAATAGAGGCCGATCGGCCAGACGCCTGTATAACCGACCGCGACGATCTTGTAACCGTGCTGCTTGATCTGGTTATCGAGATAGGGCTTGTGCTGGAAAGCATTGGCGTCCACTTCGCCGCGCTCCAGCGCCTCGTTCGGCTGGTTATAATCGTTGAAGATCACGGTCTGGATCTTCAGCCCCTTTTTGGCGGCTTCCGGGATGACGGCACGCCAGACGTCTTCGTCCTCTCCGCTCATGATGCCGACCTTGATCGACTTTTCCTGTGCCTGGAGAGGTGTGACGCCGGTGAGGCTGACGACGGTCAATGCCAGGGCGGCGGCGAGTGCCGTGCGACGGCGAAGCGAAAGAGTGTTTCCTGTGATGGCCATTTTCTTTTTTCCTGAACGGGAATGACGTTCAAAAGATTGCAGATGGCTTGGAAATATTCGAAGCAGATCCAACTCATTTTTCGCTTATAAAACGAAAAACCAGACGCCGCCCTGCTCGTGGCGAGCATATAAATCTACTCAATCTATAGGTATTATGCACACGAAAGCAGAGCCCGTGGATCGCAGCCGGAAAATCCACCGATTCTTGAGTGAATCGCTGGAGATTTGGCTGGTGGCGTAATGGTGATTGCAATCGTGTGGTGACGCGTGCAGCCAGTGTCGCCCTCCCCGTGACGGCGTCGCAACTTCATCATGGGCCGATCTTGCGCATAGAGGCGCGTCGGAAAAACCCGCGACGCTATCGACCCAATTTTCACGACGCAGTTCCTCGACCAGCTGGCGCGCACCTTCCTTGGAGATACGCTGGCAACCGATCCTGATGCTTCGCCCGCCTATGCCGACATTGCGGCCTCGCGCAACGCTGATCCAGATGGGAGAACGAGGTCATGCTCAGCGGCGCGATGAAATTCGCAGAGCGATTGGCAAGGCAGCGGGTCCGGACCACTTTGGATTTTTGGCGGGGCAAGTTTCATATCTGGCATGTCTTTGCCAACTTCATGCCAGGAGCAGATGAGGCTCTCGATAACGAGGATACATTTATCGCCAAAGAGTTCTAGCGCATGAAGAAGCGCCGGTTCTAACGTGCATGCCGACACTTTCATACAAGCGGCGGCTATCTTCAGTGTTCGATGGCTCCAGTGCCGCAGATGAATCACATTGGTCTTGATGAAATTCGAACCCACGACCCGCAGATCCGAACCGCTTATCGGGCTGAATATCAAAGATAATGTCCTTTATCATGGATGGGACACCATTATTTCATTTCAGCGACCATGCTCCAGTCCTCCTCATACAGAGACCATTACGCAGCCAGCTACGCTCATGGTAACCATTGTCTGGAAAACGATCGGAACACCAAGATCTGTAAGGAAACTATATCCGAAATCTACGGCGAAGAACGCAGCTTTCCGGCGATAAAGGCAGAACCCTGCTTGCGGCCCCGAAGCGAAGCGGTCTTGAGCAACAAACTAGCTGTACAAATGCATTAGGCTAATCGTTTTCTTGCAGCTTCAACAAGTGCATCGAATAGACTTTGTTGATCGTAATCCGTCTCGGCGCTGTATTCGGGATGCCACTGAACTCCCAGCGCGAATGGGTGTGCAGTAAATTCAATCGCCTCGACAATGCCGTCGTCAGCGATGGCGTTGACCTTGAGGTCCCTGCCGAGTTCGTTGATGCCTTGATGATGGCCTGACATCGTGGTCACGGACGATTTTTGGACAATCGAGTGCAAAAGAGTATTTTGAAACACCGTCACTGGCTGTGCAATCCAGAATGCGTTTTCGTCCTGATGGATGTTGCCTTTGCCGAGATCGTGGATATGGGGATGCAAGGTTCCTCCCTGCACGACGTTAAGGAGTTGCATCCCTCGACATACGAATAGGATCGGCAGCTCGGGCATTTGAAGAGCGGCTTTTGCCAGCGCCATATCCGCCTTGTCGCGGCGAGGATAGCACGGGCCAACTCGCGGGTGGTCTTGAGCGCCGCCATATGTCGAAGGATCGATGTCTGCCCCACCGGTGACGATCAACCCGTCGAGGCGAAGCAGCAGATCATCGACCTTCTCTTCACAGACTGGTAGCAATACGGGAATGCCGCCAGCTCGTCTCACAGCGTCGACGTAGAATGCGGGCGAGCAAAAGTGCTCCCTGTACCAGGTTGTATCCACAATCTTTTCGTCGCGGTCGTAGGTCGTAATGCCGATGATGGGCATGATTTCTCCAAAATCTCCTTGAAATCTCTTCGTAATTGTAGAGTGAGACCCGCGCAACGATTTCATGTGTGCTACCGTCCCAAAGCCGCCATCAGGTATCCGGTATTCTGCAGCCGTCAACATCGCAAATGAGCGCCTGATCGTCTTCCACGCGCTCGATCTTGCTCAGTAGAATACGGTCGAGAGCTTGGTCGAACACCTGTCGCGGCTGAGCGCCGGAAAGCGCGACTTTGCCGTCGATCACGAAGAACGGCACACCGGTAACGCCGATTTCCATGGCGGTCTGCTGATCCGCTGCGATCTGGTCGTCGATGACGTTGGATGACAATGCGGCATTGATCTCCTCATGACTGAGCCCGATCCTTGCAGCGATCCTCTCAATAACTGATCGCTCGCCGATAGCTTCCCCCTCGTTCATGTAGGCCTCGAACAGGACTTCGGCCGCCTTGATGCCCAGGCCCTTGGCCTGCGCAACCTGGATGATCCGGTGTGCAAGACGGGTATTGCCGGGCTTGACTTTCTGCCATTGGAAATCGATCCCCTCGGATGCGCAGAGTTCCGCGACATTGCGCTGGTGCTGGATCGCACCAGCTTCATTGGTGCGATACTTCCCGGCAATCATTTCCAGGTTCGGAGTGGAGTGGGTCGACGGTGCATCAGGCTCCAGTTCGAAGCTGTGCCAGACCCATTCGATTTCGACGCCGCGTTCGCGGGCCACGTTTTCGAGACGCTTTTCACCCACATAGCAAAACGGGCAGATAACATCGGACCATACATCAACACGCATGGGTATTCCTTTCGTTGGATATCAGACCGCAGACGATGGGTAGTTGAGGAGATTGTCCGTCGTGTCGCGGATTGCTTCACGCATTTTCGGCCCATCACGAAGTCCTGAGAACAGTCGGTTGCCGATGAGCACTGTTGGTACTGCCCGCACTCCCACATCTTCACTCAGCTTCAAAGCTTCATCATGCCTACGCGCCAGTTCGGGATCGGACAGCGCGGTTTCAAATGCGTCGGCATCCAGAGCGAGATTGCGAACAATATCCTTGAGAACCTCGACATCACCGATATCGCGGTCCTGTTGGAAAAAGGCACGCAGCACGGCCTCCACATAGTCGTTGCGCTTGCCCTGATCGGCCGCCCACTGCATGCCGATGAACGCGGTGCGGGAATAGGGCTGGGGCGATACGGTCGGCAGCTTGATATCGACACCCATCCGGCGGGCGGTCGGATAAACGCCATCGCGCCAGCTTGTCTGCAGGTAGTGGTCTTCCGGGCGCAGTGTCGGCGTCGGCGATGGCCGCAGCTCGAACGGCATCCACACCAGTTCGGCGTTTTCCGCTTCCACCGCCTCCTTGATCGGACCTTCGGCGATCAGGCAGTATGGGCATACAAAGTCTGTCCAGACATAAACCCGGACCTTGTCGTGATTTTTCGAGATATCGGCTGTCATGGAAATCTTCCGTGCGTTCTTTTCGTTGCCCAGAAGTTACGATGGACGCATGCGGAAACAAGCTCGGCAGGCGATAGGCTGCTTATCAGATTTTGCACTAATCGTCGCTGGCGCAGTTGTAACCCGTAGCTCCAGCCTCAGTTCAACTGCTTTTCGGGTCAGCCAGATAGTCCTTCAGAGCATCGATGAGCGTGCGAATACGACGAGGCAGGTGCTGTCGTGACGGATAGACCGCCCAGATGCCGAGGTCGCCGAGCTTCGCATCGGTCAGCTCGATGCGTTCGAGATTGCCGCGCTCGATGCATTCCCAGACATCCCAATAGGTCATCATGGCAATCCCCGCGCCGTCCAGGCATGCGCCGCGCACGCCTTCAACGCTGTTGGAGGTGAATGGGCCGGATACCCGAACCCACACCGTCTCGTCTCCCACAACGAGCGGCCATGTGGGCATGCCATGCAGTGTCAGGCATGGATGGCTGACAAGGTCCTCAATTGTCTCCGGCTTCCCGAACCGTTCGATATAGCCGGGCGATGCACAGAGGATGCGCGGATTGGACGCGAGTTGCGTCGCGATCAGCTCGGATGATTCCAACGGCGAAACCCGGATCGCCAGGTCCAGTCCCGCTCCGGCGATATCGACAATGCCGTCGGTCAGCGTCAGGTCGACCTTGAGCGATGGATTGTCGGCCATAATGCGTGTCATCGCAGGCAGGATGATCGAGCGACCGATGACGTTCGGAGCCGTAACCTTGAGCACCCCGCGAAGACCACTTTCTCCGGAAACGATTGCTGCAAGTGCTGCATCCTTCGTTTCCAGCAGCATCGTGGCGAATGGCAGAAACGCCTCGCCCTCGGGGGTGAGAGCTATGGATCGCGTGGTTCGGTGGAACAGGCGCACACCGATTTCGTCTTCCAGGCTGGAAAGCTTACGGCTCACCGCCATGGGGGGCACGCCGATCTGTCGGGCGGCGGCAGACAACGAGCCGAGCGTGGCGATGGCTTTGAAGAGGGCAACGTTCTCAAGGTTCATATTATATCGATATTCGATATTCTGCTTACCGTCCACTCACACTACTGGTCATGCCGTCCAATGGGTAAATCCGGGTCAGCCAACGACTTAACCACATGAGGACGACAGACATGACCACCGCCCAACACAAGCTCCTGACAGCCTTCGGGATGAACGGCAAGACAGTGAAGAACCGCTTCGGTGTCGCGCCGATGACCCGCGTGACTGCGGCCGAAGACGGTCGGGTCACCGAGATCATGACCCGCTACTACGAGCGTTTCGCGCGGGGCGGGTTTGGTCTCGTCGTCACCGAAGGCATCTACACCGACCAGGCTCATTCCCAGGGGTACCCAAATCAGCCGGGCATCACCGACGATGCTCAGGCGCGTTCGTGGAAACCACTGGTCAGCGGCATCAAGTGCCATGGTTCGCTCGCCATTGCGCAGATCATGCACGCTGGGGCCATCTCACAGGGCAACCGTTTCCGTGATACCACGGTCGGACCATCGGCCATTCAGCCGAAGGGTAAGCAGATGACGTTCTACTACGGCAAGGATGCCTACGCGGTTCCGGCAGAGATCACGGAAGACCAGATCGCCGAGGTCGTCAACGGGTTCGGCGATGCTGCAGCACGTGCAGTCGAGATCGCGGGCTTTGACGGCATCGAAATCCATGGTGCCAACGGCTACCTGCTCGATCAGTTTCTGACCGACTACACCAATGAGCGCACCGACGAATACGGTGGCAGCACGGCCAATCGCATCCTTTTGCTGGTTGAGGTCATCAACGAAGTCCGTGCGAGGGTTGGTGCTGAAGTGCCCGTCGGCATCCGTATTTCGCAGGGCAAGGTCAACGACTTCACCCACAAGTGGGCAGGCGGCGAGAAGGATGCCGAGATCATCTTCGGCGCGCTGGCACGCGCGGGTGTCGACTTCATTCACGTCACCGAGTTCGAAGCCTGGAAGCCCGCGTTTGGCGACACCGGCCCGACGCTTGCCGGATTTGCGAAGAAGTATGCCCCTTCCGCAGTCATTATTGCCAACGGCAGCCTGCACGATCTCGACATGGCGGAATCGGTCATCCGCGAAGACGCCGATATCGTGACACTTGGCAGGGGAGCGCTTGCCAACCCCGACCTTCCCATCCGGCTTGCGGAAGCCCAGTCGCTCCGCGAGTTTGATCCTTCGATCCTCGGCCCCATTGCCGACATCAAGGACACTGAACTGGCCCTCTAAGGACCAATCCGAACAAATGAAACCAACCAACCCTGCGTGCATAGCCTGCAGGGTATCAACTCCTTGTGCCCAAGCCATGGACGCAGGTGAGACTTCTCCCGAGGAAAATCATGCCTACAGTTACAGACACAGGAATGACCGCAGGTCGTGTCTACACGGACCGCCTGCCTGTATTCGCCCTTCTGGCTCTTGCCACGACGGGCTTCATCTGCATTGCCACCGAGACGCTGCCTGCTGGCCTGCTGCCGCAGATCGCAGGGGAACTCGGCATCTCGCACGGTCTGGCTGGTCAGATGGTCGCGATCTACGCGCTCGGCTCCCTGCTTGCCGCCATCCCGCTGACGATCCTGACCAATAGCTGGCCACGCCGCCGCGTTCTGCTGCTGACCGTTTTTGCCTTCCTGGTATTCAATCTGATCACCGCCTTCTCGTCCAATCTCTACCTGATCTTTGCAGCACGTTTCCTTGCCGGAACCGCAGCCGGGTTGGGCTGGAGCATCATTGGTGGATACGCTCGTCGCATGGTCGCTCCGCATCTGCAGGGCAAGGCACTTGCCATGGCGATGATCGGGACGCCTATCGCACTCTCCATCGGTGTGCCACTCGGCACATGGCTCGGTTCGGCCGTCGGCTGGCGTATGGCATTCGTCATCATGTCGATCCTTGCCGTCGTGCTGATCGGTTGGATCATCGCCAAGGTTCCGGACTATCCGGGCGTATCCTCAAAGTCGAAGGTCTCCTTCGGCAGCGTGTTGACCACGCCGGGCGTTCGCCCCGTCTTATTCACGGCACTGGCATGGATGCTCGCACACAATGTCCTCTACACCTTCATCGCTCCATACCTTGCACCCTCGGGGCTTGAAGACCGCACGGACCTGATGCTCCTCGTGTTCGGCGTGGCCTCTCTGGTCGGCATCTTCGGTATCGGTCGCCTGGTGGACCGTCACCTGCGCACCACAGTTCTTATCAGCCTTGTGGCATTCCTAGTCGCGGCACTGATCCTCGGCATTGCCATGACCTCTCCAATTGCAGTCTTCTTCGGCGTGGCAATTTGGGGCATTACCTTCGGCGGTGCGGCAACGCTTCTCCAGACGGCGCTCGCGGATTCTGCGGGTGAAGGGGCGGACGTGGCGCTTTCGATGAGCACGGTCGCCTGGAATGCCGCGATTGCTGGCGGTGGCGTAATCGGCGGTATTCTCGTCGACGGCTACAGCGCGGTCTATCTGCCTTGGGTCATGGCGATCATCGTCGCAATCGCATTGATCACCGCATGGTCGGCCAAGGGACACGGCTTCCAGCCCGGTGAGCGCGAGCACTCTGGGGCCGTCGCGGGACACTAAATCAAAAATGGAAAGGCCGTCACGTGTTTGACGGCCTTTTCGGTGTTAGTGACGGTCAAAGGCATAAGGAAGTGCGCCAGAAGCGGCCCTTCCGTTGAGGTTCCGGTGCAACCGCGATGTCTCTTTGCCGTATTTCTGCCAACCAAGATTCACATTTCTCCAAACTCCAAATTCAACGCGAACCGGCGACAGACCTGAATCAGGGATCAGAACGCGGCATGGAAAAGTTTCGTGTGACCGACAGGAAATTTCTTACGGTCGGGGATGTCGATCCCTTCCGATAAGCTACTGCGATCCTAACCGGGGTCACTGTGGTCAAGGGGCGTAGTAAAGTCCCTTGCATTTGTACCTGCGAAATCGAGCGTGGAACGAGGGAGACGCCGAGATCAGCTGACACCAGAGACAGGATCGAGGCAATATGCGGAGCGGCCGGTCCGAGGAGCGGAGTAAATCCAGCGCCTTGGCAGGCCTCTACCACCGCATCGTGAAGGCTTGTCCCTACTTCGCGTGGCGTGAGAATGAACGGATCGGTCGCCAGTTCAAGAAGATCTATGCTCGCAGCGTCTGCAAGCCGGTGTGATGTCGCTAGTGCGACCATGAGAGGTTCCTCACTCAGCACTTCTTTGCGCAGTGTATCTGGATCCGGTCCCGAAGGGCGCAGTATCGCCACGTCCAACCTGTCCTCAAGCACAGCCTCTGATAGCGCTACCGAATTGGCCTCCGTCACCATCAAGTCAACACTGGGAAACTTGCTCTTGTATGCGCGAATGCATGCTGGGACGACCGGGTTCAATGCCGTCGTGCCGGTCACCCCGATCCGTAGAACGCCGGATTCGCCGGCAGCCGCCCGACGTGCAAGCCGAATACCTTCGTTGAGGCGTGTCGGAATGTCGGAAACCGCTTGCCGAAATGCGTATCCGGCTGGCGTTAGCTCGACCCCATGCGAAAGGCGGCGGAACAGGCTTGTCCCAATCTCCCTTTCCATGACCTTCATCTGCTGGCTCAAAGGTGGCTGGGCGATACCAAGGTACTCCGCTGCACGGGTAAAGCTTCTCTCTTGGGCGATCGCCAAAAAATACCGCACATGACGAAGTTCCATGATATTAGTTCCAGATATGGAGGGAGTGCCTGTCATATATTAGATTTAATGTTACGGCGGCGCTATAGCGCTCTTGGAAGGAATTCTGATGAGCGCAGTTGAAAATATCAAACCCGAAATCTCGAAGACCGAAGCTGTCTCACCGGATCATCCCTCATGGATCATCGACGGTAGTCCTGAGTTTCGACGGGCGACTTTCGCTCTCTTTTTGGCAGGATTTGCGAGCTTTTCGCTCATCTATTGTGTCCAGCCGCTACTGCCGGAGTTTCCGACTGAATTCGGCGTTAATCCGGCGACGGCCTCTCTCGCCCTCTCCCTAACAACAGGCTCGCTAGCCATTTCTATTCTGCTTAGCGGTATGTTTGCACAGCGGACGACGCGCCGAGACCTGATGTTCGTTTCGATGCTGATGGCGGCGCTCTGCAACATTCTTGCGGCCAGCACGGAAAATTGGGAGTGGCTCTTGGCTGCCAGGGCGCTGGAAGGCTTCGTACTCGGCGGGGTACCCGCCGTTGCGATGGCCTATCTGGCTGAGGAAGTGGGGCCGGCAAGTCTTGGCAAGGCTATGGGTCTTTACGTCGGCGGCACGGCATTTGGTGCCATGATCGGCCGTGTCGGCATGGGGTTAGTGTCCGCCTACACATCGTGGCAGGTGGCAATGTACATCCTCGGCACGGCCTGCATTCTAGCCGCGATCGGGTTTCGGATGCTTTTGCCGCCTTCACGAAATTTCAAACCACAATCCATGCCGTTTTCCAAACATCAGGCATTGTGGATGCTGCATCTAAAGAACCCCGAGCTGTTGCGCCTCTTCTTCATCGGCGCGATGCTGACGAGCGTGTTTACGACGGTATTCAATTACTGCGCTTTCAGACTTGCCGCGCCGCCCTACGGTCTGGGCCGCACAGCGATCAGTATGATTTTTCTGACCTTTGCTTTCGGCATCATCGCTTCCTCTTATGGAGGCATGCTGGTGGATCGGTTCGGTCGCCGCAGAATGCTGTTGATCGCATTCCCAGCAATTCTTGCTGGCGTATTGCTGACGTTGGCTTCGAGTGTGATAGCAATCGTGCTCGGCATATCGATCATCACCATCGGGTTCTTTATCGGACACTCGGCTGCAAGCAGTGGCGTCGGCGCCAACGCCGGACTGGCAAAGGGACATGCTTCTGCTCTCTATTTGCTAGCCTACTATGGCGGCGCAAGCATTGCCGGCTGGGCGGGCGGTTGGTTTTGGATTCATGCTGGCTGGACCGGCGTTGTGATGCTGACGGCCGGATGTGCAATCGCTGGTACGCTCGCGTCCACCCCAATGGCCGCGCCAAACAAGCCGCGATGATCCAATTTGTTTGCCTTTACGCCCCGACAGCGCTTTGACCGCGCTTCGCGGATTTTAGGAATGGCGTTTCGCCCGGGAGCGCCGCCTGCCGATTACGAAACTGATCGCATCGGAGAGGAACGCGGCTGCAATGAAGAATATAGCCATCATGTCGCAGGGAGAGTTCCTCGATCCCGACGTTCAGCTCGTTCACGTACGCGCAACCTAAGCCACCCGAGAGGATTTCATGATGATCCGCGAAGCGCGGATCGCCCGTCTCCATCAGCCCGTGGACAGAACTTCAGGTGGGATACGGTGTGCCGCCGATCGCGTTATACTTCCGCCAGCTTGAACAGCAGTGTTGTTACCAGCTTGCTTGGATCAGGTTCAATGGAAGGATTGTTGTCGTGTACCTCGAGCCGGCAAGCAAACATCTCGCCTGCCTCCGTGCTTGATGAGTCCCATTTCAGTCCCTTCTCCTTTGCCCATCCGACAAGCATGGCAGTGGCATCGTAAAGCCCGTCGTATGGACCAGTGTATGTCATGCGGACATATCGTCCTCCGGGTAGTACGCCTTCCACCAGACGGCCCGACAAGGAAACGAACGCATCTGTGGTCATACCCGTTTCAATCTCGAGACGCGGCATATCGATCAGGTTGAACTTGATGAACTCGACACCGTCTGGCCTAACATCAGCTCGAGCAAATGCAGCAAACAGCTCATCGAAAGCTGGGTCGACCTTTTTGGAGAATGGGATCACAACTGGCAGACGGACAGCGACATATCGCTGCGGTTCGCGTTCGACGATTTCCGGGATCGTGAGCATATGTCTCTCCTGTTCTTCCTCTCCAAGACGGATGAACCATGAGCACTCCGACACGCCGGTTGTGGAATTTTTGTCAGACCACGATCGGCAGCGTCTAAAGTCTGCTTCGGGCCGGAGGCAAACGTGGTGTGTTAAGCTCTTGAACCGATACGAACCAGTGACCCTTGTTTTCGAACTACCGCGAAATCATACAATTACCGACGCACCATCTAAATGACTGGACGTGGCGACAACAAAAAAGGCCGGGGCGAAATCGCACCGACCTTCCTCACCGTCGCCTCTTTATCAGTGCCAGCACATCCGTGGTCAAAGCCAGATGGCGACGAAGCATTGCGAGCGGCGAATTCATTCAGCGCTCATCAGCAATGCCGATGGGATCTTCTACGCCACCAATGTGCTCACAAGAAGTCAGCCATCAAGGCTACTGAATTCACCTGACGCGAACCGCACCGCGGTCATCTACAGCCTCAACCGACCAGAGGCATGCGGAAGGTGAAGCGGGTTTCGATCTCATCCGACTTCACGACGATCGTTCCTCCATGAGCTGCGGCGATCTCCGAGGCGATAAACAGGCCAAGACCCAGCCCCTGCATGCTCGGCCGCAGATCGCCGCGCCGGAACGGCTGGAATAGTCTCGCAATCGTTTCTTCCGAAATCGGTTGACCGCCATTAGCGACAGACACTTCCAGTACCCGGCCAGTCACGCCGCCGACAATCCTGACTGGCTCGGTCTCAACGCCGTGGGTGATCGCATTCGACACCAAATTGGAAAACAGCTGGGCAAGCCGCAGCCTGTCGATGGCAAGTGCTCCCGGGAGATCGAGGGAAACAGCAATCTCTCGATCCGGATGGGACATTTGCAGCTCTTCGACAACATGGCGAAGTGTGAGACCAAGATCGTCCTCCGCCAGATCGAGGGTGATGCCTCCGCCCATCCGCGCCCGAGCCAGATCCATGACGTTGTCGACAAGCCCGATCATCCGAGAGATGCTGGCCTTCATCAGTTTCAGGACGAGAGGGCTGCGGGCCGTCCAGCCTTCCTTCAAGAGGCGCGAGGTGCCGGCGTCGATCGCTGCAATCGGATTGCGCAGGTCATGGCCAAGAACCGCAATAAACTGCTCGCGTAACTCGGACAAACCCTTCTCGCGTTCAAGCAATTCTTCCGTCGCCTTCAGGCGCTCGTCTGAATAAAGGTGGTGGCCAATCAGTTCAGCAAACAGTTTGAAAGTGCCGATGACCTGCGGTTTGTTGACCTTCGCCGGATTGGGGTCGATGGCGCAGAGCGTCCCGAAAAATTGGCCATTGGCCAGGATGATCGGCACGGAGATATAGCTGCGCAACCCGTAGATCCGCGGCGTATGGTGGTCGCGGTAGAGCGGCTCTTCGGCGGCATCATCGAAGACAATCGGCTGGCGATGTCCGCGGATTTCGTCGCAGAGCGTGCTTGCGACCGGTAGCTCGTCGCCGGGCTTGAGGCCAAAACCGACATGGTCGAGCGACTGACAGGTGATCCACCGATCGTCGGTGACCTTGGCAACGGCAGCAAAGCCCATTCCCGTCATGCGAAGAACAACATCGAGGATCGTCGGGACCGCGGCGATACCGGCGACGCGCGCGATATCCCTAGAAAAGTCTTCCGCGCTTGCGGCATCGTCCACGACAGACGGCTTCTCGGCGTTGACAACGATTTGGACTGCCTGGGTCTTCTCGATCGCAATGGCAGCCGCGCCCGCGAGCGTTTCCAGCACATCGACTTCCCACTCGGCTGGTGAATACGGCCTTGACCAATAAGCCCCAATGGCGCCAATCGGATTTTCGACACGCACTGGGGCCATCGCAACTGACTTTACGAATGTGCCGGCATAGAGCTCGTGGGGGATCCGGTCGTCTTTGGCGACATCCGGCAACAGCACGGTCTGCCGATGGATCATCGCCCAGCCGCTGATACAGGCAGAAGCAGGAAACTTATTGCCCTTCCACAGCGGCCCAATCGCATCTTCCTCGATGTAGTGGCAGAAATCGCCGTCACGACGGATGATGGCGATGCCGTCGCATCCGATCAGCGACCGCGCGGTCGCGCGCAGCGTTTCCACGACATCTTCGAAACTCTCCGCGCGTCCCATCGCTGCAATCGCCTTGTTCAGGGTCGACAGGGGTGTCGCGACTTTCGAAGTTTCAATTTCGATGGGAGTGATTTCAATGGAAATAGACACGGATTCACTCCTGCTCGGGGCAAGAGCGGATCATCTCCCAGCCGTCCGCGCCCTATCAGTCTGCAAACGATCAAATGATATTAGGGCCATAAGGCTTTAATGTCCATCTTCGCATATTCCCATGCTCAACGGCGTGATCGACGTGAGCCGATCCAAGCCACACGGCTGCTGATTCTCCCGAATTAACTGTCTCCAGTGATCAAGCCTTTCCAAATACCCAGCGCTCCCCATATATCAGCCACCGCTCAACATCAGGATCACAGCCGGCTTTGAACATTCAGTTTCCACCCAGCGGCTGCGCGACGATCTTTGAGGGCTTCGATTGGGCGACGTCTCCGCTGGGATCGCTGTCAGCGTGGCCGCCTGAGCTCAAAACACTGACGAGCGTCATGCTTGGCTCGTTGCAGCCGATGCTGATCGTCTGGGGACCTGAGCAGACCACGCTCTACAATGATGGCTATGCCGCGATGTGCGGCAATCGCCATCCGGCCGCTTTCGGTAAAAGCTTCCAATCCCTCTGGCATGACATTTGGGACCAGGTCGAGCCGATCATCTCGGCGGCCTATGCTGGTCAGGGCACGTCGATGGACGACATCGAGTTCACAATGCACCGCAACGGTTATCCCGAAGAAACCCATTTCGCGTTCTCCTACACGCCGGTACGGGATCCATGGGGATCTGTGCTCGGCATGTTCTGCGCCTGCACTGAAACGACGTCAGAGGTGCGCGCCCGTCGTGTTCAGGATGACCTCAAGGAACGCTTCATGCAGGTCTTCGAACTCAGCCAGGGCGGCATCGCCATGCTGACCGGCAAGGATCACGTGTTCGAATATGCCAATGAAGAATATTACGCGATGATTGGCGTCGGGCGCGAGATCATTGGCAAAACGGTCGCCAACGCCGTGCCCGAAGTGATCCGTCAGGGATTCATCGGGATCCTGGACGGTGTGTTTGCGACTGGTGACCCGTTTGTCGCAAAGAACCTGCCGGTCAAGCTCAACCGAGGACCGGAAGGCGAAGAGCAGAACCGTCTGATCGATCTTGTCTACCAGCCGACGCGCAGCCCCGAAGGCTGCATCACAGGCATTCTCGTCCAGGCCCGCGATGTCACGGCACTGAGGGCGGAAGAAAAGCATCGCGAACTACTCGCCTACGAGCTCGGCCACCGACTGAAAAACCAGCTCGCCATGGTCCAGGCAATCGCCTCGCAGACATTACGATATGCACCCGACATGCAGACCGCGCGCAAGAACCTCAGCGATCGGGTCGCGGTTCTCAGCCGATCGCATGATGCAATCATTGTGGGGGGAACCGGCCATTCGCGGGTTGGCGATTTGGTGAGCCAGATGACCGCCATCCACGACAGCCCCGATTATCCGCGCATCCTCGTGGTCGGCCCGAACATGACCGTGGGGTCTCGACCCGCCCTTTCCCTATCCCTGATCCTGCATGAATTGGCCACCAACGCCGTAAAATACGGTGCGCTTTCCAGTCCGGACGGCCGCGTCACGTTGACCTGGCGCGTTGGCGGCCCCTACCGCGATCGTTTCAAGCTCGAGTGGAAAGAAACTGGAGGCCCACCTGTGTCCAAACCCGAAATGGAAGGCACAGGCACTCGCCTGATCAAGGCCGGCCTCAACGGCACGGCGGACTGTCAGTTGTCGATCGACTACGAAGCCGACGGCCTGAGATTTTCGATTTCGGCCGATCTTGCCGGTTTCCAGAAGGAGCACTGATATGGCCTTGTCGACAAAGGGACCGCTTCTGGTCGTCGAAGATGATGGCCTGATCCGGATGGATCTGGTCGATACTCTGCAGGACGTCGGCTACGCGGTGCTTGAAGCGGCCAATGCCGACGAGGCTTGGGCGATCCTGCTGAAGACGGATGTCTCAGCGCTGATCACCGATATCGATATGCCCGGCTCGATGGATGGGCTGGAACTGGCGCGCCGAGTTTGCGATCGCTGGCCAGATTGCCGGATCATCGTTATTTCCGGGCGATACAATCCAGATCCCGCAAAACTCCCTGCGGATGCCACCTTTCTGACCAAACCGGTGGGTGAAACCGAGTTGTTCAAAGCCTTGGAAGCTCACGGTCTCGCTGCTTGATCAAATATCGGCGCGGGAACCGCCGACGCTTGGGCGAAGACGAGCGCGCCTACGGCACATGTTTTTAAGGTCTTGAGAGGAATCGAACCCTTGTTCCAATCGGGAATGTCCTGTCGAATCTGTCGCTTAGGCATTCCCCAATCTGTCAAATGCCTCGGAATGTTGACATTTTCGGTGTTCAATATTTGACGCCGAAACACAAACGGACAATGCGCCGGTCTAAAGGGTCCCACAATGCCGTCGGCAACCCTTGTCGCAAAGCAAAGGCAAAGAGGTCCATGAAGCCCGAATATCGGAAGCGTCTATCGCGCCAACTATAAGGGCCTTCACGGATCTCGTCGAACATTTGTCTAAGGCCGGATCGGAGAAATACAACGCCAACCAGTTGCACACGGACCTTGGTGTCAAACGGCAAGGTATCGCCGCCTCAACACGAACAAAGATACCAAAGATGAACGAAGACAACTTTTCTTGCGGCACGAAATCGACTCGACTCTCTGATTAGTTGTGCCACCTTTCGCCTTGGGCATTAGGGGGCATACCGTTGAAATCCGTTTGTATTACGCGGCTAAGCGTCGCCGTATCTCTATCGTTCGCACTCATGAGCTGCACAACGACGCCGGCACAGCTGGCGGCAAATCCAAAGCAAGTACCAAAGGTCAATTTATGCAGAACCTATCTGCAAACGCCTGACCCGATGTTCCAGCAGCACTTGGCGGCGGAATTGGCCCAGAGGGGAGTTGCTCCTTTCGAATGCCATGAGATGGTGCAGAAGCAGGACCAAGCGGCGGCCGCCCTTGTGGCGGTGGCGCTGGTTGGTACGGCTGTTGCCGTCTGCGCCAATGGCTGCGCATCCAGCAATACGTATTATCGACCACCACCGACCTATGCCGGAAACTGCTTAAATCCTTGGGACCTAGATGCCCAGGGACACCGCTGTGGCAATCGCGCTGCATCGGTTCGGCCGGGCGGATATGGTGGAGGATATTTTCCGGCTACGCCCGCTGCGTTTCCGGCAACTCCAGCTATTAGCCGACCAGCTCCCTCAATCTCGACCTACCGGACCTACATCAGAGGTCCGCGAGGTGGCTGCTATTACATTAATGGCAATGGCAATAAGACATATGTTGACAGAAGCATGTGCTAACCAATCCCACGATTACACCTAAAAGGAATGGGGATCCGCGCTCTGCGAAATTGACAGGATCGGGCGAAATACGCTCATTACACCTATGGACGCGGGGGCGTCTAATTTAGACAGGGGCAAAACATCTATGCAGAACAAATTCGTCATGCTGGCGCTGGCGCTGGCCGTTAGCGGCTGCGCCAAGAGGCCAGATGCCATCGTACCTGTAGATATCCCAATGCAGGCCTATACCAATGGTTCGTGCGAGACATTGGCTCAGGAAATGATCAAGGAGCGTGAGGCGCTTGCGGCCGTTTCAAAACAGCAAAACGATGCCGCGACCGGTGATGCCTTTGGCGTTTTCCTGATCGGCGTCCCCATGTCCAGCACCTTCGGTGGCGACAAAGAGGGCCAGGTTGCTGTGTCGAAGGGTAAGATCAACGCGATCGAGGCCGCAATGCGAAGCAAGGGTTGCCACGTGCCGCCTCCGCCGACGAAGAAAAAGTAAAAGCGCCAAAAAGCCCCTGGACCTACACTGTTCATTGGCCGGTGGATTATAGGGGGATGCAAGCTGCTTGGGTCACGTTAATGAAAGAATACACAACTTGGGCGGTGTTGCTGGTATGTGTCGCGCTGACAATTGCCAGCATTGCACTCCACGTGATGGACTTTCTAAAATAAAACGCGAAAGCCCCTCGTCCTATGAGGCGCGAGGGGCAATGCATCATCCCATCCATCAATTGTCATTGAGCCACATATAAATTTCTAAAAACGCATTCTCTCTGTCGTTTGGATGCTTCAATTCGCAAGCACGCCTCCATGCAACGGCGATGGCCTCTTTCCTCGTGAGTTCTAGATGCTCAGTCAGAAGAGTAGGTTCTTCGATCCACTCACGGCAGTGCTTGAGTGCTTTTGTGATGTTCACCACGATTGCCTCAAGTTCGCGTGGATCGCGGGGAAAAGAATTTGGTTCGGTGACATTGAGCATTGATAAGGCACCCTCAGTTGTTCAGATCAGCCTTAACGGTACACCTCAATGCAACTTAAGCGATAATTACTCTTGATTAACTTGAATGGTTAAGGTGACTCCGTGATACGTCACCGTGTCCCTGAAATTGTAGGATAGACAATTTGAATAAAATCATATCGGTTTTGTGTTGATGGTCGGTCCCATAATTGTAGCGGAGCCAGCCTTGGCCATTGAGGATGTGTTCAGTTGATAATCGGGCGGCCCGCAAGCTCACATGCATTGCAGACGGCGACACCGGATGGCATCGCGGCGCGAAAAGGCGGATGTTGGACATCGATGCGCCGGAAATATTCTGCGCCTTTAGCGCTTTCGCTCCCAGCGGGGAATCTAGCGCGAAAAACTAATCACGAACGATCCCGTTTTTGGCGATCGTTGCACCCACCGTGCAATCGGCGTGCTTTACTCAGCGCTACACCCAAACTCGCGTTTTCAGCAGGTCACGAAAGAATCAGAACGCTCTGCGCACCTTACTCGTCATAGACTGAGAGGCAGGGGATCAGTGCCTTCGCTTAGAATTGCAAGGTATCGTCGATAGCTGAACACGCGGCCACGCTTGCGGCCGGTTACTTCATCAACGATGCCCAATCGCTCCAGATCTGCGAGTGCAGCGTTAACCGTTGGTGCGGACAGACCTGTGATCTGAACGATCTGGTTCGCCGTGTGAAAAGGGTTCTGCTGGAAAAGCTCGTGAATGCGTAGGGCAGACCCTGCTCTATCGCTCTCAATCGTGATCCGCTCCCGATCTTCCTTGAAAAGATCGACAATCTGAGTGGCAGCCTCAAATGCCTGATTGGCAGTGTCGGCGACGCCGGCTAGGAAAAAGTCCAACCAGGCTTCCCAGTTTCCGTTTTCGCGAACCTCCTGCAGCAACCGATAATATTCTCTCCGATGGGACTTCAGATAGAGGCTGAGGTAGAGTAGCGGCTTTCGCAAAACGCCGTTCATGCACAGATACAGCGTTACGAGCAGCCGGCCGATACGGCCATTGCCGTCAAGAAACGGATGGATCGTTTCGAACTGCACATGCAGCAGGCCGGCTTTGATCAGTGCCGGCAACCGAGATTGCTCATCATGCATGAAGCGTTCGAATGCATCGAGGCAATCGGCCATTTCCGTGACGGGCGGCGGCACGAAGAGTGCGTTACCGGGCCGCGTGCCACCAATCCAGTTTTGCGAGCGGCGGAACTCTCCTGGATCTTTGGTGCCTCCTCGGCCACTGTGCAGGAGCCTGGCGTGCATCTCTCGGATCAGACGCAACGACATGGGCAACGTTTCCAAGCGTTCCAAACCATACATCATCGCGTCAACATAGTTGGAGACTTCACGAATATCGTCAACCGGCTGTCCAGCCTGAGCTTCTGTCTCGAACCGCAAGAGATCGGAAAGCGTCGACTGCGTGCCTTCAATCTGCGAGGAAAGAACAGCCTCCTTTCTCACATACATGTAGAGAAACAGCTCCTGTCGCGGCAGCAGCATTGTGATACCATCCAAGCGTCCCAGAGCGCGCTCTGCCAGGCTGAGACGCTCCAGCAATGAAAGCACATCAATCGCCGGCTCGGGCGGCAATGACGGGGGCACGAATGCCCGCACTGTTTCACTGGCGGCGATCGTCTCGACGAAACGACCCATGCGATGTTTGGATTGGGAATCAGACATGTCCCAGTATCAACGTTGCGCCTTATTTAAACAAGGCGCACTTCATTTAATTAAGCGCCAAGCTTAGATAAGCGCGTTTAATTAACGCCCTGACATTGAGGTTTCTGGCGCAGATCCAGGGTGACTTGCGTAGGGCAGAAATACGATGATCAGGCAGCCTATAAAGTGCCTCGTCCGATAAATCCTTTCTTAAAGCTCGCCTCCTATTCCCGCTCGCCCTCGGCATTAGCGCCGAAAGAAACGGAATAAGCATGACCAAAAAAGACCTTTCATCACGGCATTTTCAGCGAAAGATATCCGAATTCTGCGAACTGCGTATCGCACCGATCACATCCAAACGAGTGCTGGAGAACGTCCGCCCTTATCTCCTAAGCTTGATTATCTACCGGAAATCGCCACCCCTCCTGAATAGCCACATCGACTGGACGACGATTGGTCAGTCCTGTGGGATCGAAACGGAGTTGACGGCGGAACTGAAGAAGCAGCTCCGGCCAGGCCTGGATGCAATTATCCAATGGCTCGGCGCAGCGCCAGCGTCCGAAGAACAGCGGCCGCCAAAGCCGATGGCCCATCAGGTCAAAAAGGCGGCCGCCGGGAAGGCCGCTTGCCCACCTTCCACCAGAAAACCGCAACGCGCGTCAACCGATAGTGCATTTGCGCGGTCTGGGTCCGCACCACGAGGTCCTGCACCGAAGCCGATCAGTCCCTTCCCGGAACCGCTATTCGACGCCACAGAGGATCCGGCAAGCTTTCAGGACGCGCTGGCCTATCATATGCGCCGGTTCGGCGACACCTATTGGCAGCTCTACCGCGCAGTGATTCATCTGAATGAGACCTTCGACAACAAGACGCTTCTGTCCTGGATACAGGGCGAGCGAGTGCCCCGATCTGTTGCCAGCTTCGACATCCTCCGCAGGATTGAGCGGCGCTACCGACTTCCGGAGGGATATTTCAAAGAGAAGCTGCCGCATCAGGCGCGCTCCCTTTACGGTCACGAACTCGGTGATATCACCCCGGCAGAACGGCGCAGGATCTCACTGCATCTTCCGGATGATTTCAGCAGTCTGCCCTTCACCAAGCGCGAAGAGATCCTCGATTGGGTGCGCCGGGTGATCATCTCCGGATCGACAGAATATCGTCGATACCAAGCGGCGGCCAGCAAGCAACGTTATGCCATCCGCTTTCCCGGTGTCACTTATGGCGGAAGCGCACTATCGGCCAGATCCTTGGTATCAGCGGTCAGCGCCAATCAGAATGTCGTGGCCGAGTTTGATGATCCTGATCTGCTCTCCGGCGTCGTCGACGCGCCGCCGCGGCTTGCCATGGAGATGGCAGATCTCATTCGTTTCAAAACCTCGACACTGACCGCGATTGGATTTCAGCGAAATGGCGTTTGGGGAGAAGAAACGGCTTCTCAAAAAATTGAGCACCTTGGTCTGATGTTCGGCGCACTGGCCGCGTCACCGAATAGCGCCGTGAAAGGCTACGGCGTTCCACTTAGCCGCTTGAGCTTTGGCCTTCTCATCTTCCCCGGTGTTTGGGACTGGTATCTGCAGTGGCGGGAACAACGCCGTGGCTTCTATACAAAATGGGAAGAAGACATGCTGATGGTTGCTCAGGCCCTTTCGCGTGCTGATGTCGGCTGGATTCGACAGCACCCGGAGTTGCTCCATAATGTCAGGCCTATTGCAGGCTTGATTGAGCAGGAAGAAATCGACTTCGCAGCTCGCGACTGGCATGGCGCTTGTGACGCATTTCATCGGCACGCAGCCAACCGATCGAAGGAAATCCAGCGCGTCATGCGCGTCCATCGTGACCCGTTCGAGCCAATCATGTGCGTTCTTGAGGCAGAAAGCCCATTGGCGGAATATCGTAAGATCACGGACGAGATTCTTGCACGCATGCCGGATGAGCACAGATATCCGCGGCCGGCGGCAGAGGCCGTCAGGTCATTTTTGTTACTCAGGATTGGCCTGCACCTCGGGCTACGGCAGAAGAACCTTCGCCAACTGCGTGTCTGCCCGCGCGGACATTATCCAACGTCGGAACGCCGGCTTGCTGATATGAAATGCGGCGAGCTGCGCTGGAGTGATCGCGATCATGGTTGGGAGGTCCTAATCCCTTCGGTCGCGTTCAAAAACTCCGGCTCCTCGTTCTTCGGCCAAAAGCCGTTTCGGCTGATCCTGCCGGACCTGCTCGATCTCTATAAATATCTGGATGCTTACATAGATAGGCACCGCGGTGCTCTGCTTGGTGGCGCCAAAGACCCTGGAACACTCTTCGTGAAAACTGTGAAGACGACCAGCATCGATGCGGCCTACAACTCCACCACATTCTACGAGGCTTGGCGGACTGTGATCCAGCGTTACGGCATCTACAATCCCTACACGGGGCGAGGTGCAATCAAGGGCTTACTGCCGCATGGACCGCATAACCTGCGGGACATTCTCGCGACGCATATTCTGAAACAGACCGGATCCTACGAACAGGCAAGCTACGCCATTCAGGATACACCTGATGTCGTGCAGCAGCACTACGGTCGCTTCCTACCACAAGACAAGGCGGCTCTCGCTGCCAAAATCCTCAATCAGGTCTGGGAAGCTGCGTAACATCGAATGAGGTGCCGGCTCGGACACGCAAACTATGTTGCGACTGAGCCGAGCGTCCTCGTTTCGCTCTTGAAGGGAGTCGAACCGATGACTCACAGTCTGAAACACAACTCATTGAAAAATCTGAGAATTTGTCACAAATCCTACAAGGAGGTTCGGCGACATGGTGCTATCGACTATAAAGCGCCATCGTGGAGCGTAACGAGTCCACCTCCAGCCTGCTTCATTACCCAGTTAGGGCGAGCTAAAGCGTCCGAAACGGCTTTCGGGTAGTTGGCGACATGCTCTACTCCATAAGCTCGAACTTTAAGCCGGGTAATTCGTTGTTTGTTTTGAGCACAGTTATTTGATTGGTGGCAAGGAGCTAAAAATGAGGAAGATCGATCTAAGAGACCCGAATTCCAGCACTCTTGCGAACGACTTGTTTTTCCTCTCGATGGAACTCGACAACCTTCCTGAGGACGGTCAAAAGCACCGTCTCCAGATGCGGCTGGAAAAGCTCACACGTTCTATAGACCGCACGGTACGGCGGCTGGAGAGCACTTCCGTCAAAGTTGACCTTGCCAAATCACCGCCTGGAGTTGCTCTGTAATCAAGAGGCTGCGGCATTTTTGAAAATCTCGAGGTTTTCGACGATACATTTGAATACCTCCGTCGCAACAGTGGACGCGGCCTCCTGGGCTTTGTCGTCCTTCGAAGCTTTTCCGAAGTCGGCGACACCCTTGACACCCACTACCGAAGGTCGCTTGCCTGAGACCTTATCCACCGCAGTATAGAGCCCAAACAACTCCATATCCAAACCAATGGCGTTCGTATGCCGAGCGAGGATCTGCTGGACCGTACTCTCGTCCGCTATAACGCTTGAGCCGGATACGATCGCCGCGTACTTGACGTCAGGAATGTCGCGAACCAGAGCCTCTTCAGCATCCGCGTTAAAGTGATCGCGCACCTTCTTATAAAAGGTCTGCTTCGACATGCGCATGAGGGCCGGCGTAATGGTGCGTTCCGACTGTTCGATAATCTTCTCGACGTCGTCTCTGATCAGTTCGTTGACCACCCTGGTCTTCGCCCGGTTCTGAAAGTCAATATGTTCCTTTGCCCGGTCAACGTACTTGCCTTCTTCCCAACATGTCACCTCGCGAGCGACAATAACGTCCATGATTTTGCGCTCGCTTACGCATGGCTTGGTGTTAAAGCCGCAGCACATACCAATCATCGCAAGTAGCTTAGGGCGGAAAACATTGATGGCTTGGCTGGCGACTGCCGCTGTGGGAGCCATTCCCATCTCGTTGACACAGCAAAGGATGGCGGTCAGCACACGACCGTCGCGCATCTCGATTTCGCCCGTTGTTATCTGGCCCTTCCAGAGTGGATGGACCTCGTCCTTCCAGTTCTTGAAGAGCTTCTTGCGTATTGGCAAAAATTCGTTCTCGTGTCGCGCAGCTATCACAAAGACGTCCACGCCGAAGTTCTCGGCTTGGAAACGCATGCTCGCGTTCTGCGACTGCATCAAATAGATTATCTTCGAGACAATTTTATCTGCCCACTGATTATGTTGGGCGGAGTAGAATTCCAGCGACAATAGATGCTGGTCGAAATAGGCGCGCTCCTGATCTGCGACCGTTTCATAAGCGGTGAGGCCGATGATGTGCATCGGCGGAATCAGCCCTGTGCCATTGGTCACCTGCCTTATTATCGACCGGGATGAATCTTGGCTCGGCGTTCCGTCTGCCGCGGGTAGCAAAAGGTCGAGAATAACGACATCGTAGTACGACTCCTGGAGAGTCAGTAGCGCCTGCTCATAAGTTGCCGCCTCCTTAATCTGAACACTATAGTCTTTAAGGCCTTCACCCACCAGCTCGGCAACTCGGGAACGCTTTGATTTTTCATCATCAATGATAAGAATTCGCATATTCATCTCTTTAGAGCGGCAGTGATTTGTTTTTGAAGCTCTGTTTTCCAACTTTCTTCAGACAGGTCGACTTCAACTGTCGTTCGATAGTTTTCGGGGAAAAGATCGCGGAGGAGCTGATCTAGTTCAGCTATTGAGTTTATGTCCGGGACCTCGATGTTCGAGAACGACGTGTGCTGCGTTGCCACAATAACCGGCGTGTCGATCCGTCGACGTGCCATAAACTGCAATATCTCGATGCCCGCTAGCGCTTCCTTCGCGCTGTCGTTCCCGGCCTCCGGCGTGACCTGGAAGGTCATATCCAGGATGATCAAATCCCAAGGCTTCAACTCGATTGATTTGTAGGCTTGGCGGACGGTGGAGACGCCGAGAACTTCAGCGTTCAGAAGGGTGACGACGGTTTTCTCGATTTCCGTCCTCTTGGTTTGGTTGTCTTCTACGATGAGAACATTGCACTTCATTTCAGGATACTCGTGGTCGTTGGCATGGTCAGCTCAACGACAAACAGCTTGTTTTTCTCGGACGGGGGCGGAATATTAATCTTCAACTCGGACTTGAATGCTTTTGAAAAGGCGGACCTGATCTTCTGGAAACCCGACTGTTTATCCTGCCGGACCTCTGCACCCACTCGCTTATGCGCGAGCGTCACGGTGCTCCGGTAATTGGTGACGACCTCATCGATTTTCTTGGGTGATACGCCGTTCTCAACACGTACAAAAATATGGTCCGGCTCGATGCGGAATCGAATATCGATCGCCGTGCGAAGCTCGTCCCCGCTGTGACTGAACGCGTTGGACAGCAAGTTGTGGACTATACTCTCAAACAGCTCCAGATATCTGCCGTCAATCGTGAACCTCTCTGAAACGGTTCCGTCAGGCAAGACTGCAGTTGCTTCCAATTTCACTTTAAGTTTGCCGAACGCGCTGAGGTGTGTCGACAAGAGCTCGAGATTGACAACTTCACGTATAAGAAACGCCGGATTTTCCTGCGAGTGATCGACCATCCCAATCCACTGTCGGACCTCATCGAATGCCTCGTGAAGGTTGGAATCGAGGCTATCTAGGAAACTGCTTGTCGACGCCGTGCTAGTTTTCTTGCAGCTTCTGCGAAGAAGCTTCATTTCCGCGAAGATGTTCCTTCTTATATCTTCTGAAAGCCTTTTACTGGCATCTTTCAGCGCCGACCGGGTTCGCCTCTGAGCCGAGCTAGAGATAAGGGTTTCAGGCCGCCTTCCGCCCTTGCGCGGCGGCGATTGCAAGTATGTGGTCAAGGCGTTGGAAATTTCCTCAAACAGCGCACGATCGAGCTCCCCGCCGTGCTTTACCGTAAGATCCCCGTCGACAAATGTCTTGATGATGTCAGCAACTACCTCGCGGTATTTGAGGATGCGGTCTGCATCCTTTCCCAAAACTTGGGTAAGCTGCTGCTCTTCCCAAACCGACAGACCGCGGCGTCGTGTGATCGTTTGAAGGGCGTCGTCGAACGCGCGGAGAAACCTCGGGACTACAATTCCGTGACGTAGATTATCGCTGAGCGCATGATCGACGCTCGAAGGGCCGTCATAAAGAACGTAATCTGTGATCTTCCGGGCTAAGAATTGCGCGAGACGAGGCACCGCTTCCTGCTGGGCTATCTGGTCGGAAATAGTAGCGTCGACAAGACCGTGAGCTGCTGTCTGTTCCAATAGCTGCCCAGTCGCCTTTTTGACCGCGGGCCACGGGATGCGCACGCGCCCTCCCCGCATTCGGTTCTGGAAATAGTCAAATCGCAATTGGCCGACTTCAGCATCGATCTCCTTGTTCACATGTTCGGGCGAAAGAAGCCGGCGTGACTCCGCGGCCTTCAACGCCGTCATCCGGAGCATACTCGTGTATGCATTGTCGTTGATACCGGTGAACCAGTTTCCCTTGGTAGTAAGCGCCGCGGCCAGCCTCTCCACAATCGGCCGTGCCAGCACAGCTGCGGCCATCGGCTTGGCAGCTAATGGAGGCAGAGATTTTATGCTATTCAACAAGCGACTCAAGTCATGTCGCTGAGCCGGCACCGTGCCGAGCAAGATCGTCAGGTCACCGATCAAAGCACCTCTGCCCATCCCCAGTGATGCTCGTGGATGGAGCGATTTTACGTCCGGGTCGTTTAAAAGCATTGTTACGAAGGCAGATTGCGCGGTGACGTCGCGATGGCGGCGGATAGCAACCACGATCCGCGACCAATCTAGGAACTTGATCAGGCCGCGATCAAAGCAATAGATTTCGACGATCGTGTCGAGCAGTTCATTGACGCGGCTGTTGTCCAGAGCGAAGCGAAGGCGAGCGAAAAGCCGAGCTTGTCTATGTAACCTCGGTAGAGGTCGTCTAGGACGCAGGCGCGGCGCACTTGCTCTCCCTCGCATTACCGCGATGCTATTTGCCAGCTCTTCGCGTCTTGGTCGATCAAGTATGCGTGCAAGATTGGCGTCAAAAAACTCTTCCTCGTCTGGTCGCGGTCGCGCCATCCGCGCAAGAACGATGGCGTCGAAGGCGTCCTGCAGATGCCAGTCGAATGCCAGCTCGCGCATCGAGGACAATTGGCTTTTCGTCGGCGCCAAGCACGGATCAAGCATGAAGAGGAATGCAGAGGCCAAATCCGGGCCAAGCACTTCGAGAGTCTGTCGCTTGAACCGAACGAATAGGCTGCTGCCACGTTCCGCAAAGCCGCGAATCAGAGGTTCGTTTGAAGTCAGTCCCTGACCGAAACCGATAGACGCAAGGAAGGTCGAGATGAATTCCTTAGAGCACGCCATCGCCATTTGCTGAACATCTGCCGGTAGCCGATCATCCAAAAATCGGGCTAGCGTTTCGACGACGATGGAAAACTCATCGTCCGGCAAGCCTTCCAACTGGCTAACCGGAATTGATTTATCTGCAGTCGACCAGAGACCCATGGCGAGCGCCGAGACCAATCCGATATCATCCGGGTCAGCCACACTCTTCAGGATAATCTCTTGAAGACGGAAACTATGGGCGTTGATGGCAGCGGAAACCGGGATGTAGCGGCGATCGCGGCGGTATAAGAACGCACGAAGATCTGTCGACGAATTGGCAATCAACTCGACAGGATGTTCGACATTGACAACAGGCCTCAACTTTCGAAACAATGACTCTGCTGTCTCTAATCGAGCTTTGAAACCAGCTTCTAAACGGGTCTTATAATCTCGCAGCCAAGTCGGAGTTTCTATAGGACTCATCGCAGCCGAAGCTAAATTTCCCACCATATTGTCCAGCACTCCCCCAGCCCCGAGAAGCCAAATTGTCTCAGCTGGAATGCAAGATTCGTCAAGTTGAATCTTCGCATGCAATACCACTAGTAATCTTGCAATTGAAATGGGGGGACCAGGATTGGCCGTCCGTGGACGGCCTCGTCAATGTTCTGGGCATGCGAGAACATCAAGAGGCGCGCTTAAGAATCTCCGCGTAGGACGCGTCTAGTTCGACCTCGAGGCTACCGCCAAATTGACGGTAGTCTGCCGGCCCGCCATCGACGCCGGAAAATGATGCGAACCAACCGCATTCCTCTCCGACATAAACCAGACCGTGCGGCCAGTCGCAGAATTGGTTTCCCGTCAGATCTATCACAAGCTTGCCCTGCTTCAGCCATACGTGGGTCTCGTGCCCTCGCCTGCCTGATATCGAGCGGAAATCTCCGTAGCCCCGTCCCCGAAGATACCGAGCAAGCAGGAGAGATGTGTCGTCGCATGAGCCTCGAGGGAAGTCGCGCAAACTAACGATAAGCCTGGATCGGTCCATAGCCTGGATAGCTTCGCGGAACCGAGTGCAATCAGTGACCAGATCATCCATTGATATTGACCTTGATGCCTCCGGGGCCCAAAAGAGCAGCCGCCGCCGCATGAAATCTCCGGCCAATGCTACTCATACGGCAGTTCTCCGAACAGTCCGATCATGAGATCACTGTTCAATACCTTGAACGGTATTTCGACGTACTGGCTCGGATGTCTGGGCTTTGAAGGACCGTCTCCGGGCGCGTTGCGCGTGTGTCCTTTTACGCGCTCGCCATTGTCCTTAATAAAGGGAAGGATGACCAACCGCCCGTGATTGGCGGAAACGATCGTACCTTGTGTCCAGAGTGTCGTACACTCTTCTGATTTCCCGCTGTCTGTCGACTTGACCTGCCACCCTAGATGTCCGTCGGTCTCGTACCAGAACACGACCCCATTGCAGACCAGGGCGCGTTCACCACGTGCCAATGCCTCATCTAGCAACCTTTGAACACTCGCCAGCTGCAACAACTGGTTCGCGCGCGGAAGCAATACCTGTCGGATCCTGGCTTTCACCTCTCCCCAGTGTTCAGTCGGGTTGAGATCAAACCCGGATGCGATCTTCGAGCGCTCGATTAGCTTAGCACCTCGCTTGTTCAGATTGCCTTTAGCCACCAAATCCCAAACTTCAACGTACGATTTGGCCATAGCCGTGCGCTCGTGAAGGTCTCCGACGCGTACGCCGGTGACGTAAGGAAACTCGGCCAATGCATGCGCGAGGGCCTCCCTAAATGGCTCTGCCTTTGCTGTTAACTTCAGCTCCGACGCGTGCGGGACCGGCACTGATGCCTTACGACGTCGGGCTTCCGCGAGCATCAGCGCCTCCTCGGACTGCAGTCTTTCCTTCGCTTGAAGAGATTTTGAAGCCTTGAGCTGAAACGAGCGCCGGGTTTCCTCGTCGATGGGGCTCATCTCCAGTTCGGCCGCATAACGAGCATTCAACTCGAGTCGGGCAGCGAGGGCTGCATCGGCCTCTTTGTACCAGTCCATCTTGATGCCACCCCCCGGACCGGGTATCTGACGATCACGCCAGTTCGGATTGCCAGTCTTGTCAACCGCAAGCTCTTGCATTTGCCATATACCAGTCAGTGGCTCGTAGCTGGGCCAGATGGCCAAGATGGTATCGAAATCCCTCTGCCTATCACCCCAACCCATGTCCCACCTGCCCTTTCGCGGCCATAACTAATACCAGCCCGCTTTCGAATCACACTAGAAACGGCGCCAAAATGAAAATGCCTCGCCCCTGTCACCCGTGCGCGCACCTGACGAACTCATCGACCTCGTCAGCTAAGAAAATATGCTTGATAAGCTGGCCATTGGACTCGGCATGCGCTCGAGCGAAGTTCGGTAGCTCCGCCTTAGCCCGGACGACGTTGTCGAGGTCCATGTGTCGCTCGCGCTCGTCCATATCCACCCTGATGACGTTTGGCTTGCCGACCAGGAGAAATGCCTGACCTAAGGCGTTCTTGGATTGTGCGCGCGCCGCAAGCCGGAAAAGCAAAGGGACCTGCATCGAAACACCCCAATCGATCTTGCCTCCTGTTAGATGGCGCTTGGCGAGGTCGACCGTTTCGTCTCCGGTGCCGATGGAAAGGATGCGGATATTTTCTCTCGGCACGTCATAGCAAGCGAGGACATCTACTAGCGCCTGCATAATCGGGTTGTTTGCCCAGATGCCCCCATCCAGCATTTGGTAGCCATGGTTCTCGACCGCCGCAAAGTACGAAGGGGCTGCGGCCGTATGCTGCGCGATATCGACGAGCGTCTTGTGGCGATCCTTCTGATAGTCGGGATGATGAGGCGTTTTGTACAGAAAAGGTTCGCCGTACTCGCCCTCGAATGATGGGACGACGACTCGTGTCTTTGCATTGTCTAGTACTTCATGGCCGAAAACCCTTAGTAGCTCGCGCTGCAATAACGAACGGTCATACTTCGATGCCCGCAGTGAGCGGAGCCACTTCCACAGACCCGTAAGTGTTTTTGGCCCCGGAAATATGAACTCGCCGCGGTCCGTGTAAATCTCCGAGATTTCGCTGGCGGTCTTCCCGGTTGCCAAGCCAAGGGCGATGATGCCGCCGGTCGAGGTGCCGGCGACCATGTCGAAATACTTGGCGATCGAAGTACCGCCCAGAAATCTGCGCTCGATCTCCGCTAAATAGGCCGCCGGAAACAGGCCGCGGATCCCGCCGCCATCGATTGTCAGGATGCGAAACAACCGGTCCCTCGGCCAAGGGAGCTTTACGCGGGTGTGCTCGATCGTGCCATCAGAGCGCCGAGGAGGAACATAGCTCATCGCGAATCCTCAAGATCAAACCTCATCCCGATTTCGCCGGTGACGTGGCGGCCACCGCCGTGCCAGACTCCGGTTAGGAGCCAACCCTCGTAGCAGACCAACCAATCCAGCGTCCAAGGAACAATCTTTTTTGAGATTGACATCCAGCCACTCCACTCACGTCCACGCGGATCGAAAAGGCATAGATACGGATCATTCTCGCGATCGTAGACATGTGGAAGACTGCCTTCTGGATTACCAGGCAACCTTGTCAACGACGGAGATACCACCCGAACCTTTGGCCCCATTATTACCCGTTCCATCGAATACTCGATTTCGATCGTGTAGCGATTTATCCCGGGCCGTACCTCCCCACGCCAAATCACACGCTGGCGCCCTGGTTCGAACAAGACAGTACGGAACTTCGCCCAATCTCGCCGAAGTTCCGCGTCCTGTTCGCGGATAGACAAAGGAAGCAGGACGCTCATGGAGCGTCTCCGAAAAACGTGTGTGACGATGATCTAATGATGGGTGACGTCTTTGCAACCGCAGGAGCGGCGAGCGCGGCAACGCCGGCAAAAACCCCACCAGCTGGGGTGTAAAGCTGCGTTGCGGACCGGATTGCCGAACCGTTGCTGGCAGCCATGCGATCGATGACGGATGTCACCACACGCCCGCCGAACATTTCCCGAAGCCAATCAGGTATTTTGGTCAGATCCGCCTTGCCGGCGCGCAAGACCTCAAGCCCCTGAACCAGTTCACGAAGGTCGTTTGCAAAAAGGTTCTGCTGTTGAACGTTTTCGGGCCAACGGTCAGTAAAGACGTCCTTATCATACTCTGGATTCGCTACGTGCAGCTTCCGACCTCGCGCGCTGGCGTACGCGGTATCAGCGATTATCGCGTTGCAAACGCCGACCAGTGCCTCTGTGAGAGTTTTACCAGGACGCGACGTTTTGGCCGCATAGTATGCAAGCATCACCGACGGCGGCATTCGGCCGGCGCGACGCGGATCGTCATAGCGAATGTTACGGTAGCGCTTGACGAGCTGCAGAGCGAGTGTTGCCATGCTCTTGACGCCGAAATGCGTCTGGTCCGGAACGTCATCGACCTCGGCATCCGCGGCGAACCCTTTGGCATCCAGCCAGCGCTGCCGGAAGGCATCCCGCACAACCGTCTCGTTGGGAGTGTTGCGCTTGTACCATTCGACAAACGCGTAAGCGTTGGTCGGAACGCGACAGTCGTCGGCACCATGTTGCGGACCCTTCGCATGCATGATGTGGCTTTGTCGATCGGGGAAACCGTAATCGCGGACAACGGGGCTAATGTCGAGATGCATGTTGTCCGCATAGTGCAGTGTGACGCAGCGAGTCTGGCGCGTCACCTTAAGGCCGCGGTATCCCGTCAGCCCACGTTCCAGAGTGAGCAGAACGTCAAGCGGGGACATGGTCCGAAACCTGCCACCAACCTGCACGATGATATCAATGTCGTATTCATTGTCAGTGCCGCGGGTCGAAATAGTGGCATCGATCGCCATGGAGCCCTGCGGGTAAAAATGCTCGATGTCGCCAAAAAACGAAGCGGTGGCTTCGAGGTGCTTTCTGACCGCTTCGTAGCGGCCGACCGCGGTTGCATGAAGCGACGGCGGAAGCTGAATAGAAAACGCGATCTCCGCAAGAATGCGGTCGACCGGATCAAGGAACGGGTTGATACCAGCGGGAATACTCATGTTCATCGAAACACTCCATGCGTACAAGGCTCGCAGCCTCCCAGTTTCTAATCATTGACGTC
This sequence comes from Endobacterium panacihumi, assembly GCF_050847465.1. Lineage (NCBI taxonomy): Bacteria > Pseudomonadati > Pseudomonadota > Alphaproteobacteria > Hyphomicrobiales > Rhizobiaceae > Endobacterium > Endobacterium panacihumi. Next base: position 65,005 of record NZ_JBOZRA010000003.1, on the reverse strand, counting down.
CTCCCCGTCGGTTGCGTGTGCTGCGGGATAAGGTCGGTTGGTTGACCTCAGTCCATCACACGCATTAAGATGCGTATCGCGCGCCCATTCGTCAAGAAATACGACGGATAAAATGACAATAAGACCATAAAATGTGAGAATGCCTGTGGAAAATCCGGATGACGCACCCCAAAGGTGGCCTCTTCGCAAGCGTCTGGAGTTCATCGACTTCCGACTTTTCTGGAACCGGCGCGTGAATCGGGGTGATATTCGCGACACCTTTGACATTTCTGTACAGCAAGCATCGTCAGATCTGGCTCAGTACGAACGGCTCGCACCGCAGAACATGGAATATGATCGCGGGCTCAAAACCTATGTCAGAACCTCGTCGTACAAACCGGCTTTGATCGAGCAAAGCTCCGAAAGGTTCCTGCTCCAGCTCGTGGCGATCGACAACGGTTGGATGCAGCGTGATGAAACTTGGTTCGATTTCGACGAAGTTCCTCCGCTTGACGTCACGACGATCAAGAGAACGCCGACGAGTTCACGGGTGCTTCTCGGCGTTTTGGACGCAATCCGTGATAAAACCCTGATCACGATAGATTATCGGTCACTTACCGAAAGTGCCGATGCTCCACGAACGATCGCGCCGCATGCAATCTTCTACAACTCAAGCCGTTGGTATGCTCGCGCCTACTCCGTAGAGCACGAAGAGTTCAGGGACTACAACCTGAACCGCATTGCCGACTTCCGCAGGGCTGGGCTAACTCCGGTAGACGTGGACTTGGATTACGGCTGGTCACATACACTGGACCTCGAAATCGGCCCTAACCCGGAGCTTCCCCCGATTCAGCAGGACGGCGTAGCTGTCGAATATGGTATGGCAGATAACAAGCTAGTTTGCCCAGTTCGGCTAAGCATGGCTTTCTATCTTATGTCCGAGCACAATCTGGACGTTGAACCAGGGAAACTCCATCCTTCCAAGCAGCAGCTAGTGCTCTTGAATCGCGAGATCGTGGACCAGACAATGAAGGCGACGCGTCTTCTCTCAAAGCAGGCAATCAAACGGGCACTCGGCAAATGAGCCAATTCTTAGCATGATTGGGCGCTCGAGATGACTATTGAGGCCATATTTCTATATGGAAGCTGGGCACGAGGCGATCAGCAAGAGAACTCAGATCACGATCTGTTAATGGTCACTGACGAGAAACGCACCTATCATGTCACCGATGGTCATCATTCAATGAGCTATTATCCGCTCTCGTTGTTGAAAGACAAAGCGGTTCACGGCGACCTTTTCGCGTACCATATTGTTTTGGAGGCAAAGAGCGTCCTCGATCCAAATGGCGTGCTCGGAGTTCTTCGTGGCCTTTTCACGCCCAAGCTATCCTATCAGGCCGAAGTTCGCCATGGAGGCGATTTAGGCTGGTATCTTGTGCATCATCACCGATCGATTCCACCGGTTCTCGTGGCCAAACGCATCGCCTGGTCAGTGAGAACGGTGCTGATAGCCCAGTCGGCGATGAAAGGACGGCCGATCTTTGCCGCGGATAAGCTTATCTCCGAGTCCTCTTTCGGGGGCACGAGTGAGTTGGTCGCCACAAGACACGGCAGTGCTTCTCCCAAGACAGTCGCGATCCTACGATCTTTCCTCGAGTTCGAGCAGCTACCGGATCCACTGGGCGCAGAAGCGCCTGAGACCGCGTGGAGAAACCACTTCGTTTTAACTTCCAATCAAGTTGGGACCCATCTTCTGAAGCAACTTAACGAACAAAGCCTGGCGACACCTTATGGTTAGGTGCTGATAGCCTTTCGCTTGTGTCTCATACTACCGTCGACGCTTCTTTGCCCTGGAGGGGCTTACAAAGATCCCCTCCCCTTCCGTCGAGGGCGAAGCGCCCTTAAGTCTGTGTAAAACCTTGGTTGTCGAACCGAGTGATCTGCTCACAGATTCCCCCACGCCCGAAACCTCACCCTCCCCGTCATCTCGCGCAAACCGAGTTCCAAAACGATCCGCCGCGCCGCCTGCGGCGTCACCTCAAGCGTCTTCGCCACCATTTTTGCCGACACCAATGGCTTTGCCATCACCAGTTCGACGAGCTCTGGCAGTTTTGAAGACGTTCGGCGCCCCTCTAGTTTCCGCTCCATCAGTGTGCGCGCCAACACAAGCCGGTCATGTTCTTTCATGCCGATCTCGGCGGCCGTAAGAAATCCGTGGGCGATGGCAAGCAACCGCGTCTCGCGATCGCGACTGCGGCGCCGATCGACGGGAATGGTTTTGAGGCCTAGATTAATGGCGGCCAGATGGTTTTGCGTGGTGATGCCTGCCTGACGCAGGATCGAGGCGGCAAACAGACGGCCGAGCCAGGGCGCATGCTGCAGCACGGACAGTTCGTTCCAGGCATCGAGGGCGATGATCGCCTGCAGCACTGCCGGCAGGTCTTCGGCCTGCCGCAGCACGCCGCGCCATTCGTCGAGCCGGGCATCCTCGTCCCAGTCGAGATCATAGACCAGAGGATCTCGTTCTCGGGTATCAGCACGCCCGGGACGCTTTGCCTGCTCGATCGCCGCCTCCGATCGGGCGAGCACAGCATCGATGGCCGCAAAGTCGACGCCGTGGAGATCTTTGGCGTCATCATAATCATCCCCCTCCCCTTCCGCCACGATCGGGGTCGCGGCCCGGTTGACGTCGGCCGAGTATGCGCCGTCAGGGCCGGCCGACGTGATGTCCGATGTCTGTCGCAATGTCCGGATACCGTCTGCGGAAAAAGCCCAGTCGGCTGACTGGCCAGAAATCCGTCTGCGGTTTTTTAGAACGTCACGGGCGATAGTGAGTTCGTGGGTGGGTGTGCGGGTATCGCGAAACGCGTCGTGGAGCACGAGGTCTTCGAGGTGGACCAGTTCGCCGTCGATCCACATCGAGGCACAGGCGTCGGCGAATTGGGTGCGCTCGAGGAAGCCGGTTCCGACCGGCGAACGGGCAACACGCTCGTCGAGGCGCGTCAGAGCGATACCAGCATCAAAAGCGGGACCAACCAAGTTTGAAATGGGCAATTTCGCGAGATCGTAAGCCATTGAAATCATAGTAAACGATATTTTAAAGGAACTCTATCTGAATATTTAGGTTCCTCACTTGGTATGATTGCCAGATGGTGCCATAACCATCGATAACTACCTCTTATCGATGGTAGATCGACACGAGTCGCAAAATCACATAATGTGGGGCCAAATCACGCTCACCAAAGGCTCCCGGACATGGAAGATCGCGTTCGTTTCGCCCTCGAAAAGCTGCTCAACATTGCCCATCAGGATACCGGCCAGGGCCGGCGTGTCGCCAATTTCCTGCTCGCTTGGTGGAATGCCGAGACCAATGGCGGATTCGATCTCGCCGATCTTGCCAATGTCGATCCCGACGTGGGGGAGGACATGGTGACAATCTTCGCTTACATCGCCCGCGAGGAGGATATGGTCTACCCCTACGAATATCGCAGCGAGATCGAACAGATTATCGCGCGCTGGCGGCCGACGGCCGAAACGGCCTGATGGCTGCATTGAAAAAGGCAGCAAGCCTGACCGGCGTCGAGCGCCGTGCCGTCGAGCTCGACACGATTGCATCGGTGCTGCCGATCGACCGGCGCGATGAGCTGGCCGAGCTGCTGACCGACGCGGACATCGAAACGTTGCGTCATCTCGTCAACGAGGGCATGGGCGCCAACACGCTGCGGGCCATCACCTCGGATCTCGCCTATCTCGAAGCCTGGGCGCTGGCGGCAACAAAACGATCGCTGCCCTGGCCGGCGCCCGAAGCGCTGCTCTTAAAATTCGTCGCGCAGCATCTGTGGGATCCGCAAAAGCGGGCCACCGATCCCGATCACGGCATGCCGGCCGAGGTCGCTGAAAATCTGCGCGCCCAAAACTTTCTGAAATCGACCGGACCGCATGCGCCGGCGACCGTCCGTCGTCGCTTGGCCAACTGGTCGACGTTGACCAAATGGCGCGGCCTCGACGGCAGCTTCGCCTCCCCTCCCCTCAAATCCGCTATTCGACTCGCCGTGCGTGCCGTCCCGCGGAAGCGATCGCGCAAGAGCGCCAAAGCGGTCACCGGCGATGTGCTGGCAAAACTGCTGGCGACGTGCTCGACAGACAGCCTGCGCGATGTGCGCGACCGGGCGATCCTCATGGTCGCCTTCGCGTCCGGCGGTCGCCGGCGCAGCGAGATCGCTGGATTGCGGCTTGAGCAGCTGAGCGTCGAGGCGCCGATCGAGGTATCGGACGGCGCTCCCCTCCCCTCTCTTGCTATCCATCTCGGCCGCACCAAGACGACCAATGGCGAACAGGATGATGTGGTCTATCTGACTGGCCGGCCGGTGGACGCGCTGAATGCCTGGATCGCGGCGGCCAAGATCGAGAGCGGCAGTGTGTTTCGGGGGATCGGGCGCTGGGGCACCGTGTCCAAGCGTCCGCTCGATCCGCAGTCGATCAATGCCATCGTCAAACAGCGCGTCGAGATGGCGGGGTTGGAGCCTGGGGAGTTCTCGGCGCACGGGTTGCGGTCGGGATATCTTACAGAAGCTGCCAATCGCGGCATTCCTCTGCCCGAAGCAATGGAGCAGTCCCGACATCGTTCCCTCCAGCAGGCTTCCAGTTACTATAACAGCGCCACCCGGCGCAGTGGGCGAGCGGCGCGGCTTCTGTGACGTGATCACATGCCAGAACCTGGCAGTATCGGGCATATGGTCACGCGAAAGCGGGCTTATGGCCCTCCTACACCGGGTCATGCTTCGGCGGTGATGACCCGCGGACATTTGCAGCGGCGCGATCGCGTCCGGGTGAACCTGACCAAGTATCGAAGCATTAGCTGTACCCTCCCCTTCCCTGCCAAGCGCTTGCAGCAGCATCGCATGCGTACTATAGTCACGATAGTCATTTAGGTTATAGGTTAGACGATGCAGGTATCGACGCACGATGAAATGAATTGGACGGTCGCAGGCGCGAAAGCAAAACTTTCGGAAGTCATGGAGCGCGCACAATCGGCACCACAAACGATTACCCGCAACGGGAAACCAGCCGTAGTGGTTGTTTCTGCGGAAGAATGGCAGAAGAAGACCGCACGCAGGGGATCGCTGGCCGAGTTTCTGTTAGCCTCGCCTCTGCGTGGTGCAGATCTCGATATTGAGCGACAACATGACGAGCCGCGCGACTTGCCACTATGAGACTGCTCCTCGACACGAACGTTCTGTCGGAAGTTACGAAACCTCGCCCGGATGAAACTGTCCTGCAATGGCTTCACGGGCTCGACGAAGACCGTACGTTCATCAGCATTGTATCGATCGCCGAGATTCGCCGCGGCGTGGCATTGATGGACGGCGGGAGAAAGCGGGACGCGCTGGACGAATGGCTAAGGTATGATCTGCCTCAACGCTTCGAAAGCAGAATTATTCCGGTGGAAGAGCCCGTCGCATTAGCTTGGGGTGATCTTATGGCACTCGCCAAGCGCAGCGGTCGCGGTCTCGCCTCAATGGACGGCCTGATTGCCGCGACCGCTATCGCTCACCGATTGACCCTCGCGACGCGAAACGTTAAGGATTTCGAAGGCTTCGGAATAGACATCATTGACCCATGGGTCGCCTGATCTGGTTCTCGTTGCGACCAGACTGTTCGAGGGCGTTTTCGATCTGGCCGTGCGAATTGGTGATCTCTTTGAACTCGCGCCTTTTCTTCCGCAGTTAAGCGGGGCAGTTGTCCTTGCTCTCGCGGAAATCGCCGTCGAGCGCCACACGGCTTGGTGGCCCGGATGCCGGAATAGCAATCCGAGCGCCCGCGCGGTCTCACCATGTTGACCACGATCGGCGTCACCGAGATCCCTCCCCGACCTGTCCGGTATAGTCAGGCAACGCGATTTCATCAGCACTCGGCATGAACAACTTGGCGGCCACCTGCTTTACGCCTGGTGCAGAAGCAACGCGAAGAACAGCGTGCTGAAGGGCAACGCCAAACCGTGTTTGCGGCTGCAGCATTTTTGGAGCAATTTTCGGAACACCCTGGCCCTTCTCGACATAGGGTCGCATGATCGCCTCGTATTGCGACATCGCATCAGCCAGCTCGCTAGATTTGGACAATTCACCGGCAAGCACGTAAGCGCCGACAATCGCCAGCGTGGTGCCGATCCCGGAGATCGGCGTTGCGCACCATGCCGCATCGCCGGTCAGGATAACTCGTCCATCGGACCAGCGATCCATCTTCACCTGTCGCAGGACGTCGAAGTAAAGGTCGTCCGTCGTTTTGAGACCTTTCAGGACCCGTGGCGCCTCCCACCCAGCGTTTGCAAATTGCTCGTTCAGAAATGCTTTTTGGGCGGCCGGTGCGAGATCACCCTCCCCGTCAGCAATCTTTTGAACCACCAGGATCGCTCGCGTGGTGCCCTTGTTATCCGGGCGCAGCCAGATGCTGCGGCCCTCTCCTGCGGTAAAGATCCTGCAGTGGTCTCGATCGCCGTCGCCTTTCGGGATAGTAAAATATCCCATCGTCACATCGAGCCATCTTGGCGTGTTCTCGCCAGGGAAGACGAGCTCACGCGTCGATGAGCCTACGCCCTCGGCGATCACCACCAGATCATATGTTTGACGAGCGCCACTTTCGAAGGTGACGGAGACAGAAGACTCCAAATCTTCGATCTTGCTGACGGTATCGCCAAACCGGAATGCGACGCGGTTCCGGCAAGCATCGAACAGGATGCGAGCCAGGTCTCCTCGGAGAATTTCCAGCTCCGCCGTCGGCCCATTGGCGCCGACCTCGTCGACATCGAATTCGGCTATCGTTTGGTTATCATCATCGACGAACTGGATGCCCGTCTCACCTGTGCCGCTCTGCTTCACGATCTCCTCCAGGCCCATCTTCGACAGAACTTTGCGACCCGCGCCGCGCACGTCGATATTCTGGCCACCGTCGCGAAACTCGGGATGGCGCTCGAGGACGGTGACGTCAAAGCCATAGCGAGACATCCACCAGGCCAGTGTGTTGCCCGCAACGCTTGCACCGGTGATGAGAACGCGCCGCCCTTTTGCCTGTCCTTCAGTCATGAGAAGCTCCAAGCGACACGCGCGAGAGCCGCACTGACCCCGCGCCGGCTTCGATGAGATGAGACTTCAATGCAATGAACTCCTGTGTTTCTCCAGCACCCAGCCAAACTATCTGTCGCACAGCAAACACCGACGCAGAAACGTGGTTCCATCGCCCGAAGCAGCGCGGCAGTATTTGTTTAAAGTCCTCGCCAATTACCAGTCGTCCCGTCTCCCACGGTTTGCTTCCGCTTCAAGGACTCTCTCAAACGCCACGGAGGTGCGCTGCGACGAGCAGCGCTGGGGTGCTAAGAGACAATCCGCTGATCTCCTGCGGCCTGTGATCGAGGATCGTGATGACCTCGGTTCCGGCTTCTGCCGGAACAATTCCGGCCTGGCTGACGTCGGAGGTTAGCAACGGAGGAGATGATCATGCAGGTATTCAATCGGACGTCAGAAGCACCGAGTGTCCAGCCTAATGTCGAAGACGGGACTGCCAGCTACGTGTTTCGCGAGCAGTTGTACATGCTCCCGGGCACTTACGATGATATCGACGAAGCACGCGCGGATGCCGAGGAACAATGCCGTGGATTGGGCTGGTCCGGCCGCCACGACGAAGCTCCCACTAACTTAAGCTGACATCACAGTGCACGGACGCCGGGCGGCAGCAGAAAACCATCAGGAATTTTTCCAACGATGAACTTTGCTGCCTGCGCGTTCACCATCCCTTTGAAGTTTTCGACGACCGCATTACCTTGCGAACGTGGATGCAACAGAGCAAGTCGGACGCATGCGTCGGCCATATTCGACAAGAGAAAAGGTGTTCGCTTGTATTTGTCATGGCGATGGCGTTCGACATACGATGCGGTAGCATCATAGAATTCCTGAACCTGCGCCCGCGTCACCTCGACGTCCTGTAGATTCAGCAGCTGCTGGCTTTGATAGCATTGAGGATATCCATCGCAGATGGGTCTTGCTGCATCACCATTAAATACGCATCGAGCAGTTGTCCGGGCGCGGCCATGGCCTCCTGCGTGTTACCGATGTCGGCGATTGCGTGCCTCAGAATGGCACGGGTCCACCGCCACGTAAGCCTCGTACAGCGTCGCAAGGATCGCCGCTTTATCCGGAAAATATTGGTCGACCGAGGCTATCGGTCCACCGGACTTCAACCCGATTTTTTTCATCGTGCGGCCATCGATACCTTTCTCGCCAGTGAGATCTGCCGAAATTTTTAGGATTTACGTCACGCGATCGCGGCTTCGAGCCTGCTTCGGCAATCGTCGCAGGACCGGGCGACCCAGCTAGGATGGAAGACGGAAAGAGTTTTATCTCGGAAACCGATATCAGACTTTCAATCGAGACCTAAAACCGGTCATCAGGGCAGGGGAGAATTGCGAGCGGGAACTACGGCTGCGCAAGTTCAAAACCGGAGACCTTTTCCCAGCACTCTATTGCATGTTCCCCCTGAAGGCGAACGACGACATCATTGTCGCGTTCGGTGTCGTGACGAACGACCTCACGAACCAAAAGGCTGAAGAGGCCCGCCCTCAGAGTATCATCTTCGAAGCGGCTCACCGCATGAAGAATACTCTGGCGATCGTGGAGGCGGCTGCTTCCCAGACACTTTGAAACGCAACAAGCGTGGAGGAGGGGCGTGCTTCGATCTCGAACTGGGTCCAGGCGCTCGCACCAGCCCAGGACATTTCAACCTCAGTTGAGGCTGCCGCAGCGGATATTCTGGACGTCGTCGGAGATGTGCTCTTGCATCACGACCCGGCAGTGCCCGCGTGCTGTTCGATTGCCCCTCGAGACCTCTCACCCAAGCTTTGGGACGATCTCTCGCCCTCCACGAGCTTGCGACCAATGCAGCGAAATATGGCGCTCTCCCCACGTCGAGGGGGATGTTCAGATTGCATGGACCGTCGGCGAAGACCGAGCATTTGCACTCGAGTGGGTCGAGGAGGGCGCCCCGCAGGTGTCACCTCCGATCAGGCAGGGTTTTGGCTCCCTACTGATCGGTAAAATGGTCGAGCTGTATTTCAACGGTCATGTCGAGCACGAGTTCGCGGCCGTTAGTGTCCGCTTCAGGCTAACAGGTCGGCAATTCCAAAGATTGCTCAGGTCAATTAACGGGACATGACGGGTCCGCCAATGGCTCCTTTAAATAAAAGTCGGCCCTGCTGTGATGGTTCAAGGCCACTTTTTCCGTGCCACAGTACCGGCATATCTCTTCTCAGTAAGCGTACCATCGGCATTGCAATTGATTGACAGCTACGGCGCGATTGTAGTCAGCTGACAACATATTCCTTAGGGCACGACTCACTCAATTGTCCTCACACCCCATTAGTGTCACGTTAAGCGGCCGTGCTCTATTCGATGGCGCGGGTCTGCCGCGTTGCCCGTCTGGCAACATCGCGTAGCACTCGCATTAGGTCGACAAGACGTGTAGTCAGCTGACAACAAAGTCCCTCCATTGCTCGGCTTTATAAACTTGTCGAAAACAGATGAAGCATTTTCCCAGCTAAGACATGTGTCTGGTCGGGAAAATGGCCCTTCATTCGGCCCGCGATTTTTGTGAGTTATGATGATGATCTCCTGTGATTTCGATAAACTCGGATGAGGGCGGCAGACGCCTATTAGCCACTGTCTCCCGAGAAATATGCATGCAGAAACAATCATCATGTCACTACTGACACTGATCCTCGCCAAGCGCAGCTCCACGATCCGAAAGCGCTCCTGGCATATGATCGCCAACGCCTGTTTCCCTATTGGAACTACACAGCATAGGATGTGACCTTGCTGCGAGTACGTCGGCGTTGCGAGCAGAACGTGCGCGGCACTGCACAAGTCAATCCAAATCCGACGTCGAGAAGGAAAACACCAATCCGCCACATGACGAAGCCGACCCTTCTGATATCGCCGTCCTCACCTTTAGGTCAAAAAGTCTTTTTCACTTTGTCCGTGGGAACGCTCTCTCATTGAATTTTATTATCCTACTGGCAAAGCATCCCAGCATTCGAGCACCTCTGCAGCGTCGAATAACTGGCGCCATTTGCCGTTGCAGTGAAGATGTCCATTAATCACGCTTCGGGACCGGAAACTAACGCCACGCTAGTCCGCTGTAAGACCCCGCATCTGGTCGCGAGGACCCTGCCGTCAGGCAAGACTTGTTGATCCCGCCTTCCAGTACTTTCGATACAAGCTCGTCAAGTCTGGCCCTCCTGACAAATAGTTAGGTTCTTTAACCTGCTTTATCGAGACCATGTCCGTTTGCCCGAAGCTGCGCCATCACCATTGGTCCAAGCGAAAACTTACCATCAAGCGACCGGCGGGTGAGGGTGCGCAAATACCCGCCCGGCGCAGTGATCAGGTTTTCGCGTTCAAGCATGCAGGCTACGGCGATAGCTGCGTTCTCCGGACCCATTACCTCGCAGGCGTCCTGATAGGCTGACGGACTGATGCCCAGAGCCGATCGGACGACCACCCCGGCCGACATGAAATCGCGCCAGCTTTCAATCGCACCGCCGGCTGCGTAGTCAAGCATCTGAGGGCAAGCCTTCAGGACAACCGATAGCGGGAATGCTTTTGGCGGCTCTTGCAACGGTCGCTTATTCTCGCTCGGCTTTGCTCCCTGCTCTTTTCGAGAGCCAGGTTCAAATTCATTGAAGGATTCGGATTTTGAATTCTGTATGTGACGCTCAATATGAGCATCATTGCCGCTCATATTTTGAGTTTTACTATGAACTTCCAACTGGTTGACGATCTCTTCGCGCAGCAGCACCATTTCCTCGAGTAGATTGTCGATCTGCATGCGCGTCGGCGACCGTGGGATACGTCCGACAATTCCGACATACGTGTCTTCGACCCGCTGCCAGTCGCCGTCTGCACCTTCCTCCATGGCAGCCGATATCAGCTTGCGAACGTCGCGCCGGCAGATCGTCAGGCTCTCTTTTACTCGCCGGAAGGCTGCGCGGTCAGCGACGACCTTCTGTGCCATTTGTGCAAGTTCGCCGGCGCGCGCCAGAAGTGGGGAGAGATCGAAGCCGTAGGCCGATTCAACGACACCTTCATCATCCTTGCGCGCGTAACGTTTTCCGTTCGCGCTGTCGCGCCGTAAGATGAGCCCGCTGTTCACCAGCAGCGCAATATGTCGGCGTAGCGTTGCGCCGGCAATGCCGTGAGCGCGGAGCGTCAACTGTGCATTGGACGGAAACACGACCATCTGCGCATCGTGTGAGAGCTCACTTTCCGGATAAAAACTCAGCAATGCGTCCAAAACCGCCAGGCTGCGGTCCTGCAGGCCAAGTTCCAATCTCGCTTCCGAGGCGTCGCGGAACACTCGCCACTTCTCAGCCGTCCGTCCAGGCTCAATCTCGTTTGCGGCAAGCTGCCGTTTCACGAGAGCAAGCGAAACCGGCCGCCGCCCGAAGGGCGTCGTTACATTTCCCGTTTGCATTTTCTTCCACCTTCAAAAAGGCAAAGGAAATCCGCTCACCAAATAGGCGCCAAAGACTCTTGACTGCGATTCATGGAAATGCGATTCTCAGGCTGCTTAGACCATTGAGAGAGGCTTCCACGACGGCGACGTTTGGGGGCCTTTTTCTTTTGCTGTTCCTGTCCTTTATTTTTCCTCGGATGTCACAGCCTTGTTCCGGAAATCCTCATAGAGCTCCGGAAGCTGCTGCATGACGTATTGGGCGAAGTCGCCATCGCGACCGCGATCGATCTGAATTCTGCAATGCTTGGCCGAAAGCGCCAATGTGGCGATTTCGGCGCCCGCTGTTGAGCGGGCGACAAGCCAGTCAGGGGAGGGGGCAGGTGCGTCCTGTGCCTTGCCGGCACGCAGAACTGCCAAAAACCGATCGTCCGACTCCTTCTGAGTGAACGACTTTTCGTCGATCGCTCGGCGGGCCTTCTGCTCTCCATCACTGGCTTTCAAGAGATCGGCAAGTTCCTGCCATCTTGGTCGGCCAATCTTGGGTGCGCGTCCGATCGCCTCGACCAACCATGCTGGGACAGCTTTCGCGACGCTCAGGAGCTTAGATGTTTCCTGGCGGTCAACGGAGAGGGCCGTCTGAATCAGCGATCGCTGGAAGCCTCCAACCTCCAATTTGAGCGCAAAACTGGCACGCTCAATGAAGGTGAGGTCTTCTCGCGCCGAATTTTCGATACCTTGTGCGACGACGAGGCGATCATTGGAAAGTTCGCGGACATATGCTTTTACCTGCAGACCGAGGTCAGTGGCAGCTTTGACACGTCGATGGCCATAGGCAATCTGATAACGACCATGTTCGGTCGGATGCGGACGCACAAGAATAGGGATTTCTTGGCCATGTTCGCGAATGGAGGTCGTCAATGCCTCCACGGCAGCGGCGTCCTGATCCGCAAAACGATCCGCAAAAGGAGACGGATCGATCAAATCGGGATCGAGCTCGACAGGTATGGATCCGTTCGCGACCTGCTTTTTGAGTTCCTCATAGTCCCTCTCGACCGATGAGAACGTGTCCTTCAAAGACTTGACCGCACCCGACGCTACGCGCTGCACTGGCTGACGGGCGTCTTCGGCAAGCGCCTGTTCGTCGTCGCCTGCGAAGAGGTTGCGGATAGACTGTCTACGATTGCTGCTCATCTCAATCTCCCTGGTCACGGCCCCTGAAGGAACCGACGCCGTGGGCAGCTGACAAAAGCTCACCCTTGCGAACTTCAGTTACCTGCTCAGCTCTCATCGCCCCCAGACCTCGTTGATTAGACCAACTGCCTCGTTGTTGACGGCGTTAATTGATTCCATCGCCCGGTCATAAGTCGATCGACCTACTGCGCCGCGTGAAAGTTCGTAGAGGGACTGTTTTGTCAGACCGGCATTGGCGATTGCCGTCGATTTCCAAGCCGATGCAGCCATGACATCTTCTGCAAAAACGTCACGCAAAAGGCCGACGATTTCCTGCTCGGGCACATCGCGTGGATCATGCCGTGTCACAAGGAACCGCAGGAAATCGTAGTCGAGGCGGCCGCCCGCTTCCTCGATGACGGACACAAGGTCGGACGTCATCAGCAGGAACTGGCTCATGGATGCAACGTCGACCATCTGCGGATGTACAGTGACGATCATACCAGTCGCGGCATTGAGCGCCCCCATGGTCAAGAAGCCCAGCTGAGGTGGGCAGTCGACCACGACGACATCGAAATCGTCTTCCACCTGGGCAATTGCCGCTGCAACCCTTCGGAAAAACATGTCCTCGGGTCGTGAACGGTTCTGCAGCATGAAGCGGGGTGTCTGGTGCTCGAACTCCATCAGTTCGAGATTGCCGGGAACGATGCTGATTCCGGTAAAATACGAAGGCCGGATGACGTCTTTCATCGCGACGCGCTCTTCATCGTAGCGAATAGCGCCATAAAGCGTCGTGTTTTCGGCAACATCGAATTCAGGCTGGTAGCCGAACATTGCAGAAAGGGATGCCTGCGGATCGAGATCGATGGCGAGAACGCGGTAGCCCTGGAGCGCGAGGCCCTGCGCCAGGTAAAGCGAGGTGGTCGTCTTGGCAGATCCGCCTTTGAAATTGGCAACTGTAACGACCTGGAGCTTTTCACCGTCACGGCGGTGCGGCCAGAAGCGCACGGCTTCCTTCGGCCGCGCTGACGCCAGGTACTCACGCAACTGGTTGATCTGTTCCAAAGTATAGGAACGCCGTCCACCGGCACCGAGGTCGGGTGTTGGGCCGAGGCCGTCAAGTGAAAGCTGGCGCAGGTACCCGTCGGACACTCCGACAATCTCGGCAACCTCACCCGATGAAAATGAGCGGAGCGTCTTTTGCGCTGTCGGCGGAAAGGCACGTTCTCCGACTTTCCTCAAACGCGCAGACAGAGCTTCGGCGCGCTGCGTGATATGAGCGGATGTTGATGCTCTGTCGATGTCCCGGTGTACCACGTTCACGTCGGCCCCTAGTTTCAGACGGTTTCTCGGCGTTAGACGCGCTATTGCCGTCTCAAGCTAACGCACGATTCTGTCTCCGCTGCAAGAGAAATAGAGTTAACAAGAGGTTAACGCTGATTTTCACGGCTTCAATGAATCTGCGCGAGAATCGCTTATTCCATCGTGGAATCAGGATGATGCGGCCGCAGGACGGCAAATCGACGAAAAAACTTACTCACACTTTTGCGAGTGCTCAGCCAATTTTTAGAATGCGTGCCCGCCGCCGGCATGCCGCGAGAGAGAACCATCCACTCGCACTTTCGCGAGTGGATCATACTCCCAGAACGCGCAAGCCTCCTCCACGCAAGTCCGGAATGAATGCGTGGAGGCGCAGCGATGAGAACACCGACGCAAAAAACCGCGACTCGCGGGTCAGCTGCAGATGACGGATCGGCGCTTTTTACATGCGAGCGATAGACATGCACCACACAAACTCTCGGCCGCGATTGATCCGTAAACTTGAAGAGAGCCTCGGTCATCGCATCTGCGAAGCGCTTGATGATGCCACTGTCGTCGAAGTCATGCTCAATCCCGATGGCACATTGTTCATCGAGCACCTTGGCGGCGGGATGGTTGCTGCCGGCACCGTTGCCCCCGGTTTTTCAGAAATCGTCATCGGCTGTGTCGCGCATGTCTTGGGAACCGAGATTGGTGCAGATCGGCCAATCCTGTCGGGTGAACTGCCGATCGGTGGGCACCGTTTCGAAGGGCTGCTGCCTCCTGTCGTGGCGGCGCCTTGTTTTACAGTCCGGAGGCGCGCATCACAGCTCATTCCACTGGATCACTATGTAGTCAGTCAGGCGATGACCCCTGGGCAGGCTACATTCATTCGGGACGCAGTCGCCTCACATCTCAACATCGTCATCTCGGGCGGAACCGGTTCAGGCAAAACAACGCTCGCCAACGCAATCCTTGCCGAAATTGTCGCACAAGCACCGGAAGAACGGCTGATCATTCTGGAAGATACGGCCGAAATTCGATGTGCCGCGACGAATGCGATCGCTCTTCGAACCAGTGACACCGTCGATATGTCGCGGCTGCTCAAAAGCACCATGCGATTGAGGCCCGACCGCATCATCGTCGGTGAGGTGCGGGATGGCGCTGCCTTGACCCTTTTGAAAGGATGGAACACCGGCCATCCCGGCGGCGTGTGCACAATCCACGCAAATTCAGCGCGATCAGTGCTCCAGCGCCTCGAACAGCTTACGGCGGAAGTAAGCCAGCAACCGATGCAGGGCGTCATCGGGGAGGCCGTGGACCTGATCATCTCGATCGCACGCACACCTGATGGCCGACGCATCCAGGAGATGATCCGGGTGAGCGGTTTTTCAGACGGACGTTATCACATCGAACCTTTTCAGGAAGGAGCGCGACATGCCGCGTGACCATGGATTATCAAAGGTCATTTTTCTCGCACTTTTGGCAGGAGCAATCGCCACACCGGCGCTGGCGAGCTCCGGCGGTAGCCTTCCATGGGAGGGACCGCTCGAACAGATCCAGGAATCCATCACCGGGCCGGTTGCGGGATACATCGCGCTCGCAGCTGTTGCGATCGCAGGGGGCATGCTGATTTTTGGGGGCGAGCTGAACGACTTTGCCCGCCGCCTTGTCTATGTCGTGCTCGTCGCCGGCATACTGCTTGGAGCAACCACGATCGTCGGCCTGTTTGGAGCGACCGGCGCCTCCATCGGGCTGGGCACTGAGACGCAATCAGCTAATCAGACAATTGCGGATCAGGATGAATGATGGCCGACGCATTCAATAACCTGAACAGAAACCGCATTCACCGGGCGCTATCGCGTCCCCCCTTGCTGATCGGTGCTGACCGCGAACTTGTGCTCCTCACCGGGCTGGCAACGGTTATCCTCGTCTTCGTTGTCCTGACAATCTACTCGGTTTTATTCGGGATGGCACTCTGGGTCGTGGTGGTCGCCGCGCTCAGGATGATGGCGAAAGCCGATCCGCTTATGCGGCAGATCTACATCCGCCACATTTCCTATCACTCGCGCTATCTTCCAACCTCGGCACCCTGGCGTCGATACTGAGGGGCGAACAATGGTCTTACTCAAACGTTTTCGGGCGACTGGTCCTTCCTTTGCGGACCTCGTTCCTTATGCAGGCCTCGTCGACAATGGCATCATGCTCTTGAAGGACGGAAGCCTGATGGCCGGGTGGTATTTTGCCGGCCCCGACACAGAAAGTGCAACCGATTTCGAACGCAACGAGCTCGCCCGGCAGATCAATGCTGTTTTGTCACGACTCGGATCGGGCTGGATCATCCAGGTAGAGGCAATCCGTCTCGCAACAGCGGAATACGCGAACGAAGCCAGCTCGTTTTTCCCTGATCCAATCACGCGTGCAATTGATCGGGAGCGTCGCGTCTTTTTCGAGGAAAGCCTCGGACATTTCGAGAGCAAGCACGCGATCATCCTGACCTATCGCCCGGTGCAGTCGAAAGGCTCCAGTCTCAGCCGGTACATCTACGCTGACGAGGAAAGCAGGAAACGCTCCTATGCCGACACCGTCCTGCTGATCTTTTCCAATGCGATCCGCGAGATAGAACAATATCTCGGTAGCACACTCTCGATCCACCGCATGCGTACGATCGAGGTCACTGAACGCGGCGACACCCGAACGGGACGTTACGATGAACTGCTGCAGTTCGTGCGCTTCTGCATAACCGGCGAAAACCATCCGGTCCGCCTGCCCGATATTCCCCTCTACCTTGATTGGGTCGTAACCGCACAACTTGAGCATGGTCTGACCCCGAAGGTCGAAAACCGATATCTCGCAGTGGTGGCAATCGACGGACTTCCGGCGGAAAGCTGGCCCGGCATCCTCAGCAGCCTCGATCTTATGCCTCTGACCTATCGATGGTCATCTCGTTTCATTTTCCTCGACGCCGAGGAAGCTCGTCAGAAACTGGAGCGCACGCGCAAGAAGTGGCAACAAAAGGTACGGCCATTCTTCGATCAGTTGTTCCAGACACAGTCCCGTTCCATCGACCAGGACGCAATGACGATGGTGGCGGAAACCGAAGACGCCATTGCTCAGGCTTCATCGCAGTTGGTGGCATACGGATATTACACGCCGGTCATCGTTCTTTTCGACGATGACCGGGATGCCCTTCAGGAAAAGGCCGAAGCAATCCGGCGGCAAATCCAGGCCGAGGGCTTCGGCGCACGCATTGAAACCTTGAATGCCACGGACGCATATCTCGGGAGCCTGCCGGGGAACTGGTACGCGAACATCCGCGAGCCGCTGATCAACACTGCCAATCTTGCCGATCTTGTTCCACTGAATACCGTCTGGTCCGGCAGCGCATCAGCGCCTTGCCCGCTATACCCCGTGAACTCGCCACCGCTGATGCAGGTTGCAAGCGGCTCGACACCATTCCGCTTGAACCTGCATGTCGATGACGTCGGCCACACGCTGATCTTCGGTCCCACAGGCTCCGGCAAATCAACCCTTGTCGCATTGATTGCTGCGCAGTTCCGTCGCTATGAGAATTCCAAAATCTTCGCATTCGAGAAGGGATGTTCGCTCCTCGCGCTCACACTGGGCGCTGGCGGTGACCATTACGAGATCGGAGCGGATGCCGGCGATGGTCGATCGCAGCTGGCCTTTTGCCCGCTCGCCGAATTGTCAACCGACGAGGATCGTGCCTGGGCAGCCGAGTGGATCGAAAGCCTGGTGACAATCCAGGGCGTGGTGGTGACGCCGGACCATCGCAACGCAATTTCCAGGCAGATCATGCTCCTTGCCTTGTCGAACGGGCGATCGCTTTCCGATTTCGTTTCGGGCGTTCAAATGCGCGATATCAAGGACGCTCTCCATCATTACACGGTAGACGGCCCGCTTGGGCATCTTCTCGACGCGGAAACGGACGGGCTTACGCTGCAAGCGTTCCAGACTTTCGAAGTCGAGCACCTGATGAATATGGGCGAACGAAACCTTGTCCCGGTTCTCACCTATCTCTTCCGCAGGATTGAAAAGCGCCTCGATGGCGAGCCCGCCCTGATCATTCTCGATGAGGCCTGGCTGATGCTCGGCCATCCGGTGTTTCGCGACAAGATCCGTGAGTGGCTCAAAGTGCTGCGCAAGGCAAACTGCGCCGTCGTGCTTGCCACGCAATCAATCTCCGATGCCGAACGCTCAGGCATCGTCGATGTCCTGAAAGAGTCCTGCCCGACGAAGATCTGCCTGCCGAACGGTGCCGCGCGCGACACCGGGACGCGGGAATTTTACGAACGCCTTGGGTTCAGTGAACGGCAGATCGAGATCATCGCTTCAGCAACACCAAAGCGCGACTATTACGTGACGAGCCCTGACGGACGCCGGCTGTTCGACATGTCGCTTGGTCCTGTCGCCATGAGCTTCGTCGGCGCCTCGTCCAAGACAGATCTGAAAACCATCCGCGGACTCAAGGCGCAGCATGGGCCGAACTGGGTTTCACACTGGTTGTCCAGAAGAGGAGTGACAGATGTTTCACAAATCGAGGGTGCGTAAGTCGACGCTGATGGCGGCCGCGGTCTTCGCTATTCTAGCGACCGGTCCGGCTCTCGCTGGCACTGCGACCGGGGCGGCCACAGAATGGACGCAGCTTCTCAACAACGGCGAGCTGATCTCGCTGGTCGGTCAGTCAGGCGAGCAGGTTCAGAACCAGATCACGCAAATCACCCAGCTCGCAGAGCAGATCCAAAATCAACTCAACATCTACCGCAACATGTTGCAGAACACGGCGCAGTTGCCGAGCCATATATGGGGGGAGGTCGAGAGCGATCTCAATCAGCTTCGAGGCATTGTCGAACAGGGTCAGGGCATCGCTTTCTCCATGGGGAATGCGGACGATCTCCTCAAGGCACGTTTCAAGAGTTTTTCGGATTTCAGGTCCGCCTTGCCCGGCGTGGAAGATTTCTCGACGACCTACCAGACATGGTCCGACACCAATCGCGACACGATTGCCGGAACGCTGGGCGCAGCAAGTTTGACGGCACAGCAGTTCGACAGCGAAGAAGATACGATGGGGGAGTTGCGCACGATGTCGCAAACCGCCGACGGCCAGATGAAGGCGTTGCAGGTCGGTCACCAGATCGCAGCCCAACAAGTTGCGCAGATGCAGAAGCTTCGCGGTCTCATCTCTCAGCAGATGACGATGATGGGCACCTGGCTTCAAAGCGAACAGACCGATCGGGACCTTGCTCAGGCCCGCCGCGAGAAATTTTTCAACGCAGAGGTGAAATCGATCCCAACCGGGCAAAAGATGGAGCCGCGCTGGTGAAAAGCTTTGTTCTTCTGATCTGCCTGCTTGCCGCCGTCGCTGTGCTGTCGGCAACCACCGCGACAATCGTCATCAACTCAGAACCTGATGGCACGCCAAGAGGGTCTGAGGAACAGCGCTTGAGGCGTGAAAAATTCTTCGGCTCCAGCAAGGCCGATGCGCCGATCACGAAGGGACAGGAGATGCGTCCTCGATGGTAAGCGGTTCACCGACTATGCGGATCATTGTTATCAGCGCCATCTTCGCCATGACCCTATCGCCGGCACTTGCGCAGCAGGGTGAGGTCTTGACCGAACTCGAAAACCAGGTCTCAGCCGCTGCGAAGGGGTGGGAGCAGACCATCATGGAGGCCGCCCGATCGCTGTTCTGGATTCTGGCGGCGATCGAAATCGGGATTGCGGCCATCTGGCTGGCACTTCAGGCGGCTTCGCTGGACAGCTGGTTCGCCGAACTGGTGCGGCGCATCATGTTCATCGGCCTGTTTGCATTCATTCTGGCGGAAGGACCGGCCTTCGCGCGCGCCGTAGTCGACAGCCTCTTTCAGATCGGCGCCGGTTCCGGCACCGCGTCGCCTGCGGAAGTTTTTGACGCCGGCATCCGCGTGGCGTCGCAAATGTCGCAGCAGGTGCAGTTCGGCATGTTCGAGGACAATGCTCTGGCGATCGCAGCCCTTCTTGCGATGGTCGTGGTGGTGGTCTGCTTTTCCCTTGTCGCGGCACTGTTCGTGTCGGTGATGGTGGAAATGTATGTCGGCCTTCTGGCCGGCATGATCATGCTGGGCCTTGGCGGTTCGTCCTTCACCAAGGAGTTCGCCATCAAATATCTCGTCTACGCCTTCGCTGTCGGGTTGAATATGATGGCGCTGGTGATGATATCAAAAATCGGATCCGAGGTCCTTTTGGGCATGGCTCAGGCGCCGACAGCAGAGAGCGATCAGTTCATCACCACGCTCGCGATCGCCGGCATTGCCGTCGTTATATTTATCGTCGCCATGTATGTTCCAAACATCATGCAAGGTGTCGTGCAGGGCGTCTCCGTTACCGGCGGAATGGAGACAATCCGCCATGGTGGCCAGGCTGCTTCGTTCGCGGCTGGGGCAGGTTTCCTGGCAGCCGGAGCCGTTGGTGCAGGATTTGCGGCAGCGCAAGCTGCTCGGGCCGCTGGGTCCTCGTTGACCGCAGCGACGGTTAGGGGCGTTGGAAGCGGTATCGGCTCGGCCGCGCGGTCCACGGCATCCGCGGCCAAGGAAAAGGCTATCGGATCACCGGGTGCCTATGCCGGATCCATTCTCGGCCTGGCAAACGCGAAACTCGACAAGACGCACGCACGCGCATCTGCCGCTCCTGCGCCACCACGCGATGAAAGATGATCCATGGTCAAGAACATGACAAACAAGCCGGCCGCCGAAAACCCCTATCTTGCGGCACGGCAGGAGTGGTCTGAACGGTACGGATCCTATGTTCAGTCAGCCAAGGCTTGGAGGATCGTCGGCGTATTGGGTTTGACCATGGCACTTGTCGGTTTTACTTACGCCCTCTACCTGAGCACACAGGTCAAGCTCGTCCCTTACGTGATCGAGGTTGACAAGCTGGGCAATACGGTGACGGCCGGCGTTCCCCAGCAGATCGAATATGCCGATGTTCGCGTCGTCCGCGCGACTCTTGCAAACTTCATAACCAGTTTCCGCAGCGTGACCCCCGATGCGGTTGTCCAGAAACAGTATATCGACCGCACATATGCGCTTTTACGATCGACCGATCCGTCGACGGAAAAAGTGAATGCGTGGTTTCGGGGCAATTCGCCATTCGACAAGGCACGATTCGCCACGATCGCGATCGAGGTCAGCAATATCGTCGCCCTGTCGAACAGGACCCACCAGATCGACTGGATCGAATACGAGCGTGACCGCAAGGGCCGGGAAACGTCCAGTCGCCGTTTCCGCGGCATCGCCACGGTCACGCTCACGCCGCCGCAGGACGAAGCCACGATCCGGCTCAACCCAATCGGCCTTTATCTTCAGGATTTCGACTGGACTGCACAGCTCTAAGGTCAGGGGACCAAATATGCGAAAATTGGGACTATTGGCGACAGCATCGTTTCTCGCCGGGGCGTCGCTTGCGACAGGCGCCGATATGCAGTCGATGAGCTTTAAGGAAGCCAAGGGCGCTGCCATTTCGGGAAAATGGAGAGGCTCGAACGGTCTTGTCACGCATGGCGCGGACGGGAAAGTCATCTTCCTGTTCGGGCAGATCCAGCCCTCTGTGGTCTGCTCGCCTCTCCAGGTCTGCGATATCGAATTGCAAGGTGGCGAGATCGTTCGGGATGTTCTTGTCGGCGATACCATCCGCTGGAAAGTGGAGCCAGCAACATCGGGCGCGGCAAACGGCCAGGCGATCCACCTCGTGGTCAAGCCGGCAGAACCCGGGCTTGTGACGTCGATGGTCGTGACAACCTCGCGGCGCACCTATCATATCCAGCTGAAATCGCATCCGACCCAGTACATGGCGCGCGTCGGTTTTGAATATGCCGAAGATGTCTCTTCGAAACTGTCCGATATCAACAACCGGCTGGAGGCCGGCAGCATTCCAGGGGCGCCAGCCGACCGGTTGAACTTCTCCTACACGATCACTGGCCGGGCCTCATGGAAACCCAGCCGCGTTTATTCAGATGGGGAAAAGACCTATATCCAGTTCTCCCGGTCGATCCGCGGTCAGGATGCGCCGGTCCTGTTCGTCACGTCAGGGGGACAGAACCGCGTCGTCAACTATCGCATGAAACGCGACATGATGATTGTCGATTACGCGATCGACAAGGCGGTGCTGATTTCCGGCGTTGGCTGGCGCCAGCAGAAGATCACCCTGAAAAGGGGAGGCTGATGTATGCGCATCTTCTCCATGGTCATTCTCCTTTCCTCCGCCGGCCTCACCTCATGTCATGTAACCAGCAACGATTTTGGCGATGATCCGATCCCGACGAAGCTGTCGTCCCAGGCTGCGGGTATAATCGCCGGCGACCTGACTGGCCGGCTGGCAGAACAGATGACGCCGACATCGGTAATTTTGCGCCTGCAACCAGACGGCGATGAACTGGCGAAGGCTATCGATAGCGCACTGAAAGGCTGGGGTTTTACGCCGGTATCAGATCCCAATGGTGCTGCAGCAAAAACGGTTGTGATCACCTACTCGGCAGATATGCTGGATGGGCAGGTTCTCGCCAGATTGTCAGCGCCGACACTATCTCTTGCTCGGGCTTATTCGGTGGCCGCGAACGGCGCGGTGCCCGCCAGTCCGGTTTCCATCATGCGCGCCAATTGAGGGCAAGATCATGGTCCAATCACTCCAGCTCGGCGCGCCATCCAATCTTGGCGAAAGCGCCGGCATGCGCCGGGTTAACCGGGTTCCCATAGCACTAGGTGCAACGGCCACCCTGGTCTTTTTCGCAGTCGTTGTGCTTGGTCTTTCCTGGCGCGGATCGGCCTTCAACGGGGAAGGGGGGATAGAAGGCGGGTCCGAAGCGCCAGCGAGTTCGTTTGGCGATCAGCTCAAGCGCGGCATTTCCGATGGCATCATTGGCGACCCGACCGAACGGGAGACCTTTCAGCCGGCTCCGCCGGATGCTGTGCCGGAACAGTCGCATCGACCTGGCGCCGAAGCTCCAGACACCCGCCCGCAGCTGCCGCAAAGCCAGAAACCGGCAACGGACACGGAATGGCGCGAAAAACTGCTCCGCGAACAGGAAGAACAGACACTTCGTGAACGCAATCGGCAGCGTATGGCAAGGCTCCAGGCGCAAGCGGCCGCACTCGATTCTCCTCTTAACGTCGATACCTCGACCACCTCGTCAAGCATCGCGGAAAACAACCAGTCTCAGGGTCGAGGCAGCGCAAACGGGTTGGCTCCAGGCAATGCCGAGCTTTATTCCGAAGCCCTCCGCAAGGGCATGATGGGGTCTAATGCCGACCCCAATACGCAACTCGCAAAGGAAGAATTCTTCAATCAGGATATCAGGGATCTCGGGTATCTACCAAACAAGGTCGTGAACCCGCTGTCCCGACATGAGCTCAAGCGCGGTTCCGTCATTCCAGCGACATTGATCACCGGGATCAATTCGGACCTGCCGGGCAGGATTATCGCGCAGGTGAGCCAGAACGTTTATGACAGCGCCACAGGCTACCGGCAGCTCATCCCGCAAGGCGCCAAATTGTTCGGTCGGTACGATTCGAAAATATCCTTCGGTCAGAAGCGTGTTCTCGTCGTCTGGACCGATCTCGTCTTTCCGGATGGCGCGACACTGCAGATCGGAGGTATGGCCGGCACGGATGCCGAAGGTTATGGAGGCTTCAGCGACAAAGTCGACAGACACCTGTTGCGAACCTTCGGTTCGGCAGCTCTGGTTGCCATTATCGGAACGGGCATCGACATGTCCCTGCCGGAAAGTTCGACGCTTGCGACCAAGGACACGGCAACCGATGCGGCCCGTCGCAATTTCGCCGAAACATTTGGCCGTGCCGCCGAGCAGACGATCTCGAAAAACCTCAATGTGCAACCGACAATCAGGATTCGTCCCGGCTACAAGTTCAATGTCCTGGTCGATCAGGACATTATCTTTCCTGCCGCAACCGGCGCCCCGTCACGTTAGTCGCCACGGCCATTTTCCAGCCGTGCCTCAACCTGTTTACTCGCGTCGTGAAGGCGCCCGATCCCACGGTGACGCTTCTTCCATCCGTCCCCTTGAAAACCGGGGTTGACCGATTGCAACCGGTCTGTCATTCACGAAATGCGATATTTTGTTGCATTTTTTTCGATGCCTATTTCAGTTGCATTTTCACTGCGTTCATCGCCTCTTTCAAGGGAGCCGTGGATTGAATGTCTGGTTTCAGCATCTGACCGAACGAATATCGGTCGTCCAAGATGACGCGTCGGCCGACGCCGTCCTTGCGGAACTTACGACGCTCGCCGGGTTCAGATCGTTTGCCTATGTCAGCCTGCAGGCGGCCACCCAGAAGGTCATAACCAACTACGCCCCTGATTGGGTCGCGATCTACAATCGAAAATCCTACATTCGGATCGATCCCGTCATGAAGGGGCTACGGGACAGGATCGAAGCGTTTCGCTGGATATACCCGTCCGACACTCGCGCGAGAGCGCGAAAAACATACTTTGACGAGGCTGCAAGATTTGGAATTCGATCGGGCGTCACTATTCCAATCAATCCTGGGTTCGGTAATGTTGCAATGCTGACGCTCGCCTGTGACGACCCAGCATTTTCAGAAAGCAAAATATTGAATCCGGTCATCGCCGCGGCGGCTGTCGGCCAGATGCATGCGCACCTCGACCACCTGAACCCCACACCCGCTCTGAAGGTTTCAGCATCGCTCAATGCCAAACAGCTACTTTGCCTGCGATGGCATGCCGAAGGCAAGACAGGCCGCGACATTGCGGTCCTGATCGATGATACTTACGGCAACGTGCGCTACTATCTCACCGGCGCCAAGAAAGCCTTGGGCGTAACTACACTCGGCCAAGCGGTGAGAACCGCGATGTCACTCGGCCTTCTGTGAAAAGCTAGTTGGCCATGTCGCTCGATACGTGCGGAATGTAGCCAAGAAGATCCACGAGGGTGGACACTGCCGTCTGCTGTGTGTGGAGGGTGATCATGGCTGAAAGATATGCGTACTCAGCCTTCGCCCTCTCATCACCCGCTGACGTATTCATCTGCAATTCCAGCTTTGTCGCGACGTCGATCAGTCGACGATGCTCCCTTATTTGCTCGATCGTAAGTGTCTCGATCAAATCCTGAGGCTGTGCGCGCAACAGCCCGATCAGCGGCCTTATAGTCGTCTTGTCCAGCACGATTTCCCGCGGTCCCTTCGAGAGAACTTAACTGCTTCCGGTCCAGATCGCTTCTACTGCGCCAACATTTCTTACAGGGCCCAGACGCCGAGCACTTATCACAATCGCCTGGTGCCCGATATAGACAATGTCTGGGTAACAATACCCTGCAACGGCAAGGGAATTTTACGCCGCGCCGTCTCTGTAGAGAATACTCCGTGGTGGAATACTCTACAAGCGACTGATGTCGCGGGTATGGAAATACGTGAGGTTTTTGCAGAGAATCTTAGGGTGGCACGGCAGGCAGCAGGGCTGTCGCAGGAGGAGCTTGCCCACCTCGCGGACATCGACCGGACCTATATCAGTTCGCTGGAGCGCAGCGTCTACAATGCCAGCATCGACGTGGTCGAGCGTCTGGCTGTGGCGCTGAATACAGAAGCGGCGGAACTACTGCGGCGCGCGCCTTCGGAAAAGGAACGGTGACCCGGTCAATCGAAACCGGCTGCCTGCCGCTCTTCGTCGATCATGAAATATCGCTTGCCGATCTCTTCGACAGCTCCAATCCGCTCGTAGAACGCGATGGCCGCCTCATTCGAGCTCGCCACGCCCCACTTCACGCGAAAGCAGTCTAGCGACCAAGCCTCGGCACACACAGCCTCCATAAGGGCACGCGCGACGCCACCGCGCCTGCAAGCCTCATCGACCATCAGGTCATTGAGATAGAGCATGGGCCTGTTGCGGAACGTGACATCCTGCAGGAAGTAGAGAGCATATCCTTCAATTGTTCCACATGCACCTTCACTGACGAGAAGATGGCCGGCGGGTCTTTCGCGACCGAAACACAATGCAACGAGCGCCGGCTCGTCGAGGTTGAATGTGCCGCCGTATGGTTCGCTCCTTGCATGCCGCGCCATCAGATTCACAATGTCGCCAAGGTCGCCTTTTCGAGCCTTACGAATGATCATCTGTATCCTCCGCGCGTGTGCTGCGGCGGATCACAATAGATCATCCTGACATTTGCGAATGCAAAGTCTCGGCAAAGCCTCCACGACGGAATATCGGTCCGACCTCATTGGCATTCGCCAGCGTCAATCGTCTTCCTTATAGCCATGCGAGGTTGCGATCAGCAGTATGGAGGCCTCTTCGGAAATGACCGACGAACGGCGCAGCCCGGCAAGACCGGATAGGACAATTGCGGAAGCGCTCTCGACGAATAGGCCCGCCATGGCGAATTCCCTTTGAGCGGCCATCGTCTCAGTTTCAGTGGGCGCGACAACGCTTCCGCCCGACATAGCAAGGGCTGCAATCGCCTGGTATGTGACCGTGTCACCACCAAGCGATTGCAGCCGCGACGTTCCCTTGAAGGATCCGGTATAGTATTCACCCTCCAACACGCGGGAAAGGCGAGGGAATGGCTCGGCAGCGTGGATGCGTGGCATCGTCTGGAGACGCCCCGAGGCGACCAAATCGGCATAACCTTTCACCAGCCCCCACAGAAGATCAGCACGCGACACGGGCACGACAATATCGGTCGGTTGTTCGCAGCCGAGCGACAGATAGAGCTCGAAGGCGATCGACCGCAATCCATCGACGGCAAACGGGTTGCTGCCAACCGCCGGCATCGTAAAATTCGTGGCCGGGTACCATTCTCCCGCCTCAACCCTTTGATTGATCAGTTCCCAGCGTGCGGCGACATCCGGCGCAATCACGATCCTTGCACCGCTCAGAGCGATCGAACGTTGCCACCGGCGCCCCATTGTTTCGGTTGTCACCACCACGCAGTCGATGCCCGCATTTGCCGCATAAGCGGCCATCGAAGCCCCCGCATTTCCGCTGGAGGCGACCGCCACTGTCGTCGCGCCGACATCCCGTGCTCTTCGGATAAGGCCCGCGCTCATGCGATCCTTGTGTGAGCCCGTCGGGTTGGCGCCTTCGCATTTGACGAGCAACCGCCTGACCTTGTTGCGTTGCGCCAGCACGGGCAAGTCGACCACGGGCGTCAAACCTTCCCCCAGCTGTCGCTCACCGGGATAGGCGAGCCAGAATGCCATGTCCTCTGGTGTGCACAGGCTGGGATATCGATCAAAATGAGGTGCGACGCTTGCCGGCTGCCCCGACGCCGCGCATCGCGGGCATCCGGTAAAATAATCCCCCATGGGCCACAAGCTGGCGCATCGAACGCACCGCATACCGGACAAGAACGGGCTCGGGGCACCGAAGCAAGGAGCCGGAAGCAATGACTCCGCCTTACACGCAGCCGTCATCACCGGCCTCCCTATCGCTCACGAGGGTAAAGAGTTCGTCGCCGCGTGCGACCAGAGCCGGGATATGCAGCGAAAGCACGCGACCGTGAAAAGGAATACGGATGTCGTCGGGCGGCGCCATCGGCATATCGGGAAAATGGATAAACCCCGCCACCTGGCCGGCATGAACAGTATCCCCCAACCCGACACACGGCTCGAAAATTCCCGCCGTATGAGCGTGAACACGACTGTCGAGATCCTTCGTTACCCAGCGGGTGCCGTTTGCTGGTACGGTGTCCTGGGGTGACAGGATATGAAGCTGCGCCAGAACCCGTTTGACGCCTTCTTTGGCCAGATCAAGCCCTAGGCGAGACACGGTTTCGCCGCCACCGAGTTCGGCTGTAAGGCACGCAACATCCTGGCGCAGGCATTCGCCCGCAAGTGTCAGACTGCCACCTCTTCCCTTGCCCTTGCTGACAAAACTCATCGGTGCACCGAAGGCCTCGGCAAGATCCGCGAGATCTGCGACCTCCTCTGGAGTTCTGCCTTCCTGCACGATTGCGCAGGGGACAAAATGCCCCGACCGTCCGCCGGCATGAAGATCGACAACCACATCCGCGAGCGGGAGAAGAACCGTACTGACATAGTGCGCGATGACCGCGGTCGGGCCGCCGGGCGCTGTGCCCGGGAAACAACGATTGAGGTTCGCGCCATCCAGCGGCGACGATCGGGTAGCGCTCATCACTGCCGGATAGTTGAGCGCCGGAAGAATGATGATGCGGCCACGCACCTGGCTCGCTTCGAGCTGTCGAGCCAGATGCATCAAACCGACAATGCCTTCGTATTCGTTGCCATGGTTGCCGCCGACAAGAATTGCCGTCGGGCCGGGCCCATTCCTGATGCAAATAACCGGGATGGGGACATAGCCGTAGCCATTTTTCTCGGTCGAATGGAACAGCCGCAGGAATCCGTCCTGCTTTCCATCCCGCTCATAGTCGATCGGCGTGACGATCGGCGACTGCGCCAATCTTTCGCCCAGTCCAATGACGGCGGTGGATCGGCGGTTGGGCATCAGTGCTCTCTGGAGCATGTCAGGCTTTGCCAAGGCGGTTTCCTCCCTTGCGGCGAATGAATTCGGAGATCAGGATGATCATGGTCATGAAGACAAAAAGAAGGGTCGCCACCGCCGCAAGACGCGGGCTCACCGAAAGAAGAGCGTCCTCATACATCAGCTTCGGAAGGGTCGTGATCCGCCCTCCGGTTACAAAAAGCGCAATCGTCAGCTCGTCGAATGAGACGATGAAGGCGAACATGAAAGCCGCGACGACGCCGGACCGTATCAGGGGGAAAGTCACCCGCCGGAAGATGACGGCATTGGTGGCTCCCATGGTGGCCGCTGCATGATCGAGGTTTCGATCGTAACCCTTGACGACGGCCAGCATGGTCACGACGACATAGGGGATCACGATGACGGTGTGGCCGAGGATGACGGCAATCGTCGTGCCGGCGATGCCGATGCGGGAAAACAGAAAAAACAGCCCGACGGCGACGAATATGTTGGGCACGATCATGGGTGCCACGACCAGCCCGAAAAGAGCCTGCTTGCCCGGGAACCGATCTCGCGCCAGAGCAAATGCGCAGGGCGTGGCAAACAGCATGGCGATGATCGCCGTCACAAGTGCCACCAGGAGGGACCGACCTGCCGCGTCGATCCAGATGTCGGACTGAAACACGTCCCGGTACCATTTCAGCGAGAACAGGCTCGGAGGCCAGGTCAGGAATGACTCGGATGTGAATGAAACCGGCACGACGAACAGCGTCGGGATCGCCAGGAAAGCCAGAACCATGGCACAGGCTGCGCGAAGTGACTTAGGCAAGCCGCCAGCCCCTCGACGCACATTCGGTCGCCCGGCAAACAGCGATATTGCCGTGTCGGTGACGGTTGCCAGAAATGCCGTCGCAAGATTGCCGATCCGAACGGCATATCTGCGCACGATACCAGCACCGGGATCGACACGCGACGACGCTCCGCCGCCGGGTTTGGACAGGCCAAGCACACTGTCGTAGACGAAAAATATGACAAGGAAGACGAGCAGGAGCAGAACCCCGATCGCGCCTGCGAACTGCCAGTTCAGCACTTCGCGGATCTGGAAAACGATCAGTTGCACAATCATCGTATCCTGCGGCCCGCCAAGCAGAGCCGGCGTCACGAAGAAACCAAGCGAACTGATGAAGACAAGCAATCCGGCAGACGCAACACCGGGCATGGTCAATGGGAAATAGATCCGCCAGAACCGTGTTCCTGCCTTGGCGCCCATGGTCGCGGCCGCTCGGGTGAGGTTTCGGTCGACACCATCCATCACCGAAAGCATTGTCATCGTCGCGATCGGGATAAGAGCATGGGTCATCCCGATCATGATGCCGGTGAAATTATAGATGAGCTGAAGCGGTGCATCGACGATACCCATTGCTTCCAGGATCTGATTGACGGCACCCTTGCGGCCAAGGATCACGTACCAGGCGAATGTCTTGACCAGGACGCTTGTCCAGAATGGCATCAGGACGAGAATGATCAGCCAGTTCCGCCGGGCCTTGGACGAATTCGAAAGAAGATATGCGACGGGATAGGCTGCGGCGAGGCAGAACAGTGTGGTGCACAACGCGACTTTAACAGTGGCCCATAGCACTTTGCCGTAAAGCGGCACTTCTGCCAGGCGTCGATAGTGCTCGAAAGTCATGGCGTTCTGGCGATCCAGAAAACTCAAACCCAGCAACATCGAGACGGGCAGGATGAACAGCCCGATCAGGAAAATGATGACGGGCAAGGTCTTGAGGTTGATCCCTGTCCATTTCATGGTCGTGCGTTGAACGGCGACGGCGCCGCGGGCAAGTTCGATGTCAGCCATTACGCCGCCTCCCGGTGATCGTCGTTGAGGACCCTGCCGACATCCGAGTTCCATCCGATCGTCAGTGCATCGCCCTTTGCGATACGGGGAGAGCGGCTGGTCAACGTCGACAGCTGCAGCACCGATGACGGGCCGAATCGCATGAAGAGCTTGGTAATCGCACCCGAGACAACAACCTCATCGACAAGGCCGCGAAACATGTTGTCCCTCGTCATGCCGTCGCCCAGAATTTCGATCGATTCCGGCCGTGTGAAATGCACCACATCCGCCCCGCGACCAATGAGCGAATTCGAACGCGTCTTGATCGTGCCGATACCGGGAAGCTCGATCAGTAAATTCTCGCCGTCCTCGCCACGGATCCGGCCGGCAACGAGATTGGATTCTCCGAGAAAGTCCGCCGCAAAGACTGTTTTCGGCTCGAAATAGAGATCATTCGGCGTTCCGATCTGCTCAATCGAGCCGCCATTCATCAGGCAGATGCGATCCGACATGACCATCGCTTCTTCCTGATCATGCGTGACGTACAGGACCGTCATGCCGAGCTTTTCGTGCAAGCGCTTGATTTCAAGCTGCAGATGGTCTCGCAGCTTCTTGTCGAGCGCACCCAATGGCTCATCCATGAGGACGATCGAGGGGCGAGCGACGAAGGCGCGTGCTAATGCGATCCGCTGCTGCTGCCCCCCTGACAGCTGATTGCAGTAACGGTCTCCGACATGACCAAGCCGGACCATTTCCAGCGCCCGCTCTATAGCCTCTGTCCGCTCCCCCTGGGGGATCTTTCGCATTTCGAGGGGGAAAGAGACATTCTGCGCAACCGTCATGTGCGGGAAGAGAGCATAGTTCTGAAACACCATGCCTATGTCGCGTGCACAGGCGGGGGCATGGGTCGCTTCGTTGCCGTCGATCCATATCTTGCCCCCGTCCGGCTCGTTGAGGCCGGCAACTGCCCAAAGAAGGGTCGACTTGCCGGACCCCGACGGCCCGAGCATGGTCAGAAACTCGCCTTCGGCGAGCTCGAGATCGACATGGTTCAGTGCGATGGCAGCGCCATAACGTTTGGTCAGGCCGCGTATGGCCAGCTTGTTGTTTCGTGTCGTCACTTTGGGATGTCCTGTCAAAAACCGGAGGAGGGACTGCGATGGTGACGCAGTCCTCACGACAGCTGCGCCTTAACCGAGAAGCCAGCTCTCGAACCGTTCCTGCGCAGCGGCACTGTTGGCCGCCCACCATTTCGCGTCCATCACGAACATGTCGGCGAAATATTTCGGGTTGGTGGGGAGAATGTCCGCCAGTTTGGTATCGATGTGTTCGAAGGCGCGGGGATTGCATGGGCCACTGGTCGAATGCTTGACGAACTCGGCCTGATTTTCGGCCGAGGCCGTGAACTCGATGAATTCGCGCATCAGCTCGACATTCGGGCCGCCCTTCAGAATGGCGAATCCGGCAAACGAGAACATCGCGTCTTCCCAGACGATCGTGACCGGCGCGCCGTCATCGATGGCGACCTGGGCACGCCCATTCCACGTCAAAACGCAGTCCACTTCGCCGGTCTTGAGCATCTGCGAGGTCTGGGCACCGCCGGTCCACCAGATGGGGATATCCTTCCTGATCCTGTCCAGGCTTTTGAAGGCGCGATCGAGGTCCAGCGGATAGAGATCTTCCTTGGAGACACCGTCGGCCAGTAGCGCAGGCTCGAGAACGCCACTCGGATGTTTCCGCAGCGAGCGGGTTCCGGGAACACCGGCCACGTCCCAGAAGTCTGCAAAGCTACGCGGAGGCGTCTTTCCCATCGTGTCGGTGCGATAGGCGATCGCCGTTGCGTACCCCATGGCGCCGACCAGATAATCGTCACGGAGCGTCTCGGGGATCTGAAGAGCATTGGGACCAAACCCGGCGGGGCCTGCAACGCGATCGAGATAATTGCCCTCGGTCAGGAGGACTGCATCGCTCATATCGAGAAGAGCGCCGTCCCAGGCATAATTGCCCGCTTCGACCATGGCCTTGATCTCGCCCGTCGGCCCGTGAGACGATTGCGTGCCGACAACCTCAATGCCGGTTGCCTTGCTGAATGGCTCAAAAAAGGCCTTTTTATAGGCCTCGCCTACAGGCCCTCCCGGATCGCGAATGGTGAGGCTGCGGCTTTGTGCTTGCGCCGTCTTCACGAATGGCGCCGCAAGCAGCGTCGCGGTGGAGCCTGCAAGAAATGTGCGTCTGCCGACGAGCGGGCTGTACATGCGATTTCGGTTTTCCATTGTCGTTCCCTTTTTTGTTTGCCCGCTCTCTGATGGCGGACCATTGGCGATCGTGAACCATGCTGACCGGCAGCCGGCTCCCCGGGCGCGCCTTTGGGCACGCACGCTCCGTGATCGAAGGCGTCGGGAGAAAAAGAGCCTGGAAAGCCGGTGCAGCATGGTTCGCTAAACCCAGGCCAGATTCAGCGAAAAACGGGGTTGCCGTCCAATCGAATTATGACGGCAATTGATGCATGAATGTAATATGAGCAGGCGCTTCCATAGGGCGCACCAGCAGTCAAATCGACGCGAAGCGATGTAGTACTTCGTCTCTCTCCTCCATCAGGACGCTCAAGAACTTGCGTGTAACGGCCGATTGCGGACGGCTGCTGGGCACGACGATCTGGTAATCGATCCTCACGGCTGGGCGGAACCGCCGCATGACCAAACCCTGTTCTGTAAAATCCGATGCGGCAAACGGGCTGATCACCGAAACACCCGCACCGCTGATCACGAAATTGCAGACCGTCGCTGCGAACTGGGTTTCGATATGCTGACTGAGCGCAAGCTCCGCTGCCTCGAAGATTGCATCGACCTGGCGCCGGGTGACATCATCCTTCACGAGCCCGATGAAGGGCATCTCGGCAAGATCGCTTGGCACGATCTCGTTTTTGGTCGAGAGCGCATGGCCGGCCGGCAGAACGCAGACCGCGTCGACACTGGCAAAATGCTGCGCATGATGATCGCTGTTGCTCGGCATCGCCGGCAGGAAACCGAGATCGAATTCCTGCGTCGCGGTGACCGCACGTACAGCACCCGAACTGCGAACCTGCAGCGATACGTCGACGCCGGGATAAAGCTCGCAAAATCTGCTGATGACACGCGGAAGGAAACCGAAACCAAGCGCAGGCAATGCGGTAATGCGCAGGTGGCCGGTGTTGAAGTTGCTGATCGTGTCGGCAATGTTGCGGAGCTTCTCGAGGCCGACAAATGCCCGTTTGACCTCCTCGTAAAATGCCAATCCTTCCGGGGTAGGCTGCAGGCCTCTGCCGACGCGGCGAAACAGCTTGAGGTTGGACACTTTCTCCAGTCTCTCGATTTGCCGGCTCACCGCGGGTTGCGACAGGTTGAGCAACTCGGCACCGGCGGTGACGCTTCCCGACCGCATGACAGCCTGAAACACCTCGATCTGCCTCAGGTTCATCGGTCGTCCCTCCGAAGAACCTCAGACAGCAAGGTGATGTGGGTTGCGACACCAGGTACTCGCGCTAATGCGCCATCCGGCAGCGGCGCAGGAATGGTAAAAACCGCACTGCAAACGATGAACAGCAATGATCGACCCCGAACCGTCCGGCGCGGGCGTGACGAAGGGCCATCTCGGTCCGGACGTTACCTTTGAGGCAGATTGCACGACGGTGGGTTCGCGCGGTCTCGGGATCGATGAAAGCGAACCGAATCATGACACACGCTCCGATCACGATCAATGCCGGATGCACACTTCTGCGAGTTGACCTGCCGGTGGCAAAATCCACGAATAGGGCGACAGACAACGGCGCCATCGGATGACGAGAGTGTTTCCGACGGCAGCGATCGAGACAAAGCGGAAGCGGGCTTGTGGCAAACGTGATCATCATTGTGTCGATCGACGCCGAGTTCTACCTCATCAGCCGGCACATCCTGGAGAGTGCGGGTTTCCAGCCCGTGCTTGCGGACAACAGTGATGACACCATTCGGCTCGTGCGTGACACCCAACCTTTGGCGGTGATCGTGGATTGTCGGTCAGATACGTTCGTCATGGCATCAGAGATTTTCCAGAGCTTGAAAAGCGTATCTGAAACCAACAGCACCATGACGGTTGCCCTGATCGGCAACGGGGCAGGAAAGGATCATCTGGACCTTCTCAAAGCTGGTGCGGATGAAATGTTGAGGCGGCCCTTTGCACCTTCAAAACTGCTTCAGCTTCTGGGCGAGGAGCGCGACAAAAACCTCTCGCTTATCCCAGATCAGGGGCATGAGACAGCTTTTCGCTACGCGGATCTGGAGCTGAAAATGTCAACGCATAGGGTGAGAAGGAGCGGCATTCTCGTCAGGCTTCCGACATTGGAATTTAATATCCTCAGACTGCTGATCGGCGAGCCGGAACGAATATTCAGCCGAGAGGAACTGATTGCGGGCGCATGGCCGCCGCGGGTTTATGTCGAACCGCGCACCGTCGACGTGCATGTCGGGCATCTTCGCCGACTTTTGATGGGGAAGGGTGGATCGGATCTGGTCCGGACGGTCCGCGCCGCCGGCTATTCTCTCGACAGCAACCCGCGTGACGAGGAATAGGTCGCAGCCGCAGGCATCACGTTCCGTCTCAGATCGGCATTACCTGCGCGCCCAGGAACTCAAAGGCCTGATCCAGCGCTTGCGTGGTTGCCGCGTGATCCGATGTCACGGCAATGACGTGGCCGACCCTATCGCGAAAATCGCCGTGCCGTGTGACGACAAAACCATCCGGTCGATAGATCTCGACATCAACGATGCCGGCGACAGAGGGGGCCATTCTGGCATTCGCTCCCCAATGGAGCACGCCGTCGGTCTCTGGATTGATGAAACGGATAGCCGCAACGTCCTGCCGCTGGCGCTCCAGATTGACCGTTTCGCCGATCGCAAGCCTGACCGTCTGCTCGACAGGATCAACACCATAGGCCAACCGCACCAGTTCCGGAATGAGTTCACCTGCCATGCGAGGATTGATTTCAATAATCACGGGACCTTCTGGTCCGATCCGTAACTCGGTATGGGCCGGTCCCCAATGGAGCCCAAGCGCGCGGATCGCCGTCCTGACGGTCGTGCAGATGGCCTGCGCAACATCAATGCCCAGCTTCGCCGGGAACACGTGGCCGGTTTCGACGAAGAATGGATGATGACCGAGTTGTTTGGTGGTGATGCCGATAATGTCGTCGCCAATTGTCTCGACGGAAAATTCCGGTCCGACGATATATTGCTCGACAAGAAGACCGGGTGAGCTCGTGAATTCTCCACTGTCAAGAATATGGGACGCCTGCGCCCCCACATCATCGAGCGTGGCGCATAACCGAACACCCATGCTGCCGGCACCGACTGCAGGCTTGACGATCACCGGCAATCCGATGCGTGCCGCGAATTCGATTGCGTCCTGCGCGCTTGTCGCGAGCAGATAGGCCGGCGATAGTAGACCGGCCTTGCGGATTGCGTTGCGTTGGTCGAACTTGTTGAGGCAGCGGGCAATGGCGTCGGGGTCCGGTCCGGGCAGGGCAAGTGTATTGCAGGCTTCCGCCGCGACCGCTGCAAAGGCGCTGGACGTGGTCAAAAGACCGCAAACCTCGTAGCCGGCGCCGAGTGCGCGGCAGCATTCGACGACGCGCTCCGGATTGCCCGTCTCGGCTGCGACCGTGACCAGGCCCGGCGTATCGACATGTCTGTAACGGCCGGCATCCTTGCTCAACATGATCGGCACGTGACCGAGATTGCGAATGGCACGATGAAACAAATGGCCGGAAAAGCTGCTTTCGATCGTCACGACGGCTTTTGCACTCATGTCATCACCTCTTCTGCTCTATCGGGAAGCGGCCGGCATCGGTCATTGAGGTTCGACCTTGCGCGGATCGTTCTGCGACAACACCTCAGTGAGATCGCGGCGCCGCCATTCGAAGCGGGACCAGCCATGCATCTCTACTGCGGGGGAGGGGACGGGGATCGGCTCCGCACGAGCAGGCGTCCCCCAACCGGAAATGTTGGCACGAAGCCAGCTCTCGTCGTAAGCGGTGTCGGCGTATCGATGTCCTTCGTCCGGGCAGATCGCAACGACGGTCTTTCGGGGGTTTCGATCCCGCCACCAGCGGGCAACCCTTGTCGCCACACCACTGGTCGGTCCCATGAACAGGCCGTGTGTGCGGTGAAGGTCATGCGTGGCGGTCATGATCTCTGCGGCTGTCAGCCAATGGACCTCGTCGAACTGGGTATGGTCGACATTGCCGGGACAGATGCCGCCGCCGAGACCGCTGACCTGACGCAGGATATTGGGCTGACCGAAAAGCACGCTGCCGGGCGTATCGACACCGATCACCTCAAGCTCCGGAAACACAAGGCGAAGATGGTGTGCCGTCCCGCACATCGATCCGCCGGAACCGACCGGGCCGACCAGGCAATCGATTGGCCCGACCCTGTCGATGATATGAGCGGCCACTTTGGAATAGGACATGGGATTGTCCGGATTGCTGTATTGCGCTGGCCAGTAGATTTCCGGATCATCCTGGAGGTGCTGCTGCAATCGCTCGAGCCGGGCCTGCTGATAGCCGCCCGTGGGATGCGGCGCCTCCACGATATCGAGATCTGTGCCGAGTTGGCTCAGGCGACATCTCAATCCACGGTCCAGCGCCCAGTCGCCAATGATCCGAAGGCGGTAGTCATGCCGCGCGGCCAGCATCGAGAGCGCCAATGCAAACGTCCCGGAAGACGATTCACAAATCCGGCCGCCCGCTGCGAGATCCCCGCGCTCGACGGCCCGTTCCAGCATGAAGCGCGCCGGCAGGAGCTTCATCAGAAAAAAACTTGCTGCGAAAAGACCTTCACCGAGCGGGACGATGCGCGGATTTTCAAATGCCTCAAGCCCACGAAGTTGCGTGTGTTTGACCATGCAAGCCTCCAGCGATTCATGCATGAAGAAGACGGTGGGGCAGCCCGAGTGCGCTTATGGAACGCTCGGCATGCGAAATGTTGTCGTCGCGGCCCGGGCTATCGGGATCGAAAAGCATACCGACCAGCGTCCCGCTATGGGCGACCTGAATACCGGCCGCATGGTTTTGGGAGGCGATACTGAACAACGCCTGCAGATGCGGTTTGGGAAGAAACCGATCGTTGATCCGGGCACTTGCCGAGGCCACACGACCCAACAGCCCGATATCCTGGCGGTCGATCGCAGTGCGCAAAAGGCTGCGTAGCGGACGAAACGCCTCGATTTCGGCGGAAGAATAGCGGGCAGGGCGATGATCCACCGTTGAGACCGTCGTTTCGGGCGCTGTGTCGATGCTGATGACGTCGATCGAGGGCAGATGCTTTCGGAAGGCCTCGATGACCGTGCCTTCGCGCTGCGCAAACAGGACGGCATTCTGCGCGAAAAGCGTTGAATCGCAGGCGGTTTCCGCAGCAACCGCGATCTTCATGATCGCCTCTGGAGCCGCGGTTTTGCCAAGACACCCGAGGACGGCAAGAATGCTCGCGACAACATCGGCCGTCGATGATCCCATTCCCTGGCCGACGGGAATGTTGGTGGCGATCTGCAGATGCCCCCCGCAGGACCTTTCCGAGAATGCAGCGAGCGCGAGCTTGCCGGCGCGCCGTGCCTTCTCGCAGGAGAGGGGTGCGACGGTCACATCGGCTGCTTCGGTCAACGTGAAAGTCGCAAGCGATGTCAGGGATGGGCAGGGGAGGGATAGAAGGCCACGCCGAAGCTTCCGGTCGCTGTCTTCAAACACCCCCTGCAGCAGCTCGCCGTGATGCGCGTGACCTGTTCCGGTGCCCCAAGGTTTCGACATTCTGCCTCCGTCCGAGCCTTCGTGCTGCAGGTGACCCGTCACCCGAAAAACCAGCGTCTCAAATGGACAGGGTGGCCGCCAGAAAGGGCGACACAAGTCTCGGCGAAATCTTGACGATGTCCGTATGACGATACGGCGATGCTCCGCGCCAAACCTTGCCGGTTCAGTCACGCTGCACGACATTCTAAACCAGCAGGAGGCCCGGGACTTACGGCTGCCCCATCTCTGACGATCCATGAATTCCTTCCCGGCAGCCTCACTTCGTGCTACCAGATGGTGTCATATTTTATGCATTGACCCGCCGCGACAGAACGCAGAATTTTCACCCATGATGAAATCATCCATCGACCATATGCCACCCCGTAAGCAGCGCGAACTCGCCAGGGTTCTCGAAATCCTGCACGAGGAGTTCGAGGATGCGCTCAAGGACGGCACGGCGGATTTCAAAAAGCGCGGGCGCATCTTGAAAATCATCCTGTTCGGGTCGTATGCCAAGGGCGGCTGGGTCGATGAGCCGTTCACGATGAAAGGATATCGCTCGGATTTCGACCTGCTGGTGATCGTCAACAATCGCAAGCTCTGTGACTTTGCCGAGTTCTGGTACAAGGCTGCCGACCGCCTGATCCACGACAAGGCGATCGAAACGCCGGTGAGTTTTATCGTGCATTCGCGCCGCGAGGTGAACGCCCACCTCAAGGAAGGGCATTACTTCTTCTCCGATATCCGAAAGGAAGGCATCGCCCTTTACGAGTTGGACGATGAGCCGCTGCAGGAACCACGTCCTCTGTCACCGGCAGACCAGCTGCGGATCGCTCAAGGGCATTTCGACCAACGAATTGGCGAAGCCAGTGCTTTTCTCGGCACTGCGCTCTTTCAACTTGGAAATGCCAAAGAGAACGGCATCTCTTGGCGCAATCTAGCGGCTTTTAGCCTCCATCAGGCACTCGAACAGGCGTATTCCTGCGTTCTTCTGACGCTGACCAACTACGGTCCGCCCTCCCACAACATCAAGCTGCTTCGATCGTTGGCGGAGGAACAGGACCGCCGTCTGGCGGAAGCATTTCCACGCGACCAGCATCGCGAACGAGCATGGTTCAACACGCTGAATGAAGCCTATGTGAAGGCACGCTATTCAAAACATTACGAGATCAGCGTCGAGGCCTTGTTTTGGCTCGGCCAACAGACCGCGCTGTTGATCGACCTCGTTCAAGCGGTATGTAGCGAACACCTCAAAGGCATTGCGAAAGCAGCTTGACATAGCACTATCGCGGCTGCGCGTCCTTTCGCTTTGCGCCGATTGCGGTCGTTGCCAGCAATGTCAGAACGCGCGAGAAGACGGTATTTCGAAGCGAAATTCTGCATAAGGAGATGACGATGGGCCGTTTTAGTGACAAACGCATTCTTATCACCGGCGGCACAAACGGTATGGGTTTAGTCGGAGCCCGGCGTATCATCGCCGAAGGCGGCTTGGTTCTTCTGACAGGAATGAACAAGGAGCGCCTAGCGTCTGCAAAAATGGAGTTTCAAGACAAGGCTGTCGTTATTGAAAACGACGCTGCGCAACCAAACGCTACGGCATTGGCGGAAGCTGTTGCCTCAGTAGGCCCACTCGATGGCCTGTGGCTCAACGCTGCATTTGCAACTCTGGGATCGCCGGAAGGACTGGATGCTTCGGAGTTCGACCGCATGATGGCGACCAACGTACGTGGCCCGATGTTGCAGCTCGCCGCATTATCTCCACACCTTGTTGCCGGAGCATCGATCGTCGTTACATCGTCCAGTTCGACCTACGAAGGAGCGGCGGCAACCGGTCTCTACGCGGCAACAAAAGGTGCAGTTATTGCGATGGCTAGGTCGTGGGCTACCGCGCTTGCGCCGCGCGGAATTCGGGTAAACACGCTCGTGCCCGGACCGATTGAGACCAATTTCCGCAGCTTTCTTCCAGACGAAGCACGGAAGGGATTCGAGAGCTTTGTTGTTGATCAGGTTCCTCTTGGTCGTGTTGGCACGCCCGAAGAAGCTGCTGCCGTCGCCCTTTTCCTTCTATCGTCGGACTCGTCCTACGTCACGGGAAGCCAATACGCGGTCGATGGCGGTCTGATCATGCAATGACCGGTTTGGGCAAAGGGCCGTCATGGCGCAGAAGTGCCAAAAGGAGACAAGGCGTGACGCTTCGGCAGCCGGTGCATAAGGACCACACATTTCGGACGCCCCAGGTGGCCGAGTGGCGTCCTGAAAGGTATCCAACCGTCAGGACCGGCGGTGGATTTCGGCCGCGCGGCCATTGTCACACTGTTCGCTACTTTTGAATGACGCAAAAGCGGTTTCCGTCCGGGTCAGCAAGGGCGACAAAGTCGGCGTGGGGCGGATAGTCCCGGCCAACCCTAGTGGCGCCGAGTTTCAGGAGCCGGTCAATCTCCTTTTCCTGGTCATCGGCATAAAGGTCTAGGTGGTGCCGGGGTCGTCTACCGGTAGCCGGCTCATCTGCTTTATCAATTGCAACCTGCACGCCTTCACCACTGGTTGGTACTAGCACCGCCCAATCGACTTCCGGCTCTTCTCGGGGCTTGTAGTTGAGCGCCGAACACCAGAACTGAACGGCTCTTGGCACATCTTCCACCCCCCAAACAATTGAACCAACTCGCAGCATCGTCCAATCTCCCATTAGAGTTTTCTTCTATGAATAACTCGGTTAAGATAAGATGGTTCTCCGGAAGGCCAGTGATACAGGCGGTCGCCAAAGGCAATCTCGTTCACGAACCTGCAAAATCTGGTCCGGTCCATTGTGCGCCGGAAGTCGACAGTTCCCTTACCACCCCAACGCGGACACTTGCAGACAGGTCCCGGGACACTGTTTCGGGCCGAAGCGGCTTTCTCCTTTGCGCCAAAAGGGTCATTGGTCGAACTCGCGTTCCTTGGAAAAAAAATCAAACCATGGTCGTCGTGATCGATTGTCCTCTTCAGGCAGAGTTTAAAACCATCTGGCGCTCACGGAGAGAATCGCTTTTTCGCATTCGGCTTTTGCCATCAATCCCTCGGAAGTGTTCACAGCGGAGATTAAGAGGACTGAGCAACAGCGATGGCTTGATCAGCGCTGTCGTTACTGATCGCAAGCCGGTCGAGGCAAACGAAGATTGAGTTTCGATGAAGCTTTGCTAGAATCACTGAAAATGGAGGGGGAGATGGCAGAACTTCAAGACAGCTGGCAATTCGATATGCGACCCGCATCTTACCGGTTAGTGGAGGAGCAAGGCAGATTGTTGCTTTCCACCTCAACCTCTAGTGCCGGCAACCAAACAAAACACGACGAGGTCTTCAAGTCGCATGCCGAAGCTACCTCGTTCGTATTGCAGCATGCCGGTGAAAAGCCCTTTGTCGTGCTGACCGAACATGATGACGGTCGCTACACTCTGGAAAGATACGAATAGCATGGGCATTGGGAGGTTGAGGAATGCATAAGAGCAAGCAGTTCACGTCTGACGAGCTTGGTGTTTTGTCAAAAGCCAGCATCCAAATATGCGAAGCTCTGCTCATCGAGCCGAATAGCGAACAGGCATTAGAGGTCAGGCGGCATCTATTCCGCGACTGTTCGGGCCAGGAACCTGTTGATGCGATTGTCGAGCGGTATCTATCGACGCGGGTTCGGGCGTAAACAAATGCGTCCGGAGCGAGGCATCGAACCCTAGGCATCATATGAGGACAGTAGGACTGGCGCTGACCGATACCGCTGACCTTGCATCTACTCATCCACCCACGATCTTCCGCAAATTTTCCGGCTGTTCGGCTTTTATTTGCTGCTTTCAGGCTTTTGTGATAACCGGCGTCGCGTCGAGCATGAAGACGATGCGGATGGCGATGATGAATTAGGCGAACCAGCGCTCTCCATCGGCGGTTCGCCAACGTGCACTGCACAGGAACGTCGGAAATTTGCCCGTGGGGCAAACCGGAAATCGCTGCTATCGCAAATGTCCTGTCGGCAATGCCGTCGTATATTTCACCTGATCGAGCGCGAAACTGGACCGGATGTTCGCAACGCCCGGGATCTGCGTCAGGCAGTCGAGAACAAAAGCCTGGTATTTCAGGAGGTCCTCGATGACGACGCGCAGGAGAAAATCAGCCTCTCCCGTCATCAGGTAACATTCCATCACTTCCGGCCGGCGGCTGACGGCACCCGTGAAAACTTCAAGAGACTGCTTGTCTTGTTTGGCCAATGTCACATGCACGAACACGTTCACAGCCAGGCCAAGCTTCAATGGATCGACAAGCGCCACCGAGCCACGCACGATGCCGGCAGACCGCATGTCAGAAACGCGCCTCCAGCACGGGGATGCGGACAAACCTATTTTCGCG
This sequence comes from Endobacterium panacihumi, assembly GCF_050847465.1. Classification (NCBI taxonomy): domain Bacteria; kingdom Pseudomonadati; phylum Pseudomonadota; class Alphaproteobacteria; order Hyphomicrobiales; family Rhizobiaceae; genus Endobacterium; species Endobacterium panacihumi. The sequence goes on along the minus strand of NZ_JBOZRA010000003.1, from coordinate 22,592 downwards.
GCGAGATCCGCATTGCTGATTTCGGAATTGCGTTGAAGCTCGTCAAGAATGCGCAGGCTTGCATCATCGAGCACCATATCCGACTGAGACACGTTTATCCTCATTTTTTAGCTTCCCCGGTACATTTATCCGATATTTCATCAAAACGCACAAAACGAGAAGAGATATTCCGAATATAGCCGGCTAATTTTGGTCATGCCAACCGGAGCGATCTTGATGAGCCTGCGCCAGCCCCTCACGACCAAGAAGACGCAAGTCAATCTCGCGACATTTGCGTGGCTGACAGCCATGGTGCTGCTATGGGGCCTAAGCTGGCCCGCCACCAAACTTGCACTCGGCACGGTGCCGCCCCTCTGGCTGGCGGCAAGCCGATTTGGCAGCGCAGCGGTCTGCCTTTTCCTCTTCTGCGCTCTGCGCGGCAGGCTGAAGTTCCCTCCGGTCAAGGACTGGTCGATCGTTGCGAGCATCGGTCTATTGCAGATGACCGCATTCTCCGGTCTTGGCATGATTGCGATGACGCATACGGATACAAGCCGCGCCGTTCTGCTTGCCTATACGACGCCACTTTGGGCCGTCCTGATGGGCTGGCTACTGTTCAAGCAGGTACCCTCCGGCAGGCAGCTGATGGCGTTGGGCGTCGGCTTGGCGGGGATCGGGATCATCTGCTCGCCGCTTGAGATTGATTGGACAAACCCGAATATCCTTCTGGGTTGTGCTTTTCTGTTGGCGGGCGCCGTTTGCTGGTCGATTGTTATTCTGCACATCAAACGTCATACGTGGGCCGCTTCACCACTCGATCTCGCGCCCTGGCAGATGTTGATCGCGACGATCCCGCTGAGCGCCTTTGCCTTCGCTCTGGAAGGGCCGCCCACCGACATCACCTTTGACAGGGAGCTTATCGAACTCCTTTTCTTCATCGGCCCCGTTGCGACATCCGTATGTTTCGTGATTTCAGCCGAATATGGACGCCGGATCACGGCATTCGCAATGTCCAATTTTACGCTCGGAGTCCCGCTGATCGGGATCCTGTCCTCGATCATGCTTCTGGGAAACAACATCACGCCGCCATTTGCGCTGGGCCTGGTCCTCGTCATCATCAGCATGATGCTTGCCGCCTGGGCCACAAAGCAATCTGCGGCCAGGTAATGCCAAGTTTTCCCTGCATCAGTGCCGATGGCCTCGCGAACCGGCAGGTTTCATCGCAAATGTTTGCGTGGTATTCGTAGCAGTTCTAGAAACGGCGGTATTGCGTATGGGCCTTGTGAGCATGATCCTTGAACGTCGAGAAAGTGGTGTCTCGAGCGTAGACCAGTTGTTGAATGAACCAGATGATCCCTCGGCAGATGGGCTCGCGACTAAGCCGTCGTCTCCAGACGCCAAAAACCTCCAAGCAGCAATCTCGCTTCGGACCTTCGCGATGAGGATCGACACGGCCAAACGGCGCGCTCAAAAGCTTGGATAATTTGGTCACTACCGTGTGCCCAGGAACCAGAGACAATGCGCGACGTTCATTGTGTACGCATAATTAACGTACGCAGAATCGTTTGCCAACTTGACGGGTACGTCATTTTGACGTACGAATTTCTGCGCTATTACACCGGAGCAGGAGGCGACTATGCTTGCTTTCAAAGATATGACTGCCGAAATCGATGAGCCCAACGACGCACGTATGAACTTCCGTACGAAGGCCCGCATCAAAACGGCAATTCAACGCGCTGCTGCGCTATCCGGTGTAGACGACACCGCCTTCACGATCAACGCCGCTTACCAATCCGCCATCGCGACAATTGCCGCTCATGAACGGACTCTTCTGCAACCGGGCGATCATGCTGCGTTTTTTGCTGCACTGGATAACCCGCCAGAGCCGACAGATAGACTTAAGGCGGCTTTCAAGCGTCACAGCGAGACTGTCGTTTCAAAATAATGCCGCAAAACGAAGCACCCAAGCCAATCATAGAGCCGCTCGATCCCCTTAAACATGATCGGGCGGCTTTCTCGTGCGGGATTGAGCAGGTCGATAATTTCTTTCATAAGACCGCAAACAAGCTTCAAAACAGCGACAATCTTCGTGTTTTCGTGATGACGCAGGACGGAGGCCCTGTGATGGGCTTTTACGCCGTCAACAGCCACGCTGTTGACTATACCGAGCTTCCGAAACGGTTCGCGCGCGACCGGCCCGGACATGGGTCAATTCCTGCGGCCTACATCTCAATGATCGGCCGCGATCTGAAATTCGCTGGCAGCGGATATGGCGGTGATCTGCTGATCGACTGCTTGACGCGAATAGTGCGTATCTCGGATGACATCGGTACGGCAATCGTAATGCTCGACGTCCTGAATTGCGGTGATGCAGAGCGGACCGAAAAACGAGTAAAGCTTTACAGTGATTACGGCTTCCAGCCTCTGTCAACAAATGCGATGCGGATGTTTCTCCCAATCGCGACGATCAAAAAGATGCTCGGCTAAACTCAGGGGCTCTTACAGTTTCCGACGACAGTAATTCGTCGGCTCCTTAAAACCTTGACAGATAAGACAGGTTCTTGGGTTCGTCCCCCAGCAATAGCAAACGAAAAATAAGCCCGCTGTCCTCAGTCCAAGCACAGAGGACGGGAACGACGCAAATTCAGGACCTTACCGTTTCCTTGGAGCTGAATAGTCGCAAGAGCACAATGCTGAAAAAGCTCAGAGTAACAGCCACCAGAATCGCGCCAAGTTGAAAGGCAGGCTGTCCGCATCCTTCCGCAAATCGCCCGCCTAACGCGCAGTGCCCTGGAGACGAGACAAATCCACACGGATCGTAGCAGTCCCGATGTCAGGTTCTTCGGTCGCCTTACCGGCATCTCGGACAGAAACTCGTTTGGTGACATCGACAGCTGAACCGGCGTCGTCCCTCGCTCCGACGGCGATCTGCCCACCCGGATCGCCGGCCTGAAACACATTTTCACCTTCGAACTCGCCGGTCCGCCACGCAAAGGTCGCATCCTCGAAGACCTGCGGGAAGACGTCGTTATTCGGGTTGCCATACCATTTGGCAACAATGCGAAGAACCTTGGCAAACATTGCCGTTCCCGCCTTCAGGTTTCCGCATGGTTCGACCAGATCAGGGGTGAGCTGAGAGACATCCGTTATGCCTATGCCAGCAGGCAGCTGCGTCAGCCCGACCCGAACGACCGCGTGGCCAACGTTCTGGTGGATAATGTCCATCGCCTCCTCCGGTGTCTTCGGCTTAGGAACGAGGATCAGCCGGCCGCCGGCCTTGACCGTCACGGCAAGAGGATCGGTCGAACCGACCGTCGCGACGAACTGCTCAACGATTGCAGGCTTCAAAGATGGATCAGCACATTGTTGGATCAGGGCAGCGTCCAGCATGGATGGTTCCTCAGCTACATGTTGAAAGACAGAATGAGAGGCTTTTCGAAGAGACGCGACCATGCAACGGCACTGGCGTGTTGTATGGCGACAATTGAGGTGCCTGCTGTCCACCACCCGTTACCAACGCCGACAATGATGGCCGGGTCGTACAGCATGGACTGGAGGATAGGCCAGACAAGCAATTGCTCGTAGCAGATAAGCGGGGCGATCGGCGTTCCGGCGATCTCGACCACAGGATTGGCGAAGAAGTGTGCTCGCGCTCCACCTATTCCTCCAGTGATGACGAGCCAGGGTTGCCACATTGAACCCGGGACTGGCATTCGCTCGCGATAGGCGATACGGCCCCCCTCGGCGGAAATCTCCACGAGGATGTTGTCGTAACCACGCTGATCAAGCGCGGTCGCCCCTGCGAGCACTGTCAAACCGGTTCCCCGCAGTTCGCGAACCCACAGCCGCTCGACAGTCGAGCTCCAAAAGCCGATCGCGCTCTCCGGCAGAACGACAACATCACGATCGGATCGTCCTTCCGCTTTTGCCTTTGCGACGAGGTAACGTTGCCGACCAGGGCCGATGCTTCGGCCCAACGATGAGCCCAATGACAGGCGGACACCATGCCAGTGCGTGGGCAAATTCTGCGGCGTCCACTGGGCGGTAGACCAGAGCCAGAAGCCGGTCATGGCGACGGCCGCAACCGGCCGAAGCCTGGTTGTCATGACCACAAGGCCGATCGCCATTGCCACCAGACCAGCCCACCCCCCTCCAGGGAAAACGATGCCAGCCGCGGTCAATGGGTGAGCCCAGCCGAGAATTCCAAAGGGAGGCATCGCCATCATCACCATGATGACGCCGTAGCGGACCGCTCGTCGCAAGCCCGCCCTTGTTGTCCATAAAAGCGCGTGGATAGAGACGAAGCAGGATGAAGCCGTCAACCAGAGCAGAAAGCCGGGCCAGATATCCGCGCCGTAGAATGTTGCGACACCCTGCGGAAGGCCGCGGGACGCCGCCAGGAAATAGCCGGCTGCAACGGTAGCGGCCATGCGCCGGGTACGCGCGAGAGACCAGATCGCCGGATAGGCCATCGACAACGGAAGAGCCAAAGGCTCACCGCTCCAGCCGAGCAGGCCGACGGCGATTGCCGACATGACGAGCGCACAATCGAGAAGGTAATTACGGCGCATAGGTCAACACCTCAGACGCCAGACCGATAACCCCGGATGCCGGTACTGGCCCGAAGTATCGCGAGTCAAACGAGCCGACGAAACTTGAGTAAAGAAACACATGACCTGCTGGCACCGTGCCGCCATCGAACGCTCTCAGCTTCCGTCCCTTTCCATCTCGTGATACAGGCGACGAGTGCGGCAGGTTCAGTCCGTCGATCCGCACCATCTGATCAACTTCGATCTTCTGGCCGGAGACCGCAACGATCATCTTGATGAGGGGCGCATAGCCACCCGGGCAAAATCCCCGGCGCAAATATTCTCGGCCACGCGCCTCCGCCATATCGGCGGTCTGCGGCGGGCAGACGAAGACGAGGTCGCCGACGGCTGACGGTCGTTCAAGAGGATGAATACGCCAGATCCCGAGCGGCTCGCTCGCTGTCAGGTTGACCCTGAGACCGAGCGTAAAAGCCGGAACAGCGATGGCGGGGACGATAGATATCAGCGAAACGGTAATCCAGGCCCGCGCCCTCACCCATAGCGGGGAGGTCGATTTGAAGGAGCGGCTCGTCATTTCAGGGATAGCCCTTTGCTGGCCGTCTGGCGCATTGCGTCAGACTGTTTGAGTGCGGTGGTCGCTCGCTCGTGAGCCGCCAGCTGCTGAACGGTACGCATCGCGCTCCAGGCTGATTGGACTTCCGCCTTCTGGATTGGATTCATCGAGACGGTGAGGTTGCGATAGGCTTCTCCGTCGGTATCCTTGGCGGCAATGCCGAGAAAGGTTCGTTCGCCGAACCGGTCCGAGACGGCCTTTGCAAAACCTTCGAGTTCGGCCTTCACCATTTTGTCCGCAAGCGCATATTCGAGACCGGCAGGAAGATCGTTGCGGTCGATGGCATCGCGAACTCGTTCGAGGACCGATTTGGCGCTTTGCGACAGGGCCGGGATGTCGATCGAGACGGTCTTTCGCGCCGCGCGTTCCTCGGCCTGATGCTTCTGTTCCGCAAGTCCTCGCATTTCGATAAAGCGCTCAAGATTGCGCGACAGCGCCGGCACGTTCAGCATGGCGGTCTCACGATCCTGCTTGTCGGTCTTGTTCGCAAACATGCCGGTGCGGCCCTTCAAGGTGCCGAAGCTCTCCGGCTCGTTGGCGACCCGGAACAGGGTAGAAGCAGCAACTGTCTTGTCGGCCAGCATCGCGTCGACGTTGATTGCCCTGAACGCAGCTTCCGGTTTGGCGTAGACGAGGTGAAAGCGCGTCGACACATCTTCCCATTGTTTCTTGAGAATGGGATCTGCAGCCAGTTTGTCTTCGACAGATTGCTCGATCGACATCGGGAGGGTCGTGATGCCGGATACCATGGGTCTGGCCTCCTTACTCGTGGTGGGGGACTGGGTTCTCTTGGGTGGCGCGATCAGGCCAAGCCGTGCCCCGATGGCGGCAAGTCGCTGGCCGAGGTCGACCAGGCTCTGTTTCTGGCGGAGTGTCCATTCGCGATGGTCGCGGACGAGGGTGCGGGCGACATTGACGAGATAAAGACCACGCGCTTCTGCAAATTGCAGCGCCTGGCGATAGAGGCCTCGATCGGCGTAGTCGAGCGTGGTCTCCTTGGCGTTTTTCCGCGACAAGAGTTCAATGAGACCGCCAGCCTTGGCGAATGACCGTTGACCATAATAGACGTCGAGATTTTCACGGTGACGGGTCATGGCCACATAGGTCAGGTGCCGATCGAGAGAGAGAGACGCGAGCACCTTGACCCGATCGACCGTCGCACCCTGGCTTTTGTGAATAGTGGTGGCATAGCCATGGTCGATGTTGTTGTAGAAGCGCTGCTCGATCGAAATCTCGCGCCGGTGCTCGCCTTCACCGACAGCGGCAACGATCCTGCCGGGAGCCGCATCGATCACTTTGCCCAGCATCCCGTTCTTGACGCCGAGAGTACCTTCGTTTCTGAGAAACACGATCTGGTCGCCAGCGGCAACCGCCCGCAAACCGTCGGCAGTCATGAAGGCAGAACCCGCGTCGACGAGGCCACGCTCGACAAGCTTTGCACGTGCCAGCTCGTTCAACATCCGCACATCCCGGCGAAGGTGAGCAAGGATCAGGGAAGACTTGGCGGGATCGTAATCCTGGTCCCAATCAGCAAGGAGTTTCGAGATTGCATCGACCTTGAGCTTGGCGCCGATCAACCGTCCTTGTGATTGATATGCATCGAGCGCGAGAGCCACCTTGCCTCGAGCAAGGTTGAGGGAGGCATCACGCATCCATTGCTCGCGTTGCCGGTATATCGTTTCCAGCTCCGCATAACCGATCCGATCGGAGATTGCCCGGAATGCAGCCCCCGCCTCGATGGGCTGAAGCTGCTCTGGATCGCCGACCAGCACGAGCTTGGCGCCAGACTTCGTGACGGTCTCGACAAGATGGGCCATTTGGCGCGACGGGACCATGCCGGCTTCATCAAGAACGAAGATCGTCTTGCCATCGAGTCTGTTGCGATCCTGTCTCCATCGCAAATCCCAGGACGAAAGTGTCCGTGATGCGATACCTGCTTCCTTCTCCAGACCCTCGGCCGCCTTGCCGGCAAGCGCGCCCCCGACAACACGGTACCCGGCAGCTTCCCACGCCTCTCTCGCCGCCCTCATCATGGTTGTCTTGCCGGCGCCGGCGCGGCCGATGACAGCTGCAATCCGCTCTCCGCCGGCTACGCGTTCGACTGCCGACCTCTGCTCGTCAGACAGCCGAACATGGCGGGCAAGAACGCTATCCAATGACGCCTGGCCGATGCCGTGCGACAAGCGATGGGAAAGCCAGATCGCCCTGTGCGCCATTTCGGCTTCGAGCTTGATCAGCTCGCGTGTCGTGTACTTCGCCGGCGCCCGGATACCGGTCACGAAGTCGAGCCGCTCACGATCGAGCCGAAGTGTTTGCGGGCTCTGTAGGATACGAACCATCAGGTTCTTGAAGAGTGCGGCATCGTCGATATATCGGTGCAGGATTTTTGCGATATCGCGCTCGTCAAAGACGCTCCTCTCCCGCGTTATCAGGTCAAGCACGATCTCGGGATTGCGCTGGATCCTGCGGGCGTTTTCAGCGCGCCGCTCCTCCTGCAGCCCGCACCGCTCGAGTGAAACTTCTCTGCCGGTTTCACCCGCTTTGCGCTCGACCGCCTTCGTCCCGACGCCGAGGTGAATTGTCGGCGCCAGTTCGATACCCTGTTTCTCGAAGGATCGACCATCGATGCGAATGTCGAGACCGGCAAGTGCAAGATGTTTGTTCTGATGTTCGAACCAGCCGTCGCGAAACGCCTTGAAATCATCTGCACCGCCGGCCCACTGCTCGTAGACGATCTTGCCAGCGTCGGTGCGCAACGGATGTCCGTCCGGGCCAAGAACCGCAACCCTTTTTGCACCAAAACCATCGTCGGCGAGAGGCCTCAACGTCGTCATCATGTGAACATGCGGATTGCCGGGGACATCGTGATAGACCCAGTCGGCAATCATTCCCCTGGCCGCGACGTGCCGATCGACGAAGTCCCGCACCAGAGCGATGTTCTGCTCCGCCGAAAGCTCGAGCGGCAAAGCGATCGTGACGTCCTTGGCAAGCTGCGCATCATGGCGCTTTTCGAAATCCTCGATCTTGTTCCAGAACGCCTCCGACGCACCGGCAACCGACCGATCGGCGATCAGGTCCTGTAACCAGCGAGGCGCGTCGGCTGGGATGGCGAACTCTTCATGGAGCAGGCCTTGCTTGCGGGTATAGTCGATGATCCGTGCTTCCCGCTCGAACTCCATCTTCGCGCAGTGCCGGTAAGCTGCCGACAGGACGGCGCTGCGGCCGGAACCGCGAGCGACGACGTTGACGGAGAAATGCGGGACGGGCACGGAAGGCGGCTCCTGCTTGCACACGAATTCAAAATGTTCGTTGGGAACGTCGGCCCCGCCAGGGCCATCAAAGCACGGCGTCGCGGCAGAGACGTATAATTGCGCCATTTGGACCCGCTCCTTCGGAACGGAATGGATCATGCTCAGCGGCGTTGGCTGCGCCAACTCGCATTTCTGCGAGTAGATCGTCCCGCCGATCTACGGGACTGTCATGCTGCTCGATCTCGAAACAGCACGAAAGGACCGAACGGAAATGAAGAAACCATCTGCAAAGATCCGCGAGGAGATCGCACGGCTTCAGGACCAGCTGAGACAGGCCGAGACGCGAGAGGCCGAGCGCATCGGCCGCATCGCCCTGAAGGCTGGCCTTGGAGATATCGAGGTCAGCGAAGACGATCTGCAGGCCGCATTCCAGGAACTGGCCAAAAGGTTTCGCGCGGGACGGCCTGCCTCGAACGGCAAGGAAAGAGGAGGCGCCTCATCGGATCCGTCGCTCTCAACTGGCACGGCTCAAGGCAGCGCTGGCGAGGCATGAGCGCATGCAGAAGATTACAACGTCGCAAGCGCGCAAGAAGGACACGCGCGACAAGATCGAATTGGGCGGACTGATCGTCAAGGCCGGATTGCGCTTCGAAAAACGGGCAATGCTGTTGGGAGCACTGATCGAACTTCGAAACCGCCTCGGGCAGGACGATCACGAACGTCAGCGTCTGACGGCGATCGGCGTAGAGGCATTCGGCAATGGCAGCGAATAGGATTGCGCTGCTCATCCTCCCAAGCGTTGCGATGATTGCCATCACGATCGGCGTCTCCGGGATCGAGCAGTGGCTTGCCTCCTTCGGGCGATCAGAGGCCGCCAGGTTGACTCTCGCACGTATCGGCATTGCCGTGCCATACCTCGGCTCTGCGCTCGCCGGCGTAACATTCCTCTTCGCGACGGCAGGGGCGATCGGCATTCGCGTCGCCGGATGGGGCGTAGCGTCAGGGGCCGCGGCGACAATCGCGATCGCGGCGACGCGCGAGGCGGCCCGCATCGCCGGGTTCGTCGAACGGTTGGGAGACCGTCAGCCCGTTTTGTCTTATCTCGATCCGGCAACCGTTTGTGGTGGTGCAGCAGCCCTTATGGCCGGTTGTTTCGCATTGCGCGTGGCACTTGTCGGCAATGCCGCGTTTGCACGCGCAACACCCAAGCGGATTGTCGGGAAGCGGGCGCTTCATGGTGAAGCCGACTGGATGAAGATGCAGGAGGCGGCAATGCTATTTCCCGAGGATGGTGGCATTGTCGTCGGAGAGCGATATCGCGTCGATCAGGACAGTGTGGCTGCCCAATCGTTTCGTGCCGACAGTGCCGAGACGTGGGGCGCAGGCGGCAAGTCGTCGCTGCTTTGCTTCGATGGCAGCTTTGGCTCCTCGCATGGCATCGTCTTTGCGGGTTCGGGCGGCTACAAGACGACATCGGTAACGATCCCGACTGCGCTCAAATGGGGTGGAAGCCTTGTCGTGCTCGATCCCTCGAACGAAGTCGCCCCAATGGTGTCGGAGCATCGCCGCGATGCAGGTCGCGATGTCTTCATTCTTGATCCCAAAAACCCCGGCATCGGGTTCAACGTGCTGGACTGGATCGGGCGCTTTGGCGGCACGAAAGAAGAGGACATTGCAGCTGTCGCCTCCTGGATCATGAGCGAAAGCGGCCGAGCTTCAGGAGTACGCGACGACTTTTTTCGCGCGTCTGGCCTGCAGTTGCTGACGGCGATCATCGCCGATGTCTGCCTGTCCGGCCATACGGAAAAGGAGCACCAGACGCTCCGGCAGGTTCGCGCCAATCTATCCGAACCCGAGCCGAAACTGCGCCAGAGACTTCAGGACATATACGATGGATCCAAGTCGCAGTTCGTGCGCGAAAATGTTGCTGCCTTTGTGAACATGACGCCAGAAACCTTCAGCGGCGTATATGCCAACGCGATAAAGGAGACCCACTGGCTTTCCTACAAAAACTACGCGGCGCTGGTTTCTGGATCGAGCTTCAGGACCGATGCCGTTATCGAGGGCAAGACCGACGTTTTCATCAATATCGATCTCAAAACCTTGGAGATCCATGCAGGCCTTGCGCGGGTCATCATCGGATCGTTCCTGAATGCAATATACAACCGCGATGGCGACATGAACGGCCGAGCCCTGTTTCTCCTCGACGAGGTCGCCCGCCTCGGCTACCTGCGCATTCTCGAGACCGCGCGGGACGCCGGCCGCAAATATGGCATCACCCTGACAATGATTTACCAGTCGATCGGTCAGATGCGGGAGACCTACGGGGGGCGCGATGCGTCGAGCAAGTGGTTCGAGAGCGCAAGCTGGATCTCGTTTGCGGCGATCAACGATCCGGAAACGGCCGACTATATTTCTCGCCGGTGCGGCACAACGACGGTCGAGATCGACCAGGTGAGCCGCAGTTTCCAGTCACGGGGATCGTCACAGACGCGCTCGAAGCAGTTGGCGCCCCGTCCCTTGATTCAGCCGCATGAGGTTTTGCGAATGCGAGGAGATGAGCAGATTGTCTTCACCGCCGGCAACCCGCCATTGCGCTGCGGCCGCGCGATCTGGTTCAGGCGCAATGACATGCGCGCTTCCGTCCAGCGCAACCGGTTTTCCGTCACCTCGGATGAAAACTGACAAGAGTGCTTTTGGCCCGTGCGGTTGCCTGCCGCCTCGAAGCTCCTCACACACATGGGAACGGGTCTGGCGGCAGGGACCACGGCAGACACGGGCGCAAGGCATTACATCCGATTATACGCCGGACACGCTGGCACGCTGCGGTCCTGACAATTCTTTCCATGGAATAGGTGACGGACTTGAGTGCCTTGAAAGCAATCCCGAGATGCGGCCGAACCGCTGAGCAACGCCATGAACTGTTAGCTCAAGCGAACATGGAAATGCCCTATATCAGGAGACCTCGTCAGCGCCAGGCCTAGCCATACCACGCGTCTGATAATGGCATTTTTCTGCAAATCCGTCAGTTTTGTGAAAGCAGTGCGGGACCACCATTCATTACATTGAACGTGCTTCCTAATTTTGAAATATGGAAGCCCCTCTTGCAAAGGGTACAGGCTGGCTGTCGCCTTCGCGTCGAAACGGGGGCGACAGTTTGCCAACGGCGGCCCGGCCGCCCGGGCTCGGATCAGTCGGCGCCAGTCCGGATCCGAGAAAGACAATGAAGAACATCGGAGGTTTCAGCATAGCGCCGGTTCGCCGACAGGCAGAGCCGGAAAACCGGGAATTCTCGTCACGCTTTTGACGGAGAGAGGGACGCCGCAGGAGCGTCAGCATAGCGGCCGCAACGCGGGACGCGGGACCGACTTCCCCCGGCAAAAACGTTCCGCTAAGCTTCCGCGTTCAATGATCTATCAGTGGAAGGTCGGTCCATCGATGGGTAGCGCTTTTACTGACCTGGCGATGACCTTTCGGAGTTTTCGCCATCTGGGCGGATCCCCCTCATTTTCCCGCTCCTGTAAGGCGGTCAGGATCCAACCCACACGGGCGATGTCATCCGTTGCGCGGTACTCATCGGATTTCTTGAAGCAAGCCACAATTGGGGGCCGTGCGTCGCCATCTGCCTTCTCAATGCCTGCCACATGCGTCTGAGCTTCCACATACGCACCGGCGATCCGTTTGAGGTCTCGTCCGCTCGCTTGCGAAACCATATCGGCTGTCCAAATGAGCGTTTTGGTGAGGTCTGCAACTTCATCAGCCATCGTATCACTCCCATGATACACAACGCTATCAGCTTAGGATTAGTATGGTACAATCGTCGCGCCGTTCTGTTGGCTGTACGTACCTAAAACCAACGAAGAGGAGGCAGATATGCTGAATCAGGAAAATCGCGTTACCGGTCAGGATCCTTACGTCAAGGATACCCACTCATTGATCGCGTGCGACAAGGTCGAAGGCACAAAGGTCTACGGTGCCGACGGAAAACGTATCGGCTCGATCCAGCGCATTCTTCTTGAGAAGCGCGACGGTCGAGTGGCCTACGCTGTCCTAAGCTTCGGTGGCTTCATGAGGATTGGTGATGATTATTACCCGCTTCCATGGGACAAGCTGGCCTATGACGAAGGGCTGGATGGCTACCGGATCGATTTGACCAAGGACCAGATCACGGGCGCTCCGCGCTACGCCGATCTGGAGGACGATACGTGGTATCGCTCCGGCGATCGACGTGTCGATGATTGCTACGGCGGCACGCCGACCCGGATGTGATCGCAGTAGGATCAAGGGATTGAGGCTCCGCATTGCGGGGCCTCTTCTCATTCGCCGTTTCTCACCCCCGACACGGATTGCCCACACCAGTGCTGGCGCCTATTGCTGTGCTGGCAGTAGCATTGGTACACCAATCGGACCGTCGACAGAGTTAGTCGAAGTCCGCCGTCGCCTCACGATAGGCTCCGATCGACGCGGCACGAAAGAATGCGAAGCACGATTTCCGTGTCTTTTCAAAACGGGGTGTTAATTGACCCCGGATGATGACGCCAATAGATGAGCCGCCCTCAATGGGGCGGCTCGTCGGCGATCAGCGCTTCGAAAGCGGCCTCTTTCTCGGCAAGTTTGGCCTCGGCCGTCGCAATCTCAGCTGCGATTTCGCGGCGCTCGGCGTGATCCAGAACCGCTGCGTATTCAGCCTTCAGTTCCTGAATGTGGTCGTAGGTGGTCATCGTCAGCTCCTTTGAATGAAAACAAAGGTCGCCAACCGATAAGGGAGGGTCTGGGTCAATGACGGCCAAAGGCCGCCTGCGGTGCGTGGGGGAACCGATTTCGTTGCGAAGCGACGAAATTGGCGGGACCGCGCATCATTGACGCAGGCCTTTCCGCTCGGTGTAATCGGGCCATGTTGAGAGAGATAAAAACCTCTCCGTACTCCGCCCTCTTATTTGACTTTTACGATGACGGTCACGCGCCAGACACTTCGATATCAAGCCGCAGCCAGCAGGGTGTATGCTGACGCATGGGCGCTCATTGATATCTTCACCGGCCTGCCGATTTTCGTCGGTGGCATCGTCATGGACGGCCTATCGGATGAACAGGTCAACGAAATGGTCGATGAGCTTAACCATCACGATCTGGAGATGCGCGGCAAGCTGCGGCCCGGTCCGTAATCCAACATTGCATCTCTCAACTATCACTCGACATATGATAGCAATCTGGCGGCCTCGATCACGGAAGCTGCCGCGCCCTTCGTATCAACGGGGGTAGAGGTGTGATCCTGCGCAATCCGTTTGCCGAGCAGCTCCATGTCATGCCAACCGTGGTGGGTGGCGGGCGAGGCGACCGCTTTGCGTCGAAGGCTTTGGCTCCACTCATGCAGAACGGTGTCGCGTTCCGTGTCGGATCGAGCCGAGGTTGCCGGCGGTCAGGATCACGAAGTCCGATAGAAGGCTGGCAAGAAAGGCGTGTCGAAAGCTGCTGTGAAGGGCGCCACCAAGGAAAACGACAACAGCCGTGATAAGGTCGAAAAAGAACTGAGCAAAAAGCACTAGGGCTTGTCAGCGCCTTGCAGGACCTGCGCCAATGTCTTCAATCTCACCTGCCTTAACCGGTCCGTCTTTTCGAGACGGGCCTTTTTCTCGGCTGCCATGATTTCAGCCGAAACCCAATGCGTGTGTTCAGCTTTCTCCAACGTAGCACGCTGATAGGTCATTTGTCTGTCCCTCCACCTGCGAGAGAACGTAGGGCGCACGCGGTCAGAGCCAAGCGAAAAACGTTAAAGCGTACCGCAAGTGGCTCCTACTGGCCTTGCCTGATTGGCACCGAGCATACATTTAGCCAATAGTAGTTGTGCGTCGAATGTCCCCCTCGGCGCTTGCTGCTCCCCTTTGGAGGTTCAACCTCCCATTTCAAAGGGCCGCGGTTTCGCAGGCCCTTTTCTTTTATGCCCTGCAAAGAATTCACGATCGTTTTTAAAAAAGTGAGTTGCCGAAAGTCGGAACGATCCTGATGGCAGCGGGTTGGTAGCACAGGTGGTTTGATGATGAGCCGACGATGGACTTTACCGGCGGTTACGACCGGGTAGCGATTTGCAGCCGTCCGCACCACTTAAGAATGATTTAGAAAGAGATACGACCATGGGTTCGACATCCGACAAGATTTCCGGCAAGGCCAACGAGCTGACCGGCCAGGCGAGGCAGGCGGTCGGTGATGCTACCGACAATCGCAGTATGCAGGCCAAGGGCGCCGCACAAGAAGCGAAGGGCGACGCTCAGCAGGCAAAGGGCGAAGCCAAGGACGCAGTAAAGAGCGTCGTTGATAAATACTGATAAGACCGTGCTTCACGCACAAAACTGGCCCGCTTTTCAGCGGGCCTTTTCTTTGCGCCATTGATGTGAAGGCTGCGGCCACCAGGTCCTTTGCGGATGGGGTCTGCAGATTGGTCAGGGACGTCATATCCCTGCTCGTTTAACCGTGGCGCGGTGGTCGTCTACCCCGACCAAAATGTGCATCGCCGCAGGTGCCCCCGGAAGGCATCACACGAATGAATCGGTGCCACCTGACCGATTCAAAACTCTCGTTGGACGGCAGATTCACGATGCGCGAATCTCGGCCATGATCACGCAACCCTACCGGATTTACATCGAGCGAACCGATCGGCAAAAGAACATGGCGCGGTTTTATGCCCTTGCCATTGAACGCACCCTGTTCGGAGAAATCTGCCTGCGACGCCGCTGGGGTCGGATTGGCACGCAAGGGCAGGAACTGGCCCATTATTTCGTGAACGAAAAAGAAGCGGTCGCCCTGTTTCTCGACCTGACGCGCCGCAAGCGAAACCGGGGCTATTCCCCGACCAAACGCGGGTCCGCGCCCAGGCACTGATCCCTACCCGGATATCAAACTTCATCGCCTGCAACGTCAACTCATCGACCAACATCTCGCGGTCGGTTCGTCACGCCCAAGGCTTTCTCGACCAGGGCGGACGCCGCCCGGCACCTTGCCGGTCCTTCAGCACGGTTCGGCCCCGCCTTGGGCGGGGCCGTCCGGTATTAGTCCCGGCTCGGCCGGGACCAGATGAGTTGGAGATCATCTTCGCCTTCAACTTCCGTCAGCGTCGCGTAGATGGGAGCCGGGAAGCTCGGATCGTCAAGCTTGACCGAGAGGTAGTCGCGGCCCTGTTCGGAAGTCTTCTGCCAGGCGGCGCCGAGCTCGACCGGGCCGGCGTAGACGCGGAATTGCGGGCCCTTTTCGGAAGGGTTTTCGACGCGGGCGATGCGGGCCTTGACGTTGAGAGCGAGTGTGCGGATCGAACCTGTGAAGCCGTTCTTTTCAGAGGTGAATGTGCCGATCGTAGCCATAATCGTGGTTCCTTTTGCTGTATCTAGCCGCTCCATTGCGGCCTCGATAGCAGTCCAAAAGACCGGTAACGATCGGTCCGCACCCGAAGGGCCGCAATGCAATGGAGGGCGGCAGGACAGGAGATTTGTTGGATGGAAAGGAGGGCGGCGAAGCTGTCCGGGGCAAGAAATCTCATGACCGCCGTTGCGGGAAGACGATTGAGGCGAAGCCGCTTGCCGGTCAGACCTGCCTTATCGAGCCCGCCTGAGGAGCGCTGGTAAAAACAGAAAAGGGACGCCGCAGTGGCTGGAAGTCGTTCATCTCAGGTGAAATGCACGGATCCAACGGTACAGTCTTCTTCGCCAAACACCGTACCGGCCGCATTGGTCGCTGCCATCTCGGTCCGAACTGCAACGCGATCGGTCATCATGCCGACCCGACTTGCCGTCGCAGCCAAGAAAAAACCGGGCAGCAAGTTCGAGATACCGACCATGCTGATGACGACTTCCTTACAAACTCACAAGTGGCGTTGATGGAAGCCGAAGCAATCGGTCCTGCGACCAATTCTCCGCAGTTCGGCTTGCCCGCATGACGCACCGTCGGCGCTCACACCACAAGCCGCGCACTGCTTATCGAGAAGGTCAGCAGAAACCGTTCATTTTGAGGATCCTGTACGCCTCGATTGATGCCTGAAGTTGGCCTTCAGTGTCCCGCTCACCCTTGTTGGCGTCAGGATGATGCATCTTGAGCTTTTCCTTGTAGCGACGACGGATCTCGTCTGCACTTGCGTCCTCGGCCAAGCCCAGGGTTTCGAAGGCGCGCGCTTCGAGCACTTTCAGCTTCCGCTTCTGGAGTTCAACCTTCTGCGCCTGACGCTGCGCCGCGCTCCTGCGCGCGTTCAATGACTTGGCCGAGCCTGAACGCTGTGTCGAGGGGAGGGGGATTTCCTCAGCTTCGCGCGCGACCTGTCCCTGCGTCGCGCGTGCACCGGAGGCCGCTTCCTTCTGATAGCGGGCGGTCTGGCTTTCGGATTGTCCCGTGGCACTGTACCCGGCATTGTAAAGCTTTACATGCTCAAGACAGAACAGCAGATAAAGCCCTTCGGCATCACGCCCGACCGGCGCACGATGCGTTCCCGTCTTGCTGCATCCATCCCATTGGCATCGTGGACCTGTAACATCCGGCGAAGGTGCGGCTTTCTTGCGGATTGGCTTCAGGCCGACAAAGATTTTGGAATCATTGGTCATGCCTGGTCATACACCATACACCAGCATCGTAATTCAAGTCGGTGACAAGAACAGGAAGCTAAAGTCTCGAATGCGAGTTTTCAGCAACTCGGCGACATCCACAAGCAGCATTCAGTCCACACCATCCTGCGCTTTATGCCACGGCAAGAAATGCGATGTCTGCACAAGGCACTCGTGCGGTTTCGGTAAAATTATACGGAGGAGAAGTGAAGGGGCTGTGTCGGGTGGCTGAAACAGCAGAACCGGACCGACAGGTAGACATGCCACGGGATAAGTTGGCGGTAAAAGAATGTCCGTAAATCGATCTCGTTTCCTAAGCTGCCGAAGGGGCATCCAGTTGGCCCAAATATATTAACTCTGAAACAAGCATCTGGACATGTCGCATTGCCTTCACATGTTGACTCTGCGCGCATGTCCATCAATGAGAGTCCTGCCCAGCAAGGAGATTACTGATGGCTGATGAGATGAATATTGGCGTCAACGCCGAAACTGCTACGCCGGAAGCTGCCACGGCCATGCCGGTCGCGAAAAAGACCCGTGGTCCCAATCGCAAGAAGCCTGCTGCCGAAGCGGTTGCTGCAACGACCACAGCAGAAGCACCTGCCAAGAAGACCCGTGCAAAGCGCGGCGAAAAATCCGCAGCTGCACAGCTGGTCAAGGCCGCAAAAGCCGAAAAGGCAACCAAGGCGCCGCGTAACCCCGCCGCTGTGGCCAAGCCGGTTAAAACCTCCCCGGCACCGGCTGTTGCAGCCGCCGTATCCGACGAGTTTTCCGACCTGCTGAAGCTCGAAGAAGAAAACAGGCTTCTCCGCAAGGAACTTGGCGACAAGTTGCGCGCCGAAAATGAAGATCTCAAGAAGAAGCTCGGCAAGGGCTGATTTTTTCACTCGATCGCGGCCTTACACTCACGATCGGGAACGAACACAGGCCGGACCTTTTCTGAAGGTCCGGCATTTATTGATGCGGGATGCATCCCATCTTTTGATCGAGGTTGAATTGCGATGAGAACACCATGGAAAATGCTTGCGGACCTGGTGTCGGGAAAATCATCCAAGGACGAAACCGAGACAGAACTGCAGACAAGGGCCGACGAGGCAATGCCGGCTGCAACTGATGCGCACGAGACCACTGCAAGCGCCGACGCCGCTCCTGCGGCGATAGAAAACGATGTTGCGACTTCGTCCGAACCGGCAATTGTTATCGAGCCGGAAGCCCTCGAGAGCACGGCAACAGTCAATGACGCTGAAACTTTGACGACAGCCACCCGCGTCAGTCAGCAGCGGACCGCCGAACAAGATGTGGACGTGGTTACTCCGTCGGCAAAGATCGGACGATCAATTCAACCTCAGACACGCCGGCGGGCCACGAAGGCACCGGCAGCTGCCAAAGCCAAACGCGTTGTCACCACACGGCAAAATGCAGAAATCGCACCTCCGGCTGTCGCGCTGGCGCAGGTGGCTAAAACCGCACCCAAATCGCACTCGGATGAGATGACCGATCTTGACCGGGACATCGAAGCGCTGCGCAAACAGCTTGCCGAAAAGCTGAAACTCCAGAATGCGCAATTGCGCAAACTCATCGATCGTTACGAGGGCCGATGAAGGCGGCCCCTATCGTCATTCATTCGCGCTAGGTGTTGCGGCTCGCAGCGGTGGAAACCGGTCGCAGTTTTGATGGATATCCCACAAAAACCTCGACAGGCAGGCAGGTTATGAAGCAGCGCGCCTCATTGTAGAAACCTGCATCATTCCTTCCTCATGAATACCATGTTCGGCTTCAGCTCCATGATAAAAAGGCGATATCGCGTATAGGTTTGATGCGCATGATTTTAGAGCTTCGGGAACAAGGGAGTGCTCATTCCCACAGGCAAAGAACAGCAGGTCCGTTCGTGAACTAGGCGATCCTGCGAGTTTACCAACCTGCATATGTCGGATGAGATGTGGGGCAATGCGGTGATAGGCGGTGCATATCAATCAGACACGCGAGAGCAGACACCACCTCCGGCCCGCCAGACGTAACCCAAGGGGCCGCCCCTCAGCGCATCTTATAACTGTGCACTGTCCGTGCATAAGTTAGGCAAAAACACCCGCACAGGGCTGCCGGGTCGGTGACCGAATAAGAGAGATTGTATACCCGGTCCGACGCCGATTTTACGATCGCGGGAGATCCGTGCCTGATCCGCATATTGATACGTTGAAGGTGAAAGCGCGAATTTTCAACGACTCTATGGCGGCTGCAGCGATGCTTTCTTAACAGCCCGCGGACACCATCTTCAAGCCGAGCATCCGATCAATCGGTGGGCCCCGCCCTTTCGGGCGGGGCCATCTGGTTTCAGTCCCGGTTCGGGCGGGACCAGATAAGCTGGAGGCCGTCTTCACCTTCGACTTCCGCGAGCGTCGCGTAGATCGGAGCCGGGAAGCTCGGGTCATCCAGCTTGACCGAGAGGTAGTCGCGGCCCTGCTCTGACGTCTTCTGCCAGGCCGCACCAAGCTCGACATTGCCGGCGTAGATGCGGAAATGCGGTCCCTTGTCGGAGGGGTTTTCCACCCGGGAGATGCGAGCCTTGACGTTGAGGGCGAGAGTGCGGATCGAACCGGTGAAGCCGTAGTCTGCAGTGGTGAAAGTGCCAATGGTAGCCATTGTCTGAGTTCCTTTTCGTGTTTCGGGCCGCGCCCATCGCGGCCTCGATGGCTGTCGTTCAGACCGGGGACGATCGGACCGCACCTGATAAGGACGAAATGAAATGGAGGGCGGCAACTGCCACTTTTGTGAGTTGGCGAGGAATGTCGGCTCAGCCGACAGGGGTTTAGAAAAGTGGCAGTGCCGTTGCGGAAGACCGATCGAGGCAAAGCCGGTCTTCGGTCAGACATGCCTCATCGAGCCCGCAGATGGGTGGCCAGCAAGTCGTCTCTAAGGAACCAGTCCATGGCGACGCTCCACGCAGGATCAACACACACCCCACGGCTGATTCCGTCGAACAGGTCCCGCCTTGATGTCCGGCTCGCAACCGGTTGAAAACTCCGACACGCACCGGCTTGTCTCTATCAGTGCCAACGCTATCTTAGCGCATCGATTCGCCAGGCGGAGGACCAATGGCAAAGCAGACAAGGCCGTTCATCGTTGAGATCAAATCGTCTCGAAAGCCCAAAACGGCGCCCGAGAAACCATCGATATGGGGAACGTTGAACCTGAAGCCGGATCCGGACTTCGATATGCCCTCCAATCCGGGACAGATGCGCGATGGGGCGCCGGTTACCGAGGCCGGCCGGTCCTGACAGATCGCAAGCCGGTACCTTCACCGGCTCGCAAGGTTTGCGTCACATCAAGCGGCTCGCTGCCCTTCCATAGCCTCATCCTGCAATCCATGCAGAAACGCGATGGCACGCTGCGCATGCGCGGCCGCCTGGAAAATAGCCCGCTTGTCATTGGCCAAAACCGACAGCCAGGACTGCAGATAGGATGCGTGATCGGGCCGTGGATCAAGTTCCGGCACGATGCCGAGATCGGCGCAGAGGAAGCAGCTTCCAAGTTCGGCAATCAGTTCTTCGCGCGCACGCTCACTTTTGTCCCTGGCATATCGCGACAGATCACGCCCGACGCGGTGTTGCGGCGCCGTCCAATGCGTGGCTTCATGGCTGAGCGTGGCGTAATAGCTTGCCGCATCCTTGAACGTCTCGAAATGCGGCATCTGGATATGATCCGAGCCCGGCGCGTAGAAAGCCTGTCTGCCGCCATGTCGGATGACCGCTCCGGTCCCACGAAAAAAACGCTCAACGGTGCCGATCCGTTCAATGGGGTCGAGAACCGGCTCCTCGTGGTGATGATAGTGGTCGGGTAGCCCGTCGATCTGTTCGAGATTGAAGACGGTATAAGCCTTGAGGAAAGGAATATCACGCTCGATCTCTCCGCCTTTGCCGTCCGCCTCGGATCTTGTGAAGCGGCTGGCGAAGACGACCATAGAACCGATCTCGCCTTTGCGGACGTTCGCGCCGAGCTCCAGCGCCTGCCTGAATGTCATCCACATTGGCGAGACGAAACCGCGCGCCATCTGTTCCGACCAGAGCAGAAGCACGTTCATGCCGGAATAGGCTAGACCGTTGTGACGCAGCGGTCGCGTGATGCGCCCGTCCATGTTTCCGGTGCTCCAGGGTTTCATCCAGGGGCGGACCCCGGCGGCCAAGTCCCCGACAATCTTGTCGGTGATGCGCGTATAGACGTCGGCACGATGGGTTTCATTTTTCCTGCTCATTTCCGTCTCCATAATTTCAGGAACCGCGCCAATCGCGGTCCCGTCGCGGAGGCAGAAGGCAGGAGCCCCGAAGGCGGGGCCAGGCACCGGAACGGCCGCAACAGCGTGGAGGACGGCGAAGCCGTTGCCTGGCGCCGACGGCTCCTGCAGGTCCGAAGCACGAGACGGGACTACGTTCAGTGGCGGCCAACCGCAAATCCGTGCGAAATTATCGCGCTCACAACACGACATTGGCGTGCTAGAACCGTGTCCACGTTTCAATTTCCGCGCGAGCCCGGATGTCGAAGCGATTGGCGGGGCAGGGGATCCAGACATGCCAGAATGGCCCAAAGAGAAGCTTTTGAAACATGGTCCGGAGCTTCCCATGGAAGAGCGTATCCGGCGCTATCAGGAAAACATTCGCACCATCAGGGCATCCGGTTGCGCTGTCCCAACCTCCGCCATGGTCGATTCGCTTGATCCTGCGGTGATCGAGTTGTGGTTCGCCGACAACGCCTTTTCGATCGACCGGATTCGCAAACTGACGGCGAAGCTCGCCGAGCTGCCCGATGATACAGAGTTCCCCAGCCCATTCATTCCCGTCGCCAAGGGCGAGGGAAAGCGGTGACTTGAATTGCAGCCGCAACAACAATGAGCGGTGGCACGCCACCTCTCATTGTTGAATGACGGATGGAGAGGCGGGGCCGAAGCCCCACCTTGGTGCGTGTCCTTAGTCGAAGGCGGACATCTGTGCCTCAGCTGCCTTGCGATCGACGGACTGCCCGGGATTTTCGACCGGGCGATCGAAAGGCTTCCAGCTCTCTCCAATAATGTGCTTGTAGGCGGCGACGGCTCCTTCGGCTGCCATCCGCAACGCATGGGCCTGGATGCCCATATCGGCTGCGAACTCCCGCTTGCGGTGGGCGGCGCTGTCGTAACCGACGGGACCGTCCAGATCCTCGTCGCGGGCGTCGTTCGCAGCCTTGGCTGTGGCATCGCGTGCCTGGGTGACGGCGTTGCTGTAGAATTGCCCGGCACCGTGGGCGGAGCCGACATAGGCACCGACGATCCGCTGCAGGTGGATCTGCATGGCACGTTCGCCAAGACCTTCGCTTAAGCAGCTTGCTGTCTCGGTGATGAGCCGTTCGTGGAGGTCGCGGATCCCGTCGCTGTCGATGACCGCGGTCCCGAAGCTCTCGGCGATCTTGATCGCCTGGGCGCTGTCCGGGCAGGTGAGGCGGACCATTTCGACCGTTGCGCCTTTGCGGAGCTGCACGACCCGGGCGGTCTGGCGAGGATTGGTTGCGGGCTTGGCCATGTTTCTTCCTTTCGAGCCGAAGCGGTTCCGGCCCCGTGCCGGCTTGCCCTTCGGTGCGGTCGACCCGAACCGGCGGA